>NZ_JARJEF010000009.1 GCF_029697505.1 Pseudophaeobacter profundi | reverse complement strand
ATCCCATGTCTATCACTCCCAATCCCCCCAACGAAAACCGTCGGGGCAGTGTGTTCACATGGGTCAATTCTCAGTGACAATTTATCGGCATACCGGGTCAGTTCTCAGTGACAATCAACAGGTGATGTTCGGTTTCCCGGCCTGCCGCTTTTTGTGCGGCTCGGAGGTGGAATTCTGCCTTCTTCCTGAATAGGATGTGAAGCGACAGAAACCGCAGCCTGGCATTCATGTCTCTTACGACGCTTTCACAGAAGGACCGAACGTGCGGCGCCATCTCGCCTTTGCGCCGAGCTCCAGCTTTGAGCCAAGTGTCCGTATCAAGGATGCTTTTGACGGTTGAAGCATCCTCGCCATTGCGCTCCAGGAACGGAACAAGGTTTTCGATGTAACCTCGGGCAGTGCGAGGTGTGATAGCGCCGTCTTCCCGACCTCTATCGAGATCTCGAAGCTTTCGAACGACTGATACCAAGACATTTTTGTCGAAGACGGCTGCAATTGTATCAAGCTCAGCGAGTGAAACTGCCCCCGCCAATTCAGCGGTTGCAAGGACCTTCTTTACCGCGCTGATAAAGGGCTGAGTGGAAATCCCATTCGTGTATCGATTGTCAGTAATTGACCAGCGACCGCGTGATGCCAACTCGACCCAAGTGTTTAGTTCATGCAGCAGGCGTTCAGGTATTTCGACAGCGTTAGCGCGCGCTGGCTTTTCAAAGCAGATGGGCTGAACAGGTAGAAGCCCCTGCACGCGTGGATCCTTGCTGCTCCGAACTTTGTCGAGGAGCTCAAATGCTTTTTCCACAGACTCCTTTGCCCCTGAGGTGGGAACGGAGTTGTAAAGATGAAGCGCGAGCTCCGGGTTAATCTCACTGGCCTCCAAATTCTGCTTTCTGGCAGTATCTGCGCAACTTTGAACGCTTATGAGCTGCTTCTGATTGGATATCAGCGCAGGCTTTAAGCCTGAGGTGTAAATTTCTTCGAGCACGTGCTGCAATGAAGACCAGCTATCCTGCCGAGACCTGCGCGCCCGATGTTCGGCGATCAGGCCAGTCGCGCCGTTGATGGCAGCAGAAACGTTTCTTTTCCATCGTTTGGCAGCGGAGAACGTCTTACCCCAGGAGCTATCGTATTTCCTGTTCGGGAACTCTCTTTGGAAATACATAGAGCAGGCTGGGATCCGGTCTGCACTGCGATTTAGGAGCCATACTTCTTTCCTCACTGCCTGGGAGTAGGTGCGACGGACTGTCTGGGCGAGGTCACAGTCATCGCTGTCGAGCCAGTTCAGCACATCCTCCATGTTTTCTGCTTTGGATGCTGCCTTTGCCGCATCGCTGTGGGAGATAAATTCGAAAGGATTATATGTCATAGGTGTCATGTCCTCATTTGGCCCTTCATCGTTCAGATTGGCCGTTCTTCGTTGGGACGAAGCGGAAATTGACAAACACTGCTCAATAAACGCCGCAACAATGTTGCCGGGTGGTTGTCATGTTTTCCGTTGTTCGTCGGGGGTGTCATTTAACCGTTCCTGGTGGCCGCAGATCGTGCTTCGGCGAACGGATTGTAGGTATTGGACGGAGGTTCTTGAGTTCGGTTGGCCAAGGGTTTTGGTGTGCGCCGTGCTGCCGTCGAAGCGACCCGATAGTTGGGGACTGGCAAACCCGCCTGCCAAGCGCGCAGCTGGGCTGTTCGCCAGAGTATCGGTTTTTTTCGCAGCGGGATCGGGTCTGGGAAACTCGGATCAGGCTTTGAAACGCCACGCCGCCTTCCAGATCGTATAGTCTCTCCGAGCGCCTCAGCCACATCGCCTGCAGTACTATGCGGAAGCTTTAATTCTTCCCATCTGTAGCTTGGCGGTGGAGCCAGGCCCTCAATTGCCCAAACGGAATACCAGGGAAATTTGCCATTGATACGCCGTAGGCCGAGCGCCAGTGCAAGTTCACGAGCGGCTCTAACCGATGGCATTCTCCAATATTCGGCCAGCTCTTTTGTGGTTACTGAACCTGGGTCGTCCTTGACTTTTTTCATGACCAAACCTCCTTACAAAAAGGAGATCGGTTCGAGTGGGCGTTGACGGAAACGCTTTTTGTTCGTTGGCTCTCGTGCTTGGCAATTGCCATCGCAAAATTGACTTGACGCAGTTCAGCGCGCTTTCTCTGTAAGGGAAATTGACCAAATGTTTCCCAAACCCAGTGCCATTCAGTGCCTCTGAGTGCCATTTTGAGGGGTTTGTTGCCCAAATGAAAAAATTTCAAAAACGGGAACTTTCGCCTTGTAACCCCTATGTTTAGTTGGCTATACGCATCAACGGAGACGTGGCCGAGTGGTCGAAGGCGCTCCCCTGCTAAGGGAGTAGGCCCGGAAGGGTCTCGAGGGTTCGAATCCCTTCGTCTCCGCCAGAAATCCTGAATTTTGTACATTATATCATATGTTTAGGGCTTCTCGGCATTTGGCCGTCCCCCAATTTGCCCGCCATTTCGATTTGGCATGATTGTCTATTAGTCTTGGGGTAGGTCCGGGACAAATATCTGTTTGAGCGGTATCATAGAGCGATAACGCGGGGCGAGTTGGGCGTAATGCTCGAAAATCAGCTCTACAAATTGTTCGCCGTTGATAAGCCTCAACTTGGCGCGGTTGCGCTCCAGCTCGACTGCACCGCGCGCATATGACCCCAGATTGACGAACAGACCGTATTCGCCGTCCCCGAGTGTCCCTAGCAGTTGGTCAACGTCTGGGCGGGGCGTTTGCCCGGTGGTTCGCTTGCATTGCACTTTGACGATAGGGGGTTGGAACCCAAGCGGGTCCATATGGGCGATAACATCAACGCCACCATCGCCGCTCTTTTGGGTGACGCGGGCGGTGTAGCCCATGCACTCCATCAAATGCGCCATGAAGTCCTCGAATTGGTGACCTGTGAGCTGCGTCATGAGCCGCTTTATGACAAAGTCGCTGGTGTTGGCCTCTGCCTGTACTGAGGCGGCAACGGTCGCTGTGTCGTCGTCTGTGGCGTCCTCTGCTGTGTCTGGGTCTACACTGTCGCGAGGCGCAGGCGCTGTGACGGTCGGGTCAACCTTGCTGAGAAATTCGAGTGCGTGGCGTTTGACCCGAAACATGGTGAGAAATGAGCCAATCTCGTTTAGCGAGCTTTGGCTAAATTCATCGCGGGGGAAGTGGCCCAGCCAGTCTACAAGCTGGCGTGTCGGGTATTCGTCCGGGTCGTTTGCGTGGTGTTGGACGTTCCCTTTGAAGCGGCCAATGTTGACCATCCGGTCTGCCTTGGACGGATAGACCACATAGTCACCCGCTTTGATTTCATGTAAAAACTTGAACATGGTCCCTGCGTCAACGGGTATCGCGCCTTTCTTTTTGTCTGGATAGGCGAGGGCCAGTGCTTCTTTGAAGGCGTCACGGCTAGGGGCGATTTTGGTCAAGTCCCCCATTTCGGGCCAGCCGATGGCGACATAGCCGCCTTCAATGGGGCGGTCGGCAACGTGACTGCCCATATGGACGCCCCAGACGATTGGGTCATTTGACATTTTTGGCACCTTTCGCGCTGGGCTTTTTGGTCTTTGGTTTTGCCTTGGGCTTTGGTTTCGCTTTTGCGGCGGCTTTGGCCTCTGCTTTTGCACGCTCTTGGTTGAGCTGGAACAGGCGGGACAGGATTTCATCCTCGGACAGCTTCCCATCGCGCCAGTCATAGCCCCAGCCGTAGGCCTCTGCCACGGCTTCGTCCAAGGTCTTGTGCGCATTGTCTAGCCATGCAGGGCGGGTGTTGTAGAGGTTGGTGAGGGTGCGTTTTTTCAGCTCTGTGGCGGCGGCGTCATCTTTGGGCAGGATGCGGTCGGGATAGCCTGCGACCACTTCGGGGACGCGGGTGACAAGGTCGGCGGGGTTGAGCCAGTTTTCGCGCAACTCATTTAGCCGCGCGGCGGCGGTGCCGATTTTGACCGCGCGCGGGTCGGCTGCATAATCGGCGGCGGGGATGTTGGGGGTGAGGCCTTCGGGGAAGGGGAAGGTCTCGAATGTGGTTGAGGGGGTGTAGCGGGGGTCATTTCCGACGCCAAGACGATTGCCAAATCGTAGCGACCAAACACGATGAATACGGCTAGAAAGAATGCCAAAGCTCGTGTCATTCTCTAACGCAATAACCACACAGGTGCTGTCACAAAGTGACTGAGGGCTGTTCCATACAAAGAAGCCGTGCTTGGAAGTTAGGCTGGTTATAAGGTGCCGGTTTAGCGTAAGTGCATTTGATCGCATCTTTGGCATTACTTCGCCAAATAGCCACCAATTACGACGGCGAATTTCGCGGTTGTTGTTTAACCTATCAGGCAAGACATACTTTTGGACGTGTTGGTAAGGTCCATCGAAGAACATGGCCGCATCGTTTGCGAACCCGAAGAAATCGACAATCCATCTGCTTCGGTCCCGCCCAGTAATGTCGCGACCAGACAATAGTTTTTTCAGAACGCTCTTGTTGTAACTTCCATCCGGGTTGGCGGGTCGAAGTAACCAATCCTCCGCCGTTGGTTGCTCTACGTCGAACGGGCCATTTTTTTGAATTCCAATAAATGATTTGTTCGAATTTTGAGCCAACTTGAGGGGATCAAGTAGAATAGTGTCGCTTAGCAACCCTGTTAAGTCCGCTTGTACGCTAGCGACAGCTTTTCCATTCAGCCGAATAAGCGACATTTTAGAACTGGAAAAACATACAAGAGAAACACGAACCGCCGCACCATCAACCGTCCATTCTTCGTCTTCCCAAGCTTCAAAAATATTGCCGCTCTTAGCGATTGGCTGAACGACTTCGCGGTTCGTCTGACCACGTATTGAGTTTGTTGATACAAGTCCGGCTCGTTCAAGACTTCCGGCTTGCATTTGTTTCCATGCGATTACGAACCAATATGCCACCAAGTCCACGCTGCTAGATACTTCTGCGTATGCGGACCTCAGCGAGGAGGTATAGGCTTCACCTAGTTCCCTATTCATTTTTTTGTTGCCCAAGAACGGTGGGTTACCAATGACAACATCCGCTTTTGGCCACTTTGCGCGCGTCCCGTCTGAATCCAGTACGGCGTCCCTGTTCTCAATGGTGTTCAGCGTCCGCAAAATCGGGTTCTTGGCCGCTTCAAACCCGTTGCGCCGCATCCATTGGATTTCACCAATCCAGACAGAGACCCGTGCCAGTTCCGCCGCATAGGAAGACAGCTCAATCCCCAACACCACCTCTGGCCCCAGTTGGGGAAAGCCGCGCGGCAGGCCCTGCGCCTCTGCCTCCAGATTGACGCGGTGTTCGATGTTCTTCAGCTCAAGCAGCGCGATATAGAGGAAGTTGCCTGACCCGCAGGCAGGGTCCAGTGCGCGAAACGCTTTGAGCCGTTCAATAAAGCCAAGGTGCAGCTTCTCTGCCTTGTCCTGCGCACGGGTCGCGGCGGATTTCTCTTTGGTGCTGAGCAGCTTTGTCTTTGTCGCCTTGGGCGCTTTGTCCAGTTGCACCTCAATCTGCGCTTTGACCTCTGCCCATTCCGCCAACAGCGGCTCGACAATGACCGGGTTGACGATTTGCATGATTTTGTCGCGGTCGGTGTAATGCGCGCCCAGTTGGCTGCGCTTGGCAGGGTCCAAGCCGCGCTCGAACAGCGTTCCAAAGATAGAGGGGTCAATATCGGACCAATCCAGCGTGGCGGCGCGAATGAGGTCGTCCAAGTCCTCCCACTCCAGCGGCAACACATCGTCACTGTCAAACAAGCCGCCGTTGAACCATTCGACCGTTTCAAACCCAACCAAGCCGCCCTTTTTCATCGCGCCAAACAGCGCTTTGGCATGGGTCGCGAATGTCTCAGGCTTGGGACGGGCGGTTTTAATCATCCGCTCGAACATCTTGTTCGGCAACAGCTCAACATCCTCGGCGAACATGCAAAACACCAGACGGTTGACGAAATGCGCCACCTCTTGCGGGTCGTGACCGCGTTCGCGTAGCCGTTGGGCCATGTTGGCAAAGTTCTGTGCGGCCTGTTCGGTGACCAGTTGGCGGGTCTTGGTCGGTTTGAGCTTTTCAGGATCAAGGAAGGCATTGCGCAACAAGTCGCGGTTTGCAGCGTCTGTGAGGTCGTCCAGCGGGATGGTGTGGACCTTCTGAACGGTATTGGTCCAGTTGGTGTGGATGCGGATAACCTCCATATCCGACACAATGAGAAGCGGCGGGTTTTCCAGCGCGATTGAGTATTGCAACAGTTGGTCGAAAGCCTTGTCCAGATTGGCGCGCTTGCCCTTATATTCCCAAGCAAAGCAATCCTTGCGCCATACATCCGCCCAACCATCGCCGCCGCTGGTCTTTGATGCGCCTTTCTCGAACGTGAACCATTCTCCTTTACCGTCCGCAGTTGTTGGGTCATCAATGTCCAACAATTTGCAAAGGTCGTTGAAATGGGACTGAGAGGCAGAACGCTCTTTGAGTTCGTTGGCGTGCCACTTTTTAATAAATGCTTGGGGCGTCATAATAATTCCTAGGCGTACCAGTTTCCAGCAATAGAGGCGGTTGATTGGGCAAGGTCAACTGTCGGTCGTGCTAGTATTCCTGATTTAATTATTCACCGAAATACATTTCGCGTTCTCCTAAGCTGAGAAGATGAGCATATTTTGCTATGAAAAGTTGGTTTGCATTGTCTTCGCAGCACTCAATCTCAAACCGTTTTCGCTGGTAGGTCCGTTGCCACATGCCTTTGGGCTTGGGCGCTATCCAATGGGCTGTACCTGGTTCGCCGCCCAGCGCCATGCGCAGCTTGTTGGCCCGCCGCAACATGCGGTCGTAGCGGGGTTCTGACTGACTGGTATACGCGATGCTGTAGCAATGTCGGCAGAGGAAGTAGCGCCCGCCTGAAAACAGCTTGCCCATGCGCCGCCCGCAGTGCTGCCCGTTGACGACACCGGGACAAAGGAAAAAGGGTCTCTGTCCGCCAAAATTGCAATCCACATAGCTGATTTTGACAGGCTGGGTTACCGGCTCCCATTCACCGCCATGCAGGCGGACGCGGTAGTCCAAGACAATACGCCCCTGCTCCGCCCGCATTCCAATCTTCGACAGCACCTCGCCATTGCGGGACCACTGCCAGTTGCCGCGCCAGCCCTCTGACAAGCAACCCTCTTGGTGCATCTTGTTTACATCCAATGAGCGGCAGCTTTCGGCTTTTTGCTTGTAGCCAGTTCGCCCAGATCCATATCCACCCATTAGAGCGTCCTCCATTTTTTTCCGAAATCAATAGGCAACTGCAACAGTCGACAGGGTCGCGGCCCTGAAACCACCTTAGATTTTTGCCTTCGATTCATGGGGAGTTCCTTCCATGAGAGTGGTTAGTATTAGTGTCCCACCTCAGCACCCTGCACTTCCACGCTTCAGGCTTTGACGGGTTCTGTGGTGGACCCGGAAACGGGCCTTGGGTTTCCCATTGGTCCCGTCGAGTTTGGCGACGGGTTCTCTGTCGGACCGTCTTTTGTTTTTGGCTGCCAGAACCGCCAATCATTTGTGGCAACCCTCAACCCTTTTGCGGTCTGCATCCGCTTTGTTGTAAGCCGCCATTCATGCGCGCGCCGATTGTACCAGTTGCCGGGGGTTTGCAGCGCGATAAAGCCCTTTTCTTCGAGTTCGACAAAGGCGCGTTGGGCGGTGCCTTTTGATATACCCAGCGCCTTTACCGCCTCATTCATGGATAGACGCACATTGCCATTGTTGCTGCCGTTGAACCGAGTGTGAAGCTCAAGCAGGACTTTGACAGCGGCCCCAGAAAGGGACCGCCATGCTTTAGATTTGAGTTGCGCATAAGGCAGTGTTAAATACTGTCCCTCTGAATCTCGACGCTTGCCTTTAGACGCCATCAGCGGCTTCCTCCACGCAGTTCGCTATTAGTGCGGAGCCAATGGCCAGGGGGCCGTGCTTGACCTTCAGGCGGCGCTCAAATGGGCTAGCCGGGGCTTTTGCAGGGCAAACAGTCATTGCTTGCCGCCCCCCTGGCTGTGACCCAAGATGACCGAACTGTGCATGCGGTATCTGGCATGATAGCCAGGATATGCGCCGCCATGCGGCTCCCTTTCTGTGTCGATGACAAAGCCCATGCCTCGCAACACATGGATATGAGCGGCGAGACGGATTGCGGGGTTTTCAAGCGAGGAAATGCCCCGCCCTTTAGCCTGCGTCAAGTGGTGTAATGTTTGACCAATGCGGCCCGACAGAGTGAACACGCGGGGGCATTCGCCGCCCAATAGGGTGACGTTGATTTTCATATATGCCTCATTGATTGGAGAGGCGCGAAGCGATAGGGTTTACGTGACCAGACTACCCAGCACCCGCGCCAGTTTTTAGAACTGCGTGGGTGTTGCTTTACCCAACCAGCGGCTTGGTAGTCGGTCTATTTGACAACCAATCTGAGATGGCAGTTTCAGGCCATGCAACGGCGCGCTTGCCAATACGGACTGGGCGAGGAAAGTCGCCCTTGTCCATCATGTCGTAAATACTGCTTCTACTCAGGCCTGTTGCGGCCTCAACGGCGGGTCGTCTTAGGTGCGGTTCTGCCATCTTGGTTCCCTTTGGTTTGTTTCAGACATAACAGGAACCTAGTCTAAGATTGACACGGCAATAAAGCTGGGCATCTGGGCATCATGTGGGCCTAGCTAGTTTGCCCACCCTTTGACCAATCATCATAAACCCCCTTGATCTTCAGGGTACGGACGATGTGTCGCCTAGAGTAACCGACTTTTCGCTCGACTTCCGACCAGGTCGCATCTCCCTTTCCATCAGGAAAGGCTTCACGAATAAACATATAGACAGTTTCAGAGTTTGACTCAGAAGCTACGAATTGGTTCGGTGCGTCTTCAAGATCCAGATGACCGAACCCCATTTCTTCCAACACGTCTAAATTAGTTTCGGGCAACTCATCTGGGTTCCAACAAATCGCCCACCCCTTGAAAGGGATCAGGTATTTTTCGACTAGTCTCTCGACTTCGTAGTCACTGTCATTGTGGTGAGCAGCGTATTTGTAGAGGAGCTTAGTATTGTTCTTGAACGCCACAGTGCCTGTCTCGAAGTCAAGCCCGATGAACCTTGCGTTTACATCACTGACAGAGAACTTCCCTAGACGGAACTGTTGGAAATACCCATGAAATTCACCTTCGGAGAATTTGGGCCAAGGCCAGCGAAACCAATCCATTCTATCTGCGTGGAGCGTCATGAGCGAGCTTGCACGCATTGTTAGTCCCGCCGGAGAACATGCCAAGGTATTGTAGCGTTCAAGGAAGTTGGCAATCAGCCAAGTTGACAATAGGCCGTGTACAAACGAGGCCTCGCCATTACCATAGCAAAAACCCTCAGCAACGAGGGCCTGGAAAAGAGAGTGCTTCACTGAAGGGGCCGAGATATTTTCGATGTTTGTTTTCTGAACATTGGGAAGACCAGCTAACAGGATTCCGGTTGCCCAATCCTCTGAATCCTCCCGAAGGGTGATCCAGCTATAATGGTTCTCAGGTGCAAACATTATTTCAGATTTATGACATTTTCTGCTGGCAGATCTCGAATGTGCTGTGCCCAACGTTCCATCAATTTCCTGCGTTTGTCAAAAAAATCTGACCGCGCATAGGCCGCTTCAGCCTTGTCCTTGACCGTGTGTGCCAATGCTGCCTCTGACACATCGCGTGGGGTATTGGTGCGTTCCTGCGACCACGTCTTGAATGAGGTACGAAACCCATGCACGTCCACATCATAACCAAGCGTCTTGACTAGCTTTGACAGGGTCATGTCAGACAATGGCTTGCCCTGCTTGGTGCCGGGGAAAACCAATCCCTCGCCAGCGCCCAGCTTTTTGGCCTCTGACAGCACCTCCAACGTGCGCGCGGACAAGGGGACGCGATGCTCTTTCTTTGCCTTCATGCGCAGCGCTGGGCGGGTCCAGACAGCGCTTTCCAAATCAAACTCCGACCATTCGGCCAATCGCACCTCGCCAGACCGCGAAGCAGTCAAGATAAGCAGCTCCAATGCAAGCTTGGTGGCAACCCCTGCGTTGGAGCCCTTGAGGCATACGAGAAATTCGGCAACCTCGTTATATGGTAACGCCTTGCGGTGCACCTGGGTTTTCTCCTGTTTGGGAAGCGCCGATGAAATCGTATCTGCTGGGTTATCCTGTCTCCACCCATTGGCGACCGCCCACTTCATCACAGTGCCGATACGCTGGCGCACCCGCCGCGCGGTTTCGGGCTTTTCCAGCCAGATCGGTTGCAACACTGCCAGCACGTCCGCTGTGGTGACTTCAGAAACCTTCAGTTTGCCGATGCGGGGGAATGTGTAGGTTTCGAGCGTGGAAATGAATTGCGCCGCATGTTTCTTGTTGCGCCAAGTCGGTTCGTGGATTTTGTGAACCTTTCGCGCGGCCTCTTCAAACGTTAGCAAGGCCTCAGCAGTACGTTTAGCCTGCAATGGGTCACCACCAGCCCGCGCCAGTTTGCGGTTCTCCAGCGCGCTTTCCCGCGCCTCTGCAAGACTGACAAGAGACGCAGCCCCCAAGCCTATCTCAGTCCGCTTGCCGCGAATGACAATACGCTGCACCCAGCGCCGCGCGCCTGATGTGTCCACCTTTAGGAAAAGTCCATGCCCATCAAAATACTTGCCGGGTTTAGATGCCGTGCGAACAAACGCTGCCGAAAGCGCTTTCTCTTTTCGCTTGCTTGGAGCGCTCTCGCCAATGGTGTTTTCGCCGTCCGCCATTCCGTCCCCCATAAATGATAGGAATATGGGGGACGCCACTGGAACATTCAAGAACAACTGGTTAGGTAAGTATCTGTTTTATGGTGCTTTATGGAACATGTTGGAATGTCACAAGGCGGACTTCGTCTCCGCCATCATACCTTGTTGTTGGCAGTGAATTGGTCGCCTCTGGCGGCCTTTTTCGTTTTTAATCATCCGCTTACGCGCCCCATTCTTTCCGTCGGATTTCTTTCGATCTAGCTCATATGCTTTCCTTGAGTGGGGTGAAATATGGTGTGTTGTATGGCGGCACTCACTGGGAAGCAGACTAAAAAGCGGCCGTATTCGCGCCAGACATCAGGGCGACAGCAAGACCGCTAGCGCCAGCCGCGACAGGGTTGGTTTGCCGCGCCAGCTTGTCATTGCGGTCAAGGCGTAGCCGGCAAACATGACGGCGGCGAAGTCAAAGACCATTTCATATGCGTGCCAAGCGACCAAGCTGCCCAGCGGCGGCTTGGGGATTTTAAATCCTGTGTCCCAGTTGGCCAGCGCGACGGCTACAATTGCCCAGGCGCCGCCCGTCAGAAACAGGGCGCGGTGTGGCGCTGACATCGGCTTGCCGCTGTCGCAGTCACACTGGCGCGGCCATGGCGATGCGACGATAGCCTGCCGCGCCATGATAGAAGCCGTTGCTCAGGCCTGTATCGCCGCTCAGTTCTGCCAGCTGGCTATCGGCCTCAGCCATTGGCATCTTGCCGTCCAGCACATCGCGGAACAGTTGTGCGACGGCAACCATATCGACCGCCTGCGGCATCAGACGCAGATGGGTGACCCCCTCTGACACCAGACGCGTAGTTTCGGGCAGAAGATCGATATAGCTCTCGGATTGGGTCTGGATACCGTTTACCCGCAGGATTGGCTGATCGTCACGTGTGCGCAGCGGCATCCCGTCGGCGTCCTCTTCGCAGACGAACTGGCAGTTGTCCTTGGTGCGGCCATGGGCGCGGGCGTGGTAGCAGCGCGCCGAAACCGCAAGCGAGGCGCGGCCAAAGGCCTGGACTTCCACGCCGAGACCAAGATGGCGCGCGGCCTGCGCGGCGGCGGCGATGGCCGGGGCAGGCATTTCGCTGGGCAGGCAGATATGGGTCGCCCCCTGCCGGGCCATCCATGCGATTGTCGCTTCGTTATAGGCGTTCATGAAGGGCCCGATCCGGTGCGGGCGTTTGCCCCGCGCAAACAGGCCCGCCGCGTTGTTGATCTCGATTTCGGGCACCTCCATCGCAGCCAGATCCTCGGTTGCCTTGCGCTCTCGCTTCAGCATTACCTCGGCCAGGGTCGAGAGGATCACCAGCTTGCCAGCCCTCTGCAGCCGCTCGATCGTCGCGGGCAGGTCGGGTTCGTGGAAGGGGGCGCGCTTGGAGCAGATCACTTCGCCGAGATAGACCTCGTCCACCGGGGCCTCGTCAGCGATGCGGGCATAGAAATCTCGGCGCATCTCGGCGGACCAGTGATAGGCGACGGGGCCGAGCGTCAATTTTGTCATCAGGGTTATCTCCATTTCTTCGTCTCGAAGGCGCCCTGGGTCTGTTTCTGCCCCTCGGTCAGCGCGACCAGGTCGGCGATATTCGCCTCACGTCCTGCCTTGATGTCGTCCACCGCAGCCCGAAAGGCCCGCACCACACCGCGGACATAGCTTTTGGAACGCTGTCGCCCCTCAATCTTGAAGGCATGCACCCCTGCCTCGATCAGTTCGGGCAAGAGCCGCGAGAGGTTCAGGCTTACCGGTTCCTCAAAGGCGTAGTAGCCTTGGGGCCGGTTGGGGGCGGTATAGCGCCCCTTGCAGATTGTCGGGTAGCCTGCCTTTTCGTCCGGGCCAAACTGGTCGATGGTGAAACCCGCAAGCTGCGAGGCCATCGAGCCATCGGCGTGGCGGGCATATTCGACGTCGGACGCGGGCGAGCAGACCCCATCCATGTTGGTCGATTGCCCCGTCAGATAGTTGGTCAGGCTGCACCGGCCCTCTACCATCAGTCCATGATTGCCAAAGATGAAGGTTTCGATCTCACAGGGGATTTCCCCGCGGATCTGGCGGATTTCCGGGATCGTCAGGATACGGGGCAGCACCACGCGCTTGACGCCAAAACTCTCGCAGTAGTACCGGATTGCCTCGGGGCTGGAGGCGGCGGCCTGGACTGACAGGTGCAGGCGGACCTGTGGATGGGTGCGGGCGATGTAGTCGGCCACCCCCATGTCCGCGACGATAAAGGCATCGACCCCCAGCCGCGCCCCGGTGTCGGCGGCCTGGCGCCACAGATCGACCTTGCCTGCAGGCGGATAGGTATTCAGCGCCAACAGGACCTTGGTGCGCTTTGCATGCGCATAGCTGACAGAGGCGGCAAGTTCGTCGGGGGTGAAATTCAACCCCGGAAAATTGCGCGCGTTTGTGGCGTCCTGGAACCCGCAATAGACGGCATCGGCACCGGCATCGACAGCCGTGCGCAGGGCGGCAGGGGTTCCAGCCGGGCAGATCAGTTCAGCAAGGCTCATGGGTTTTCTTCTTCTGTGCTGGTGTTGAGATAGGCCCGCCTGAACCGGGCCAGGATCGCCCGGCCTGGCGGGCCGAACATTCCGGCGGTTTCCTCGGCCAGCGAGTCCTCCATATCGTCGAGCGCATTCCTGAGCCGTACTACCGCCTCGGTATCGCCCGAAACCTCCAGATCGCGCGAGAAGAAGGCCGCGTCGCCGTCCTCTTCGGCATCGACCAGTTCCAGCAGCAGCAGGAAACGGCCCCGGATCACCGCGCCTGCCTGCGGTGCCGCATGGCGGGGCACGGCGCGGAACACCAGCGCCTGCGGGTCCGGGCGCAGATGCAGCGCGAAGGGCAGTTCCACCGGATCGATCAGGAAGTCTGTTGTCTGGTGCGGCCCAAGCCGTGCAAAGAGTGAAGAATGCTTCTTTGCGATCCGGCGCACGATACGCGACAGGATCGGCTGAAGTGCCAGGCAGGACAAACGCGCCACCGCCCCTTCGCCGGGCCGCGACGGCCGCGGCGTTTCGCTGATCATGCTCAATTTCGATCCTTTCGTTCGGCAGTCATGCCTGCGTTCCGAGGCGCGGGAACAGCACCTCGTTCTCGAGGTAAATATGCTCGTCCAGATCTTCGGCCAGCTTGCCGAGCCCGTGATAAAGGCGCCGCCAACTCCGGCAGGCGTTGAGGGGCAGCCGGAAGCCATGGGTGATCGCCGCGATCTGGTTCAGCGCTGCCTCATGCGCGTCATGGGCGCTGCGCAGGCCGGGAATGGCCGCCGTTGCAAGCCCGGCAGCCCCGGTGCGGGCGGCGGGAAAGATGATCTCTTCCTCTTCGTGCATATGGGCCTCAAGCTCTGCAATCATCACCTCAAGCGCATGGGTTAGGCCATGTGGCGTGTTGGGGTCTGTGGCATGGGTGGTCTCGACCTTGCGGGCAAGCCTGATCAGATCCGGGAATTCTCTTCGGTGCGTATCGTGATAGCGGGTGCGGATATGCGAGATCAGTGCCTCGGTCTGGACGTCTGTCAGGGCATCAGTTGCAGAGTCGTGCATTCACAGCTCCTCTGTCTGGGTCATATCGGGGGCGATAGCCCTGCGGCACCAGGCGAGGATCGTGTCTTCTTCCGGGGGCAGGTGGGGGCACAGGGCGCCGGTTTCCTGCGGGGCTTGGCGGGCAGAGAGATCGTTCATCGCAGGCTCTTTCTAGGGCTGGGCGCCCGGCCTTGCATGCGCCGCGGCGAATTGGTAGTTAGGATGCGCATACCACCCGCTGAATAGGCATATCAATTACCAAATCAGGACTGCGACCTTGCGCCTCACCTCTTTCACCGATTTTGGCTTGCGTGTGTTGATGCGGATGGCGGGTGACCCCGACCGGCCGTTCACCACGGCTGAACTGGCCGACGAATTCCGTGTCTCTCGCAATCATCTGGCCAAGGTGATCTCGGCTCTTGCGGGGGCGGGGTATCTGCAAACCCGCCGGGGCGGTGGCGGCGGCGCAACCCTTGCGCATCCTGCCGAAGATATTCGGCTGGGGGATGTGATTGCCCGTCTTGAGGCCGATCAGGCTCTGGTGGAATGTTTCGCAGTCAGTGGCAACGCCTGTACCCTGACGCCGCATTGCCGATTGAAGGCGCGGCTTGCCCAGGCCGAAGCAGCCTTTGTTGCCGATCTGAACCGGGGCACGCTTGCCGATTGCATCTACCGCCCAGAAAACGCCTGACACACCGCCAGTGCCATCACGATTCAGATAGCTTCGCGGGGGCCGTTGCTGGGTCGGCACGTTGGCTGTGGTGCAAGCGTCGTGCTTGGAATGTCTTCTGTTTGATCCTTTCCCTTTGTTGCAGCATTTCTGTATCGAGAGCCCTTAGAACCCACGCCTCGATGTTCTGGCGCTCCTCCCTATGCATCTAAGCATGCGGAAAGAGTCATCTTCCATAGGCTCAGTGGCGGCTTCGTGTCCGTTCATGCTGTATTTTCTCACCAGGCGGGTGCCGCACCATCCCGTATCCCCATCGCTGAGCAATAGCGCGCCAGGCCATCCTCGTGGTTCCGGCTGTCGCTATTTGGCAGGATGTGTTTGAGAGCCGTCACGTGTAATCGGTAAATTTGTGTACAACACGAAATGAATCACTTGCGTTTATAGTGAATTGTGCCAGTAATTCCTATCAAACACCAAATCATCACTGGTGTTGTACACATCATGAAATTCTATGTTCGAAAGGACACCTCATTGGCCCCAGGAAACGCCCCGTTCAGCCGTGCTGAATATACCCGCCGAATTGCCAAGACCCGCGCTGCCATGCAGCAGGCGGGGATCGAGCTGCTTTTTGTCACTGATCCGTCAAATCAGGCCTGGCTGACTGGCTATGACGGGTGGTCATTTTATGTGCATCAGGGGGTCCTGCTGGGGCTGGAGGGAGAGCCGATCTGGTGGGGGCGCCATATGGACAGTATTGGTGCCGGGCGCACCTGCTGGATGGGGGCGGACCAGATCTTTGGCTATGGCGACCATTATGTGCAGTCAACCCAGTGTCACCCGATGCAGGATCTGGCTGAACATATCACCCGGCTGGGCTTTGCCGGGGCGCGAATTGGCGTCGAGATGGAGAATTACTACTACTCTGCCAAGGCGCATATGGTGCTGGCCGAGGCCTTGCCGCAGGCGCATCTTCTGGATGCCACTGCATTGGTCAACTGGCAGCGCCTGGTAAAATCCGACGACGAGATCGATTTTATCCGCAAGGCGGCGCGCATCACGGGAAAGGTCATGTCTACCGCGATCGACCGGGCCGAGCCTGGCCTGCGCAAGAATGATCTGGTGGCGGATATCTATCATGCCGGCATCACCGGGGTTGATGATCTCTGGGGTGACTATCCGGCGATTGTGCCGCTGACGCCGTCGGGGCTGGATGCCACCGCTGCCCATCTGACTTGGGATGGTGCCCCGATGCGAGAGGGGGAAGCCACCTTTTTTGAGCTGTCCGGCTGCTACCGTCGCTATCATGCGCCGCTATCCCGGACGGTCTATCTGGGCAAACCCCCACAAGAGGTGCTGGATGCCGAGGCAGCCCAGCTGGAAGGAATTTCTGCCGGGCTAGAGGCGGCGCGGGCGGGAAATCGCACCTGTGACATTGCCAATGCCTTTGTCGGCGTGCTGAAAAGTCATGGCATCCACCGGGAAGGGCGCTGCGGTTATCCTATCGGTCTCAGCTATCCGCCAGACTGGGGCGAGCGCAGCGCGTCTATCCGTAGCGAGGATGAAACCGTGCTAGAGCCGGGGATGGTGTTCCACTTCATGCCCGCGCTCTGGATGGATACCTGGGGATTGGAAACCACCGAGACCATCTTGATCACCGAAACCGGATCGGCCGAGCCGCTGTGCAACATCGAGCGTAAGCTCTTCGTCAAGGACTGATGCGATGGAGCTGCATGCCCGCACACGGGAAATTCTCAATGATCTGATTGCCTTTCCCTCGGTCTCGAGCGAGAGCAATCAGGCGCTGATCACCTATGCAGCAGGCCTGCTGGACGATTGTGGTGCCAAGATCGATTTCACCACCTCGCCCTGTGGTCGCAAGGCCAATCTCTTTGCGACCCTTGGCCCAGAAGTCGACGGTGGGATTTTGCTGTCGGGGCACAGCGATGTGGTGCCGGTCACGGATCAGGACTGGAGCAGCGACCCCTTCAATATGGAGGAGCGCGACGGGCGGCTTTATGGGCGCGGCAGCTGCGACATGAAGGGGTTTATCGCGGCGACCCTGGCCATGGCGCCGATCTATGCGACCCAGGTCAATGCCCGGCCAATCCACTTTGCCTTTACCTACGACGAGGAAGTCGGCTGTTTGGGCGCGCAGCATCTTGCCGAAGATCTGGCAGCGCGCGGGATACTGCCCGGCGTTGCCATCATCGGAGAACCAACCGAGATGCGGGTGATCGAGGGGCACAAAGGCTGCTATGAGTATAGCACCCATTTCCATGGCCTGCCTGGGCACGGCTCTGCCCCCGACCTTGGCGTCAACGCGGTGGAATATGCAGTGCGCTATGTGTCAGAACTGTTGCAGCTGAAACAGCGCCTGCGCGGCATGGCCCCTGTTGGCAGCCGATTTGATCCGCCTTGGACGACGGTAAATGTGGGGGCGATGCAGGGTGGTGTGGCCTATAATGTGATCGCCCCAAAGGCACAGGTCGATTGGGAAATGCGCCCGGTCTGCGCCCGTGACGCGGATTTTGTCAAAACCGCGCTGCGCCGCCTCTGCGAAGAAGAGCTCTTACCAGAGATGCGCCAGATCTATCCCGAGGCGGATATCACGGTGGAAACCATTGGCGAAGTGGCAGGGCTGGAGCCTATGGCCGAGAATGAGGCCCGCCGTATCATGTCCGAACTCACCGGGGCCAATGGGGCCGATCTGGTCGCCTTTGGGACCGAGGCCGGCATTTTCCAGGCTATGGGCATGGATGTGGTGGTCTGTGGCCCAGGTTCAATCAATCAGGCGCATAAGGCGGATGAGTATCTATCCCTGGATCAGCTGGATCAATGCCTATCCGTGCTACAGAAACTTGGGGGATATCTTTAGGTGACCCAGCCTCCTTCGACGCAAGAGGCATTGGCAGATGAGGGGCTGACGGTGCGGGATCGTCATGCCCTGATGCACCATGAAATCCGTCAGCGGATTTGCCTGCTCGATTATCTGCCGGGGATGCGCCTTTCCGAGGCAGCCCTGGCGGAAGAATTCGGCACCAGCCGCACGCCGATTCGCCGGGTTCTGGCCCGGCTCGAGGATGAGGGTCTGGTGCAGTCCTTCCACGGGGTGGGGACGCTGGTGACCGATGCGGATTTTGATGCGCTGGAACAGGTCTACCGACTACGGGTGGAGCTGACGGCCATGACCGGGCGGCTGGATCCGGTGCCGCCGGATTTCGGATATATTGCCCGTTTTGATCAATTGGTCCTGCGTGGCGCGGCCATTGTACAAAGTGGCACGGCACGGGCCTTTACCCAGTTTGACATCGATGTATTTCTAACCCTGCAAGAGCTGACAGCCAATCAGCCGCTGCGCCAGACGCTGGAGCGGCTGTATTTTCAGACCAAGCGGCTCTGGCTGAGGGCGGCAGAGGAAGCGCAGCTGGATCTGGAAGAGGAGTTCAAGATCTTCCAACATCAGCTGGAGGCCATCCAATGCGCCTTGAAGTCGGGCGATGTCGAAGCGGTGGCGCATATTCAGCGCGCGCATATTTCTATGAGTTTTAACCGGTTACAGCAAAAGGCCCGCTGAAGCGCTGCACCCTTCGCGCGGGATTTATCGCGCTGCCTGCGTTGGGGGCAGGCCGTTGCAATCCTGCGCATTTCTGCATCGCAGCTGCCAGTCTTTTTCCCGGCGTTCTGCGCTGGCGCTGGCAGATTTCCTGCCAGTAAGACAGGCTGTATTTTAGGGTTTAATATTTTAACCTTGAAACAAAAGCAGGATGCCGCTTACAGTTTCTTCAAGATCTGCCCGCGATAGACTGCGGGGCCCCTGTCCGGCCAAGGCTCCGCCAGAGAGCGCGCGGAATGGGGCAAGAATAACTGGCGCCGCCCGTCGGATGCGGGAATAGTAACGCCATGCACCTGCGGCCAACGCGGGGCGAAAACCTGAAGTACTATGGGAGTATGTAAGACATGAAAATTCTAAAATCACTTGCAGTGGCAACGGCTGTGTCGACGCTGGCCCTGGCGGCCCAGGCCGAGACCAAGATCGGCATGATTACCACCCTGTCCGGCGGCGGTGCCGGGCTGGGCGTGGATGTGCGCGATGGCTTTATGCTGGCGATTGAAGCCGCAGGCCGCGACGATGTCGAGGTGGTGATTGAGGACGACCAGCGCAAACCAGAAAGCGCGGTACAGATCGCCGACCGCATGATCCAGTCTGAAAAGGTGGATATCATGACCGGCATCATCTGGTCGAACCTGGCGATGGCCGTGGTGCCAGCAGCAACGGCGCAGGATGTGTTCTACCTCTCGCCCAATGCCGGGCCTTCGGCGCTGGCTGGCAAGCGCTGCCACAAGAACTATTTCAACGTCGCCTGGCAGAACGATAACCTGCACGAAGCGGCAGGGGCCTATGCCAATGATGCCGGCCTGAAAAACAGCTTTATCCTGGCGCCGAACTATCCGGCGGGCAAGGATGCGCTGACCGGCTACAAGCGGATGTATGGCGGGGAACTGGCGGGTGAAATCTACACCAAGCTGGGCCAGACCGACTACGCTGCCGAGATTGCGCAGATCCGGGCATCGGGTGCCGATTCAGTTTATTTCTTCCTGCCCGGTGGCATGGGGATTTCCTTCCTCAAGCAATATGCCGACAGCGGCGTGGACCTGCCGGTTGTTGGCCCGGCCTTTAGCTTTGATCAGGGTATCCTGCAGGCGGTTGGGGCCGCGGCGCTGGGCATCAAGAACACCTCGCAGTGGAACAAGGATATCGACAATGCGGCCAATGTGGCCTTTGTTGCTGACTTCCAGGCCAAATACGGCCGTTTGCCGTCGCTTTATGCCAGCCAGGGGTTTGATACCGCCAATCTGATCCTCAGTGCGCTGGACAAGGCCGATGTCAAGGACCAGGACGCCTTCCGCGCGGCCCTGGAAGCGGCTGATTTTGACTCCGTGCGTGGTGACTTCAAATTTGGCAACAACCACCACCCGGTGCAAAACATCTATGTGCGCGAAGTGATCCAGGAAGGCGATGTCTTTACCAACAAGATCATTGCCACTGGCCTGACCGATCACGCGGATGCCTACGCATCCGAGTGCAATATGTAATAGACCTTGAACGGTGGGGCCGCGCTGTGGCGCGGCCCCGACCCAAGGAAAGAAACCCCCATGTCTCTTATTCTCATTCTTGAGCAGGTCCTGAACGGGTTACAGTTCGGGGTCATGCTCTTCCTGATGGCTGCTGGTCTGACGCTGGTCTTTGGTGTCATGGGGTTGATCAACCTCGCCCATGGCGCGCTGTATATGGTGGGGGCCTTTGCCGCCGCCGCTGTCGCGGGCTGGACCGGATCCTTTGTGCTGGCGCTGATCGCCAGTCTTGCCGCTGCTGCTGCTGCCGGTGCGCTGGTCGAGGTCACGGTCATCCGTCGCCTGTATGATCGCGACCATCTGGACCAGGTCCTGGCGACCTTTGCGCTGATCCTGATCTTTTCCGAAGGCACCCGCTGGCTGTTTGGCTCTTTCCCGCTGTTTCTGGATGTGCCGGATTACCTGTCCGGTCCGGTGACGCTGCCGGGGGGCATTCAGTATCCGCTCTACCGTCTGGCGATCATCGTGATTGGCCTGATGGTGGGCGCTGGCTTGTTCTGGCTGATTGCCCGCACCCGCATTGGCGTGCAGATCCGCGCAGGCGAAGCCGACCGCGAGATGATCGCGGCACTGGGCGTTGATATTTCCAAGCTCTATACCCTGGTCTTTGCGCTGGGCGCTGCGCTGGCGGGGCTGGCAGGCGCACTGGTTGGCGCAATCCAGTCGGTGCAGGTAGGCATGGGGGAGCCGGTGCTGATCCTGGCCTTTGTGGTGATCGTCATTGGCGGTATCGGCTCGATCAAGGGGGCGCTGGTTGGCGCGCTTTTGGTGGGGTTGACGGATACCCTTGGCGGCGTGTTCCTGCCACGGCTGTTTGCGCTCTTGATGGAGCCTGCTGCCGCCGCCTCGTTGGGGGCCTCTTTGGCCTCTATGTTGATCTATATCCTGATGGCGGCTGTGCTTTTGGTACGCCCATCCGGCCTATTCGGGGGGAGCGCATAAGATGGGGCGCGAAAAGTTTTTCAACGCAGGGATGCTATTGGCCCTGCTGGCGGTGCCGCTTATGGCGTGGCAAATGGACGACCCCTTTGTCATCACCCTGGCCACCAAAGTCGCCATCCTGGCGCTGGCGGGCGTCGGGTTGAACATCGCCCTGGGGCTGGGCGGCCTGGTCAGCCTTGGCCACGCGGCGTTTTTTGGCATTGGCGGCTATGCCATGGGCATTCTGGCAGCCCATGCGCAGAATTATGAGCCGCTGTTTACCTGGCCGTTTTTGTTTGAGGGCAGCAATCAGATGCCGCTGATCTGGCTGGTGGCCGTGCTGGCAAGCGCCGCCGCGGCGCTGGTGATCGGGGCGTTGTCTCTGCGCACTTCGGGCGTTTATTTCATCATGATCACCTTGGCCTTTGGGCAGATGCTTTATTACTTCGCCATCAGCTGGTCCGCCTATGGCGGCGAAGACGGGCTGTCGATCTGGGTGCGCAATGAAATGCCGGGGCTGAATACCCTTGATCCGATCCAGTTCTTTGGCGTCACCTTTGTCATTCTCTGTCTGGCGCTGTGGTTCGCGGCGCGTCTGGCGCAATCGGCCTTTGGGCTGGCCCTGTCTGCGGCGCGCCAATCGCAAGAACGGGTGGAAACCGTGGGGCTGACCCCGTTCAAGCTGCGGCTCATGGCTTTTGTTATCTCGGGCGCGATCACCGGATTGGCCGGGGCGCTGTTTGCTGATCTCAATCGGTTTGTCAGCCCGACGATGCTCAGCTGGCACACCAGTGGCGAGATCATGATCTTTGTCATTCTTGGCGGGGTGGGGCGGCTGTATGGTCCGCTGGTGGGCGCGGCGGTCTATATCCTGCTTGAACACCTCCTTGGCGGGATCAGCGAATATTGGCAGATCTTTCTGGGGCTTTTGCTGCTGGGCATGGTGCTGTTTGCCCGTGGCGGGCTGATTGGCGCGCTTTTGGGCCGGGAGGTTGCACATGACTGATCTGGTTCTGAAGGTCGAACATCTGAGCAAAAGCTTTGGCGCGCTCAAGGCCAGCAATGATGTTTCGCTTGACCTGCGCCCGGGAGAAATCCACGCGCTGATCGGTCCCAATGGCGCAGGGAAATCCACCCTGATCAAGCAGATCTCGGGCGGGCTGACGCCGGATGCCGGCCGGATAGAGGTGCTGGGCCGGGATGTAACCGCACTGGATACCGTGGCGCGGGCGCGCATGGGGCTGGGGCGGACCTTTCAAATCTCATCGCTGGCAATGGAATTCTCGGTGCTGCAAAATGCGGTGCTGGGGGCCCTGGGCGCGCGTCGCGCGCGCGGCGGTGGCCTGGGGCTGTTTCGCAATGTGATGAAGGACAAGGCGTTGCTCGATACCGCGCATGAATCCTTGGCGCGGGTGGGCCTGGAAGCCGCCGCACAGGCGCGCACTGCCGATCTGTCTCATGGGCAGCGCCGCCAGCTAGAGGTGGCTGTGGCACTGACTCTGAAACCACGATTGTTCCTCATGGATGAACCCATGGCGGGGCTTGGGGCTAGTGGCTCGAAAGAGCTCACCGGGTTTCTGGATGGTTTGCGTCAAGAGGCACCGATCCTGTTGGTGGAACATGATATGGACGCCGTCTTTGCCCTGGCGGACCGTATATCGGTGCTGGTTTACGGGACGGTCATCGCCACCGGCACGGCAGATGAAATTCGCACCAATCCAGAGGTGCGCCGCGCCTATCTTGGCGAAGAGGAGCTGACATGAGCCTGTTGAAAGTTCGGGGGCTGAACGCCTCTTACGGTCCCTCGCAGGCCTTGTTTGGCGTCGATCTGTCGATTGGTGAGGGCGAAGTTCTGGCCCTGATGGGGCGTAATGGCATGGGCAAGAGCACCACGATCAAGGTGATCTGTGGCATGCTTGCTGCGTCTGCTGGCGAGTTGGAGTTCGCCGGGGCGGATCTGCGGCAGATGAAATCGCATCGGATTGCCCGGCTGGGCATTGGTCTGGTGCCCGAAGGACGACGGTGTTTTGCGCCGCTGACGGTTGAGGAAAACCTGACCGCAGCCGCCCGCCCAGGCGATTGGACCTTTGACAAGGTTGCGGCGCTGTTTCCGCGTCTGGCAGAACGGCGCAGCCAGAAGGCGGCGTCCTTGTCGGGCGGCGAACAGCAGATGCTGGCGATTGGCCGCGCGTTGATGACCAACCCGCGCCTGTTGATTCTGGACGAAGCCACCGAAGGCCTGGCACCTGTGGTGCGGCAGGAAATCTGGGCCGCCATAGCCCAGCTGAAATCGCAAACCGGCATGGCTATTCTGGTGGTGGACAAAACCCTGAAAGAGCTGGCCCAAGTGGCCGACAAGGCGGTGATCCTGAACAAAGGGCAGACTGTCTGGGCCGGGGACATGATGGCGCTGACGCCGGATCTGACCGATCGCTTCCTTGGGGTTTGAGACCTGACCCTTGGTCGTCTGCTAAATGTATAAAGCGGGACGATAGGGAAAACACCTGCCTATCGCCCCGTTTCTCGCGTCAGCTCTGGTGGCCTTTGGGCTGGAACAAGCCCCAGCGCAGCCGGGTTTCCCGGGCCAATTTCCACAGCACCAGCAGGGTGAGTGCCGCCAGCATGACTTCGGCCATTGGTCCTGCATACCAGACACCGATTTCACCAAACAGCAGCGGCAGCAGAAAAGTCAGCGGGATTGCAAAGGCGTAGGTCTTGCTGAGCCCCAGAATGGCGGCTCTGGTGGCAGAGCCGATGGCCTGAAAATAACTTGCCATCATCATCAGCGGCCCCATCAGGAAGAAAACACAGGTCATCACCGGCAGGATGCGGGCCACCTCGGCAATCACGGCCCGGTCTTCGACAAAGGCACCGGCGATCTGCGTCGGCAAATTCATCACCACCACCTGGACCAGGGTGCAATAGACAAAGGCGGCGACCAGCGCGATCTGCAGGCTGGCATCAGAGCGGTGCCACAGCTCTGCGCCGTAGTTGTTGCCGGTGATGGTCTGCATCGCAAAGGACAGGCCCAAAAGCGGCAGGAAGGCAAAGGTGATAACGCGGGTGATGATGCCGTAGGCCGATACCGTGTCTGGATAGTTGGCACCGCCAAACCACTGCAGCGCCGTGATGATCGCCGCAGACCCCAGCGCGAGCCCCAGAAAGTTGAGACTTTGCGGTGCCCCCAGCGCCAGAATTCGCCCCCAGTGGCGCAGCATGGAATTGCGCAGCAGCACTGCCGGGCGCAGCTCGGTTGGGCCGATGAGGCGGAAACACAGGATGATGGCAAAGGCCAGCGCCTGCGCCGCCGCCGTGCCATAGGCCGACCCGGCCACGCCCATATCAAGCAGGGCAATCAGTACATAGTTGAAGCCGATATTGGCGAGCGAGACCAGCAGGCTCATCAGTGCCATAAAACCAACCCGCCCCTCGTTGCGCAGCGCGTCCGAATTGACCGAGAGCACAAACAGCAGGGGGGAGAAAAACACGGTGATTTGCAGGTAAATCAGTCCCATCTGGGCCAAGTGTTCTGCCCCCCCGGCAATCAGCAGCGCCATGGGGCGGCCGAGAAAGAAGAACAGAACAACAAGCGCCAGCCCAAGGCCAAGCGCCAGCCCATGCGCGCCTGCAAATATGCCGCGCGCGCGGGTAAGGTCTTGCGCCCCAAAGGCCCGCGCCAGCAGGCTGGACATGCCGTTTGAGACCAGCGTCGAAAGCGCCACAATCAGCATGTAGATTGGAAACATCAAGGTGACGGCAGCCAGCGCATCCGGTCCGACATAGATGCCCAGAAACAGCGCATCGGTCACCGACAGCAGGCCATTCATGCCCATCACCAGAATGATCGGCAGCGCAGTTTTGACATAGATGGCCCCCAATGGGCCATTGGTGAAGGTATTGGTGGGGGTGTCAGTCATATCCCATATCTCTCAAGTCAATCGCCTAGATGAAGATGGGACCCGCGTTGCCATCCGCGCGATTGGCGGAAAGAGATCGTCATTGGACGTTGTAGAGCTTTACCAAGACAAAGCGTCAGCGGGAGGCAGGCGTCTACGGCCTGCCTCTTAGCTAGGCTGCATTTTCTGAGGGGTCAAGCCCCGGGGCTATGACGCCGCCGTACTGAGGTCGGGCGACCGGGCAGTGCCAGCTTGGCATCACCACGGGGGCTGCGGGCGATTACCTTGCCCTTTGCCACGACGGCCAGACGGGCGGGGCGCAGGCGGACGGCCTCGGTGGGATTGGCCGCGTCCAGCACCACCAAAGAGGCCTGCGCGCCGCGCTTGAGCCCGTAGTCCTGCGCACCAGTGATCTGCGCGTTGGTCTCGGTCACCATGGTGAAACAGCGGGCCATTTCATCCGGGTGGGTCATCTGCGCCACATGTAGCCCCATAAAGGCCACGTCCAGCATGTCGCCGGTGCCCAATGAGTACCAGGGATCGCGCACGCAGTCCTGACCCCAGCCAACCGGGATGCCATGCGCCTGCATTTCCTTTACCCGCGTCAGCCCACGCCGTTTGGGATAGCTGTCATGGCGGCCCTGCAACACGATGTTGATCAGCGGGTTGGGGATGGCAGAGATCCCGGCCTCGGCGATCAGCGGCAGCAGTTTGGAGACGTAGTAATTGTCCATCGAATGCATCGAGGTCAGATGCGACCCGGCAACCCGCCCCTGCAGTCCCAGCCGCTGGGCCTCATAGGCGAGGGTCTCGATATGGCGCGACAGGGGATCGTCGCTCTCGTCGCAGTGTATATCCACCATCAGGCCACGCTGGGCAGCGATCTCGCATAGATCGCGTAGCGAAGCGGCACCATCGGCCATGGTGCGCTCAAAATGCGGGATGCCACCGACAACCTCGACGCCCATATCCAGTGCGCGCAACAGGTTCTCGCGCCCCGTGGGGCTGCGGTACAGCCCGTCCTGCGGGAAGGCGACCAATTGCAGGTCGATGTAGTCTTTCACCTTTTCGCGCACCTCCAGCATGGCGGTGACGGTGTTGAGGTGATCCGGCGTGGTGTCCACATGGCTGCGGATGGTCAACAGGCCGAGGCTGGCAGCCCAGTCACAATAGGTCAGGGCCCGCTCGACCATCTCATCAACTGTGGCCTGATCGCGCAGCTCTCCCCACAGCGAGATGCCTTCCAGCAGGGTGCCAGAGGCATTCACCCGCGGCAGCCCGTAAGACAGTGTGGCATCCAGATGGAAATGTGGATCGACAAAGGGCGGCGCCACCAGATCGCCTGTCGCATCGATCACCTCATGCGCCTGCGCCTCGATCTTTGGCTCGATTGCGGCAATGCGGGTGCCTGTGATGGCAATATCGCGCTGGGTGCCGTCGGGCAGGGTGCCACCCTTGATCAGCAGGTCAAACATCATCTCTCTCCCTTGTTGAACGGCACCATCAGCGCCGCTGGGATCTCGGCGCGGCGGGACATCACCACCAGGGCCAGAATGGATAGGAAATAGGGCAACATCAGAAAGACCTGATAGGGCACCACGGCACCAATGCCGGTCTGTTGCAGGCGGATTTGCAGCGCATCAAAGGCGGCAAACAGAATGGCGCCCATCACCGCCTTGCCGGGTTTCCAGGCGCCAAAGACCACCAGTGCAATACAGATCCAGCCGCGCCCGTTCACCATATCGAAAAAGAAGCTGTCAAAGGCCGAAAGGGTCAAAAACGCACCGCCCACAGCCATAAAGCCAGAGCCAACAATCACCGCCCCCATGCGGATTGCGGTCACCGACAGGCCCTGTGCGGCCACGGCAGCGGGGTTCTCTCCGGCGGCGCGCACCGCAAGCCCCAGCGGGGTACGGTAGAGCACCAGCGCCGTCAGCGCCGCAAGGATAAACCCGGCATAGGTCAGCGGCGTTTGCGAAAACAGCGCCGGGCCAACCAGCGGCAGGTCCGACAGCAGTGGAATTTCATAGGGTTGAAAGGCGGTGATTTTGGGCGGCGATGATACCTCGGGCAGGACCACGCGATAGGTGTAGAAGGTCAGCGAAGTGGCCAGCAGGGTCAGGCCAATGCCCACCACATGCTGCGAGAGCCCAAAGGGCACGCTGAGGATGGAATGTACCAGCCCCAGCATCATGCCGGTGAGCATCGCCACCGCCACACCGCCCCACAGCGGCAGGCCCGCCCAGACCGCAATCCAGCCGGCAAAGGCCCCGGCCACCATGATGCCCTCGATGCCAAGGTTCAGCACCCCGGCGCGCTCGCAGATCAGCTCGCCCAGGGTGGCAAAGATCAAGGGCGATGCAATGCGGATGGCGGCGGCCCAGAAACTGGCCGAGAGCAGAATATCGAACAGATCCATATCAGTCTCTCCGCACACGGAATTTGGTCAGCAGGATTGCCAGCACCATGAACAATAGCGCCGAGGCAAGCATGATATCGGCGATATAGCTGGGGACACCGGCGGCCCGGCTCATACTGTCGGCGCCAACAAAGATCGCCGCCACAAACAGCGCCGCGACCACCACACCAAGCGGATGCAACAGGGCCAGCATGGCAACCACGATGCCTGTGTAGCCAAAGCCGGGTGACAGATCGAGCGTAAGCGCCCCCTTCAGGCCCGAGACCTCGGAAAAGCCGGCCAGCCCTGCCAGCCCGCCAGACAAGAGTGCGGTTTTGAGGATCACTTTGGTGACTGGAATGCCGGCAAAACCGGCGGCTTCGGCGTTTTGGCCGACGGCGCGCATCTCATAGCCCAGCGTGGTGCGGGTGTTGATCACCCAGACCAGCAGTGCCGCGATCAAGGCCAGACCAAAGCCCCAGTGCAGCCGCAGCCCTTCGACCAGACGTGGCAAGCGGGCCTCTGGCAGCAGTCGGGCCGATTTTGGCCAGCCCATGCCCATCGGGTCTTTCAGCGGGCCTTCCAGCAGGTAGGAAACAAACAGCAAGAAGATGAAGTTGAACAACAGGGTGGTGACCACCTCATCGACGCCCAGCCGGGTTTTCAGCAGCGCCGGCCCTAGCAAGAGCGTGGCACCGGCAAACATTGCGGCGATGGCACAAAGCGGCAGCATCAGATAGGCAGGCAGCCCCAGCGCCCCGGTGCCCAGCACCACAGTCAGCACGGCCCCGGCATAAAGCTGCGCCTCGGCACCGATGTTCCACAGTTTGGCGCGAAAGGCCACGGCAATGGCCAGCCCTGTAAAGATCAGCGGCGTGGCACTGTTGAGCGTTTCCAGCAGGGCGAATTTGGAGCCAAAGGCGCCTTTCACGATCAGGCCAAAGACGGCAAAGGGATAGCCCCCGGCGATCAGCGCCAGCAGCGTTGCCACCGCGAAGGTGGCCAGCAGCGCAAGCAGGGGCGGCACAATGCGACGGGCGGGGCTGGGGGCGGCAATCGGTTCAAGCCGCATTTGGCGCTCCCGCGTCAAACCCATGGCCGGCCATCCAGGCCCCCAGATCTTCGGGGCGCATGGTGCCGCGGCCAAAACCGGGGCTGAGCCGCCCTTCAGAAATCACATGGATCACATCGGAAAGTTGCATGATTTCATCCAGGTCCTCGGATATCAGCAGCACGGCCGCGCCACGATCACGGGCCTTGGCCAATGCGCCATGTACATAGTTCACCGCCCCAATATCAAGCCCGCGCACTGGCTGGTTGGCCAGAATGATTTGCGGTGCCTCTTCCAGCACGCGGCCCAGGATCAGCTTTTGCATATTGCCGCCAGACAGCAGGCGAATGCGAATATCGGGGCCGGGGCAGCGCACATCGTATGTATTGATCAGATCCTTGGTGAAGGCGCGCGCCTTTGCCCAGTTCATCCAGCCTCGGCGGCTGAAGCGGCTGGCATAGGTTTCCAGAATCGCGTTCTCGGTCAGGTCGAAATCGGCAATGGTGCCGGTTTTATGGCGGTCTTCGGGAATGCGGGCGATGCCCTTGGCGATGGCGGTGCGCGGCGTCCAGCGCTGAACCTCTGTGCCGTTCAGCTGCATCTCGCCGCTGGCTGGGGTGATCAGCCCTGACAACAGATCCGACAGGGCGGCCTGGCCATTGCCAGAGACGCCGGCCAATCCGATGATCTGACCGGCCGCCAGTTCCAGGTTCAGGGATTTCAGCCCGGGCGCGGCCCCCTGATCCGGGGTGGTGACCCGGCGCAGCGATAGCAGCGGCGCACCGGGCGCGGCGGTTTCAATGCTGGGGGCGCTGACTTCGGTGCCGACCATCAGGGCCGCCAGATCTTCGCGATTGGTCTGATTGGTGGCGCGTTCGGCCGCCAGTTTGCCGTGGCGCAGCACCACAACCCGGTGCGAAATCGCCATGACTTCGTGCAGCTTGTGGCTGATGAAGATGACAGACAGCCCGGTTGCGATGGCCTCGCGCAGGGTGGCGAACAGCGCCTCTGCTTCTTGTGGGGTCAGCACCGCGGTGGGTTCATCCAGAATCAGGATCTTGGCATCCCGGTAAAGGGCTTTCAGGATTTCGACCCGCTGGCGTTCACCGACGGTGAGGCGGCCCACCTTGGCGTTGGGGTCCACCTTCAGGTGAAACTGATCCGACAGGGCGCGAATGCGGGCCTTGGCCTGTGCAGGCTTGAGACGCGGCGCGGTCAGAGGATCAACCCCCAGTACGATATTTTCCCAGACGGTCAGGTTGTCGGCCAGGGTGAAATGCTGGTGCACCATGCCGACGCCCGCATCCAGCGCTGCACGGGGCGCGCCGGGGGGCAGCGTCTGGCCAAACAATTCAACCGAGCCTTCATCCGCGGTGTACTGGCCAAACAGGATGTTCATCAGCGTGGTCTTGCCGGCACCGTTTTCGCCCAGCAGGGCAATGACTTCGCCGCGATGCAAATCAAAGCTCACGCCTTCATTGGCCGTGACCGGACCAAAGCGTTTGGTAATACCTTGAAGGCGCAGGACAACCTGCGCCTTTGTTGTGTTGTTCATGCGATCAGGCCCAGATCAAGAGGATTTTGGCTCTTCATCATTAATGGCCACCGTATAGGAGCCATCCTTGATCGCCTGGGTGCGCTGGGCTACCAGATCCAGCGCCTCTTGCGGGATCTTACCTTCAAAGGTGCCGTAGGGGGCCAGTGAACAGCCGCCCTTGGCCATATAGGAATAGGGGCCGTAGTCCTTGGCGGTGAAGCTCCCGGTTTTGACCGCTGCAATGGCGGCATCCAGCGTTGGTTCAAAATGCCACAGCGCCGAGGCGGCAACCGTATCGGGGTAATCCGACTGGGTGTCGATCACATTGCCAATGGCCAGCAGGCCTTTTTCCTTGGCCGCATCCGAAACGCCAAACCGTTCCGCATAGAGCACATCCGCGCCGTTCTCGATCATTGCAAAGGCTGTTTCCTTGGCTTTTGGCGGATCGAACCAGGAGCCGATGAAGGAGACCTGGAATTTCATATCGGGGTTCATTTCACGCGCGCCGGACATGAAGGCATGCATCAGGCGGTTGACTTCGGGGATCGGGAAGCCGCCAACCATGCCGATATTGCCGGTCTTGGACATGGCGCCTGCCACGATGCCCGATAGGTAAGAGGCATCCTGGATGTAGTTGTCAAAAACTGCGAGGTTTGGTACCGCCGCGTCTTCTTTGAAGGAAGAGCCCATGAGGAAGGCAACATCCGGGTAATCGGCCATAACTTCGCGTGCTTCGGCTTCGACGCCAAAGATTTCGCCGATGATCAAGGTGTAGCCGCTTTCGGCATATTCTCGCATGACGCGGGAATAGTCAGAATTCGAGGTGTTTTCAGAGTAGCTGTAAGCGATGTCGCCACGGTCCTGCGCAGCGAGAGCGGCAACATGGATGCGGCTGACCCACTGTTGTTCTACCGGAACTGTGTAGATGCCGGCCACTTTGATCGGCTCTGCCGCCAAGGCTTTGCTTGCAGAAAGGCCCAGACCCGCTGTCAGGGCCGTGGCAGCGCTGGTGGCTAGAAAATGACGGCGCGATACTGCGCCCAAAATCGATTTTGACATAAAGCTATCCCCGGTTTGATTGGCCGACCCTTGGCGGATCTTGTCCAAAGGGTAAAAATTCCGGGCGGTTAAGGCAAGGAAGCTTTACCCATTTTTGCATCATATTGGGAAGATTGATCATTTGTTGCACACTAAGGAGCGCCGCATCAGCGCTTGTGCGTAAATTGCACAGATTTACGCCCTGAACAGTGTGGCGCGCTGGCCAGGTTTCCCTGTGCCAGCCCGGTTGTGCGACCTGTGGCGCGACCTGCGCGCCTATAGACGCCAGCCATGCGGTTTAGCTGCTGTATTCCAATCGGGCACCGGGGAACTGGGCGATCACGGCCGGGGCGGCGGGTTTGGGCAACAGGCAGAGCGCGGTCGACAGCCCATCCGCCAGGGCCGCCCGTGGGGCGCTGACCGACACCAGGCGGCTGGGCTGCGCGCCCTCGCCATTGCGCGGATCCAGAATATGGCTTGTGCCGTTGCCAACCAGTGTACCCGCCGCCGCCGAGGTGGCAAGGGCGCGATCCGACAGGCTGAGCCGGGCGCGCAGATCGCCGTCTGGCGATACAATACCGGCCTGCCATGGCCGTCCTTCTGGGCGCTGCCCCATGGCGGCAATCTCGCCCATGTCCAGCAGCAGGTTCTGCAGTCCTTCGGCCCGCAGCAAATCGGCAATTTTATCGGTGATATAACCTTGGGCAATGCCATTGAGCGTCAGCGCCATGCCAGGACGCAGAAAACGGATTTCCTGGCTGTCATAGCGCAGATGGTGCCAACCCCGCGGAGCCGCAGCTGTTTCCTGACCAAGGGCGAGCGCCTGCCACAACGGCTGAATGCTGGGATCAAAGGCGCCGTGGCTTGCCGTATTCAGGCTTGCCGACAAGCTGAGCACATCCAGCAGTTCTGGTGCGGGCGCGCGCAGATGGCCCTGCGCGTTGAGCCGGACGAGCTGCGCGCCCGGCTGATACAAGCTGAAGATGGCTTCCAGTCGCAGCAATTCGGCCTCGACCTTGGCAAAAATCGGGGCTGCTGCGCTTTGGGGGAGGCCGGAAATCACCATATGGGCCGAAGCCCCCATTGCGCGGCCCTGCCAGCGCGCCTGATGCGCTGCGGCGGTAACCGGACCAGCGGCCAGGCAGGCGGCGGAAATGGCAAGAAACCGGCGGCGGGGCAGGCGGGAAGTCATGAGGGGGTCTCCAGTATCAGATCTAGATCGACGGGGGCCAGGACGGTCTCGGCAGGGATTTCATCAAGGGTCGCAAGGGAACCGCCGTACCGGGTGGCAAAGGCAGTGGCGTCGGCGCGTTGGGCAAAGGGCACGATCTCGGGTGCCCCCATGCCGCCGGCCACCGGGCTGTCTATCACAAAGATAGCGTCAGCGGCAGCGATCCAGTTGCCAGGGCCGGGACTGTCCCAACTTTTGGCGACGCCCATATCGCTGACATAAACGGCGGTGATATCGGCCTCGCGCTCGGGCCCCTTGAGATAGGCCAGCAGATCGCGCACCTGGGCAAAGAACAGCGGGGCGGGATGCCCTTTTAGGTGAACCTGACCTTTGGGGCCACCATGTTCGGCGATGTTCATCTGGCAAAAATAGCTCAGCGCTGTTTCGGTCAAGGCGATGGGTTCTGGCGCTGCTTTGGCCTCTTCTTCCTGGCAGGCGGATAGCGCCAGGCAGGCCAGCACAAGACACATGCTGCGGGTCAGGCTGCTGGGCAGGGGGCGTGCAGAGATGTGTTGAAGTGGTTTCATGGTTCCAGCCTTTGGAATGCGGTGCGGGCCAGGGCAAAGCCCAGCACGGGCCAGAGCAGGAGCGAGAGCGGCGCGGCCCAGGCGGGCAGGCTGGCGGCGGCACCGGCCATGCCACTGGTCAGGGCGACGCTTTCAGAGGCGGCGATATTCCACAGACGGAAGGCATCGGCCGGGTTGGCCACCATGACCCAGGGAAACAGCTGTTGGGTAAAGATTCCGTCGCTGTCCATCACCACCGCCCCCAGCAGGGCCAGATCGTAAAGCACCACAAAGACCAGCCAGAGCCCGGCTGACAGACCCGCCGCAGCAGTGGTGCTGCCCGACAGTGCCGACAGGCAATAGCCCAGCAGCAAAAAAACCGCGCCGAGCAGGATCGAGGTCAGGACCAGGCGCGCCAGGGCGATCAGGCTTTCGGCGCCTGCGCCGCCAAACCAGGCTGCGCAGGCACCAGCCGCGCCAAAACCGATGGTCATGGCGATGCTCAGCGCGGTCAGATGCGCCAGAAACTTGCCGGACAGGATCTCGGCACGCCCGGCGGGATAGCTGAGCAAGAGAGCCAGTGAGCCGCGATCCCGGTCGCCGGAAATGGCGTCGAACCCCATCATCAGCGCCAAGAGAGGTGCCAGATAGACCGAGAGCGTCGTCATCGAAGCAACCGAAACGGTGAGCATATCAACCCCCAGCGTCCCCGTCGGCGCAGAGCCGGCAAAGGACAGCGCCAGTGCAAAGGCCAGCATGATCAGCGTAGCCATGACAATCCATAGATTGCGCCGCAGGATCAGCATTTCGGCGCGGAAAATTGCGAGGATACGCATCAGCTTTGCTCCTCTTGGGTTGAATAGTAGCGATAGAGGTCTTCCAGCCGGGGGGGCTGCATGTCGATGTCCACGACCGTGTCGCCCATGCTGGCAATGCGGCGCAGCTCGGCCATCTTGTCTTGCGGCGTGCAGATGATCTCGACCGAGGCACCATTGATGCGCCGCCCGCCGGTTTTGCGCGCAACCTGATCGGCATCCGGCCCCGTTGTCTGCAGCCGCAGCCTTACCGGCAGGCCGGCCCTGCGCGATAGGTTGTCCAGCGTGTCATCCGCCACCTTGACGCCCTGGCGCAGGATGGCAATGCGATCGGTGCGCGCTTCGACTTCGGTCAGCGCATGCGAGGCAATCAGCACTGCGGTGCCTTTGGCGGCCAGCTCATCAATGATGGCGTAGAGATCCTGGCGGGAAATCGGGTCCAGCCCGCTGGTTGGTTCATCCAGCAGCGCCAGTTTCGGTCGCCCCAGCAGCACCTGCGCCAGGCCAAGCCTTTGGCGCATGCCCTTGGAGTATGTGTCGATGCGGCGCTGCATTGCATCGCCAAGACCAACCCGTTGCAACAGGGCGTTCACATCCCCACCTGCGCCCATCAGCCGGTCAAACATCGTCAGTTGTTCCTGGCCTGTCAGGGCGGGGTGAAAGCTGACCGCTTCGGGCAAAAAGGCGGTATCAGACCGCGCCGCCGCGCTGCCGGGGCGGGCACCGCAGATCTGGATGCTGCCGCCTTCGGCCTGGATCAGCCCCAGAACCGCCTTGATCAGGGTGGATTTCCCTGCGCCGTTATGGCCCAAAAGCGCCAGGCGCTCCCCTGCGTTTACGCAAAGGTCAATGCCGTGCAGCACCTGGGTCTTGCCGCGAAACTTGTCGAGCCCCTTGATTTCCAGAACCGGGGAGGCAGCTGTTTTAGTCATTTTCTTCAACCTTGTTGGCCACTGCGGGTTTCACCGGGCGCATCAGGGGGGCGCTGTCGATCACGCCACCGGGCAGCAGCGCCGGAAAGGTGGATTGCGACCAGCGCACCAGTTGCACCGCAGGCGAACCCATCAGCATTTTGGCGGCAGGCTGGGTCCAAAGTACATGGTCCATACTGTCATTGGGCCGGTAGGGGCTATCGGCAATGCCATCGCCATCGACGTCAAAACCTGCATTGTCGGACCAGTAGTTGCCGCGCCCTTCATGGGACCATTCGACCCATTTGGAGGCGACGTATTTGACCTGATGGCGATTGCCGACAAAGGCATTGCCGGCCATCTTGTTGCCTTCGCTGCCGGCAGTGAAATGGATGCCGATGGCGCAGCCCTGGAACCAGTTGTCAGAGAATTCGTTCTTGTGCGAATTGTACAGAAAAGTGCATTTGTTGCGGGCGTTCTTGACATAGTTGCCCCGGATAATGCCCTTGTTGGTGTAGTTCAGCATCACGCCGTGATCGCGGTCATTCAAAGAGATGTTGTTGGTGACCTTGACGCGGGTGGAAAACATCACCGCATAGCCCAGATGGTTGCCGATAGAGACATTGCCCGAGACTTCGGAATTGTCGGCATACATGTAGTGCACCGCAAAACGCAGGTCGCGAAACAGATTGCCGCGAAAGATATTGCGCTTGGAGGAATTGACAAAAATGCCGTCGCGCCCCCAGCGAATATCGTTGTTTTCCACGATCGCTCCGGGGGCGTTCCAGACATAGATACCATTGCCGCGTCGGTTCATGTGGCGATCCTGGCGACCTTTGATCACATTGTTTTGCACCACGGCATCGCGCGCCCCGTGGATGTCGACCCCGTAAAGGTTCCCCAGCAGGATATTGTTGCGGACCACCGGGGCCTTGGCGGTCTTGGTCAGCTGAATGCCGCTGTCGATTGTTTCATGGTCCGAACCGGACCCCTGCACCGTGATGCCCTGTATGATAACGCCGGGGCCGGTGACGGTGACGGTGCTGCCCTGCTGGCTGCCATCCAGTATGGCGTGACCCTGGCCGTCCAGCGTGACAGGACGATCCAGGACCAGATTTTCATAATAGGTGCCAGGCGCCAGAAACAGGGTATCCCCGTCTGCCGCCTGCATGAGGGTATCCGCGATGGCCCCCGCCCGATGGGGGACCTGCCAGTCGGCGGCGCGCGCGGCGCCCCCGATCAGCAGGGTTATAAGCAGGAGCCAGCGCATCTTGCTTAGGCCCCCCGAGGTTCGACGAGCATCCGACCGCGCATTTCCATGTGCAGCGCGTGGCAGAACCACTGGCAATAGAACCAGTGCACGCCGGGACGTTCGGCAATAAAGGTGACCGAGGCTGTGGCCTGCGGGCCAACCTCCATTGCGACGCCAAAGTTGGCCATGCAGAAGCCGTGAGTCAGGTCGTCGATGTCATCCAGGTTGGTGACGTAGACGGTGACCTCATCGCCCTGCTTGACGCTAAAGCTCTCGAGGCTGAAGTTTGGCGCCTGGCTCGACATATAGACGCGGACCTTGTTGCCATCGCGGATGATCTCTTCCTGATAGTCGTCAAGATCCACACCGTCTGCCTCGGCCTGGGCGCGTGCATCCGCCCACATCGGGTCGTTCCGATCCCAGACATTCACCGGGTTCACCTTGGAGCGGTGCACGATGATGCTGTCGTGGGGTTCGGCAAAGGTTGGGCCATCGTGGACAATCTTCATCTTATCGCCAGAGATGTCGATCAGCTGCTCGTTCTCGGGCTTCAGCGGCCCGACGTTCAGGAAGCGGTCCTTCGAGAACTTGTTCATCGAGATCAGCCATTTGCCATCTGCCTCGGAGGTTTCCCCCATCGAGGTGGAGTTGTGACCCGGCTGGTAATGCACGTCGATCTTTTCAAGGATCGGGTCGGCATTTCCGCCAGCATAGGCCTCAATCGCCTTGGCAATGTCCCATTTCACCACCTGGCTGTCGAGAAACAGGGTGGTGTAGGCGCGGCCTTTGTTATCAAAGGCGGTGTGAAGTGGCCCAAGGCCCAGCTCTGGTTCGGCCACGATGGCAGAACGCGGATCGGCATCGTTGTTGAACAGATCGTCCAGTTTTTCGACATCAATCACCGAAACGGTGGGCGACAGTTTGCCGTTGACCATGATGTGGCGCTTGTCTGGGGCCGCGTTCACACCGTGGGGGGAGTTGGGGATGGGGATGTAGCGGGTGTATTTGTTGCCCGCACCCTTGCGGCCATCGACAACCTTGACGCCTTTCAATTCCTGATAGTCGCCGGCTGCGATGCCTTTTTCGATTTCCTTCAGGTTAAAGACCACGACGTGGTCCATCTCGCTCTCGGTCATCTCGGCCAGGTTCATGCCCATTTCCGAGTTGTAGGAGGTCGAGAAGGCATATTTGCCCTGGTAGTCGCAATCGGTGTTGTCGAGGTTGCCCGAGACAATCACCTGCCAGGCCACTTCCATCTCGTCGCCGTCAATGGCGGTGAAGATGTTCACATATTCCGATGGTTCATCCAGCACTTTGCCGTCATTGACCAGCGGTGCCTCGTGTTCGCCATTGGCAAAGACATAACCCGTGCGGGGGAATTTCTGCGGCCGCAGGCCGTGGATGTCATGCGCGTTGGGGACTTCGATGATCTTGTCGCATTTCATGACATCGCAGCGTACCCGCGCCACGCGGGTATTGGCCTTGTCGTTCATGAACAGAAAACGGCCATCATAGGACCCGTCGGTGAAGGACATATGCGGGTGGTGCAAATCGCCGTTGTCGTAGGTTTTCTTGCCATTCGCCGCGAGGAATTCCTTGGTCTCGGGCAGCAGACCTTCAGTCAGGATTTTCATCGATTCATTGGTCTGGCCCCACCCGGTGGCAGAGCAGCGGTTGAACACGGGAATCCGCATGAATTCGCGCATGGAGGGCACACCCATGATGCGCAGTTCGCCAGTTTGCCCCGAGGACCAGAAACCATAGTATTCGTCAAGCTCTCCGGGTGCCAGGCTGGCTTTGTTGCCGGCGGCCTGGGCAGGGCCTGCGCCCAGCATCGAGGAGCCAACGCCAGTGGCGGCGAGGGCGGCACCGGTAGCGGTTGCCCCCAGCAGGCCACGACGGGTTACCGATAGGTTTGTTCTCTCTTCTTCAGACATGATGTCCTCCTTCAGGAAACAGATACTTTTTCTGCGTTGGGGTGATTGGCCGGTGGGCGGCCAAGGGCGAGATCAGGACCGGGGGTGCCAGTCTTGGCGCGGCGTTTGATCTTTTTGATCACCACCGGGCATTTGGTTTCTGATTGGTAAAGCACCTGACAATGCAGGCAGTTGACGCATTCATTCGGGTTGATTTCACCCGTGGGGTGAATGGCCTGAACTGGGCATTCATTGGCGCAGGTCTGACAGGGGCTGCCACATTCCTTGTAGCGTTTCAGCCAATCGAACATGCGGATCCGGGCCGGGATCGCCAGCGCCCCACCCAGAGGGCAGAGGTAGCGGCAGTAAAAGCGTTCGACAAACAGGCCGGCCAAAAGCAGGATCAAGGCAAACAGGACAAAGGGCCAGTCGCGGACAAACTTCAGAATGATCGCGGTCTTGAACGGTTCAACCTCTGCATAGGTCTCTGCCATCGGCATAGAGACCATCGACAGGCCAAACAGTCCAAGGAAGATCATGTATTTCACTGGCCAGAGCCGCTCATGCAGGCCCCAGGGCAGGGTCCACTGCGGCACCTTCAGGGCGCGGGCCAGTTTGTTTGTCAGCTCTTGCAGGGCACCAAAGGGGCAAAGCCAGCCGCAATAGGCGCCCCGGCCCCAGAACAGGAGCGCGGCGGCGATGGCAAACCATTGGATAAAGACCAGCGGATCCATCAAGAAGGCATCCCAGGTGAAGCCGGACCGCAAGGAGCCGGCCAGCGCCATCAGGTTGACAACAGAGAGCTGCGCATTGGCATACCACCCCAGAAACACCAGGGTAAAGCTGAGGTAGCCAATACGGAACCAGTAGAAAACGCGGGCGTTCATGGTAGACTGGAACTGGAAGAAAAACACCGCCGTGAGCACCAGAAGCATGGCCCCTAGAATGCCAATCTCGACCTGCTTGTCACGCCAGATCCGCTGCCAAAGCGCCGATTTCGCGGCGGCCTCGTCGCTTTCGTTGTCAAGAGCAACAGGTGCGGTCGGGGCCAGTGGCTGCAGATAGGATTCTGGCAGTTTGTACCCCAGATCAAAGGTCAGAAAGCTCTTGTCGATGGCACCAACTGCCCGCTGCGCCAAGAGTTGCAAGCGGAAGGGCGCGGTCGGGTCAAATTCGGCATCGGCGGGGATCTTGAAGATGTCCAGCTCGCTGAAGCTGGGGCTGTCATTGGTGGCCAATGCGCCTAGGCGGCGATGCTGTTTGTCAAAAAAACGCACCGAATTATCGCCCTGGATCAGTTGGATACGGTCAAAGATGCCGCCCCTCACATAGCCGGAACCCTTAAAACTATAGACGCCGCGCCCGAGTACCAGAATCGCCTCTTCGCCCTCTTGCAGCCAGTCGGACAGGTTTTGATATTCGGCCTCACCCAGCAGGCTGCGACCGATGGACGGTACGGAAACCAGCGCCAGGTGCATGTCGATATAGGTGTCATCTGGGTTGCCCGGCTCTGGGCGCTTGATGGCACGGGCATCACCTGTTTCTTCAAAGGCGGCGTTGATCTGGCCAATGTCCAATGTCATCCGCCGGGTTGACCCGTCGCCCGCGAGGGTCTGCCAATCGTGGGTTTCGCTCTGGGTCATGTCGACGGCGCGCTTGGGGCCAGTGGCCAGATTGGGGGCCAGACCGCCCAGCCCCAGGGTTCGTGCGACCTTGATGCCACCGCGGACCAGACTGTCATCGATGATCATGATGGTGACCGTGGCACCGGAAATGATATCCAGATCATGCGCCTCGCCGCCTGTGGCAGCCTCGGCCTTCAGGTCCATTCCGGCGTAGCTCTCGGTGAGCGCAACCATTTTGGAATTGGGAATGCCGATCAGGACAATCGGTTCAGAGTGTTTGACCAGTTTGACCCCGGTCAGCACCGCGTCATGGTCAATCCCGGCGACCACATGGATCGGCTTGCCGGAATATCCGGTGGTGCCAACAAAATCAGAGGTCAGAAAGGCATAGCCGAGGGTCTCATCGCCCTGCAGGATCGGCGCGACGGGAACATCTGCGCGGATCGGGCCAAAGCTGTCGGCGCCGGGCATCAGCTCGGCTGGCGCAAGATCGCCAAGAAAGGAGGCAAGGCTATCGGCCCAGGCCAGGCTCGGGGCTGCGAGCGCCGCGAGAGAAATCATCAGGGCTGTAGCCCAGCCGGAAAGGGTGCGCATTAGCTTCACAGCGCCACCTCCTTATATTGAGTGTGCGCTATGAACGCGCCGCGCGCGCGTGTCATGTTCTGTTGCTGCTTGCGCGGCGGCCCCCGGCCATCATGCCAGAACTGAGCCGGGTTAGACGCCACCTCAAACGAGAGAGCCTGTCCGCTTGCCCCTGTCAGATAGGCCGCTCTGGTCTGGGGCGGCGCAGAGGCCTGGGAGGGGGTGATCTGCGCCAGACACATCAGGCAGGTGCCGCAGTCGGGGCAGTCCTTTTTCTGGGTGTTTCCTGTCTCTGCGATGGTGTCGATGCGGACTACGCCGACCTCGCTGCAGATTTCGATCCAGTTTTCCGCCGCCTCTGCCTGGCCAAGGCCCGGCAGCAACAGCTGCATGATCAGTATTGCGCCCAGGCCATACCCCAATACTTGGCGCAATACTGCGCCAAGTAGCTGAAGTCGTATATGAAAAGGAGGCAGGGCCATGTGTCGCCAGATTCGTTGCAGGATATGCGCGACCCTAGCGACAAGCCCAAGCCCGTTGTTTGCGCTAGATCAAAGAAAATATCGTAGATGTACTTTTTAGCGCCTGTCTGCGTCTCTATCTGCCGCGAAATCAGAGCCCGAGATCAGAGAGACCGGGATGATCATCCGGGCGGCGCCCAAGCGGCCAGTGAAACCTGCGTTCCTGCGCGGTGATGGGCAGATCATTGATGCTGGCAAAGCGGTTCTGCATCAGGCCGTTTGCAGAAAACTCCCAGTTTTCATTGCCATATGAGCGAAACCAATTGCCGCTGTCATCGTGCCATTCATAGGCATAGCGCACTGCAATGCGGTTTTCGGTGAAGGCCCAGAGCTCCTTGATCAGGCGGTATTCCAGCTCTCTGCTCCATTTCGCTGCGAGAAAGCGCTGCGCTTCGGCGCGCCCGCTGACAAAGCAGGCCCGGTTGCGCCAACGGGTGTCGGGCGTATAGGCAAGCGCCACCTTGGCGGCATCGCGGCTGTTCCAGCCATCTTCGGCCAGGCGGACCTTGAGGCGGGCGCTGTCTTGGGTAAAGGGCGGTAGGGGTGGGCGGCTGTCCATTGGTTGGGATCCTTCATGTTGCAGGCACCGGGGCACCGGGGTTTAGTATGGGGTTACTGGTCAGTTTGGGTTTGGGCAGTGGTGCGAAAGGGCAGGGCATCCTGCAGGCGCAGTCCTTCATCTAGGGTGAAACGCCAGCCGCCGACGGCATCATCAACCCCCTGCAGTTCGGGGCTGTCTTGGGTCAGCAAGGCGGTTCGCCCAGTGAGTTGCAGCAATGCGCCGCTGTCAAAATCAGGAAAGACCAGCCCGGCCCTGGGGTTCAGAAGAAAGTTTCCCAAGGTGTTAAAGTAGTTGTTGCCACGATAGTCGGGGATGATCAGGCTATTGCCATTGATTGTGACAAAGCCGACAGGTCCGCCCCTATGAGAGACATCAACCCCTTGAATGACGGGGTTGTCCTGCGCCTTGATGGCGCTGGCGACAAAGAACACATCTGCCGCCGCGATCTGGTCACGGACCGCCCCGTCCAGCTGGGTAAACCGGGCAGAAACTCTGGCGGTGCGCCTGTCTGCTGTGGGGCGCGACGGGCTCAGCTGGCGGTGCCGGATGTATTTAGGGCAATTCCCAAAGCTCTGATCAACCCGCAGTCGCAACTGTTTGGCATTCAGCGATTTAATCCGCCCGTTCAGCCGATTGCGGCGGCGGCTGTGCATCTCGATCCCGAGCAGGCCAATCGCTGCACCGGGGTGCAGGGCCTGGCGCACCGGGTCGGCTGCGGCACCGTGCAAGGCAAGATCCAGGTGGTATGCATCAGGGGCGTGAACAAAGCCGGGCGGGCCGGGAAACAGGCTGGCCCAGGGGCGACCATCACTGTCAACCGCAGCCACTGCCACAAAGGGGAGCTGGGCAAAAAAGGCCCGGTGCTGGTCTGGCAGATATGGGCGTATCGCGCGGCGGCCAAACATCTCTATCCTGTCGCGGCTGCCATTTGCGCGCTGCAGCGCCTGCTCCCCCGCGTGAAAGGGGGAGTGGCCGGGATCTGGCTGCTCTGCGGTTTGGGGGGGAGTCTTGGGCATCTCGGGCCTCATTGGGTTGGGCAGGCTAGGGGGCGCAGGTTTCCAGCCCCGGCCAGCGAGGCGACCGGGACGTTTTGGATGCTGCGATTTCCACCTGGTGCCAGAAAGGCGGCGATCAGGCGGCAGACAGGCCGACTGGGGTGGCGGGCATCGGCTTGAAACCGGGCAGGCTTTCGATTTTGGCTAGGAAGCGGCGCACATTCGGGAAGGGTTGTAGCGAGATATCACCTTCGGGCGCATGGGCCAGATAGGAATAGAGCGCCACATCTGCGATGGTGACCGCGTCGCCAACCAAGGTATCACGTCCCTCCAGATGGGGGTCCAGCTTGGCCAACAGGCGCGTTGCGACGGATTTACAGAACTCTGCATCCAGCGGTGCGTTAAACACATTGATCAACCGCGCCGCCGCAGGGCCAAAGGCCAGCTCGCCTGCCGCCAGGCTGAGGAATTTTTGTACCTGTGCTTCTTTGACGGGATCACTGGGCAGATAGCTGGGGGCATATTTGCGGGCGAGATAGACCAAAATGGCATTGGAATCGCTGATCACCACTGCACCGTCTTCCAGAACCGGCACCTGGCCGGCGGGGTTCAATGCCAGAAAGCTGTCGGCCTTTTGGGCGCCGTTGGCCAGGTCAACATGCACCACCTCATGCGGGATGCCTGCCAGGCTGGCGAAAAGCTCAACCCGGTGGCCGTGACCAGAGAGCGGAAAGCTGTGAATGCGGAGTGTTGTAGACATGATGTATTCCTATCTGAGGCCGCGCATGCGCGGTGACTATGGGGCGATGCGACTTAGGGCTTTTGGCCCCGCCGCGGTGATAGGGGAAAGATACATTCAGAACGAAGAGGTTATAATTGATGTATTTATGGACTATCTATGTACATAATGGGGGTAATTGATATCCTGACCAAAACGGATCCCAGGGGGCGTAGGGATGGATATATTGCAATGTATGCGGGCGTTTACCGCGGTGGCGGGTCAAAGCTCCTTTACCGGCGGCGCGCGTCAGATTGGCATCAGCACAAAACTGGCCAGCAAATATGTCGCCCGGCTGGAGGAACATCTGGGTGCCCAGTTGCTGCATCGCACGACTCGGTCGGTCACCTTGACCGATACGGGACAGGCCTATCTTGAACGCTGCCTGCCGCTGCTGGATCAGCTTGATGAACTGGAAGGCGTCATTCAGGAACGCCAGTCAGAGCTGGGCGGCCTCATTCGGTTGACGGCACCAACCGGCTTTGGCAGCCGCGAGCTGGTGCAGGCCTTGATGCCGTTTCAGCAGGCGCACCCCAAGGTGCAGATAGAAATGCAGCTGTCGGATCACCACGTGCCGATTGTCGAAGAGGGCATCGATCTGGCCATTCGCTTTGGGCAGATGCAGGATTCGACATTGGTGGCGCGCAGGCTCTGCGATATGCGCCGGGTGGTGGTGGCGGCGCCGGACTATCTGGCGCGTCACGGCACCCCGGCCACCCCGGCGGCGCTGGCCGATCACAATTGCCTGCTGCTGCAGCCTTCCGGCCAGCCGGATCACTGGCGGTTTCACGAAGGCGGGGCAACAACAGAGGTTGCCGTCGGCGGCAGTTTTCGCGCCAATTCCCCCCGCGCGGTGGGCTATATGGCGCTGGGCGGGCAGGGCATTGCGCGCTGCCCCTATTACACCGTTCAACGCTTTGTCGAGGCAGGGCAACTGCAGCTGCTGTTGTGCGCGCATGAGGACGCGCCGCTGCCGCTCTATGTGGTTTATCCGCCAAGCCGCCACCTGACCGCACGCATTCGCGCCCTGATCGAACATCTCGCCCAGTGGTTCCGCACGGCTCCGCCTGTATCACTTGGGGATTAGCCGGGGCGGGCTTTGGCCGGGTCACGCTGAGGGGAGGGCATAAGGTAGAGCCGAAATCGGTCAGCTGGCTGCAAGATTGGCGGTGCAGACGGAAGCATTCCCGCGCGGTAGTCATTTATGGGGCAGTTGTGTGATGGAACAGAATGGAAGTGGTGGCGTGGGGGAGACTTGAACTCCCGACCTATCGATTATGAGTCGATCGCTCTAACCAACTGAGCTACCGCGCCATCTTCTGTGAGGGGCGATTTACGGAATGGTGCGCTTGGGGTCAAGGCGCAATTGCAGAAGAAACCCGCTTTTGGCCGTTTTTTTTGCCGAGGCTGGAAAATGCCGTCTTTATTCAGTTTGTTACGATTCCTTGGCCAGGGCTTTCACGGTGGCCCGGATAAAGTCTTCGCAGGGCTGCGGTGCGGTGATCGGCAGCATGTGGCCCCGCTGCGGCAGGATCTGGCAGTCAAGGCCATAGGTCTCCATGACTTTGCCCTGGGTCAGCGGATCCAGAATGGCGTCCTCTGCACCAAAGAGAATCGCGCCGGGTGTGCTGAGCTGCGCAGCATAGCGCGCTGCCTGGGTTTCAATCGCGGGATAGAGGAACGAAGCATCCGCCGAGGCCGCGACAAAACTCTCGGGGCGCAGGCCAAGGGCGCCGCCAGCCTTGATCAGGAAGTCATCGGGGCAGGTCTCTGGCGCAAAGATCTGGTTCAGAACTGGGCCGGCAGTGCGTTGGGCGGTGGGAATGGCCACAGTCTGCGCCATCAGGCGTCGCATCATGTTGTTGTGCACGATCAAGCCTTTGAAGGCCTCTGGCCCCTGTGCTGCCGGGTGGGTCAGGGGGGCCAGAAGCGCCAGGCCTGCGACTTGCTCGGGCGCCGCGAGCGCCATGGCCAGCGCCACTGCACCGCCCAGAGAATGGCCCACCAGAACGGGTTGTTTCACCTCGAGGCTTTGCAGGACCGCAAGCAGGGCCTTGGCCTGTTCGGGCAGCCGGGCCATTGCGTCACTGGCACGGGTTGAATAGCCACATCCGGGCCGGTCCAGCACGATCACCCGGTGATCCTCGGCCAGGCGATCTGCCAGCGCATAGGTGAAATGTTGCAATTGACCGCTGAGCCCGTGGATCAGAACCAGCGGCTGCGCCTGGCGCGGCCCGATGTCGATATAGTGGATCCTGCCCTGCGGTGTGGCGCAGAACTGGCCAATGGGCGGCACCAGGTCGCGCGCCTCGCGGGCCAACTTTCGGGTTTTCAGATGTGATGCGCCCAGCAGGGCGGCAGGGGCGGCAAGCGCCAGAATGGCAAGACTGCTAAGAGCGGACATGGGCATATCTCCGAAACGGGGGCGGTTTAGCCGACAGTGCCGGGATCCAGCGCCGACAGGCTGGGGCGCGGCAACTGGTCAAGCAGGTCAAAAACACGGGTGCGACAGGCCTCGCCGGTCCAGTCGGCGGGGTGAAAGCTGGGCGGCAGGGCAGGGTGGCGCAGGGCGATTCTGCGCCAGTGATGCACGATCAAGGTGCGCAGTGTGGCCACCTGCACCGGCGACAAATCCGCAGGAGGGGAAAGCTCTGCCAAGGCCCGTTGCAGCGCCTGGCAGCTCGTGATCAGGTCCTGTGGAAACAGCCGGGCCTGCAGCCAATTGGGCACCTGCGGTTGTGACAGGCTGGCAACAAAGAAATCCGCGTCCAGAGATGCCGGGCGGGGACCATACCCCAGCGCGGTGCAGCGGTTGACCCGGGTATATTGCGGCAGCAGCAGCGCCGCCTCCAGCGCAGCCGAGCCACTGCTGTCTTCGCAGATCAGCAGATGCCAGTCCTGCGGCGCGATGGGGGCGCGGGCATAGATGCGCGGGGTCACGGCGGCCGATTGGCTGCGACCATAGTCGGTTAGGTAATGTACCGAGGCCCGGCCGGAGCGGGCGCTTTCAATCCAGCCGTCCTTGCGCAGCCGGTGCAGGGCGACGCGGGTTGCTTCGGGCTTGATGCCCATGGGCGTGATGATCCGGGTAAGGGTGGTGCCGTTGATGCGGTCACCGGGTTTTTGCGCCAGATCGCCAAACAGCGAGACAATGATCGACCAGACCCGCAGGTTTTGCAGGGTGTTCAACTGGGAAATACTTGTCTCAAACCATTGGGAGTGCGCGCTATTCATACGCTTAAGATAGGCGCTCCGGGGCGGATAGACCAGCCCGGAGCGCAAAAGATCGCTGTTGCCCTAGAAGGCATTCATGGTCAGCAGTTCGTATTCTGCGACCTTTTCATCGTCCTGATTGGTCAGGGTGACATGCCAGCGCACCTCGCCGTAGTCTTCATTCCGGGGGGTCTTTTTCTTGACGCTGAGCCGCACCTTGATGCTGTCGCCCGCCGAGACAGGTTTCATGAAGCGCAGATTGTCGAGACCGGTATTGGCCAGAACGGGGCCTTCGTTGGGTTCGACAAACAGGCCGGCTGCAAAGGAGAGCAGCAGATAACCATGCGCGACGCGACCGGGGAAGAAGGGATTCCGTTTCGCCGCAGCGTCATCCATATGGGCATAGAAGGTATCGCCGGTGAACTTGGCAAAATGTTCGATGTCGTCCAGCGTCACTTCGCGCGCGGGGCTGTTGAGGGTCTCGCCAATTGCCAGTTCGCCAAACCTGCGGGTGAAGGGATGCGCCGGGGCCGGGATCTCGGTGCCGCCGGGCACCCATTGCTGGCCAATTGCAGACAGAATGTCGGGGCTGCCCTGAATGGCGGTGCGCTGCATATAGTGTTTTACACCGCGAATGCCGCCCAGCTCTTCGCCGCCGCCGGCCCGTCCGGGGCCGCCATGCACCATATGTGGCAGGGGAGAGCCATGCCCGGTGCTTTCCTGCATCGAGGCGCGGTTGTTGAAATAGATCCGGCCATGGTAGGCGCCCGATCCCATGGCAACGCTGCGGGCCACCTCTGGGTCGTTGGTGATGCAGGAGGCCACCAGCGAGCCTTCGCCGCGATTGGCCAGGGCTACGGCGTGATCCAGATCCCGGTAGCCCATCACGGTAGAAACCGGGCCAAATGCTTCGGTGTCATGTACCCGCTGGGCCGCATCGGGGTTTTCACAGTGGAACAGCATCGGCGGCACAAAGGCGCCCTTTTCGGCATCGGCACCATCCACGGAAAAATCATCGGGATCGCCGTAGACGCGGGTGGCCTCGGTCGCCAGAATCGCGGCTTTTTCCAGCACGTCACGTTTTTGCCCGCTGGAGACCAGCGCGCCCATGCGGGTGCTGTCCAGACGCGGATCGCCAATGGTTGTTTTCGCCAGACGCGCCGAGAGCGCCTCGATCACCGCTTCGGTCTGGGTCTCGGGCGTGATGATACGGCGTACGGCAGTACATTTTTGCCCTGCCTTGGTGGTCATCTCGCGGCTGACTTCCTTGATGAAAAGATCAAATTCCGGGGTGCCGGGGGTGGCATCCGGGCCCAGAATAGAGGCGTTGAGGCTGTCCTGCTCGGCGACAAAGCGGATCGAGTTTTCCAGAATGACCGGGGTCTGGCGCAGTTTGAGCGCGGTCTGGGCCGAGCCGGTGAAGCTTACGATATCCTGCATGGTCAGGTGGTCCAGCATATCGCCAAGCCCCCCGGACACCAGTTGCAGTGCGCCAGCGGGCAGGATGCCGCTGTCCAGCATCAGGCGCACAGCCAATTCCGTCACATAGCAGGTGGCAGTGGCCGGTTTCACAATCGCGGGAACCCCCGCCAGCAGCGTCGGCGCAAGTTTCTCCAGCATGCCCCAGACCGGGAAGTTGAAGGCGTTGATATGCACCGCAACCCCCTGCATCGGCGTGCAGATATGCTGGCCAAGGAAGGTGCCGTTGCGCGACAGCTGCTCTACCTCGCCATCCAGGTAGACCTGCGCATCGGGCATTTCGCGCCGCCCCTTGGAGGCAAAGACAAACATGGTGCCAATGCCGCCGTCGATGTCGATCATGTGATCGGCCTGGGTGGCGCCTGTCTCAAAGCTCAGATCATACAGCGCCTGTTTGTGCTGGCCCAGATGGGCCGCCAGCGCCTTGAGCATACGGGCGCGATCATGAAAGGTCAGGGCGCGCAGGGCAGGGCCGCCGGTGTCGCGGGCGTAGGACAGCATGGCCTGCACGTCCAGCGCGTCATTGCCGGCCTGTGCCAGCGGTGCGCCTGTTACGGCGCTGGCGATGCTGCGGGCACCCGCCCCTGGGGCGATCCACTGGCCTGCGGCAAAACTTGATACATCTAGAAGGCTCATACTGTCTCCTTTGCGTTTCTGTTGGGGCGCTGTCGGCACCTGGCCGGACGAGTCGCCGAGGCGGCGCCTCGATTTGCTTTGCATGATATATTGACCGTCCGGTCGGTTTATGCAAGAAGTTTGTCAAACAGCTTTGACCACACCCCAGGTGCGGCCGGGCGCTGGATGACGGAGAGAGAGATGTCAGAGACAATTCTGGTGGCGGATCATGGGCCCTGGGTAGAGATTACCCTGAACCGACCGGACCGGCTCAACAGTTTCAATGATGAGATGCACTATGCCCTGCGTACTGCGATCGAGGCGGCCCGCGACGGCGGCGCGCGGGCGATTTTGCTGACAGGTGCCGGGCGCGGGTTTTGCGCCGGGCAGGATCTGGGTGACCGTGATCCCAGCAAGATGGATGGCCCACCTGATCTTGGCAACACGGTCCGCACGTTCTACGCACCACTGGTGCGCCTGATCCGTGCGCTGGACTTTCCGGTGATCTGTGCGGTGAATGGTGTCGCCGCCGGGGCAGGGGCCAATATCGCCCTGGCCTGCGACATGGTCTTTGCCGCTGAAAGCGCCAAATTCATCCAGTCCTTTTCCAAGGTCGGCCTGATCCCGGACACGGGGGGCAGCTGGCATCTGCCACGCCTGCTGGGCGAAGCCCGCGCCAAGGGGCTGGCCTTTACCGCACAGCCGCTGCCCGCCAAGCAGGCTGAAGACTGGGGGCTGATCTGGAAGGCGGTGCCGGACGCAGATCTGATGGCAGAGGCCCGCGCCATGGCGCAGCAGCTGGGCAATGGTCCAACGCTTGGTCTGGGGCTTAGCAAACACTGCATTCAGGATGCCGCCGTGGCGACACTGCAGGATCATCTGGAGCAGGAGGCAGACGCCATGAAGACCTGCGGCGAAAGCGCCGATTACGCCGAGGGCGTCGCGTCTTTCCTCGAAAAGCGCGCGCCCAGGTTTCAGGGGAAATGAGCATGAGTGCAAATCTGACACCAAGGCAACGCGCCGAAAAATCCGCCGAGGCAATGTGGGCCAGCGATGCGGCTTCGAAATGGGCCGGGATGGAGATCGTAGAAGTGGACGAGGGCCGCGCCACGCTGGAATTGACGATCAAGGCGCATCACTGCAACGGCCATGGCATTTGCCACGGCGGCGTGACTTTCATGTTGGCCGACAGCGCCTTTGCTTTTGCCTGTAACAGCCGCAATCAATCAACTGTCGCGCAAAGCAACTCTATCACATTCACTGCCGCTGGAAGGCTGGGCGATCGGCTGATCGCCCGCGCGACAGAGGTTTCGCTGACCGGGCGCAGTGGCATCTATGATGTGGCAGTGGAAAATCAGAACGGCGAGATGATCGCCGCCTTTCGCGGGCTTTCGCGCGCGATCAAGGGCCAGTTGTTTGACGAATAGGTGAGGAGAACGCCATGAAAGATTTGACCCCCAACAAGGCCGACCTTGATGCAATCGAGATTGCCTCGATTGATGAAATCCGCGCGCTACAGCTAAAGCGGCTGCAGTGGTCGCTGCGCCACGCTTATGACAATGTGCCCATGTACAAAGAGCGCTTTGATGCCGCTGGGGTGCACCCGGATGATTTGCAGCAGCTGTCGGATCTGTCGAAATTCCCGTTCACCTATAAAAACGACCTGCGCGATAACTACCCCTTTGGGCTTTTTGCGGTGCCGCGCGAGGAAATTATCCGCTTGCATGCGTCATCAGGCACCACGGGCAAGCCGACTGTTGTAGGCTACACCGCAACCGATATCTCCAACTGGGCTGATCTGGTGGCGCGATCTTTGCGTGCGGCGGGCCTGCGCAAAGGGAATATGGTGCACAACGCCTATGGCTATGGGTTGTTCACCGGCGGTCTTGGGGCGCATTATGGGATCGAACGCCTTGGCGCTACGGTGGTGCCTATGTCTGGCGGCCAGACCGAAAAACAGGTTGGTCTTATCACTGATTTCCAGCCCGATGGCATCATGGTGACTCCGTCCTATATGCTCAACATTCTGGAACAATACCATAAAATCGGCCTGGATCCGCGCGACAGCTCGTTGCAGGTGGGTGTCTTTGGCGCCGAACCCTGGACGGATGCCATGCGCCGCGAGGTTGAAGCGGCCTTTGACATGCACGCAGTTGATATCTACGGGCTGTCCGAAATCATGGGGCCGGGCGTGGCCAGCGAATGCGTGGAAACCAAGGACGGGCCAGTCATTTGGGAAGACCACTTCCTGCCGGAAATCATCGACCCGGTGACCGGCGAGGTGCTGCCGGATGGTGAAATGGGCGAACTGGTTTTTACCACCCTGACAAAAGAAGGCCTGCCGATGGTGCGCTACCGCACCCGTGATTTGACCCGGCTGCTGCCGGGGACGGCGCGCACGATGCGGCGGATGGAAAAGATCACCGGCCGTTCGGATGACATGATCATTCTGCGCGGGGTGAATGTCTTCCCCAGCCAGATCGAAGAACAGCTGATGGCCACCGGCGGCTTGGCACCGCACTACCAGATCGAGCTGTACAAGGCGGGCCGCATGGATGCGATGCGGGTCTTTGTCGAGGCCACATCAGAGGCCGCAGATGAACTGTCCAAAACCGCCGCCGCGCGGATGTTGACCAAGCGGATCAAAGATATGGTTGGTGTCTCGACAGAGGTCATTGTCGGCGACCCCGGCACAGTAGAGCGCAGCCAGGGCAAGGCCAAGCGCGTCATCGACAAGCGCGACGCGTAACAGACAGGGAGAGATGTGAGCCCATGGCCCGCACGATTGCAAAAGATCACGACGAAAAGCGCGGCCAGATTTTGAAATCTGCCGCCAGGGTTTTTGCCGAGGCAGGGTATGATCGCGCCTCGATGACCCAGCTGGCGCGCGAATGCGGGATCTCCAAGGCGAACATCTATCACTATTACGACAGCAAGGATGCCGTGCTTTTCGGCCTGCTTGAAACCTATCTGCGCGATCTGCGGGACCGGGTCTGCGGCGTTGACGTTGCAGGCCTGTCCCCTGAAGACGGCCTGCGACGGGTGGTGGCCGAAATCCTGCTGGCCTATCAGGGGGCGGACGACGAGCATAAAGTACAGTCCAACGCCATGGGGGCCCTGCCGGAAGAGCAGCAGAAACTGTTGCGGGCCTATCAGCGCGCATTGGTGCAGTTTCTCAGCGATACGCTGCAGACCGTCGCACCCGAAGCATTTGCCAAGGACCCCAGCAAGCTACGCGCCACGACCATGTCAGTTTTTGGCATGCTCAACTGGTACTACATGTGGAATTCAGGCGCGGGATCAAAAGCCCGCGAAGACTATGCAGACCTGGTGGCCGACCTTACCCTCACCGGGGTGGCTGGGCTTTAGCATAGGGCTAGCTTTGGCCCAAACGTACGGATACGGCACCAGTCGCTAACCGCGATCATGCGCAGGCGGCGTGCAGATTCGTGCGGATGTCGCCCTCGGTTTGGCCAGTCAGGTGTCCAATTCGGCGACCAACCAGATGAGATCGGTTCCTGCCGCCTGTAATAGTCGTTTCAATAGCAATTTGTGGATCCGTGGCGGTCTTCCTATTTGAATAGCCACGACTTCATAGCACCCAACCCCAAGTCTTTCCCACTCCCGTCAGGTCCTCGTCCAGCGCATTTTGCTACGGTCGTTGCGAGCCATCAATGCCGATAGAAATCCGCAAAGATATCTTGCTCGATGTGGTTTTCAGAGTGGAGGAAGAAATGACTGACAAGCAACTACGACTAGACATCATCGACGAACTTGATTTCGAGCCCAGCATTGATGCCGCTGACATTGGCGTGGCGGTCGATCAGGGTGTCGTGACGCTGACAGGGCATGTGCGCACCTATAGCGACAAGATTACGACGCGGGATATCGTTGAAACCGTCGTTGGCGTTCGTGCGATTGCTGATGAAATCGAGGTCCGGCCAATTGGCGCCCACATCACAGCTGACGATGAGATCGCGAAACGCGTCGCCAATTCGCTAAGGTGGAACACATCGGTGCCGGAAGACAAAATCCATGTCACCGTCGCCAAGGGCCGGGTCACCCTCGAGGGGAATGTGGAATGGCGATATCAGGCTGATGCCGCAGAGCGTGTCATCGGTCGGATGACGGGGGTAACCGGCATCAACAACCATCTCAAGGTTCGCCCTTCTGTAAAGGTTTCGGACGTATCGGAGCGGATCAAGAAGACCCTCGTGCGCGATGCGGAACTCGATGCCTCGGGGATCCGGGTGGCGGTTCATGACGGCACCGTAACGCTTGAGGGGGAAGTCCGCTATCTGGGCGAACGCAAGAGTGCGGAGCGCGCGGCCTGGGCGGCCCCCGGGGTGACAAACGTCATCGATCATCTGGCGGTGCGGTGAGCGTTCCATGTCAAACTGAATGGCGCGGCGACTTGCCGGGTCATTCGCGCGGTTGAGCACGCTGATCTGCGCGGTTGTCGCGCTGATCACGGCCTTGGCCCTCGGCGCTATTGCGCTGCCGTGGTCCCGGTCCTGACCCGTGATCGGGCCTGCGGTGAGGCGGCCGGGGCTCAGGGGTGGCGTGTTCTTGACAGCCGGGCAGCGACGCTGGCCGGGGACTTCTCGTAGTGCTGTCTGCATTCGTTCTCACGACCGCGGACGACACGCATTCCGGCCAGCGAACCCGTCCGTTCGGTCACCACGGTGCAGCGCCCCTCGGGACCGTCGGCGTCCTGGAAATAAATCACGACCCAATCGCGGGTGCGATCCAGTTCATGTGCCCGCGCGCTGTTCGAGTACAACACGGTCAGGTGCCAGTTACCGCGCCGGGTGTGCATGATCGGCAGCCAGGCCTCACCGGTTGGGTTGAAGCGTTTCGGTGCTATGCGCTGCAAATCTCCGGCTTCGGCCTGTGCGCGGTAGAGATCGTCTGCATCCAGCAGAAGCGAAACCGGTGGCTCATCACCGCCATGCGCCGTCGTATCCGCTCGGCGACGTCGCGCCAATCTTTGACCAAGCACTGCCAGAATGGCGGTCCGCCGCCTTGGCCCGATGCCGGGGACAGGTGTTTCGCCAAGATGAAGCGCGGCTTCCAGATCTTCCAGCGTTTCGATGTCCAGCGTATCGACCAGGCGTCTGGCAAGTTTCTCGCCGATGCCGGGAATGGATGCGAACAGGGCTTCTGGCGTCAGGCGGCCCTTCAGGCGGTCGAGCTGTTGCCAGTGCCCTGTTGTCAACATCTCGATGATTGCTGCGGCGATGCTGCGTCCGATTCCGCGCAACGCGACGAGCGCTTTTGCGCCGCCGGTTTCGAAAAGGTGCTGGAGGGGATCAGAAAGCGTGGAGATTTCGCGGGCGGCGGTGCGGTAGGCCTTGACCCGGAACCCATCGTCGCCCTGGGATTCCAACAGGTCTGCGTATTCGTTCAAGCTCGCAGCAAGCAATCTGTTTTGCTCTGGTACAACCGGCATGTCGATTGCGGTGCGATCAGGCATAAGTGTCAAGCGCCTGACGCGCGGGTTTGTCGCCGTCCATCTGCTTTGCTACCGTATTGACGGCTTCGATCACGTGGACAAGCGCGAGGCCACCGCCGGGCGACGCCTTGTTCCACTGCGGCCTTCGTGGTGTTGATTGCATCGTCCAGCGCCTCCTTGCGCGATTTCAACTCTGCCTCGCATGTGTGTTGTCCGAACCTCGTCCCGTCAAAGACAGCTGAACAGTGTTCACGCGTCGTGCTTCAAGACGCAGACCGAGTATCTGAGCCGCCCACTGAAATGATCTCACGCGACAATGCGTTCGGGCGAAACATCACAGCAAGATCTGCACACACCAGCACGGCTATTCTAAACACAGCCCATGCCATTTCATTGACAGCTATCAATGACATCAGACCTCTCTGGTCGCGCTATGATTGTGTCAGGTGCAAGGCGGGCGAATTGCGCCCCGTCAATGAACGCTTGGCCTGTGCGGGTAGCATATAGGCCCAAGCTTCAAGCAATAACTTAGCGTCTCATGGACGGGAGGTTGCCCATGCCTGATATTCATTCCGGGTCGACCATCGTGGACCGGCCACATGGGCAGGCGAGCGACGCTCGCCTGTTACGCCATGTGATGGTTTGTCTCGACCGGTCCCCTGATGCCGCGCGCATACTGGAACAAGCTGTATTGCTGGCGAACCAGACGGGGGCTGACCTGACAGCCATGCGGGTTGTGCCCGCGGTGTCGTCCACGCTTCGTTGCGCCGATCCGATCGACTGGGAATTGACCAAACGAGATGAGATTGCCGATCTTCTGCGTATGTCCGACATGGCCGGGGCGACCACCGAGATACGTGCGATTGTGGCGTGCGGTTCAGCAACGCGGTGCATCCACGAAGAGGCGCTGCGCTGCGATGTGGATCTTCTGGTCTTGGGCACGGGGACTTTCGGACCGCCGAGCCGATGGGGCCTGGGTGGGACGGCCAGGCATCTTGCAGAGGTCTTTCATGGATCGGTTCTGCTCGTTCCCGACGAAATAGCAGGTGAGCCCTCAAGGAGGCGCCGTATCATAGTCCCAATGGATGGTTCGCCGCTGTCGGAAGCCGCGCTTCGCTTCGCCGCCGCGATTGCGCGGATCCGCGCGGCAGAACTGGTCATCCTTCACGCAGTTTCGCATGTCGGCGGGTTCGGCACTGGACGGACGGGACAGGGGGATGAGGCGCTCTGGCGTGAACTCAAGGATGAGGCAGCACGCACGGCCGAAGATCGGATTCAGCGTTTGCGTCGATTGCTCCCCGCCCACAGACACGGCAACCGTGTCCGTCGGCTCAGCGGAGATGAGCCACGCCGAGCCCTGATGAAGGCGATTTGCGAGGAACGGGGCGAGCTGGTGGTCCTTTCGGCCCGCGGGCTGGGAAACGATCCGGATCTGCCCATCGGGAGCACCGCAGAATATCTGCTCTCCCGTGCTGTGACACCAGTTCTGCTGATCAGGAACGCGGAGATGAGCACTCATCGCGCTGGCGGTACAACACCGAGATGGCCCGCTGGCTTGCGGCAAGAGCCGTGACGCCGCCCGCCTCGCAGTTGCAAGAGCAGGTCGCCACTGCGTCCGAAACCCAAATACAGCACAATTGCGTGGATCCTGGCCCCGCGAGGGCCGTACCCGTATGGAAGCACCTCGACAAGATTCCCGCCTGGCTGGATGAGGCGCGGCGCATCTGCCGGGCGCCACCGCCCGAAGCCTCGAAGGCGGCAGAGTGGCTCCTTGATAACGAGTATCATGTGCGTCGGGCGGTGCGTCAGGTGCGTGAAGATATGCCGCCGACTTTCTATCGCCGTCTCGCCCGATCCGCCATGTCGGAAGCATGGGGCGGGCCGCGTGCGTTTCTTGCAGCTCGCAGCTACGTTGATGAAACACACGCGCAGATCGACGCAGCGACTGCGACGGCTTTCGTGAACAAGTTCCAAGGCGAGGAAGGGCTCTCCCTCGCCGAACTTTGGGCATTCCCTGTGATGCTTCGGCTCGTGGCGCTTGAAGAAATCGTGACGACCTTCTGTTGTCTTGTCCCGGAACTCGCGCCGCCCATGCAAGGGTTGGACAGACCCGAGAACTGGCAAGAGCGTGATCCCACCGACGCCCTGTCGCGGGCGATTGTGGCGCTTGCCGCAATTGAGCGGATCGACTGGAAAGCATTCGTCGAAGCCACAAGTCATGTCGAGGCAATCCTGCGCAGGTCACCCGACGGGCTATACCCCGAGATGGATTTTGACACGCGAGACCGGTATCGGCAGGCGATCGAGGTTCTTGCCGATGGGACCGGACAGTCTGAGCCGGACATCGCGCGCGAGGCGGTTCGCATGTCGCGCGACCATACGGGATCGCCACGCCAGAACCATATCGGATGGTGGTTGGTCGATGGTGGCCGTGCCGAGTTCGAGGCGCTGAGGGGCTATCGGGGCAAGCGCACCGAAGCCTTTCGCCGCCTGGCGCTGCGCCGACCGGGATGGGTCTATGTCACGGGCCTTGTCGGAGTTGCCGCACTGGCGTTTGCCATACCGTTTGCGCTGCTCATCACCTGGGGTGCAAGCGGCATTGCTCTTGCGCTTGGTGGTCTGCTGCTGCTGATGCCTGCTTTGATCATTGCGGTGACGGTGACCAATTGGCTTGTCACGCAGACCGTGCCGCCGCGGGGGCTGCCCAAGATGGATTTCCAAAAGGGACTGCCCGAAGGTGTCGAGGCAGCCGTTATCGTCCCGGCCATCTTCCGCAGCCCCGAGGAGGTTCCTCCCCTTCTTGCGCAGATTGAACGTCACATGCTGACGAACCCGGATCCACAGATGCGCTACGCGCTCTTGAGCGATCCTGCCGATGCCACGCAACAAGTAACGGAGGGGGACCAGGCGCTTGAGGCGGCACTTGTCGACGGTATCCGGGAGTTGAACCGCCGATACGAGAAAACCGCGCCCTTCGTCCTGCTGCATCGCCGACGCAGCTGGAACCAGGTGGACGGCATCTGGATGGGATGGGAGCGCAAACGCGGCAAGATCGAGGCGTTCAATGACTTCCTGGATGACGGGGGCACGGATGCCTTCCCCCTGACCGAGGGGGATGTCGAAGGGTTGCGCGCCGCGCGGTATATCGTGACGCTTGATGCCGACACAATTGCGCCCCCGGGCGTGGTACACAGCCTTATTGGCGCGCTTGCGCATCCGCTCAATCGCGCTGAATTCGACAAGGATGGAGAGCGTGTCATCGCGGGCTACACCTTCATCCAGCCCAGGATCGAAATATCCCCCGAAGCGGGGGCCGTTTCGCCGTTTACGCGGCTCTACACAGGCGACACTGCCATCGACATTTACAGCCGTGCGGTATCCGACGTTTACCAGGACCTTTTCGGCGAAGGGATTTTCACCGGAAAGGGGGCTTATGACGCACAGGCCTTTCGGCGCAGCCTCAGGAACCGGGTTCCAGAAAACGCGCTGGTCAGTCACGACCTGTTCGAGGGGCTCCACGGGCGGGCGGCTCTGGCAACCGACCTCGTGCTCTATGAAGGGTTTCCCGCGCGCTACCCGGATTTTGCACGTCGCATGCACCGCTGGATTCGCGGGGATTGGCAATTGTTGCCCTGGCTTGGCCGACAGGCACCGGGGCGCAGCGGTGATCGGTTACGCAATCCTCTGTCTGCACTCGATCGTTGGAAGATCGTTGATAATCTTCGCCGGAGCCTGATCGCTCCGTCGCTTGTGCTGCTTGCCCTGTGCGGCTGGCTCGTGATTCCCGAGGCGGCTCTGATCTGGACACTGCTGACCGTGGCAGCCCCCGGCAGCTATCTTGTGACCCACATCGCCGCAGGAATATCGCGCGGGCGTCGCCGCGGCGCTGTGCAGGATCGCTGGCGACAACTGCGTGACCACGTGGGCCGCTGGCTTCTGGAAATCGCATTCATGGCGAATGAGGCCGTCATCTGCCTCGACGCTATCTGTCGTGCAGTATGGCGGCTCACCGTGTCGCGGCGCAACATGCTGGAATGGTCGACCGCCGCCCATGTTGCTGCAACCGGTGCCAATACGCGGGCGCGTTTCTGGATCGACATGGCGGGCGCCCCCCTGCTTGGTCTCGCCATCACGATCACACTGGCCGTCCTGGCACCTGCCGCCTTGCCTGGCGCACTGCCGCTGCTGGTGCTCTGGATCCTGTCGCCAGAAATCGCCTACCTGATATGTCGACCATGGCAGCCCGCAGAGGACAGTCTTTCCGACATTGACGTTGTCTGGCTCCGTCACATCGCGCGGCGCACATGGGCCTATTTTGAGACCTTCGCCGGACCTGAAGACAACTGGTTGGCACCCGACAACTACCAGACCGATCCCGAGGCGAAAATCGCCCACCGATCATCGCCCACGAATATCGGGATGCAATTCCTGTCGTCCATTACGGCACTTGATCTCGGACATGTCGGATTGCGTGACCTCGCGCAGCGGACTGAGTATACGCTGGAGGCGCTGGAACGGATCGAGCGCCACCAAGGGCATCTCGTGAACTGGTTCGATACGCGCACCCTTCTGTCGCTGGAGCCTCGCTATGTCTCAACAGTGGACAGTGGCAACCTCTCGGTGTCACTTCTGGCGCTGCGCGAAGGCTTTATCGAGGTCGCGAATGGCCCGGCGCTGTCGCGCTCCCTCTGGGACGGCTTCATCGACACGCTTGGAGTGTTGGCAGAGGCAACCGGCGATCTGCCGACTGAACATTCACAAGTGATAGGGGCGCGGATCCGCGTCCTCTGCGAGAGAGCAGAAGCGGCTCGCGATGATCCCGCTGGGTGGCGCAGGGCTCTTTGTCGGAGTCTTGAAGAAGACTTGCCCAAGCTATCCGGGGCCATCCTGAAAGCCCTGGATGCCACGCCTGGCGCCGATCCGGAAGAATTGCATTTCTGGTTCGAGCGCAGCCGCCATCACGCGGCAAGCTTCATGCGTGATCTCGACACCCTTTGCCCGTGGTTGGTGATCGACGGGTGGATGAAGTTGGAGGAACACGCCGGTGAAGTCGCAAAAATGCTGTGTCCGGACATGCCGCTCGCGCAGCTTGAGGATGCGTTGAAACGCCTGCAGGACGGCATTGAAGACCTTGTGAAAACCGGCGTCGACGGCACAGAGTTACAGGCCGCCATTTCCGCTGGACAGTCCGCACAGGTGGCTTTGCGCGACAACCTGTTGGTCCTTGCTCAGAAGGCCGACGGGCTTGCGATGGGAATGGACTTCTCTTTCCTCTACGACCGGGAAACCCGGACGTTCTTTATCGGCTACAATCTCAGCTTCGACCGGATGGACGATCACCGCTACGATCTGCTCGCGTCCGAGGCGCGGCTGGCCAGTTTCGTCGCCATCGCCAAAGGCGATGTTCCGGCAGAACACTGGTTCCATCTGGGGCGGCCGATCTCGCGGTCCTCCGGTCCACTTACGGTCCTGTCATGGAGCGGATCAATGTTCGAGTTCCTTATGCCGGCGCTTCTGATCCGCAGTGCTCCGGGTCAGTTGCTGGGCCAGAGCGAGCAGGCCGCAGTCGATATTCAGCGTCGCTACGGAGACAGGCTCGGTCTGCCCTGGGGGGTGTCGGAAGCTGCATTCTCCGCACGGGACACGGCGCTGAACTACCAGTATCGCGCCTTCGGCGTGGCCGGGCTGGGCATGCGCCAGGGACTTGCAGAGGACTACGTTGTTGCCCCCTACGCCAGTGCGCTTGCGCTGTCGGTCCGACCGGGGGCCGTCGTGCGCAATCTACGCAGGCTTGAGGCGCTCGGCATCCGGGGACGCTACGGATTCTACGATGCCGTTGACTTTACACCTTCGCGGTTGCCCGAAACAGGCACCCACGTGCCGGTTTTCACCTATATGGCACACCATCAGGGGATGCTTCTGTCTGCCATTGGCAACGCGCTCAACGACAGTATTTTCGTGCGTCGTTTTAGCCGGGACCCGCGCATTTCCGCCATTGATCTGCTGATGCATGAACGGGTGCCGTGGGAATATATACCGGAGCCGTTGCCAGACGCAGGCTCGACGCTTCCAGAGCAGATTGAACGACGCGTTCGCCCGTTGCACGGCTGGCCCGCCGAGAACACAGATGCGCCGCAGGTCCACACACTCGGGAACGGGCATCTGTCAATCTGGCTGTCGAGCGCAGCAACGGGAAGCATCTGGCGGCACGGGCAGTCGCTAACCAGCTGGGGCGGGAATCCTGTCAGCGACAACGGCGCGGCGCGGCTTTTGCTACGCGATGCCGAGGATGGCGCGACATGGGAATTCCGGCGCAGGCCCGAACAATGGATGGATGTGATGTTTCACGCCGAAAAAGCGTCCTTCCATCTGCAGCACCATGACATCGCCGCAACACAGGAAATTTGCGTTGCTGCCGCCGATGACGTGGAGATCCGGCGCGTTACGCTGGTCAATCATGACGACCGCCGCCGGGTGATCGACGTCACGACCTATGCGGAACCGGTTCTTGCACCGCATACGGCGCATGAACGCCACCCTGCCTTTAGCAAGCTCTTCGTCAGGAGCGAGATCTTGTCGGACATGAACGCTGTGTATTTCACCCGGCGTCCACGCCGACCCGAAGATGCGCCGCCGGTGATGCTGCACCGGCTGTTATGTGAGGACCGGGGCGTGGTCCTTGAGGGCACCGAGACGGACAGGCGGGCGCTGGTCGGTCGCCACGGAACTTATCTCGCCGCTGCAAACGCGGAAATGACGGGGACGACAGGGTGGACTCTCGATCCGGTTGCCGCGCTGCGGGCGCGGGCCAGTCTTGCGCCGGGACAGCGTACAACATTCGCTTTTCTAACGATTGCGGCCGGGTCACGGCAGGCGGCAATCGACACGGCAGAACGCTACGCGACCGCTCCCGCACTGGACTGGGCCTTTGAGGATGCCGCCCGATCAGCCGCAGATGAGGCAAATCGTGTCGGGCTGACACCATCGGAAATGGCCGAAACACAGCGCCTGGCCACCCATCTGCTTAGGCCGCCTGCAAGGACCGCCGCGAACGGAGAGACCACAGGATCAGGACAACCCGACCTGTGGGGGCTGGGTGTTTCTGGTGACCTCCCGATCATGCTGGTCCGGGTCGCGGGCGCAGAAAAGGCTGATCTTCTCCCCTTCCTTGTGCGCGCGCAGCGTTGGCTTAGACGAAATGGCCTGCGGTCCGATCTTGTGGTTCTTGGCACGAAGGCTTCAAGTTACGAAGCGCCGATTGCCGCGAGACTGCGCGATGCGCTTCGCGATGCCGGGCTCGCTGAGGGGATTGGCGGCGACGGCGGTATTCATCTGCACAGCGTTGACCGTATTTCGCGGTCACAGGTGCGCGCCCTTGAAACGCTTGCGCGGGTGACGCTTGATGGGGCTGCACCAACGCTGGATGTGGCGCTGCCGACAGCGCCGGAAAACTACGTCAAACCACCGGTCTTCGCCCCTGGTGGCCAACCGATGACCGAGACGTTCGAGCCTTCTGAGGGGCCCAAAGACCTGATTTTCGACAACGGTCTCGGGGGCTTTATCCCCAACAATGGGGACTATTTCATACAGACCGAGCCGGGCCTGAAGACCCCAGTGCCGTGGTGCAATGTCATTTCCAACAACAAGTTTGGCACGATCATCACGGAATCTGGGCTGGGTTTCACCTGGAGCCTCAACAGCGGGGAGTTCCGCCTGACGCCATGGTCAAACGATCCAGTCTCAGACACACAGGGGGAAGCGGTCTATCTGCGAGACGAAGAAACCGCACGGATCTGGACGGTCACACCGTTGCCAGCGGGCGATCAGGCACCCTGCCGCACCACGCACCGGGCGGGCGAGACGGTTTGGCAGCGGTTCTCGCAGGGGCTTACACAGCGGCTTTCGGTTTCGGTGCCAAAGGATGCGCAGGTCAAGCTGATCAGCTTGGAGTTGACGAACACCACCGACCGCCCGCGGCGCATCACTGCGACCTGTTATGCCGACTGGCAACTTGGGGCGACGCCGTCGATCGCCAAGCCGCATGTCAGGACAGGCTATCACGACACGGCCCGGGCGCTGATCGCGCAAAGCGGCTGGTCACCGGCCTTTGCCGGTCAGATCGCGTTCCTGACCGCCAGCCGACAGGCCCATGCGATGACCTGTGACCGTGCGGCTTTTCTTGGCCCCGGCGGTACTGCACTGCCCGAAGGTCTGCGGCGGTGGAGCCCTTGGGGGCGGACAGATACAGTGGAGGACGCTTGCGCAGCCTACCAGTTGCATCTTGATATCGCGCCGGGTGCGACGGAAAAGGTGGTCTTCGTGCTCGGGGCTGCCACCAGCCTGGCCGAGGTAGAAACCTTCGCCGAGACCTTCGCGTCACCTGAAAAGGCGGCTGCGGCCACGCAGGCTGTGGCGGATGTCTGGCAGCACCGTCTTGGCGCGATCCGGGTCGAGACACCGGACGAGGCCTTCGACCTGATGGTGAACCGATGGCTGCCGTATCAGTCCTTTGCCTCCCGTATCCTCGCGCGCGCCGGGTTCCAGCAGGCCAGCGGTGGCGTCGGGTTCCGCGATCAGCTGCAGGACATGATGGCGTTCCTGCTGTCCGAGCCGCATCGCGTGCGCGCCCATATCCTTGATTGCGCAGGCCACCAATTTGAAGAGGGTGATGTGCTGCACTGGTGGCACCCACCAGAGGAGCGCGGTGTCAGGACCCGTTGTTCGGACGATATGCTCTGGCTGGTCTACGCCACTCATGCCTATGTCCGCGCCACCGGCGACACATCCATCCTGACCGAGCAGGTGCCCTTTCTTTCCGCCCCGCCATTGGCCGAGGACGAAGAGGACCGCTATGCTGCGTTCGAGATCGGACAAAAGGCAACGCTGCTTGATCACTGCCTGCGTGCGATGCAGCGCGGCGCGACCAAGGGGGCGCACGGTCTGCCACTGATCGGCAGCGGAGACTGGAACGACGGCATGGACCGGGTTGGCTGCCGGGGGCGCGGTGAAAGTGTCTGGCTGGCATGGTTCGCGGCGTATTGCGGCGATGCCTGTGCCGATCTGGCCGATCTGTCTGACCGCGCGGATGAGGCAGGGTTCTGGCGCAAGCGTGCAGGGGAATTGCGGCGGGCTGCGGAAGCCTGCGCCTGGGACGGCGAATGGTATATTCGCGCCTTTGACGATGATGGCGTGCCGTGGGGGTCGGCGCAGAATGACGAGTGTCAGATCGACAGCATCGCCCAGTCCTGGGCGGTTCTGGCGGGCGCTCCGAACCGGGCGCGCGCCGAACAGGCGCTCCGGTCGGCGGCCGCCCATCTGATCGACCCCGAACACCGGCTTGTGCGGCTATTGACTCCGGCCTTCGACAAGACGCCACGCGATCCCGGTTACATTCGCGCCTATCCGCCGGGGGTCCGCGAGAATGGTGGCCAGTATACCCACGCGGCCGCGTGGTTCGGGTTGGCCTTCGCGCGGATTGGCGACGGCGATGAAGCCTACCGGATATTCGACCTGATCAACCCCGCGCGGCGCAGCACAACTCTTGAGGGGGTGCTCGACTATCGCGGTGAGCCTTACATCATGCCGGCAGACGTAGGTGGTGCGGCCCCGTTTGAAGGTCGGGCCGGATGGACCTGGTATACCGGCGCCGCAGCTTGGGGCTGGCGCCTGGCGGTCGAAGGGATCCTTGGTCTGGAACTGCGGGGCGGCGCCTTGCACATCGCCGCCTGCCTGCCTTCGGACTGGACCGGTTACCGCGCGACGGTGCGGGGACAGGCCGGGTCCATTGCGATAGAGGTGCAGCAGGTCGATTGTAGGGATGGCAGTTCTGCCAATACGCAGGATGGGAAGGGTGAAGACGGGATGCTCGTGGAGTTTCCAACCGACGGATCGACCCGCCAGGTTCACGTGCAAGTCTGCCGCGGCAGCATCAAGCATACGCGACAGGCCAGCGCGAGGGCATGAACGCCCGGCGATATTTATTTCTTCTGCACCGTCTGCCCACGTTGCGCCAAAACCCATGGCTAAAACAAGGTCGTCGGTGTGGTGGGAAAAATGCGCGCTGCTTAGAAGGCGGACGCCGGGAAGGTAATCACCGGCACCTCGATCTTGCGCCCGGTCATGCCTCCGTTCAGAACCTCATGACCGATCTGCTTCAAGGTTTCTGCGGTCTCGCAGTCAATCAGGACTTCTGAACAGGTTGCACAACGCAGTGCGGGGATTCGTTCTATTACATAAGGTTTTTCCCCGCTCCAGATTGACGTCGTGGTTTCGCATTCAATGAGGTCATACCCGCTGCAACGGGAGCATGTTCTACCGGGTTGCTGGTTAACGTTCGAAACGTTGGCTGCGGGCATGGGTCGGGCCTTTCTTTGATTTGGGTTGGCTGCTGGATTGGGGGGGGCTTGAGAAACTGGCGCGCCAGCCGTCTTGGCTGTCACTGTGGCACAAAACCTCGGTTCGGCCACGGCTGAATGGACACCCATGGCCTTCGGTCAGATCCACAAGGCGGCGATCAAAAAGAAACCCCCGGCAGCAGGCAGTCAAGGGACAGATCAGGGACAAGGCTGCCGGGGCAAGAATGCGCCTCCATCTGGGGGCGGGGATTTGGACTGCGCCGTTGGCTTCAGGCGGCGGATTTCACATCCACCTTGCGTTCCTTCTGTTTCGCTTCCGGGGTCTTTGGTAACGTCACGGTCAACACGCCATTGGCGAAATCTGCAGAAACGGCATCGGCGTCGACACCGGAGGGCATGGAAAGGGTGCGCTGGAATTCCCCGTAGCGGCGTTCACTGACGAGGTAGTCTTCCTTCTCCTCTTTCTTTTCCTCCGATTTTTCACCGCGAATGGTCATCGTTCCATCGCTCAGCTTGATGTCGATGTCCTCGGCGGTCATGCCCGGCAATTCGGCCGTGACCCGGTATTCACCGTCACATTCCACGAACTCCGTCGCCGGCTGCAGCGCCCACTCAGCGCTTTCGGGGAACAATGAATGGACCCGGCGCGGCAGCAGCGGTTGCCGCCAGAACCCCGTACCGAAATCGTCGAACAACCGATCAATCTCGTTTCTGAGCGAAAGCATTGATGGCCACCCCTCGACGGTCGCTGGTGGTGTCTCTCTGCGAACTTCAATCTCGGACTTTTTCTTGGACATCCTCAGGTCTCCTTCTGGCAAGGCCGCGCTTCTGCACGGACACAGGTTTCATGACAGCGTTTAATCTATTTGCACCGTGCCCCAGTGCATTGACGGCGGTCATCCGGTGGCCAGATTTCAGCGACCTGAAGCAGGTTTCCATCCGCTTTGAGTGGTCACCCTCTGCCACGCGACGAGCGGGCAGTTCCACGCCCGCAATGGTCGCGAGCGAGTCGAGATCGTGAATCCGGAACCGGTAGGGTGTAAGGCAGGTGATCAGCTTTTTCCCTTCCAGATATCGCAACGTCCGGCTGATCGTCTCGACGACGGTATTGGTCAGGTCCCCCCAGTCGCCCCGGTCGAGTTCCATGCTCAGGATAAGGCTCCCATCGGGGAGCGGCTCGGTCGGCATGAACTCGACTGCACTGATGAGGAAGCCAATGATCCGCTCGCGGCTGGTCAACGAACCATTGTGCCAAAGCGCGTCCAAAAGTCGGTGGTGCTGATGGTTCATTTCCTGCAGCAGTGACTTTCGGAAAGGCTGGTTGATTTCCAGCTGCCGCTTGATCGTCGCGCTGTCGTAAGAACAGATTTCGATGTCGGTGGCGGCATCGAAATCATAGCCATGCTCCTGACTGAGAAGCCCGCCAACGATGTCTCCGGGTATCGCTAGTCCCACCAGGATGCGTTTACCGCTCACCTTTATTACTGATCTTCGTGCATACCCGCGTCGGACAATTCCGAAAAAGCCGCTGCTCTGATCTTGTTCGAAGATTCGCTCTCCGCGGCCAAAACGGCGCAGAATTGGCGGATGAGTGCCGAAAACAGGCTCATTCTTGATGATGCGGCAAAGTTGAGAACCGCGTAACTTGCATGTGCGACACGCTTTGAATGCTGCGTGGATCTCGGTTCGGGGCCGAGGCAAACCCATTCCTAAATCACGTGCAGTCTGAATCATGTCTATGGCTCCTTTCTAATTGCCCGGAGTACGGCGTCGCGCAGATCCGTCTCCGGCAGGTTGATAAGATTGAGATCGCGTTCGAGGATCACGGCACGACTCAGGGTGGCGGATATTTCTCGGCGCAAGATGCCCAGCATCTTTGGTGCGGCGAAAACCGCCAGTCGGGTCAGATGCCCCTCACGAAAGTTGTCTTCCAGAACGCTGAGGGTTTCCCGCGCAAAATCCTGCATGTCGCGCAGGACCGGGTCGGACCCGGGTTCCATGGCAGAGCGCCGCCCTTCGCCGCCCGATGCGAAGCTGCGGCCCGCCTTGTCGGAGAGATATTCGCGCAGACGCGTCGATTTTGCCTTGCTGACGAGTTCTATCGGGTCATGCGAATCGCCGTCTTCGAGGTGCCGCAGAATGCGGGCACGGACGCCATCACTTATCAGGGCCCATGTCTTTTGACGCATCACATCCTCCACTGTGCACAGGTTGCGCATCTGGTATGGAAACCGATTTGCACCGAAAGGTCATTGATACCTGTCAACGCTGCCCCCGGTTCAGCGGTTTGCCACTTGTAGTCGTAGCGGCGGAATCATGGTACTGATCAAATACTGGTGATCAACACGAAGGTGGCGCGACTCGTTGAACTGGTCTGACAATTGGGGGGCACGGGGGGATGACGAAAAAGACTCACAAAGGGGTGCGCCTGGCTTTGTCTGGATCGATGGCGTTTTCGCAGCTTCGCCCCGAAACACGGGACGCGCTGAACGCGATGTGCCATTCGAAAAGCTATCGCGCTGGACAAACTGTCATTCATGCGCAGGAGAAATGCGATTTCATCGGCTGCGTTCAGTCCGGCATTTTTCGAATTCAAAGGACTTTGGCCGATGGGCGAGAGCATATCGTCGGGCTTCTTGTCGAGGGGGACACATTCGGAAGGGCTTTCGACGGCGCGGCAGAGTTTTCCATCGAGGCAGCGACAGACGCGGAAATCTGCGCCTTTCCCCGTGCGGAATTCGAGGCCCTGCTGACGCGATCGCCCGACCTTGAACGCGCTGTGATGTTGGCTATCACCAATGAGCTGGATCGGGCGCGCGAGTGGCTGATCATTCTGTCTAACCAGAAGATCGCCGGGCGGATTGCCGGATTCCTGCTCCTGATGTGTTCGCGCTTTCGCGATATCGACCATATCCTGCAGCCAGGTCCGCAGGGCATCGAGGTCAAGATACCTATCAGCCGTGCCGATCTGGCCCATCTGCTGGGCACACGGCCGGAATCGATATCTCGCTCCCTGCATGCGCTCAACGATCAACGGGTTATCGACATTCTCGAACCCAACCGCATTTTGATCCGGGACACAAAAGCCTTGGCCCGTGTGGCGGACGAAGACGAAATCGAGGCCCTTGCCACTCTGCAGGATCTGTTGAAGAACCATCGCCCCGCGCACTGAATGATGTCGAGAGGTCGGCCCGGATCGCGGTGGCTATTCGCATGTCAGCGGTTCCGCCACTGCTGATTGCCCTCAATCTGCAATCGTCACCGACGCGGCGTAGGCGCCCTTGTCGCCCTGCATCTCGCGAAACCGGAGCCGGGTGCCTTTGTCCAGGCGCTCCCAGTTGTCAGAGGTCAGGCTGTCGCGCTGGAAATATACCTTGCGTCCATCATCGGCCTGGACCCAGCCATATCCCAGCTCAGACTCCAGTTCGGTGATTTTGCCGTGATGCACGGGCGGATGGTGCTTTACCTCAATACCGTCCATCTTCTTTTTGCGCTTTTTCAATGCCTTTTCGGCGGCGGTGAAAGCGCGGTTCACGGCTAGAATCAAATCGTTCTGCGCGCTGCCTTGTGCGCTTTCCCGGGAAATCGACACATCCGGGCCGGGCAGATGCAGGTTGAGCCGTACCTGGAAGACGCGCCCGTGCCGTTTCCTTTTCTGTGGTGCCTCCATCGTCACCTCGCATCCGGTGAGCTGGTCATCCCGCCGTTCCAGCGCCTTGATGCGCCGACGCACGAGGTTCTCGACCGCCGGTGAGTGATCAATATTGTGATAGAAGATGATCGGTTCAATCTGCATCTTTGGGCCCCGTATCGCGGATATCACGGAAATCGAGCACGCAGGCGCTGCGGATCAGGGATGGTGATCCGCCACGGCATGCAGAAGCTCGCCGGACAATTCCCTGCTGACCGCGTGGGAAATGTCGCCGAGGCTCAGCATTCCCACAAGCCGCTTGTCATCGTCGATGACCGGAAGACGGCGGATTTTCTTCTGATCCATGAGATGAATGGTGTCTTCCACCGTCTCGGTCGTCCGGCAATAGACGATGCCCTTGGTCATGATCTCCTCGGCGGTTGTTTTCGCCGGATTGCGTCCCTCCGCAACCACCCGAAGCGCGATGTCACGGTCGGTGACCATGCCGACCAGCTTGTCATCTTTGCCGATCGGAATCGCGCCTATATCGTTTATCTGCATTATCTTTGCCACCTCGCTGACTGGCGTGTCGGCGCTGGCCCAATCGGCCTGTCGGTGCATTGCCGCAGTAATTTCCATTTGGGAACTCCTTTCAGCTTTGTTTTGGGGACATGATAGGGGCTATGGCGCGCCAGTTTCATTGACTGCCGTCAAGCGGATGATGCAATCGCTTGATCGTATCGGTAATCAGCTGGGAAAATGTCAGGACGCGCATGCGGTCGGCTAGGGTGCCGCTGGTTGCCGCAACAGCGGCAACGCTGTCGGTCAAGGTGATGGTGTCGACCAGAGTGGTCTGTGTGAAAAGGCCGAGATCGCCGCATTCGTGATCAGATCCTGCGTTGCGATGGCATGCACTTCGGGGCACCGTGGGCGCGCACCGCCTGTCACCTCCAGTGCCTCGCGCTCCTCGTGCCGGGAAATCTCGAATTCCCCGATCTGGGCAATCTGTCGAACCATCCTGTCGGATCTGTTGAGCGCAAAGAAAAGCAAATCCCGTCAACGCGGGCCGGGACGCTCTCGGCATTGACGGCCATCAATGCACTGCGCGCGATTACCACCCATCATGAAGTTCAACGATATTCAAGCGACAGGTGTTTCATGTCCACAACCGGTATCGCCACGCTCGATCATGCCCCGCAGGTTTTTGCCGAATGGCTGAATGAACTCTGCGATGATCTCGGTTTTTCAAAGCCACGGGCATACATGCTTCTACACGAAACGTTGCACGCCATTCGTGATTTTCTGACGGTTGATGAAGCCGCAGATCTTGCAGCGCAGCTTCCGGTGCTGGTGCGCGGCGTTTACTTTGAAGGTTGGAACCCTTCAAAAACCCCAGCCAAGCCACGCAACAAAAGTGACCTGATCGAACGGGTCGCATCGCGGTTTCAGAGGGATCCTTTGGAGGAGCCGGACCGGGCAGTGGCGGCGGTCATCGACCTTTTGCGTCGGCATGTATCCTGGGGCGAATTCGAGCAGGTCAAGCACGCCATGCGCAAATCTGTTCAGGAACTTTGGGAATAGGCGTAGGCCACATGTCATTGCCCGTCGGCACCCTGGCTCAAACGGAATGCGATCCGGTTGACCTGTCGCTGAAGGGCAAACGCGAATTCCTCAAGAAAGGGTGGCCCTGGCCGAATGAGCCGCCACCGGACTGTATCGAAACCCAGGCGTCCTATGTCTTATTCACTCGGGACCGGTTAAATTGGCCGTCATTGCCGCGACACCGGACGAAGTCAGGAAGGATCGCGAATGTCAAACTCTCCGTCTCGCAAACCGCCAACCGATGATCCCCAGATGCGGCGGATGATTTTTGCTCTCTGGGCACTAATTCTTGCGGCTTATGCGTTTGCCTCACTCACCAGTGTTGATTCCAGCATTCAGATCGTTTCCTACAGTGAAATCAAGCAGATGATCCGAAACGGTGAAATTGGTCAGGCGCTTCTGGAGGAGCACGCGATAACGGTCTCGGGTGAGGATGACGTTGCCGCAGCGCCGCCGCGGTTCCGCGCAGTGACACCTTCACAGGGCGATCCCGAGCTTCTGCCGCTGCTGGAGACGCATGGCGTCAAGATCACCGCCGAAGAACCCCGGCGGGTGTCGGTTCTCAGCTATCTCCTGCCGTGGGTTCTGATCCTCGCGGTCTATTTCTGGTTCCAGCGGCGGATGCTGAGCCAGATGGGAGGCGGATTTGGTGCGGGCGGCCTTGGCCCGGGCGGGTTGGGGGGGCTGTTCAGCGGACGGTTTTCCAAGCCCAACGAAAGCGGAACTAGGACAACCTTCGCCGATGTGGCCGGTCAGGACCAGGCGAAGAAGGAGGTGGCCGAACTGGTCGAGTTTCTGCGCGAACCCGAACGCTTTCAACGCGTGGGCGCCGAAGTGCCGCATGGGGTGCTTTTGATGGGCGCTCCCGGTACCGGCAAGACGCTTCTGGCCAAAGCGCTGGCGGGCGAGGCTGATGTTCCGTTCTTCTCGACATCGGGTTCCGAGTTCATCGAGGTTTTTGTCGGTGTCGGTGCCGGCCGTGTGCGCAAGATGTTCGAGGCGGCGCGCAATGCTGCCCCGTCGGTCATCTTCATCGACGAGTTGGACAGCATCGGCCGCACCCGGGGTACTGGGCTTGGCGGCGGCCATGATGAGCGCGAACAGACGCTGAACCAGATTCTGGCTGAGCTTGACGGGTTCGAGGGTAAAGAGGCAGTAGTGGTATTGGCCGCGACCAACCGACCCGATGTGCTTGACCCTGCTCTTCTGCGCCCCGGACGCTTTGATCGGCATGTTGTGCTCAATCTGCCCGACCGGTTGGATCGGCGGGCAATCCTCGACATCCATGCCAGGGTACTGCCGCTTGCCGATCCTGCGGATCTGGGTGCGATCGCTGATGGCACGCCGGGATTTTCAGGCGCCGATTTGAAAAACCTGCTGAACGAGGCCGCGATCCAGGCCGCCCGACGCAGCGCGGCCTCCATCACCATGGCGGACCTTCAGGAGGCCCGCGACAAGGTGATGATGGGTACCGTGCGCACGCTGGCAATCCAGCCCGAGGAAAAACACCGTCTGGCCGTGCATGAGGCGGGTCATACAGCGGCGGCATTTTATACACCGGGGGCCGATCCGCTCTACAAGGTGACGATCATTCCGCGCGGGCGCAGCCTGGGCGGCACACACATGCTCGAGCGTGAGGAGCATCACACCCTGCCCGAGAATTACCTGAAAAGCCAGTTGACCATCCTGCTGGCGGGGCGCGCGGCAGAAAAACACCTGCTTGGTACTGTCAGCTCCGGTGCCGACGACGACATCAAACGCGCCACAGAATTGGCCCGCTCGATGGTTGCCCGGTGGGGTATGAGCGACGACATAGGCCCGGTGGACCTACGTCAGAGTGAGGACCATCCCTTCCTCGGCCAGTCAATGGCCCAGCCGCGCGAACATGCCGACGAAACCGCCGCCCGGGTCGACAATGCAGTATCAATGCTTCTCAAAGATGCCGAGGCAGAGGCGACCGGCATCATCACCCGCCACGAAAAAGAGGTCCGTGCGCTGATCGACGAGTTGGAGGGCAAGGAGGTGCTCGATTTCAAGGAAATCGAGACCTGTCTGAAATCGGTCGTATCCGTGGTCAGGCCGCTGTCGCGCAAAAACGATGACAACGAAAGCGAAACGTGAACGGTGGCACCATCCAATCCTGCCAGATGTTGCCTCCCCTTATCCGTGACCTCCTCCCCGATGGCGGAACACACGGCATCGTCAAATCCTGAAAATACCCGCCATAGACGCCAAAGCCAGGCTTATCGGGTGCAGCGCAGCTACATTGGCTTGCGGTACGTTCATTTCTGAGACGGTTGTCAAATACGTGCGGTTTGATTGACTGGGGGCATCTCCGGGCAACCGATGCGCGTCGATATGCGGAATATGGCCAACGTAACATGGTCCAACGGCGCGGGAAACCATCCCGATTGACGACTGACAATGTGGCGAATCTGAGAATCGCCATACTCCATCTGGTTTCTACTTTTGGAGGGGGTTACGCAATGACGAGATTTGATGATGATGCGGCACTCAAAGCGGATGACCCATCGGTCCTCGCCTCTGAGAGTAAACCGTGGGTTCTTTTTCCAATGCGGCATACCGAATACCAGAATTGCCGAGACGATGCCGAAGATCTGCTCGGTCGGCATCCCGAACGGGCGGTTGCGACCTTTCGCGACCTTGGGCTGAGTGACGATGAGATCGCCAGGTATTTCAACGTCTCACCGTGCAGGATCAAGCGCCTGTCGGGTGGCGGCCAGCAATCAGACCGATCCGACAGCCTGCATGACGTTGCAAAGTTGATGCGGGTGAAGCTCTTTGGCGGGACAGACGGATAACCCGACCTTCGCCATTGATCCTGGTCAAGGCATACGGGCAGATTGTCCAGGATGAGCGGAACCAGAGTGAACAGGAGCCTCGCGCCATGCCGAGCGACGACGCCAAAGGGCAGCACCATATCGTCGGCGGCGGCATCGCCGGCCTTGCCACGGCAGTATTCCTGATCCGCGATGCCGGGGTCGCGGGCAAGAGTATCCGGATCTACGAACAACGCGACGTCGTCGGCGGGTCGCTGGATGGCGCGGGTGCAGCCGAATCCGGCTACGTGGTTCGTGGCGGTCGGATGTTCGAAGACCACTTCGCCTGCACCTTCGACCTGCTCGATACGATCCCCTCTGCCGACGATCCGGGCTTGACGGTCAGCCAAGACATCCGGGCCTTCAACAAGATGGTGCCCGGTTCATCCAATTGCCGCTTGGTGCGTGACGGAAAGCCCGCCGAGGATCGCTACGATCTCACGCTTGGCGCTCACGACATCGTCGACATCAACCGGCTGTTGCTGCATCCGGAACGCACATTGGGCGCGCGCAAGATCGATGATTGGTTCCGGCCCGAATTCTTCGATAGCAATTTCTGGCTGATGTGGGCCACTATGTTTTCGTTCCAACCCTGGCATTCGCTCATTGAGATGCGGCGCTATCTGCGACGCTTCATCCACCTGTTTCCCGGGTTCAGCCGGATCGCCGGGATCTTGCGGACGCGCTACAACCAGTATGACTCGCTCATTGGGCCGATTGTGACCTGGCTTCAGGAAAGGGGCGTTCAGATTGCGACCGGCGGGCAGGTCGCCAACGTAAGGATCGAGGGTACCCGGCAGGATCGCCGCGTTGTCGCGCTGGTCCTCGCTGGTGACGAAAGGGTGCCGATCAGCGAGGCAGACCGCGTTTATCTCACCTTGGGGTCCATGACCGAAGGGTCGGTTCTGGGGTCAAACACCAAGGCGCCCAGTCGCGACGATCACGAAGGCGGTGCATGGGCGCTTTGGCGCAGCCTTGCGGCAGAGCATGAAGGGTTGGGTAACCCCGAAGCCTTCTGCGGCGACATAAGCAAGACCGCCTGGCATTCCTTCTCCGTTACGATGGACAGCCCTGACTTCTTTGAATTCATGGAGGATTTCACCAACAATCGCACGGGCACGGGCGGGCTGATCACCTTTGCTGCGTCGGGCTGGACGCTTTCTATCGTGCTCATCCATCAGCCGCATTTCTGCGGGCAAAAACATGGCACATATGTCTTTTGGGGCTATGGGCTGCGCGGTGATCGCAAGGGCGATTTCGTGTCCAAACCGATGTGGGAGGCCACGGGCAACGAGATCATCGAAGAACTCTGTGGGCACCTGAACCTTAAGGCTGCACGGAGGAAATGGTTCAAAGACGCCCGCTGCGTGCCCTGCCGGATGCCCTTCATCACCAGCCAGTTCATGCCGCGCATCCTCGGCGACCGCCCTGACGTGCGCCCCCAGGGTGCCCGGAACTTCGCGGTGATCGGGCAATATGTCGAACTGCCCCGCGACTGCGTCTTTACCGTGGAGTAATCTGTGCGATCCGCGCGCACCGCCGTGGCAAGCCTGACCGGAAAGGCCGATCCGCCGCCGCCTGTCGCGCGCACCGATCTGGACCCGATGGTGCTGATCCGCGCGGCGCGGGTCTTGGTGGGCATGGGGGCAGCGTGATCATCGGCCACAGCGGCATCACCTTGCCGGATCAGGTCGGTGCAGGCACGATGACAATGTTAGTTCTCTGGCTCTGCGTCGACTGCCTGTATTGATTGCAGATAGTGGACCAGTTCATAGATGCGGTTGCGCACCCGGGTTTCGTTGATTTCATCCGGTCCGTATTCAGACATGACGGCATCCATGTACCGATCACCCCAGACTGGCATCTGGCGATCGCCATGTGCGGCGACTTCGGTTCGGCCATCGATGACCGAAAAGATGCGTTCCATCGGGAATGTGCCATCATTGCGGGCCGAAAGCTGGGTCAAGTCACCAGGGTCGATACCGCGAAACAGGCGCGTCAGAAAGCCCGCGCCCGTTCCGTCCCTTCCGTGGCAGGACGCACAGGAATTCAAGAACTCCCGCTCCATCGGTTCGATTATCACGGGTTCCCAAGGATGGGGCTGTTCTGTCGGCCCCTGGGCTTGCAATGGCGCTCCGGTTCCCAAGAGCAAAATGGCCAGGACTGCGGCTGTGCGTATCATGTTGCGCTCTCCTTTTTTTCAACAGGGTTGCGCCTCCAGCATCTCTGACTTGCCTTGCGGTGGCATTGACGCCGGACAACGGCCACTGCGGGCTTTTCTTATCTGGCACTTTGAAACCTTGGGATCAGTTCCTACCCAACGCGGCGGCTTCTACCGCTTGTCTAGCGCGGTTGCCCCTGCCAGCACGTCCAGCATTTCGCTGGTAATCTGCTCTTGGCGCCGAAACCGGAACGCGCTGTTCATTTCAGCCAGCCGGTCACCTATGCCCTTTTCGGCGGATTGCATGGCAGCCAGCCGCGAGGCATGTTCAGAGGCCTGCGCTTCAGCCAGAGCACGGAAGATACGGACGAAGACATGCTCGCGGATCAGGCAGGTCAGAACGATATTGCGCTCTTCGGTATAGATGGGCAGGTGCCGCGACGGCCATTTCCGGTTGGCCTGATGGCACAGATAGGCGGGCGAGACCGGTAACAGCGACATGGTCACCGGGCGGGCAGGGGACTCTGGTGTCTGGACGGCGTGGACAATGCGCAGCCGGGCGATGCCTCGCTGCGTGCGCCAGTGATCGGCCAGGGCCAGCAGGTTGCGTGTCGACGCGCGCAGTCCCTCGACCGAACCTGGCGTGGCATGAATCACGTCCGGTGTATGGCCGGTGCCTGCCAGCAATTCGGCGGCGCGGGTGCCGATCGCGGCCAGAGCGACATTTTCGGCTTGGCCAGACAGGATATTTTCCAAGGCGGCATTCAGGACAACTTTGTTGAACCGACCACAGAACCCGTGGTCCGACCCTGCCACGATCAGCCCCATAGGCCCGGTCTTCCGCTCCGCCTCAGAGGCGGCAATGGCGGCATCGGCGACTTCCTTGTCGCGTAGAACGATCTGCAGGCCATGGTCGATGGTTTCGTCATAGGCGCGCACCGCTTGGGCCGCGCGCTCGCAGCGCCGGATCGTGATCGAAGACAGTGTCTTCATCGTCTTCACGATGGATTGCAGGTCGCGCGTCGTGGCGATCCGGCGCTGAAGCAGTTCAAGCGTCTCCATTACCGCCCTCCTGTGTCAATGGCGCAAGGGCCTGCCGGATGGTCGAGATGAGGGCCGTGCGCGCGTCGTCGTCAAAAGACTCGCCATTCTCAATTCGGCGGCAGAGCGGGGCCTCCGTCTCCCGGATCGCCTGGGATATGGCTCGCTCGGCATCGGCCACGCGATCTAGCGGCAGTGCGTCCATCAAGCCATGGGTTGCGGCCAATAGCACCGCGATCTGTTCGGGGGGCGCTGGCCGCGCCTGCTCGCGTTGTTTCAGTGCCTCGCGTACACGGCGACCGCGTGTGAGTTTCAGCTGCGTAGCTTTGTCCAGGCGCGTCCCAAAGCGCGAAAACACCTCCAGTTCCTCGAACTGGGCAAAGGACAGAAACAGATCGCTGGCAACGCTGCGATAGGCGGGCAGCTGCGCTTTGGCGCCCACCCGGCTGACTGATCGCCCAAGGTCAACCGCCGGCAGCATGCCTTTTTCGAACAGAACCGGGGACAGGTAGATCTGACCGTCGGTGATCGAGATCAGGTTGGTCGGGATATAGGCGGCGATGTTCTGCGCCTGGGTTTCGACAATCGGTAGGGCGGTCAGCGACCCACCGCCCCGTTCGGGGCGCAGATGGGTCGCACGCTCAAGAAGCCGCGAATGAATATAGAAGATATCGCCGGGATAGGCTTCACGCCCTGGCGGTCGGCGCAATAGCAGCGACAGCTCGCGATAGGCGCGGGCATGGCGGGTGAGATCATCATAGACAACAAGGACATCCTCGCCGCGAGCCATGAAGAACTCGGCTATCGAAGTGGCGGCATAGGGGGCGATGAACTGCAGTCCCGGCGTGTCCTCGCTGCCTGCCACCACGACCACGGTGCGTTCCACCGCGCCCGCGCGGCGAAGCGTGTCGATGACGCGCGCAACCGCCGAGGCGCGCTGCCCCACGGCGCAATAAACGCAGAGCCCCGGTTTCGCAGCCGGTCCCTGACCGCCGGGCCGCCCTGCCTGGTGGTTGAGCATGGCGCTGACGGCGATGGCGGTCTTGCCGGTCTGACGGTCGCCGATGATCAATTCGCGCTGGCCACGCCCAATGGGGATGGCGGCGTCCACGGCCTTGACCCCGGTTTGCAGCGGGACTTCAACCGGGGCACGATCAAGGATCGCCGGGGCTGGGCGGTCGACCGGCCAACACTCTGTCGCACGCAGCGGGCCGGCTTCGTCGATGGGATGGCCAAGCCCGTCAACGACCCGCCCCAGAAGCGCCTGCCCCACGGGAACGTCGATGGCGCGGCCGGTAGGCCGTGCCTCGCTTCCGACGGCCAGCGCTGCGGCCGGGTCAAGCAGGATCACCCCGACGCGTTTTTCGTCAATATCCAGGGCAGCGCCCATAAGCCCGCCGGGAAAGGCAATCAGCTCGTCTGCGCCCAGTTCAGTGAACCCTTCAACATCCGCAACTGCTGCGCCCACCCGGACAACCGTGCCGATCTGTTCACTGCGCAGGCGCGCGTCGTAGGCGTCGAGCCCACTGTCGAGCGTGGCCAGAAGGTCCTTTGCGATGCCGTCGAATACTCCCATGGCTATTCCGCAGCCTCCTGTCCGTCCTCGCGGCCCATCCACGCGCCGATTTCCTTTTCCAAATCGTCGAGATAGGCATTCACGTTCCAGTGCAGGGTCTGGCCGCGCACCTTCAGCTGGATCCCACAGCCGATCTGTGCGTCGCGCAGAAAATCGGGCTGCGCCTCTTCGTGCAGGACCGCACACACCGCTTTGCGCAAACGGTTGCGCACCGGATCGGGCAGATCGAAGGCGCTGGTCACGGTGATCCTGCCGCCGGCCTCGGCCTCGGCGCGCAGATTATCGAGCGTCTTGCCTGTCAGCCCGTTCAGCCGGGTGATGAAAGTGTCGGCCATCGCCTCTTCCAGACGCACGTCGGCCAGATCGCCCAGAACCCGGCGGGCCACCCGCCCAACATGCCCTGCTACTTCGCGCCGAAGATCAACAAGGAAGGCTGCCGTCTCTCGGTCGACCTGCCTTTGCCAGGCGGCGCGCTGCGCAGCAACGCGCTCGTGCGCTTTTGCTTCCAGTCTTTGTTCCAGGTCCTGCGCCTCTTGTTGAGCCTGTGCCAGCATCGCCGCGCGCCGCTGTTGGAGCCCCAACTGTTGCTGTTTCAGTGTCTCGGCTTCCCTGGCGGCCTCGGCCTCGCGCTTTTCGGCCTCAGCGAACCGGTCGCTGATCGCCGCCTCCCGGTTCCGCATGGCCCGAACGATGGGCCGATAGAGCAGCCGCTGAAGCAGCCAAACCAGCACCAGGAAGTTCGCGATCTGGGCGGCGACGGTGATCCAGTCGATTTGCATCACCTAGCCTCCTGCTGCGGTCCCCGCCTGCATCGCGGCATCCCAGAACGGATTGGCGAAAATCAGGATCATCGCAACGACGAAACAGTAGATCGCGGTGGATTCGATCATCGCGAGGCTGACGAACAGGGTTCTGGTGATCGTGTTGGCCTCGTCCGGTTGTTGGGCGATCGAAGCCAGTGCCTGAGCGGCGGCCCGCGCTTCGCCAAGTGCCGGTCCAATCGAACCGATGGCGATGGTCAGCCCGGCGGTGAGGATGGATATTAGCCCGATCAGGGTCGCGTCGGTCATGTCAGTCTCCTTTCGCGGCATCGGCGCCGTGGTGCTCATGCGTTGCCGATGCGATATAGACCATCGCGAGGATGGCGAAGATATAGGCCTGGATCACCCCGGTCAGCAGCCCCAGAAGCTGCATCAGGATCGGAAAGAAGAAAGGGGCAATCGAGATCAGAATTCCGGCGATCACGGTGCCGCTCATGACGTTTCCGTATAGCCGGATCGCCAGCGCCAGCGTGCGTGATATTTCGCCAATAATGTTGAAAGGCGCCATCAGCGGTGTCGGCTGAATGTACGAGCGCAGATAGGTGCCAACGCCCCTGCGCGCCAACCCAAAGAGCGGCACCGCGATCAGCACGCAGATCGCCAGCGCCGTGGTGGTCGAGAGCGAGCCGGTGGGAGGTTGGAAACCGGGCACCACCGCCAGTATGTTCGACACCGCAATGAATACGAAAAGCGTACCTACGAAGGGCAAATAGGGGCCTGGCTCCTGGCCGCTGACCTCGCGGATCTGGGTGCGCATGGTCTCGACGAGCGCCTCCCAGAAGTTTTGGGCCGCTGTGAGATCGCCGGTCTGCGAAAGGCGCAGGCGCACCACCAGGGCGGAAAGCACGAGCAGCGCCATCACGACCCAGGTAAAAAAGATCGTCGCATTGATCGGCACCGGGCCAAGCATCACGACTATCCATGTGTCGGGGGTCAGTCCCATGGCCTATTCCCTTCGCCTTTGCCGTCCGGCTGTGATGTGACGAACAAGGCCAAAGCCAAGAACGCCTGCCAGCAGCTGTGCGGCCTCCGCGCCTGCTGCCAGCGCCAATACCAGAACCACCAGCGTCAGGGTCATGCGCATGGCAAAGCCGAGAAACAGGCGCGTAGCGCCAATCTGTTGCCTGTTGCCCGGCGCGCCACGCAGCCCGGTCAGATCCTGCGAAGCGCGCCACAACAGCCGGAAATACAGCGCCCCGAAACCCGCGCCCAGCAACAGCGACAGCAATAGACTTGCTCCAAGGGCCCATGCGTCAGTCATCGTTTCCGCTCTCCTTGCTGACCCACCACCAGGCGTTGATGCACCCTAATGCGACGCCGCCCAGCAGTAGCGCGAGCGTCCAGGAAAACTCTCCCGGTGCTGCGCGATCCAGCCATGCGCCCAGGGCGACCCCCAGGAGCGTCGGCACCGCCACAGCCCAGCCAACCAGCCCGAACATGCCCATCCCAAACCAGAAGGTGCGGCGCTTGCCACTTTCCTCGGCCTGCTGCTTGCGTTCGGCCTTGCGTGCTATGGCGTCCGCCTTCTCTTGTTCCTGTGCGCACACTATCGACGCTCCAGTTCGAGTATGCGCCTCAGCACGCCCGCCTCCAGACGGGCCAGTGCGCTGCGTGCAGCCATTTCTTCTTCGTCGAAGGTGACAAATTCCGCTTGCACCCGCCGTCGTAGTTCGGCCAGGTCGCGTCCCGGCAAGGCGCGCCGAACCGCGACCGTTACATCATCCGCGCATTTTACGAGAATGCCTTCGTCGATGCCGAAATACTGCGTCTTGCCGTCCATGCGATCACATAGCAGCACACCAGCGACCAGCGGAGCTGTCATGTCTATATGCCGTGGCAGCAGGGTGAATGCGCCATTCGTGGCCTCGGCCGTTACCTTGGCAACATCGCCGTGAAACACCTGGGCCTCTGGGGTCAAGACTGTCAGCTTCATGGCGCCTGCCTTTCGGTAACCTCGTCGATAGTGCCGGCCATGTAGAACGCGCTTTCGGGCAGGCCGGAGACCTCGCCCGACAGGATCCGTTCGCACCCTGCGAGGGTTTCGTCCAGCGTCACAAACCGGCCCGCCGATCCGGTGAACTGCTCGGTGGAAAAGAACGGTTGGGTCAGAAAACGGTCCAGCCGCCGGGCCTGTGCCACCGTGGCGCGGTCAGCCTCGGTCAGCTCTTCGATACCCAGCATGGCGATGATGTCCGCCAGCGCCTCGTATTCCGCAAGCACGCGCCGCACCTCGCGCGAGATACGGTAGTGTTGGTCCGACACGGTGCCGGGCGTCAGCATCTTGGAGGTGGATTTCAGCGGGTCGATGGCGGGGTAGAGCCCCTCGCTGGCCCGCTTGCGCGAAAGCGCCACTGAAGCGGAGAGGTGCGAAAATACATGCGTCGCGGCCGGATCAGTGAAGTCGTCGGCTGGGACATAGACTGCCTGGATCGAGGTGACGGCGCCCGCTTCGGTGTTGCAGATGCGCTCTTCCAGCTCACCAAGTTCTGTACCCAGTGTCGGCTGGTATCCCACGCGCGAAGGGATGCGCCCCAGCAGGCCTGAGACCTCCGCCCCTGCCTGGACAAAGCGGAAAATGTTGTCGATCAACACCATTACATCGCGATTCAGCTTGTCGCGGAAATGCTCGGCTATGGTCAGGGCCGTATGCGCCACACGAAAACGGGCGCCGGGGCTTTCATTCATCTGGCCGAAAACCAGAACGGCCCCGTCCAGCACGCCGGTCGCCTGCATTTCACGGTAGAGTTCTTCGGCCTCACGGCTTCTCTCGCCGATGCCGCAGAACAGGCTCACGCCTTCGTATTCGGTGACCATGTTGTGGATCATCTCTGTGATCAGCACTGTCTTGCCGACGCCGGCACCACCGAAGAGACCGGCCTTGCCGCCGCGCTCGATTGGCGAAAGCAGATCAATGGCCTTGATGCCGGTCTGGAAGATCTCACCGCCGGGACGGCGGTGGGCAAACGGGACCGGCGGGCGGTGGATAGCCCGGTATTCAACATCCTTGATCGGCCCCTTGCGGTCGAGCGGCGCACCAAAAACATCGATCATCCGGCCAAGCAGCCCGGGTCCAACCGGGGCCATCAGTGGGCCGCCACTGTCGACGACCTCCATGCCAAGCGCGATACGTTCGGCGGGATTCAAGAGCAGGCCTTGAATGGTATGCATATCAATCAGGCCGGCAACCTCGATCACCGATTTGCGGTCCGGCCCGGCAAACAGCTGCGTATTGATCGTTGGTGCTGTGCCTGGAAAACGCGCCTCAACCACCGCCCCGCGGATCGCCGTGATGACCCCCCGCCCTGCGGTTTCTTGAGACCTGGAGTTTCTCTCAAACGCGCCCGTACCCGTCATGACATCACGTCACCATGGGACCTGCCGCTGTCAGTCAGCCGATGGGCATGGCGTTCGATGATTTTGGACACGGTTGCATCTGAAACCTGCCCGAAATCGCGGTAATGCATCCCAACCGCACGGAATTCAGCCGGGCATTCAAGGCAGATTACTTCGTCGCAGTCATCCTCAAGCGCCGCAATCGTTGCCGCCGACCCAACGGGAATTGCCGCGATAACCTGTGCCGGATCTGCATCGCGGACCAATTGCAGTGCCGCGCGCATTGTGGCCCCCGTCGCTATGCCGTCATCAACGACAACCACGATCTTTCCCGCAAGTGGCACGTGCGGACGTCCATTTAGGTAAATGTCGCGTCGCCGCTGTATTTCTGGCAATTCGCGCTCGGCAAGCCGGGCGATGTCAGCATGGTCGAGCCCGGTCATCCGCGCCACATCCTCGTTGACCGTGATTTTCGGGTTATTGCCATCGGTCACCGCCGCAACCGCAAGTTCCGGCTGTCCGGGAACGCCAACCTTGCGGACAAGCACAATGTCGAGGGGGACGGCGCGCGCGTCTGCAATCACGTCGGCAACGGGCAACCCGCCGCGCGGTAGCGCCAGAATGACTGTGTTTTCGGGATCAAGCTGCCCCAGGTGTTTCAGCAGTCTCTGACCGGCCTCACGTCTGTCCGTAATCATGCGGATTGTTGCCTCCAGTGCTTGTCTCAGGGTGCGATGACCACCTTGCAGTTGGCGTGGTGCAGTGGCTGTTGTGGCAGGCGACCAAGCGGTACGTCCCGCATAGGGCCGCCTGTTGCCACAACGATTTTGTCTGCCATTGCTCCTTGCTCCATCGTCGATGCGTAATGTCGCCCAATCATCGCATGTTACGCGGTTTATGACATTGCGTGGCGTCAATGGGGGCAGAGCGGCGGTGGCTGACACTGGTGCTGCCAACCGGGGGACGATGGAACGGGCCAAAACGATCAAAGTTGTCTTCTCGGTCCGCCGTTGATGACCCTGTCGATGCCGTCAAGATGCATGGCGCCACAGTCGGGAAAGCGCTTGCGGACTATCAAGCACAGGCTCCCATGGTGCGGTGCCTAGGTTGCAATCTCTCTAGCTCACCTGAGCGCTCTGGAGTGTCAGCCTCCGAGCAAGCGGGCCGGGCACGGGAATGTCGCATAGGGTGTCAGTAGGCATGTTCGCCATTCTCCTCCACGGTTCTCCAGATCCCCATGGCAGCGATCACAATGCCGCAGGCAAACGCAATCCACATGGCCATTGGCGAATAGGTGAATCCCAAGACCCATGGCGAGGCCACGAGCCAGACACCAAGCACGATGTCGAGCCACTCTTCCCATTTCCTGAAATAGAAGAGAGCGGCCGCACCGAGAATGATGGCGGCGACACCCGCGATCGCGAAGTTGGCGATCAGCAGCGTCAGGCTCATACCCTCCGGCGGCGTGATCGCGAAAACGAAGGGGGTAGCAACAAGTACGACACCAGCAACGAGCGTGATACCATCCTGAAAATGCATCCGTTCCATGATTTCTTCCTCCAGTAAAAAGACATGGTCGGGCATTGTGCATTGGAAATGCCGAGTCTTCATTGACTGTAATCAACGGCTGTCCGTTCGTAGCGAATTTTTCATCCTCTGGTCTTGAATGACGGTATCGTGTTGTCCGCCGTCAATGCGTGAGAAACTGCATCCCGCAAAGTTCGACTCGCGAAAAAGGAGGAAACCGATGACCAAGACAAAACAGGAGCGCAGAGCGCGCCCGAATGGAGAAACGGCGTCACCGTTCAACTCTCCGCTTGATTTTTTCCAGCTTTGCGGAGCCATAGCTAAGGTTCAGGCAAGCGGATGGCAGCAGGTGGTTCGGATGAACCAGGAGTATCTTGAATTCCTGAACCGACGGCTGGAACGGGATCGCGAACTGGCCACTGACCTTGCGGACCGGAAGGATCCTGCCGAAGCCTGGGCGGCGTGGGCCGCATTCTATCAGGCTGCACAGCGAGATTACTCAGAGGAGGTCGACCGATTGACCGAACTTTATGCGAATGGTGCTCGCGCCGCGACAGCTGACATCCAGCAGCAGTTGGAGGAAACGGCTGCTATGGCGATGAACAGTGCATTTGCCGCCACGAGCGCGACAAAATCAGAGGCAGTGTGATGTTGGTCCAGACGGGGCTGACATGGTTTGACGGTTCGCCGGAGGGAGAGGCGCAATTGCAGTCTGCGATAGATGTTGCGCTTTGGTTCAAGGCACACCTCAGCGTGGCATCCGTCTCCTATATTCCCGAATTCCGGCCCTCCGCGCAATATACACCAGAACGCATCGTGCTTCGGATGCAGGCGGTGAAAGAAGCGTTGGACCGTACGCGGCTGGTGTTCGCCAGGCTCGACGCACAAGATGTCCCTGGCGTTGCGTTTCCGTTTGTCACGACACGGAAAAATTTCAAACGACAGTTCAAGGGTCTTTCACGATGCGCTGATATTATCGTGCAGTCCGAAACGTTGCGGCTCATTGAAGATAGGGCGTCGCCCTTTGGCGCACAGAAGATGACCGCCTGATAGGCCCGTGAAATCCATCTTGATGTGTGAAGACAGGTTTTCTTTCCCCTCCCCGAAATGGAGCGCGCCTTCAGAGAGCTATCAAATGGCCGTTCGAAATGATCTTTAAGCGGTTTCGCTGATCTTCCTTAAACCAGAGCAATCAAGCCTGATCATTGCTGACGTTATCCTTCTCGGCCTGCGCCACATTGCGTTTGACGTTCAAAAAACTGTCCGGCGTCACCGAGATCGTGTCGATCCCGGCGCTTACCAGCAGGCGCGCGAAATTCGGGTCATTGCTGGGCGCCTGACCGCAGAGCCCGACCTTCCGTCCTGCCTCGTGTGCACGCAGAATGGCGGTTTCGATCATCCAGAGCACCGCCGGGTCACGCTCGCGGAACACATCGGCCAGCGCTTCGCTATCGCGATCAACGCCCAGCGTAAGTTGGGTCAGATCATTTGATCCGATGGAGAAGCCGTCAAACCGCGCGGCAAACTCCTTGGCCCGGATCACGTTCGATGGGATCTCGGTCATCACGTAGACTTCGAGACCATTCTCTCCACGTCGAAGGCCATTTGCGGCCATTACTTCCAGCACCTTGTCCGCCTCTTCGGGGGAACGACAGAAGGGCACCATCGCGATGACGTTGGTAAAGCCCATGTCGTCCCTCAACCGCTTTAGTGCGGCGCATTCCAGCGCAAAGGCATCGCGGTAGAAAGCCGAATAATAGCGCGCGGCACCTCTGAGGCCGATCATCGGGTTTTCTTCTGATGGTTCGAAATGACGACCGCCCAGAAGGTCGGCGTATTCATTCGACTTGAAGTCGCTCAACCGGACAATCACCGGTTTCGGATGCCAGACAGAGGCAATCCGCGCCAGGCCCATAGCCAGCCGCTGTGTGAAATAGCTGGGGCCGTCCTGATATCCCTTCATCAGTTTTGTAATGGCACGGAACTCAGCCGCGTCCGTCACCTGCTCGGGCTTCAGCAGCGCGAGCGGGTGCACCTTTATTTCGTTGCTGATCAAGAATTCCATCCGGGCCAACCCGACGCCGTCCGCAGGGAGACGCCACCAATGGGCGGCGGCCGAAGGATTGGCGATATTCAGCATCACGCCGGTCTGCGTCTGTGGCACGTCGTCAAGCGAGATGTCGCTGACCTCGATCTGTCCGAGCCCATCATAGACCGCCCCAGTTTCCCCTTCGGCGCAAGAGACGGTAACGTCCTGACCTTCGTGCAGTATATGAGTTGCGTTGCCTGTGCCGACAACTGCCGGAACTCCCAGTTCTCGGCTGACGATGGCAGCGTGCGATGTTCGTCCGCCGTGGTCGGTGACAACGGCAGCGGCACGTTTCATGATCGGCACCCAATCGGGGTCGGTGGTCGAGGTGACAAGCACCGAGCCATCAACGAAGCGGTCGATCTCCTGCGCTGAGCGGATCAGGCAAACTCGGCCCATGGCGGCTGCATCCCCGACACTCAGCCCCTGTACTATCAGCTTGCCAGCGGGTGTGACGTTGAATGACTGGAACACCGCCCCAGACTTGCGTGATTGTACAGTTTCAGGGCGCGCCTGAACGATGAACAAATCACCGGTCTCGCCGTCCTTTGCCCATTCCATGTCCATGGCGACACCGTAATGCGCCTCGATGATCTTCGCATATCGGGCCAGTTCCACGGCTTCGGCGTCGCTCAATGTGAAACGCTCGCGTTCAGCCACCGAGGTTGGCACGTTGCGTGTCGCGGCTTCGTCGGACCGGCCATAGATCATCTTGATCTCCTTCGTGCCCAGGGTCTTGGCAATGATCGGCAGTCGGTCGGCATCGTCCAGGAAGGGCTTGAAAACCTGGAATTCATCCGGGTTCACCGCGCCTTGAACAACGTTCTCTCCCAACCCCCAGGCACCATTTATCAGCACGAAACGGTCACACCCGGTCTCTGTGTCTATCGAGAACATGACACCTGAACTGCCGATGTCAGAGCGCACCATGAACTGAACGCCAACCGACAAGGCGACTTCGGTCCGACCGAACCCCAGGAGTTGACGGTAACTTATTGCCCGGTCGGTAAAGAGCGAGGCATAGCACCGGCGGCACGCATCAAGCAGCGCCGCCTCTCCGGTGATGTTTAGAAAGGTCTCTTGCTGTCCGGCGAAACTCGCATCTGGCAAGTCCTCGGCAGTGGCGGACGACCGGACGGCAACCGATGGCTCTTTTTGACCACTGCGTTTTGCGAGCTCTCGATAGGCGGCGCGTATCGCTTCCGCTGTTTCCTTGGGCCATTTGGCGGCGATGATCGCGGCTCGAATGGCCGCACCCGCCTCATGCAGCGTCGTGTGTCCGTCCTCCAGCGCCTCAATCCGCTTGGTGATGACAGGTTTCAGACCGTTGGCCGCGATAAAGCCGCGATAAGCCCAGGCTGTCGTGGCAAAGCCGTCTGGCACTCGGATGTTCTTGGCCGATAGGGTCGAAATCATCTCGCCCAATGACGCATTCTTGCCGCCCACGACTGCGATATCGCTACGGCGCAGTCCATCGTACCAGACCAGGTGTTTGTCCAAATTCCATGCTCCTCAGCCAGTCTTGCAACAAACTGTGACACGCGAGGTCGCGCCGTCATTGATGGCAGTCAATGCGCAGGGGATCAGGCGCGTGGCACATTCTCGCAGGGCAATGCGAAATTGCGGCAAGGGGACCCGTGAACATGAAACTGCTGGCTGCGGCGGAGAGGATCGAGACGGTGGCGACACAACTGACCAAGGCTGAGGTTGCCCCTGTGCTTGAAGCGATCCGCAAGGTGCGGCCGGATCTCGCGGTGACGGAGGCAGAGTTGTGCTCGGTTGAGCAACTGCTGCACTTTGTTGATCGGGTGGTGCCGGGTTGGAGCATCCTGCTACGGGGCGATGCGCTGGAGCCTGACGGTCATTGGCGCTGCACATTGCGTGAGAATGTCTCACGGGACAGTGACGAATATATCGGGGTTGGCAAGGGGGCGTCCCTTTCATCCGCTATTCTGGCCGCAACCCTGCGCGTTATCGATTCCCAGGTATCCCCCTAGGCGTACAAATGACAATAATCCTATTGTCATTTGCCAGTTTATCATCAGATTTGGCGGATGAGGATGCGCAGATTGGTTGCATCGGATATCGGGGTTTCGCGCCGGAAGTTTGAGCAATCAAGAGATGTGTTGATCGTTGGGTTCAGCGCCAGTGATCCTAGCAATTCTCCAATCGGCATTGCGGCAATAGGGCCTTGGTTTCGGAGAGGTCGCAAAAGGTGGTGCCTTTGGTGCCAACTGTAGCGGCAGCAGCTGCAACGCCCCATCTGAGGGCCTGTTCAGGCCTGTCGCCACGCGAAAGCGAGAGGGTAAAGGCCCCTACGAAAGCATCACCTGCACCAATTTTGCTGCGCTGGGGGACTTTGGGGGCGTGGCAGAAAAATCTTCGATGTCCGGCAACCATAACTGACCCCTCTGCGCCGTGACCTGTCACGACAATCCTCGCAACCCCGCGCCGCACGAGCTGTTCGCTATAGGCTAGATTGTCGGAAATCGACCGCACCGGGTGCGCAACCGCCTTTTCGATTTCGCTGCGATCCAGCCTCAAGACATCAAGAGGGGAAACCGGGGCTTCAATCAGGCGCAACAGCGGTGCCTTGGATGTGTCGACAACCAACCTCCCATTGCGCCGCGAAACAGCTGCCTGCACATCTTGCGGATAGGTGTCAGCTAGGCCATTGGGGATGCCACCGCTGAGCACGACATAATCGTCACCTGCCAGTTTGCCAGAGATCTGGTCCAGTATTTTTTGAGCGTCACTTTCATCAACAGACGCACCGGGCACAGTAAAACGAAACTGTTCTTCGGTCTCTTCGTCGGTAACCGCTAGGCTGTAGCCGGTTTCTGCGGCAATCCGGCATTGCTCAACGGGGACGTTTTCTGCTGCCAACAACTGCAACAGGCGATTGCCCATTGCTCCGCCAACCACAACAAACGCCATGACAGGCCCACCCAGCTTGACAATCGTTCGGGCAACGTTGACCCCGCCGCCACCGGGATCAATCTGCGGTTGGCGGCAATACAGTTTCGGCCCGGCAGTCACATGGCTTGTCGATGTTGAATAATCAACGGCCGGTTTGAGGGTGATCGTCAGGATCTTGCGCATGATTTCCATTCTTATCTCGGCCTGCTCTCTGGACAAGAGGGTACGGCATGGTGGGCTTCACCGCTCTGCAACGAAAGGCGCGGGCCGCCTGCAGAAACGATACCGGCCTGGGGGCCCTGATCTGTTGCTTCGGCCTGTTCTCTCTGATCAAGATTCACGCTTTTGTCTTGGCAATCAGGACCAGGCCCATGCATCAGGGAACCAGAACGGCGGCCCCGGTGAACCGACCGGAGCGAAGGTCCTCCAGCGCAAGATTGGCCTGTTCCAGAGGATAGGTCGTGGTTTCGGTCTTGATACCGGCCTCAATGGCCAGCGGTAGAAACTCCTCTCCATCGGCACGCGTCAGGTTCGCGACCGAGCGGATGATCCGTTCATGCCAGAGGTCTGCGTAGGGAAAGGCAGGTATATCACTCATGTGGATACCGCCCGACACGACGCTGCCGCCCCGGCGCACCACCTTCAGCGCCTTGGGAACCAGCGCGCCGACTGGTGCAAAAATCAGCGCGGCATCCAGCGGTTCGGGCGAGCGGTCCTCGGACGAGCCAGCCCAGACCGCGCCCAGACGACGGGCGAAGGCCTGCGCCGACTGGTCGCCGGGCCGGGTGAAGGCATAGACCTTCTTGCCCTGCCAGACGCAGAGCTGGCACAGGATATGCGCCGCCGCCCCAAATCCATAAAGCCCGATATGGTCGGCGGCACCGGCGAGCGTCAACGTGCGATATCCTATCAGTCCGGCGCAAAGCAGCGGTGCCAGTTGCACCGGGTCTGCATCCTCGGGCAGAGGAAAGACATATCCGGCGTCGGCCACACAGAGTTCGCCATATCCGCCATTTTGGCTGTAGCCAGTGAATTCAGGCGCGGCGCAGAGGTTTTCGCGATGCGCACGGCAATGCGGACATGTCCCGCATGTGCGGCCAAGCCAAGGCACCCCGGCCCGCTGGCCCAGTGTCAGGCTTTTTACACCCGCGCCAAGCGCGTCGACACGGCCGACGATCTCGTGCCCAGGTATCAGCGGGAGCTTGGGGTGCGGCAGCTCGCCATCCAGAATATGCAAATCGGTGCGACAGACACCGCAGGCCTCCACCCTGAGCCGCACTTCGCCCGGCCCCGGGGCGGGGTCCGGCAGATAACGGAGGATCAGCGGGGCGTTCTGTTTTTCCAGGACCATCGCGCGCATAGGTGTCTTTACTTAGGTTGGCGGCCTATATGGCCGCATCAGTTATGGACCCCTTCAAGATGAGAGACCCTTCGGGAGGGGTGGCAAAATAGAAGGTCGGGTCGTTCCTCGCGGGTTCTGAAACCGCCGTTTGACTTTCCCGCTGAACAATCCGCACCGCATTGACGACGCTCAATTTCCGCCGCAATTCGGCTGCGCCGTCGTTGGTCACTTCACCCGGGCGGCCAGATAGGACAGTGCCAGCGCCAGGGTGGCGATCTGCGGATAATCCGTTTCCGGGATGTCGACATTCAGCCGCCGATGCAGGGCGGTCACCAGATTCAGGACATCCATCGAGTCGAGCTCCAGATCGTCCTGCAGGTGATCATCCTCGCCCAGGGTGGCCGGGTCGATGTCGGGGGCGATGGCGGTCAGTTCCTCGATGAAAGCGGTGCGAATGTCTGCCTTGGTCATAGTGTCTCCGGCGATGCGATACGGGATTGGAATTCGGCGATGAAGCGCGCTGCCTGCCGGCCGTCGCTGACGCGGTGATCGACGGACAGGGTCAGGGTGACAACGGTCCGTGGCACAACCGCGCCGTTCACCACCCATGGGCGCAGCTTGGGCGCCCCCAGACCGACCAGCGCGACCTGCGGCGGAAAGATAACACCGGCCATCGCCTCGGCCCCGGTCTCGCCGAGGCTGGAAATCGTGATGCTACCGTCGGTCAGTTCCGAGGACCGGAGCCGCCCGGCCCGTGCGCGCAGGACCAGGTCGCGCATGCCGGCCATCGTTTCATCGACGGACATCGCGCCCGCGTCGATCAGCGCCGGGGCTACCAGGCCGCCCCCCCGCAAGGCCACGGCGATACCGGCGTTTACCCGGTCTGAGGGGCAAAAAGCGCCGTCGACGTATCGCCCGTTCACCGACGCCACCTTCGCGGCAGCCAAGGCCGTGGCCCGCACAAACAGCGCCCCCAGAAGCAGCCGGTCAGAGGGCAACCGATCTGCGTTCCGGGCGTCCACCCACTCGTGCGCGAGCTGCACGTCTATGGTTTCTGACAGGTAGAAATGCGGGATCGTCTGCTTGGACCGCACCATCGCTGCGGCGATGGCCCTGCGCATTTCCGCCATCGGCGCGGCGGTCTGTCCTCTCGTTGCGGCCGACTTTGGTGCCTCCAGATCCGTCAGCAGGACCGCACCCGCCGGGCCGCTACCGGTGACCGTCGCCAGGTCGATGCCCAGTTCACGGGCCCGCAGGCGCGCGGCGGGCGAGGCAGCGGTAGCACTGCGGGGCAGGGTGGCCGCAACCGCTGGGCCGGGCGCGGCTTTGGGTTTGTCGGCAACGACCTCATTGGGCGCGGCTTCCGGCTTGGCGGCAACGGCAGGCGCTTTGGGCTTCTTTGGTTCCGGCGCAGTCTCGCCGGGGCCAAGGATCAGCGCCAGCGGCGCACCTACGGGCAGGGTCGCACCCAGATCGGCCTGCAATTCCTGCACTTTGCCATCTTGGAAACATTCGATCTCGATGGCGCCTTTCTGGGTCTCGACCACTGCAACCACGTCGCCCCGGTGCACCTCGTCTCCGGGTTTCACCAGCCACTCGACCAGCGTGCCCGCTTCCATATCGGCCCCCAGCGACGGCATGGCGAAGATACCCATCAGGCCCGCCCCAACATTGCGCGTGCGGCGGCCAGGATGTCGGGCGCTTGCGGTATCGCGGCGTCTTCCAGGTGTTTGGGATAGGGGATCGGCACTTCTGCCGCGCAGACGCGCCCCACTGGCGCATCAAGAGACCAGAAGGCCTGCTCCATGATCCGGGCCGAGATCTCGGCGGCCAATGATCCGCTGCGCCAACCCTCGTCCACGATCAGCGCGCGGCGCGTCTTGGCAACAGAGGCCATGATCGTCGCGTCATCCAGCGGGCGCAGGCTGCGCAGGTCGATGACCTCGGCCTCGATGCCGTCCCCGGCCAAGGCCTCCGCCGCCTGCAACGTCTTGAACAGCGACCCGCCATAGGTGATGAGGCTCAGCTCGCGCCCCTCGCGCCGCACAGCTGCCCTGGAAATGTCGACCGCACCGGCGTTGCTGTCGATCTTGCCCGTCATGTTGTAAAGCATCACGTTCTCGAAGATCAGCACCGGGTCGGGATCTTCCAGCGCTGTCCACAACATGCCGCGCGCGTCCTCCAATGTGGCGGGGGCCAGCACCTTCAGCCCCGGAATATGGGCATACCATCCCTCCAGACTGTGCGAATGCTGCGCCGCCAGCTGCTTGCCCGCGCCGGTCGCCATGCGGATCACCAGCGGGACGCCGAATTGCCCGCCCGACATGTGCCGGAGCGTCGCCGCCGTGTTCATGATCTGGTCAAGGGCCAGCAGCGAGAAATTGACGGTCATCAACTCGACGATCGGCCGCATTCCTGCCGCCGCCGCGCCGATGCCCGCGCCGGTGAACCCGCTTTCCGACAGTGGCGTGTCGCGGATCCGGTCCTCTCCGAATTCCGCCATCAGGCCTTTCGAGACCGCGTAGCAGCCGCCATAGGCCCCCACATCCTCGCCCATCAGGAAGACCCTGTCGTCGCGGATCATTGCGTCGCGGATCGCCTGTTTCACCGCCTCGCGGTAGGTGGTTTCCACCAGCTCACCCGAGGGTGTCGTTGGCTCTGGCGGTTCCGGCGCGGGGCCATGCACGTGCTGTGCCAGCTGATCAACCGGCTCCCATGTTGCACCCTCGGCAAAGGCCACGGCGCCTGCGATCTCGGCATCGGCCTCAGCTTCGATCTGGGCCACGTCGCTTTCGTGGATCAGGTGGTTTTCCAGCAGCCAGCCCTGGAAGCGGATGATCGGGCCGTGCTTGCGCCACTCCTCGATCTCGGCCTTGTCACGGTAGAGCTGCGCGTCAAACATGGAATGCGGCCGGAACCGGTAGGTCTTGCACTCGAGGAACACCGGCTTGCCGGTCTCGCGGATCTTGCCGATGGCCTTGCGCGCCGCTGCCTCCACCGCGACGACGTCCATGCCATCGACCTGGCGCGCCTCCAGCCCGTAGGAGGCTGCTTTCTTGTGGATATCAGTTTCCGACTCGGTCCGGGCCAGCGCCGAACCCATCGCGTAGCTGTTGTTCTCGCAGATGAACAGCACCGGCAGAGACCAGAGCACGGCCAGGTTCATCGCCTCGTGGAACTCCCCCTCGGCCACGGCGCCCTCGCCAAAGAAACAGGCCGTCACCGTGTCCGCACCCTGCATCCTGTCTGCCAGCGCGAGGCCACTCGCCAGCGGCAGACCGCCGCCCACGATGGCGTTGCCGCCGTAGAAATTGCTGTCGACATCAAAAACATGCATCGACCCGCCGCGCCCGCCCGAGCAGCCTTCGGCCTTGCCATACATCTCGGCCATGATTTTTGTCATCGGCACGCCACGGACCAGCGCGTGCCCGTGCTCGCGATAGGTGGCGACGACCCGGTCCTGTGGTGCGAGCACCGGGATGACCCCGGCGGCAATTGCCTCCTCCCCGTCATAGAGATGCAGGAAACCGCGGATTTTTTCCTGGGTGTATAGCTCGGCACATTTGTCCTCAAAACGGCGGACGCGGATCATGTTGCGGAGCAGCGCAAGAACGTGATTCCGGTCAAGTTTGGGTTTGTCGAGCGCGCTCATTTCTCATCAGTCTCCAGAGTGGAAATGTCACCTTCCGGAAGGCCCAGTTCCCGCGCCTTGAGCAGCCGCCGCATGATCTTGCCAGAACGGGTCTTGGGCAGGTTTTCGCGGAACACCACCGCGCGCGGAGAAACCGCCGGGCCAAGCCTTTTGCGGGCGTGGCCGCGCAAGTCGCGCTCCAACACCTCGTTGGCCGTGAAACCTGGATTCAGCGTGACATAGGCCTTCACGATCTCGCCTGCGGTTTTGTCCGGCAGGCCGATAACGCCTGCTTCGGCCACCGCAGGGTGTTCGATCAAAACGCTTTCCACCTCGAAAGGGCCGACCAAGTGGCCGGAGGTCTTGATCAGGTCGTCTGCCCGTCCGACAAACCAGAAATACCCGTCCTTGTCCCGCCTCGCGAGGTCGCCCGACAGGTACCATCCGTCCACGAAGCACTTGTCGTAGCGGGCCTGCTCGTTCAGGTAGGCCCGCATCATCGACGGCCAACCGGGCCGGAGCGCCAGTTCGCCGACCTCACCGGTGCCGAGTTCCTTGAGCCTACCATTCCCATGTTCGACGATGCCCGCCCGGATCCCCGGCATGGGCTTGCCCATCGAGCCGGGCTTGACCGTCATGCCGGGCAGGTTGGCGATCATGATCCCGCCGGTTTCGGTCTGCCACCAGTTGTCGTGAAATGGCTGGCCGAAGACCTTTTCAGACCAGATGACCGCCTCGGGGTTCAGCGGCTCTCCCACACTTGCAAGGAACCTCAGCGAGGAAAAGTCATAGGGTTTCGCCACATCCGCGCCCGCGCGCATCATCATCCGGATCGCGGTCGGCGCGGAATACCAGACTTCGACCTTCTCCCGCTCAATCGTGGCGTACCAGCGATCCAGGTCGAACTCTGCCTCGTCCACGATCATCTTTACCCTCTGAACCAGCGGCGCGATGATGCCGTAGGATGTGCCGGTGACCCAGCCGGGATCAGCTGTGCACCAGTAGGTCGTCCCCGGCGTCAAATCCAGCGCGTGCCGCCCTGAGAAGGCGTGGTAGAGCACCGCTTCGTGGACATGGACCGCGCCTTTCGGCCGCCCCGTCGTGCCGGAGGTGAAATGGATCAGCGCCGGATCTTCGGGCCGGGTAGGGATGGTGTCGAAATCGGGCGATGCCGCTTCCATCGCGGGACCAAGAGCAACGCAGCCCTCGGCGGCGTCTTCGCCGGTGACCAGGATCAGTTTCAGCGTGCCGATCTTGTCGCACCATGCCGCGATCTTGCGCTTGTAGAGTTCCGGCGTTGTGACCAGCACCCTCGCGGCGCCGATCTCCATCCGGGTGCGGATGGGGTCCGGCCCGAAGGCCGAGAAGAGCGGTGTGAAAACCATGCCGGCCTTCAGCGTACCGATCGCGGCTATGTAAAGCTCGGGAATGCGCCCCAGCAGCGCGAAGACATTGTCGCCAGGTATGAGCCCCTGGGCGGCAAGGAGGTTGGCGAAACGCGAGGATTGGCGGGCTAGCTCGGCATAGCTCAACTCCTGCCGATCTCCTCCTTTGCCAAGCCAGAGCATCGCCGTTTCATTCCCGTGCCCGTGTTTCACATGCCGGTCCACCGCCTCATGGGCGATGTTCAGCATACCGCCGGGCATGTCGAGCATTGCACGGGCTTCGGCCCAGGAGGCCGTAGTCCAATCGGACAGAACCGCGTTGAGCGCTACCCAGTCGGTATACTCGATATCAGCAGAAAGATCGGCTGACGGATCCTTTAGCGCAAGAATGCGGCGCATCACGAAACGGCGGAAAATGTCGTACTCAGAGGGTTTGTAGGCACCCGCCACCTGTTCGACCCGATTGGGGGTCCAGCCGGTGGCTGAGGTGAAATCGGTCAGAATTTTCTCCAGTGCCTGCCAGTCTTCGGCTTCGTGACCCGCAGCGACAAGTGAGACTGAAAGGAACAGACTGGGCAACGCAGACAGGGTGCCGGCATGTTTGGCGCAGAACTCCGTCAGCGCTTTCTGGTAGCGCCCGCCATGGATCGATGCTGCCAGCAACACCGCATCGAAACGCGTCAGGTCGATGTCATCTGCATCGGCAATCGGCAGGAGTTCGGCCATATGGCCCGCATCCGCAAGCCAATCCGCAGCGACGCGGCAAATCTTGCGGGTTTGACCGTCGGTCGAGGCGTAGGCGACGAGAATTTTCATGACTCTCCTCTTTAAATCGCTTCGGTTCCGGCAGCATTGACGGCTGTCAATCTGATCGGAGACCAGCGTTGCGCGGCTACGATGGGAATGCCTTGACGGCGATCAATGGCGGCGTGGCATCTGAGAGCTATCATCTAGGTGCTGGAGGGGGCGGCGTCCTCCAGATCGTGATTGGTCGCCCGGAAGAGGACAAGCCGAGGAAATGACAGTGACGGGATCTTGATCCTGGGCGCGCTACGGATGCCGAAAGGAGGAGAAAGACATGAAGATCAAAGATTTGATCCCTTGGGCGCGCAAAGACCATGCGCCCGAACCGAAGACCGACGATGAGAACTCCATTTCCAGTCTGCAGCGTGAAATGAATCGCGTGTTCGATAGCTTCTGGGCCCGCGCGGGCGATCTTGACTGGCCGTGGGCTGGCGGAGAGGCGAAATCCGACATGGTCGAAACGAACGACCGCGTCGAAGTCTCGATTGAACTTCCCGGTATGGACATGTCGGACATCGAGGTCACGGTCACCGACGACACGCTGACCGTGAAGGGCGAGAAGAAGGTCGAGCGGCAGGAAGAGAAGAAGGGGTATTACCTCTCTGAGCGCAGCTATGGCGCGATATATCGTATGATCCCGCTGCCCCCAGGCGTCGATGGCGAAAAAGCCGAGGCCAGCTTCAAGAACGGTGTGCTGACCGTCAAGCTGCCGCAACTCCCAGGGGCCTAGGTCAAGGCAAACGTGTCGCGGCTCAACCCGCCCGGCCCCGTCTCAAGGTGCCGCCGTGGGCGACCCCGGCGACGCGACTTTGCAAAGGAGATCAACCATGCTGAGCCGACTGGCTTTTCTTTTCGTCTTGTCGATTAGCGTTGCTGCGGGGGCCGCTTCTGCCCAAGTGGAAGCGCTAGAGCCGGATGAGCGCGGGATCCCGACCATCGCGCCGCTGATTGATGCTGTGGACGATGCGGTGGTCAATATTGCAGTCGTCTCTGAACGGCCTGCGCAGATGTCGCCCCTCTTTCGTGATCCATTCTTCCAGCCCTTTTTGCCGCCGCTTGATCAGCTGCCTCCACAGCGGCAGATGAGTGCTGGTTCCGGGGTCATTATCGACGCTGGTGAAGGGTTCATTCTGACCAATAATCACGTCATCGAAAACGGGGATGAAATCCGCGTCATCCTGCGCGACAACCGGACTTTCGAGGCCGATTTGATTGGCCGTGATCCATCCACTGATATCGCGGTGCTCAGGATTGCGGCGGGTGAACTCACAGAGGTGCCGTTGGGAAATTCCGAGAACCTGCTGGTTGGTGACTTCGTGGTCGCCATTGGCAATCCGTTTGGCCTCGGCCAGACTGTTACCAGCGGCATAATTTCGGCGCTTGGCCGGTCGGGGATCAATCCCGAGGGCTACGAGGACTTCATCCAGACTGACGCCTCGATCAACCCCGGTAATTCGGGTGGTGCGCTTATCACCCTCGATGGAAATCTCGTCGGCATCAACACGGCGATTATCGCCCCCAATGGCGGCGGCAATGTTGGTATCGGCTTTGCCGTGCCGATCAACATGGCGCTGGCCGTCATGGATCAACTTGTCGAATTCGGCGAGGTTCAGCGCGGGCGTCTCGGAGTTATAATCCAGGACCTTACGCCTGATCTGGCGGAGGCGTTTGATGTCGAAGCGGAGACTGGTGTCATCGTGAACTCTGTCGAACCTGGTATGCCCGCAGACGATGTCGGCCTTGCTGCCGGAGACGTCATCGTTGCGGTGGACGGCAAAACAGTCGAGGGTTCTGCCGATCTACGCCAGAAGATCGGGTTGCGCCGACCGGGCGATGAGATTGAAATCACTTATGTGCGCGACGGCGAGCGCCGCATGGTAGAGGTGGCGCTGGCCGATGCTGGTGGGCCGCGGAAGACCAAGCGTGAGCCTGGCGGATCCGACGCCCTGGCCGGTGTCCATCTGTCGATCCTGGACGGTTCGCACCCGGCATGGGGCGAGGTCGAGGGTGTTGTCGCCTCCGAGATCGCGCCCGGCAGCCGCGCTGCGCGTGCGGGGCTTGAAGTCGGCGACGTGATCACCGCCGTCAATCGGCGGTCGGTGGAAACGATACGCGAGATCGACCGCGCGTTGAAAGAAGCGCCCGGCGCTGTCGCCCTGACAATATGGCGCGATGGCCGGACGATGTTGATCGTGCTAAGGTCGTAGTCGGCCAAGGGACGCGTGACAGGGGTGCTTGGGAGTTGACGACCAATGCTCGGGCCGCCTGAGACTGAGGTGCGGCGGGCAACGCGCACGCGGCATAAGGCATAGGAGGGTTTCGGTCGGTTGCAGAACAGTCGCCCGGCCGACAAAAAATGATGAACTCAGATCCCTACAAGATACTTGGCCTGACCAAGACTGCGACGCAGGACGAAATCAAGAAAGCCTACCGCAAGCTGGTTAAGGATCTGCATCCCGACCTGCACCCGGACGATGCAGCCAAGCAGGAGCGTTTCAAGGCTGTGTCAGCCGCCTATGGTCTTCTCTCTGACCCCGAAAAGCGGCGCCGCTTTGATGCGGGCGAGATCGACGCGAGCGGGCAGGAGAGGCCGGAACGCCAGTATTATCACCAATATGCAGACCGGGAAGACGGTCACCGATATGACCCCAGAACCGGTTCAGGTACGGGGATGGGTGAGGACGACCTTGGAGGCATCTTCTCGCAATTCTTCGGTCGCGGCACCGGTGGTCAGGGGCGGGGCGGCTTTCGCCAAGAGATGTACGCCCGCGGCCAGGACCTGCGCTATCATCTTGAGGTTGATTTTCTCGATGCTGCGCGTGGCACGAAACGGCGCGTTACCATGCCGGATGGCAACGATATCGATATCACCATTCCACCGGGCCTGAAGGACGGCCAGACCCTGCGTCTGCGCGGCAAAGGGGCGCCGGGATTCGGCCAGGGCAAACCGGGGGACGCGCTGGTGACCGTCGCGGTGCGCCCGCATCCCGTGTTCAGCCTGTCCGGCGATGATATCGAGATGGAGTTGCCAATCACCTTCGACGAGGCCGTTCTGGGCGTAAAAGTTAATGTGCCGACCGTGTCGGGGTCGGTGTCGGTGACAATTCCCGAGGGCGCGTCTTCCGGGCAGCGCCTGCGCCTGCGTGGCAAGGGCATCAAGGGCTCCAGGGGAAAGGTCGGAGACCAGATCGTTCGGCTGAAAATTGTGCTGCCCAAACATATCGATGGAGACCTGAAAGACCTGGCGCGCCGCTGGCGAGACAAAGCCGGTTTTGACCCGCGGGCCGAATTGCGGAGGATGACATGAGCCACACGGAAGAGATGGTTCTGGCCGAGATCCACCGGCTGACCCCTCGCGAACTCCGTCTTTGGGTGCGCGAGGGATGGGTGCGACCGGTAATAAGCGAGACCGGGCCGCTCTTTGATGACCTCGACGTTGCGCGAATTCGCCTCCTTTGCGATTTGCGCAAGGATATGGCGCTGCCCTCAACCGCTGTACCGGTGGTTCTGACGCTGATCGACCGGCTGCATCAGACCCGGCGTGACTTGTTCAGCTTGTTGGAGGTGATCGAAGATCAGCCCGACAGTGTCAGGCACGCGGTTGTGGCACGCCTTCGCGCGCGGTTTGGTGAAAATGCACCAGGGGGACCAACTGATGAAAGTCAACGCCGTGGTCATCCTGGCGAGGAAACGTGGGGAAAAGGAGGGTAGTTGGATGCACAGAGCACTGACCGCACATTATCGCCTATTGGCGGTGGCCTATCGTCGCTATGTAGACGCCGATTTCAGGCTGATGAAGGCACGGAATGAATTGCGTTCGTTCTTTCCGGTCGATCGGGCACCATATCGCCGCACCATTGGCGCGCCGGGGTCGGCCATTCGCCGTCTTCACAAGGAGCGCGATCAGGCCTTGCTCCGATTTCAGTCGGCCTATGCGAAATTCAAAACGGCGAAAGCGCGCGTTCATCAAAGAGAAGCAAGCCGCCGGATAACGCTGCTTTTGAGCGTTCAAGGCGAATAGCGCGCCCCGCCTTCCCTCTGTTTCAGGTTAAAGGCGGGGCGCTTTGATCGTGCCAGACCCGAAGGCTTAGATGGTGACGGGGGGCACCATGCCGACGATGTCATAGGTTTGACGCAGGATTGGCGCGGTGATGGCGCGTGCGCGTTCAGAGCCGCGGGTCAGGATCTTGTCGATCTCATCCTGGTGCTGCATCAGCCGGGCCATCTCGGTTGAGATGGGGGCCAGTTTGGCAACTGCCAGGTCCACCAGCATTGGCTTGAACTCTGAAAACTGCTTGCCCCCGACATCGGCCAGCACCTGATCAACGGTTTGTTCGTTGAGCGCGGCATAGATGTTGATCAGATTTCGGGCCTCTGGCCGGTCTTCCAGGCCCTTGGCCTCGCTAGGCAGCGCGTCAGGATCGGTCTTGGCCTTGCGGATCTTCTTGGCGATGGTCTCGGCATCGTCGGTCATGTTGATGCGGCTGGCGTCAGAGGGGTCGGACTTGGACATTTTCTTGGCGCCGTCTCGCAGGCTCATCACGCGGGTGGCCGCGCCTTCGATCACCGGTTCTGTCAGCGGGAAGAAATCAACGCCATAGTCGTGGTTGAATTTGGTGGCGATGTCGCGGGTCAGTTCCAGATGCTGTTTCTGATCCTCACCCACTGGCACATGGGTGGCGTGGTAGATCAGGATATCTGCCGCCATCAAGGAGGGATACGCCAGCAGGCCAAGCGAGGCATTTTGCGCGTTCTTGCCGGCCTTGTCCTTGAATTGGGTCATCCGCTGCATCCAGCCCATGCGGGCAACGCAGTTGAACACCCAGGCCAGTTGCGCGTGCTCGGGCACCTGGCTCTGGTTGATCAGGATGGATTTTTCAGGGTCGATACCCGCGGCAATGAAGCCGGCGCAGAGTTCACGGGTGGCCTGACGCAGATTGGCGGGGTCCTGCCAGACGGTGATCGCATGCAGGTCAACCATGCAATAGATGCTTTCGACATCGTTGGCCTGCCAGTCGACAAAACGCTTCAGGGCGCCAAGGTAATTGCCCAGGTGCAGGTTGCCGGAGGGCTGAATGCCGGAAAAGACACGCGGCGTGAAGGTGGTGTCGCTCATGTGGGCGTAACTCCCGTCTGGAATTATGGTCCCTAGTCGCTTACCCATGGGTTTCGGCAGCGTCAACAGGCAGCATCAACAGGCGGTATCCAGCACGGTATCGGGGGCCCGATCCAGGGCGGGCCCCGGACAGGTCCCGGGGCGAGGCCCGAGCGTTACAATAAGGGTTGGTAAGGCCACCCAAGGAGGACAAGATCCATGAGCAATGATACGAATATCTCTCCGGTTAATCCGCTGCCGCCCGCCGTTGTGGCGCTCGTGCTGGTGATCATGGGGATCGAAGCGGTGTTCTCGCTGGGGCAGCGCGGTATCCTGGGCGGCCCCGAGGCGATTGGCTGGCGATTGGAGGCCTTTCAATCCTACGCGTTTTCGCCAGAAATATTCTGGTGGATGGTCGAGACGGGACAATGGCCGACCGAACATCTGATCCGGTTTCTGTCTTATGCCTTTGTACATGGGGCCTTTACCCATGCCTTGTTCGTCTGTGTCTTTGTGCTGGCCATGGGCAAGATGGTGGGGGAGGTCATGGGGGATTTGGCGATGGTCCTCATTTTTGTTCTCTCGGCCACCGGCGGCGCGGTTGGCTATGCGGTGCTGATCGACAGCGCGGCGCCGTTGATCGGTGGTTTTCCCGCGGTTTATGGCTTGATCGGGGCCTTTACCCATATCCTTTGGCGCCAGTTGTCGCTGGTGGGGGCACAGCAAAGCCGCGCCTTTTCGCTGATTGCCTTTCTTATGGGGGTGCAGCTGTTGTTTGGCCTGTTGTTTGGCGGCTCACAGGACTGGGTGGCGGATCTATGTGGGTTTGCCACCGGGTTTGGGCTGTCGTTTTTTCTGGCACCTGGCGGCTGGGCGCGGATCCGCAGTAAAATCAAACGCGACTAGTGGCTGCCCGCCGAGCAAGGGCTCCCGCCCGGATGGCGGCCGTGAAACACGGCCTTATCCCGTTGGGCCCGGCGCCGCGCTGACGCGCGGCGCGGCAGCGCTGGATTACCCGGATTGGCGCTTGCCACGACGCAGGGAGGTTTTCAGCTCTGCCAGATTGAAGGCCTTGAGCAGATATCCGGCGATAAAGAAGGTGATTGCACCGCTTAGGACCAGGGCCAGCAGGGCGAGGTAGCGCCAGCTTGGCAGGGTGAAGAATGCGCTGAACTGTTGCACGGTTAGGACCAGTTGCGCGCCCATGACCAGCGCGGCCAGAAGAATGCGCAGGCTGCAGCGGTAGAACCGGGCATCAAACCGGGCGGCGCTGCCCATGCGCGCAGTCCCCAGCCAGAGCAGGACCACCATGGCCCAGCCGGCCATAGAGGCGGCAATCGCAGGCGAGATCCAGCCCACCACGGGCTTCAGCCCCACCGCCAGCCCGGCGTTCACCACCATGGCCACAACGGCATAGGCAAAGGGCGAGCGCGTGTCTTCGCGGGCAAAATACAGCGGCTGCAGCACCTTTTGCAAAATGAAGGCCGGGAGGCCCGCGCCATAGATGGCCACCGCCAGGGCGATGGCGGCCGCGTCTTCAGGCCCGGTGGCACCACGTTGGTAGAGCACGGACACCAGTGGTAGCGGCACCAGCATGAAGGCCACAGCCGAGGGCAGGGTAAAGAGGAGCGAGAATTCACCAGCGCGCGACAGGGCATTGCGCGCGCCGTTGCCATCGCCATTGCGCAACCGGCGGGCCAGGTCCGGCAACAGCACGATGCCAACTGCAATGCCAATGACCCCAAGCGGCAGCTGATACAGCCGATCCGCGATGAACAGCCAGCTGACCGCGTTTTCAATATCCGACGCCACCAGTTGGCCAACCACCAGATTGATCTGCGTTACCCCCATGGCCAAGGCAGCAGGTATGGCCACCCGTACCAGGCGGCGCATTGCCGGGGTCACCCTAGGCAGGCCGGGGCGCAGGTGAATCCCGGCGCGGCTGCTGGCACGCCAGACCAGGGCCAGCTGGGCAATGCCTGCCACCGGGATGGTCCAGACCAGCCAGTCCACCACCGAGCCGCCTATCCAGGCGGCCAGGATCATGGCGCTGCAGGCAAAGATATTGAGCAACACTGGTGCGGCGGCTGCCGCCGCAAAGCGACCGGTGGCATTCAGCACCCCGGAAAACAGCGCCGCCAGTGACATGCACAGGATATAGGGAAAGACGATATAGCCAAAGCCAACCGCGATGTCGAAGCGGGCATCACCCTGAAACCCCTTGGCCGTGGCCCAGACCAGCGCGGGCATAAAGACCATGCCCAGCCCAACCAGCGCCAGAACGGCAGCCCCCAGCAGATTGAAGGCATCCTGGGCAAAGCCCTGCGGGTCTTCTCCGCTTTCCAACCGTTTGGAAAACTGCGGTACAAAGGCGGCGTTAAAGGCACCCTCGGCAAAAAAGCGTCGAAACATATTGGGCAGCCGAAAGGCCACCACGAAGGCATCCAACAGCGGGCCTGGGCCGATATATGCGGCGATCAGGATTTCGCGCAAAAATCCCAGAACACGGCTGGCCAATGTCCAGAAACCAACTGTGACAAAGCCGGAGAACAATCTGACCGGTTTCATGAACGTGCCTTTTTCGAGCCTTCTGAAATGGCCTCGCGCAGCTTCCGCTCCAAAAAGTCCTGTTTGGACTTGGAGTGGTATTTCAGGCCAAACATGTCTTTGACATAGAAGGTATCAACCACCTGTTCGCCATAGGTCGCAATCACGGCATTGGCGATATAGACATTGGCCGCCACCATGGTGCGCGCCAGATCATAGAGCAGCCCGGTGCGATCACGGGTGTCGACCTCGATGATGGTGTAGATTTCCGAGCCTTCGTTATCAAAGGTGATATGGGTCGGCACCTTGAAGGCTTGTTCCCGTTTCTTGAACTTGCCGCGGGTTTCCAGCGCCTCTCCGGCGATCACCTCGCCCTTCAGGGTTTTTAGGATCATCTGGTTCAGCCGGGGCAGGCGCGAGGCCTCAAAGGGGTGGCCCTCGGCGTCTTGGATCCAAAAGGCATCGGTGACATAGCCGTCTTTGGTGGTATAGCTGCGCGCATCGACCACATTGGCCCCGACCAGTGCCAAAGCACCGGAAATGCGGGCAAAGATGCCGGGGTGGTCAGCCATGACAAAACAGGCGCGGGTGGCATCTCGATCATCATCCGGGTGCAGCCGAATGACAATGCCGCCGGGATCGTTCTTGGCTTCCAGCTCTTTCAGCATTTCGGCAAAATCGACATGGGCGGTGACATGCAGCCCCTGCCAATAGGGATCATAATGCCGCCCGATTTCGCGTTTCAGATGGGCCTTTGGCCAGTCGGCCAGGGCCGCGCGCAGGGCTTTCTTGCCAGCCGCACCGCGATGTTCCCTGTTCAGCGCCTCCATGCCGTTGTCCAGCGCTTCGCGGGTCTGGTTATAGAGCGCGCGCAGCAGGGCCGCTTTCCAATTGTTCCATGTGTCCGGGCCGACGCCGCGAATGTCACAGACCGTGAGCAGCAGCAACAGATCCAGCCGCTTTACAGATTGCACCGCCTTGGCAAAGCCGCGGACGGTACGCGGATCGGCAATATCGCGTTTCTGCGCCATATCGGACATCAACAGATGATTGCGCACCAGCCATTCAACGGTTTCGCTGTCGGCCTTGTTCAGTCCAAGGCGCGGCGCAACCTTGCGGGCGATCTGCGCCCCCAGGATCGAGTGATCCTGTTCGCGGCCCTTGCCGATATCATGCAGCAGCATGGCCACCAGCAGGACCTTGCGGTTGATGCCCTTGCGGATCACCTCTGATGACAGCGGCAGCTCTTCTTCCAGTTCACCTTTGTCGATGGCGGTGAGGTTGGAAATCACCTGAATCGTGTGCTCATCCACCGTATAGGAATGGTACATATTGAACTGCATCATTGCCACGATGGGTTCAAATTCGGGGATAAAGGCGGCCAGCACGCCCAGTTCATTCATCCGGCGCAGGGCGCGTTCCGGATTGCCGTGTTTTAGCAGCAGATCCAGGAAAATGCGTCGCGCTTCCTTGTCGTTGCGCATGTCATCGTCGATCAGGTGCAGGTTGGCGGTGACCAGGCGCATTGCGTCCGGGTGGATCAACATGCCAGTGCGCAGTGCTTCCTCAAAGATCCGCAACAGGTTGAGCTTATCGTTCAGAAATGCATCCGGATCCGCAAGATCCAGCCGGTTGTTAACCACGTGGTAATCGGGTTTCACCCTGGGGCGGCGGCTGAAGATGCGTTCCAGAAGCGGCGCGCGTTTTTGTTGGCTTGCCTCCAGCTTGGTCAGCAGGATCCGGGTCAGATCGCCCACCGTCGTGGCGTGGCGGAAATAGTCCTGCATGAAGACTTCAACACCGCGCCGCCCGGCGCGATCCTTGTATCCCATGCGGTTGGCAACTTCGACCTGCAGGTCGAAATTCAGCTGTTCGGTGGCGCGTCGGGTGGCCAGATGCAGGTGCGATCGTACCGCCCATTGGAAATTGGCGGCGGTGGAAAATGTTTCCAGCTCTTCCGGTGTAAAAAGCCCAAGCGGCACCAGATCCGCCACGTCCTGGACCTTGTAGACGTATTTTGCAATCCAGTAGAGAGACTGTAGATCGCGCAGGCCGCCTTTGCCCTCTTTGACGTTGGGCTCCACCATATAGCGCTCTCCCTGTTTCAGGTGGCGCTCGTCGCGTTCGGCCAGTTTGGCCTCGATGAATTCGGTGACTTCGCGGTTGAACAGCTCTGTGCGCAGCCGTTCTTCCAGTTCTTCGGCAAGGGCGCGATCACCGATAAGATAGCGCTGTTCCAGCATGGCGGTACGGATGGTGAAATCCTCGGCCCCCAACCGCAGGCAATCCTTGATGGTGCGGCTGGAATGGCCAACTTTGAGACGCAGATCCCACAGAATATAGAGCATCGATTCAATGACGCTCTCGGCCCAGGCGGTGATCTTGTACGGGGTCAGGAACATCAGATCGACATCGGAAAACGGCGCCATTTCACCACGGCCATAGCCGCCTACCGCAATCAATGCGATCCGCTCGGATGAGGTTGGCGCACCGACCGGGTGCAGATAGGTGGTGGCCACATGAAAGGCGGTCAGCACCAGCCCGTCCGTCAGATAGCTGTAGGATCGGGTCAGGGCACGGGCCGAAAATGGCGCTTCGGCAAAGTGCTCGGCGATGAGATCGCGGCCCTGGGTATTGGCGGTGCGCAGCATGTTGACAATGCCGTTGCGCAGGGCGTCGGGCGGGGTTTCTTGTGCCAGCTGGGCAATCTTGTCCTGTATCTCGGCCAGATCAAAGATGGCCCGCGCATCGCAAATCAGCCCGGAGGGAAGAGACCCTCCGGGCTGATCGTCCTGGGGTGTCTGGGCTGGATCAGAATCCGGCGCCCGAGAAGCTTCTGGGGGCTGCGTCAAGGATGACTACCTTCTGTTCTTGAATCGTTGCAATGGCCAAACCGCGTTCATTGGTGCCATCGGCGCGCAGGCGGAAAATACCACCCGTGCCCTGGAAACCAGCCCCCTGGGTCAGGGCTGCGGCGGTCAAAGCATCGGATTTCCCGGCACTGACCAGGGCACCAATCGCGGCGATGCCATCATAGGCCAGCCCGCCAATCGCATGGGGGGGCGATCCATAGGTGGCTTCATAGCGGTCGCGAAAGCCCTTGGCCTTGCCGGGGTCGGGCATGGCAAACCAGCTCCCCTGTACACCGGGTAGAGCCAGGGTCTGGGCCGGTACATCCCAACGGGTCAAGCCCATATACTGGATATCTTCGGGTTTGACACCGGCCTCTGGGAGGAGCTGAGTCAGCAGAGGCAGCGCGCCGGCCGTGGTCGCGGTCAGGAACAGCGCATCAGCCCCGCTGCTCGTGGCTGATCGGATTTGCGGAATGGCATTGATCACGCCGGTCTGCGACAGATCATAGTCAATGGAGCTGACGATGGTCGCGCCGGACTGCGCCGCCGCATTGCGGATTGCTGTCTGCCCGGCAATCCCGGCGGCGTTATTACCCCCGGCAATCACGATCCTGCCCTTGCCCTGCGCCTTGGCATAGCTGGTCAGGCGACGGGCGGTATTGTCAAAGGTTGGCCCCAGGATAAAGACATTGCCCCCTGCGATGGAGGTGGTGTTGGAAAAGGCGAGGACATTGACGCCGCGTTTGGCAGCGGCGATCCCGGCGGCATTGGCCGCTTCGGCATAGACCGGCCCCAGAATGATGCGTGCGCCGCCCTTCACCGCCTCGGTGGCGGCAGCGGCTGCGCGGGTCGGGTCGCCTGCGGTGTCATAGATGCGCAGATCGACCTGCACACCCTGCAGATCGGCAATCGCCAGGCGGGCAGCGTTTTCCAGGCTCTGCGCCAGAACGCTGTCCCCGGACTGCGCCGATCCACGTGGCACCAGCAGCGCGACGGGGACGGGTTTAGAGGTATTGATGCTTGGGCCGCCGCCCATGGCGATTGGATCGCAAGCGGCCAATGCAAAAGTTGAAATAGCGGTGACGGCATACAATGTTGCCTTGCGGGCCCGTTTGAAAACAGCAAACATAATGGACTTGAAACTCCCCTTCGTCCGGCGCTTTGCACCGTGTTGGTTCGGGAGCGATAATAAACGACCAAAAAGGCGGGTCCAGCGTGAATCATCAGATCGTCAATTTGTTGCCGGGGTTATATTTTGTGGCAACACCTTTGGGCACGGCCCGCGACATTACCCTGCGCGCGCTGGATGTGCTGGCCTCGGCGGATTTGATCGCCGCCGAAGACACCCGGTCGCTGCGCCGCCTGATGGAAATTCATGGTGTGCCGATGCGGGATCGTCAGGTGATTGCCTACCATGATCATAGCGGGGTGGCTGCACGCGGTAAAATCCTGGCAGCGCTGGAGGTTGGGAAATCTGTCGCCTATGCCTCTGAGGCGGGAATGCCGCTGATCGCGGATCCGGGTTATGCCCTGTCAAAGGCGGTGTCCGAGGCGGGGTATCTGGTGACCACGGCACCGGGGGCGACGGCGGTGACCACGGCGCTGGCGCTGGCCGGATTGCCGACGGATGCATTCTTTTTTGCGGGCTTTTTACCCAATGCCAGCGGTGCCCGGCGCAAACGTCTGGAAGAGCTGCGTGCGATTCCGGCCACCCTGGCCTTTTACGAATCCCCCAAACGGGTGGCGGCTTCGGTGGCGGATATGGCGGATGTGCTGGGCAATCGCCCGGCGGCGTTGTGCCGCGAGCTGACCAAGAAATTTGAAGAGGTCCGCCGCCTGCCGCTGCAGGAACTGGCCGCCAGTCTGGTGGAGACTCCGGTCAAGGGGGAGATCGTCCTGCTGGTAGACCGCGCTGCTGCCGGGGTGGTCAGCGAGGGCGATATTGAAAGCGACCTGCGCGCTGCACTGATCGACAATAGCGTCAAAGACGCCGCTGCCATCGTTTCCGAGGCGCATGAGATGCCGCGCCGCAAGGTGTATCAGATGGCCCTGAAACTGGCGAAAGAGGACTGAGATGTCCAGGCCGCCTGTCGCTACCGGATTGCGGGCGCATCTTGCCGGTGCCGCGGCAGAAGAGCAGGCGGCGCGTGCCTATGTGGCGCGCGGCTACCAGTTGGTTGAACAGCGCTGGCGCGGGGCAGGGGGCGAGATCGATCTGATCCTGCGCCAGGGCGCGCTTTGGGTTTTTGTCGAGGTGAAGACCGGCCCCAGTTATGCGGCGACGGTTGCCCGGATCACCCCGCGACAGATGCAGCGGGTGCAGGCCTCGGCCGCGCTCTATCTTGATCAGCAGGCGGGCGGCGCCCTGGCAGAGGCGCGCATCGACGTGGCGCTGGTGATCGGCACCCAAGAGGTTGAAATTCTGGAAAATGCCTATGGTCAGGGCTGACGGCTTTCACGGCTTGTTGAACAAGGCATATTGAACCTTGCTGCGCCCTGCGTCATCTATGGCGAAAGAAACAAGGAAAACTGCCATGAAAATCGCCTTTCAGATGGACCCGATCATGGGTGTCGACATTAACGCCGACAGCAGCTTTCGCCTGGCGGAAGAGGCCCAGGCGCGTGGCCATGAGCTGTTTTTCTATCTGCCGGATCAGCTGGCCTACCAAGAGGGCAGGATTACCACCCGTGGTCAGGACATGACGGTGCAGCGGGTGGCGGGAACACCAGCCATCCTGGGCGAGATGCGCGAGGTGGATCTGGCCGATTTCGATGTGATCTGGCTGCGCCAGGACCCGCCCTTTGACATGCATTACATCACCTTGAGCCATCTGTTGGACCGGCTGAAGGATGACTGCCTGGTGGTCAATGATCCCTTCTGGGTGCGCAATTACCCGGAAAAGCTCTTGGTGCTGGATTTCCCCGACCTGACGCCGCCCACGGTGATTGCCCGCGATCTGAACACCATCAAGGATTTCAAAGAACGGCACGGCGATATTATCCTCAAGCCGCTCTATGGTAATGGCGGTGCCGGGGTGTTCCGGCTGGACGCCAATGACCGCAATCTGACCTCGCTGCACGAGTTGTTCACCGGCTTCAGCCGTGAGCCGCTGATCGCGCAGAAGTTCCTGCCCGATGTCAGCAATGGCGACAAACGGGTGATCCTGGTTGACGGCGAACCGGTTGGCGCCATCAACCGGGTGCCCGCCGCGGGTGAGACGCGCTCCAATATGCATGTGGGGGGGCGGCCAGAGAAAATCGGGCTGACCGAACGCGACCTCGAAATCTGCGCCGCCATCGGGCCGTTGCTCAAGGAAAAGGGGCAGGTCTTTGTCGGTATCGATGTGATCGGCGATTATCTGACCGAAATCAACGTAACCTCCCCCACCGGCATCCAGGAGCTGGAGCGATTTGACGGGGTGAATATCGCTGAAAAGATCTGGCTGGCGATCGAAGGCCGCGTTGCGGCGCGAGGCTGAAGCCAGGGGGCTGTGGTCTTCGTGCCGTGGCCCCCGTGTGTGTTACACGCCTGTGCGAAAGTTCAGCGCCTCGGCCAGATGCGGGCGCTGCACCTGTGGTTCGGCAGCCAGATCGGCGATGGTGCGCGCCACCCGTAGCACCCGGTGATAGCCGCGTGCGCTCAGCCCAAAGCGTTCAGCAGCCTGTAGCAACAGCGCGCGGCTTTCTGCCTGCAGGGCCACGGCCTTCTCCAGCACATCACCCTCGGCATCGGCGTTCAGGGTGATTTCAGCGTTGTCGCGATAGCGATCAGCCTGGATCTCGCGGGCGATTGCAACCCTCTGGGCCACCTCGGCAGAGCCTTCGCTGGCGGCGGGCAGGTCCAGATCCTTGAAGGCCACCGGCGGCATTTCGATGCGCAGGTCAAATCGGTCCAGCATCGGGCCAGAGATACGACCAAGATAGTCTTCGCCACAGCCCGGTGCGCGGGCGCAGGCACGGGCTGCGTCTGCCAGATAGCCGCATTTGCAGGGGTTCGCCGCCGCCACCAGCATGAAACGGCAGGGATAACGGATATGAGCATTTGCACGGGCAATCATCACCTCGCCGGTTTCTAGCGGCTGGCGCAGGGTTTCCAGCACCACGCGACTGAATTCCGGCAGTTCATCCATGAACAAGACGCCATTGTGGGCCAGGCTGATCTCGCCCGGCTGCGCCCGCTGCCCGCCGCCGACAATCGCCGCCACAGACGCGGTGTGATGTGGCTCGCGGAAGGGACGGCTGCGGCAGATGCCGCCGGCATCGATCAGCCCGCACAGCGACTGGATCATCGAGGTTTCGAGTGCCTCGACCGGGGTGAGCAGCGGCAGGATAGAGGGCAACCGGGCCGCGAGCATGGATTTGCCCGACCCCGGAGGCCCGGTCATCAGCATATGGTGGCGCCCGGCGGCGGCGATTTCCAGCGCGCGTTTTGCCTGTTCCTGGCCCTTGATGTCGCGTAGATCGCGCAGGGGTGCAGGTTGGCTCACCTCGCCGGGTCGGGCTGGGGTCAGGGGAAATTCGCTGGTGAAATGGCGCACCACCTCGGTCAGGCTGGCGGCACCAATGACCAGCGCATCGCCGGCCCAGGCTGCCTCGGCGGCGGATCCTTTGGGGCAGAGCAGCTGATGGTTGGCGCTGGCCGCAGCCATCGCGGCAGGCAGCGCCCCGGTGACCGGCATCAGCTGGCCGTCCAGCGACAGTTCCCCCAGGGCGAGGGTGTCGGCAACCGCCTCTGGCGGGATCAGACCTATGCCCGCCAGCAGCGCCAGGGCGATGGGCAGGTCAAAATGGCTGCCCTCCTTGGGCATATCGGCGGGCGACAGATTGATGGTGATCCGCTTGGCTGGCAGCGCAATCGACATGGCGGCAAAGGCGGCACGCACCCTCTCGCGGGCTTCGGACACGGCCTTGTCTGGCAGGCCAACGATGGCAAAGGCAGGCAGCCCAGCCACCAGCGAGCACTGCACCTCGACGGGGCGCGCGTCTATGCCGTGAAAGGCTACCGTATTGGCGCGGCTGATCATCTGGGCTCATTCCCTTGAACTGGCAAGGAAAAACAATAGGCACCGTTGGGGCAGAGTCAGCAGCAGAACTGTGGTTTTCGGGTATTTTACGGTGATTTCCCGCAAGCCTGCCACAGCCATCGGTCAGAAATGGACAGCGGCATGGCTTGTGGGCAGGGGCGGACGCGGGCGTCTGGGCACCGCCTAGTTGATGGGCCAGGGGCTGCGGGCGAGATCCTGGGCGTAGGGTTCCGGGTCATAGCTGACCTCGCGTGCCTGCGCCTGCCACTGCCGCACTGCCGGATCCGACAGCAGCATTTCGCAATAGCTGCGGGTTTGCGGCGCGACTGGCAGGTCATAGCCAACGATCCGGGCAGCAACGGGGGTGTAAAACACCTCTGCCAGACAGTAATCCCCAAAGAGATACCCCACCTGCGCGCCAGAGATGCTGCGGGCATGGGCAAACAGCGCTTCGATGCGGGCCAGGTCCGCCAGCACCGCCTGTGAGGGATCAAACCCCTGCCAGACATGCGACAGCTGCATCGGGCAGTCGCCCCGCAGGGCGGAGAACCCCGAGACCATCTCGCTTGCCAGCCAGCGCGCGGTGGCACGCTGATCCGCCGCCACAGGCCAAAGACCCGCAGTCGGAAAGGCCTCGGCCAGGGTTTCGGCCATGGCAAGGCTCTCGCCAATTACCAGGCCCTGGTCGGTTCTGAGCGTCGGCACCAGACGCGCCGGGGCCAGATGCGCCAAATCCTGGGCCATGGTGCCGGAATAAAGCCCAACCAGATGGGTTTGATGCGGGATTGCAAATTTTTCGAGCATGAGCCAGCCGCGCAACGACCAACTGGAATACATGCGATCACCAATGTAGAGTTCATAAGACATGAGGGCAGGCTAGCGCCTAGTTTAACATCTTGAAACGGAATATTTGTTGGTGAATATATCACGAAACCTGATGTTTCAGGGTGTCTGATTAAGCGCCCCACTGCGCCAGCCGTCCGGGCCATAGCTGAGGGTGCTGAGCGACAGATTGTCTATCTTGTGGGAAAAGGCGGCGGTGGGGCTTAGCCCTTCGGCCCGCTGGATCTGCGTCAGGATCTGACCAAAATGCCCGACAATCACCAGATCACGCCCTGCATGGGTCTGAAGCAGGTGATCCACCGTATCATTGACGCGGGCGCAGACCTGGTTCCAGCTTTCGCCGCCGGGCGGCGTGGTGTCGCCCGGTGTTTCCCAATAGGCGCGGATGCGGTCGGGGTCTTCGGCGTCAACTTCTTTCCAGCTGCGCAGCTCCCAGCTGCCAAAATGGATTTCACGCAGACCGGGCATATGCGGCAGACGTTGGCGCGGGCCCTGGATGGCGCTGGCGGTATCCACTGCGCGGCGCAGATCGGAAGACACCACAAGCGCCTCGGGTGGCAGGCTGGCTTCAAGCCGGGCCAGGGCGGCGGTATCGGATAGATCGGCTGGTAGATCGGACCAGCCCACCATGGCCTTGGCATGGGTCGGCCCGTGGCGAATAAGAAACAGGCGCGATGTCATAGCGTTCCCTTCAGCACCAGCGGCAGTCCGGCGGTCACCTGAACCACCCTGTCAGCCTGGGCCGCAAGCGCGATATTGAGCCGCCCCTGGGCCTCGCGGAAGCGGCGCGACAGGGCGTTTTCGGGCACAATACCCTGGCCCACCTCATTCGAGACCACAACCAGTTCTGCCCGGCAGCGTCCGATTGCCGTCAGCAGCTCTCGCTGTGCGGTGGCCAGATCGCCTTCGGCCAGGATATGATTGGTCAGCCACATGGTGGCACAGTCCAGCAGGCAAATTTGGTCCGGCGCAAGCTGGTCCAGAACCCGCGCAGGCGAGAGCGGTTCTTCATGAGTCTCCCAATCAGGTCCGCGCTGCTGTATGTGGCGTTTTACCTTGGCCTGCATCTCGGTATCAAATATTTGTGATGTGGCGAGGTAGCATTTTGATTTTGTTGACTTAAAGCACAAATCTTCGGCAAATTTCGACTTGCCAGAGGCGGCGCCGCCGAGAATGAATGTGACAGGTGCCGACAAGTTCTTTACCCTTGTAAATGAACGGTTTCTACCCTGTGCTAGCCGCTGGTGACGCTCAAAACAAGGGTCTAACCAGTATTGGCCGCGCTACCCCGGCTGGGCCGGTGCCTTGGCGGAAGGTTGCCAAGGCAGGTTCGTCAAAGAGCCAGGTGCCAACGGCCAGAGGCCGCACACTGTATGATAGAGACTGTGCCGTGGCATTGCGCTGCGGGGTGGCGGAGGACCGGGCATACCCAGTCCAATTCGCCGTCTGGGGCCATCCCCTGCGGCTGTCCGGTACGCTCTGCCATGTTTTCAAGACGATCTGATCCCGGAGGGAAACAATGGCGCTTGACCACATTACTGTTAATCCATTGCCGAAACAGGCGATGAAGGCAGAACTGCTGGATGCAGAGACCGAACGCAAACTTGCCTATGCTTGGCGGGATCAACGGGACGTGCAGGCGCTGCACCGGTTGATCAATGCTTATATGCGGCTGGCGATTTCAATGGCCTCCAAGTTCAAACGTTATGGCGCGCCGATGAATGATCTGATCCAAGAGGCCGGGCTGGGCCTGATGAAGGCGGCGGATAAGTTTGATCCCGATCGCGGCGTGCGCTTTTCCACCTATGCGGTCTGGTGGATCAAGGCCTCTATTCAAGACTATGTGATGCGCAACTGGTCGATGGTGCGCACCGGATCTACCGCCGCGCAAAAGTCACTGTTTTTCAATATGCGCCGGGTTGAGGCCCAGCTTGAACGCCAGGCCTATGCCCAGGGGGCGCGGCTGGATCGCCACCAGCTGCATGAAAAAATCGCCTCTGAAATTGGCGTGCCGCTGCGGGATGTGGAAATGATGGATGGCCGTCTGGCGGGGGGGGATTTTTCGCTTAACGCGGTCCAGTCGAGCGAGGACGAGGGCCGCGAATGGATTGATGTGCTGGAAGATGACAGCGCCCAGGCGGCTGAACTGGTCGAAGGCAGCCATGATCGTCGGCAATTGCGGCGCTGGCTTGTCGAAGCGATGCAGGGGTTGAGCAGGCGGGAAAAGCTGATCGTGGTGGCCCGCAAACTGAAAAGCCCGCCGCGCACGCTCGAAGACCTGGGGCACGAATTGAAGCTGTCCAAGGAGCGGGTGCGCCAGCTGGAGGCCGGGGCATTTCAAAAAATGCGGAAACTGCTTGAAACCCGCTCGCGAGAGGTGCAAAGACTGCTTTCATGAGAAAGCATAGTTTTTTAGTCAAGAATTTCGCAATCGCCCTTGTGGTCGCTTTGGTCGGGGGGCTACCCGTTGGGGTGCCTACCCAAGTCGCGGCTGAGGTCACCGCACAGGGGCCGGTTGATGCGCAGCCAGTTCAGCCAGACCTGGGCCAGGTTGTGGCGGCGCTGAAAGGGGCAGATGTAATCCTGCTGGGCGAGGTGCATGACAATGCCGTGCATCACCAGACGCAGGCAGAGCTGATCGCGGCCCTGCAGCCCAGGGCTGTGGTCTGGGAGATGATCACCCAGGACCAGGCCGCAACACTTACCGTGCCGGTCCTGCAGGATACGGCGCGCACCGCCGAGAGGCTGAACTGGGCGACATCGGGCTGGCCTGATTTTGCGCTATACGCCCCGGTGTTTCTGGCTGCCAGCGAGGCGGCGCAGTTTGGTGCATGGCTGCCGCGGGCTGAGGCCCGAATAGCCCTGCAAACCGGGATCGCCGACCATTTTGGCGACCAGGCCGCGCGTTTTGGTCTGGACCAGCCCCTGCCCGAGGCAGACCAGGCCGCGCGCGAGGCGGACCAAATGATCAATCATTGCAATGCCATGCCAGCGGAGATGCTGCCAATGCTGGTTGATATACAGCGCCTGCGTGACGCCCGTCTGGCGGCCCGCGCCGAACAGGCGCTGCAGCAAACGGGCGGGCCCGTGGTGGTTATCACCGGCAATGGCCATGCCCGGCTGGACCGGGGGCTTGCGGTCTATCTGAAACGGGCCGCGCCCCAGATCAGCCTGCGCGCGCTTGGCCAGATCGAAGAGGGTCAGGACGACGAGATGGGCGGCCAGGGGGAGCGGCGCTTTGATGTTGTCCTCTCGGCCCCTGCGCCCCTGCGCCCGGATCCCTGTCTGGCCTTTCGCAGCACCGATTAGCGCCGTGGCGGCGGCGCCAGTGGCCTGTTGATTGGCCCTTGAGATGGCCCTGTAAAAGCATTTCCCTCTTTGTGCTCCAGACGATAGGATTGCCAGGGGCCGGGGCGAGGCCGGGCAAACAAGAGGCAGTGAAAATGCTGGCAGGCAAGCGCATTCTTCTGATCATCGGTGGCGGCATCGCGGCCTATAAATCGCTGGAGCTGATCCGCGGGTTGCAAGACCAGGGGGCCGCAGTCACCCCTGTGCTGACCCGCGCAGGCGAAGAGTTCGTGACGCCATTGTCGGTTTCGGCGTTGGCGGCAACTGCGGTGCACCGGGATCTGTTTGATCTGACCGCCGAGGCCGAGATGGGGCATATCCAGCTGTCGCGCAGCGCGGATCTGGTAGTGGTGGCCCCCGCCACTGCCGATTTGATGGCCAAGATGGCACAGGGGCTGGCCAATGATCTGGCCAGCACGCTGCTCTTGGCCACAGACACCCCGATCATGCTGGCACCTGCGATGAATGTCCGCATGTGGGACCATGCGGCCACCCAGCGCAATATCGCCACCCTGCGCGCAGATGGCGTGCAGTTGGTCGGCCCAAATGAGGGCGGCATGGCCTGCGGTGAATTTGGTCCGGGCCGGATGGCGGAACCGAACGAAATCATCGCGGCCATTACAGCGCATTTCCGCCAGGGGTTGCTGTCGGGGCGGCGTGTTCTGGTGACCTCTGGCCCCACGCATGAACCCATTGATCCGGTGCGCTATATCGCCAATCGTTCTTCCGGTGCACAGGGCACTGCGCTGGCCGCTGCCCTGCGCGATCAGGGCGCAGAGGTGGTGTTTGTCACTGGCCCGGCAGAGGTGCCTCCCCCCGACGGGGTTGAGGTGATACCAGTGCAAAGCGCGCTTGAGATGCAGGCGGCCGTACAGGCGGCCCTGCCGGTGGATGTGGGGGTTTTCGCAGCCGCCGTCGCCGATTGGCGGGTGTCCAGTGCCTCGGATCGCAAACTGAAGAAATCCAAGGACGGCTTGCCGGTGTTGGAGTTTGCCGAAAACCCGGACATCCTGAAATCTGTTGCGCAGATGGGTACCGGGCGGCCGCCGCTGGTGGTCGGCTTTGCGGCGGAAACCAATGATGTGGTGGACAATGCCACGGCCAAGCGCCTGCGCAAGGGCTGCGACTGGATTGTCGCCAATGATGTGTCCCCGGCTACGGGCATCATGGGGGGGGCGGAAAACGCAGTGATCCTGATTTCAGAACAGGGGGCTGAGGCTTGGCCACGGATGGGCAAGGCAGAGGTGGCACGCCAGCTTGCCGCCCGGATCGCAGCGCATATTGCAGCCACGACTGGGGACACGCAGTAACCCTGCCAGAGGCTGGCCCCTGTGAAACATCAGCGACAAAAACGAGGACGAGATGGTTGAAATCCGGGTGACCCATGAGGCTGGTGCAGATCGGGATCTGCCGCTGCCCGCCTATGAAACCGCTGGCGCGGCTGGGGCTGACCTGCGCGCCAACCTGCCGGATCGTGGTAGCCTGACGCTGGCCCCCGGCGCGCGGATGCTGGTGCCGACCGGGCTGCGGCTGTCTATTCCGCCGGGCTATGAGGTGCAGATCCGGCCACGTTCCGGCCTGGCGTTGAAACACGGGATCACCCTGCCCAACAGCCCCGGCACCATCGACAGCGATTACCGTGGCCCGCTGGGGGTGATTGTGATGAACGCAGGCGATGCAGATTTTGTCATCTCGCATGGCGACCGGATTGCACAGATGGTGGTAGCTCCCGTTGTGCAGGCCCGGATTTCGCTGGTTGACACCCTAGAGGAAACCGCGCGCGGTCAAGGGGGCTTTGGCTCTACGGGGCGGCGCTGATGCTGCGGATCCTGGCCCTTGCGGCGTTTATCTGGTGGGGCGGCGGTTATCTTGGCTGGAGCCGCGCCCTGCGTGGCAGCCTGTTGGCGATCCTGTTTGCCGCTGTTCTGGCCTTGCAGGTGACGCTGCCTGCTGAACATGCTTTGCGTCAGGCCACGGGTGGCTCTGCCGCGCTATGGCTGATGCTGGGTGGCTTTGGCCTCTTGGCGCTGGGCTATGGCTGGATTATTTCTGCCCTCAAAGCCCGTGCACAACCAAAAGGCAGCACCATGTCCGACCCCGCCCCCCTGTTTAGCGAAACAGAGCTGAACCGCTATGCCCGCCATATTGTGCTGCGAGAGCTGGGCGGGCCGGGACAGAAAAAACTGAAACAGGCCCGCGTCTTGGTGATTGGTGCTGGTGGTCTCGGGGCTCCGGCACTGCAATATCTGGCTGCGGCCGGGGTAGGGACCATTGGGGTGATTGATGACGATGTGGTGGAAAATGCCAACCTGCAACGCCAGGTGATCCACCGCGATGCGGATATTGGCCTGCCCAAGGTGTTTTCAGCCGAGGCCGCGATGAAGGCGCAAAACCCCTATGTCGAGGTGCGCCCCTTTCATCGTCGCCTGACCGAAGAGATCGCCGCAGAGCTGTTTGCCGATTTCGACCTGATCCTGGACGGCAGCGATAATTTTGAAACCCGCTATCTGGTCAACCGCACAGCGGTAAAGCTGGGCAAGCCGCTGATTTCCGCGGCCCTGTCGCAATGGGAAGGCCAGCTGAGCCTGTTTCACCCCAAAGGCGGCAGCCCCTGCTATCAGTGTATTTTCCCCGAAGCTCCGGCGGCCGGGCTGGCACCGTCCTGTTCCGAAGCCGGGGTGGTTGGCCCGCTGCCGGGGGTGCTGGGGGCAATGATGGCGATGGAGGCGATCAAGGCGATCACCGGCGCAGGCGCGGGCGTGAAAGGCGAAATGCTGATCTATGATGGGCTATACGGCGAAAGCCGCAAGATCCGCCTGTCGCGGCGGCAGGACTGTCCGATTTGCAGCGACGGTCGTTAACGTCAGAAAGCCCGCAGCAGTGAATGAAGCCTTTTTTATTACCGCGCTTTGCGGTGCCCTGTTTGGCGGCGAGTCCGAGACCGTGCATGACTTTACCTATCCCGATGGTGCCGCCTCGATCCGGATAGATTGCGAGAATGACAACCGGGTGGTTGAGTTCGGTCTGGACAAGCGCAGCAGCCTGGACAGCATCCAGCAGGCCCTGTTTGCCGCGGAGGTGACCGGCAAGGAGGCGGTGGTGGTGCTGATCGACACCGATGGGCGTATTGGCCGGTTTGAATGGCGCATCGCGCGCGCGGCGAATATTGCCGGGGTTCCGATCCGTATTCTGCCAGCCTCTCTGGTCGACAGCCCGAAGGTGGGCGGCTAGATTTACCGCGTTCATTTGCGTTCTCCTGGCTGGCTCATCTCATTTGATTTTGCATGTTGTGCAAAACCGGTGCTCACTTTTGCGCGCCATGTCTTGGCAGGCGCTTCGGACCCTGATTGCAGCCGTCCGAATTTGCCGCTAGCGTCGCGATCAAAGGAGATTTGACATGTCCAACCCGCTTTTGTCCCATTGGGACACGCCGTTTGAAATTGCCCCCTTCAGCCGCATTAGTGATGATGATTTTGCCCCGGCACTGGAGCAGGCGCTGGCTGCCCATAGCGCCTGGATCGATGCCATCGCCAACAACACCGCGCCGCCCAGCTTTGCCAATGTGGTCGAGGCACTGGAGACCCCGGTGCGCGAGCTGGAGCAGGTCTTGTCGGTGTTCTTCACCGTGGCGGGGGCAGATAGCAACGCAAAGCGCGAAGAGCTGCAGCGTGACTTTTCCCCCAAACTGGCGGCACATTTTTCCGCCATCACTGCCAATAAAACGCTTTATGCGCGGGTGAAATCTGTTTGGGATCAACGCGATAATCTGGGTCTGACCGACGAGCAGAGCCGGGTTTTGATGCTGACCCATCGCGGCTTTGTACGCGGTGGTGCCGCCTTGACCGGGGCGGATGACCAGCGGATGCAAGAGATCAAGGGCCGCCTGGCCACGCTTGGCACCGCCTTTACCCAGAACCTGCTGGCGGATGAGCGCGACTGGCATATGGAACTGAGCGAGGCGGACCTTGAGGGCTTGCCGGACTTCGTTGTGGACGCGACCCGGGCGGCAGGCGCAGAGATGGGCGCGCCAGGCCCGGTGGTGACGCTGTCGCGGTCGGTTATCACGCCGTTCCTGCAGTTTTCCCCCCGCCGCGATCTTCGGCAAAAGGCCTTTGCCGCCTGGTGCGCACGTGGGGCCAACGGAGGCGACAGCGACAACCGTGCCATCGCGGCCGAGATCCTGGCGCTGCGAGCCGAACGCGCTGCCCTGCTGGGCTATGACAGTTTTGCCGCCTACAAGTTGGAAACCGAGATGGCCAAAACCCCGGAGGCGGTGCGGGATCTGCTGATGCAGGTCTGGCAGCCGGCCAAGGCGCAGGCCGACAGTGATGCCAGGATCCTGACCGAGATGATGCATCAGGATGGGATTAACGGCGATCTGGAACCCTGGGACTGGCGCTACTACGCTGAAAAGCGGCGCAAGGCCGAACATGATCTGGATGAGGCGGAACTGAAGCCCTACCTGCAGCTGGACCGGATGATCGAGGCCAGCTTTGCCTGTGCCAACCGTCTGTTCGGACTAGAGTTCAAACCGCTGGATGTGCCGCTGTACCACCCCGATTGCCGCGCCTGGGAGGTCACGCGCGCGGGCAAGCATCTGGCGGTCTTTATCGGCGATTACTTTGCCCGCGGCTCCAAGCGCTCGGGCGCCTGGTGTTCGGCAATGCGTGCCCAGGCGAAACTGCCGCAAGAGCAGAGCCCGGTTGTCATCAACGTCTGCAACTTTGCCAAAGGCGATCCGGCCCTGTTGTCCTGGGATGACGCGCGCACCCTGTTCCATGAATTTGGCCATGCGCTGCATCAGATGCTGTCTGATGTCAGCTACGAGAGCATCTCTGGCACCTCGGTTGCGCGTGATTTTGTCGAATTGCCAAGCCAGCTCTATGAACATTGGCTGGAGGTGCCCGAGGTGCTGAGCGAATTTGCCACCCATGCGGAGACCGGCGAAGCGATGCCGCCCGAATTGTTGCAAAAAGTGCTGGGGGCCGCGACCTTTGATATGGGCTTCCAGACGGTGGAATATGTGGCCTCGGCGCTGGCGGATCTGGAGTTTCATGAGGGGGCGCCGCCACAGGATGTGATGGAGAAACAGGCAGAGGTGCTGGCCGAAATCGGTATGCCCGCGGCCATCACCATGCGCCATGCGACACCGCAGTTTGCCCATGTGTTTTCTGGAGATGGCTATTCCTCGGGCTATTACAGCTACATGTGGTCCGAGGTGATGGATGCCGATGCCTTTGCCGCCTTTGAAGAGGCGGGAGGCGCCTTTGACCCCGAACGCGCCGCCGCATTGGAACGCCATATCCTGTCCAAGGGCGGATCCGTCGATGCGGCAGAGCTATACACCGCGTTTCGCGGCCGTCTGCCAGGGGTTGAGGCGCTGCTAAAGGGGCGCGGCCTGGCCGCTGTCGGGTGATGGTGCCGCTGGGCTGAGCAGAGAGGTGAGGTGGGCGGGGGCGCTGCCCCCGGTCTGCGACCTCCCCCGAGGTATTTTTCGTAAGATGAATATGGGGGAGGCGCCTGCCGTTGCAGGTGTTGGCAGCCTGGGCTGATCAGTAGCCGAGCTGGCGATCGACCTGGTTGAGAAAGGGCAGGCCGCTTTCGCCGCGCTGGATGTTTTTGGCAATCATCTGTGCCGCAGTCAGGGGGCGCGTTTCTGCCGCGATATGGGGCGTGACCGTGACCCGTGGGTGGGCCCAATAGGGGTGGGTTTGCGGCAGCGGTTCTTGGCGGAAGACATCAAGGGTGGCATGGGCAATCTGGCCGCTGTCGAGTGCGTCCAGCAGGGCGGCATCGTCGATCAGGGGGCCGCGGCCGGGGTTGATGATCCGCGCGCCTTTGGGCAGATGCGCCAGGGTTGTCGCATTCAGGGTGTTTTCTGTGGCGGCAGTGTCGGGCAGCAGCAAGATCACGATCTCGGCGGTTGCCAGGGCGCGTGTCAGCCCCTCGGCCCCGTGTTCGCAGTTAAGGCCTGCGAGCGTTTTTTGCGACCGTGACCAGCCGGTGACGGGAAAGCCGAGCCGCTGCAGCGCGGTGGCGCAAGCGGTTCCCAATGCGCCGAGCCCCAGCAGGGTGACCGCCCGTTCCTGTGCCAGGGGGGGCACAACCGGATCCCAGCGATCCTGGGTGGCGAGGCTGCGGTCGATGTCAAGGTGGTAGCGCAGCACATGACCGGTGACCCATTCCACCATGCCCGCTGTCAGACCGGGATCGACCATCCGGCACAGCGGCTGTGTCAGGCTGGTATTGCCCGTGATCTTTTCCACCCCGGCCCAGAGGTTGAGCACTGCCTTGCAGCGGGTGTAGGGGGTGAAATCCTGCAGGTCGGAGTTGGGGGCGTAGATCACATAGTCCACCTCTGCGGCGGGGTGATTCTGGCGCAGGTCGACCTGTAGTTGGGCGGCGGCGAAGGCGGTTTCGAGCGCAGGCCTATAGCTGTCCCAGCGTTCCGGGCGGGCGGCGAATTGAACCTTGATCATGTGGCAAATACCCCGGCCATGTCCTTGAAGCCTTTGATCTCGATCGGGTTGCCGGCGGGGTCGTGAAAGAACATGGTGCTTTGTTCACCCGGTTCATTGGCAAAGCGTGTGGTTGGGGGCAGGGTGAAATCCAGCCCCGCCTGCACCAGGTGATCGGCCAGGGCCTGCCAGTCCTGCTGGGGCAGGATCACCCCCAGATGCGGCATCGGCACCATGTGTTCCCCGACCTTTCCGGTCTTGGCGGTGGCAAAGGCCGTGCCGAGGTGCAGTGAGATCTGGTGGCCAAAGAAGTTGTAATCGACCCAGGTGTCGGTGCTGCGCCCCTCGGTGCAGCCCAACAGGCCGCCATAAAAGGCGCGGGCCTTGTCCAGGTCATCCACATGATAGGCGAGGTGAAAGATGCTCATGCTCTGTGCTCCAATCGCGGTGTTCCTTGATATCGGGGGATGTCAGGGAAAGCCGCAGCTTGTGTTCTGTGTTCTGGCATGGGTGTCTCATGGATGCAGGGTTTGACACAAGCATCAAGCCTGGTTGCAGATATTTGCCTTGTCCGCTGTTGGCTGGGGGCAGGCCTAGCGGGGGCGGTGTACATTGGCGCTTTGGACCAGACCAAAGGCGGCCAGCAGCACCAGCATCGCCGAGCCCCCGTAAGAAACCAGCGGCAGTGGCACGCCCACGACGGGGGCCAGGCCCATGACCATCGACATATTGACGGCAAAGAACAGGAAAAAGGTGATGGCCACACCCAGGGAGACCAGCGATGAAAACCGATCCTTGGCCGCCAGCGCGGTGGCGACGCAAAAGACGATGATCAGCATGTAGAGGCTGAGCAGGGTGAGGCCGCCAATAAAGCCAAACTCTTCGGCGAGGGTGGTGAAAATGAAATCCGTGTGCTTTTCCGGCAGAAAGTTCAGCCGTGACTGGGTGCCCTGCATATAGCCGCGTCCCGACCAGCCGCCCGAGCCCAGGGCGATCTTGGATTGGGTGATATGATATCCCGCGCCCAGCGGGTCTTGTGACGGGTCGAGGAAGGTGTCGATGCGGCGATACTGGTAGTCCTTGAGCAGTTGCCAGTCGGTGCCGCGGCTTTGGAATACGGCGCTCACCAGCCCTACGGCGGCACCAATGACGGCGGCAAAATAGGCCCAGTGGACCCCCGCCAGAAACATCACCCCGCCGCCGGCGGCCATCAACAGGATCGAGGTGCCCAGATCCGGTTGGCGCAGCACCAGAAGGGTGGGGAATAGGATCATCAGCAGTGGCAGCAACACCCAGATCAGCCGCGAACTGCGCTCTGGCGGTAGCCAGTCGTAATAGGCGGCCAGCAGCATGACCGAGGTGATCTTCATCAGCTCTGAGGGCTGCAGCCGCATAAAGCCAATGTCTATCCAGCGCTGTGCCCCCATGCCGACGGTGCCAAAGAATTCAACCGCCAGGAGCAGCGCAACAGAGATCAGATAAGCCACCACCGAGATATTGCGCCAGAACCAGATCGGCACCATGCCCACCACCAGCATCACCCCCATGCCCAGCAGGAAGCGTTTGAACTGTGGTTCGGCCCAGGGCGAAAAGGACCCGCCCGCGACCGAGTAGAGCATCAGGAACCCAACCCCGGCCACCGAGGCCAGCAACAGGGTCAGCGGCCAGTTCAGATAGAGGATCTTGCGAAACCCCGAGGGGGTCGCCTTGGCGTTATACTCAAGGTAGCTCATGCCCGGTCACTGTCTTGGGGAGTGTCGCGTTCGATGCGTTCGCGCTCCAGCCGCTCTTGTTGGGCCTTGATGCGGCTGCGATCGCCTTTGGGATAGGCGGAAAGGGGCGGGGTGCCATCGTAAAGCGCCTGCAACATCACATCGCGGGCAATGGGGGCCGCAGCGGTAGAGCCACCACCGCCATGTTCAACGATCACCGAGATGGCGTATTTGGGTTTGTCGAAGGGGGCAAAGCAGACGTAGAGCGCGTGATCGCGCCGCTCCCATGGCAGATCCTTGTTGCGGATTACCCCGGCGGCGCGTTCGGCGGCGGTGATATTGCGGACCTGGCTGGTGCCGCTCTTGCCGCCCATCCGCATGCCTTCGGCAATGATACGCGAGCGATAGCCGGTGCCGCGCCTGTCGTTGCTGACCGAATACATGCCGCGTCGCACCATGCGCAGATTGTTTTCATTCAGCCCCATAGAGGTGCCTGCCCCCGAGGGCTGTTCTACCCCGTCGATGGATTTCACCAGGCGTGGGGTCACACTGCGCCCGGTGGCCAGGCGGGCGGTCATCACTGCCAGCTGCATGGGCGAAGCCAGCATGAATCCCTGACCGATAGAGACATTGACGGTATCCCCGACCAGCCAGTCCTGGCCGCGTACCCGCGCCTTCCAGTCCCGATCAGGGGCCAGCCCGCTCGCCACCGCCGACATCGGCAGGTCGTGGCGCACGCCCAGCCCCATCCGGTTGGCCATGGCTGAAATCTTGTCGATGCCCACCTTGATTGCCAGATCGTAGTAATAGACATCGCAGGACTGCTTGAGCGAGGTATTGAGATCGACATGGCCATGTCCGGCCCGTTTCCAGCAGTGAAAGCGCCGCCCCGAAACCTCTAGATAGCCGGGGCACCAGACGGTATCTTCCGGCCCGATCAGCCCCTCTTCGAGTGCTGCCAGCGAGACAACCATTTTGAAGGTCGATCCGGGGGGATAGGTGCCCTGCACGGTCTTGTTGGCGAGGGGGCGGTAGGGATCCTCTGTGAGCAGGCTGTAGTCCGCCACCGAAATGCCGCGAACAAACAGGTTGGGGTCGAAACTGGGGGCAGATGCAATGGCGCGCAGGTCACCCGTGTCACAGTCTACCACCACCACGGCGGCGCTCTCGCCGCCCAGCCGGGCCTGGGCGTAGTTCTGCAATCCCGCATCTACCGCCAGCTGCATATCGGCACCGGCCTGGCCTTCCTTGCGGTCCAGTTCCCGCATGACGCGGCCAGTTGCGTTTACTTCGACCCGTTTGGCTCCGGCGGTGCCGCGCAGCACATCTTCGCGCTTGGCCTCAAAGCCGACCTTGCCGATCTGAAAGCGCGGAATGCGCAGCACCGGGTCCGGTGACTCCAGTTTGCTAAGATCATAATCGGACACGGGACCCACATAGCCCACCACATGGGCAAAATCGCTTTGTTGCGGATAGATGCGCGTCAGGCCGACCTCTGGGGTGATGCCGGGCAGGGCCGGGGCGTTCACCGCCACCTTTGAGATATCTTCCCAGGTCAGCTGGTCCGCCAGGGTGATCGGCAAAAAGGGCGGCGAGCGGCGCATCTCTGTGCGGGCACGTTCGATGTCTTCGGCGGGCAGATGGATCAGCTTTGACAGCCTGGCGATCACCGCCTCCACATCATCGGCATCTTCTGGGACGATGATGATCCGATAGGAGGGGGAGTTATGGGCCAGGGTCTTGCCATTGCGATCAAAAACTTCGCCACGGGCGGGGGCCAACAGGCGGATGTTGATGCGGTTCTCTTCGGCCAGCAGGCGGAACTGATCTGCCTGATCGACCTGCAGATAGCGCATGCGCGCAGCCAGCCCCCCGGCAAAGCCCAGTTGCAGCCCGCCCAAAAGCAGCGCGCGGCGGCTCAGCTTGCGATGGGCACCTTCCAGATCCTTTGGTGTGCGTTTCATTTGCGGGCTCCCAGAATTTCGGCCTCGGTGGCCGAGAGTTTGCGCACGCCAAGAAGCCCCTGGCTGAACAGCACCACCAGCGGGTAGGTCACAATGGTCGCTATGGTTTCGATGACCGACAGGCCCAGGGGCGCCTGTGGCACCGCAAAGAGTGAAAGGGTGACGCGGTTCAAGAGGGTGATAACCGTCAGGACCATCGCCACCGAGAGCCACTCGGCGGCAAAGGTTGCTTCGTTCTGGTTCTGACCACGCGTGCGCAGGAATTCACAGCCTAGAACCACCAAAAGTGTCAGCAGGCCAGGCGGGCGGTGAAACAGGAAATCCGCCAATAACAACACCGGGACCAGCAGTAAGATCGGCACATAATCCGGGCGGCGCAGCGACCAGGCCATGGCCAGGGCGGTCAGCAGATCCGGCGGTGCCCAATTGCGCGCCAGCGTATCCAGCGGCAGCAGGTGGAAAAAGATCACCAGAAATGCCAGCCCGGCAAAGCTGAACCGCATGAACAGAATTCTGGCGGGTGTGACCTCAGCCATTCTCAGCCCCCGTTGCGGTGTCGGCGTCTGTCTGGGCGTCGGGTGCAGTGGTGGCGGGGTCCAGATCTCCGGGGCGGGATTTCGGGGTGGTGGCACCGGGGGCGGGAACGATCAACCCGCCGGGATCACCAATCACCTGGGTGCCGTGATGGCGCAGCACCCGCAGGTATTCAAGCCGTTCATAATCGGCGGACAACCGCACCCGCATGCGGCCGCTGCGGTCCTCGGTGGCCTGCCCCACCAGCAGTCCGGCCGGAAAAACTCCGCCATCGCCCGAGGTCACAATCCGGTCGCCCGGGCGCACCAGATCGGCGTTCTCCAGAAAGGTCAGCAGTGGCGCGGCGCTGTTGTCGCCGGTCACCAGCGCAGTCTGCCCCGAGGGCTGGATGGTCACTGGCACGGCGCTGGCCGCATCGGTCAGCAGGATCACCCGCGCGGTGTTGCGCCCGGTACCGGAAATCCGCCCAACCAGACCAATGCCATCCATGGTGGCCCAGCCATCCTGGATGCCATCGCGGGCACCGACATTTAGGATGACAGACTGACGAAACGGCGAGCCGCTGTCGGCCATGACCACGCCGGTGATAAAGGTGAGCTTGGGGTCAAGCCGCACATTGTTGAGATCCAGCAGGCGGGCATTTTCCTGCTCCAGCTGCAGCGCCGCCTCTTTCCAGGCGCGCATCTGACGCAGCTCCGAACGTAGCTCGCGGTTTTGCTCTGCCAGACGTCGATAGCTTTGAAAATCGCGAAACAGATTGACGGTGCCGGTGACCGGTACCATGGCCCAATCCATATTGGGCACGACCGTGTCAATCAGCTGGGCGCGAAAGCGTTCCACCCTTGGGCTGTCGATGCGCCAGACCAGAAACAGGGCCGTCAGACAGAGGCAGACAACCACGACGAACAGACGGCGCAGCGGCGTTGCATAGTCTTCACGCTGGGAGCGATCTTTGGCCAAGGGGCTCCTTTCTGGGTGCTGCCCCCGCCCGCCCTGCGATCAGGTTGGTCGAGCGGGGCCGTGCTACCGGATCAGCTGTCGTAGTCGATGGCGTGGCGCAGCTGCTTTTCGTATTCCAGCGCTTTGCCAGTGCCAAGGGCCACACAGTTCAGACATTCATCCGCAATAGAAACGGCCAGACCGGTCTGCTCGCGCAGGGCAAGATCCAGATCGCCCAGCAGCGCGCCGCCGCCGGTCAGCATGACGCCCCGGTCGACAATATCGGCGGCCAGATCGGGCGGGGTGGTTTCCAGCGCGGTCATCACTGCTTCGCAGATCTGCTGCACCGGTTCTGCCAGGGCTTCGGCCACCTGGGCCTGGCTGATCTCGATTTCTTTTGGCACCCCGTTCAACAGGTCACGACCACGGATCTGCATCGACTGGCCGCGGCCATCATCGGGCATCCGGGCAGTGCCGATAGAGGTCTTGATGCGTTCGGCTGTGGCCTCGCCGATCAGCAGGTTCTGCTGGCGGCGTAGATAGGCGATGATTGATTCATCCATCCGGTCGCCGCCCACCCGAACCGAGCGCGCATAGACGATGTCGCCCAGCGACAGAACCGCGACTTCGGTGGTGCCGCCGCCGATGTCGACAACCATGTTGCCGGTGGGATCGGTGATGGGCATGCCGGCCCCGATCGCTGCGGCGATGGGTTCGGCAATCAGCCCGGCCCGGCGCGCCCCGGCAGACATAACCGATTGACGGATCGCGCGTTTTTCAACCGGAGTTGCGCCATGCGGCACACAGACGATGATCTTTGGCTTGGAAAAGGTTGAGCGTTTGTGCACCTTGCGGATGAAATGTTTTATCATTTCTTCTGCGGTGTCAAAGTCAGCAATGACCCCTTCGCGCATCGGACGGATCGCCTGGATGCTGCCGGGGGTTCGCCCCAACATCAGCTTGGCATCTTCGCCCACAGCCAGGACTTTCTTCACCCCATCCTTGATGTGGTAGGCCACCACGGAAGGTTCCGACAGGATCACGCCACGGCCCTTGACGTAGACCAGCGTATTTGCGGTGCCAAGGTCGATGGCCATGTCCGAGGTGAACAAACCGCCAAGATTTCCGAAAAACGCCATATAAAATGTGATCCTATTGACTGTAGCGAGGGGCGACTCCAACGGGGTCGCAGACCATGGTCTTATACCAGCGCAGCCCTGTCGGGAAAGGGCGTTTTATGCCCAACTAGCGCCTTTTCGCTTGCGCCGCATAAAGGAGGGGCTTTTGCCTTGCACTTTGCCCGCTTGCAGCCAGGACACCAAGGGGGCGCTGCGTTGATTGGCGGCGCAGGCCTGTGCCATCGGATCAAGCACCGAATTGTCCTATCGGGCGGGTCTTTGTGGTTTCGCCATCGGCAAATCCGCGCTACAGGCTGTTGCATGCTATCCTATCAACATATCTATCATGCCGGTAACCTGGCCGATGTGCAAAAACATGCACTTTTGGCGGTGATCCTGTCCTATCTGACCCAGAAGGACAAACCGATCAGCTATATTGAAACCCATGCCGGGCGTGGGCTTTATCATCTGGATGCTCCCGAGGCGGTGAAAACTGGCGAAGCGGCGGCGGGGATTGATCGCATTCTGGGCGATGGGCTCTTGCCGTCAGAACATCCCCTGCGGCAGGCGCTGGTGGCCTGCCAGGCGGCGCATGGCGACACCGCCTATCCGGGGTCACCGCTGATTGCGGCCAATCTGCTGCGCCCCCAGGACAGCCTGCATCTGGCCGAACTGCACCCAGGGGAACATGCGGCCCTGCGTCAGGCAATGCCGCGTGGGCGGACCAAGGTGCATCTGCAGGACGGGTTTGAACTGGCCCAGTCGCTGGCACCGCCAACGCCCCGGCGCGGGCTTTTGCTGATGGATCCAAGCTATGAGATCAAAAGCGACTACAGCCGCATTCCGGGGTTCATCTCGACCCTGCACCGGAAATGGAATGTTGGCATTCTGGCGCTGTGGTATCCCATTCTGAAAGACGGCACCCATACATCCATGCTGCGGGCGCTGGAACACCAGAACCTGCCCGGCGCGCTGCGCCATGAGGTCCGTTTTCCACCGGTGCGGGCCGGGCACCGGATGATTGGCTCGGGGATGTTTCTGGTCAATACCCCCTATGGAACCAAGGCCGAGTGCGACCGGCTGAACAAGATTTTCAGCAGTTTGAAGTAAGCGCTCAATCAGCCACTACAGGGCGGCGTCACGGGCTTCCCAGTCCTTGATACAGTCCCAGCCCCCAGTGCTTTGATCAGAGGTCGCAGCTGACTTTCATACCGCTTCCATTTGCCCAGCCCCGATCTGTTCACCCCTTCGCGACCTGCAAGGCAGAGGCCGTCTTGACCAGTCCTTTGGCGTTTTGCGGCCTGGCAGGCATATCAACACGACATGCCTGCCAGGTGGGTCAGGTTACATCTTTATACGATATTTCGCGGGTATCCGCGCCTTCGCCCATCCTCTCACGCCGCACGATCACCCGGTTCAGCGCATTGATATAGGCCTTGGCAGAGGCCACGACCGTATCGGTATTGGCGCTCTCGCCAGTGGCGATGATGCCGTCTTCTTCCAGGCGCACGGAAACGGTGGCCTGGGCATCGGTGCCTTCGGTGACGGCATTCACCTGATAGAGTTGCAGGCGGGCGGTGTTCGGGTAGAGCTTGCGGATCGCCCTGAAGGTGGCATCGACCGGGCCATCGCCTTCCTCAACGGCGGTCTGGTCCTTGCCGTCGATTTCCATCTCCACCGTGGCTTCTGCCGGGCCGCCGGTGCCGCAGACCACCTTCATCGAAACCAGTTGCAAGTGATCGTTTTCGGCGTCTTCGCCTGCGCGCATCAGCGCCAGGATATCATCGTCAAAGACTTCTTTCTTGCGGTCGGCAAGTTCCTTGAACCGGACAAAGACATCTTTGAGCTGGTTGTCGCCCACCTCAAAACCGAGGGTGGTGAGCTTGTCGCGCAGCGCCGCCCGCCCCGAGTGCTTGCCAAGCGGCAGCGAGGTGCCAGCCAGGCCGACATCTTCGGGACGCATGATTTCAAAGGTTTCTTTGTTCTTCAGCATGCCATCCTGATGGATGCCGCTTTCATGGGCAAAGGCGTTCTTGCCGACGATGGCCTTGTTGAACTGGACCGAAAAACCCGAAACCGTGGCGACGCGCCGCGAGATATGCATGATCTTCTTGGTGTCGATGCCGGTTTTCCAGGGCATCAGATCGTTGCGCACCTTCAAGGCCATGACGACCTCTTCCAGGGCAGTGTTGCCGGCCCGTTCGCCAAGACCGTTGATGGTGCATTCAATCTGGCGCGCACCGCCTGCCACGGCGGCAAGCGAGTTGGCCGTGGCCAGGCCAAGGTCGTTGTGGCAATGGGTGGCAAAGATCACCTCATCGGCGCCGGGCACGGTTTCGATCAGGCGCTTGATCAGATCGGCGCTTTCGACCGGGGCGGTATAGCCGACGGTGTCGGGGATGTTGATGGTGGTGGCGCCGGCCTTGATGGCGATTTCGATCACCCGGCACAGATAATCCCACTCGGTGCGGGTGGCATCCATCGGCGACCACTGCACGTCATCAACCAGATTGCGGGCATGGGTGACGGTTTCGTGAATACGATCGGCCATCTCATCCATGGTGAGGTTGGGAATGGCCCGGTGCAGCGCCGAGGTGCCGATAAAGGTATGGATGCGCGGCTTGGCGGCCTGGCGCACGGCTTCGGCGCAGCGGTCGATATCTTTGAGATTGGCCCGTGCCAAACCGCAGATCACCGCATTCTTGGACCGCTCTGCGATCTCGCTCACCGCTTTGAAATCGCCTTCGGATGCAATGGGGAAGCCGGCTTCGATAATGTCGACGCCCATGTCATCCAGCAGCTCGGCAATTTCCAGCTTTTCATCATGGGTCATGGTGGCGCCGGGGCTTTGTTCGCCGTCGCGCAGGGTGGTGTCGAAGATCAAAACGCGATCTTTATCAATGATATTGGTCATTTGGAGTGCTTTCTAGTTCTGTCCTGAGATCCGTTATGTGGATGTCCATCTGGGGCGCGTATAAGCCGGTCTCCTCTGAGCGGACGCGCCGAATGGCACGCTCAGAGGCGGACTAGGAGCAGTAGTAGGCCACGCAGAGACGCGCCGCGTGGGGCGGCGTCGATCACTAGGGTATCTGCGTAAACTGTCATGACTGCGATTTATACAGAGCTGCCGGCGAATGAAAAGAGGGAAATCAGACAGCCGGGGGAACAAAGTGATAAATCCGGATCGGCCACAGGGGGAGGGGCGTTAGTTGCCCGTACCCTCTGCCTCTGTCCCTGCCTCTGTTGGCTCTGTCTCGGTGGTGCCTGCCGCGGCATCGCTCTCTGGGGGTTCGGCTGCGGTTGCATCCGGGTCCGATTGCGCCGCGTCATCGGCTGTGGGAGGTGCGCCATTGTTCCAGGTGCCGCTGACCGTCTGGCCGCTGGTGTAGGTCATGGTGCCGGGGCCCTGCCGCTTGCCATTGACAAAGCTGCCGACATAGATGTCGCCATTGGCATATGTTGCAGTACCTTCGCCGGTGATCTTTCCTTCGGTCCAGTCGCCATCATAGCTAAACCCGCTGGGCATTTCGATCCTGCCCTTGCCGTGGCGCTGGCTGTTGACAAAACTGCCCGTGTAGACAGAGCCATCGGCATAGGTCACCCGTGCTTCACCGTGGCGCTGACCATCCATCCAGCCGCCGTCATAGCGATAGCCACTGGCATCGGTCATCACCCCCTGGCCATGGTTGCGCGCGTTCTTGAAATTGCCGGTATAGGTGACCCCATTGGGGTAGGTGGCAGTGCCTGTGCCTTCGATCACCCCGGCGATCCAGTCTCCTTCATAGGTAGAGCCATCGGGATAGGTGATCTTGCCGGTGCCATCCGAAAGATCATCCTTGAACTGACCTTCGTAGACCGATCCATCGGGATAGGTGACGCGGCCTTCGCCTTCGATCTGCCCGGCCAGCCAGTCGCCTGTGTATGTGTAGCCATCGGTTTTGGTAAAGGTGCCGGTGCCGTGGCGCAGATCGTCCTCGAACATGCCTTCATAGACATCGCCATTGGCATGGGTCTGGGTGCCCATTCCCTGGCGGCGGCCCTGGTCCAGTGGCCCGGTGTAAACATCGCCATTGGGCTGCGTCAGGGTGCCGTTACCATGCATCTGGTTTTCGACCCAGTCGCCAGTATAGTGCAGCCCATCCGGCATTGTCAGGGTGCCGACCCCGTGCAGCTGCCCATCAGAGATTTCACCCTCATAAGTGGCGCCGTCGGGATAGGTGATGATGGCGCGGCCTTCTTTGCGGCCTTCGACCCAGTCGCCATTGTATTCATAGCCGCCGGGATTTTGCATCACGCCCTTGCCGTGGTGTTCCCCCTGGACAAAGCTGCCCTCATAGCGGACCCCGTTGGAATAGACCGCAACACCCTGGCCATTGATCACGCCCGCCAGCCATTCGCCTTCATAGGTGCCGCCATCGGCCATGGTGATCTTGCCCAGGCCTTCGGGTTTTCCCTTGACGAAATCGCCTTCATAGACAGATCCATTGGGAAAACGCGCCACGCCCCGGCCTAGGATTTCTCCGTCCACCCAGTCGCCAGAGTATTCATAGCCATTTGGCAGCCGGTAGGTGCCTTTGCCATGTTGCAACCCGCCGCGAAAAGTACCCTCGTAAAGGCCGCCGATTTCATCCTCGTTGGTGATGATTTTGCTGTCCTGTGCCACTGCGGGCATGGCCAGGGTCAAAAGAAAGAGTGTCGCAAGCGTTCTGCTGAAACCGGTCATGAAAACCTCTGTCTGCCGCGTGCCGATATTATCGGCCGTGGAAATTGCATCTGCCAATAGGCTACCTGTGGGTTACTTGCTGGGAAACTATGCGAGCAAACAGCTTGTCGCAATGTCTTTTGCGCTCGGCCCTTTTCCTTGGCTGCCGATCTGATAAACGACTGGCAACATGTTTTGCAAAGGGCTTGTGCAGGATGGCAGATCGTTTCCGGGTAACTCTGGCGCAATTGAACCCCACGGTTGGGGATCTTGCAGGCAATGCAGCAAAGGCACGCGAGGCCTGGGCCGTCGGCTTGGCCGCAGGGGCCGATCTGGTCGCCCTGCCAGAAATGTTCCTGACTGGCTATAACACTCAGGATCTGGTGCAAAAGCCCGTATTCCATCAGGCCGCTATGGCGGCAGCGGCGCAACTGGCGCAGGACTGTGCTGCGGGGCCGGCCCTGGCCATTGGCTGCCCCTGGGCCGAAGAGGGCAAGCTGTACAACGCCTATCTGATCCTCAAGGACGGCAAGATTGCATCGCGCTGTCTGAAGCATCATCTGCCCAATGAGACGGTTTTTGATGAGATGCGGATCTTTGATGCCGGGCCGCTGGCGGGGCCCTATGTGGTGGGGGATGTGCGCATCGGATCGCCTATCTGCGAAGATGGTTGGCACGAAGACGTGGCCGAAACCTTGGCCGAAACGGGCGCTGAATTCCTTTTGATCCCAAATGGTTCGCCCTATTATCGCAATAAGATGGAAGTGCGGCAGAATCACACGGTGGCCCGCGCGGTCGAAACCGGCCTGCCGGTGATCTACCTCAACATGGTGGGCGGGCAGGACGATCAGGTCTTTGACGGTGGTTCCTTTGTGCTGAACCCGGATGGGGCGCTGGCGCTGCAGATGCCGGTCTTTGACGAAACCATCACCCAGCTTGATCTTGTCCGCACCGAGGCGGGCTGGCGCGCGGTCGAAGGCGAAAAGGCCCATTTGCCGGATTCCTGGGAGCAGGATTACCGGGTGATGGTGGAATCCCTGCGGGACTACATGGGCAAGACCGGGTTCAAAAAGGCGCTTCTGGGTCTGTCCGGCGGGGTGGATTCCGCCATTGTCGCCGCCATCGCGGTCGATGCCATCGGGGCCGACAATGTGCGCTGCGTTATGCTGCCGTCGGAATACACCAGCCCTGAATCACTGGAGGATGCCGAAGCTGTGGCCAAGGCACTGGGGGTGCATTACGACTATGTGCCGATCGCCGAGGGGCGCAGCGCCATCTCCAACACTCTGGCACCGTTGTTTGCGGGCTATGATGACGATCTGACCGAAGAAAACATCCAGTCCCGTCTGCGCGGGTTGTTGCTGATGGCGATGTCAAACAAGTTTGGCGAGATGCTCTTGACCACCGGCAACAAATCCGAGGTTGCCGTGGGGTATGCCACCATCTACGGCGATATGAACGGCGGCTACAATCCGATCAAGGATATGTATAAAACCCGCGTGTTTGAAGCATGCCGCTGGCGCAATGCCAACCACCGCCCCTGGATGATGGGGCCTGCCGGCGAGGTCATTCGCCCCAATGTGATCGACAAGCCGCCCTCGGCTGAGTTGCGCGAAGATCAGAAGGACAGCGACAGCCTGCCGGATTACCCCGAACTGGACGCCATTCTGGAAATTCTGGTCGATCAGGACGGATCCGTTGCGGATTGTGTTGCCAAAGGTTTCGCGCGCGAAACAGTCAAGCGGGTAGAGCATCTGATCTATATCAGCGAGTACAAACGCTTTCAGTCGGCGCCGGGGGCACGGTTGTCACCGCGGGCCTTTTGGCTTGATCGACGCTACCCGATTGTCAATCGTTTTCGCGACATGTCGTAACTATTGTCTCGCGATCAGGCCGGCCCCCGGCCGGAAGAGGTGATGAATTCGCCTGTTTTCAAATGATTTATCCGGAACTGCCCCGCCCCAGGAAGCTGACGATGCGTCCCAAAGATCACATTTTGTTCTTCTGCCATCGGTGGGCCGTTTTGCCCCCTAGACCGGCTGTCATTGGCGCGGCATAGACCTCATCATGCCAGGATTGAAACTGCCATATTTCCCAGCCGATCTTGCTCTGCCCAAACGTGTTGACGTGGTTGTGGTGGGGGGCGGCATCATTGGGGCCTCGACCGCGCTGGAACTGGCCGAACGGGGCCATTCTGTCTTGCTGTGTGAAAAGGGCCAGATCGCGGGCGAACAAAGTTCGCGCAATTGGGGCTGGGTGCGGATCTCGCAGCGCGACCCGCAAGAACTGCCCTTGATGCGAGAGGCGCTGCACCTTTGGGATGGGCTGGAGGCGCGCACCGGCCACCCAACCGGCTATCGGCGCTCTGGTATCCTGTTTACCGCAGACCGCAGTCGGGAAGAGGCAGATCTGGAACGCTGGGCGCCACATCTTGCGGCGATGGATCTGCCGGGCCAGATGCTGCGCGGCGATTTTCTGCGCCAGGTGATGCCCGGTTATCAGGGCAAAGCGATCTCTGGCTATTATACGCCGCTGGATGGGCGCGCCGAACCGCAGCTGGCCACCCATGCCATCGCGCGGGCGGCCCAGGCGGCAGGGGCCAGGGTGATGACCGAATGCGCGGTGCGCTCAGTCGAAAGCGAAGCCGGGCGCATCAGCGGCGTGATGACCGAGCGTGGCCGGGTGGCCTGTTCGGCCGTGGTGGTGGCAGGCGGGGCCTGGTCGCGGCTGTTCCTGGGGAATGCCAGGATCGCACTGCCGCAGTTGAAAGTGTTGAATTCGGTGTTGCGCACCTCACCAGTGCGGGGCGGGCCTGATTGTTCAATCTGGTGTAATGGCTTTGCCCTGCGCAAGCGGCAGGATGGCGGTTATACCATTGCCAGTGGCAGTGAAAACATTGTCGACATTGTCCCCGACTCATTGCGGCTGGGGCTGAAATTTCTGCCCAGCTATCTGCAAGAGTGGCGCTCTATCCAGTTCCGATTTGCCGGGTCGGGGCGGTGGCGCGAAGAGGCGGCGCAGGACCGGCGCTGGTCGGCGCAGCAGACCACCCCCTTTGAAACCTGCCGGGTGCTGGATCCAGCGCCTTCGCAAAAGGCGATCAAACAGGGCTGGGACGCAGCACAACGGGCCTTTCCTGTCCTGCGGGGCTGCGACGTGGTGCAAAGCTGGGGCGGGCTAATTGACGTGACGCCGGATGCGCTGCCGGTGATTTCGCAGGTGGATGATCTGCCGGGGCTTTTCATCTCTACCGGATATAGCGGCCATGGCTTTGGCATTGGTCCGGCAGCGGGGCGGCTGACTGCGGATCTGGTGACGGGTGATGCGCCCATTGTTGATCCGCATGGCTTTCGCCTGTCGCGCTTTAGCAAAAAGAAATAACCTTCCAGCCTCTCCCATATACAGACAAGCAAGACTGGTCGGCGATGGGATAGGCAGGCAGAGAGGCGCCGGGCACAAAAGGCCCGGATCAGCCCGTCCGGGCAATTGTCAGCCCATCATTTGATAGCTTACCGGCACAAAGCGGAACCCGCTGTCGCGCGTTTCAACATATCCTGCTGCAGGAAAGGGCATGTGGTAGCCGATCATCGGCGTGCCGGTGCTGGCCAGCATGTCCAGTATCCTGCGGCGAGAGCGCGTCGCTGCCTCTTTGTCCATGTCGAATTTGACCTCCCAGTCGGGATGGGCAAAGGACCAGACATAGTGGTTGGCCAGATCTGCGGTTAGCATCAGCTGCTGTCCGCCGCTTTCCAGCATATAGCCCATATGGCCGGGGGTATGACCAAAGCTGGCCATGGCGCTGATCCCTGATGCGACGCTGTCGCCGTCTTCCATGAAGGTCAGCTTTTCGGCAAAGGGCGTTACCTTCTGGGCCATCAGATCGCCGACCCGGTTGCCTTTGTCCTGGCCGCGCCAGAAATCAAACTCTTGTCGGCCAGTGATATAGCGGGCCTTGGCAAAGGTTTCTGCGCCATCCGTTGTCATGCCGCCGATATGATCCGGGTGCATATGGGTCAGGACAACAACGTCAATATCCTGCGGTGTCAGGCCGACCTCTGCCAGGGCCATCTGAATGCCGCCCTGGCCCAGGCCCGTGTCGAACAGGATCTTTTCCGCGCCAGTATCCACCAGCGTCGGGGTAAAGAAAAACTGCGCCATATCGGCTGGAATGAAGTTCTGCTTTGAGGTGGCGGCAAATTCTTCATCTGTTGCGCCGCCGCCAAAAATTGCTTTGGCGCCGTCCACGGGGCGGCTGCCATCAAGCAGGGTGGTTACGGTAAAGCTGCCGAGTTTGAAGCTACGGCTATGGGAGGCTGGCGCCCTGGCCATCTCGGTACTGTCGCTGGCAGCAAGGGTTGGGCGGGCCGTCGCCGCAAGGGGCAGGGCGGCAGCTGCGGCAAGGGCGGAGCGTCGGGTGAAGGTTGCGGTCATCGAAGGGTCCTCTCTGTAGGGGCAGCAAGGCGGGAGTGTGCTTTCAGGATCGCTTTGGGATGTGCTGGCTTTGGCATCCAGCTCGATGCTAGCCTTGCCTTGAGCAAAACAAAGGGATTTCGGCGAAAACTCACGCAATTGTGCACGCAAGGTGGCATCCCAGAGGCGGTGGCATCCAGTGTGGCAGCGGTAATCGCCATGGCTATGTGTGTCTTGATGTGTGGCAGGCCGACAGGGCCGGGCTGAGACTGGCAAAAACTGGACAAAGCCAGCCTCATGTGACATGGGCAAGGCAACAGGAGACATCTGATGACCACCACCCGTTTTGCCCCGTCGCCCACCGGCTATATCCATGTTGGCAATCTGCGCACCGCGCTGATGAATTATCTGATCGCCCGCAAGGCTGGCGGCAGTTTTATTCTGCGCATCGACGACACCGATCCCGAACGCTCCAAGGAGGAGTATGTCGATGCGATCAAGCAGGATCTGGAATGGCTTGGCCTGACCTGGGACCGGATTGAACGCCAGTCTGACCGCCTGGACCGTTATGTCGCCGCCGCCGATGAGCTGCGCAGCATTGGCCGGTTTTACGAGGCCTTTGAAACCCCGACCGAGCTGGATCTGAAGCGCAAGAAGCAGTTGAACATGGGCAAGCCACCGGTTTATGACCGGGCCGCGCTGGCGCTGTCAGAGGATGAAAAATCCGCCCTGCGCGCTGAACGCGGTGATGGCGTCTGGCGGTTCAAGCTGGACCATGAACGCATCGAGTGGAAAGACGGCGTCCTGGGTGATATCTCGATTGATGCATCCTCGGTGTCGGATCCGGTATTGATCCGGGGCGATGGTCAGTTCCTGTATACTCTGGCCTCGGTTGTGGATGACACCGAAATGGGCGTGAGCCACGTGGTGCGCGGTTCGGACCATGTGACCAATACCGCAACCCAGATCCAGATCATCAAGGCGCTGGGCGGCACCGTGCCCGAATTTGCCCATCACTCGTTGCTGACCGGCCCGCAGGGCGAAGCACTGTCCAAACGTCTGGGCACCCTGGCACTGCGTGATCTGCGCGAGGCGGGCGTACAGCCCATGGCTCTGCTGTCTCTGATGGCGCGGCTGGGGTCTTCTGATCCGGTTGAAGTGCGCAACGAGATGGCAGAATTGATTGACGGCTTTGACATCAACCGCTTTGGTGCTGCGCCAACCAAGTTTGATGTCGAAGACCTGTACCCATTGACTGCCCGCTATCTGCAGTCGCTGTCGCTGGAGGATGTAAAACCTCATATCGACGCGCTTGGCGTGCCCGCGGACAAGCAAGAGGCCTTTTGGGCGCTGACAAAAGAAAACATCACCACGCTGAAGGATCTGGCCGGCTGGTGGGAACTCTGCTGTGAGGGCGCCGAGCCGCTGATCGCCGAGGAAGACGCTGAGTTCATCGCCGAGGCCATGGCGCTGCTGCCGGAAGGCCCCTACGACGAAACCAGCTGGAAGAGCTGGACCACCGCCGTCAAAGAGGCAACCGGGCGCAAGGGCAAGGGACTGTTCATGCCGCTGCGCAAGGCGGTCACCGGGCGCGAACGTGGCCCGGACATGAGCGCACTTTTGGCGCTGATGTCAGTGGTGAAGGCACGCGGCTAGAACGCGCAGGGCCCAGGCCCCTATGCGGGGAATGACAGGGCAGGGATGACAGATACAACAGGCGGTGCCGAGCGCGCCGCCTGTTTTGTTTGTGCCTGGCGCCTATGCCTGCCTATGCCTGCCTATGCCTGGGGGATGATTTTCGACCCCAGGTCGGCAAGATAGCGATCCACCAGTGCGGTTTCAGAGGCGGATAGCTGCTGGTGGCGCGGGTATTTCGGTGCGGTCCGGTCATTCAGGATCGGGGCATCCCAGCCCAGGGTGGTAGAGAAAAAGTCATCCACCCCCGCCGCACCAAAGATCTGCAAATGCCCCTGCACGACCACATCAAGATAGCTCAGCAAAATCGGGTGCCGGGTGTCGTCTTGGCTCTGGCTGTGTGGGGGCACCGAATAAAACGAAATCTCTGGGCTGCGTGACAGGTCGTGGCTGATCAACCCGTTGCCTGGCAGGCGATCATAGGCGAATTCGCGTTCGTCCAGCGCCTGCCAATCGGCATTGGGAACGGCCGCGATCAGCCCGTCTATCTGCACCTGCGGCGCGGGCACCACGCTCAGGAAGGCTTCGTCGCGCAGGGCGGTATGGCACCAGCTGCGCTGCCAGCCGCTCAGTCGGGCAGGCTGAGGGTCGAGGTAGTCATGGGTGGCGGTGTTTACCAGGCTGCCATAGCCAAAGAAATAGGGGTGGGGCATCATGCGATCGTCATTCCATTGTTAAAACGCTGGGTGATTGATGTATGTCAAACTTCTTTTTCGCGGGCTGTGCAATATAGCATGATCGAAAACTAGGGCGGAGCCAGACCATGCGAATTACCAAAAGGACCAATATCGCCGTACGCCTCTTGATGTACTGTGCCGCAAATGAAGAGCGTCTGGTGACAAAATCCGAAATCGCCGAGTGTTGCAATATCTCTGAAAATCATTTGGCGCAGGTGATCAACCAACTCAGCCAATTGGGGTATCTACACACCCAGCGCGGCCGTAACGGCGGCATGACGCTAGGGCGGGACCCGGCGGAAATCCAGATTGGTCAGGTCTTTCGCCATGTCGAAGGCGCGCTGCCAATTGCCGAATGCTTTGCGGATACCGACAATACCTGTCCGCTGGCTTCGGCCTGTCGCCTGAAGCTGGCCCTGTCAGAGGCGGCGCAGGCCTTCTATCGGTCGCTGGATGATCTTTCGGTTGCAGATCTTGTCTGTGGCAACGTCGACTTGCTGCGCATTCTTCAGCCGGTGGCCTGTGGTACAGCGGCAGGGGTTGCTACTGCAAATGCCAGGCCACAGGCCGTGCCTGCCGCAGGTTAATCGCGGGTGCGCAGAATGCGCGCAGGCCGGGCTGCCAGGGGCCGCCAGGCAAAGATCAACCCGGCCAGCAGTGTGGTCAATACCCCGCCTGATATGACTGCCAGCGCATTTGGCCAGATCACCACAAAGCTGGTTTCAAAGACATAGTGGTTCACAGCCCAGGCCCCGCCTATCCCTGCGGTCAGTGCCACCGCCGCAGCCCCGGCGCCCAGGATGATTGAGCGCAGGGCAAAACTGGCAAGGATTCGCGCCCGCGACGCGCCCAGGGTTTTTAGCAGCGCGGCCTCGTAGCGGCGTGCCGGTTCCCCGGCGGCGGCGGTGCCCAGAAGCACCATAAACCCGGTCAACAGGGTGGCCGCCGCGCCATAGCTGGTGGCTGCCGCAAGCTGGCGCAGAATGTCAGACACCCGGTCGATGGCATCGCGCACCCGGATGGCGGTGATATTGGGCATCTCGCGGGCCAGATCGCGCAGGATCTGCGCTTCGGCTTCGGGCGCGGCATAGACGGTGGCAATGAAGCTGTGTGGCGCGCCCGCCAGGGTGGCCTCGTTCAGCGTCAGTACAAACCCCATGCCGGCGGTGGAAAAATCCACATTGCGAAAACTGGTGATTTCGGCCTGGATATCGCGCCCCAGCACGTTCAGCGTGATGGTATCGCCCAGGCTAAGGCCGAGTTCTTCCGCTTCTTCGGCGGCAAAGCTGACCTGTGGCGGGCCGGTGTAATTCTCGGGCCACCAGCTGCCGGCCACTACCTCTGTGCCCTTGGGCTGGGCGGCGGCATAGGTGACGCCGCGATCACCGCGTACCACCCAATGATCGCCGGCCACCTCCTGCGCGGGGGAACCGTTTATCTTGGTGATGACGGCGCGCAGCATGGGGGCGCTTTCGACCTTGCTGACTGCCGGATCGGTTTCAACCCGCTTCAGGAAGGCAGGCATCTGGTCGCGTTGAATATCAACAAAGAAATAGGACGGGGCCACATCGGGCAGGTTGCCCGCGATGGCGCGGCGCATATTGCCGTCGATCTGGCCAATGGCGGCCAGAACCGTCAACCCCAGCCCCAGTGCCAGCACCGCAGGCACCGCGCCATCGCGGGCTGTACCGATGGCGGCCAGCGCCCAGCGAAGCGCCGGTCGGCCACGGCTCAGCCTTGTACCATGGCGCGCCAGCCAGCCCAGGCCAAGCGCCGCAAGCAGCAGCACCAGCAAGGCCCCCATCAGCCCGCCCGCCGTCCAGAGCGTCAGCTCAGGCGCGCCGGAAAACCAGGCAGCAGACCCCACCAGCAGCACCAGCGCCAGCGCAGTGGTCAGGATATAACGCGGGGCGGGCAGGTGGCTTTCCTCGCCCAGGGTGCCGCGAAACAATGCGGCGGCGCGGATCCGTTCTGCCCGCGCCAGCGGCCAAAGCGCAAAGATGAAGGCCGTCAGAAAGCCATAGAGCGCCGCCTCAACCAGGCTGCCAGGGTAGAGCGCAAACAGCGCCGGAAAGGGCAGCTGCGCCGCAATCAGCGGCCCCAACAGAACAGGCCCCAGCCCACCAAGCCCCAGCCCAATGGCAACCCCCAGCAGGGTCAGCGCCCCAATCTGCAAGAAATAGGTCAGAAAGATCACCCGCCGGTCGGCGCCCAGCGTGCGCAGAGTGGCAATGGTGGTGGTCTTGGTGGCCAGATAGGCGCGCACCGCCGCCGAAACCCCAACGCCGCCCACCGCCAAGCCGGACAGGCCCACAAGCACCAGAAACCCACCCAGCCGTTCGACAAAAGTGGCAATGCCGGGGGCACCATTGCGGGCATCGCGCCAGCGCATGCCGCTGGCCTCAAACTGGGCGCGTGCCTCGGCCTGCAGTGCATCCAGGTCACTGTCTTCTGGTAGCGAAAGCCGGTATTTGGTGGAAAACAGTGATCCCGGTGCCAACAGCCCGGACTCTTCCAGCGCCGGACGGGCCACCAGGGTGCGTGGCCCCAGCGCAAAGCCCGAGGCGGCGGCGTCCGGTTCGGTCTTGATGGTGGCCATCAGGACAAAATCCTGGGTGCCAAAGCGGAGGTGATCACCGGGGCGCAGCCCCAGCCGGTCGGCCAGAACCGGCATCATCGCCACCCCCGGCAGCCCATCCCGGCCTGCCAGCGCATCGGCCAGCGGCATCTCGGGCGTGAGCGCGATCTGCCCCTCCAGCGGATAGGCGTCATCTACCGCCTTGACCTGAGTCAGGGCGCGCTCTTCCCCCAGAGTCGCCATAGAGCGGAATTCGACAATCTCTGACACGGCGGTAGAGTTTTTTGCCATCCAGGCGCGTTCCTGCGCATTGGCAAAGCGATAGGTAAAGGTCAGTTCGGCATCGCCGCCCAGCAGGCTGGCTCCTTCCTGTGTCAGCCCCGCCTCGATCGAGGCGCGGATAGAGCCGATAGCGGCGATCACCGCCACCCCCAGTGCCAGACAGGCCAGAAAGATCCGAAAGCCTTTTACGCCGCTGCGCAACTCGCGCCGGGCAAAGCGCCAGGCCAGCGACAGGGATTGCCCAAAGGAGGTCGCCGCTGTGGCAGGGCCGCTCCCCGTCATTCGGCGGCCTCTGTTGCCTGTTGTGGTGCGGCCAGTTGGCCATCGCGCAGGCGAACCACCCGGTCGCAGCGCGCGGCCAGTTCTGGCGCATGGGTAACCATGATCAGCGTGGCCCCGGTGCGGTCGCGCAGACCAAAGAGGAGATCCATCACCGCCGCGCCATTGGCCTCGTCCAGGTTGCCGGTGGGTTCATCCGCCAGCAGGATTGACGGGCGTGGTGCCAGGGCGCGGGCCAGGGCCACACGCTGCTGTTCTCCGCCAGACAATTGGGCGGGGAAATGCCCGGCACGATGGCCCAGCCCGACAGCCTCCAGCTCGGCCTGGGCAAGGGCAAAGGCATCGCGCCGACCGGCCAGCTCTAGTGGGGTTGCGACATTTTCCAGCGCTGTCATGGTGGGGATCAGATGGAAGCTCTGGAAGACCACACCCATGTGGGCGCGGCGAAATCGGGCCAGGGCGTCTTCATCCATGGCGGTGAGATCCTGACCCAGGGCGGTGATCTGACCACCTGTTGCCAGCTCGAGCCCGCCCATCACCATCAAGAGCGAGGACTTCCCCGACCCCGAAGGCCCGATCAGGCCCAGAGTTTCACCTTTGCGCACATCCAGCGAGATCCCGCGCAGAATTTGCACCGGCCCGGTATTGCCATTCAGCGTTAAAGACGCATCTTTGAGGTGAAGAACGGGTGGTTCTGTTTCGGTCATGAAGCTGCGCCTGTGAAATACACTCTATCGGATATGGAGCATTTAGCGCGATGCGCAAGGTTTTGGCCCTGTTGGGATTGATAATTTCTGTAAACGTTGCGGCCCAGAGCCAGGCAGAGGATCTGCGGATCACCGCCTTTGGCGACAGTCTGGTGCAGGGCTACGGGCTGCCACAGGGGCAGGGCTTTGTGCCGCAGTTGGCCGCCTGGCTTGAGGCGCAGGGGGCCGAAGTGACGCTGAACAACGCCGGTGTGTCGGGGGATACCACCGCAGGCGGGGCCGCCAGAGTTGACTGGACGCTGGCGGATCAGCCGCAGGGGCTGATTGTGCTGCTTGGGGGCAATGATCTGCTGCGCGGTCTGCCCGCCGCCGAGGCCCGCGCCAACCTGCGCAAAATCCTACAGGCGGCGCAGGCACGCAATGTTGAGGTTCTGTTGATCGGCATGCGGGCGCCGGGCAACTATGGCCCGGAATACAAAGCTGCCTTTGATAGCATTTATGCGGATCTGGCGCAGGAATTTGGCGCGCTGCTGCATGCCGATGCCTTTGCCGGAATTCGCGCTGAAACCGGGCAGGATCCGGCGGCGGCACAGGCCTATATGCAGGCGGATAACATTCACCCCAATGCCAAGGGCGTGGCGCTGAATGTAGCCGCAGTTGGGCCTGCGGTCATGACCCTGCTGTCGCGTCTGTCCAGCTCCGAGGAAAACGGCTAGGGGACAAGACAAGGGGCAAGGGGGGCGGGGACGCAAAAGCGGCCCCAAAAAATCAGGGCCGCCAATAAAAATGTTTTGGGGCTTAAAGCAGCGCGAGATCAACCGCGGATTCACGGCCATCACGACCGGGCTGCATTTCGTAGCTCACTTTTTGGTTGTCCGCGAGGCCTGTCAGACCGGACCGCTCTACTGCGGAAATGTGAACAAATACATCGCTTCCGCCGCTGTCAGGGGCGATAAAGCCAAATCCCTTGGTGGTGTTGAACCATTTGACGGTGCCAGTTGCCATCGTCTCTTCTCCTAGTTTCTTCTCACGCTTTCTGCCCGCAACATGCGGCAGTATGGCTTGCTCATTCTGGTGGTAGCCCATCCATCAGGGATAAATATCACCCCCTTTATGACCTCGCGATGACAGCATTGGACAGAAGCGGCTTTCGCGCAAGAAAAAATCGTCACCCCCCCTTTGTGCGGGGGGCGCCGGTGTCTATGTTACCGGGCCTGTTGCAGAAATTTCTTTTGCATGATGATTTTTTTGGCGATTTTCCGGGGCTGCCTGGTGCATTATGTCGGGCTTGCTGACCTATTTCCGGGTCTACAAAACCGTGACTTTGGTGCCCAGCGGTACCCGCTGATAGAGGTCGGTAACATGTGAATTCAACATGCGGATGCAGCCATTCGAGGCTGAGGTGCCAATGGTTTCGGGCTGGGTGGTGCCGTGAATGCGAAAGTAGGTATCCACTCCGTTTTGATAAAGATAGAGCGCCCGCGCGCCCAGTGGGTTGTCCGGCCCACCGGGCTGTACGTAGCTGTTATCGACAAAGCGCTGGTAGATGCGCGGGCTGCGTTCGATCATTTCCTGGGTGGGACGCCAGCCGGGCCATTCACGTTTTCGCTGGATGATGGCGCTGCCGGTGAATTCCAGCCCAGCCTTGCCAACCCCCACGCCATAGCGGATTGCCTTGCGCTGTTCGGTGACAAAATAAAGGTAGTAGGATCGCGGCAGGATCAGGATTTCGCCGGGTTGGTAATCTTTCTTGATCCTTACGTATTGCGGTGTCGGGTCAAAAACGGGTGCCGGTTTCGCGCGGGCGGGCATGGCAAGGCCCGACAGGGAGAAGGTCGAAACGGCTGCAAGAGCGGAGGTGGAAAAAACGCGGCGAGAAATCATCTGAACCTCACATTTTGGAACATACCTGCCTGTATATCTTGTGGTGCTGGTACCATTCCGTCAAGACGGCGAGGGGCAGGGAGGCTGGGCAGCGCTGGACCTTGCAGATTGCAGCAGCGCGCCTATGATCGCGCCGATTACCTGCACTGGGAGCGTTGTCATGGCGGAAAAAACCCTGACCTGCCTGGCCTGTGGCCAGTTGAATCGAGTGCCCGAGGCACGGCTGACGGCGGGCCCCAAATGCGGCAGCTGCGGCGCGGCGCTACTGTCAAAGCAGCCGACGGATGTGGATCCGGCGATCCTGCAAAAGGCGGTGCAGAACGATGATCTGCCATTGATTGTGGATTTCTGGGCGCCCTGGTGCGGACCCTGCAAAATGATGGCACCAGAGTTCACCAAGGCAGCCCGCACGTTGACCGGTCAGGCCCGTCTGGTCAAGCTTGATACCCAACGGCATCAATCCACCGGTGGGCGCTATCGGATCAAGGGGATCCCGACCTTGGTGGCCTTTGAACGGGGCAAAGAAAAAAGGCGCCAGTCGGGCGCCCTGCGTGAAGGTCAGATTGTTGCGTGGGTCAAAGCGCGTTAGCGCCGCCGGGCCCAGAGGCCGAAAACTGCGGCTCGGGAGTGCTGCGCAGTACCAAGATGCCAATCGCCAGCGCGGCAACGCCAACGCCCGTGCCGGAGTAAAGCAAGAGGCTGTGCCAGATGTGCAGATCAAACAGGGTAAAGCCTGTCACAGCCGTGACAAGGCCAACGAGCGATCCAAACATGATGCTGACAAATGCCATTGTGTCTCACCTTTTCCCAAAGATCTTGGCTCTAGCTTAGCGCGGCCCTGTCCTTTCAATACAGTTTGAAAAGGTTAAGATTTTCTTCAAACCCTTCCGGTTTTTGCATGGCGCATAAGGAATATTTGGCAAGGTGTTACAAATAATCCCAAAAATACATGATCACAGTGGGGGAAGACCCCTGTCGATGTTGGATTATTTTGACACGAGCGCCACGCCATCCCTTGGTTTTGGCATCCGGCCACGACCCTGTTGCAGGACATGGGCGAGTTCATGCACCAGAAAATCGGCTTTCTTGGCGCTGGCGGGTTTGGCAAAATAAACGTCATTGCCAATGGTAAAGGACTTGGCTTTCAGCTTTTTGCACAGATCCTTGGCGTTGCCTCCGACATGCAGTTTGACGCGGGAGAGCTTGCTGCCGAAATGCGCCTCTAGCCCCTTGCGCAGATCACCGGGCAGTTTGCGGCTCTTGGTGCCTTCGGGCGCGGTGTCGAGCCTTTTGCGTTTGGCTTTCCTGCCTCTCAGGGCCTCGACCTGACTGGTGATCTTTGCTGCGGTGATGGGCATGGGCAGGTGGCCTTTCAAAAATGATACTGATTAACCGTCGTTAGAAAATACGACGCGCCTGTATGACGTGCCCGTAGGATAGCGCGCGGGGGGCAAAACGCCAAATGCGTCTTTGCCGGCGAAGGGGCCAGGGCTGGGCCTTGCCTGCGGCGAGACTGTTTTTGGAAAAGTGGAAGGGGGGCGGCGTCGACACGCCCGGCGGGCTGTAGCTGACCCGGCAATGAGCGGCGGGGCGTGCAACATCCAGGAAGGTTCCCACCGGAAAGGGAGCGTGCCGCAGGGTGCCGTGGCAGTAGATAAGCGGGGGCGGCCGAAGACGGTCGCCCCCGCCCCGATATTTTATCGCACGAATTTCTTGTGCTTCAAACGCTTGGGTTCCAGGGCATCGGCGCCGAGGCGGCGTTTCTTGTCTTCTTCGTAGTCCTCAAAATTGCCTTCAAACCATTCCACATGGGCGTCGCCTTCAAAGGCGAGCATATGGGTGCAGATCCGGTCGAGGAAGAAACGATCGTGCGAGATCACCACGGCGCAGCCGGCAAAATCCACCAGCGCGTCTTCCAGGGCCCGCAGGGTTTCCACGTCCAGATCATTGGTTGGTTCGTCAAGCAGCAGCACGTTGCCGCCCTCTTTCAAAAGACGCGCCATGTGGACGCGGTTGCGTTCACCACCTGACAGCAGGTTCAGCGGTTTCTGCTGATCGCCACCTTTGAAGTTGAACGAAGAACAATAGGCGCGGGAGTTCACTTGGGCGTCGCCCAGTTCGATGATCTCGGCACCCCCAGAGATGGCTTCCCAGACGGTTTCATTGTCTTTCAGGTCATCGCGCGACTGGTCGACATAGGACAGTTTCACAGTATCGCCGTAAGAAACCGAGCCGCTGTCGGGCTGTTCCTGTCCGGTCAACATGCGGAACAGGGTGGATTTACCGGCGCCGTTGGGGCCGATCACACCGACAATGCCGCCGGGGGGCAGGTCGAAGGACAGGTCTTCCACCAGCTGCTTGTCGCCATAGTGTTTCGACAAACCGCTTACCTCGATCACCTTGCTGCCCAGACGCGGGCCATTGGGAATAACGATCTGGGCGCGGGTCAGCTTTTCGCGCTCGGACTGTTCGGCGAGGTCGTTATAGGCGTTGATCCGGGCCTTGCTCTTGGCTTGACGGGCCTTGGCCCCCTGACGCATCCATTCCAGCTCACGCTGCAGGGTCTGCTGTTTGCTCTTGTCCTCGCGGGCTTCCTGTTCCAGCCGTTTGGCCTTTTGTTCCAGCCAGGCGGAATAGTTGCCTTCATAGGGGATGCCCTTGCCACGGTCGAGCTCAAGGATCCAGCTGGTGATGTCATCCAGGAAATACCGGTCGTGGGTGACGCAGAGGATGGTGCCTTTGTAGTCGATCAGGTGCTGTTGCAGCCAGGCGATGGTTTCCGCATCCAGGTGGTTGGTCGGTTCGTCGAGGAGCAGCATTTCAGGCGCTTCAAGCAGCAGCTTGCACAGCGCAACCCGGCGTTTTTCACCGCCCGAAAGATTGGCGATTTCCGCGTCATCGGGGGGGCAGCGCAGGGCCTCCATCGAAATGTCGATCTGGCTGTCCAGATCCCAGAGGTTTTCCGCGTCGATGCTGTCCTGCAGCGCGGTCATCTCTTCCATCAGCTCGTCTGTGTAGTTCTCGGCCATCTCGACGGCGATCTGGTTGAAGCGGTCGACCTTGTCTTTCTTTTCCTTGACGCCAAGCATGACGTTTTCACGTACGGTCAGGCTCTCGTCCAGTTTTGGTTCCTGCGGCAGGTAGCCAACCTTGGCGCCTTCGGCGGCCCAGGCTTCGCCGGTGAAATCCTTGTCCAGGCCGGCCATGATCTTCATCAGGGTCGATTTACCGGCACCGTTGACGCCGACAACACCGATTTTCACGCCGGGCAGAAAGGACAGGTGGATGTTTTCAAAGCACTTCTTCCCACCGGGATAGGTCTTGGAGACCCCCTGCATGTGGTAGACATATTGATAGGCGGCCATGTGACTGCTCCGTGATGAGGGTAATTCTAGCTGGCTGGTGTGATAGCTGATGGCAGGGGCGGGGGCAATCATGGATACGGGCAAGGCAGCGCTTGCGAATTTCATGCGTCTCGGACGGATCCATTTTGTGGCCCGCTCCGCACGCGCCGCGCCTGGCCTTGCCATCCCGCCAATCGGCTGGGGGCAGCACGATGACGGCGGTTCATGTCTTCCCAAGGTCCATGCAGGCTTTGGGGTGAGGCCGGGTGCATTTACGTTGTGGTCGGCTTGATCTCAGCTTGGAAACTGTGCATCACCAAACGGATGAGACAGGGGTTTCCATATCTGCGGCCGGGGCTGCGCGTCGGTTTGCTGGGGGGCTCTTTTGATCCGGCCCATCAGGGCCATGTTCAGATCAGTCGCGCGGCGCTGAAGCGGTTCAATCTTGATCGGCTCTGGTGGCTGGTTTCGCCCGGAAATCCGCTGAAGGCGCATGCCCCTGCCAGCATGGCTGGCCGGGTTGCAGCGGCATCGGCGCTGATGGATCACCCAAAGGTGCATGTCAGCGATATCGAAGCCCGCCTTTGCACCCGTTACACGGCGGAAACGCTGCGGGCATTGCGGCGGATCTATCCGGGGGTGCGGTTTACCTGGCTGATGGGGGCGGACAATCTGGCCCATTTTCACCACTGGAAGGACTGGCGTCAGATCATGGAGACGGTGCCGATTGGGGTGCTGGCGCGACCTGGCGACCGGATCGCGGCGCGGCTCTCTCCGGCGGCGCGGATTTACCGGGGGGCGATGATCGGTGACCAGGATAGCCAGGCCCTGGCCCAGGCCTCGGCGCCGGCCTGGTGTTTTGTCAATATTCCGCTGATTGCCGCCAGCTCTAGCCAGATCCGGGCAGCCGGGAAATGGCCGGGCGGGGTGGCCAGCGGATGTGCCGCTGGGCCAGAGGCGGATCAGCCGCCATCTGCGTGACCCGCGCGGCATCATGGCGGGACGCATCCAGCCAGCAAACCGGGCTGAGCAGTGGTACATCTTGTAAAAAAACACTCTGGCAATCTGCATTTTTTGCAGGTGACACAGTATAAAATGCATTATGAGCGAGACAGCATGCCATATAGCGGGTCTTTGTTTGCTGTATCGTAGCTTTCTGATTAGATATTGACTGACATGTTATCGAGACGCTTTTTCCTTTCCTCTGCCGCAGCAGCCCTTGTCGTTCCGGCAGCGTCTGGTGCGCTGGCCAATGCGCCTACAACCTCTTTGCGGCCGCAGGCTCGGGCGGGGGGGGCATTGCTTCAGGGCGGCACTGGGGCCCCTTCTGTCAGCCTCAAGACGTTGCTGGCGCAGTCCGGCCTGTCGGGCCGGGTGGCCTGCGCCGTGGCCGAGGTGGGCAGCGGCAAGGTACTGGAATCCGAAGGCAGCCAAGACGGGCAGCCGCCGGCAAGTGTGGCCAAGGCGCTGACGGCGCTTTACGCGCTTGAAACATTCGGCGCACAACACCGTTTTATCACCAGGCTATTGGCTGATGGCCCGGTCTTGGGCGGCGTACTGAAGGGCGATCTGATCCTGGCGGGCGGCGGCGATCCGATGCTGAACACAGATCATCTGGCGCAGATGGCGCGGGCGTTGAAAAACGCCGGCATCCGCGAGGTGCGCGGTGGTTTCAAGGTCTGGGACGGGGCGCTGCCCCAGGTGCACAGCATTGACAGCGAACAGCCTGATCACGTGGGCTATAGCCCGGCGGTTTCCGGTATCGCGCTGAATTTCAACCGGGTGCATTTTGAGTGGAAGCGCGCCAGCAAGGGCTGGGCCGTCACCATGGATGCCCGCACTGCGAAATACCGCCCCGAGGTCAGTATGGCGCGGATGAAAGTCGCCAATCGCGCGCTGCCGGTTTACACCTATGCGGATCGCAATGGGGCTGACAGCTGGACCGTGGCTTCGCAGGCGCTGGGCAAAGGTGGGTCGCGCTGGTTGCCGGTGCGGCGTCCGGCGGACTATGCCGCAGATGTTTTTCGCACCATGGCCCGGGCGCATGGGGTCAAGCTGGAGGCTGCCAAATCGGTGCAGAACCTGCCACAGGCGACGCTTTTGGCGCAGCATCACAGCCCGCAGCTGGATCAGATGCTGAAGGGCATGCTGAAATATTCCAATAACCTGATGGCCGAAATGATTGGCATGGCGGCGACGGCCAAACGCGGCAAGCGCCCCAGGGGTTTGAAGGATTCTGCCAATGAGATGTCGCACTGGGTCGAGGCGCGCTACGGGGTCAGCGGCGTCCGCTTGGTGGATCATTCCGGTCTTGGTGATGCGTCACGGGTGACGCCAAGCGCTCTGCTGAAGGTTCTGGTCGCGGCATACAAGGGGGGCAGGCTGAAGCCGCTGCTGAAAGAGTTCCCCATGCGCGACAGCAATGGCCGGGTGATCAAAAGCCACCCGATCAAAGTGGCCGCCAAGACCGGAACCTTGAACTTTGTTTCCGGGTTGGGGGGCTTTTTGACGACCCCTGGCGGCACGGTGCTGGCTTTTGCGATCTTTGCCGCCGATACCCAGGCCCGCGCCCGTATCAGCCGGGCAGAGCGCGAGAGGCCAAAGGGCGCGCGCCGCTGGAACAAGCAGGCCAAGCGTTTGCAGCAACAACTGATTGAACGCTGGGGCCAAAGCTACGGCAGCTGAGGCCAGGCCGCCAACTGCCCCCTGTCTTGCCCGTTGCGGGAAGGGCAAGGCGCAAGGGGGGCGTTACAGCGCCGCTTGCACCTCGACAAAGGTTTCGTGATAGCAGGCGCCATCCTCGATATCGGTGCGCAGATCAGCCGGGATCAGCGCATTCACGGTAAAGCCGGTCTGCGATGTCGCACGCCAGGTGCCTTTGGGAGAATAAAGCACCCCCGGGCGGGTCGCATCAGAGATTTTCAGCTGCAGGGTCACCGCGCCACGCGCGTTTGAGACCAGGACAAGCGCGCCATCCTTCAGGCCACGGGCCGCAGCATCCTTTGGGTGCATTTCCAGCTGTTCTGGCCCAGAGGAGGCCGGGTCCGACCCAAAGGTGGCATTGGTGCGCTTGGCCGAGCTGGGGCTGATCAGCACCAGCGGCAGATCCTGCGCCACCGGGTCATAGCGCGGCACGCCAAAGCCATACCGGGTTTCATACGCCTGGCTGAACAGCTCAATCCTGCCCGACTTCGTCGCGGGGAGGACGTTTTGACACATAACCATGGGCGCGCCATCGGCGGCCCTGATTTCGATGGCGCGATCCAGCGCGATCTCGCTGGGGCGCTGGCCGTCCAGCTGTGGGTGATCGGCATCAATTGCCTCATCCATCAGCTGGCTGTCGCTGGCCTGAAACAGTGCATCCTCATAGCCAAAGCGCTTGGCTAGGCGGCGAAAAATTTCCGTATTGGGCAGGCTCTCTCCGACACGGGGGATCACCGGGGCAGCGCGCTGCAGATAGTTTTGCCCATAGGCGCCATAAATGTCGTCAAATTCAAAATGCGACGCGGCGGGCAGGATCACATCGCAATAGGCCATGCTATCGGTCATCACCACATCACAGCCGACAATGAACAGATCTTCACGCATCAGGGCGCGCATCAGATTGGCCTGATCCGGGTGGGTTGCCACCGGGTTGTGGTTGTAGATCATGGTGGCCTTGATCGGGGGTTCCAGCGTGTCGTCCTGCAGTTTTTCGGCGAGATCCACGATGTTAAAGGTCCGGGTGCCGGGTTTGATCAGGTGATCGCCCTGCAGCCGTGCCTGGGTCTTTGGGGTGGCGCTGCCGGATTTGGCCAGCACGCCGGCACCCAGCCGTCCATGATGCCCCAGCAGGGCAGGCAGGGCCATGGCCGCCCGCAGTCCGGACCCGCCAGAGCGGCCGCGTTCAATCCCGTTTCCAAAGGCGCAGGCCATGTTCTGCGCCGCCTGCATCATATCGGCAAGCGCATGAACCTCGGCAGTGGTGATGCCGCAGATCTCGACGATCTGTGCAATGCCATAGCGCCGCGCCTGTTCCATGAAGGGGGCAAAGCCATCGACCCAGCGATTGATGAAATCCAGATCCAGCGCCCGGCGGCGCTCTAGCTCGGCCGCCAGTCCCATGGCCAGTACCACATCGGTGCCGGGTTTGATCTGCAGATGCATGTCGCATTGTTCCGCGATCTTGACCCGCTTGGGGTCGATCACCACCAGCCGCCCGCCCTGGGCGCGCATCTTTTTCAGCAGCGGCGCCAGATGCAGGTTAGAGACGGTGACATTGTTGCCCCAGACCAGCACCAGGTCAGAATGGATAACTTGAAGCGGCGGCATGCCGGGCGCATTGCCAAACAGGCTGGCATAGGCTCCGCCCCGCACGCCACCGCAAAGCGGCCCACGGTTCAGCAGGCTTGCCCCCATTTTATAAAAGAAGCGCCGATCCATCGAGCCACCGGCCAGCTCTCCGTGTGGGCCGGCATAGTTGAAGGGCAGGATGCTTTGCGGGCCATGGCTGTCGATGGCTTTGGTAAAGCCCGCATGGACCAGATCCAGCGCGGCGTCCCAGCTGATGCGTTCAAATTGCCCGGTGCCGCGCAGCCCCACCCGTTTCAGCGGATGGGTCAGGCGGTTTTTGCCATGGACAAACTCGGGGTAGGACCGGGCGACCTTGTTGCAAATCACGTTCGCAGTAAAGGGGTTGGCCCGGGACCCCTTGACCTCGACCAGGCGGTCGCCTGCAACCTTGACAGAAAGGCTGCAGGTGTCGGGGCAGTCCAGCGGGCAGACCGTGGGCAGGGTGCGGATCGCGCGAGGAGTATTCATAGGCTGGCTCCGATTGCAGTGGCTGGAGCCTGTGTAGCCTTGAACTGGATCAGTGATTAAGCACCAAAAATGCAAAATTTCAGCAGACCAATTTGATCTGCCTGCGCTAGTCTTATGGTGGCTTAGACCATGTGACGGGCGCGGGCGCCACGCTCAATCGCTGCCGCATGCAGCCGGTCAATGTTCAGCTCATAGCGGACCTCGGCCAGGAACTCGAGCTCGGTTTCTGCCAGCTTGCCATCCGCTGCCGCCACATCACAGGCCAGCGCATAGGCGGTTTCAAAAAGATGTTCGGGCAGGTCGTCACGAACCAGACCAAACAGGGCCTCCAGCCCGTCTTCCTGTTCAAACAGGTCCAGAACGGTGTTCGAAACCCGGGTCATGCGGTCGATGTCGTAATCGGCAAAGACGGGCAGCATGTTGACGGCAGACTGGATCTTGATCAGCTCGGCTGTGCGGATGTTTTCATCCGAGGCAGAGACCGCCACCATCAGGGCCACGAGACAGTCCTGGGGGGACATGGATTGGGCGTTTTTCTCGGGCATGGGACATCCTTTGTGCGCGAAATTGCTTGTTCAAGAATAGGCTTGGCCAGAGGCAGGTTCAACTGCTGCCTCTGGCCGGTCGGTGCGAAACTGGCGGGAAACAGCCACTCGCGGTTGTTTTGCGGCCTGCGCTGATCCGCAGGGGCGCTTTTAAGCCTGTGCTTCGTCGGCGGCGGTAAAGCGATAGGTGATCTGTTCAAAGCTGGTCACGGCAAACCCATAGGAAAAGCGCAGACCATCCGGGCCGCCCTGGGTGCCATGTTCGGCATTGGCGGACACATAGATGGCAACATCGGGGCGCGAATTCTTGATTTCAGCTCTTAATGCCATGGTGGCGCATGCCGGGCTGGCCGGGCAGGGGATCTTTCTGGCCTGGGGCGGTATTGTCGATAGTTTGCTTGAGACGGGTGCCCTGTTGCAGCTGCAGGCGCCAACGACCACCTCGGCACGGGGGGATTTTGCCGGGTTGCGTGATAGCGCGGCTGCACGGGGGGATGTGCGTGAGATTCTCGACCGGATTGCCGAAAAGGCGCAATTTCATGGCTGAAAGCAGCGCAGCCACGGCTGTCTTTGTTGACTTATGCTGCATCTGCGCCATAGACCGGGCCGACCTAGTTAATGGGACTGCGGCATGGGGCTGCGGGCCATGGGTATGCGGCCACCGGGGCCGCCGATGGAGAACAAGATGTCTGATCTGCGCGAAACCGCTCTGACGAGCAAAGCTTGGCCCTTTGAAGAAGCCCGCCGGGTTCTCAAACGGTATGCAAAGGGCGCGCCTGAAAAGGGATTTGTTCTGTTCGAAACCGGCTATGGCCCGTCGGGCCTGCCGCATATCGGCACTTTTGGTGAGGTGGCGCGTACCACGATGATCAAGAACGCCTTTGAGGTCATCAGCGATATCCCGACCAAACTGATCTGTTTTTCTGATGATCTGGACGGCATGCGCAAGGTGCCGGGCAATGTGCCCGATGCCGACAGCCTGGTGCCACATCTGCAAAAGCCGCTGACTTCGGTGCCGGATCCCTTTGGCACGCACGAAAGCTTTGGCCATCACAACAACGCCATGCTGCGCCGGTTCCTCGATACCTTTGGGTTCGAGTATGAATTTTATTCCGCCACCGAATTCTATGGCTCGGGCCGGTTTGATGAGGTGCTGAAGCGCGCCGTCGACAAATATGACGAGATCATGGAGGTCATGCTGGCCTCCCTGCGCGAAGAGCGGCGCCAGACCTATTCGATCTTTTTGCCCTTCCACCCCGAAACCGGCCGGGTGCTATATGTGCCGATCAAGGTGGTTGACGCCGAAAACTACACCATCACCTTTGATGATGAAGAGGGCAGGGAATGGACCGTGCCGGTCACCGGCGGCAATGTAAAGCTGCAGTGGAAGCCCGATTTTGGTGCCCGTTGGGCGGCGCTTGAGGTCGACTTCGAGATGTATGGCAAGGATCACAGCACCAACACGCCGATCTATGACAAGATCTGCCGCATTCTGGGCCATCGGGCACCGGATCATTTCACCTATGAATTGTTCCTGGACGCCAATGGGCAGAAAATCTCCAAAACCTCGGGCAATGGGATTTCGATTGACGAATGGCTGACCTATGCCAGCGCCGAGAGCCTGTCCTATTTCATGTATCAAAAGCCCAAAACGGCCAAGCGGATGCATTTTGACGTGATTCCAAAGGCGGTTGACGAATATCACCAGCAGCTGCGGGCCTATGCGACGCAGGACACCAAGGCCCGGCTCAACAACCCGGTCTGGCATATCCACGCAGGTGATGTGCCCGCCTCCGATATGGTGGTGCCCTTCAGCATGCTGCTGAACCTGGCCAGTGCCTCTAGCGCCGAGGACAAGGCGACCCTCTGGGGCTTTATCAACAAATACGCCCCGGATGCGACGCCCGAAAGCAACCCAACCATGGATCAGGCAGCGGGTTTTGCGGTGGCCTATTTCAATGACTACGTGAAACCCAGCAAGGTGTTCCGCGCCCCTAGCGATGTGGAGCGTGCCGCGCTGCGCGATCTGGCAGAGGCGCTGAAATCGCCAGAGGCCGCACTGGCGGCGATTGCCAGGAAGAACGAGATTGCCGGCAATGACGAAGCACTGCCAGAGGCAGATTTAGCCGATGCCGATTTCCTGCAATCGGTGGTCTTTGCCATTGGCAAAATCCACGGGTTCGACCCGCTGCGCGATTGGTTCACCGCGATCTATGAGGTGCTTTTGGGGGCCAGCCAGGGCCCACGTTTTGGCGGCTTTATCGCGCTGTACGGTGTGCAGGAAACCATCGCGATGATCGACAAGGCCCTGGCCGAGGCGTAATCGGCGGCGGACCTGCCGCGCAAAGATCGGCACCGCCTAGCCTTCCTGTTTTGGGAGCATAAGAAGTAAGAATTTAGAATAATGGGCGCCCTTCGGGGCGCTCTTTTTTGTTTTTGGGTTTGAAGGCCGGATCCGGGGCCCACCCAAGCAAAGCTTTGAAGTCACCCATCCCCTGATTGAGGTCCTGGCAGGAGGCGGTCGCACCCGGCAAGGCAAATAGCCGTCTCCCCGCCCCCTGGGCAGGGCCCCTCGGCGATTTTCCTTGCCTGCTGCTCTCTTTTCCTGCCGGGCGGTCCTCAGGTGATGGGCGGCTCCAAAGCAAAGCGGCGGCGCGTGGTGGCAGTGCGGGGCCAGCGCGCGCCCTGCTTTTGGGTCCTTAAGTTGGGCGGGGTAGCTCTTGTCGGCGAAATGCGTCTGCGCTGCTGGAAAGGGTTATGGGATGAATAAAGTGATTTCTGCGGGATTGGAACTGATGCCGCCTGCGTTCGAGGCGGGGTTGGATACCTGGTCGAGTGGCGATGGAACGCCAGGGTCTGATACCTATGATGGCGCGCCTAACGCTGCCATCGTGGTGGCCGATCCGGATTTTGCCGGCTGCCTGGAAATGCAGAAGCTGCAGGCGACACAGAAGCTGCGCTACATGGGCAAGACGCCGCTGTTGCCGGGGTGTTATCTGCAGGTAAAGGCCCGGATCAAAGCGGTAAGCGGCGCCTTGCCAACGGTGCGTATCGCGGGGTGGGCTGGCGACAGCAGCGACACACATGTCGGGGGGGTGATCGAGGTGGGGGCGACCACCACGCTGACCTCTTATGGCACTGTGGTGGAGGTGACGGCGATCATTGGCACTGGGGCGCGGCAGGGGGTGGATATGCCCTGGGGATTGGCGGCGGGCTATGGCCATTTGGGGTTGGATCTGATTGGTCCCAATGGCGGTGTGGTGCGGATTGACGATATCGAGGTCACCGATGTGACCAGCGCCTTTCTGCGCGATATGCTGTCGCGCGTGGATGTCACGGATTACGGCGCCATTGGTGATGATGTAACGGACAATACGGCCGCCTTTGAAGCGGCGGATGCGGCGGCGGCCGGGCGGCAGATCCTGGTGCCCGCAGGCGCGTTTTTTTTGGCGCAGACGGTGTCGTTGAACAATCCGGTATATTTTGAAGGCAGCCTGCGGATGCCGGTGGACAAGATATTGCTGCTGCGCAAAAATTTTGACTTTCCCAGTTATGCGGCTGCCTTTGCCGATGAGGAAACGGGGTTTAAAAAGGCCTTTCAGGCGCTGTTGAATTCGTCGGATCATGAATCGCTGGATCTGGGCGGGCGTATGGTAACGGTCACTGCACCAATCGACATGCAGGCGGCGGTGCCCAATCGCAGCTCGTATTCGACCCGGCGGGTGGTCCGTAACGGGCAGTTTTCGGCCACTGGCGGCGCCGCCTGGGACACTGAAACCTGGAGTGAGCAGGCCACCTATGACACCAATGATCCGCGCAAGCTGAAGAACGTAAGCAACATCGCCAATATTCCCGTTGGCGCGTTGGTTGAAGGCAGCGGTGTTGGCCGCGAGATCTATGTGCGGTCCAAGAATACAGGCGCAGGTGAGATCACGCTGAGTGCGCCGCTCTATGATGCGGCGGGGACGCAGGTCTTTACCTTCAAGGATTTCAAGTATCTGCTGGACTTCAGCGGCTTTAGCGCCCTGAGCAAATTTGGCATGACGGAGGTGGAAATTCAGTGCAATTCTCACTGCAGCGCGCTGCGCCTGCCCTCGGCGGGGACGGTGTTCAGCCTGGATCACTGCTTTATTTCGCGGCCCAAGGACCGCGGGATCACTTCGATCGGGTCGGGCTGTCAGGGCATTCTGGTCGACAATTGCCAGTTCCTGTCGGCGGAAGAGGCCGAAGATGTGCCTGATCGCAGTTCCGTCGGGATCAACGTCAATGCCAATGATGCCAAGCTGCGCAACAACAGGGTGACCAAGTTTCGCCATTTTGCCCTGTTGGCGGGGGCGAACAATACCATCACCGGCAATCACTTTTTCCAAGGCGATGGTGTTGCGGGCGGGGTGCGGACGGCGGGGGTGGTACTGGCCACGACCTATTGTGCCACGACAGTGTCGGACAACTATGTCGACAACTGCTTTATCGAATGGACCAATGAACAGGATCCCACGCCTGATTTTTCCAATGGGTTTTCCTTTAGCGCGCTGTCGATCACCGACAATGTCTTCCTGTCCAGTGATGTGGCACCCTGGTTCAGCTATGTGGTGGTGAAACCCTATGGCACCGGGCACTTCCTGAATGGGGTAAGCATCTCTGGCAATAAGTTCCGTTCTATCAATGGCTATATTGACCGGGCCGACCGGGTGGATACCAGCTTTTCTGATCTGGAGTTCAACCGCTGCAAATCCGTGTTCTTTGAGGGCAATACCTTTCACGGGATCTCTACAGAGGTGGCGAGTCCGCTGCGTCTGCGTCATGAACAGGCCACGGTTGCCAGCAGTTGGGCGGTGTCGACGGATGGCGGGCTGCCATTTCAGGGCCATGCCCGGGCGGTGGATGCGGTGGTGGCAATTGGGCCGATGCGCGATTCCGCTGGCACCTACAAATATCCGCGCCCCTATGTGCAGCTGGAGAAGGGCAGCAACAAGGATGAGATCCGGCTGAACTGGGGCGAAAGCCTGCGCGGTGAAGTGCAGGTGGTGGTGCGGGTCGACAAGTAGCCGATCCCAAGACCGCCCGTCAGAGCGGCACAAAAGGCGACCGGGGAGGCAGGCGTTGTTTCCCCGGTGTGGCCCTGCCGGATCCCCTTATTGGGGCGTGCTGGGCGGGATCAGATCTGCCGGGTCAAGGTGAAAGGCCTTGCCAAATCCGCCATTCAGATAGCCCATATCCAGTGCGAATTGCACAAAGGAAAAGTCTGCAAAATCAATGTAGAGTTTGGCTTTGGGGTGGCTGCGTAGATAATGTGCCGCCAGCTGCGGATGCGCGGGGCTTTGCCGGTCGACAAAGGTGGCGCGGCCAACAAGGCTGATCCTGGGATGGGTCAGCGGATCACCCTTGGGGCCGGGGTCGCCAACCAAGAGCGAGCAGGCCGGGTTGCTGCGCAGGATCTGGCTGTGCTGTGACAGGCTGGAGATCAGGCTGATCGGATGCCCGGCGGGGCAGAGGCCAAAGGCAACCCGGGTGACCAGCGGGCAGCCGTCTGAGGTCACTGTGCCCAATGCGGCGCTGCGCGCGTCGCGCATCAGCTGTTGCGCCAGGGTACGGGCACCGTCATCGGTGGGGCGGATTGGGTTGGTCATGCGGTCCATTTCTGCCGTTCATTTCTGCTGTGCGAATCGGCGCTTTGTCTGGCCTGGCGGGATCAGAACCGCTGCCAGAGGGAGATCTTGAGGCCCAGACTTTGCCGGGGGTTGCGCCGATATTCAAGGCCGACGGTCAGGTCGCTGGTCTCAAACGGCTGATTGCCCAAGACCGACAGCCCGGCCAGCTTGATGCGCAGGGCCGGGGTGATTGAATAGCCAAAGTCAACATTCTGGCCAAAGGCTGTTTCAAAGCTGAGCAGCGGCGAGAACCGCTGACCAGTGGTCACTCCAAAGCTGCCGTCGATTTTCCACAGTGGATGGGCGGCATTGCCGCGCTGTTCTAGCATCAGATCCAGGTTGCCCCAGAGATCGCCCAGACGGGTCTTTTCCCCGCGCCCTGCCGACAGGGTGATGCGATACATCGGATGCCACAGCCCCTGTGCATGATTGGCCCCCAGCGCCAGTTCCGCAGCAATCTGAGTTCCCCCACCGCCCTGACGCAGTGGCAGGCGGGCAAACAGCAGCGCATGGCCGGATTGGATATCTGATTGGTTGAGGTCGATTCCAAGATCAAACTGCCCGGTGACACCAAAGTCGCGATAATAGCTCAGCTCTGGCTCTAGCCCTTGACCGGTGTCGCGCAGGGTCAGGCTCGTGGCGGCAAAGCCTTCACCCTTTGGGCGCTTCCAGGCACCAGCCGTGGCGGTCAGGGGCTGCAGCACCGTAAGGCAAAGCCCCAGGATCAGCACCCGTGCCCGCATGCAACCCCGCCTTTTGGTCAACGGGCCAAGGCAGCACAGAAAATCGCCGGAATTTCCAAAAACCATATACACGTTATAGGTGTGTTTTTGACGCCTGTAATCAGCCGATGGAAAAACGGTTCCGTTTTTTACCGCAACCATCGTAGGCTGGTCACACTCAGCGAAACAGCGAGGGAGACTCAAATGCCTAAAATCACCGATACGGCAGAGATCCAGACAGTCATCACCACCTTTGAGATGACGCCGGGAACCTGCCAGGATCTGCTGGATGCTCTTCAAGACGCCTATGCCGAGTTCATCTCTAAACAGCCGGGATTTGTGGCGGCGGGGCTGCATGTGAATGACGCCCAAACCCGCATTGCGAACTATTCACAGTGGCGGACCCGTGAGGATTTCTTGCGGATGCTGCGCTCTTCCGAAATGCGCGAGCGCAATCGCAAGATAAACGAGCTGTGCCGCAGCTTTGAGCCAGTGATGTATGAGGTCGCAGCCACCTTTGACGCGCCCTGACACCAGCCTTTGACTGGACCTCTGATGGGGGGAGGCGTGGGGATATCACGCTGTTTGGCCAGGAAATGTCAATTGGCCAGCCCTGCACTGACCTGGATCAAGGCCTGTGTGGTCAAAGTTGTCTAGTGTAGCCTCATGCGAACAGAAAAGGAGATTTCCTATGTATCACAATATTCTCGTGCCGATTTCCTTCGACCCAGAGCGCGATGTCACTGCGCCGTTGAAACTGGCCCAACTTTTGGCGACGCCAGATGCCAAAATTACCCTGTTGCATGTGGTTGAGCAGGTTCCGAGCTATGCCATTTCATATCTGCCGACCGAATACATGGCCCAGGCCCGCGCCGCCCTGCAACAGGAACTTGACGGGCTGGCCCAAACCCTGCCGGACCAGGCCGTGGGGCTGGTGATCGAGGGACATTCCGGGCGCTCTATCCTGGACTGGGCAGAGCAGAACAAACCGGATCTTATCATCATGGCTTCGCATCGTCCGGGCATGCAGGATCTGCTGCTGGGGTCGACAGCCAGCCAGGTGGTGCGCCACGCAGCCTGCGCTGTGCATGTTGTGCGCTAGGCGGCACTGCCACCAAGGTGAATGCCCTAGTCTTTGTGATCCGCCGCTTCCTGATATCGCAGGCCTTGCCCGTGGTATCTGGGGCGGCGTCAGGCTGGTTCAGGTCTGCTGCAGCAGACGGTTCAACACAATACCGGCAAAGCGGATTATCCCGCCGGGCAGCAGGGCAGAGCGCAGCAAGGTCTTGTTGGAGTTCACTGCCTCGGCAATGCGGGCATAATGGACTTGCTTGCTGGCAGGAGAGCGCAGCAATACGGTTTCGGCCCTGTCTAGGGCCTGTTCGGCGCCGCGGGTCACCTTGGGGCGGCTTTCGGGTTTGACCGGAGTATAGGTTTCCAGCGCCCGCCGCCGCACGGGCTGGCTGGGGTCGCGGTTCTGTCTCACCAGGGTGTCTAGGCTGGTCTCTACATCTGTCAGGGCCTTATAGGCCTCGGAATAGGCGGTATTGCCCACCAATTTATCCGCCGCGCGTTTATAAACCCAGCGGTAACAATCATATTTATAAGTCCAGGGCAGCCTTCTACAGCTACTGGCCCCCCGGTTGAGGATGTTTACAACACTGCGGGTCGTCGCGTTGTTCAGCCCCTGCGAGGCACCGGAACCGCCGCCATAGTCGCCGCCGCCGCCACCCTCGCTCCCAGCGCCTGTTGACGGAACCAGCCAGAGGCCAGCCACGACCGCAATAGGCGCTGCGTATCTAAAAACACTCATACAAAATCTCCTCGCTACAGGCGCAAGGTTAGCATGGCGGCGGCCTGTGGCAAGGCGCGGGGCGAGGATTGCCCCTAGCGGATGATGGCGCGGGTCCATTCTTTCAAGAACATGCGCCGCTTGAGCCTATCCAGATAGGTCATAAGGGCGGGCCCAAGGGCGATGGTCGATTGCGCTGGTGTTATCTGGGATTGGATCAGTGGCGGTAGAAGAAAGCTTTCCGGATCAACTGCTTGGGTTTGGACCCGGATCAGATGACGGATGAACTCCTTTGCCAGTTCCGGCTGCGGTGCCGAGGCGGTCACAAAACCTGTTCGCATCATGGTGGTCGGAAAATCCGCCGCCAGAACCACCGTCAGCGCTGATGCGGTTTCGGATCGTGCCAGCGCATAGCTGCCCAGCACATTGTAGGCCACAGCCAGCTTGCCATTGGCCAGATCAGTGATCATGTCTCCGGAACAACAGTATAGCCGGGTGCCCAGATTGCCCATTACCTCTGTCAGGCGCCAATAGGTTTCCGAAGCCCGCGCGTCTTGGGTGGCAAAGAGATACCCCAGCCCGGAGCGGCGAATATCATAGGTGCCCAACCGGTTGCGAAACACCTCGGGGCGCGCGCGCATGGCTTCGATCAGCTCTTGCCGGGTCTGTGGGATGGGATGGCCGTCAAAATCAGCCCGCCGGATGACAATGGCGGCTGGCTCGCTGGTAAAGGCAAACAGGCTCTGGCGCCACTGCGCCCAATCGGGGGTCACCAGATCTTCGATCGGTTGGGCATAGCCATCATTTGTCAGCTTGAATTGCAGGTCCATGGCGCTGGAAATGACCAGGTCATACTGGGCTGGGGCCTGGCGGAATATATGGTCGATCTGCGCCGATCCGGCGACCAGATATTCAATCGACACGCTTGGCCGATCGGCCAGAAAGCGGCGGATGATGGGGATGAAAAAGGCGGTGTCGGTGCTGGATAGAATGCGCAGCTGCACCGCATCAGTATTGGCAGCAGTGTCGTGCAGCGCTGCGCCGCGAAAGATCTGGCGATCCTCCCAGTTTTGCGCCGAAAGCGCCAGTGGCCAGAGTGCAAGGATCAGACAGAAAATATAACGCATGCGCCGCCTCCGGCTGTGTTGGACAGGGTCAGGCTTCCGCCATGGGCGGCGGCCACATCCTGGGCGATTGTCAGCCCCAGGCCGGACCCGATGGTGCCGCGGGCATTGTTGCCGCGTGAAAATCGCTGGGCAAGATCGGCAATTTCGTCGCTGGGAAAGCCTGCCCCCTGATCGCGCACGGCGACCTGCGGATGGGGACTGGCAGTGACGGAAATTTCAATGACGCTCTCGCTGGGGGAATATTTCAGTGCATTGTCAATCAGGTTGCGAATGGCATTTTGCAGCAGGATCGCATCCCCAATGAGCCGCACCGGCCTGTCGATCTGCAACACCAGGTCGATGTCCTTCATCTCGGCCACCGGGGTCAGGCGTTGCACCAGTTCCTGCACCAGATCTCCCAGGTCAAGATCTTCGTGCTCCAGATGGTCGGCGCGAAAGGTGATCATGGCATGATCCAGCAGTTGCCCCGCCGCGCGCGAACTTTCGTCAATGGCCCGGACCATCGAGCGCAGGGCCTGACGGTTTTCTTCCTTGTCGACCCGCTGCAGCGTGGTTTCGGCGTAGGAGCGCACTGTCGCCAGTGGTGTGCGCACCCGGTGGGCGGCTTCGGCGATGAAATCCTCGGATTGCGACAGAGACTGATTGAGCCGCCTCATCAGGGTGTTGAGCGAGTTGACAAGCGGCAGCATCTCGCTGGGTACAGGCTTGGTGAGTGGTCGCAGATCCTGCGGTCCGCGCCGGGTAACCGATGTTGTCAGCCGTTTCAGTGGCGCAATGGTCACCGAGGAGACCCAAAAGGACAAAAGCACCGCCAGCATGAAAAACCCAAAGCCAAAAGAGGCCACATTGGTGGAAATCTGGTTCAGAGTCTCAGAGAGCGCATCCTGGGTCTGGGCCACCGAAACGGTGATGCGGGTTCTGACATCCGCCCCCAGCAGGGTGCGCGCGGCGGTGGAAATCCGCACAGTCTTGCCATCATACTGCGCGGTCTGAAACTGCTTTGGCGCGGCTCTGTCGGCCTGCTGCGGCAGGTCTGCGTATCCCGACAGGAGCTCACCATCACGGTAGATGGCGTAAAACACCTGGTCATCTGCGGGGGTGGTCAGCATGGAAAAGGCGGCATAGGGAAAATCAATCTCGACCTGATCGTCGCGCAGCACCGCCGCATCCAGGATAGAGGACACAGAGGCCGTAAGAATACTGTCCTGGCCCTGTTGGGCGATCTGCGCAGCATAGCTGCGCACAACAAAAAACAGCAGCAGCGCCAAGAGCGCAGCCCCCCCGATCAGTGTCACCGCAAGGCGATTGCGCAGGCTGCCCTGAACCTGCCCCGGCTCAGCCATGATCCAACCGGTATCCCAGCCCGCGCAGGGTGGTGATCTTCAGCGCAGAGCCTTCCAGATGTTTGCGCAGCCGCGCGATATAGACCTCGATGGCATTGGCAGAGACATCTTCGTCATAGGAAAACAGCCGGTCTACCAGTTTCTGCTTGGGAAAGATCTGCCCCGGGGCGTTGAACAATAGTTCCAGCAGGCGCAATTCCCGGTTGCGCAGGCTGACGGCCTTGCCGCAGACGGTGACATGGCCGGCCACCGGATTAAAGGTCACATCCGCAAGTTGCAGAACGGTCTGTGCCGCCCCTGCCTTGCGGCGCAAGACCGCCCGACAGCGCGCCTGTAGTTCTTCGTGATCAAAGGGTTTGGTGACATAGTCGTCCGCCCCCAGATCCAGCATGCTGATTCTATCGGAAACCTGTGATCTTGCGGTCAGAACGATGACCGGTGTGTCGCGTTTCTGGTCGCGGTGCTGTTTCAAAAAGCTGCGGCCATCGCCATCCGGCAACATTATATCCAGCAGGATAAGATCGTAGTCTCCGATCTCTGAAAACGCGATAGCATCCGAAATTGTTCCTGCATGATCAATGGTATGCCCATCCAGTTGCAGGCGGACACAGACCGCAGCCGCCAGATCAGGATTGTCTTCCACCAGCAGGAATTTCATGCGCTCATTTCACTTTTTTCATCGCGTGACAGGTCTGTGACAGGTTCTTGTGTTTGCCTCTCAGCAACTGAGCCGCCTTTCGGACAGTTGTCAAATGGGAGGAAAACATGATGACATTTAAACTGGGCCGCCGCGCCCTGCTGGCGGGTGCTATTGCAACCCTGGGCTTTGCAGCACCTGTTCTGGCCGATGGGCAAAAGGTGCTGGACAGCATTCACTTTCTCATCCCCGGCGGCGCAGGCGGCGGTTGGGATGGCACCGCGCGCGGCACCGGCGAGGCCCTGACCAAGGCAGGCCTGGTGGAAACCGCCTCCTATGAAAACATGTCCGGCGGTGGCGGCGGCAAGGCGATTGGCTATCTGATCGAAAACGCCGAAAGCAACCACGGCACCTTGATGGTCAATTCGACCCCGATCGTGATCCGCTCGTTGACCGGCGTTTTTCCCTATAACTTCCGCGACTTGACGCTGGTTGCCGGTACCATCGGCGATTACGCCGCGATCGTTGTGGGTAAAGACAGCTCGATCAACTCCATGTCGGATCTGATGGCAGCCTATGATGCTGATCCGTCCAAGACGGCGATTGGCGGCGGTTCGGTGCCTGGCGGCATGGATCATCTGGTTGCCGCCATGGTGATGGAAGCCGCAGGCAAAGACGCGCTGGAGGTGAAATACATCCCCTATGACGCGGGCGGCAAGGCCATGGCAGCGCTGCTGTCGGGCGAGATTGCGGCCCTGTCCACCGGATTTTCCGAAGCGGTCGATCTGGCCAACGCGGGCGAAGTTAAGATTATCGGCGTCACCTCAGAGGAACGTGTTGCCGCCGCTCCGGAGGCCATGACCATGAAAGAGCAGGGGATCGACACCAGCTTTGTCAACTGGCGCGGCTTCTTTGGTGCCCCCGATCTGTCGGCAGACCAGCTGGCGCTGTTTCAGGAGGCCTTGGCCAAGATGTATGACACCCCCGAATGGGAAGAGGTGCGCGCGCGCAACGGCTGGGTGAATATCCACAATTCCGGCGATGATTTCAAAAGCTTCCTGGAAGATCAGGAAAAGGCCATCGGCGATCTGATGAAGAAACTGGGCTTTCTGTAAGGCCCGTGCAGGCAAGAAATCTGGTGGCAAAGCGGGCAATCGCTTTGCCACATCTTAAATGAGGGGGAGGGAAAGATGGCCCTGGATCGATGGATCGCGCTGGTCCTGCTAAGTATTTGTCTGGCCTATGGCTATACCGCCTGGTTCACCATGGATAGCGGGCTAGCCCCGTTTATGAAACGCAACCCAATCTGGCCTAGCACCTTTCCCAAGGTGCTGTCGGTCCTGGGGGTGATTGCCTCTTGCATCATTCTGTTTGGCCTGGAGAAGAGCGCGGAAAAAACCGCAGAGATCGATTACCGCCGTCTGGGTGACTACCACCTTGGCCAGGCGCTTTTGCTCTTGGCGCTGATGGTGGTCTATGCGCTCTGTCTGCGCCCTGTCGGTTTCTTGCTGTCAACGACTGGGTTTCTGTTTCTTGGCGGCGCCATCCTGGGCGAGCGCAAGTGGTATATCCTGATGCCCGTCGCGGTCTGTGCGGCGCTGGTCGTGTGGTATCTGGTGCAACAGGTTTTGGGCATCTACATGCGCCCGTTGCCTGGTTTTTGGGGGGCTTGAGATGCTTGAAGGACTTTTGATTGGTCTGCAAACCGCGCTGTCGATGCAGAACCTGCTGATGGTGATCGGCGGCTGTCTGATTGGCACCTTTATCGGCATGTTGCCGGGGCTGGGGCCGATGTCGATCATTGCGATCATGATCCCGGTGGCCATTTCGATGGGTGACCCTTCGGCGGCGCTGATCCTGCTGGCGGGGGTCTATTATGGTGCCATTTTTGGTGGCTCGACCTCGTCGATCCTGCTGAACGCGCCGGGGGTGGCGGGGACGGTTGCCTCTAGTTTTGATGGCTATCCGATGGCGAAGCAGGGCAAGGCGGGCAAGGCGCTGACCATTGCAGCCGTGGCCAGTTTTGCCGGTGGCACAATTGGTGCGCTGTTGCTGATGGTGTTTGCGCCGGCGCTGTCTTCGGTGGCCCTGTTGTTCCATTCCGCAGAGTATTTTGCCCTGATGGTTGTGGGCCTGTCGGCGATTGCCGCCTTTGCCGGCACCGGGCAGGTTGCCAAGGCAATGCTGATGACAACCCTTGGCCTGATCATGGCGACAGTGGGGGAGGGAGCGCTGTTTAATCTACCGCGCTTTACCATGGGGATCATGGATCTGCAGTCGGGGTTTGGCTTTATCACCCTGGCGATGGCGATGTTTGCCTTGCCCGAAGCGCTGTTTCTGGTGCTAAGCCCCAAGACCACCCAGCAGGGTGATGGCGAGGCGATCAAGGATCTGCGCATTACCGGCACCGAGGCCAGGGCCATTGCCCCGGTGATCGGGCGGCAATCTGTTCAGGGCTTTTTCATTGGGGTGCTGCCGGGGGCTGGTGCCACCATTGCCAGTTTTCTGGGCTACGCGGTGGAGCGCAATATCGCCCCCAAGCACGAGCAGGAAGAATTTGGCAAGGGCTCTATCAAGGGCTTGGCGGCACCAGAAACCGCTAATAACGCCGCCTGCACCGGGTCTTTTGTGCCGCTGCTGACGCTGGGCATTCCGGGGTCGGGCACGACGGCAATCTTGCTGGGCGCGTTGATCGCTCTGAATGTCACACCGGGGCCGCGGCTGATGATTGACCAGCCAGAGGTGTTTTGGGCGGTGATCATGTCGATGTTCATCGGCAATCTGGTACTGCTGGTTTTGAACCTGCCTTTGATCCCGTATATTGCCAAGGTCCTGTCGGTGCCACGCACCTACCTTATTCCGTTCATTTTGTTCTTTACCCTGATGGGGGCCTATATTGGTCAGAACAATGCAACAGAGCTGTTGCTGCTGGTGGGCTTTGGTGTCTGTGCCACGGCACTGCGCTTTGCCGACTATCCGCTGGCGCCGCTGTTGATCGGCTTCATTCTTGGCGGCATGCTTGAAGATAACTTCTCACGCTCGATGCAGCTGTTTGATGGCCCCTCGTTCATCTGGGAACGCCCGATCACGCTGGGGCTGCTGGTGCTGGCAGTCCTGCTGGTCGTGCTGCCCAGCTATCGGGCCCGGCGCGCCCGGTTGCGCATGCGCGGGGTGGCAGACGGGGATTAAGGCAAAGGCACTATGGTGGCAGGCCTATGGGCGCAATGACTACCTGTCCGCCGACAAGGCGCTGCGGGTGCCGCCGCTGTTGCCGCCGTGCGCGCCGCGCAAACTGAAAATCTAAAACCAGACTGCGGCTGCCCCCTTGGGTGGCCGCGCCTTGTTTAGGAATGGGGCACAGATGGCGCCTAAAATTCAAACCTATATTCGCACCATGGATGCGGTTTCGGAAACCACCGGAACAATCGCCGCCTGGATGTTTTTCACCACCGGCATTATCGTCTCCTTTGAGGTCTTTATGCGCTATATGCTGAATTCACTCACCATTTGGGTCGATGAGATGAGCCGCTTTTTCAGGTCTGGGCCGCCTATCTGGCGATTGGCTATGTGCTGAAGCACAAGGCCCATGTCATCATTGATGTGACCTTCCGCAATCCCCATACCTTCAACCGCAGGCTGGTGGACAGTCTGCGATCTGGGTTGGTTTTGATGTGATGGCGCTGCAGGCTTTGGCGGAAATCTTCAAGATATGGACTTGGGCCCCTGACGACCTACCCAAGCAAACATTGGTATACTGACATGGAAAGCATTCTCATTCTCGGCAGTCTGATCGGGTTGCTCTTGCGGCGTGTGCCTGTCGCCTTTGCGATGGGGGGCTTGGGGGCGTGCTTAATTGGCACAAAGACGCAGGCGGCGGCAGCTAGAATGCTGTCGCCGCTTGCATTTCCACGGCCTAGGCTCAATTGTCTCGGCAGTTCAATGGGAGGGATCAAAATGACCTTTATGAAATCTATTGGCGCAGCTGCGGCTGTTGCCCTGATGATGACCGGCGTGGCCTCGGCTGAGACGCGCATTACCTATAAATCGGCCAAGGCGGGGTCGTCTTATTTCCAGATGGCTGCGCAGATTGCCGAAGCGATGAAGGCAGGCACCGGCGGGGATATCTCTGTCACTGTCGAAGAAAGCCAGGGATCGGTGCAAAACGTGATGGAGGTGCGTGCCCGCGGGGGGGATTATGTCTTTACCACGCCACCGGCACTGGTGGGGCTGGCCCAGGGCGGCAAGGCGATGTTTGAAGGCAAGGGCGATCCGGCCTTTGATGAAATCCGGGCTCTGTTCCCGATCCCGTCGCTGACCATGCATTTTGTAATGTCGACAGACAGCGGCATCAGCAGCTTTGCCGATATGGAAGGCAAGACAATCCTTTTGGGCAGCGGTTCTTTTGGTGCACGTGAGGGCGCAAAATATCTGAATCTTTTTGGGCTAGAGGGCAAGGTGACCATCGCCGATTCCGAACTGTCCAATGCGGTGAATGCGCTGAAAAATGGTCAGATCGACGGCTTTGTCACCGCCGGGTCCTTTCCGGCGCCAAATGTGATCGAAGCGGCGGCTTCGACCGGGGTGACCGTGTTGTCGCTGGATGATGACCAGATCGCTGCGTCCAAGCGGACCCGTCTGACCATCCCAGCGGGCACCTATACGGGCCAGGCTGAAGATATCACCACAACCTCGCTGCCGGTTGTGGCCTATTCCACCACCAAGATGGATGATGACACGGCCTATATGCTGACCAAGACATATTGGGAAACCCGCGAAAACATGGCCAAGGACGCGGCCTGGTGGGCGGGTGTTTCGGCCGACATGCTGAGCAACATCACCACGCAGATCCACCCTGGTGCGATCCGGTATTACCAAGAAATCGGTGTGGCGCTGGACGCCGCGCATATGTAATTTTTGGCCCCGCCCCGGTCTTGTTCCGGGGTGGGGCGCATTGATCTGATCTCATGACATCTTTATCCCCCCGTTTCGCGCCACATGCAGGCCATGTCTGGATGCTGTTTGGCGCTATCACTGCCGTGTTTCACATCGGGCTGATCTTTTACGGATTGGTGCCCAATCTGGTCGCGCGCCCCCTGCACATGGCGCTGATCCTGCCTTGGGTGTTCTTGTACTCCGCCAAGACCCCATTGGCCTGGTGGTCCGGTCTGGTCATCACCATTGTTGGCATTGCAGGCTGCATCTGGATCGCGCTGAGCCATCAGATGCTGCGGAACCAATATGGTTTTCTGGAAAACTCTTTTCAGGTGGTGCTGGCCATCAGCCTGTTGCTGATCGCGATGGAGGGGGCGCGCCGGATGATCGGCTGGCCGCTGCCATTGGTTGCGCTCTGTGCTCTGGCCTATGGGCTTTGGGGGCAGCATATCCCCGGTGAATTTGGCCATGCCGGCACGCCTTTGCGCAGTTTTCTGGGCACGCTTGTTATCGCCGAAGGCGGGCTTTGGGGCAGTCTCACCGGGGTGTCGGTCGGGGTTGTCGCAATCTTTGTGATCTTTGGTGCGGTACTGAACGCGGGCGAAGCGGGACAGGGGTTCATGAATGTGGCCGCTGCGGCTGCGGGGCGTCTGACCGGTGGTGCGGCCAAGGTTTCGGTGCTCTCTTCAGCGCTATTTGGCTCTATCTCGGGCTCGGCCTCGGCCAATGTGGCTTCAACCGGGGCAATCACATTGCCTGCAATGACCAAGCTTGGCTATCCCAAACGCCTGGCCGCCGCGGTAGAGGCTGTTGCCTCATCCGGTGGGCAGATCATGCCGCCCCTGATGGGGGCGGGGGCCTTTGTCATGGTGGAACTGACAGGCGTGCCCTACACGCAGATCATGCTGGCGGCGCTGCTGCCTGCGGTGCTGTATTTCCTGACGGTCTGGGTTGGCATCAATGCCTATGCCCAACGTTTTGACCTGCAAGCCGTGCCGGAAGACCAACGGCCCGGCCCGCGCATGGTCTTTGTGACCTCATGCTTTTTCCTGGTGCCCTTTTCGGTGCTGCTGATAGCGATGTTTGCCGCCGGATTTACCCCGCAGTATGCAGCTGTTCTGGCTATCTTTGCGGGTGCTGCCGCGCTGTTCTTTGACGCCACGCCGCGCATGAACCTGACCCAGGGCCTGGCCCGTTTGGGCGGTGGCTTCACGGCGATCGGCAGACAGGTTGCGATGATTGCTGCCATTATCATCTGCGCCTCTATCATCATCGGCGTGCTGGGCATCACCGGTCTTGGCATCAAGATCACCTCGGTGATCCTGTCCGGGGCGGGCGGGCTGCTTTGGCCCGCGCTTTTGCTCACGGCGTTGGCCTGCCTGCTGCTGGGCATGGAGGTCCCGACCACCGCCGCCTATGTGATCTGCGTGTCGGTGGCAGGCCCGGCCCTGACTGAATTGGGGCTGGAGCCCCTGCAGGCGCATTTGTTTGTGTTCTGGTTTGCACTGCTCTCAACCATTACGCCGCCAGTCTGCGGTGCTGTCTTTATCGCGGCCGGCATGATCGCAGAGAACTGGCTGAAGGTGGCACTGACGGCGATGGCGCTCGGGGTTGGGCTCTATGTGATTCCGCTGGCGATGATTGCAAACCCCGCTTTGATCCGTCTCACCACCAATCCATTTGGGGCCGTCATCGCCTTTGCCCTGGTCGGTACCGGCCTGGGCTGTCTGTCTTACGCTCTTATCGGGCGGCTGCGCCTGCCGCTGCGGGTTCTGCTTGCCGCCCTTGGCCTTGCCGCCTGCTTTGGGGCGGCGTTCTGATCGTGCAAAGATGTTTCCCCTGACCAATGCGGAACGGGGAAACATCGCCGACAGTGGCAGTAACGCAGTCATTTTGCAGGAACACGATGCGCGCGGCGATGGTCTGTTTTGCATGTGGAAATCGTAAATGCCGCGCGACGGATGGTCCCCAAAAGGGAACGCGTTTTGTATCAGCACGCAGAGACCTCTGGTCCGGCGCTGGACCTGTGCTATTGGCCCTATGCGTCGCAGGATGGTCTTAAGGGATAGCGATATCCAGAGCCCCGATTTCTGCCACAGACAGGGGTTACAGTGAAAATAAATGGAAATTTCTGGGTCGGCATCCCATCCTTCTACCACGTTGACACGGCGGGGAATTTGGCTGATATAGCCGAAAGAAGAGTGGGCCGTTAGCTCAGCTGGATTAGAGCAGGGAACTTCTAATTCTCAGGTCGGGGGTTCGAGTCCTCCACGGCTCGCCATTTCTTTCCATTTGTGCCAATGAACCATAAGCTTGCACGTTTTCGCGGTTTTCATGCACACCCCCTGTCAAGAGGCTATGGGGTGCCATAGTGGCGATTTCTTATAATGCGCTGAAATATAATCGTTTTTCAGCATGGTTGGCGCTTGGCCGTTACTTTTCGCGCTGAGTTTTCAAGAGCGCCACAACTGGTTCAACCTCGGTCCGAAGATAGACCGGTCCGAGATCCAAGCCGTTCGGTCGGAACGGCTGGATCCCTTCGCTCTGGAGAATAGCCCGAATTGTGTTCCAATGCGCACCGGTTTCGGCCAACAGAATCGTTGGTGTCGTGTAGCTGGCTTCAAACGCAGCGATGTCGTCGCGGCTCATTCGCCATTCCCGACGCTTAGTCGTGGGATTCAAAACCAACATCGCAGGCGTGTAACCACCTTCGATCAGAGCCAGGAATTGACCTTTCCCCCGAATACCCGCCGACCGAGCGAAGGCCGCTGCTGTCATCTCCACTTGGTTGGTCGATGGCTTGCGCTTTGGCGCGACCTTCGCCTTGAACGCTGCAACTTCAATGATTTCCACCACAAGCCCGTGGTAGCCGAACACATCAGGACGCTGACCAAGGCGCAAAGCACCCGTCCGGATGGCCGCAATGATCTCGCCAACAGGAAGGTCCAGCCGCTTGTGAACGAGTTGGATCGTCTCCCACCCTGGCTCCTCTGCGGCAACCGGCTGCGCATAGGCCTCCAGCTCCTCAAGAAGAGCTTGGCCATCCGCAATCCGCCAAGGCGATTTGATTGTTGGGACGTTGGTCCTTGGGACGAGGACACCATCAGCCTTCAACCCGTTCAGTTCGGCCAGCGTTGCGCCGATTGCACGTCGCAGCGCAATCGGACCGACCAATGTCGGGATTTCATCAAGAATGTGCTGCCAGGTTTTCGCATCAAAGGTCTTGCGGGCATCGGCACGCGCGTCACTGGGCGCAAACGCGCCCGCTTCTGTCAAGAAATCATCCAGAACAGCCGGGCCGATGCCTGTTTCCTTGGATGCTGTTGTAAGGGAGTGGAGACGCCGCTCTGGGACGATCTGCCCGAGAAGGTCATCACCTGGCGCCAAGGGCCATATTTCCAGAAAGTAGTCACGAAGGATCCCGCGAAAGCCCTCAAAGGCATCGTCATCAAGATAGATGCCCTTGAGATGTTTGAAGAGCGGACCCAATTCGCCCTGCGTCACGAAGTGGCCACCGTCCTGTGATCGCATAAGGATGTCCAGAGCCGCTCGGATCCCGTCAGGGCCTTGCGAGACGAAGACAAAGCCCTTGGCCTTGGCGCGCCGATCGTCCGAGGCCTCGCCTTGTGTGCGCAGCAAGGCTGCACCTATGAACTCACAGAGTGTGATCGTCGGAAACACCGGCTGTGAGGCCAGCCATGTTTTGTCCGCAGCGATACCCTGCGATAGACGCTTATCAAGCCAAAGGTCATAGTCGGTAGGATCAAAGCACATGCGGTCGAATGATCCTGCTCGCAGGTCTGGCAGGATTTCCGCCAATCTCGCTCCAATGTCATCCCGTTCGATGGGGCGCGAGCTGGACCACAAGGGAACCAGCGGATGGTGGTGCTGGTGGCAGATATCAACACCTCTGCAAAGCCAGTCGCCCCGCAAGGCAATGTGCCGCAATGGATGGGGCTGATCGGCTGCATGCTCACGCATGCAAAGTGGACAGCCCCGAATGATCGGGTTTCGTAGGGCCCGCGAGACAAAGACTTCCTGCCGAAATCGCATCCGGACGTCTCCGATGCGTTCACCTGTCCATGAGAGCATTTCGGCGAGCTGCGTGGCCGACAGCCCTGCGCGTTCTGCAAAAATCGCGACCGCCTCTTCGTCCTGCTCCAGGATACGCCGAAAGGTGGTACCGAGATCGAGGGCGAAGTTGGCAGCGTCGGTTCCATTCAGGATTGCCATGCGCGAAAACAGCGACGGGAGCGTCTCGCGGTCAACGGGCTCCACCGTAAGGGCAAGTTTCCTCAGCAAGTACACCTCCTAAGCGCTCAGATGCTCCATGTGTTTTGATACGCGGTTCCATAGCCGTTTCAGGATCGGAAGCGAAGTCGCCATTCGCCGCAAACGCGGATGAGACATGTGCAAAGCCGGGGCCCGGTAGGGATGCTACCGACGTGAACGGCCCAGACCTGCCGTTCATAGGGCCTGATCAATGCTGCGCCGCAGCCTGCCAAACCTGCCGTTCGCTGCGAACGCCATACCCGTCACGGAGGCTGTGGGATAAGCCCGTCAGGGGAAAGGGGAACCTCGGCCATCACCCGATTTGTGCAACAGAGCCGTTGCGCATCTATTGCTTCGCCACCGGAGCCAGGTAGAAATAGTCGAACACCATGCGGGCGATCTCGGCAATTGCGCGATCCCTGTCCGAAACGGGTGTCTCGTTGCTGTTCGTGTACACTGCGATGGCAAACCGCCGACCGTCGGGGAGCGTGATGTAACCAACGTCGTTGGCAATTCCGCCTGCGGTTCCAGTCTTGTGCGCGACGAGCGTTCCCTTCGGCATCAGCCCCTTGAGACGGCCAGGGCCGCTGCGCGTGCGCGACATGACTCCCAGCAGGAACTCGCGGCTTTCCATGCTCATCGCCGTGCCACCGTCGATGGCAAGCAGCAGTTGCAGCATCGCAAGGGGCGTTGCGTGGTCGCGGGGATCCGCCTCGAAGTCCGGATTGGGATCAATCTGGGCCATCACCAATGCCGGGTTGTTGCTGATGGCCTCAGCGATAGCTTCTGGCGTGACCGCCGACAAGCCGTAGAAATCCATGAGAATATCGCGGGTCGTCCGATCGACCCTGATATCGGTGATCCCGAGGTTTTGCAGATACTCGGTCACCGCCGCTGCTCCGCCGACCAGTTCCATGGAAACGTCGGTCGTAGTGTTGTCGCTTTCCGTGATCATCACCTCGATCAGGTTCGCCACCGAGAGCTGGATCCCGGGGTGAGGGAATGTCTCGGCAAGCGCAAATACGCCGGTGACGTACATGTCGGGCGGGACTTCGACCAGTTGGTCGAGATTGAGTTCCCCCCTGTCCACGCGATCCAGCACGGCAGCAGCGATCGCCACCTTGTACGTGCTAGCCATGGCGAAGGTCTCATCACCATTGAACGCGATGACCTTGTCGCCGCCGATTTCCTGCGCCGCGAAGCCTATGCGCCCGGCAAGCCCCGACGCGATCTGTTCGATCGCGGCACCAACGGACTGTCCTTCCGTTGTCTGGCCATATGCCGGGCCGAAGGTAGCCACCGCGGAAACCGCGAGGGCTACGATAATCCGACGATATTTCATTTTTGGTTTCTCCTTCTGTGAGATGAGGCCTAGGAATGTCACAACCAGTTGCCGCCATTCGCCGGAAAGGCTGGCGTGATATCGGGCATCGAATCCAAATTTCGTCACTGACGGGTTTCCTTGAGAGACATCCCCATCATAGTCAGGCTCGCGCCTGAACAAAGCATCTGGATTCCGAGCAGGCTCCCGAGCAGGACCAGCGTTGCACCCGGCGATGACAAGACAATTATTGCCAGGACGACAGTCACTGCCCCCACCAACAAAAGGGGCCTAAAGAACCGTGTACTTCTAACGCGGAAGGCGTACAGGATCTGGACTATGCCGCTTGCCGCGAGGAGGATCAGCAGGAAGGTAGATAGCGATATGATGCCGGCAAGCGGGTTGGCCATGAATGACCAGCCCAGAAATGCTGTCAGAGCGCCAAGGCACCAGGTCAGTATCCTGTTGCCCAGGCCTTCAGTCCAGAACCCGAGGACAATTTGCGAAGCGCCGCCAAGCAAGAGAAATATTCCCGTAACCGTAACAATAGCCGCGGACGCGATCACGGCATTGAACAGCACGACGACACCGAGAGCGATTATCAGCACCCCAAGCCAGAAATATTTTGTCGAAATTCTCATCGCCATAGCCGGTTCTTCCTTCCTTAATTGCTTATCGGGGAGACGGAGATCAAATGCCGCATGATCCCGCCTCCCCTTGCCTCAGTGCGCCACCATCAGTTTTCGACTTTCTGCGGTAAAGGCACCCGTGAAGTCAGATGGCAAAGGCATACCGGTCGAGAATTCGGCATTCCGCGCCTCTGTCGAAATCGGCTCGAAGCGCCGCTTGTCTTCCGGGTCAAACCGGATCGGCTGACCCGCGAAGACAGGAAGCAGCTCCTCGTCACAGGCAGCAGGGGATGACCCGGGGGTCGTAGACCGGCTGCGAGTTCGGAATGCCGCCGCCGAAATCCTGTGGGACGGCGTAGAAAGCCTGTGTCCACACCTCGACGTCCAGCGGCTCGAACAGGCTTTCCCGCGGCTCGTGGCGGATCGGCTGTCCCGGATTGACGTCGCGCAAGACCTCGCCGCCATCGACGACCACCGTGCCGTTCACGATCACTAAGGGAATGCCCGAGGACGGCCGGTTGCCCTCAGCATAGGTCGCGTTGTCGGTGACCGTCTCGGGATCAAACATCGTGATGTCAGCGACCATCCCCTCCTGCATCCGGCCGCGCTCCTGCATAGCCTGCAGCCCCGTCAGGCCGAGCGGGCGCGCGGAGTTCCAGCTGAGCTGCGCGATGCTCTGCATCAGAGGGATCCCGTTCTCGCGCCCCATGCGCAGCGTCCGCGCGCAGGAGCCGGCTCCGCGCGGGTGACTGTTGGGCAGATCTTCGAACGGCGTGTCCCAAGTGATGCTGTCGTCGAGGATCGGCATGCCGTCCGACGCGATCGCCACGTCCGGCATTCGTAGCCAGTCGACGATGGCGCTCTCCGGCATCTTGTAGACCAGTACGAGCCGTGCGGGCTCGCGGGCGATCATCTCGGCGCGGCTCTCCCGCGTGTACCACTCACCGGTGAGTGCGTCCTGGATGGTCGTCTCGTATTTGTAGCCGAGCTGGTCGACCCAGACCTCCGGCTCGAGGAACACGGCGTTGAGCGCCGTGGAGCCCGCAGCGTAAGGGTAGAGCTCGCCCCAGACGTTCATGCCCTGCCTCCGCATACCTACGAGCAGTTCATGCACGAGGTTGTAGCCCGGGTTGTTGAAGTGGCAGGCGATGCCCGGGGCGCCGAGCGCAGCAGCGTTCGCCAGCATCTCTTGGATGCCGTTCGACTCGGTGGTGTCGGTGCCGGGCGTGTAGCGGAAATGGAACCCGCAGGGTCGCCCGTAGCGCGCGGCGACGCGCTGGATCTCGTAGACCTCGCGCGCCGAGGCGCCGTCGCGCATGTAGCCGAGTGTCGAGCCGATGCCGACGGCCCCCGCGGCGAGGCCGACGTCGAGCAAGCGCAGGATCTCGTTGCCCTGTTCGAGGTCCGGGCGGGCCAGGGACCAGCCGGTCTTGTCCGTGCCCCGGTGGTTCAACATCTCGGGTGCATCTTCCGTCGTGATGCCGTCGAGAACCTGCGTCCGCGCTAATTCGTGCGCGGTGGCGCAGCCGTAGTTGATCTGGTTGGCACCGGCGCGTGCGGCGTACCAGTTGTCCACCAGCGGCCCGTGCGTGCCGATCTCGAGATCCATGACGGTCGTGCGCCCATCGAGCAGCGCGAGCTTGTTGCCCATCGGCCGGGGCCAGTGAAAATGCGTGTCGATGAAGCCGGGTGCTACGACATGGCCTCTCGCGTCGATCTGTCGGCCGCCCTCGAGGGGGTCGGTCGTGATGGCGACGATCCGGCCGTCCTTGATGCCGACATTGGCGATCTGATCGAACCCCGTCTCCGGGTCCATCACGCGGCCCCCGTTAATCACGAGGTCGAACCCCTCCGTCTGTTGATTGTCACTGAGAACTGACCCGGTATTTTCACCGAGATTTGACCCACCTTCAGTTATGCGCTGTAGTTTATGATGTGGTCAATGTTGCGGTCTCCTTTCCTGTTTTCTTTGCAGC
>NZ_JARJEF010000096.1 GCF_029697505.1 Pseudophaeobacter profundi | reverse complement strand
AAACGATCTATCGAAAGGCGGGCAAGCGAAGTGTTCAATCTTGAAAAGCTAGATCATAAATTATTTTCCGTTCTACTATGGCAGTATAAATTTGTGTATAGATTGAACAGCCAAAAACGTTTGTATACAAAAACCCCAGATTTTGCCCAAAATCTGGTCGTTCGAAAGGAGAACCTCTTGTTTCCCTCCATGATGTTACAAAAATTTACGAACTGTCTGTTCCTTGAAAACAAGCCTCCTAAATAAAAACAAGAATATCTCCTTGAAAAATGTTTCGAATTCGAACGTAACCACTTTATGAAATATTTTTATCTCTAAAACTGTCAAAATTATATGTTCTTAAAAAGTATTTTATGTATTTCCTATAACAAATCAACTTGACAGAAAAAAACAGTATATA
>NZ_JARJEF010000095.1 GCF_029697505.1 Pseudophaeobacter profundi | reverse complement strand
CAAGAACATCTGGAGCTATGGCGCCGACGATGAAAGCGTAGATGACTTCAAGAGATGGGCTCAAAGTAGGCCGTATGGGCCGTTCCGCTTTAAATCCTATGGGAGACGGCAACAAATAGAGGTGGATGAATCCGAAAGTGACAACAGCGATGGCAGTGAAGAATCACGTGGATCCCTTACTAAATCCGGGGAGAGTGATTCTTCAAGTGAGGAACATCCTCCACAAAAACCTGGACCAAAGCCTCCTAAACCTGGACCAAATCCACCTAAACCTGGACCAAATCCTCCTAAACCTGGACCAAATCCACCTGGACCTCCTAAACCTTGTCCTGGACCAAACCCACCTAAACCTGGACCACCTAAACCTTGTCCTGGGCCAAAACCAGCACCAACAACACCACCA
>NZ_JARJEF010000094.1 GCF_029697505.1 Pseudophaeobacter profundi | reverse complement strand
AATAATATGTGGTTTAGTTGCACTAAATTAATGTTCCAATAGGTTTTCACAATCATTCCCTCTCTCAAAGACTGCAGTATCAACAGAGGTCGGCGTATATCATGATGCGTACTCGGCCGGTGCGCACCACTCCCTGCACGTTGAGTTTCACTTGGGTCCCCGAAGGCTGTGTGTAGATCTGAGAGATCGTCGACACGTCCGGGATGTTGTCAAACGGCACCCACCACGCAGCGCAGACAGTGTTGCCAGCATCAAACAGTTTATAGTTGCCTCTGTCCGGGAAGGCCTGCACCTCATCCGCGCCCCCACCGTCGCCGTTGGTGTACACTACTGGTGTGGCGATCATCTTGACACCTCCCTGTGAGGAAGACACCGCGAGGAGCAACGCCAACACCACACACTGCC
>NZ_JARJEF010000093.1 GCF_029697505.1 Pseudophaeobacter profundi | reverse complement strand
CGTGAACTTGCGCTAAAATGCAGCTCCAAATCCGTGGACAACAGCATCATGTCATTGATTGTGAAGGCAATGAAACCATCGCTTTAATCAAGAACCGAGTGGCACAGCTAGAACAGTTGCCCAAGGAGCTGTTATGCCTCTACAACTGCGGCAAACCGCTGACTGACGACTCTTGCGTCGCTCAGCTCACTGGAGATTACAGCATCGATGTCACCATTCCACTGCTCGGAGGTAAAGTGCACGGTTCCCTGGCTCGAGCTGGTAAAGTAAAAGGACAAACTCCTAAGGTTGAGAAACAAGAAAAGAAGAAGAAGAAGACTGGACGAGCTAAGAGGCGTATCCAGTACAACAGGAGATTTGTCAATGTTGTCCAGACCTTTGGCCGCAGAAGGGGACCCAATGCCAAC
>NZ_JARJEF010000092.1 GCF_029697505.1 Pseudophaeobacter profundi | reverse complement strand
CTCTTCGTCGAGGCCATGCTTGAAAAACATTAAGACTGGCACGCTGTCGCCGTCGATGTCCCTGTACTCCATAAGCGCAACCATCCCATCGATGTCCATAGACTCTCCTGTGAAAAACTGTAGGTCCTTAAATCTTCCTAAGATGTCTTTCATTACTTTGTTCATATTCGTCTTGAAAACATCTACTTGGTCAGGGCTTTTTTCTTGTAATTTTTCTACAAGCTTCTTCATGTAGTCCTTAAGGTAGGCGGTGTAGGATTTCTTGTCACCGAAGGCATAGGTCTCGCAGAGTCTGTGGTTCAGGACAACGTCGACACCAGATTCTACAGCCTCATCTGTTCCTTCGTCAGCTTCCTCTGCCGAGGGGTTAAAACCGTCGATCTGGATGTCACCATGCTTTCTCTGCA
>NZ_JARJEF010000091.1 GCF_029697505.1 Pseudophaeobacter profundi | reverse complement strand
GTGGTCGCTTATGAAACTGTACCCAAAAAGAGATAGGCGATGTTAGAAAAAGTGTGATAGCAGCGAATTCTGTTGGGTTTCTGCTAAACTACGTAGCCAGGGCATGCAGAATGCATACATAGAGATATAAAACAACTTAACCACTCAATTGTTCTAACATGGCACATATAGCAGTTAAAAATGTTTAAAGGAGTAGGCGGTGTTGTATTGTACAAGCTACATCGCCTATATCCATGAAAGGTTTTTTCGCTCTTCTGAAAAGTTTGCTTCATGTAACTTGGGCGGTGTTGTTTCTTAAGCGACGAATACAACCTTAACTAATCCCAAAACAACAAAGTACCAAACCTGCCACTTAACAAGAAAGGAATAGCCAGACAAGCTTGAATAAAACAAACTTGGAATAACAAACTAAAAT
>NZ_JARJEF010000090.1 GCF_029697505.1 Pseudophaeobacter profundi | reverse complement strand
CTTAAATATTATTACTTTAACAAAAGGAACATCAATTTTGACTTGATTCAGCTTTGACCTCCTCCTGAGTGGCTCCGCTCCTGTCGGTTTGGACAGTCTCCTGGTCCTGGGGTGCTGCCTCCCCCGTGTCGTCCTGGCGGCGTCGTCCCCTGCGGGAGCGACGGCGGCGACGGGCCTGCAAGAGGTTGTCAGGGTGGTCACGCCTTCTGCCGCGACGACTGCGACGTCTACGTCTCGCCTCCAGCACGTCCCCATCGGTATCCACGTGGCGCCTCCCCCGGCGACGAGACCTTCGACGCCTCCGGGCTCCCAGGAGTTCGTAGTCAGAGTCGTGTCTCCTTCCACGACGTCTGCGGGAGCGTCTACGTCTGGCTTCCAGGAAGTCCTCGACGTCGTCATACACGCCGTGGCGTCG
>NZ_JARJEF010000089.1 GCF_029697505.1 Pseudophaeobacter profundi | reverse complement strand
ACCCCCCCCCCCCCACCCACCCCCCCCCCCCCCCCCCCACCCCCACCCCCACCCACACCCCCCCCCCCGCCCCCCCCCCCCCCAATCACAGGTCCTTCAGGGGCCGCTAAAGTCCAGCAGAGGTCTCGACAGCTCTGACTCGTAGCGGCGGACTGGACAAGCGTCTAGTCGACCCTGTAGGAAACGGCGTGACCGGGGTTGTTGACGACCGTGGTCAGGACGGCGGGGCGGACGGCGGGGGCGGCGGCGTAGGAGTAGGGAGCAGCGTAGGGGGCGGCGTAGGAGAGGGGAGCAACGGGGGCAGCGGCGTAGGGGAAGGGAGCGGCGTAAGAGACGGGAGCGACGGGGGCGACGGCGGGGTCGGCGTAAGCCAGAGGAGCGGCGTAGGCCACGGGGGCGGGCAGGGGGGCGGTGGA
>NZ_JARJEF010000088.1 GCF_029697505.1 Pseudophaeobacter profundi | reverse complement strand
GAACATCATCCCTGCGGCGACCGGAGCAGCCAAGGCCGTCGGCAAGGTCATCCCCGCCCTCAACGGCAAGCTGACTGGAATGGCCTTCCGAGTCCCAGTGCCCAATGTCTCCGTCGTCGACCTCACTGTCAGGCTGGGCAAGGACGCCAGCTACGATGACATCAAGGCCAAGGTGAAGGAGGCCGCCGAGGGGCCACTGAAGGGTATCCTGGGGTACACCGAGGACGATGTCGTCTCCTCAGACTTCATCGGTGACAACCATTCCTCCATCTTTGACGCCAAGGCAGGAATCCCGCTGAACAGCAAGTTCGTCAAGCTCATCTCGTGGTACGACAACGAGTTTGGCTACTCCAGCAGAGTCATTGACCTCATCAAATACATGCAGACCAAGGACAAGTGAACAACAAGACAATAAC
>NZ_JARJEF010000087.1 GCF_029697505.1 Pseudophaeobacter profundi | reverse complement strand
CAACTACAACAACCCCAACCAGCTGCAACAGGCTATCCAGCTGTTCGATGTCTTCTACTTCGCCAAGGACTACGACACCTTCTACCAGGCCGCTTGCTGGGCCCGTGACCGCGTCAACGAGGGACAGTTCGTCTACGCTCTGAGCGTCGCCATCGTCAAGCGTCAAGACACCCAGGGCGTCGTCCTGCCTCCCCAGTCCGAGGTCTACCCCAACCTGTACGTCAACGCTCAGGCCATCCAGCAGGCCCAGAACAACAAGCAGCAAGGCCAGAAGCAAACCGTCGTCCAGTCTAACAACACCAACAACTACGTTCAGAACCAGCAGCAGAAGCAGCAGCAGCAACAGCAGCAGCAACAACAGCAGCAGCAGGGTAACCAGAACCAATACCAGCAGCTGTTCAACAACCAGAACCAGAA
>NZ_JARJEF010000008.1 GCF_029697505.1 Pseudophaeobacter profundi | reverse complement strand
TGACCGGCACCGTGACCCTGCCCGAAGGCACCGAAATGGTTATGCCTGGCGACAACCTGAAGTTCGACGTTGAACTGATTGCGCCTATCGCGATGGAAAACGGCCTGCGTTTCGCCATCCGTGAAGGCGGCCGCACCGTTGGTGCCGGCGTTGTGTCCAAAATCACTGAGTAAGGCCGAGTTTCCATAGGAAACTCTGGCCAGTGGTGACAGGTGATTTTCCCAACCGGGGAAATTGCCGAGAGCCACACAGGTGAATTCTACAAAAGGGCGCCCCAAGGGGCGCCCTTTTTCGTTATGTCTAGTACTACGTTTTCCCGTTCGACAGGAGCGCAACGAGGTCCATGTTGACATAATAGTTGTTGCGTCCCTCGGTAATCTTTTCCAAACCCAGATTTTCGTTCGCTGAAAGTTTGTCCAGGTAGTTTGTAGCTGTTGGTCTCGAAACACTGAGTTCGCGCATCACAAATTCGATACGTGTATATGGATGCCTAAACAGGTTGTTGATCAGATCCTGAGAGTAGATTTTCGGGTGTTCCGTTCTCACAACTTGTTTGAAATGCGCCATTTGAGCGCGTATTCCCTCAATCAGTTCGAGTGTTATCAGGGACGCTTCGGTGACTATGTCTAGAATGTAGACGATCCAGTTTTCCCAAGCGCCGGTGTCGCGAACATCTTGTAGAAGTCTGTAGTAGTCGGCTTTGCTGTTGTTGATCCCTCGACTCATATACAAAATGGGTATCCCAAGTAAATTTTCCTTGGTGAGGTAAAGTACGTTGAGAATACGCCCTATCCTACCGTTCCCATCTGGGAAGGGGTGTATGCTTTCGAACTGATGATGAATGATTGCCATCCGTATAAGAGGATCAATGTCGCTTTCTGCATTGATGTAGGCCTCAAGCAACCTCATTTGCTCTTCGATTACTTGTGCGTCCTGCGGAGGAACGTACACAATTTGACCTTGGTTGTTTTGTAAACCTGTTCCCGGCAGTTTTCGAAAGCCATCGTCTCGGTTCTTCAGCAGCCTGAACATTTCGACCAGTGTTCTGTTGGTTAGCAGTTCCGTCTCGCAGAGTCTTGTATACCCTAAGTGTAGTGCAGATTGGTACACGGCCACTTCTTTTGAGGGGCCGCTGATTGAGTTGTCTCGCGCAAAACTTGCTTTGAATAGTTCGTCATTTGTGGTGACAATATTCTCAATTTCGGAGCTGTCTTTTGCTTCTTGTAAGGAAAGGGTATCGATCAAAATGCCTTGATTTGGGATCACAGGTGCACGCCCTTTGACTTCAGCAAGGCTTCTCGTGGCTTTGTTGAGAGCTTTGAGGATTCGCAGGGTGTCGAAGTCGAATTCCGGCGGGAGCTGTGGGATTGTGTAAGTTTGTTTAAGCATGAGACCAAACGTGTAAAGAAAATTGAAAATAGTTTACATGAGTCTTGTCGTGTGTAAAGAGATTGTGGTTTGTGTTGCAATGGAGGCTGCAAGGTAAACGGTCCTCAGACAAAACGAAGTTGGCCTTGGAGTTGGCGTGTCGTTCGATTGAGACTTGTGCAAAACTTGTATGAGGCTTGTATTTGTTTGGATTGGCCGACCGTAACAATCTCCAAACCCACCGTCCGCCCCTTGGGCAACTGTTTCGCGCGCGAAACCTCTTGCTCCATGCGCCGTTCGGGCGTATAGGGCGCTAGTTCCCTGGTGGAACTGTAAGGCGGGGTGATTCCCGCCTTTTGGGTTCGATGAGGGTAAGCGGTGGTCGCTGCCCCTCCTCTCAACCTCAACGCCTAGATAAAGGCTGACTAATGCAAAGCCAAAATATCCGTATTCGGCTGAAGGCATTTGACTATCGTGTACTGGATTCCAGCACACAAGAGATCGTCAACACTGCCAAGCGGACCGGCGCGACTGTTCGCGGCCCGATCCCACTGCCCAACAAGATCGAGAAATTCACTGTTCTGCGTGGCCCCCACGTTGACAAGAAATCTCGTGACCAGTTCGAGATCCGTACGCACAAGCGTATGCTCGACATCGTTGATCCGACCCCCCAGACCGTGGACGCGCTGATGAAGCTCGACCTGGCCGCTGGTGTGGACGTCGAGATCAAGCTGCAATCTTAAGAACGGAGGGTATAAATAATGCGCTCTGGTATTATTGCAAAAAAAGTTGGCATGACTCGCCTGTTCTTGGAAGATGGTCAGCAGATCCCTGTGACCGTTCTTCACCTGGACGGCCTGCAGGTTGTGTCTCAGCGTACCGATGACAAGGACGGCTACACAGCTGTTCAGCTCGGTGCGGGTTCCGCAAAGGTTAAGCGCGTCTCCAAGGCGATGCGTGGTCACTTCGCGGCCTCCAAGGTAGAGCCCAAGCGTAAGCTCGTGGAATTCCGCGTGCCTGCTGATGCTCTCATCGAAGTTGGCGCCGAAATCTCGGCCGAGCACTTCCTGGAAGGTCAAAAAGTCGACGTGACCGGCACATCGATCGGTAAAGGTTTTGCCGGTGCGATGAAGCGCTGGAACTTTGGTGGTCTGCGCGCGTCGCACGGTGTTTCGATCTCGCACCGTTCGCACGGTTCGACAGGTCAGTGTCAGGATCCCGGCAAGGTTTTCAAAGGCAAGAAGATGGCTGGTCACATGGGTGCTGCCCGCGTTACCACACAGAACCTGGAAGTCGTCAAAACTGACGCTGACCGCGGTCTGGTCTTCATCAAAGGCGCCGTACCTGGTCCAAAATCTGGCTGGGTCACCGTCAAGGATGCCGTGAAGAAGAAAGCTCCTGAAGGTCTTCCCTTCCCAGCCGGTATCAAAGCCGCTGCGAGCGAAGCCCCTGCGGAAGGTGGTGAAGCATGAAACTTGATGTGATGAATCTCGACGGCAGCAAAGCTGGCGACATCGAGCTGAACGCCGATCTCTTTGGTCTGGAGCCACGTGCAGACATCCTGCACCGTGTGGTTCGCTGGCAGCGTAACAACGCACAGGCCGGTACCCACAAGGTAAAGACCCGTTCGGAAGTCAAATACTCGACCAAGAAGATCTATCGCCAAAAAGGCACCGGTGGCGCACGCCACGGCGCCCGCTCGGCACCGATCTTCCGCGGTGGTGGTATCTACAAAGGTCCCGTTGTGCGTTCGCACGGCCACGAGCTGACCAAAAAGTTCCGCAAGCTGGGTCTGCGTCACGCGCTGTCCGCCAAGGCAAAAGCCGGTGAACTGGTTGTGATCTCTGACGCTGCTGCCGAAGGCAAAACCGGTGCTCTGGCCAAACAGGTTGCAAACTTGGGCTGGAAACGCGCGCTGGTCATCGACGGGTCCGCAGTGAACGAAGGCTTCCTGAAAGCGTCGCGCAACATTGAAGGTCTGGATATCCTGCCGACAATGGGTGCGAACGTCTATGACATCCTGAAGCGGGACACCCTGGTTATCACCAAGGCCGGTCTCGAAGCACTGGAGGCTCGTTTGAAATGAACGCCAAGGCAGAACACTACGACGTGATCCGCAAGCCGATCATTACCGAGAAAACCACCATGGCATCCGAAAACGGTGCGGTTGTTTTTGAAGTTGCGATCGACAGCAACAAACCCCAGATCAAAGAAGCTGTTGAAAGCCTCTTTGGTGTGAAAGTGAAGGCGGTCAACACCTCCATCACCAAGGGTAAAGCCAAGCGGTTCCGCGGCCAGATCGGCCGTCGCAAAGACGTGAAAAAGGCCTATGTGACGCTCGAAGAGGGCAACACAATCGACGTGTCCACCGGACTCTGAGATCAGGTTCTTTTGAACTGACTAGAAAGGCCCTCGCTGCAAAGCGGGGGCCTTTTTTCGTTGGGGGCGTGCTATCGAGAGGGCGGTGCCTGACCCTAGTTGGGTGCGAAAGCGCTCGCTCAGTTTTTTATGGAAACCTTTGGTTTGAGCGGGAGAGGCTGCAGGGAAGAGTCCTGCGCGGAATCAAGGCCGCAGGCCGCCGCGCCAGCGCCGTCCCGCCCCTATGGGGCGGCGCTTTGGCAGGTGCCGCCTATGTCGGTGAGGTCGTACGGACTTGGCTGGAATAAAGTGCCAAACGCGCTGTTGAGGGCGCCACCCCGCGGGACGGCGCTGGCGCCCTCTCGTCTTTTTCAGTGTTGCTCTGTAGTTGTGAGTATAACAGGGGCGAACGAAAGAGTTGCAATTGGATATGGATGGTTTTTTTGGCTGGGCTTCGAAGTTGAGCGGAGACGTTTCATTTTTTGTCGCCCCGATTGTGCAACCTCCATCGGGGACATTTCTTGGTAACCTTCTGTCGGATGCTGCTCCTTCGTTACTAGGTGCTGTTGTCGGGGGTGGGATCGCCTTTTGTGTGGCTCGCTGGTCGTTTAACAGGGCTGCCGATACAGATGCCATGCGTCGCAAAGATGATCGGCTAAGTGTTGGGGCTGAGTCTGCATATTCTGGATATGTGAAATTGTGGCACTGGGTGAACCTTCTTGCCAACCAAAAAGCATTGATCGACGGTGCCTACGAATATGCGGAGAAATCAGGTCATCCAGTGCAAGAACCGTGTGATGTGGTGCCCGCATTTGTTGGTCGTTCGATTGAGCCGGATTTTCTGAAGCCCTGTGAGTATTCTTTTCTGGTAAAAGGGGGCGAGACGGACCTTATCGCGGACCTTCATCTGCTGGAGCAACGCGCGGCAAATACCGCATCGCTTATGCTTCAGTATCGCCAGCTCGCGATTGAATTCGAGCGTTGGCGCGAGGGCGTCACCATGCGGCGGGCTATCTTCGAAAATCGTGTTGTAGATGCCATTCCGCCGACCTTGGAGGGGGTTGCGCAGGGTAAGCGTGCCAACATGAATGAGATCATGAGAGCCATTCGGAAGGACTTGAACGATGATCTTCTTCACGGTGACAAGGTTGTGCAAAAGTTCATAGATGCATCGCATCGCCACCACGGGGACCACTTTCCCCACATGAAATTTTGCGAATCAGAGGGGTGATCACGGCCTGCGGCTATTGACCATTGCCAGCCACCCCCAACCCTGCTACATCCGCCCAATCCTACTGGCCTCAGATTCGTTCTGGGGCCGTATTCTTTGTGGGATTATTTGAGCTGGGGACCTTAGGGGCCCTAAAGACTGGCCACCTTAGTAGTCATTGTTCCATAGGGGCAGGCGGACGGGGGGCTTACACATAGCGGATCCAAAGACAACAACCTAAGGATCTGCAACGGTGGGGCAACCCATCGTAGCTAAACGGAAGACAGAAAGCATGGCACTCAAGTCGTATAAGCCGACGACGCCGGGCCAGCGTGGGCTGGTTCTGATCGACCGTTCGGAGCTTTGGAAAGGGCGTCCGGTTAAATCTCTCACTGAGGGTTTGACCAAATCGGGCGGCCGGAACAACACCGGACGGATCACTTCACGCCGCCGCGGCGGTGGCGCAAAGCGTCTCTACCGGATCGTTGACTTCAAACGGAACAAATTTGATGTTGCGGCAACCGTTGAACGGATCGAATATGACCCGAACCGGACCGCATTCATCGCACTGATCAAATACGAAGACGGTGAGCAGGCCTATATCCTGGCGCCACAGCGTTTGGCGGTTGGTGACAAGGTTATTGCCTCGGCAAAAGCCGACATCAAACCCGGTAACGCAATGCCCTTCTCGGGTATGCCCATCGGTACCATCATCCACAACATCGAGATGAAGCCAGGCAAAGGCGGCCAGATCGCCCGTGCTGCCGGGACTTATGCTCAGTTCGTTGGTCGTGATGGTGGCTACGCCCAGATCCGCCTGTCCTCGGGTGAACTGCGCATGGTCCGTCAGGAATGCCTGGCAACCATTGGTGCCGTGTCGAACCCAGACAACTCGAACCAGAACTACGGTAAAGCTGGCCGTATGCGTCACAAGGGCAAGCGTCCTTCGGTTCGTGGTGTTGTTATGAACCCGATCGATCACCCACACGGTGGTGGTGAAGGTCGTACCTCTGGTGGTCGTCACCCGGTAACCCCATGGGGTAAGCCGACCAAAGGTAAGCGTACCCGCAACAAAAACAAAGCGTCGCAAAAGCTGATCATCCGCTCGCGTCACGCCAAGAAGAAGGGACGTTAATTTATGTCTCGCTCTGTATGGAAAGGTCCCTTTGTCGACAGCTACGTGCTTAAGAAAGCCGAAGCTGCGCGCGAGTCGGGCCGCAACGAAGTCATCAAGATTTGGTCTCGTCGTTCCACCATTCTGCCCCAGTTCGTGGGTCTGACATTTGGTGTGTACAACGGTCACAAACACATTCCTGTCAACGTCTCGGAAGACATGATCGGTCAGAAGTTCGGTGAGTATTCGCCAACTCGTACCTATTATGGTCACGCCGCAGACAAAAAAGCGAAGCGGAAGTAAGTCATGGGTAAGGTACAAAACCCCCGCCGCGTGGCAGACAACGAAGCAATGGCGAAAACGCGCATGCTCCGTACCAGCCCGCAAAAGCTGAACTTGGTTGCCCAGATGATCCGTGGCAAAAAGGTTGACAAGGCGCTGACCGATCTGACCTTCTCGAACAAGCGTATTGCGCAGGATGTGAAGAAATGCCTTCAGTCCGCCATCGCCAATGCCGAGAACAACCACAACCTGGACGTCGACGAGCTGATCGTTGCCGAGGCCTGGGTCGGTAAGAACATGACCCTGAAGCGTGGTCGTCCACGTGCCCGCGGTCGTTTCGGCAAGATCTTGAAACCGTTCGCTGAGATCACCATCAAGGTGCGTCAAGTTGAGGAGCAAGCCTAATGGGACATAAAGTCAATCCGGTTGGCATGCGCCTGCAAATCAACCGCACCTGGGACAGCCGCTGGTACGCCGACACCAAAGATTTTGGTGATCTGCTGCTGGAAGACATCAAGCTGCGCGATTTCATCAAGGAAGAGTGCAAGCAGGCTGGCATCGCCCGCGTGATCATTGAACGCCCTCACAAGAAATGCCGTGTGACAATCCACACAGCACGTCCTGGCGTGATCATCGGTAAAAAAGGCGCTGACATCGAAGTGCTTCGCAAGAAGCTGGCCTCGATGACTGCTTCGGAACTGCACCTCAACATCGTTGAAGTTCGCAAGCCCGAGCTGGACGCGCAGCTGGTTGGTGAGTCCATCGCTCAGCAGCTGGAACGTCGTGTATCTTTCCGTCGCGCGATGAAGCGTGCCGTACAGTCTGCCATGCGTATGGGCGCCCTGGGTATCCGGGTGAACGTTGCTGGCCGTCTGGGTGGTGCTGAAATCGCCCGTACCGAATGGTACCGCGAAGGTCGTGTGCCGCTGCACACTCTGCGCGCCGACATCGATTACGCTCACAACGAAGCCATGACACCTTACGGTATCATCGGGATCAAAACCTGGATCTTCAAAGGCGAGATCATGGAACACGATCCTCAGGCACGTGACCGTAAAGCACAGGAACTCCAGGACGGCCCTGCACCTCGTGGTGCTGGTGGCGGTCGTCGCTAAGGAGAGAATAGATGCTTCAACCAAAGCGTACAAAATTCCGTAAAATGCACAAAGGCCGGATCAAAGGCGACGCCAAAGGCGGCTCCGATCTGAACTTTGGCACCTACGGCCTCAAGGCAACCACACCTGAGCGCGTTACTGCGCGTCAGATTGAAGCTGCCCGTCGTGCCATGACCCGTCACATGAAACGTCAGGGTCGTGTCTGGATCCGTATCTTCCCAGATACTCCAGTGACCTCCAAGCCCGTCGAAGTTCGTATGGGTAAAGGTAAAGGTTCCGTGGATTATTGGGCATGCAAGGTCAAACCTGGCCGCGTGATGTTCGAAATCGACGGCGTCAATGACGACGTCGCGCGCGAGGCCCTGCGCCTGGCCGCGATGAAACTGTCGGTCAAGACACGCATCGTGGTTCGCGAAGACTGGTAAGCCCAGTCGCAAGCGTAACAAAGATCAGGGGCGTACCTTCGGGTGCGCCCCTTTTTCGTGTTGGCACTTGGTGTTTTGCGCGCCCCGTCGCATTGCCGGGCCTTTGTGGATCGCCTATGGGAAGGGGGCAACCTGATTGTCGGAGACCGCCATGGCCCAGATAGAATCGCTTTTTGTGACCCGCCTTTACCGCGCTGCCCTGTCCGAGTTTGAACCCAGGATCGACGCGCAGGAAATGGAAACCTCCTGCATTGTCATCGCCGAAGATGACGAGGCCGGGCAGGACTGGTGCGAGGAGAACGGCTATCCCGGCTATACCTCCTATGCGTCTCTGACCGATCTGCCCTGGCGTTTCCCGATCTTTGCCGATCTGGTGAAAGCGCTGGATGCGCATGTGGCACATTTTGCCAAGGACCTGGAGTTTGATCTGGATGGCCGCAAGCTGGTGCTGGAGGATCTGTGGATCAACATCCTGCCCGAGGGCGGCATGCATGCGTCACACATCCACCCGCATTCGGTGATTTCCGGCACCACCTATGTGTCGATGCCAGAAGGCACCAGCGCCCTGAAGCTGGAAGATCCGCGTTCTGCGATGATGATGGCCGCCCCAGTCCGGGTGAAAGAGGCGCGGCGCGAGCTAAAGCCTTTTATCTACATGAAGCCCGAGGTGGGCGATGTGCTGCTCTGGGAAAGCTGGCTGCGCCATGAGGTGCCAATGAACATGGCGGAAGATGAACGTATCTCTGTTAGCTTTAATTATCGCTGGGAGTGAGCGCCGAACCACATAGTGGCAATCGTTCCGGGGGAACGATTGCGGGGCGAACGGGCGGAGCCCAAGGCAAGGTGTGCATCGTAGGGGCCGCGCCTCCCGCGGGGAGGGACGGGCGCGGCCCAACCTTTCCCTTGCCCCCACCCCCTATCTCCCCTATAGGGGCACATCGCTTGGGCTAAATTCGTCTTGGATTTGGCCCCGGTGATTCTTTCCTGCACCCTTGGGGCGCGGGGTTTTACATAACCCACCAGATAACAAGGTGACCCTCTCGGGGCCTTCTGGTGCTTTGGACAAGGAACAAAGGCGATGAACGCCAATGATCTGCGTGACAAGACCGTGGATGAACTCCGCGATGTGCTTGCCAACATGAAAAAAGAGAGCTTCAATCTCCGCTTTCAACAAGCTACCGGTCAGCTGGAAAACACTGCAGGCATCAAAGCGGCACGCCGCAATGCTGCCCGTGTGAAAACCATCCTGAACGAAAAAGCTGCAGCCGCAGCTGCAGAATAAGGAGCCTGACAGATGCCCAAACGTATTCTCACAGGCACCGTGACCAGCGACGCCAACGCCCAGACCGTAACAGTTTCGGTTGAACGCCGCTTCACGCATCCTGTTCTGAAAAAGACCATTCGTAAGTCCAAAAAATATCGGGCGCACGATGAGCAGAACGCTTTCAAGGTCGGCGATCAAGTTCGCATCATCGAATGCGCGCCGAAATCGAAAACGAAACGCTGGGAAGTTCTGACCGCTTAAGAGACCGTAAGGTCCCATAAGCGGCAAGCTGACCAGTTTGTCGAAACCCTGGGGGATACCAGCACGCATCGCTGCCCCATAGGTCGGGAGAAACCACATGATCCAGATGCAAACAAACCTGGATGTTGCTGACAACTCCGGCGCTCGCCGAGTTCAGTGCATCAAGGTTCTGGGTGGTTCCAAGCGTAAATACGCATCCGTAGGCGACATCATTGTTGTCTCGGTTAAGGAAGCCATCCCCCGCGGTCGCGTTAAGAAAGGTGATGTCCGTAAGGCCGTCGTCGTTCGCACCGCTAAAGAAGTCCGTCGTGCCGATGGTACTGCGATCCGTTTTGATCGCAATGCTGCCGTCATTCTGAACACCAACAACGAGCCCGTAGGTACACGTATCTTTGGCCCAGTTGTTCGTGAGCTGCGCGCCAAGAACTTCATGAAAATCATCTCGCTTGCTCCGGAGGTGCTGTAACAATGGCTGCTAAACTCCGTAAAGGTGACAAGGTTGTCATGCTGTCCGGCAAGGATAAGGGCAAAGAAGGCGTTATCGCCTCTGTTGACCCCCAGGCTGGCAAAGCTGTTGTTGATGGGCTGAACATGGCGATCCGCCACACCCGTCAGTCGCAAAACGAACAGGGCGGCCGTCTGCCCAAAGCACTGCCAGTCGATCTGTCGAACCTGGCTCTGCTGGACTCCAATGGTAAAGCAACTCGCGTTGGCTTCCGCATGGAAGACGACAAGAAAGTGCGCTTCGCCAAAACGACTGGGGAGACTGTCTGATGCTTGATAACGCAACCTACACTCCGCGTCTGAAAACTCTCTACAAGGACACCATCTGCGGTGCCCTGAAAGAAGAGTTTGGCTACAAGAACGACATGCAGCTGCCAAAGCTGGAAAAAATCGTTCTGAACATTGGCTGTGGTCGTGCTGCTGTCCGTGACAGCAAAAAGGCCAAATCGGCTCAGGCTGATCTCTCTACCATCGCTGGCCAGAAAGCTCTGACCACCGTGGCAAAGAACTCCATCGCTGGCTTCCGCGTTCGCGAAGGCATGCCGATGGGCGCAAAGGTAACTCTGCGCGGCGACCGGATGTTCGAATTCCTCGACCGTCTGATCACCATCGCGATGCCCCGTATCCGTGACTTCCGCGGCGTATCGGGTACCTCCTTTGACGGCCGTGGCAACTACGCCATGGGTCTGAAAGAGCATCTCGTGTTCCCAGAAATCGATTTTGATAAAATCGACGAAAACTGGGGCATGGATATCGTGATTGCCACCACCGCGAAAACCGACGCGGAAGCAAAGGCGCTGTTGAAAGCTTTCAACATGCCCTTCAATAGCTGAGCGCGGGAAGGATAGTAGAGACATGGCTAAGAAAAGCATGATCGAACGCGAGAAAAAGCGCGAGCGTCTGGTGGCAAAATATGCCGCTAAACGCGCCGAGCTGAAAGAAATCGCGAATGACGAATCCAAGTCGATGGAAGAGCGTTTCAAAGCGCGTCTGACACTGGCTAAACTGCCGCGGAATTCTTCGGCAACTCGTCTTCACAACCGTTGCCAGCTGACTGGTCGTCCTCACGCTTACTACCGTAAGTTGAAGGTCAGCCGGATCGCGCTGCGGGACCTGGGCTCGAACGGCCAGATCCCCGGTATGGTGAAATCGAGCTGGTAAGGGAGAGACAGATATGAACGATCCTATCGGCGATATGCTCACCCGTATTCGTAACTCGCAAATGCGTGGCAAATCCACCGTAAGCTCCCCAGCGTCAAAGCTGCGGGCTTGGGTTCTGGATGTGCTGGCAGACGAGGGTTATATCCGCGGCTACGAGAAATCCACTGACGAACGCGGCCATCCGGCGCTGGAAATCAGTCTCAAGTACTACGACGGCGATCCTGTCATTCGTGAAGTGAAGCGGGTTTCCAAACCTGGCCGTCGCGTTTACATGGGCGTCAATGACATCCCGTCGGTCCGTCAGGGCCTGGGCGTGTCGATTGTCTCCACCCCCAAGGGTGTGATGTCGGACGCAAACGCACGCGCAGCCAACGTTGGCGGCGAAGTGCTCTGCACCGTCTTCTAAGGAGGCCTAATCGATGTCCCGTATTGGTAAGAAATCGGTCGAACTGCCCAGCGGTGTTACCGCGAGCGTTTCCGGCCAAAGCGTTGAAGTCAAAGGCCCCAAAGGGACCCGCAGCTTCACCGCCACCGACGATGTCACAATCACTGTTGAAGAAAACGCAGTCTCGGTCACGCCTCGCGGCATGTCCAAGCGCGCGCGTCAGCAGTGGGGCATGTCCCGCACCATGGTTGCCAATCTGGTAACCGGCGTGACCACCGGCTTTAAGAAAGAGCTGGAGATCCAGGGTGTGGGTTACCGGGCTCAGATGCAGGGGAACACCCTGAAGCTGAACCTGGGCTACAGCCACGACGTCGAATTTGTTGCTCCGGAAGGTGTTACCATCACCGCGCCGAAGCAGACTGAAATCGTTGTGGAAGGTAACGACCAGCAGCAGGTGGGCGAAGTAGCGGCGAAAATCCGCGACTGGCGCCGTCCCGAGCCCTATAAGGGCAAAGGCATCCGCTACAAGGGCGAATTTATCTTCCGCAAGGAAGGCAAGAAGAAGTAAGGACCAGCAAAATGGCAAACAGCAAACGTACCCTGTTTCTGAAGCGTCGCCTGCGCGTCCGGAACAAACTTCGCAAGGTCAACGCTGGCCGTCTGCGTCTTTCCGTCCACCGTTCGAACAAGAACCTCTCGGTTCAGCTGATCGACGATCTGGCAGGCAAGACACTGGCGTCCGCATCGACCCTGGAAAAAGATCTTGGTTTTGTAGGCAAGAACAACATCGAAGCAGCAACCAAAGTGGGTTCGGTTATCGCCGAGCGTGCCAAGGCGGCTGGCGTCTCTGAGGCGTATTTCGATCGTGGTGGCTTCCTGTTCCACGGCAAGGTGAAGGCTCTGGCCGACGCTGCGCGTGAAGGCGGCCTCAAGATCTAAGGACTTGCGGGCGGCGATATCGCCGCCCCGATGATCCGGGGGGCGCGTCTTCGGGCGCGCCTCACCAGGATTGGAACAATTGGCGCCAGTCGCCACACACAAAGGAATGCTTTATGGCAGAACGTGATAACCGCCGTGGCAATCGTCGCGACCGTGATGAGACACCTGAATTTGCGGATCGTTTGGTTGCGATCAACCGTGTATCCAAAACTGTAAAAGGCGGTAAGCGCTTTGGTTTTGCAGCACTGGTTGTTGTTGGTGACCAAAAGGGCCGTGTTGGCTTTGGCAAAGGTAAAGCCAAAGAAGTACCTGAAGCCATCCGTAAGGCCACTGAACAGGCCAAGCGTCAGATGGTTCGTGTACCTCTGAAAGAGGGTCGTACCCTGCACCACGACATCGCAGGCCGCCACGGCGCCGGCAAAGTTGTAATGCGGACCGCCCCTGAAGGTACCGGTATTATTGCTGGTGGTCCAATGCGTGCAGTTTTCGAAATGCTCGGCGTCAAAGACGTTGTGTCCAAATCGATCGGCTCGCAGAACCCCTACAACATGATCCGTGCAACCATCAACGGCCTGACCAAAGAGCAGAGCCCTCGTTCGGTTGCTCAGCGTCGTGGTAAAAAGGTCGCCGACATCCTGCCCAAGCGGGACGAAGCACCTGTTGCTGAAGCAGCAGAAGCGTAAGGAGACGGACAGATGGCTAAAACAATCGTTGTTAAGCAGATCGGTTCCCCGATCCGCCGCCCCGCCGACCAGCGCGCAACGCTGATCGGTCTGGGTCTGAACAAGATGCACAAGACACGTGAACTTGAAGATACCCCTTCGGTTCGCGGCATGGTTCGTAAGGTTTCTCACATGGTTGAGATCATCGAAGAGCGCGACTAAGCCGCTCTTTGATTGACCAAATGAAAGGCGCTTGGGGGAAACCCTGGGCGCCTTTTTCCGTTTCGCGGTTTTTCCGTGCCGCTGACTGCGGCGAACAGCGCGCGAGCCTATGCGCTGGACGCATGGCGGGTCGACCAAGCGGGGCGTTGTTTTTCCTGAAATCAATCCTTTATTGCAAACTCACCTAACAAGGTTTGAACAAAGATCGGGAAATGGGTTCCGGTCGCTACAAGGAAAAATACCATGGCACATGTCTATAACACTGCCTCCAATCAGATTACTCTCTTTGCCCGCCTGCGTGGGCTGCTGCGCGATATTGGCGCCCGCTGGGCCCTGGCCCGTGACTACAAGCGCACCTTTTCCCAGCTTGACCGGCTGACCAACCGCGAGCTTGCCGATATTGGCGTGCGCCGTTGCGACATCGCCGATATTGCCCGGCGCCACGTCTACGAGCTCTAACTCAAACATCTGTGGCCTGATGCGTCCTCCAACTGGGGACATTGCAATCGCCTCTGCACAGCGCAGGGGCGTTTTGCATTTTGCCTTGCCATGGCCATCGCGCTAAGATGACTGGGTGAGACCCGCAGCCTGTCCTCTGGTGCATTGGCACGCTTGGGGCTTGATCCGGTGGGGCAGGGCAGCTATACGCCTGCGGTGGCCTCTCGAGGTCATGGAATCACATTTTTAACATGCCGTGGTTGTCCCTGTTTTCCGCTTCTGGGGGCACATCCGGCGATAGGAGAAGCGAAATGAAACTTCACGAACTCAGCGACAACCCAGGTGCCGCCAAGAAACGCATGCGTGTTGCCCGTGGCCCCGGCTCTGGCAAGGGTAAAATGGGTGGCCGTGGTATCAAGGGTCAGAAATCCCGTTCGGGTGTGTCGATCAACGGCTATGAAGGCGGTCAGATGCCTTTGTACCAACGTCTGCCTAAGCGTGGCTTTACCAAGCCAAACCGCAAGGCCTTTGCCGTGGTGAACCTGGGCCTGATCCAGAAATTCATCGACCTGGGCAAATTGGACGCTGCGTCGATCACCGAAGACAGCCTGGTTGCTTCGGGTCTGCTGCGCCGCAAAAAAGACGGTGTTCGGGTTCTGGCCAAGGGTGAATTCACCGCAAAAGCGACCATCACCGTGACAGGCGCATCCGCCGCTGCTGTTGACGCAGTTGCAAAGGCCGGTGGCGCATTGACCGTGGCAGAAGCAGCCGCAGCTGAGTAACGGCTTGTGAGCGGCGATAATGCCGCTTACACATGTCATCAGTTTTCCAGTACGCCGTCCGAGCCGGAAAAAGGTTCCGGGCGGCGTTTTCGCAAAAAGAGACCCATTTCATGGTATCAGCAGCAGAACAAATGGCAGCGAACACCAGCTGGTCCGCACTTGGCAAAGCCACGGATCTGCGCAATCGCATCTTGTTTACGCTTGGCCTTCTGATCGTTTATCGCCTTGGCACCTTTATTCCGGTTCCAGGCATCGATTCAGGCGCATTGCGTGACTTTATGGAAGCGGCGGGGCAGGGCATTGGCGGCATGGTGTCGATGTTCACCGGTGGCGCCCTTGGCCGTATGGGCATCTTTGCCCTGGGCATTATGCCCTATATTTCGGCCTCGATCATTGTCCAGTTGCTGACCTCGATGGTTCCGGCGCTTGAGCAGCTCAAAAAAGAGGGTGCCCAGGGCCAGAAGAAAATCAGCCAATACACTCGTTACGGCACCGTACTTCTGGCTACGGCCCAGTCCTATGGGCTGGCGGTCTCGCTGGAAGCGGGGGATCTGGCGACCGATCCGGGGATGTATTTCCGGCTGGCCTGCATGATCACTCTGGTCGGCGGCACCATGTTCCTGATGTGGCTGGGCGAGCAGATCACCCAGCGCGGGTTGGGGAATGGTATTTCGCTGATCATCTTTGTCGGCATCATCGCCGAGGTTCCGGCCTCTATCGCGCAGTTCTTTGCCTCTGGCCGTTCCGGTGCGATCAGCCCAGCCGTGATTATCGGTGTGATCCTGATGGTGATCGCGGTGATCATGTTTGTGGTGTTCATGGAACGCGCCCTGCGCAAGATCCACATTCAGTACCCCCGCCGCCAGGTTGGCATGAAGGTCTATGACGGCGGGTCTTCGCATCTGCCGGTCAAGGTGAACCCAGCAGGCGTGATCCCGGCGATTTTTGCCAGTTCGCTGCTGCTGCTGCCAACCACGATTTCTGCCTTTTCGTCCGGCGCGACCAATGGGCCGGTGATGTCCTGGATGCTGGCCAACTTTGGCCCCGGTCAGCCGCTGTACCTGCTGTTCTTTGTCTCGATGATCGTGTTCTTTGCCTATTTTTATACCTTCAACGTGGCCTTCAAGCCCGAAGATGTGGCGAATAACCTGAAGAACCAGAACGGCTTTGTGCCTGGCATTCGCCCCGGCAAAAAGACCGCTGAATATATCGAATATGTTGTGAACCGTGTCCTGGTTCTTGGCTCGATGTATCTGGCGCTGGTCTGCCTGCTGCCCGAGGTGCTGCGCGGCCAGTTTGCCTTCCCGGTCTATTTTGGCGGGACATCGGTGCTGATTGTTGTCTCTGTGACCATGGATACCATCCAGCAGGCGCAAAGCCATCTTCTGGCGCACCAGTATGAAGGCCTGATCGAGAAGAGCCAGCTGCGTGGGCGCAACAAGAAGCGTGCAAAACGGGGGCCATCTCGTCGATGACCAATATTATTCTGTTGGGGCCACCCGGCGCTGGTAAGGGGACGCAGGCGCGTCAGCTTGTCGAAAGCCGGGGCATGGTTCAGCTCTCGACCGGGGATATGCTGCGCGAAGCGCAGGCCGCCGGGTCCGAGATGGGCAAGAAAGTCGCAGAGGTCATCGCCCGCGGTGAGCTGGTGACAGACGATATCGTCATTGGCCTGATCCGCGAGAAGATTGCCGAAGGCGCGGAGGGGGGCTTTATCTTTGACGGCTTCCCGCGCACCCTGGGCCAGGCCGATGCACTGGGCGAGTTGCTGGCAGAAATGGGTCTGACCCTGGATGCCGTGATCGAGATGGCGGTGGATGACGGCGCCCTGGTGGCGCGCATTACCGGGCGCTCTACCTGCGGTGGCTGCGGAGAGGTCTACCACGATCAGACCAAGCCCTGGCCCGCCGATGGCAAGTGCGGCAACTGCGGTAGTTCGGATGTAAAACGCCGTGCGGACGACAATGAGGAGAGCCTCAAGACACGTCTGATGGAGTATTACAAAAAGACTTCGCCCTTGCTGGGCTACTACTATGCCAAGGGCGATCTGCGCTCTGTTGATGGGTTGCAGGCCATGGAGGCTGTCGCTGCGGATATCGCAGCGGTGCTGGAGGCCTGAGGTCGCACCGCGACCATCTTGACGAACGTGATTGAGGAGCCTGCGGGCTCCTTTTTCTTTTGCGAAGACGCATTCCCCCCCCCCAGCCGCTGGCAAGATCGCCTGCGGTTGGGGGAAGCGCTTTACAGTAAGGGGGCGAAAAGGGTTATATCCGTGTTCACCCATCCATTTCCAAAAAGGTTTCTGCCGTGAAGCTCATCTGTTCGATACTCTGCTTTACCACCCTTGCGGTTTCTGCCCAGGCGCAGGATCTTTATGTCGATAGCCCCGAGGGCTGCGATATTGTCATGTCCAACCCTGACGGGGTGCTGGACTATGCGGGCGAAGGTGGAATGATCCTTGAAGAGACGGGCTATAGCTCGTTGGAGTATTTCTGCAGCTTCACCCCCAAAGCGCTGTACCAGTGGCAGGTCTATGATGTGACGACGCATGTGGGGCACTGTGAAATGCCGGGGCCGGAATATGTGCCGCAGTTGTTCACCATCGTGCGCAACCCGGATGAGCCGGGCGTCATCTCCATTTACACAGGAGACCCAGAGCCGATCCGCTTCTACGGCTGCTCATCCTGAGGCCAATTTGCTGAAAAGCCCGCATTTTGAGGAAAAGAAGCCCGATGCCCCCTTGACGGGTTGACGCTCTGTCTGATTCCTCATACGCAAGCCCATCCCTTTGCGGGATGATTCCATGTGGGCGGATTCTTTGCCTGCATGACCACCTCAAAATGCTGGACTGCGCGGCCCCGTCGCCCTGGTCAAGCGTTGTGAAAAAAGGTTCTGGGACTACGGAACCGCAACGAAAAGGAAAGTGACACGTGGCACGTATTGCCGGCGTAAACATTCCCGCTGCTAAGCGGGTACCTATCGCCCTCACATATATCACCGGAATCGGAAACACCTCGGCCGCGACCATCTGCGAAGCCGTTGGCATTGACACGGCCCGCCGTGTGAATGAACTGTCCGACTCTGAAGTTCTGTCCATCCGTGAATATATCGATGCAAACTTCACCGTTGAAGGTGACCTGCGTCGTGAAGTTCAGATGAACGTCAAGCGTTTGATGGACCTGGGTTGCTACCGCGGCCTGCGTCATCGTCGTAACCTGCCCGTTCGCGGCCAGCGTACCCACACCAACGCTCGTACTCGCAAAGGTCCTGCAAAGGCCATTGCTGGTAAGAAGAAGTAAAGGGAGGGTTTGATCAATGGCACGCGATAAGACTCGTACTAAGAAAAAAGAGCGCAAGAACATCGCCACAGGCGTTGCTCACGTGAACTCTTCGTTCAACAACACCAAAATCCTGATCTCTGATGTTCAGGGTAATGCGATTGCATGGTCCTCTGCTGGTTCCATGGGCTTCAAAGGGTCGCGTAAATCGACACCCTATGCTGCTCAGATGGCTGCAGAAGATGCAGGTAAGAAAGCGCAGGATCACGGTGTGAAGACCCTCGAAGTCGAAGTTCAGGGCCCCGGTGGCGGTCGTGAATCGGCGCTGCGCGCTCTGGCCGCAGTTGGGTTCAACATCACCTCGATCCGCGACGTTACACCTATGGCGCACAACGGCTGCCGTCCGCCAAAGCGCCGTCGCGTTTAATTTCGAGCATTACGCTGGGGCTCTGCTTGTTTGCTGAGCCCCAGTCCGTCATTTTAAACCTCGGGCGTCTGCACCTTCGGACATGAGGTACAGACAGGAATGGAGGGACTGCATGATCCATAAAAATTGGGCAGAGCTGATCAAGCCTACGCAGCTTGAAGCTAAGCCGGGCAACGATCCCGCACGTCAGGCAACAATTATTGCCGAACCACTGGAGCGCGGTTTTGGCCTGACGCTTGGCAACGCACTGCGTCGTGTTCTGATGAGCTCGCTGCAGGGGGCTGCAATTACATCCGTACAGATCGACAATGTTCTGCACGAATTCTCCAGCGTTGCAGGCGTACGTGAAGACGTCACCGATATCATCCTCAACCTGAAGGGTGTTTCGCTGCGCATGGAAGTCGAAGGCCCCAAGCGCCTGTCGATCAACGCCAAAGGCCCAGCTGTTGTTACCGCCGGTGACATCTCTGAGTCCGCAGGCATCGAGGTTCTGAACCGCGAGCATGTTATCTGCCACCTTGATGATGGCGCCGACCTGTTCATGGAACTGACCGTGAATACCGGCAAGGGCTATGTCTCTGCCGACAAGAACAAGCCAGAAGATGCACCCATTGGTCTGATCCCAATCGATGCGATCTATTCGCCGGTGAAAAAGGTGTCTTATGACGTTCAGCCCACCCGTGAGGGCCAGGTGCTGGATTATGACAAGCTGACCCTGAAAATCGAAACAGACGGTTCCGTTACGCCTGATGACGCGCTGGCCTATGCTGCGCGGATCCTGCAGGATCAGCTGTCGATCTTCGTCAACTTCGAAGAACCCGAATCGGCGAACCGTCAGGACGAAGACGACGGTCTTGAGTTCAACCCGCTTCTGCTGAAGAAAGTGGACGAACTGGAATTGTCTGTCCGGTCTGCAAACTGCCTCAAGAACGACAACATTGTCTACATCGGCGATCTTATCCAGAAGACCGAAGCAGAAATGCTGCGCACGCCGAACTTTGGCCGCAAGTCGCTGAACGAGATCAAGGAAGTGCTGTCTGGCATGGGTCTGCACCTCGGCATGGACGTCGAGGACTGGCCACCAGACAACATCGAAGATCTGGCTAAGAAATTCGAAGACACGTTCTAAGAATTTCCCGGCGCTACGAATTTAAGGGCAGGCTCTGGTCTGCCCTTAACCAATGCCCGCACTGGCGGGGAAAGATGGGCAGACGCCCCAAGGAGAGCAGCTGACACGCATCGGCTGACAGACAAAGCAAAACGCGAAAGAAGGAATTAGACAATGCGTCACGCACGTGGTTACCGCCGCCTCAACCGTACTCATGAGCACCGTAAGGCCCTGTTTGCAAACATGGCTGGCTCGCTGATCGAGCACGAGCAGATCAAAACGACTCTGCCAAAGGCAAAAGAATTGCGCCCCATCATCGAAAAGATGATCACCCTGGCAAAACGTGGCGATCTGCACGCCCGTCGTCAGGCCAATGCGCGCCTGAAAGAAGACCAGTATGTCGCCAAACTGTTTGACGTGCTTGGCCCCCGCTACAAAGACCGTCAGGGCGGCTACGTTCGCATTCTGAAAGCGGGCTTCCGCTACGGTGACATGGCGCCTATGGCGATCATCGAATTTGTCGACCGTGACGTTGCTGCCAAAGGCGCCGCCGACAAGGCCCGCCTCGCTGCAGAAATCGAAGCTGCCGACGCAGAATAAGATTTCCTACCCCAACTGTGGGTTTGAAATTGGCCCCCGTCTGGTTTCAGGCGGGGGTTTTTCGTTGTCCGGCGTTTCTGCCGATGATGTGCCGGCGTCGGCATTGTCTCAGTGCTTGCAATCCGGGGTGCGGCTCCGCATATCCTGAGGGATCACAATTCTCGGAGGTCCCATGGTCCGCGCAGTCCTTTCGTTTCCCAAGGTTCTGACCCTTGCGTTCATAGCCGCTGTGGTGCTGTTGCCTTTGGCTTCGGTCAGTGCGCAAACGCGCGTGCCGCAATCCCAGGCGGAAATTTCGCTGGGCTTTGCGCCCTTGGTGAAACAGGCGGCCCCGGCTGTGGTGAATATCTATGCAAAGGTGGTGCGCCAGACCCAACAGCGTTCGCCTTTCATGAATGATCCGTTTTTCGACGACTTCTTTCGCGGTTTCACCAGCCCGCGACCCCGCGTCGAAAGCTCGCTTGGCTCTGGCGTCATCCTGTCGGCGGATGGCATCGTGGTGTCGAACTATCATGTGGTGGGCATGGCCACCGAAATTCGCGTCGTGACCACGGATAAACGCGAATATGATGCGCAGGTGGTTCTTGCAGATCAGGCCAGCGATCTGGCGATCCTGCAACTGGATGGCGCTGCGGATCTTCCGTTCCTGGCGCTGCGCGATAGTGACAAGGTTGAGGTCGGCGAACTGGCTCTGGCGATCGGCAATCCCTTTGGGGTGGGCCAGACCGTCAGCAGCGGTATTGTCTCGGGCCTGGCGCGCAGTGGCACCGCCTCTGGCGAAGGTTTTGGCTATTACATTCAGACCGATGCGCCGATCAATCCGGGCAATTCGGGCGGGGCGCTGATTGACGTGAACGGCGATCTCATTGGCATCAACACGCGTATTCTCAGCCGTTCTGGCGGGTCCAACGGTATTGGCTTTGCCATTCCTGCCAATCTGGTGCGCGAATTTGTCAAACAGGCGCATGATGGCGCCGAGGCCTTTCAGCGGCCCTGGGCCGGGATGACGGGCCAGCCGGTGGATGCGGATCTGGCAGGATCGCTGGGGATGAACTTGCCAGAAGGCATGGTGATTTCCGAACTTCACCCCAAGAGCCCCTTTGCCAAGGCCGGGTTCGAGGTTGGCGATGTGATCACCGAAGTGGATGGCGAGGTGGTGAATTCCCCCTCTGAGATGGTGTTTCGCATGTCTGTGGCCGGGTTGAACGGTATTTCCGAAGTCACCCGGCTGCGCGGTGACCAGCGTGAGACGCTCATGGTTGAAATGTATGCCGCCCCGAATGATCCGCCAGGTGAATCGCTGGTGATGACTGAAGACAGCGCCCTTCCGGGTTTTACCGTCGGGTTGATCAATCCGGTCGCCATCGTGCGGCTGCAACTGCCGCTCTCGGCCAGCGGCGTTGTGGTGCTGGATCCTGGCCCCTTTGCCGGGCGCGCCGGGGTCAGGGCGGGCGATATTCTGATGGAGATCAATGGCGCTTTGGTTGCGGCGCCGACGGATGTGCCGCGCCTGCTGGAAGAGGCCGGACGCCGGGTTCGATTTGATTTGAACAGGCGGGGCCAGCGGGTCAGCCTGCATATGCGGCGCTGATCCATGGCTGATCTGTTTGGCAGCGCACCCGACACTGGGACAGATCCCGCAGGGGATGTGAACCGGCCCCTGGCCGACCGGCTGCGCCCGCAGAGCCTGGGAGAGGTGATCGGTCAGGCACAGATTCTGGGGGAGGAGGGGCCTCTGGGGGTGATGCTGTCGTCCGGGTCGCTCTCCTCGTTGGTGTTCTGGGGGCCGCCTGGGGTGGGCAAAACCACCATTGCCCGGCTGTTGGCCCGTGAAACGGATCTGCACTTTGTTCAGATTTCGGCGATTTTCACTGGGGTGCCAGAACTGCGCAAGGTGTTCGAGGCGGCCAAGATCCGCCGCCAGAATGGCCAGGGCACCCTATTGTTCGTTGATGAAATCCATCGCTTCAACAAGGCGCAGCAGGATGGTTTTCTGCCCTATATGGAGGATGGCACCATCCTTCTGGTTGGGGCCACCACCGAAAACCCCTCGTTTGAGCTGAACGCGGCGGTGCTGTCGCGGGCGCAGGTGCTGGTGCTGGAACGTCTGTCGCTGGCCGATCTCGAACGGCTGACCCAGCGCGCCGAACAGGACCTGGGCCGCGCCCTGCCGCTGAGCGGTGAGGCGCGCGACGCCCTGCAAGAGATGGCAGATGGTGATGGGCGGGCCTTGTTGAACCTGATTGAACAGGTCGCGGCCTGGCAGGTGAAGGCTCCTTTGGGACGCGAGGCCCTGGCGACCCGGCTGATGCGGCGCGCCACCAAATACGATAAATCCGGTGATGAGCACTACAATCTGATCTCGGCCCTGCACAAATCCATTCGCGGATCGGACCCGGACGCCGCCCTGTACTGGCTGGCGCGGATGCTTGAGGGCGGGGAAGACCCTCGGTTTCTGGCCCGCCGCCTGACCATGATGTCGACCGAGGACATTGGCCTGGCGGATCCGCAGGCCAATACGGTGTGTCTGAACGCCTGGAATACCTATGAACGGCTTGGCAGCCCCGAGGGCGAACTGGCGCTGGCAAATGCCGCAGTCTATCTGGCGCTCGCACCCAAATCCAATGCGGTCTATGTGGGCATCAAGGCGGCCCGCCGCCTGGCCAAGGATACCGGCAGCACCCCACCACCCAAGCATATCATGAATGCGCCAACCAAGCTGATGGCCGAACAGGGTTATGGCGATGGCTATGCCTATGACCACGACGCCGAGGATGGGTTTTCGGGGCAGAACTACTTTCCCGATGGGGTCAAGCGACCGGTGCTGTATCGACCGGTCGAACGCGGGTTTGAACGGGAATTGAAACGGCGCAGTGCCTATTTTGCCAAACTGCGTCAGCAGCGAAACTCCTAGGGCCAGGACCCATCAACCCTGCGCTACCGATTTGACGGATAGGCGTGCAAAACTTACGGCGATCAAGCCTGCATAGCGGCTAAAACTTGACATCCACCCGCGTGCGCGCCACAGACCCTTGATGATTTCAACTCTCTCTCTGGTCGCTCTGGGCGGCGCTACTGGTGCGGTGCTCCGCTATCTGACAGGTCTGGGCGTTACACGCTTGATTGGCCATCAGGAGTTTCCGCTGGCGATCATCACTGTGAATGTGATCGGTTCTTGTCTGATGGGGGGCTTTGTGGTGCTGGCGGCGCATAGGGGGCTGACCCACCTGAGCCCGCTGGTGATGACCGGGTTTCTGGGCGGGTTCACCACGTTTTCGGCCTTCTCTTTGGAGAGTGCCAATATGATTGAGCGCGGTGCCTTTGGGCAGGCTGCGGTCTATGTTTTGCTTTCGGTGGGCCTGTCGGTCGGCGGATTGTTTTTGGGCCTATGGCTCGCAAGAGGAGTGTTCGCATGAGCGGCGTACAGATGATCACGGTGACCGAAGAGGATGACGACCAGCGGATTGACCGCTGGCTGCGGCGTCTGTTCCCGCATGTGAACCAGGGCCGCATTGAGAAGATGTGCCGCAAGGGGGAGCTGCGTCTGGACGGCGGTCGGGTCAAGGCCAACACGCGGGTGACTGCCGGCCAGGTGGTGCGGGTGCCGCCGCTGGCGGCCTCGGATTTGAAACCTGCAGAGCCGCGCGTGGCCCGGGTTTCCGAAGCGGACGCCAAGATGATCCGCGACTGCGTGATTTACAAGGATGACGATGTCATCGTTCTGAACAAGCCGGCTGGGCTGGCGGTGCAGGGCGGTAGCGGCACCACGAAACATGTGGATGGGCTGTCAGAGGCGCTGCGCTTTGACGCGGAAGAAAAACCGCGCCTGGTGCATCGTCTGGACAAGGATACCTCGGGCGTTCTGGTACTGGCCCGGACCCGACTGGCGGCCAAGGCGCTGACTGCTGCATTCCGCCATCGCAACACGCGCAAGATTTACTGGGCGCTGGTGGCTGGTGTGCCGACCCCCTATCTGGGGGAAATCAAGGCGGGCCTGGTCAAGGCTGCGGGCCATGGCCGCAGCGGTGAAGGCGAAAAGATGATCGCCGTGCATCCGTCCGAGATTGATCGCACCCCCGGCGCTAAACGGGCGCATACCTTTTACGCGACACTCTATCGGGTGGCTGGTCGGGCTGCTTGGGTGGCGATGGAACCGGTGACCGGGCGCACCCACCAGCTGCGGGTGCATATGGCGGAAATTGGTCATCCCATCATCGGCGACGGCAAATACGGTGGTTCGGGCCAGGAAAACCTTGGCGATGGCTGGGGCGCACAGCTGGGCGGTGACATCAGCAAGAAGCTGCACCTGCACGCGCGGCGCATGGTGTTTGAACATCCGACCACCCGCAAGGACATCGTTGTCACTGCGGATCTGCCGGATCACATGAAAGACAGCTGGAATACTTTCGGCTGGAGCGAAGATCTGGCGGCAGATGATCCCTTTGAGGCGCTGCTGTGAGCGCAGATCTGCGATTGATCCTGTTTGATGTGGACGGCACCCTGGCAGATAGCCAGAGTGCCATTGCCGCCGCGATGCGGCTGGCCTTTGACGGGGCCGGACTGACACCGCCCGACCACGGCGATATCCTGTCGATTGTGGGCCTGTCGCTGCCGCTGGCCATGGCCCAACTCGCACCGCAGGCCTCGGCGGATCAGCAGGCACAGTTGGTTGCGGGCTATAAATCCGCTTATATGACCCAGCGCCTGGCGCAGGGGGCGGGCCATTCGCCACTGTTTCCCGGTGCGGCCGAAACCCTGGCGGCGTTGCATGCAGTCCCTGAGTATTTGCTTGGGGTGGCAACTGGCAAATCGCAACGCGGCCTGGATGCGCTGATAGAGGCGCATGGGCTGACCTGTTTTGTCACCCGGCAGGTGGCGGATCATCACCCCTCTAAACCGCATCCGTCGATGGTGCTGACGGCGCTGGCGGAAACCGGGCTCGCGCCAGAGCAGGCGGTGATGATTGGGGATACAAGTTTTGACATCGACATGGGCCGCGCGGCTGGCGTTTGCACGATTGCCGTGGACTGGGGCTATCACCCGGCGGCCGGGCTGGGTGCGGATCATGTCATCAGCAGCTTTGCGCAATTGGCACCGCTGCTGCAACAGATTTGGAAGGCATAAGGCATGAGCAACTGGGCGCAGAAACGGTTCTGGAAACAGGCAGACGTGACCGAGGCGGAAGATGGGTTTGGCGTGGCGCTGGATGGCCGCATGGTCAAGACCCCGGCGAAGGCCGCACTGATGGTGCCCAGCCGTGCCATGGCCGAGGCTATCGCCACTGAATGGGATGCCCAGTCCGAGGTGATCAATCCAGAGACCATGCCTTTTACCCGATCTGCCAATGCTGCGATCGACAAGGTTGCGAATCAACACGGTGAAGTCGCGGATATGCTGGCGGAATACGGCGATTCGGATCTGCTGTGCTATCGCGCCGATTCGCCACAGGAACTGGTGCAGCGTCAGGCGGCAGAATGGGATCCGGCGCTGGACTGGGCCGAACAGGCCCTTGGTGTCCGACTAGAGCCGCGCACCGGATTGCTGCATCGGCCCCAGGATGCGGCGGCGCTGCGCAGCCTGCGTCATGCTGTACATGGGCTGAGCCCCTTTCAGCTGGCAGCATTTCACGACCTTGTGTCGATGTCCGGTTCCCTGGTGCTGGGATTTGCTGCGGCGCAAGATTGGCGCACGGCGGATGATATTTGGCGGATCTCGCGTTTGGATGAAGCCTGGCAGGCAGAGCAGTGGGGCAGCGATGAAGAGGCCGAAACAACTGCTGAATTGAAACGCACCGCCTTTATACACGCTAAAGCATTTTACGACTTTAGCTGAAAAGACAGCAAGTTGCGGCAGGAGTCGTGATCGTGAAATTTTGTATCGAATAGCAAAAGTACGCTATGCGGACATCGAATTTCATGATCGCACACTTGACGTTTGTTGATGAATGCGCCCAAACTCCCTGTACGAAAGGGGCTCTGCCCTATTTCAAACCATATCCGGCGGCCTGCCTGCCGGGCAAAAAAACCACCGAAATAGGTGGGACATCAGGAAGAGGTAAATATGAAAAATACCGTTATTTTGGGCGCGCTGACCATTGCCGGTCTGTCTGCTGGTGCAGCAGCTGCTGGCACGCTGGACGACGTGAAGGCACGCGGCAAACTGAACTGCGGCGTCACCACTGGTCTGGTCGGATTTGCTGCCCCAAATGCGAGTGGCGAATGGGAAGGCTTTGACGTTGCCCTCTGTCGCGCTGTTGCTGCGGCTGTACTGGGTGATGCGACCGCTGTTGAATTTGTGCCAACCACCGGCAAGACGCGTTTCACCGCGCTGGCCTCTGGCGAAATCGACGTGCTGGCCCGGAACACCACCTGGACTTTCTCGCGCGATGTTGATCTGAAGTTTGAATTCACCGGCGTGAACTACTACGACGGTCAGGGCTTTATGGTCCCGAAAGAGCTGGGCGTTTCCTCGGCCAAAGAACTTGATGGCGCCACAGTCTGCATTCAGACCGGCACCACCACCGAGCTGAACCTGGCGGATTTCTTCCGGTCCAACAACATCAGCTACGAGCCGGTTCCAATCGAAACCAACGCAGAAGCGCAGCAGCAGTACCTGGCAGGTGCCTGTGACGTTTACACCACGGATGCATCCGGCCTGGCGGCCACTCGTGCCACTTTTGAGGCACCCGATGAGCACGCGCTGCTGCCTGAAATCATCTCTAAAGAGCCTCTTGGCCCACTGGTCCGTCACGGCGACCACGAATGGGGTGATGTTGTACGCTGGACCCTGAATGCACTGATCTCTGCTGAAGAGCTGGGTGTGACATCTGCGAATCTCGCTGAGATGGCCGCTGGCACCAACAACCCTGAAATCAACCGTCTGCTGGGCACCGAAGGTACCCTGGGCGAGATGCTTGGTCTGTCGGCTGACTGGGCCAAGAACGCAATTGCCGCTGGTGGTAACTACGGTGAAGTCTTTGCCAACAACATCGGTGAAGCCACCCCCATCGGTCTGGCGCGTGGGTTGAACGCACAGTGGACCAAAGGCGGCCTGCTGTATTCGCCTCCTTTCCGCTAAGATCCAACTAGGAAAGGGCGCAGGGCTTCCTGCGCCCTTTTTCTTACAGTTACTATCCACTCAAAGAACGCTTTAGATCTGACGCGAGCAGGGACCCAACCCCGCCGAAGGATAGATCTATGAGCCACGGGGATCTCTCATTCATGTCAACTCTCACTGACCCACCAAAGGAACAGTTCCGACTGTCCATGTTGGTCAACGATACCCGCTATCGATCGCTGACCTTCCAGGCGATAGCCGCCTTGGTTCTTGCCCTGGCCATCTGGTATCTGGGAAACAATCTTATTCAGAATCTGCGGGCTGCTGGCCTGAATATCTCTTACGATTTCCTCGGCGATCGTTCGGGCTATGATATCAACCAGCGTCTGATCGAATATGATAGCCAGTCAAGCCATGCAAGCGCCGCCCTTGTCGGGATTCTCAACACCCTGCTGGTTGCTGTCCTGGCCTGTATAACCGCCACGATCTTTGGTGTGATCGCCGGGGTGCTGCGGTTGTCCAACAACTGGTTGGTGTCCAAACTGATGGCCGTTTATGTTGAGATCTTTCGCAACATTCCGGTGCTGATCTGGATCATCATCATTTTTACCATCATGACCGCCGTGATGCCGGGTGCGAGGGCCTATCTGGGTGAGAATCCAGAGCGGGAGCTGGTATTTGGTCTCTTCGCCTTTACCAACCGGGGCATTTATGCACCTGCGCCGGTGTGGAATGACGGGTCGATGATTGTTGTTGCTGTTTTCTTCGTCTCGATTTTTGCGATGTTCGCCTATCGTCGTTATGCCACGAAACTGCTGTATGATACCGGTAAGCTGTTACCGATGGGCTGGCCAAGTCTGGCAATCCTGATTTTGCCCACCGTGATCATCTTTTTCCTTCTCGGGCAACCAATCGGCCTGGATGCACCAGATCCGCTCGCCAACAGATTCAACCTGCGCGGCGGCATTCAAATCGGTGCGCCCTTGATTGCGCTGTGGTTTGCTCTGTCGATCTATACTGGTGCCTTTATCGCGGAAAACGTGCGTGCTGGCATCCAAGCGGTTTCCAGTGGACAAACAGAAGCAGCTGCTGCCTTGGGGCTGCGTCCTGGTCGGATCATGAACCTGGTGGTGCTGCCGCAGGCGCTGCGGGTGATCATCCCGCCGTTGATCTCTAACTTCTTGAACATCACCAAGAACTCTTCGCTGGCGATTGCAGTGGGATATGCTGATATCACCGCGACACTGGGCGGGATCACCTTGAACCAGACGGGGCGCGCGATCGAATGCGTGCTGCTGCTGATGCTGTTTTACCTCACGGCCTCGCTGCTGATCTCGATGGGGATGAACCTCTATAATGCCTCCGTTAAGCTGAAGGAGCGCTGAGCCATGAGTGACAATAAAAACAACAACCCGATTGCTTTTGTCGCGACCAGCGTTATCCCTGAATCGCCGCCACCTGCGCGAGAAACCGGGATTTATAAATGGGTGCGCGAGAACCTGTTCTCGAATATCCCGAATGGCATCCTGACCCTTGTGGCGATTGCGGTTCTCTACAAGGTTCTCAGCAGTACCCTGCCTTGGATCCTGAACGGAATCTGGACGACCTCGTCACTGGCGGAATGCCGCGAGGTGCTGCAGGGTAAAACAGGGGCCTGTTTCTCTGTCCTGGCGGAACGCTGGCAGCAGTTGCTTTATGGCTTCAAATACCCGGAAGAAGAATACTGGCGCCCGAACCTGGCGCTGATCTTGTTGTTCTTTGCCATGGCACCAGTCTTGTTCTTTGACCTGCCGCGCAAACTGCTGGGCTTTACCGTGATTTACCCCTTCCTGGCCTTCTGGCTGATCTGGGGCGGTTCCATCATGGTGCCGATTGTGGCGATGCTTGGGTTTGCTGCTGCTGCGGTGGTGTTCCAGAAACTGGGCAAAGGCAGCTTTGCCGCCGGGTTCTTTGGCGCCATTGTCTCGGCGCTGGTGATCTGGAAGATCGGTGGCATGCTGATCCCAGAGAATGCCTCGGAAACGGCAATGCTGACTGCGGTGCCCTCGCGGGATTTGGGTGGCTTCATGCTCAACATGATGCTTGGCGTGACCTGCGTGTCGTTGTCGGTGCCGCTGGGGATTGCTCTGGCACTGGGGCGTCAGTCCTCTATGCCGCTGATCAAATGGATCTGCGTGGTCTTTATCGAATTCGTGCGCGGTGTACCGCTGATCACGCTGCTGTTTGTGGCCTCGGTGATGCTGTCCTACTTCTTCCCGCCGGATGCGACGGTGGATCTGTTCCTGCGGGTGGTCATCATGATCACGCTCTTCTCGGCGGCTTATATCGCCGAGGTGATCCGCGGCGGGCTCGCAGCGCTTCCAAAGGGCCAGTATGAGGCGGCCGACAGTCTGGGGTTGGACTACCCACAGGCGATGCGCCTGATCATCCTGCCGCAGGCGCTGAAGATCTCTATTCCGGGCATCGTCAACGTTGCTGTTGGCCTGTTCAAGGATACCACGCTGGTTTCGGTCATTTCGATGTTCGATCTGGTCGGCATGATCCGCGGTCCCGTTCTGGCCTCGACGGAATGGAATGGGGTCTACTGGGAACTTCTGGGTTTCGCAGCCGCTCTCTTCTTTGTCGTTTGTTACGGCATTTCTCAATACTCTCAGTGGCTCGAGCGTCGTCTCGCCACTGGTCATCGATAAGGAGGCCGGACAATGGCTGACACTTCTCAAATGCAAGTCTCCGATGAAATCGCGATCACCATCAACCAGATGAACAAGTGGTACGGGTCGTTTCACGTGCTGCGCGATATCAACCTGACGGTCAACCAGGGAGAGCGGATCGTGATCTGTGGGCCTTCAGGTTCGGGCAAATCCACCTTGATCCGCTGCATCAATGCACTGGAGGAACACCAGCAGGGATCCATCGAAGTGGATGGGACACTGTTGTCGAATGACTTGAAGAACATTGATAAAATCCGTTCGGAAGTGGGGATGTGTTTCCAGCACTTCAACCTGTTCCCGCATCTGACCATTCTGGAAAACTGCACGCTTGCTCCGATTTGGGTGCGTAAGACCCCCAAAAAAGAAGCTGAAGAACGGGCGATGCACTTTCTGGAAAAGGTCAAGATTCCCGATCAGGCCAATAAATATCCAGGCCAGCTTTCGGGTGGGCAGCAGCAGCGAGTGGCGATCGCGCGCAGCCTGTGCATGATGCCGCGGATCATGCTGTTTGATGAACCCACATCGGCGCTGGACCCTGAGATGATCAAAGAGGTGCTCGATACCATGATCGAGCTGGCCGAAGAGGGGATGACCATGCTCTGCGTGACCCACGAGATGGGTTTTGCCCGTCAGGTGGCGAACCGGGTGATCTTTATGGATGCGGGCCAGATTGTGGAACAGAACGAACCGGAAGAGTTCTTCAACAATCCCAAAAGCGAACGCACGCAGCTGTTCCTGAGCCAGATCCTGGGTCACTAAGGCTGCAATGCATAGCAAACAAAAAGGCCGGGCACTGTGCCCGGCCTTTCTTATTTCGCCCAGAGCTGTCTGCGATCAGGCCAGATCTGTGATCAATCAGGAATGTGTTGCATAGACGGAGGTGGTGCCATCCGCATGGATCAGCAGGGTGTCAAAGGCTTCTTTCTGATCCTGCATTTCCATGCCGGGCGATCCAATTGGCATGCCCGGAACCGTCAGTCCCAGCGCGTCTGGCTGGTCTTGCATCAGGCGGCGAATGTCGCTGGCAGGGACGTGACCTTCGATCACATAGCGGCCCAGCAGCAGTGCTGTGTGGCAAGAGGCCAGCGCTTCAGTGATCCCCAGCCGCGCCTTTATCTCCCAGAGCCGTTCGTCCGGAAGGTTGCGGCTTTCAATCTGGCCCAGGTCGGCGGCGTCCAGATGGGTCACCCAGGCGCTGCAGCAGCCGCAGGTGGGGGATTTCATCACCAGTATATCCGGCTCGGCAGCAGCCATGGCTGGTAGATTGGCAATGGGCAGGGACAAAGCTGCGAGTAATACGGAACGGCGGTGCATCATGGGCTGGGCTCCTGTCAAGGGACGTACGGTTTTGCGATGGCGAACCAAATTCTACCGGAGGCTTGATCCTAGGCAGTGCAGATTCGCTTTGCCACAAGCCTCCCGCGCTGGAGCGGCGCTATGTCGCGCTATGCGTCGACCGGTTCGCTCAGCAATTCGCGGGGTACGACAAAATCCATCACGCGGCCCGTGCCCCAGTTCAGATCTGCCCAGCTGTCGATATCAAATCGCGCCACCAAGGTGGCCCCGGTTGGATAGTCGCCAAAGCGATTGTGATCCGGGGGGGTGGCGACGATGGCATGGGCAAAGGCGGCGATGCCGGGGTTGTGGCTGATCAGCATGACGCGGTTGTGTTCGGCTTCGCGCAGCGCCTGAAAAATGATGTCCGGGCTGGCATGATAGAGCCGCTCGATGAACATGGTTGGCGTGTCGAGTTGTAACTGAGCCTGGGTTTCGCGGCTCCGCTGCGCTGAAGAGCACAGTATTTGATCGGGGCCTTGCCCTGTCAGACGCAGCCAGTCGCCCAGGGCGGCGGCAGATCTGTAGCCCCGGTTGTTCAGGGGGCGGGCATGGTCGCTGGGGGAGTTGGTATCCCAGGCGGATTTGGCGTGGCGGGTCAGAATCAGGGTTCGGGTCATGACGGGTTAAAATACCTCATGTGATGGGCGGTTTGGTCAGAGCATCTTCCGGCCCGCTGGCTAAGAGGGCACGCACAACGCGCAAGGCATCCCTGCGTCATGCAGGGCGTACCGGCCGGGCTATCTAGGTGGTGGTGACAGGCCGCCAGATCATAGGGGCCGCCGTCAACCAGCGCCTGCGCAGGGCAGGAAGTGAGACACGGTTTGGATGTACAGGTCGCGCAGGGAGACTGTGCCAAAACAGGGGGGGGTATGTCAAAGGATTGATCAAAGTGCAGAGCCCCGCGATATGATGTCAGCATACCATAGCGATCATGCACCAGCATTTGTGACGGTGATGTGAAGGCACGGCCCGAGGCCAGCGCCCAGGCGACAAAGGGCTGATAGGGCGGCGCACCAAATGGAAAATATGCCGTTGCCCCCAGATCCCTGGCGATTGCCGTGACAATGCGGGTCGACCAGCGATCAATCGGATCAGGCTGACCATCTGCATATTCGCACGACTTGGTGAAACGTGGCCAGAATTGCCCGCCAGTCCCCAAGAGAACCAGCGTACCCAGCGACAGGCCCACGGCGGGCCGATCTGCCTCTGCAGGTCGAAAGGCGCCGTAGATCTCTAGCCCCTGCGCCTGCGCGACCTGTTCCACCTGAAGATATCGCTGGGCCCGAGAGCGCGTGGCAGCGCAGGGCTGAGCCGCGATCCGAGTGGCCTCGGCATAATATTGTACTGTCATGGTCCCCCCCAAGGGCGTGGCTAGCCTGGGGGGATGATACCAGATCCTTGGAACATCTGGGGCGTAAAATCGACGAGATTGGGCCAGAGCCTAGGCGCGGATCATCGAACCCGCGCCGTGATCGGTGAAAAGTTCCAGCAGAACCGCATTTTTGACCCGGCCATCCACGATGGTACAGGCGCGCACACCGGAACGAACGGCCGCCAGAGCGGTTTCCGTCTTGGGGATCATGCCCCCTGCGATGACGCCTTCGGCAGTCAGCCGTTCCACATCAGCAGCTTTCAATTCGGTCACAACCTCGCCGCTGGCATCCTTGACGCCGGACACATCAGTGAGCAGCAGCAGCCGGTCGGCATTGAGCGCAGTGGAGATGGCGCCAGCCGCAGTATCGCCATTGATATTGAAGGTCTCACCCGTGCGACCAGCCCCGATGGGGGCAATCACCGGGATGATGTCCTTTTCAAACAGCTCGTGCAGCACCTGCGGGTCCATATCTGCGGGTGCGCCAACAAAGCCCAGCTTGGCATCGGCCTGATCGCAGGTGATCAGATTGGCGTCTTTGCCAGACAGTCCCACGGCCCGGCCACCCTGCGCGTTGATCGCTTGCACAATGCGCTTGTTGACCACACCTGAGAGCACCATTTCCACCACTTCCATGGTGGCCTGATCGGTGACCCGCTTGCCATCGACAAAATCGGACTTGATCTGCAGCTTGTCCAGCATGGCGTTGATCATCGGGCCACCGCCATGCACGATGACGGGATTGACCCCAACCTGGCGCATCAGCACGATGTCGCGGGCAAATGTTTCCATCGCCTCGTCGCTGCCCATGGCATGGCCACCCAGCTTGATGACAACAATGGCACCATCATAGCGCTGCAAATAGGGCAGGGCGCTTGACAGTGTTTCGGCAGTGGCAATCCAGTCGCGGTTCATGTCTTGTTTCTTCATGGCTCGGGGTCCCTTTGGCATCTGGTGTTACGCGCTTCCGGCGTCGCTGCCAAGTGCCACATAGCGATTGCAGTGCAGCCGCGCGCTGATAGTGTCGGCAGAGGCTTCAAATAGATGGATAGTGTGTGATGGGCCAAAAGACTTTGCTTCTGACCGGTGCGAGCCGGGGTATCGGCCATGCCACAGTGCGCCGGTTCAATGCCGAAGGCTGGCGCGTGATGACCTGTTCGCGCCATCCCTTCCCCGAGGAATGCCCCTGGGGCGGCGGTCGCGAAGACCATGTCCAGCTGGACTTGTCTGACCCTAGCGATACCATCAACGCGGTGGGCATCATTCAAGAGCGCCTGGGCGGCCGTCTGGATGCACTGGTCAACAACGCCGGCATTTCCCCCAAGGGCCCTGATGGCGCGCGTTTGAACACCCTGGACACCGACCTGATGACCTGGGGTAAGGTTTTTCACGTCAATTTCTTTTCGTCGGTGGTGCTGGCACGCGGGCTGAAGGATGAATTGGCGGCGGCCAAGGGATCGGTGGTCAATGTGACATCCATCGCGGGCAGCCGGGTGCATCCTTTTGCCGGGGCGGCCTATGCCACGTCCAAGGCGGCGCTGGCCGCGTTGACCCGTGAGATGGCACATGACTTTGGGCCCCTCGGGGTGCGGGTCAATGCGATCGCACCGGGAGAGGTCGAGACGGCGATTTTGTCGCCGGGCACCGATAAGATCGTCGAAAAACTGCCGATGCAGCGTCTGGGCCAACCCGAAGAAGTGGCGGCGGCTATTTTCTTTCTCTGCTCGCAGGAAAGCTCTTACATCTCGGGGGCCGAGATCGAGGTGAACGGCGCGCAGCACGTTTGACGGTGGCAGGAATGCCGCCCCCCCAAAAAAACCGCCCCCGCAGCGCTCTCCAGGCTCTGCGGGGGCTTTGGGTCAATGGGGCCTCAAGGGACGCAACAGGCCCCATGACCTCAGGCACCGCCCCCTGGTGAAGGTGCAGGGCGACGCCAGCCCGGTCAGCTCAAGGCGCGTTTCATCGCAGGGATATTGCTGAGGATCAGCAGATCAAAGGCCAGCACAGCCAATAGCGTTGCGCCGACCAGCGGGAAGGCCATCGAGGTGAAAAGACCAATCAAAACAGCACCTTTCCAGAAGGGCATTTCAGCAGGCACCGGCGGGGCGGCCAGACGGCCCGCCCCGGAAGGGCGGCGCTTGACCCAGAGCACCAGACCGGACAGTGCGACAAAGATCACCGACAGGCAGAAAACCACGTTGAGGACAAAGCTCCAGGTGCCCATAAGCCCCATGTGAAACGGAATGCCCACGGCCATGGCCTTGCCGGCCCAGGAATAGTCTTCGTATTTCACATCCGCGAGGATCTTGCCGGTGTATTGGTCGATATGGATGGTGCGATCGACAAAGGGATCATCTGAATCGCTGCTCATGCTGTCGCGGTTGATGGTCCAGACGCCACCGTCGCCGCCGGGATATGCCACGCGAAAGCGCCCCTCCATGCCCAGCCTGCGGCCGAGCGTTACCAGGCTGTCGATATTGATCGCGGTGCCATCGGGAATGCCAGTGATACCAGCCTGCGATCCTGATGCGGGCATCGGGGTCTGTTCCAGCGCCCAGGGCACGTCATTGGTGGCACCGTGGTTCATATCGGCGTGGATCGAATCGGACAGGGGGACATTGTCCCATTTTTCAGCCGGAAAGGTGCTCCAGGCTTGCATCATCTTCCCCCCCCAGATGCCAGTCCAGGACAGGCCAGAGATGAGAAAAATCACCAGCATGGCCGAAATCCAGAAACCGGTGACCGCATGCAGGTTCTTCCACAGGGCGCGGCCTCGGGCGCGCAGATCCGGCACAAAGGCCGACATGGCGTTGCCGCGAGGCCACCAGATGTAAAGCCCGGTGAAGATCAACACCAGGCCGAGCCCGGCTGCGATTTCGATCATCCGGTCACCAGTGGTGCCGATCAGCAGGTCCGAATGGATATTGTCGGCGAAATCATACCAGCCAGCGCGGCGGTCCCAGATCTCGATCACTTCTCCGGTGTACTGGTTCAGGGCCACCAGGCGTTGGCCTTCTTCGGTCTTGACCCGGAACACAGCGGCAAGATCAGGCGCCTTGGGACCGATCCATTCGGCAATGGTGCCGGGCTGGGCGGCGAGAACCCGTTGCGATTGCTCGATCAGGCTGAGGGCGGTTTCTCCCTGGGTGACCTGGATGGTTTCGCCATCCCGCCCGTCGAACTGGGTGATGACCATCATCATCAGGCCGGTGATGGCAAGGGTCACAAAGAAGGGGATGACATAAAGCGCGGCGTAAAAATGCCAGCGCCAGGCGGCAAAATAGAATTTTTCGGTGAGCGAGCGCGATTGGCCCGCAGGATGCGGTTGGCTGGTCGCCATGGGATTTCTCCATATCTGAACTGCGCCATTACCGGGGGGTGCCCCGGTCGGCTGCGATAAAACGTTGGTGTTTTGAAGGTTCAGGAGAGGGCAGGCGGCCCGCGTGCATCGTAGCGCCAGTGGAAGCCGGCAGAATAATGGGTAAAGCTCTCATGTGCCCAGCGGGCCCCAAGGGAGGGTGTCAGATCGAGCACAAGCGGCGTGTTCTGGGGGAGGTTGCCATGGGTTGATAGGGCTGAAAAAGGACAGCTGCGGTCATCCATCTGGTCAGCCGGGATAGGCTGCGGCGCGTCGTCGCCCAGATCAACCCAGCGCTCCTCGACCCCATCGGTGGTACAGATGACCAAAAGCACCTTGCCGTTACCTGCATGCGCCGGCATCCACCCCGCCGGGATCAACCCGGCAGCAGTGATTGCCAGCAGCATCACATAGGGCAGCAGGCGCGATAGCACCTACTCAAGGCCCGTGATGATAGAGCGTAGCGTGGCGATGCCATCGCCTTTTTCCGACGAGGTCAGCACGATTTCAGGATAGGCTGCCGGGTGGCGGGACAGGGCAGTGCGCACCTGTTCTATCACCTTCTCGCGGTCCTTGGCTTTGACCTTGTCGGCCTTGGTCATGACGCATTGAAAGGTCACGGCGGAACTGTCGAGCAGGCTCATGATCTCTTCATCCACATCCTTGACGCCATGGCGGCTGTCAATCAGCACAAAGGCGCGGCGCAGGGTCTGGCGACCGCTGAGATATCGTTTCAGCAGTTTCTGCCACTTTTCCACTACTGCCAGCGGCGCATTGGCATAGCCATAGCCGGGCAGATCGACGAGATAGAGGTCCGGCCCCTGGGTGAAGAAGTTGATTTCCTGCGTGCGGCCCGGTGTGTTGGAAGCCCGCGCCAGCCCCTTGGTGCCGGTCAGCGCGTTGATCAGGCTGGATTTGCCTACATTGGAACGCCCAGCAAAGCAGACTTCCATACGGTCGGCCTCGGGCAGGCCGGACATGGCAACGACGCCTTTGACAAATTCCGATTCGCCGGCAAACAGTTTGCGGCCCTTTTCAGCGGCGATTGGATCTGGCTCTTCGGCGAGAGAGAATGGGATCTGCATCAGAGAACCTCCAGGGTATCGGTGAGGGCGATTTTCCCATCGCACAGCACCTTGGCACGAATGCCGAAATCGGTGTGGCCCCAGTGCTCGCGCAGGGCCTTTAGCGTGTTGGCGTCGCGCTTGCCTGTGTCCGGGTTGGTTTCGGTCGCGCGACAACGGGTGATGCGGTCGACCACTTCCAGACGCACCTCACCTATCTGCAACTGGCGCCCAACCCAGTCAAATTCCTCAAAGGGGGCAGGGCCGTCGATCCACAGGTTGCCACGGAACCGGCGCGGGTCCAGCTTCTGCCCCAGGGTTTCCCCCAGCGCCCGCAGAGAGCTAAGCGACAGAATCGAGAGCGCCGAAAAACTGGCATCTGCCATGCCGCCCGCCGGGGCCGCAATCAGGCTGTGCGGCTGCGGCCGATCAGTCGGGTAGATCGGTTGCAGCCAATCGATCAGTTTTGCGCCATCAGTTGCAGGGTTCAGGGTGATTTCACCCTGTTTCGGGTGGCGCAGCGTAATCTGGGCCCCCTGTGTTTCAGCCGTAACCGCCATCAGTTCGGGCCCGAAACAGCCGCGGGCAAAATTGCGGCAGTGCTGCCATGCGCCGGTATCCTCGGCCTTGCCGGTCAGCACAGCCCAAGCCCGGTCCAACGGCATAGGCCCGCCTGTCTCCAGACGGACCTGTGTCAATGGTTCGGCCCCGACCCCTTTGATCGGGTGCCGCCACATTTGTTTGACAGTTGCTGTCATTTGTTCTCGGCCTTTGGCTTTCGCTTGACGCTGGCCTTGATATTGCCAAACACATCCGGCGTGTAGCCATGGCTGCGCATGATCAGATACTGCTGGGTAAAGGTGATGGTGTTGTTGGCAATCCAATATACCACCAGCCCCGAGGCAAAGCCCCCCAGCATGAACATGAAGACCCAAGGCATCCAGGCAAAGATCATTTGCTGTGTCGGATCCGTAGGCGCCGGGTTCAGCTTTTGCTGCAAGAACATCGAGATACCCAAGAGCAGCGGCAGAATACCGATAAAGACCAATGCTAGCAGGCTTTCGGGTGCTGGCCCGGCCCAGGGCAGTAGCCCGTAAAGGTTCATGATCGAGGTGGGATCCGGTGCGCTCAGATCCTGGAAGGGACCAAAGAACGGCGCATGGCGCAGTTCCAGCGTGACAAAGATCACCTTGTAGAGCGAGAAGAAGATCGGGATCTGGATCAGGATCGGCAAACAGCCGGCAGCGGGGTTCACTTTTTCCCGCTTGTACAGCTCCATGATCTCTTTCTGTTGCTTTTGCCGATCATCGCCAGAGCGCTCTTTCAGCTTTTCCATTTCTGGCTGCAGCTCTTTCATCTTGGCCATGGAGGCGTAGGATTTATAAGCCAGCGGGAAGACCAGGATCTTGATCAGCACGGTCAGCGCGATGATCGCCCAGCCCATGTTGCCAATCAGACCATTCAGCCAGTGCAGAACTGCAAAGATCGGTTTGGTCAGGAAGAAGAACCAGCCCCAGTCGATACTGTCGAGGAAACCGGCGATGCCGCCCTTTTCATAGGCCCGAATGGTGGCCCATTCCTTGGCACCGGAAAACAGCTGGGTGGTAACCTCGGTGCTGGCGCCATCGGCCAGGGTGACGGTGGGCAGCACGATATCGGTCTGATAGATATTGCGACGCTCGTCATATTTGGCAATCGAGCGGAAGGACTGGCCCGGCTCCGGGATCAGCGTCGACATCCAGTAGTGATCGGTAAAGCCGATCCAGCCGTTGCCTTCCACCTGCTTGACCTCAGAGCGCGACCCGTCGCGCGGGTCAATGTCAAAATCGGCGACATCGGAATAGTCCAGCTCTGACAGCTCGCCATCGGCCATGCCAACAAGGCCTTCGTGCAGGATGAAGAAGTTCTTCATATCCTCAGGCTCGCCATGGCGGGCCAATGTGCCATAGGGCGCAAGCGAGACATTGCTGCCAGAGGCATTGCTGACCGACTGGCTGACAGAGAACATATAGTTCTCGTCCACCGCGATGGTGCGACTGAATGTCAGGCCCTTGCCGTTGTCCCAGGTCAGGGTCACGGGCGTGTCTGGCGTTAGCTGGGCGCCATCAGGGGTGTGCCACAGGGTATTGGCACCGGGGACATCGTCAGCGGTAAGACCGCTGCCTGGAGCCCAGCCGTAGAGAGCGTAATAGGCACCCTGTTCGCCGACAGGCGACAGGAACTGGACGATTTCCGGGGCATCGTTGGTGACGCGGTAATCTTTCAGCGCCAGATCGTCGATACGACCGCCCTGCAGCGAGATGCTGCCGGTGATGCGATCAGATTCGATCTTGATCCGTGGCGCATCAGAAGCACTGGCCTCTTCGCTGGTCTGGCTGGTGACAGCCCCGGTCGCATCAGCGCCAGGGCTGCTTGCGGTGTCACCTGCGGACGCGGGCACAGATTCTGTTGCCAGGGCCTCCGGTGTCGGTTCGACCTCTGGGGGTGGGAAAAAAAACATCCACCCAAGAAGCACGAGGCTGCTGAGTGCGATTGCGAGAATAAGATTCTTGTTCTGGTCGTCCATTTGGGACTGCCACCTCGTGTAGGGAATGACACGGTGGGTTCAACAGAGATGACCCCCAAAGGTCAAGTGGAATCGGGGAAATCAGGGGCGGCAATACGCCCCGACGTTGGAAAAAGCGGGGATCAGCGGGTGCGGCGGCCGATTTCCGGGGCCTCTTGCAGTTTGGCTTCGTGTGCGGTGATCCAGTCAAGCGTCTGGTCAAAGGGCATCGGACGGCCAATGCCAAAGCCCTGCACGTGGCCACAGCCGAGCTGCGACAAGAGCGCGTGCTCGCCGGCGGTTTCCACCCCTTCGGCCAGGGTTTCCAGGTCCAGGCGCTCGGCCATGGTCAGGATCGCGGCAATCAGTTTTTGCTGTTCCGGGTCGCGGTCGGCACGCAGCACAAAAGAGCGGTCGATCTTGATCCGGGAGATATTGAAGCGACGCACCGCCGAGATAGAGGCATGTCCGGTGCCAAAGTCATCCAGCTCAATATGGCAGCCCAGATCGCTGAGCGCAGCAATATTGCGGGTTACCACATCATCGGGCCGATCCGTCATCACGGTTTCCAGAATTTCGATCGACAGACGCGCCGGGGGCAGATCAAAGCGTTCCAGCTCCCACTTGATGTTTTCCGCCAGATTGGGGTTGCGCAGCTCTTGGGTGGCAAAGTTGACGCCAACGGCCGGCACCTTCAGACCTGCGGCATCCCAGGCATTTAGCGCAGTCAGAGAATGGTAGAGCATGACCTGGCTAAGGCGTTCCATCAGACCGGTTTCTTCCAGTAGGGGCAGAAACTTGCCGGGCGGAATCAGGCCGCGCACAGGGTGCATCCAGCGGGCCAGGGCCTCAAAGCCTGAAACGCGGCCGGTGTCGGTGCAGATCTGCGGTTGGAACCAGGGCTGGATATGACCGGCCTCCAGCGCTTCGGCGGCTTCTTCGCGCAGGTTGCCATGGGCTTTGCTGCGTTGATGCATATCGTTGGAAAAGACCCGGATCCCAGAGGGGCCGTTTTGCTGAGCGTCGGACAGCGCCGCCGCTGCTGCGCCAGACCAGTCGCTATAGGATTTGCTGGGCGCGCGGGTATTCAGGCAAAACCCGATAGAGCAAGAGACATAGACCGTGGTGCCATCCAGCGAGATCGGCTCTTCCACGGCGGATTGAATGCGCCCTGCCATCTGCACGCAGGTTTCCAGATCCAGTTGCAGCACCGGGGTCAGGCAGACGGCAAATTTGCTGTCGCCGATTCGGGCAACCGTATCGCCATTGCGCAGGGTGCTGGCGATACGTTCGCCGCAGCTTTGAATAACCCGGTCGCAGGCATCTTGGCCCTCTCGGTTGCTCAGCTCTTTGAAGTCGTCAATTTCGATGTAGTACAGCGCCGACCGGAGCTCGGTTCTGGCGCAATCTTCAACGATTCGCTCCATGTCTAGCTCAAATCCTTCGCGCAGCATCAGCCCTGTTACACTGTCGCGCGGCGCAAGGTTTCGGCCATAGGCGGAAAAACCGCCAAAAGCAGCAAAAAGAACAGGCATACCCAGAGCAACCCAAAGCAGAGCAGCTTCGCCACCGATCCAGAAAGTTGCAAGGGTGAGCGCAGGCAAGAACGCAAGAATCGGCGGCGCAAGCAGCGCCGGAGCCAATCTTGTTCGAATTCGGTAAAGGAGACCTGAATTCGCTTTTGTCATGTTCAGACCTTTCGCCTAAAGCAGGGTGCATCGGCAGAATAGAGGGCTGGTTCTGACTCGCGGGTTAACGCAACAGGGGTATTTCTGATGAATCGGCAGAATCTTCGTCAGAATTGCGCTCCAACCCGGTAAAATCAAAAAGCTTGGGGTCAAGTAGATGCGACGGACGTGCATTCGTCAAGGCGCGGAACATGACCTGGCGGCGACCGGGACTGTTTGATTCCCACTGGTCGAGAATCTGCTTCACCTGCTGCCGCTGCAGCCCATCTTGACTACCGCATAGGTCGCAGGGAATGATCGGATAGTCCATCGCGCGGGCGAATTTCTCGCAGTCGGCTTCGGCCACATGGGCGAGCGGGCGATAGACAAAAAGGTCGCCTTCTTCGTTCAGCAGCTTGGGCGGCATGGTGGCCAGGCGCCCACCGTGGAACAGATTCATGAAAAAGGTTTCAAGAATATCATCGCGGTGATGGCCCAATATGACCGCAGAACATCCTTCTTCACGCGCGACCCGGTACAAATTGCCCCGCCGCAGACGCGAGCACAGCGCGCAGAAGGTGCGTCCCTCCGGGATCTTGTCCACCACGATGCTATAGGTGTCCTGATATTCAATCCGATGCGGCACGCCCATCTTTTCCAGGAATGCGGGCAGCACAGTGGCGGGAAATCCCGGTTGCCCCTGATCCAGATTGCAGGCCAAAAGATCCACCGACAGCAGCCCGCGCCACTTCAGCTCATGGAGCACAGCTAAGAGAGTATAGCTGTCCTTCCCCCCCGAGAGGCAGACCAGCCAGCGCGGCGTGCTGCCATCAGCGGGGCGTTCCACCATGCCGTATTGTTCAATCGCTTCACGCGCCTGACGCACAATGCGTTTGCGCAGCTTCTTGAACTCGGTGGTCGAGGGCGCGCCGGCAAACAGCGCATGGATTTCGGTTTGATCATCATCAAGCATATCGGCCCCCTAGCCCCTGGCGCGGCCTTTGCCAAGGAAAAAGGGCACGCGCGTCGCAATAGTCCAGTACTAGGCCCCGCAGCAGGCTCGCTGTCCGGGCAGGGGGGCAGGACTGTCTGGCGATTACTTTGGTGGCGCGGTGGGCTTTGGGTCCGGCACCGGGTCATAGCCGTTGCCCCCAAGCGGATGGCAGCGTCCAATGCGGCGCAGCGTCAGCCAGGTCCCCTTGATGCCGCCATGCTTTTCATAGGCTTCCAGCGCGTAGGCTGAACAGGTCGGTTGATAGCGGCAGTTGAAACCCACCCAGGGTGAGAAAAGCAGCCGATAGGCGCGGACCGGCAGGGCAAGGATATGGGCAAGCGGCGTCATGGGGGTAAAATAGGGGCAAGAGCCTGCTGGAAACAGATCACCCGTGGATTTTTTTCAACGCATAGGCCAGATCGCGCTGCAGATCCTGAAAATCGCGGCTTGCCGTCTCCTTGGCGCGGCCAATCAGGACATAGTCCCAGCCATCGCGGCCTTGTTGCGGCAGCACTAGGCGGGCGGCTTCGCGCAGGCGTCGTTTGGCGCGGTTGCGGGCCACGGCATTGCCAACCTTCTTGGAGCAGGTGAAGCCAACACGAAAGCCGGGCTCGGCGGTTTCGCCGTCGCGGCGCTTGCGCCCCTGAACCATCATGCCTTGGGTGCCCTGACGACGGGCACGGGCTGCGGCCAGAAAGGCGCTGCGCTTGGCCAGAACGGTCAAGGCCCGGCTTTTTTTTGCGGTCTGTTTGGGCGCTGGGCAAACAGAAACCGCCGAAGGCTGGTTCCCGTGGCCAGCTGCGCTGTCCCTTGGGGCCTTCGGCGGTGTCATATCTGTCAATCCTTGGTGCCTCGCGCTTATGCGCTCAGCTCCTTACGGCCACGGGCGCGGCGTGCGTTAAGGATCTTGCGGCCTGCCTTGGTGGCCATGCGCGCACGAAAACCGTGGCGACGTTTACGAACCAGGTTCGAGGGCTGAAAGGTGCGTTTCATCGCTCCGGTCTCCAATTTCTACAGGGGGCAGCGGAATCGCTCCCCGTGGTGTTTATCTCGAAGCCCGGTCTTTAGAAGGGATTCTCGGGCAAGTCAAACGCTGAGCCCTGACTTTTGTCGCGCCCGGGCAAGATTTCTGCCAAAAAGGCCGGAATTTACCGGGGCAGGCCGCAAAATGCCGCAAATCGGCGGGGCAGGGTGCGAATCTTCACAAAAACACATCTAACAGATCAAGGCCGCGTGATAAGCCCATGCCAGACCTCGTCTTGGGGTGCATTTGGCGCTAGCAGGTATTGGCAGCTAGACCTGTGGTCCGGGGCAGACGACCAAGAGAGATGAGACATATGACCAAGACGCCAAAACGAGGGCTTGCCCGCCACCTGCCGCTGATCGCTGTGGTTGCGGTGGCGCTGATCGGCGCGGTGACCCTGAAGGATTACCTCAGCTTTGATACGCTGCGCGACAACCGCGAGGCGCTGATGGCCTTTCGCGATCAGAATTACCTGGGATTGGTGGCGCTCTTTGTCGGGCTGTATGTCCTGATTGTGACCTTTTCCTTGCCGGGTGCGGCGGTGGCCTCGGTCACGGGGGGCTTTCTGTTTGGTTTGGGCGCGGGCACTGCGCTGAACGTGGTCTCGGCGACCTTTGGGGCATCGGCGATCTTTCTTGCGGCCCGCCTGGGATTGGGCGAGACGCTTACGGCGAAGCTAGAAGCGAGTGAAGGCCGGGTGCATATGTTGAAGAATGCGCTGCGCCAGAATGAGGTGGAGGTGCTGCTGCTGTTGCGTTTGGTGCCTGCAGTGCCGTTCTTTGTCGCCAATCTGTTGCCCGCGCTGGTGGGGGTGCGGTTTGGCAATTTCCTGTGGACCACGGCGCTTGGCATCATTCCGGGGGCAATTGTCTTTACCTGGATCGGGGTCGGCGTCGGAGAGGTCTTTGATCGCGGCGAAGATCCAGACCTGTCCCTGCTGTGGGAACCGCATGTGATCGGCCCGCTTCTGGGGCTGTGTGTCTTGGCGGTGATGCCGATCATCGTCAAAACCCTGCGCCCCAAAAGCGCCAACCCCAACCCCAAGCCCCCAACAAAGGGGCGCTGAACCATGACATCTGCCCCGGCAACCGATGCCGCATCCCAAACCCGGCTGAAATGTGACCTGCTGGTGATCGGGGCCGGATCGGGCGGATTGTCGGTGGCGGCAGGAGCCAGCCAGATGGGGGCTTCGGTGGTGCTTCTTGAGGGGCACAGGATGGGCGGTGACTGTTTGAACTATGGCTGTGTGCCGTCCAAGGCGCTGTTGGCCAGCGCCAAGGCGGCCTATGGCCAAAGTACCAGCGCAGCCTTTGGCGTGGCCGAGGTGGCGCCGACCGTGGACTACGCCGCAGCCCAAACCCATGTGCAGAACACCATTGATGCGATCACCCCGATGGATAGCCAAGAGCGATTCGAGGGGTTCGGCGTGCGGGTGATCCGTGAATTTGGCCGCTTTGTTTCCCCAACCGAGGTACAGGCCGGCAATCATTTGATCCGCGCCCGACGGGTGGTGATCGCCACGGGTTCCGTACCGCTGGTGCCGCCGGTGCCGGGGCTGGAGACTGTGCCCTATGAAACCAATGAAACCCTGTTTGATCTGAGCCACCGCCCAGAGCATCTGCTGATCATCGGCGGTGGTCCGATTGGCATTGAAATGGCGCAGGCGCATATCCGGCTGGGCAGCAGGGTCACGGTGATCGAAGGCGAGCGCGCGTTGGGCGGTGATGATCCAGAAGCCGCCGCCGTTGTGCTGGACGCGCTGCGCAATGAGGGCGTGGTGATTGCCGAGAACGCGATGGCGGCCCAGATCAGCGGCGAGGCTGGTGCCATCGAGGTGAAAACCAGGGATGGGCGCCGCTTTACCGGCTCGCATCTCTTGGTGGCGGTGGGCCGTAAGAGCAATACCGACAGGCTGGATCTTGCGGCCGGCGGGATCACGCCGAGCAAGACCGGCATCAAGGTGGACGCGGCGCTGCGCACCAGCAACCGTCGCGTCTATGCTATTGGCGATGTCGCGGGGGGGATGCAGTTTACCCATGTGGCGGGCTATCACGCCGGGGTCATCATTCGCTCGGCTTTGTTTGGCCTGCCGTCCAGGGCGCAGGAACTGCACCTGCCGCGCGCCACCTATAGTGACCCGGAACTGGCCCAGGTCGGCCTGACAGAGACCGAGGCCCGCGCCCGGCATGGCGATGGGGTGGAATTGGCGCGGTTTGATTTTGCCCATAATGACCGCGCCCTGGCAGAGCTGAAAACCAAGGGTTTCATCAAGGTGATGGTGGTCAAAGGGCGCCCGGTGGGGGCGACGATTGTCGGGCACCAAGCGGGAGAATTGATTTCATTGTGGTCGCTCGCTTTGGCAAATAGGTTGAAGATGAGCCAGGTTGCCGCAATGGTGGCGCCATATCCGTCAATCGGGGAGATCAATAAACGTGTCGCTGGCGCCTACTTCTCACCACGGTTGTTTGACAGTGTGCTGGTTAAGCGCGCGGTGCGCTTTGTGCAGCGTTGGATCCCTTAACCCGGAAAGAGCGCCATGCTGAATTCGCTTTCAGGCCGTTTTTTGGTTCTGACCATTGTCTTTGTCATGCTGGCCGAGGTGCTGATCTTCGTGCCCTCGATCTCTCGCTTTCGTCTTGATTACCTGGCAGACCGGCTGGAGCGGGCGCAGATTGCCTCTCTGGCGCTGCTGGCGGATGATATGCTGGATACCGAGCTGGAGGCAGAGCTGTTGGAAAACGCCGGGGTCTATAACGTGGTGCTGCGCCGCGATGAGATCCGCCAGCTGATGCTGTCCTCGCCTATTCCGCAAGAGATCGCAGGCACCTATGATTTGCGTCGGGCTTCGGCTTTTACCCTGATCGGGGATGCCTTCTTGCAGTTGTTCAGCGCGGAAAACCGGATCATCCGGGTGATTGGCGCACCGGTGCGTGATGCGGGGCTGCTGATCGAGATCACCATTGAAACCGCGCCGCTGCGCAGCGCAATGATTGATTATGGCATTCGGGTGCTGCTGCTTTCGGCGGTGATTTCCATTTTTACCGCTTTGCTGCTGTTTGCCGCCGTCCGCGCTTTTCTGGTGCGCCCGATCAAGGGGGTTGTGGGCTATATGCAGCGCTACGCTGCCGCGCCGGAAGATGCCCGGGGTATCATCCACCCCAGTGCTGGCGTGCGCGAGCTGCGCGAGGCTGAAGAGGCGCTTATGCAATTGCAGACCGAGTTGACCCAGGCGCTGCGCCAACGTGAACGGCTGGCACAACTGGGCGGCGCCGTGGCCAAGATCAGCCATGATCTGCGCAATATCCTGACCTCTGCGCAGCTGTTCACCGACCGGATCGAGGCCAGCGAGGATCCCCTGGTGCGGCGGCTGGCCCCCAAACTGGTGAATTCGATTACCCGGGCGGTGTCGCTTTGTGAGGGCACGCTGGCCTTTGGGCGTGCCGAAGAGCCGGCACCAACCTTTGCCCGCATAGCGCTGTGCGAACTGGTCGAGGATATCGTCGAAAGTGAACTGCTGGTGGCCGATGAAACCGGGGTTGAGATCCTCAATGAGGTGCCAAAGGGCATGATGCTGCGCGGTGATGGCGAACAGCTGTTTCGCGTGGTGATGAACCTGGTGCGCAACGCCCGTCAGGCGATTGTCGCGACTGGCACCCCCGGCCGCGTCACCATCGCCGCCCGCGAGGATGAGGACGCCTGGTGGATTTCGGTCTCTGACACCGGCCCGGGCCTGCCGCAACGCGCCCAGGACAATCTGTTCACCCCGTTTCAGGGCAGTGCGCGCAAGGGGGGCAGCGGTTTGGGGCTGACCATCGCCGCTGAACTGACCAAGGGGCATGGCGGCGCTTTGGTGCTGCGTGAAACCGGTGCTGAGGGCAGTCTTTTTGAAATCCACCTGCCCAAGGGCGACGGAACCCTGTGAAGACGCGAAGAGCCGCCGGATTGGCGGCAAGACTAGGGGGCAGACTGGCGGTCAGACTGGCGGAATTCAAAAAGACTGGCAGGATTTTGTTTTAGGGGTTGCGCGCTTCAGTCCCTAGGACTAAACCCCGCCGCAGTGGACCGATAGCTCAGCTGGATAGAGTACCTGACTACGAATCAGGGGGTCGGGGGTTCGAATCCTCCTCGGTCCGCCACGCTTTCAAATTCTCCCGATGTGGTTGGTTTGAAAAGGTTTTGGGAAGATTGCCAAATTGGCTTGCTTCTTTTTCGCAGGGGCCTTAAATCCTGCAGCAGTGGACCGATAGCTCAGCTGGATAGAGTACCTGACTACGAATCAGGGGGTCGGGGGTTCGAATCCTCCTCGGTCCGCCACTGCCCCCCCCCTTTTTCGAATGCCGCGCATTTCCGGCTCTTCCCGACGAATTTTCTGAGTCTTCTCAGAGGACCGTGCCAAGCATTCCCGACCCAACGGATCTTTGCCACCAGGGCGCAGGAAGCGGGCATGTTTCCTGGGAAGTCGGCCCTCACATCTCTCGACGCTTCCGGCCCGGAAGGAGACATTAGCCAAGTCGTGCCACGCCGCAGTGCGGCTTCACCAAAACTGATGGGGTGGATGGTTCCTGCTTCAACCGGTGTCGCGATGCGCCATAGTGCAGCTGTCAAAATCCGGTTATGAGAGGAGCCACCCCGTGCGAGTTACCACAATTGGCGTTGATCTGGCCAAGAACGTTTTCCAAGTCCACGGGCTGACCTCCAGTGAAGAAGTAGTGTTCAACAAGCCCTTGCGGCGGACGCAGTTTCTGCCTTTCTTTGCGAAGTTGGAGCCCTGGCTGTTTGGCATGGAATCCTGCAGCAGCGCGCATCATTGGGCCCGTGAACTGACCGCATTGGGCCATGACGTGCGGTTGTTCCCGCCGATGTACGTGAAGCCATAGGTCAAACGCGGGAAGTCCGACGCAATCGACGCCGAGGCCATCTGCGAAGCCGTAACCCGACCGACCATGAGGTTTGTGGCGATCAAAACAGTCGAGCAACAATCACTGCTGTCGTTGCATCGGGCGCGGGAGCGGGCACCGGCCAGCCGGTCGTGGGTTGCCAGGGGGCGGCGCAATGTAGCTGCAAGGCGCCACCCCGAGGTCCGGTTGAGTGCTTAGCCGACCGGCTGAGTCGCCACCATAGAGGGCCGCTCGGCAAAGCCTGCGTACCAGTCCGCCAGCTGCGGATGGCCGCTACGCCAGTCCTTATCTGCAAAGCGGAAATCGAGATAGCCGAGCGCACAGCCGATGGTGATGCTGCCGATGGAGACCGGCGCACTCAGCGTGTCGAGCCAGCGTGCCTCCAGGTCGTCGAGCGCGCTGTTGACTTTCTCCATCTGGCTGTCGTGCCACAGATCCCAGTAGAATTCGGAGGGGCGCAGCACGGATTCGTACCGGCACAGCAGGGCCGCGCCGAGCAGCGTGTCGCCGAGCGCTTCCAGCGTCATCGCTGCGAAACGGTCACGGCCCTCGGACGGAAGGAGCGGCGTCTCTGCCGACAACGAATCCACATAGGCGCAGAGCACCCGGCTGTCATAGAGGGGATCATCGTCGCCGGTCAGCCCGGTGGGCACCTGCCCGGAAGGGTTCTCCTTGACGATCACCGGGTCGCGTTTGACCGGCCAGGCCTGCGAGGGCAGCTTTTCGATCTGTTGCTCGAGACCTTTTTCATGGGCGCAGACCAGAACCTTGCGCACGAAGGGCGACGCTGGGGAATGGAAAACTCTGAGGGTCATGTTTCATCTTCCTTGGGGTTAGAATTCGCGGAATGGGGGCTGCCGATGAACTGTTCGAAGGCAGCTTCAGGATCCTTGCTGAGGCGTTCGGTGAGCAGGTCCCCGGCAAAGCTCACATGCTCGTGCATGATTGCCGCCGCCCGCTCGCCATCGCCCTGACGCAGGCACTTGGCAATCCGGTGGTGATCGTCATGGGAGCGTTTGATGATCTCATAGTCGTCCCAGAGGATCACCCGGTCGGAGACCATGGGCACATTATGGGTGCGTGCCACAAACTCCTCCAGCCAGGGGTTCATTGCAGCTTGGATGATCGCTTCGTGAAATTCCACGTTCATCCGGCGCCAGGCAGGCAGATCCTTGGGGTCGAGCCGACCCGAGGCGAGGATGTCGTCGCCCGTGCGCACTAATGTATCCAATCTGTCCAGCATCTCTTCGGAGCAGCTGAGCCGTCCGGCAATCCGGCAAGCCTGCGCTTCGAGCACGCTTCTGATTTCAAAGACGCTACCAATGCTCTCGACCGAAAATTCGCGCACTCGATAGCCCCGGTTGGCCTCATAGACCAGCAGTCCGTCATTGGCCAAAGTGGCCAGCGCCGTGCGCAGCGGGGTCCGCGAAAGGCCTAGGCGGTCGGCCAGTTGGTCCTGATGCACGCGCGCAGCAGGGCGGAGCTCCCCCGACAGGATCATCTCCCGCAGCGCTGTCGCGGCACCATCGGCCACGGTGTGTCCGTTTACATCCATGCTCACATCCTTGGTTTGCTTGTCGCCAGCTTGACTGGAATGCACGGTGATCTCAAGAGGAGTCTGTTCGATTTTATCCAATATGGGCGATTTTTAAGATTTATGGTTGACTATATCGCCGAAATGTATCCAATCATGTGAAAGATCACAGACCTGAGGAGGCAACCATGGCCGGATTGGCATTGGTAACGGGTGCGGCGGGGGGCATTGGCCGGGCCGTATGCGAAAGACTGGCGACAGATGGGTTCACCGTCATTGGCACGGATCTCGACCGCGCGGCGGCCGAGGCGGTAATCCAGGGCCTGCCCGGTGCCGGGCATCTGGCCTTTGCCCTCGATGTGGCCGAGGAGGAGGTGGTCGACACGCTGATCGCGGAGATCGAGGCCGAGCATGGTGCGATCGCGGTTCTGGTGGCCGCAGCCGGGGTGCTGATCCTCGATGAGAACGGCCAGCGTCGGCCGCTCACCGACACCTCCCTGGAGGAGTGGAACACCACACAGACCATCAACAGCACCGGCAGCTTCCTTTTGCTGCGCGCCTTCCTGCAGGCGCGGTCGGCCCGTCGGGTGGAGGGCGCGCGCTACATCGGCTTTTCCTCGGTGGCGGCACAGCTCGGGGGCTATCGCTCCAGCTCGGCCTATATCGCCAGCAAATCCGCCGTCCTTGGTCTGATCCGGGCCGGGGCACGTGAAGGCGCCGCGCTGGGGGTTGCCGTCAACGGGGTCGCACCGGGGCTGATCGATGCGCCGATGCTGCGTCTCTCGCTTGATCCGGCCAAGGATGCCGAGGTCGCCCAGTCGATCCCGCAGGGCCGGATTGGCACTCCGCAGGATGTGGCCGGGGCGGTCTCCTTCCTGGCCGGAGCCGACAGCGACTACATCACCGGCAGCGTCATCGACGTGAACGGCGGATACCGGATGCAATGATAGACCGTATCATTGATATGATCGCCAAGGTCTTGGCGACATTGGCGGCGGGGGCTCTGCTGCTGATGATGTTCCACGTGACCCTGGACGTGGCGGGCAAGTATCTGCTCAACGCGCCGATCCCCGGCACCGCCGAGGTGGTGGCCAGCTACTACATGGTGGCAGCGGTCTTCCTGCCGTTGGCTTGGGTCGAGATCAACAATGGCTCGATCGTGGTGGAGCTGCTGTACGAGCAGTTCGGGCGCCGGGCCCGCACTGGCGCGCAGCTGCTCGGCACCGCCCTGTCCGCCTGTTTCTATGGCGGGCTGGCATGGCTGTCCTGGGCACCGGCGATCCAGTCGTGGCGCATTGGCGAAATGGTCGAGGGCACCTGGCGGGTGGTGATCTGGCCAACGAAATTCCTGCTTCCGCTGGGGCTGGCAATGGCCTGCCTGGTGATGGTGCTGCGTCTCGTGCAGATCCTGACCGGACGCTACCGCGCCGAGATGGCGCCAGTCGAACAGGTTTAAGGGGACAGAAATGGAACGTCTTGAAATCGGATTGTTCGGCGTCGTGGTGATGCTGGTTGCGGTGTTGCTGCGTGTCCCGATCGCGGTTGCCATGGGGCTGACCTCCTTTGGTGGAATCTGGCTGATGATGGGCTCCATGCCCGCCATCGGCATCACCAAGGCCATCCCCTACGAGATGATCGGGGACTGGAACCTCTCGGCAGTGCCGATGTTCCTGCTGATGGGCTATCTGGCCTCCGGGGCGGGGCTCACCAGTGGGCTGTTCAACGCGGCGCGGGTATTTCTGAACCGGGTGCCCGGCGGGCTGGCGACGGCCTCTGTTGCATCCAGTGCGCTCTTTGCCTCGGCCAGCGGCTCCAGCGTGGCCACCGCAGCGGCCTTTTCGCGGATCGCCATTCCCGAGATGCTGAAGGCGGGCTATGCGCCCTCGCTGGCCTCCGGTTCGGTGGCGGCGGCGGGCACCCTTGGCTCGCTCATCCCGCCCAGCGTGCTGCTGATCATCTACGGGTTGATGATGGATGTCTCGATCAGCGCGCTTTTCCTGGCGGCAGTGATCCCGGGGATTCTTTCCGGTGTCGTCTTTGCGGCGATGATCACCCTGCGCTGCTGGCTGAAGCCTTCGCTTGCGCCGCGCCAGGACCTGACCACCAGCTGGCGGGAAAAACTCGCCCTGCTGCGAGAAACCTGGCCGCTGCCGTTGCTGATTGCCGGGGTGCTTGGGGGTATCTTCTCTGGGGTGTTCACCGCCACCGAGGCCGGAGCCATCGGCGCTTTCCTTGCCGGTCTGATCGCGCTGTCGCGGCGGGCGCTGACCTTCGACATGATGCGCCGCGCGCTTGTTGACACAGCGGTGAGCACCTCGGCGATCTTCATCATCGTAGTCTCGGCGGCACTGTTCTCGCGCTTCGTGGCGCTCTCGACCTTGCCGGTCTGGGTCACCGGGCAGTTCCAGGGGTTGGATACGATCTGGGTCATCATCCTGATCTGCCTGCTCTATCTGGTGCTCGGCTGCTTTCTAGAGAGTATTTCGATCATCTTGCTGACCGTTCCGGTCTTGGCGCCGCTGCTCGGGACGCTGGACATCAACCTGATCTGGTTCGGCGTGCTGGCGGTGAAACTGCTGGAAACCGGCCTCATCACACCGCCGGTGGGGATGAATGTCTATGTCATCAAGTCGAGCCTCGGGAACACGATTTCCCTCGGCACGATCTTTCAGGGCGTGACGTGGTTCATCGTCGCCGACGCCTTCACCATCGCACTTCTGGTGGCCTTCCCAGCGCTTTCGCTGTGGCTGCCAAGTCTGATGGGCTGATCCCAGATCGGCCCATCACAGATCCGGCGGGCCGTGCCCGTCAACCTAGGAGGAGACCTTATGAAACACTTGAAACTGATCCCGATGGCCGTCGCCGGTCTGATCGCATCCGCTGCCACTGCCGACACCTATATCGCCAGCAACTGGCTGGCTCCGGTGCATATTCTCAATGCACAGCCCTATCAGAAGTTCGCCGAGGAGCTTGGCCAGGACGCAGATGCAGGCATCGGCTTTGAGGTCTATTCCAGCGGATCGCTTATCCCGGCCAAGGCGACCATGCAGGGCATTCGTGACAATGTGGCCCAGCTGGGGGTTGTCTATCCGGGCTATTCGCCCTCAGAGCTGCCGGTCAACAACGTGCTGAACGACCTGGTTTTCACCGCCGATGACGCGCTTGCTGCCGCTCTGGCCTATACCGAGGTCGGGGTGACCAATGCGCAGGTGCAGGGTGAATGGAACGAGAATGGTGGGGTGTTCCTGGGGGGGTATTCCACCCCGGTCTACAACTTCATCTGCATGGATCCGATCCGCTCGCTCGAGGATGCCCGCGGCAAGAAGATCCGTACCGCCGGTGGTGCCCAAACCAAATGGGTCGAGGCGATCGGCGGGGTGCCCGTCTCGGTGCCGATCGGCGATGTCTACTCCGGCCTCAGCCGTGGTTCGCTTGATTGCACGATGTCGGACCCGACCAACCTCGACAAGGGCAACAAGTTCTGGGAGGTCGCCAAGAGCGTGACCACGCTGCCGATGGGTGTGGTGATGGGCGCGACCTATGTGGCCAATACCAGCTTCTGGGTCGGCCTCAGCGAGGCGCAGCGCGAGGCGATGCTTGATCACATGGCGCTCGGTCTGGCGCGCACGCAGCTGGTCTATGCCGCCGACGTGGAGGCCGCCTTTGCCGGTTCGCGCGAACGTGGCCTGGAGATCCTCGAAGCAGATGACAGCTTGACCGAAACGCTGGCCTCCTTCCAGTCGGACTTCGTTGCCGCCCTGCCTCAGAAATCGGTAGCCGACCGCGGAATCGAAGACCCGTCCGCCCTGATCGCGGCCTTCCAGGCGGCGGAAGCGGGCTGGAAAGAGCGCCTCGCCACCATCGACCGCACCGATGCAGAGGCGGTCGCCGCCCTGATCCGCGCCGAAATCTACGGCAAGGCGGACATGGCGCAGCTGGGCCGGTAACCCCTCCCGAGGAGGCCGCCCCCAGCGGCCTTCTCCCCCCTTTCAAGACAGAGGCAGACAATTCATGGCACAGCACACGACAGAGGCAAATGTCGCAATCGTCACCGGGGGCGGCGCCGGGATCGGGCGCGCCATCTCCCTTCATCTGGCAGAGGCCGGACATCGCGTCATCGTTGCCGATCTGAACGGCGCCATGGCCGAAGAAACCGTCGCGCTGATCACAGCGGCGGGCGGGCAGGGCCAGGCGGAGACGCTGGATATCACCGACGAGAAGGCCGTCGCGGCCATGATCGAGCGCGTCGGCCCCCTGCGCTGCCTCGTCAACAATGCCGGTATCTTCAACGTCAAACCTTTTGACGCACTGGAGGCTGAGGACTTCCGCCGCATGTATGAGGTCAATGTGGTTGCCATGTTCAGCCTGTGCCAATGCGCGGCGGCTGCCATGGGGCAGGGGGGGGCCATCGTCAACATTGCCTCGCGGGCGATGCTCGGCTCGGCCCAATACATTCACTATGCCACCTCCAAGGCGGCGGTCGGTGGCTTCACCCGCTCGCTGGCGCTGGAGCTTGCCCCAAAGGGCATAACCGTCAATGCGGTTGCCCCCGGGGTGATCGAAACGGACATGCTGCGGGCCCGCTCTGATACAAATCTGGACGCCCTGCGCGCGCTGCAACCGGGCGGCACACTTGGCACCCCTGACGATATCGCTGCGGCGGTGGCCTTTCTCGCTGCTCCGCAGGCAGGGTTCATCACCGGCCAGACCCTGCTGGTCGACGGCGGGCGCTCGCTTGGCGGTGCGCTCGGGATCTAAGGATACAAACATGACAGTTGAGAACAAACTCGCCCTCATCACCGGAGCGGCGGGCGGTATCGGCCGCGCCACGGCAGAGCTTTTCGCTGCCCGCGGTGCGCAGGTTATTGCGGTGGATCGCGACGCTGCGCCCCTGCAGGAGTTGGCGCAGAGCGGCATCACTACCATCATCGGTGATATGACCGACCCGGCGCTGCCCGAGACCCTCGCGGAAGAAATCACCCGGATTGGCAAACCGCTCGCCATTCTGGTCAATAACGCCGGCATCGGCGGCGGCGGTCGTCTAGACCAGACCAGCGACGAGGAGTTGCGCCGCTACATGGAGGTCAATGTGGTCGGTTTGTTCCGCCTTGCGCGCTTTGCCGTTGGTCAAATGCAGGCCGCAGGCGGTGGCAGCATCGTCAATGTCGCGTCGATCTATGCCGAGGTCGGTGCTCAGAACTCCTCCGGCTATTCCGCCTCCAAGGGGGCGGTGGCCGCGCTCACCCGCCAGATGGCAACGGACTACGGGCCCGAGGGCATCCGGGTCAATGCGGTGGCGCCGGGATTGATCGAAACCCCGCTCACCGCCGAGCGTATCCGCACCGAGGCCTGGCGCCACGAAATCTTCGTCGAGCAATCGCCGATGCGTCGCGTTGGCCAGCCGCAGGATGTGGCGCAGGCCATTGCGTTTCTCGCCAGTGACGAGGCCGCCTTCATCTCGGGTGAAAGCCTGCGCGTCGATGGCGGCTGGGCCATGGGACGCTACCCGCGCGAGGCGCAGATATGAGCGGTCAGGAAAACACCCCTGCCGCAGCCTATGACCTGGTTGTCGTTGGTTCCGGCGCGGCGGGTATGGCAGCGGCCCTCACCGCAAAGATCGGTGGGCTCGATGTGGCGATCGTCGAGAAGGACAGCCATTTCGGCGGCTCCACTGCCGTCTCCGGCGGCGCCATCTGGATTCCCAATAACCCGCTGATGCGCGCGGCGGGTATGGAAGAGGATGCGGAGGCGGCCTTTACCTACCTGCAGGGCGAGGTTGGCAATCTGATGGATACGGATCTTGTGCGCCGCTTCCTCAAGGCCGGCCCCGAGATGGTCAGTTTCTTTCAGGACAACACCGCACTACAATTCGAACATCGCGCAGTTTCGCCGGACTATCATCCCGATAGGCCGGGCGCGTCCATGGGCGGGCGGGTGCTTGATGCGCAGACCTTCGATGGCCGCCGGCTGGGCAAGGAGTTCGACCGGCTGAAACCGCCGATCGGTGATTTTACCCTCTTCGGGGGGATGATGCTCAATCGCTTCGACATCGGTCATTTCATGAACATGACGCGCAAGCCTGGCTCGGCGCTGCATGCGTTGCGGCTTCTGCTGCGCCATGGCCGTGACCGACTGCGCCATTCTCGCGGCACACGGCTCACCTTGGGGCAGGCGGTCGCCGGGCGTCTTGCCCTGTCGGTTCTCGAACGCGACATTCCGATCTTTACCGGTCAGGCGCTCACCGCTTTGCTGACCGACGGGGCGGGCCGCGTCACCGGGATCCAGACAGAAGCCGGGGGGCAGATCACCGCCCGCTGCGGCGTGGTTCTGGCGACTGGCGGTTTCCCGGCCAATGCCGAGATGCGCGCGGAGCTGATGCCCCATGTGGCAAAGGGGGCTCAGCATTTCTCCATGTCGCCCCGTCCCGCCACAGGTGGTGCCATCGGTGCGGCCCGAGCGATTGGAGCGCATTTCATCGATACCAACCGCAACGCGGGTTTCTGGGCGCCGGTCTCGCTGATCCCGGAGGGCAATGGCGCCACGCGGCCTTTCCCGCATTTGTTCCTGGATCGCGCCAAGCCGGGGGTGATAGCCGTCTCTCCCAAGGGGGAGCGTTTTGTCAACGAGGCGGTCTCCTATCATGACTTCGTGTCGGGCATGACCCGTGCCGGGCTGAAGGAGGCCTGGCTGATTTGTGACCATCGGGCCCTGCGCCGCTACGGTCTCGGGCCGGTGCGTCCGGCGCCTGCGCCCTATCGCCACCATCTGCGCTCGGGCTACCTGAAAAAGGCTGCGACCCCGGCGGAGCTTGCGCGGCGGATCAACCTGCCCCCAGAGACCCTTAACCGGACCATTCAGGCCTTCAACGCTGATGCAGCAGAGGGGATCGACCGGCAGTACGGCAAGGGATCAACCGCCTATCAGACCTATCTGGGGGATCCAGAGCATTGCCCGAACCCTTGCCTCAACCCGCTTGAGACCGGGCCATTCTACGCCGTGCGCATCTTCCCGGGCGACATCGGCACCAGCATGGGGCTCGCCACAGATGCAGACGCCCGGGTCCTGCGCGAGGACCGCAGCGTGATCGACGGGCTCTACGCCTGCGGCAACGACATGAACTCGATCATGGCCGGTACCTATCCAGGCGCGGGGATCACGCTTGGACCGGCTCTGACCTTCGGCTATCTGGCTGGGCGCCACGCTGCCGGGGAGGGCTGACGGCGAAGACGAAGAACAGGGGGGGCGAGGAGGCCTCTCCCCCCTGGCCAACACGAGATGACACAAGCCCCCTCGAAGCAATCGTATTGGTGTAGAAGGTTTATGTCCAACTACATAGGGGGCGCGGATCGGCGCCCCCTTTGGGTTTTCAGACTTCGATTTCAACTCTTCCGATTGGGTTGGAACAGCAGGCGAGGATGTATCCCGCTGCAATGTCATCCTCAGAAATACCGCCATTGTGCACCATATGGACCTCGCCTGCGGATTTCTTGACCTTGCAGGTTCCGCAGACACCAAATGTACAGCCCGACGGGATATTCAGGCCAACATTGCGTGCAGCCGCCAAGACGGTATCCGTTTCCGCGACTTTGGCTGTTATGTCAGAGGTGGCAAAATGGATAACGGCATTGGTATCATCGTCAAGCACCACATCATCCAGATCGGGCTGGTCTGCCTCTGTCTCGACAGGGGCGCCAAAGCTCTCTTGGTGATAGTTGTCCAGATCGAAGCCCAGCCCTGCCAGTGCTTCGCGCACGGCAGTCATGAAAGGCTCTGGCCCACAACAATAGACCTCTCGGTCTAGATAATCCGGCGCCATCAGGCCCAACATCAACTGATTGAACTGCCCCTGATAGCCGGTCCAGGGTTTGTAAGGATCGGGTTCTTCCACCACGAATTTGAGATCAAGCCCTGGTGTGCGGCTCGCCATCCATTCCAGGCGCTGGCGAAAGATGATTTCAGATGGGCGTTTGGCGCAATTGATGAAGACAACATCCAGATCCTGGCCCTCATCCCACATGCAGGTGGTCATCGACATCATTGGGGTGATGCCAGAACCTGCGGAAACGAACAGATACTTGCTGGCCTTGCTTTTGGAATTGCTGAACAATCCCGCCGGGCCAATTGCTTTCATGCGCATTCCGGGTTGCAAATTATCCAGCATCCAGCGGGTTCCGATGCTGTCCTCTTGCGCCTTGGCAGTGATGGTGATCGAACGCGGCCGCGACGGAGAGGAGGAAACCGTATAGGTGCGATGCACAACACCGCCCGGCTGTCCCGGAGCCGGGATTTCGAGCGTCAGAAACTGTCCGGGTTCATAGCTGAAGAGCGCCCCGGAAGGCGCGCGAAAGCTGAAGCTTGCGGTATTTGGCGCCTCAGGAACCACTGAAACACATTCCAGTGTTTCCCCATCTTTCCAAACGCCTGCCGCTGAATAGAGGTCTTTCATATCGTTTACTCCGCCGCCACGGCATCAGGTGCCAGGCGATCTGCCAATGTGGTGCAATACCACTCCACAAACTGTAGTACTCCGGTCTCTTGCGTTCCCGAATAGGGGCCGGGCGCATAGGCTGGGCTGTTGATGCCTTGTTGATTGTTTTCGACAACCTCCCGGTCTTCTTCATTCGTGGCGATCCAGACCTCTGTCAGGCGTTTCAGATCATAGTCGACACCTTCGACCGCGTCTTTGTGGACCAGCCATTTGGTGGTCACCTCAGTTTCGGTCGCGCTGATCGGCGTGACACGGAAGACAATGGAATGGTCCGCAAGGAAATGGTTCCAGGTTGTGGGATAGTGAAACTTCAGCAGTGCCCCGGCATCGGCAAATGGGGCGTGCCCCATCCCGCGACGCACAGCGGCTTTGCCGTTCATCGTATAGCTTTCGGCACCTTGCTTCAGCGGCATGCGTGCCAGCCGGTACTGTCCGTCACCATCAAGGCGAAAGTGAGAGGGCAGCCCCGCAGCTTCACAACGGTCAAAATGCGCCTGCAGATGCGCTGGTGTATTGCCGTCTTCGATACCGGTTACAGCAGGGTCATCCGGGAAAGTCCGGCAAAGTGCCGGGTGGTTACCGCCGCAATGGTAACATTCGCGGTTATTTTCCCAGACCAGTTTCCAGTTGCCGTTTTCAACGATTGAGCTCTCGAAGGCGACTTTGGCATTTCCCAGATCATGCGGCTCTAGATAGGGGCGGGCGACTTCAGCAAAGCTATCAAAATCAGGGGCCTCGTCCGCCAGGCAGATATAGACCAGCCCTGCCAGTTCGCGGCAATGCACCGTTTTCAAACCATGCTGCCTGGGGTCAAAATCAGGCCCCATATCGCGGGCCCAGAGCAAAGATCCATCAAGCTCATAGGTCCATTGGTGATAGGGGCAGACCAATTTGGGTGCGTTTCCCTTGGCCGCCTTGCAAATGATAGAACCACGGTGGCGGCAGGTGTTGTGGAAGGCCCGGATCAGATTGTCAGCGCCCCGCACGATAACTACGCGATAGGCCCCTACGTTATAGGTGACGTAGTCGCCGGGTTTGGCCAATTCACAGGCCGCAATTGCAAACAGCCAATCGCGGTAGTGGATGTTCTCCAGGTCGGCCTGAAAGATTTCGGGGTCGGTGTAGAACGCCTGTTCCAAGGTATGTTTCGGTTTTCGGCGGGCAATTAGGCTTTGAATAGTGTTCACTTCTGGCTCTCCTGCCGCGCCCCGCGGCCTTGCTTGGGCAGATGACATGGGAGAACAGTTCGGAGGCGCGCGAGGAACACGTCCGGAATCTGTGCCCCCACCGCCACCCGCGATTTGACATATCTGCAAGGCTGGTTTCCGGACTTGGAAGAGGTTTTCACCGGGTAGCGGCACCTTCCCGGGATCCTCGTCCCAGTGGTGATAGCCGAACCTGATCTTCCTTACCGTTGCGGGGGCAGTGTCGGATTTTCACCGACTTCCCAATTCTCTGCCGCCCGCGCGGGACGGCAGCACCTTGCCAGGACAGACTAGATCGCAAGCGCCGGATTTCTGAGTTGCGAACGACTTCTTTAGGTCCAAAACCGTACTGCCATGCAAAAGCTGCAACATGGCCGCCGCAGGCAACGAAGCAGGGCTTGCCATGCCCAAAAAGCGAAGGTTGATGCCCCATGCAACGAATGCTGCGCCGATGCGGGGGCATTGGGAAGACCGAGAGCGGGGAGGGGGCTGGCCGAAGATTTGCCATCCGGGATGGCCCCGTCATCGCCCAACTGTTGCTGGCGTGGCCTACCGCTCTATCAGGCGTTGCTGAGCGGTAAACCAGACGCGTTCTGGTGTATGTTTCTGCCAGTGGTCAGGCCATTGACCTTTTCGACAATGGCGGCAGCATCAATGCCATGATGACTATAGAGATCGCCAATCGTACCAGTCTGACCAAAATGTTCCACACCCAGCGGAATGGTCTGGTGCCCCGCAACCGACCCCAGCCAGGACAGGGTTGCCGGGTGACCGTCGATCACGGTGATGATTTTGCAATGCGGCGGCAGGGCAGACATGAGGGTTTCGATATGAGACTGCGCATCAGCAGCGCCGCGCGACCGCGCCCGTTGCGCCGCAGTCCAGCCCGCATTCAAACGGTCAGCCGAGGTAACGGCGAGAACGCCCACATCCCGCCGGGCCTCGCCAATCATCCCTGCAGCCTTGATCGCTTCGGGCGCGACGGCGCCCTGGTAGGCAATCACGACATCGCAATTCGGCCCCGGCCTCCGCAGCCAGTAGGCGCCATCAATGGCCCCCTGGCGGAAATCATCGTCGACCCGCTTGCCGGGCTGTTCGATCGGGTTGGTGGACAGGCGCAAATAGACAGAGCCGCCGGTTTCGTCGCGCAGCCAGGTGCGCTCATCCGGGTCGCCTTCGCCGTCGCGCTGAAGGTAGTCAAAGGCCCATTGCATGATCACCGCCAATTCATCCGCAAAAGCAGGTTCAAAAGCGGCGAGACCGTCCTGGCTCATCCCGATCAGCGGCGTGCCGACTGACTGGTGGGCACCACCTTCAGGTGCCAGGGTAATGCCTGACGGCGTCCCCACCAGAATGAAACGGGCATCTTGATAGCAGGCATAGTTCAGCGCATCCAGGCCGCGGGCGACAAAAGGGTCATAGACCGTGCCAATAGGGATCAGGCGCTTGCCGAACAGCGAATGTGACAGGCCCGCCGCCCCCAATAACAGCATCAGGTTCATTTCTGCGATGCCCAGTTCGATATGCTGTCCCTGCGGCGTGAATTCCCATTTCGCGGTCGAAGGGATGCGGTGTTCGATGAAGGCGTCGGCCTGTTCTGCCCGGCCAAATAGTTTGCGCCGGTTCACCCAGGGGCCCAGGTTTGTCGTGCCGGTCACATCAGGCGATGTGGTCACGATCCGCTCGGCAAGCGGGCTGTCACCTTTGGACAGATCATCGAGGATCTTGCCAAAGGCCATCTGTGTCGAAGTATCGCGGGCGGTGTCAATTTCAAGGCTGGGCACAGCCAGTTTGATATCCTGAAAACGACGTCTGCCCTGCGCAAAGAAGGCCACCTGGGACAGGAACTCTTGCAGGGCCTTGGGATCTTCAACGGTGGCCATCGGATCCCATTCTTCCCCTTCTCTCACCCCCATGTGCGCCTGCCACTGGGCAAATTGGCTGGTATTCATCAGCCCGCCGTGATTGTCCTTGTGCCCGGCAATCGGGGTGCCCCAGCCTTTGATGGTATAGGCAAGAAAACAGGTTGGGCGGTCATGGTCGATCGCCTGAAAGGTCTGGGCCATCGTTTCAACGCAGTTGCCGCCGAGGTTTTCCATCAGTGCCGCCAGTGCCGCATCATCGCGCCGTTCGATCAGCGCCGATACCGCGCCCTGATCGCCCAGATCCTCCAACAGCCGTTTGCGCCAGACCGCGCCGCCCATGAAGGTTAGCGCCGCGTATTCCTGGTTCGGGCAGGTATCAATCCATTCCCGCAGGCGGTCGCCGCCCGGTTCTTCAAAGGCGGCCCGCTGCAAGGCGCCGTGCTTTACCCGCACCACATCCCAGCCAAAGGCATCAAAGATTTTCTCCACCCGTTCAAACAGGCCTTCGCGCACGATCCCGTCCAGGGACTGGCGGTTATAGTCGATGATCCACCAGGTGTTGCGGAGATCGTTTTTCCAGCCTTCCTGTAGCGCCTCGTAGATGTTGCCTTCGTCCAGTTCAGCATCACCGACCAGTGCCACCATCCGGCCCATCGGCGCGTCCTCGCCCCAGCGTTTGGCCTTGATATAATCCTGAATGATCGAGGCAAAGGAGGTAATCGCCACCCCAAGCCCAACCGACCCGGTGGAAAAATCGACATCATCGATATCCTTGGTCCGGCTGGGATAAGACTGCACCCCGCCAAAGCCCCGGAAGTTTTCCATCTTTTCTTGGGTTTGGTTGCCCATCAGATACTGCAACGCATGAAAAACCGGAGAGGCATGGGGTTTCACCGCGACCCGGTCCTCGGGTTTCAGCGTCGAGAAGTAGAGCGCGGTCATGATCGACACCATCGAAGCCGATGAGGCCTGATGACCGCCAACCTTGATCCCGTCCACCTTCGGGCGCAGGTGATTGGCGTGATGGATCATCCAGTGAGAGAGCCACAACAGACGCTGTTCAATGGTCTTCAGGTGGGTCATATCGTTGTGCATGGCTCTCTCCTTGTTCGGGGCTTATTCGGCAGCGTATTGGGCAGGAAACGGCAGGGCCTGCTTTAGATCGGCAAGAATATCCGCGACGTCCTCCAGGCCCACGGACAGGCGGATAAGCCCATCGCTGATGTCATGCGCGGCACGTTCCTCGGGGGTATAGGTCGAATGTGTCATCGAGGCCGGGTGCTGGACCAGAGTTTCCGCATCGCCCAAAGATACGGCCCGCTGGATCATCTTCAACCCGTTCATGAACCGGATGCCCCCGGCCATGCCATCGGTAACTTCAAAGGCAATCATCGCGCCGGGCTGTGCCATCTGCCGCTGGGCGAGATCGTGTTGCGCAAAGCTTTCCAATCCGGGGAAAGATACGGATCGAACCGCCGGGTGTGCTTCTAGATAGTCGGCCACAACCTGGGCGGATTCACAATGACGATCCAGCCGCAGGGACAGGGTTTTCAGCCCGCGCAGGATCAGCATCGCGTTGAACGGCGCCATCACTGCGCCAGTCATGTCCTTCATCCCGACCAGCCGGATTTCGGTGACCTGTTCCATGCGGCCCGCGACCAGCCCGGCCACGACATCGCCATGGCCGCCAAGATACTTGGTGGCGGAATGCACCACAATATCGGCTCCCAATTCGATCGGGCGGGTCAGGTAGGGCGTGGCATAGGTGTTGTCCACCACCACCTGCGCCCCGGCGGCATGGGCGATTTCGGCGGTGGCGGCAATATCCACCAAACGCATGTTCGGGTTGGCTGGAGTTTCGAAATAGACCACGCGGGTCCGATCAGAGATGGCAGCGCGCAGGGTGTCAGGGTCGGTCATGTCCACATGGGTGATGGTAACCCCCCATTTCGCCAAACCGTGCTGCATGAAAGCGAAGGTGCAGCCATACAGCGTCTTGTCCACGATCACCTCGTCCCCCGGTGACAGCAGGGTCCACAACACGGCGGTAATCGCGCCCATGCCGCTCGACAACGCCAGCCCGGCCTCGGCCCCCTCCAGCGTGGCGATACGGCGTTCCAGCAGATCACAGGTTGGGTTGGAAATGCGGCTGTAGATATGCCCCTGACGTTCGCCTGCGAACATCTCGCCGCCTGCCTCAGTGGTCTCAAAGGCGAAGGTAGAGGTCAAATGCAGCGGCGGGGTCAGCGCGCCCTCATTTTCTTGCGGGTCATACGCGTGGTGGATGGCGCGGGTGGCAAAACCAGTGGGGTGGGGCATTGTGAACTCCTGATCCTATTTTGAGCTACCTTGCACCATAAATTGGATCAATGGATTGCCAATATTGCCACATTTTCGATATATATTGGCATAGTATGCTAATGTGAGGCCCCGGTGGACAGTAAAGATAAGCAAATCATTCGCACCCTTCAGCGCGATGGTCGCATGACCAATCAGGATCTCGCCCATGCGGTGAACCTGTCGCCTTCGCCTTGTTTGCGCCGGGTCAGAAACCTGGAAACGAAGGGGATCATCCAAGGCTATAGCGCGGATGTCGACCCGGCTGCCTATGGTCTTTCCATCACCGTTTTCGTGCGCATCAAACTGGAACGGCACAATCAGGCGGATGTGCAGAATTTTGAAAAACGGGTTCGGCTGATCGACGAAGTGCTGGAGTGCCATGTCATGACCGGAGCGATGGATTATCAGCTTCGGGTGCTGGTACCTGACCTTGAAGCCTATGAAAATTTCATTCGCAATTGCATTCATCCCATCGGCGGCATAGCCTCGATCGACACCAGTTTTGTCTATGGAACAGTGAAGAAAACGGCCGTGTTCCCGGCAACGCCATGATCCCTGTCTTGCCCAATACTACTGTCCGGTGCTTTCTGCGGAACCAGAAGCAGCAAGATGCACCACGCCCTGTAGGCCAGGGCTAGAATAGGAAACGCCATGTCAGAGACCAAATCACCGATAATCCTGTGGTTCAGACGGGATTTCAGATTGGCAGAGCATGCAGCCTTATCCGAGGCGGTGCGATCCGGCCGCCCCATTGTTCCGGTTTTTGTACTGGACGAAGTGGTTGAAACCTACGGGGCCGCGCCAAAATGGCGATTGGATGCGGCCTTGCGCCTGTTTGATGAGCGACTGAAATCGCTCGGTTCGCGGCTTATCCTGCGCCGGGGGCGGGCGGCGGATGTCTTGGCGTCCCTGGCCAAAGAAACCGGTGCCGGTGCCATTTGGTGGACGCGCGCCTATGATCCAGATGCAATTACCCGCGATACCGCGGTGAAATCCAGTCTGGCTTCGGCGGGGTATGACGCCCGCAGCTTTGCCGGGCATCTTCTGTTTGAACCCTGGAGCGTCAAGACCAAGCAGGGTGGGTTTTTCAAGGTCTACACCCCAATGTGGCGCGCCGTACGAGACAGGCCGGTAGAGCGCGCAGAGCCTGCGCCGCAACAGATGCTATCGCCCAACAGTTGGCCGGACAGCGACCAGCTTGAAAGCTGGGGTTTGCAGCTGGCAATGAATCGTGGCGGGGATATCCTGGCGCGGCATGCCTGTGTCGGCGAAGCCCGCGCGCTAGACCGTCTTGAACATTTCCTCGATGGTCCTGTCATAGGCTACAAGGAGCGCCGGGATTTCCCCGCCGAGGAGGCGACTTCCCGTCTTTCCGAAAACCTGACCTGGGGAGAGATTGGCCCCCGGACTATCTGGCATGCCGGGGTGCAGGCGATGAATGATGGCAAGCCGGGGGCCGAACACTTCCTGAAAGAGCTTGTCTGGCGCGAGTTCTCGTACCATCTCGCCTATCATTCGCCGGAAATCATATCGTCAAACTGGCGTCCGGACTGGAGCAGTTTTCCTTGGCAGGAAGACGAGGATGAGGCGGTCTTGCGGTGGAAAATGGGGCGCACGGGCGTGCCGCTTGTCGATGCCGCGATGCGTCAGCTTTATGTGACCGGCTACATGCACAACCGCTGCAGAATGATCGCCGGATCCTACCTGACCAAGCATTTGCTGAAACACTGGCGCATTGGCCAGCAGTGGTTCGAAGACTGCCTAATCGATTGGGACCCTGCCGCAAACGCTATGGGCTGGCAGTGGGTCGCCGGTTCCGGGCCGGATGCTTCGCCGTTTTTCCGGATCTTCAACCCGCAAACACAGGCGGAGAAGTTCGATGGGAAAAAGGTATATGTACACAGATACTTGGCTGAATTGTCACAGGATCCGGGCCGCGATGCACTGGATTTTTACCAGGCCTGTCCGCATTGCTGGCAACTGGCCCCGGACGATACCTATCCGGAACAGATGATTGACCTTGGTAGCGGAAGACGGCGGGCTCTTGCGGCCTATGAACAGATGAAATCGCGCTCAGAGGGGCGCGGCGACGCTTAGCGAACACGGGCTGCCTAGCTGGTGGGAAAGGTCGCAAATATGCGCGCCTTTTTCCGTAGCTGGGGGCGCTATTTCCTAATTAAGCGTGGCAAAGCAAGCAATACAGATTTCGCGCTTGCAAAGGGGGGGGGCGACCGGGGGCAGTAGAGGTTGCGGTGGTTGTTTTTGATTTTAACCAAAAGCATGCGCCCGCGCGGTGAATATCTGCCCGGATAGACCATGAGTCCCTGGGGGTTTCGCCATTCATTAAGCTTTTGCTGCTTTGGTGGGGGGCCGTAATAACTAACAGTTTGAGACCCCCCCATATGTACCGAATTTTGGATTGTTTGACGCAGCAGCACAACTACACGCTTGTTGCGGTGGCTGCGTTTGTCTGCGTGGTGGGGGTCAGTCTGACGGTTCGTCTGACCAACGGGCTTTTGGACACAGCAGAGCGGCGGCGGCTGGTGCCGCTGGGGCTGTCCAGTATGATCGCAGGCGCGACGATCTGGTCGACGCATTTCATTGCGATGCTAGCTTATGAACCGGGTTTTCAGCACGGATATGAACCGATTGTGACGGGCTTGTCGCTGCTGATTGCCATTCTGGGCGTCTTCGGGGTCAATGCGGTGCTTGTCTTTGCCTCTGGGCGGCAGGTGCCCTATGTCGCGGGCGCGCTGTTCGGGGTTACGGTTTCGATAATGCACTACTCTGGCATGCAGGCCTATCTGGTGCCTGGCACACTGGAATTGTCACTGGGGTACCTTGTGCTCTCGGTTGTGGTCGGGGCCGGTCTGGGGGCCTTGGGCTATTCTATTGCAGTCAAACAAAAGCTGGATGTGAAAAGCTGGGTGGCTGCAACGGGGCTGCTTGTCAGCGCCATCTGTGGCATGCATTTCATCGGCATGAGCGCAATTGACGTGCGGCTTAGCCCCTTGGTGGATGTGCCGACGCAGGTTATTTCGGATGCGACGCTGGGCACCGTGATTTTTGGCATCACGGGAATTATTTTGCTTCTCGGATTTGCCTCGGCCAGCATTGAACAAAATGTCGAAAGCGAAGCCCGTAGCCAACTGGCGCATGCCGTGCTGCATGATCCACTCACCTCTATGGCCAACCGTATGTGGCTGACGCAGTTTTTGTCGGGGCTGCAGCATCGCTTGGAGCAGGACGAAACCGAGCGTGCAGCCGTTTTGACCATTGACCTGAACCTGTTCAAAGAGGTGAACGACCTATACGGCCATGCCGTGGGCGACAAGGTCCTGCAGGCGGTGTCCGAGCGCCTGACCCGGCAGCAGGGCGCGGATGAATATATCGCGCGGGTGGGCGGCGACGAATTTGTTGCGGTTAAGCTGGGATTTCGGCGGATAGAAGAGGTGCAGGCCTATGCGGAACGTTTGCATGCCTCGATTGTTGTTGATCCCATCGATCTAGAGCACCAATCGCTGCATGTGGGGGCCGCCATTGGCATCGCCACCAGTCTCAAGGATGGTCGGGACCCGCAAGAGTTGCTGCATAAATCTGACCTGGCAATGTACCGTGCGAAAGCGGATATGACCTGCAATGTCTGTCAGTTCAGCGAAGAAATGGATCGTCAAAGCCGCGAAAAACTCCAGTTGGTCCAGGATCTGCGCCGTGCCTCTGCTGCTGGCGAGTTTGAACTGGCCTACCAATTTCAAAATGACCTGAATTCACTAGAGCCAGTTGGCTTTGAGGTGCTGTTGCGCTGGAACCACCCCACACGTGGTCGGGTGAAACCGGATGAGTTTATCCCAATCGCAGAAGAAACCGGCCTGATCCGCGAGATCGGCTATTGGGTTCTGAAAACGGCCTGCAAAGAAGCCGCCGGATGGACGCGCCCCTTTCAGGTGGCGGTCAATGTCGCCCCCCAACAGCTGGTGCAGCCCTCCTTTGTCGAGGATGTGATGGATGTCTTGTTCGAGACCGGCCTAGCCCCGGAAAGACTGGAACTGGAAATCACTGAATCCAGCATCATCGACGACAAGGTCCATACCTTGAAGGTAATGCATAAGCTGAAAAACTATGGTGTGCGCATTGCGATGGATGACTTTGGGACCGGGTATTCTTCTCTTGCGACCTTGCAGACCTTTCCTTTTGACAAGATCAAGATTGATCAGAGCTTTGTGCGCGGTGTGCATCAGAATGCACAAAGTGCGGCCATTGTGCGCTCTACTTTGTTGCTGGGTTCTGCGTTGAATATTCCTGTCCTGGCCGAGGGGGTGGAAGGTGAAGAAGAGTTGCAGTTCCTGCAGCAGGAGAAGTGCAATTCTGTTCAGGGCTTCTATTTTGGCACCCCGATGAATCGCGAGGAGATGCGGCGGGTCGTGAATGAGATCGCCCTGCCCAGATCAGAGCGATCGGCGTGATCCTGTCCGGCCTATCCTTGGCCCTCCGGTGAAGGTAGCGGCCGCCGCTTCGATCTGGGCTCAGTCAACGGATGCAGTGCGGGTCGCGGTGTCAAGAGAGGGTTGGGACAGCGCGGTTTCAATCGCCAAGAGCAGGTCTTTTGTGCGCATCGGTTTTGTCAGTACTTGGCCGCCCTCTGACAGATCCTTGGTGATATCGGGTAGGGCCTTGGGATAACCTGTCATCAGAATGATGCGCAAAGAGGGCTGTTTTGCCCGCAATTGATTGGCAAGAGCTATCCCTTGCATCTGGCCGGGCATCACAATGTCGCTGAGCAAAAGATCAAATCTGTCAGCACTCTCAAAGGCGAGCAGTGCATGATCCCCAGAGGTGGCGGAAATGACACTATGACCAGCCTGGTTGAGAGTCGTTTCCAGCATTTTCAGCATGCTAGGGGAATCCTCGACAAGCAGAATGCGCGCCTTCTTTCCCTTGTGGGGCGGGGCGGGCATGTCTGGGTCAAAGGGCAGCTCTCCTTTTGTGGTGTGGGTCGTTTGGGCGGGAAAATAGAGATCAAACCTGGTGCCAGCGCCAAGTTTCGACTGCACCAGAACCAGCCCCCCCGTTTGTTCCATGAACCCCTGCACCACCGAAAGCCCAAGCCCGGTGCCATGGGTGGGGCCCTTGGTGGTATAAAACGGATCAAAGATGTACTTTAGCGACGCCTCGGGGATGCCTTGCCCGCTATCGACGACGGATAGCATGACATAGAATCCGGGGGGCTGGTCTTCCTTGACCGTCTTGATAAATTCCTCATCCAGCAAGATGTTGGAGGTTTCGATCAACAGGCTGCCGCCATTGGGCATCGCATCGCGGGCATTCAGCATCAGATTGAGCAGGGTGCTTTCTGTGGTGCTTGGATCTGCGGCAATGGGCCAGGCATCGTTTTCCAACCGGGTCGTGATTTCGATGGTCTCGGGCAGGACGCGGCCAGCCCATTTCTGGGTATCTTTGATGATCTGGTTCAGCTGCAGTTGTTTTGGCGCAAGCGGTGCGCGGCGCGCAAAGGTCAGCATGTTCTGGGTCAGATCAGCCGCGCGCATGGTGGCACGGATCGCATCTTCCATGTGGGACTGGGTGATCTTGGAGGTTTCGCAGTCCTGAATGAGCTCAAGATTGCCAAGGATGACGGCCAGAAGATTGTTGAAGTCATGGGCAATGCCACCGGTCAGGTTGCCGATTGCCTCCATCTTTTGTGACTGGCGCAGCTTTTCGCCCAGAAGTATGAATTCGGAAACATCCTGGATCATGCCCACCACCTGGAGTTCGTCTTTGGTGCCGCCGTTATGCACCTGCCCCTGCATGCGGAGGGTGGTTTCCTTGTCAGTGGTGGAACTGACCCGGAATTCGCAGCCAAACGGCCAGCCGTTTTGCCAGCATTTACGCACCGCAGATTGAAGCAGGGCCTGATCGTCGGCATGGACATGCCGGGCGCAGAAGTCATCAAATGACGATATCTTTTCGCTGCCCGGAGTGCCCAGCAACTGCAAGGTTTCTGCGCCGCAGTTGAACACATTATCTGACGAAATGGAAAACCTGCCCATTTTGGCAATGCGATGTGCGTCATGCAGCTGGCGTTCGCTGACCTTCAGGTCTGCCCGATCGCGTTGGCTGCGCCTGATGGAAAACAGCGCCAGCAGAAAAATGCATCCGACCGTGATGCCAAGTACCGGGGCAGAGGACAGCAGAATCGAGGTCCCTTTGGCAGTTGGGTGCCAGGCCAGATAGGCCGGGCCTGCGTCTGGGTCAGGGGTGTCGGGGGTTAGCTGCAGGCCGATCATCCCAGAGGGGATCTCTTGCACTAGTACCAGATCTTCCAGCGGCAAGGCTGCCAGCAGAGTTTCCAAATGCGCAGCGTCCAGAACATGCAGGGTGACCAGAACATAAGGCGCGCGTTGGGCAATGGGGATGCCGCCTGGATCGGGGACAATGGCAAAATAGGTGGCCAGGGCAAAGTCCTCGCCAAACTGGTAGAGATTAACCTGCGACAGCTCGGAAACATATGGTGAGAAATGTCTGCTCTGTGTGGAATCCTGCGCGAGGATATCGAGATAGTTTTGCTGTATGCGTGGAATGCTTTCGTCTGACAGGATCTGTTGAAAATTTCGCGCTGGGGTACCGGTGCTCGTCTGTTCTGCGAAGGCTCTGAAGGCAATCTCGCGATCCGGGGCGATCAGGAACAGGGCATCGTAGTCAGAGACGGTGGCCAGATCGGATGTAAACCGCTCCTCGATCCAAGGCAGCGAAAACTCGGTATCAATCTTGAGATAGGCCGCGTTTGAAGCGGCGTAGCGCTCCAGCTGGAAGTTCAGCTTCTGTTTGTGGCTTTCAAAAACGTTTGCGACGGTAACAATTTCGCGCTTGAAGGCATCCTTTTCAGCGGAAAGGATCTTAAGAAAAACCGAGGCAAAGACAAGAATTAGCGCCAGAAAGGCCAAGAGAATTGTGATATTGGCGGGGGGAATAAATCTTGTGAAATAGGCGGATAGTTTCAGTTCCGGCTGGGCGGCACCCTCCCGGCTGGCCTGGGTTTTTGGGTCTTGTAACAGAGTTTTGCCTCCGTAGATCACCAATCCAATATCAATTTTTGGCAGGCCGTATTCAGGCAGCCAGGGTTGTTATATGCGTTTTCACCCTCATTTCTGCGCCCGGAAAATGGGTGCGGGGGGAAAATTGTACAGCACTACCCAGGCGGGTTTTTCTGGGTCCTGGGGGGAGACTAGCAGCTCTTGCCTACGTGGTCATCCAAAACCGTTCCGTATTCTCCACCTGGGCAATAGCCCTCATTCGCCTGGGTGGTACACAGATGCAAGACAGAGGCCGTGCTTTGACTTCTCTTTGCTTCTTGTTAGCGCTAACTTTGTTGCATAAGAGCGAAAGGCATGATTCGGCCAGTTGGCTTTGGTAAGGGTTTTTGAAATGGACAAATATTGGGCAGGGTTGACGGATCATCGTCGGCGCACCTCTGAGATTGCGATCTCAAAGCTTTTTCAAGATGACCCGCAGCGGTTTCAGGCCTTTTCCGCCGAGGCGGACGGCATGTTGCTGGACTATTCCAAGACCGCGCTGGACGAGACCGCGCTTGCCGGTCTGATAGAACTGGCAGAGCAGGCCGGGCTAGCTGACCGCATCGCCGAGATGTTTCGGGGCGATGCGATCAATGTGACCGAAAAGCGGCCGGCCCTGCATACGGCCCTGCGTGCGTCGGCCGATGCGGTGGTTGAGGTCGATGGCGCGGATGTGATGCCTGGCATTCGCCACACGCTAGAGCGGATGGAAGGGTTTGCCGGGGCGGTGCGCAGTGGTGCCCACAAGAGCGCAACCGGAGCACGCTTTACCGATGTCGTGAACATTGGCATTGGTGGTTCTGATCTCGGGCCGGTGATGGCCACGCTGGCGCTGGCCCCCTATCATGATGGGCCGCGTTGCCACTATGTTTCCAATGTGGATGGGGCCGATATTACCGACTGCCTGAAGGGGCTGGATCCGCAGACCACGCTGATTATCATTGCCTCTAAATCCTTTGGCACCATCGAAACCATGACCAATGCGGCAACGGCGATTGCCTGGCTGCGCGGCCCCTTGGGAGAGCAAGCCAGCCAGCATCTTGTTGCTGTTTCGAGCGCGCAGGACAAGACGGCCGCGTTTGGCATCCCGCCAGAGCGGGTCTTTGGTTTCGCGGATTGGGTCGGGGGGCGGTATTCGCTTTGGGGACCCGTAGGCCTGCCGGTGTTGATGGCGATCGGGCGGGACAACTTTCGGGCGATGCTGAGCGGCGCGGCAGCGATGGACCACCATTTCCAAACTGCGGATCTGCGCCAGAATCTGCCGGTTCTATTGGGACTGATTGGCATCTGGCACAGCAATATCTGCGGCTACGCCACGCGGGCGATTTTGCCCTATGATCAACGTCTGGCCCGCCTGCCGGCCTATCTGCAACAGTTGGATATGGAAAGTAATGGCAAGGGCGTCACGCTGGAGGGCGCAAAGGTCAGCCGGACCACTGGTCCCATTGTTTGGGGCGAACCCGGCACCAATGGCCAGCATGCCTTTTATCAGCTGTTGCATCAGGGCACCCATGTGGTGCCGACTGAATTCCTGATTGCAGCAACCGGTCATGAGCCAGAGCTGGCGCATCAGCATGACCTGCTGAAGGCCAATTGCCTGGCGCAATCAAAGGCACTGATGGCCGGGCGTTCGCCCGAGCAGGCACGCGCGCTGGCCGCAAGCCGTGGCCATACTGATAGCGATCTGGAGCGCATGACCGCGCATCTGACCTTCCCGGGCAACCGTCCTTCGGTTACACTGGCCTATCCGCGGCTAACCCCCTTTGTGTTGGGGCAGATCATTGCCCTGTATGAACATCGGGTGTTCACCGAGGGCGCCATCTGGGGCATCAACTCCTTTGATCAATGGGGGGTAGAACTGGGCAAGGAACTCGCCGAGAGTTTGCTGCCTCTTGTTCAGGGCGGCAAAGACCCCAGCAAAGACAGCTCTACCCTTGGGCTTGTGGCCAAGCTCTCTGTGCCTAAATCCGCAACCTGACGCGCCTGCTGCGGCGCTGTTCCTTTCTGGATCTGATATCGACATGGTTTCTCGCGTTATCCCCGTTGACCCCTTTGATCTGGTGCTGTTCGGCGCCACCGGCGATCTGGCCCGGCGCAAGATCCTCCCCAGTCTGTTCCACCGGTTTCAGATCGCCCAGTTCTGCCCCAAGAGCCGCATCATCGGCACCTCGCGCAGCAAACTGGATCGCGGCGGATTTCAGGATTTTGTTGCCGCTGCGATCCGCGAGTTTGGTCAGGAGGGTGAAACCGGAGAGGACGATATCGCGGCTTTTGTTGAACTGCTGGATTATGTGCCGGTGGATGCTAGGGGCGATACCGGCTGGCAGGAGCTGAAGACCCATCTGCGCGCCGATGTTGTCCGGGTGTTCTACCTCTCGGTGGGGCCCAGCCTGTTTCCCGAAATCGCCAGTCGGCTGAACAGCAATGGTATCGCCACCCCCGAAAGCCGGATCGTGCTTGAAAAACCCTTTGGCCATGATCTGGTCTCGGCGCAGGCGCTGAATGCCGCCTTGAGCCAGCATTTCAGCGAGAGCCAGATCTACCGGATTGATCACTATCTGGGCAAGGAAACGGTGCAGAACCTGATGGCGCTGCGCTTTGCCAATTCGCTGTTTGAACCGCTGTGGAATTCCACCCATATCGCCCATGTGCAGATTACCGTTGCCGAACGCATTGGCGTTGCCGGGCGCGGGGAGTATTATGACCGCTCTGGCGCCATGCGGGATATGGTGCAAAACCACCTGATGCAGCTCTTGTGCCTCACCGCGATGGAGCCGCCTTCGCGCTTTACCCCCAACGCGGTGCGTGACGAAAAGGTCAAAGTGATAGAGTCGCTGGAGCCAGTGTCGGAGAGTGATCTGGCGCGGGGCCAGTATCGCAGCAATGCCGCCACCGCCGAGGCGGACAGCTATCATGACCATGCAGGCAATGCCGATAGCACAACAGAGAGCTTTATCGCGCTGAAGGTGCATGTGGCCAATTGGCGCTGGGCGGGCACGCCGTTTTATCTGCGCACGGGCAAATGCCTGCGTGCCCGTGAAAGCGAAATCGCGGTCTACTTCCGTGATCCTCCACATAACATTTTTGAAGGTGCCGCCGGAGTACATGGCAATGTTCTCGTGATCCGGCTGCAACCGGACGAAGGCATCACCCTGCGCACCACGATCAAGGATCCCGGGCCTGGAGGTATGCGCCTCACCGCGGCCAACTTGGATATGACCTTTGCGGATTCCCTGCCCGAAGCGGGCCGTCCACAGGATGCCTATGAGAGGCTGATCATGGATGTGGTCCGGGGCAATCAGACCCTGTTCATGCGCGGCGACGAGGTTGAGGCCGCCTGGGCCTGGGCTGATCCGATCATCGCCAACTGGAGCCAGTCCGGTGCGAAGCCGCAGCTCTATGATCCGGGCAGCTCTGGGCCGGATGATTCCCTGTTGCTGATGCACCGCGACAACCGGCGCTGGCGCGGTATCGGTTCCTGATATTACTGGTGCGCCAGATGATATGACGCTGTTAATGCCTGTTTTAATGCCCCCTGTCTGACACCCGAAAGGTTTCTCATATGCGTTTAAATAAAACACTCGCCGAGGTCACCGACCGGATCATTGCCCGCTCTGCGCCAACCCGCCGTGCCTATCTGGACCGAATGTCCGCTGCCGCCGGCAAGGGGCCGGCGCGGGCCCATCTGAGCTGCTCTGGCCAGGCGCATGCCTATGCTGCAGCGGGGGCGGATCAGGCCAGTCTGGCGCAGGCCAGCAGCGGGCATCTGGGAATTGTCACCGCCTATAACGATATGCTTTCGGCGCATCAGCCGTTCGAGAGCTATCCAACCCTGATCCGCGACGCGCTGCGCGCCGCCGGGGGCACGGCGCAGGTCGCGGGTGGGGTGCCGGCCATGTGCGACGGCGTTACCCAGGGCGAGGCAGGCATGGAACTGAGCCTGTTTTCCCGCGATACCATTGCCATGGCAACGGGCATCGCGCTGAGCCACAATGTCTTTGATGCGGCGGTCTACCTTGGCGTCTGTGACAAGATTGTGCCGGGGCTGGTGATCGGCGCCCAGTCTTTTGGCCATTTGCCTGCGGTTTTCCTGCCTGCCGGGCCGATGACCAGCGGTCTTGCCAATGATGAAAAGGCGCAGATCCGCCAGAAATACGCCTCGGGCGAGGTTGACCGTGCCACGTTGTTGAAAGCCGAAATGGCCGCCTATCACGGCCCGGGCACCTGCACCTTCTATGGTACGGCCAATTCCAATCAGATGCTGATGGAATTCATGGGGCTGCATCTGCCGGGCTCCAGCTTTGTCAATCCGGGCACCCCCCTGCGCGAGGCCTTGACCGTTGAGGGGGCCAAACGGGCACTATCGCTGAGCGCGCTGGGCAACAACTATACGCCAGTCTGCCAGATCCTGGATGAAAAGACCTATGCCAATGGCATCACGGGCCTGATGGCGACCGGGGGCTCTACCAATCTGTTGATCCACCTGATTGCCATGGCACGGGCGGGCGGTATCATTCTGGATTGGCAGGATTTCTCGGATCTGTCCGACGTGGTGCCACTGCTGGCGCGTGTCTATCCAAACGGGCTGGCGGATGTGAATCATTTCCATGCGGCTGGCGGCTTGGGCTTCATGATCAAAGAGCTGCTCAACGCGGGTTTCCTGCACGCTGATACTAAAACCATTGCGGGCGCTGGCCTTGAGACCTACGCGCAGGAACCTTTCCTGTCGGACGAGGGGGGGCTGACCTTCCGCCCCACACCGAAAGAGACGCTGAACGCGGCCATTGTCCGCCCGGCCAGCGCGCCGTTTCAGGCAACGGGCGGGTTGAAACGGCTGACCGGGTCTCTGGGCACGGCGGTTATCAAGGTTTCGGCGGTGGATGAAAAACACCACGTGATCGAAGCTCCGGCGCGGGTCTTTCACGACCAAGAGGACGCCAAGGAGGCCTTCAAGGCCGGGGAATTCACCGGCGATGTTATCGTGGTGGTGCGCTTTCAGGGCCCCAAGGCCAATGGCATGCCTGAATTGCATAGTCTGACGCCGATGCTGGGGATCCTGCAGGGGCAGGGGCATCGGGTTGCCCTGGTGACGGATGGGCGCATGTCTGGTGCCTCTGGCAAGGTGCCCTCGGCCATCCATGTGGTTCCCGAAGCCCTGGACGGCGGCCCGATTGCCAAAATTCGCGATGGCGACCTGATCCGGCTTGATGCCACCAACGGCGTGCTGGAGATCTGCACTCCGGGTGTATTGGAGCGCGACAGTGCGACAGCTGATCTGAGCGCCTATCAACAGGGTACGGGGCGCGAAATGTTTGGCGTGTTCCGCCGTTCTGTGACCTCTGCCGATCAGGGGGCGACCGTGTTTGGCCAGAATGAAGGCGATGATTTCGCCAAGGGTTAACCTGTATCATCGTGGACTGACTGCTTGACTTGCCGTGGCTTTTTGGTGCTTTTGAACCAATCTTATATTGGTTCAAGGTCTGACGCTGCGCTGTTAGAGCATGGTGCCAGCGGGCCTGTCTCTTGCGGCGACCTCGGGCGGGGCGCTGCGGCAAGAAGGAAACACGTGGATGTTTGAAACCGAAACCCTGGTGACCCTGGCGGCTGTGGCTGCCGGATCTGGGATTGTGGGCGGAGTGCTGGCTGGGTTGCTTGGCGTGGGGGGCGGTATCGTCATTGTGCCTGCGCTCTATCTGGCGCTGACGCTGACCGGGATGGAAAGTGCCCTGACCATGCAGGTGGCGGTGGGCACCTCGCTGGCGACTATTGTTTTTACCTCTTTGTCGTCCGGCTATGGCCACTATCGCAAAGGTGCCATTGATATGGGGCTGCTCAAGCTCTGGGCGCCGTCGATCCTGATCGGGGTGGTGATTGGCGGTATTCTGGGCGGCGTGGTGTCCGGCAAGGTGCTGATCGCGGTCTTTGCCAGCGTGGCGGCGATTGTGGCGCTGGACATGATCCTGCGTACTGGTGCCGACAGTGCCACCCCGCGCAGTTTTTCCAGGCCTGTCTGGGCGGGATTTGGTGTCTTTGCCGGGGCGGTCTCTGCGATGATGGGAATCGGTGGCGGCACGGTCTGCGTGCCTCTGCTCAACTTCCTCGGCTATGATATCCGCAAGGCGGTGGGCACCTCTGCGGCGATTGGCTTTGTGATTGGGCTGCCGGGGGCGCTGATCTACATGGGCACCGGTTTTGCTGCCGAAGGATTGCCGCCATTTTCGCTTGGCTATGTGAATCTGCTGTGTGCTGCGGCCATCATTCCCTTGAGCACGATCTTTGCCCGTGTCGGGGTGAGCTTGGCCCATAGCATCCCGCGACGGGCGCTGCGGCTGGTCTTTGGGCTGTTCCTGATGCTGACATCAGCCCGGATGTTCAGCGACCTTCTGGGCGGCTGAGCACGATGCCCGAGCCTGTCTTGAAATCTACACAGGCGGCGCTGGTTGCACGATTGCGCCGGGAAATCGCCGCCGGAGAGTTGCAGCGCGGCGACCGCCTGCCGCCCGAACGCGAAATGGCAGATTATTTTGGCGTCAGCCGGGCCAGGCTGCGTCAGGCGCTGGATCAACTGGAAGGTGAGGGCGCGCTGTTCCGCCGCCGTGGACAGGGCACCTTTGTGCAGCCCCCGCCTGCGACGGATGCGGCGGGTTTGCATCGGCTGGCACGTCGGGTGCGCCCGCAGGATGTGATGGAGGTGCGCCTTGAGATCGAACCCGCTCTGGCCGGGCTGGCGGCCCTGCGCGCCAATGAAAAGGCCCGTGCGGTGTTTGCCGAGGTGGCCCAGGCCACATTGGATGCGCCAGATCAGCAAAGCTATGAGATCGCGGATGACATTTTTCACTACAAGATTGCAGAGATGGCGCAAAACCCGCTGTTTCTAACGGTCTATGAGTCGATCCGCTCCGTGCGCCAACAGGCGATGTGGACCCGGACGCGGGCCGAAACCTATTCCGCAGAGGTCACCTCAGTCCTGGGACAGCAACACCAAAGGCTGGCAAAGGCGATCTTGAATGGAGAGGCAGAGGCCGCGACAGAGGCGATGCGCGACCATCTGATTTGCGTTTCGCGAACGCTGATGCAGGCTGGGCCAGTCGTGCCGCAGAAAACGGGTGATCCGTGCAGTTAGCGCCTGGTCGTTCCTGCCCGGTTTTGCAATCCACCCGCGCAGGCACCAGGCGCTGCGAGGGTAGAAACAGGTTTGCCCGGATGTCATGCCGCAGCGGCGGCGCTTACAGGTAGTAGCTGTCGGAAAAGACGTGGTGCACCAGATCGTCACGCTTCAAGCCACGTTTGGCCAGGTCTGCATCGCTCAGGTCCATCAGCTTGTTCAGGGTCTGATAACGGGTGTTTGCCTCTCCGATGGCAACCAGGCCATTGCCCAGGGCGATAAAGGGTTTTGCCAGCAGGCTTAGGACGCCAAGGGCGGTTGGTGCAGTGTAGTGGGCGGCATGTGCCATTGCAGGTCACTCCTGAATATAAACATCTCCCTTGCTTTGGACATAGGCGGCACCAGGGGCTGGGACCAGCCATCGCAGTGGTATAGCCGCCATGCGTCCGGCGCAGGTGGCGGGATTTGCCCAAAAACTGGGCACGTCTCTGGACCGCCTATCAAAATTCTTGCGATTTAATAAGGCGCTGGCCTGGGTGGCGGGGCAAAGGCACCGCATAGGACGCAGTGAGCGTGCAGGCGGCGTACAGGCCCGGTACAGTTCGGAGATGCAGGCAGGTCGCCGTGCCCATCTACGGAAATGATGCAACTCTGAGCGGTGTTTGCGGTTTTTCCCGCTTGCGCTCTTGGCACCTGTGATGACACTGGCAGATATGAGCGAACTGCACTGTCCCAATTGCGGCGATCTGGTCTGCCCGGCGATCAAAAGCGTCAAGATGATCACTTGCGAATCCTGCACAACCACCCTGCTTCTGGAAGATGCGGGGCTGCGTCTTGCTGGCCAACAGGGGGTGCTGCATGAGGTGCCAATGCTGTGCGGGCTGGGGGATCAGCTGCAGATCGGCACCGGGCGGTATCAGATCCTGGGCCATGCCCGGTTTTCTTATGGGCGTGGCACCTGGGATGAATTCTGGGCGGTTGATGCCGGGGGCAAACCCGTCTGGATTTCGGTAGACGAAGGCGATCTGATCCTGCAACGCAGCCTGCCGCCCGAGGCTTGGCCCACCTATGGTGGCAAGCTGCGACTGGGGCGGATCTTGCGCTATAAAAGCGAAGGATTTCGGGTGGATGAAGACGGCACTGGCACCTGCATCGGGCTCAAGGGCAGCTTTGATCATCCGCTGACGGTGGGAGAGAGCTATCGCTTTCTCAACCTGCAGGGCGATGCTGGCAATGTGCTCTCTGCTGAAATCAGCGGCGAGCAATATGAATGGTTCATCGGCACCTGGATTGATCCTTTTGAGGTCAAGGTGACAGTTGCATGAGCCTCAATCCTGATCTGAAGGCGATCAACTGTACTGCCTGCGGTGCTGGGCTTGATGTGCTGGGCGGCGGGCGTGTCACCACCCATATCTGCGCCTATTGCGGGTCGGCGCTGGACGCGTTGGACAATTATCGCGCGCTGCAAAAGTTCGACCTGCTGCAACGCCCCGAAACCAGTTTCAAGATCGGCACTGCGGGGCAGATTTTTGACGTTGATTTCACCGTGATCGGCCTGCTGCTGCATCAAGAGGCCTGGCACGGCCGGATCTGGCGCTGGGTGGATCATCAGGTGTTTTCCCCGACCCATGGCTATGCCTGGATTACGCTGGAAGAGGGGCACCTGACCTTTTCGCGCCGCTACCGCAAACCGGCGGGATGGATGTCGTCCGAACAGGTCAACCGCGCCGATACCCGGCCGCAGCTCAGCGTCGCAGGAGAGATCTATAAATACTATGACACCTCGACCAGCGAGGTGATCTTTGCCGAAGGGGAATTCACCTGGACGCCGCGCCAGGGCAAGCGAACCACCACGGTGACCGCGCTGTCCGAAACTGCGATGCTGTCCTTTTCCGCAACCGTCGGCGAGCGCGAGATCTACCGAACCACCTACCTGGAGAGAGACGACCTGGGCGGCGGGTTTATCGCCGCCTATGATGCGGTGGCGCCCAGTGGCGCGCACCCTTTGAAGGGGCGCAAGGCCAACCCCCACGGCAGTTTTTTGATGAAGACTGGGCTGGGGGCCATGCTGACTTGCCTGGTTCTGAGCGGCTTTATGGCGCTGCAGGGCGGTGTGCGGGCAATAGATCCGCAGGTCCACAGCGTGCTGGACTTGCCGGTCACGGTGCCGTTTGACGTCAGCGAGGCGGGGCGTCTGACCCGCATCGATCTAGAGGGAAACGGCCGCAACAGCTGGAGCTACCTTGCGGTGGAACTGGAAGATCCCGAAGGGGAGCTGTTGTTTGAATCCGGTCGCACCGTTGAATATTACAACGGACGCGATCAAGACGGCAGTTGGAGCGAAGGCAGCAACCGGGCCAGCCTGGCTTTCTTTCCGCCTGTGCCTGGCACCTATAGGCTGACCCTGGATCTGGAAGAGACCGGTCTATGGGCCCCGCGCCAGAATGCTGCTGCCTCTGCCCAACATAGGATGACACAGATAGGCCTGCGCATTCGCACTGGTGTGTCCAGCGGCTTTTGGCTGATGATCCTGGCGCTTGGCTTTGGCGGGGTTGCCGGGTATCCGGCGCTGCGCCGCATGTTGCACAACAGGGCCCGCTGGCAGGGCAGTGACTGGACCGAAGAGGACGACGATTGAGATGATGGTATTTCGCGTGGTCTTTGTCTTGCTGTCTGCAAGTGCCATCGCCGGCACCAGCTATGTTGCCTATCTGGGTCATGGCGGTGAAAGCCGGGACCTGGATCGCTCTATTCGCGCCGTCAGCGCCGGGCGGGGATTGAATGGAAGTATCAAATAGAGAGGATTCTCATGGAGTATCTAGCCGCAATTCAACTGGCTGAGATGATCAGCACCATCGTCTATACCATCCTCGGGGTGGGGCTTATGGGGCTGGTCTGGAAGGTGATCGACTGGCTCACGCCCTTTCCGATCATGAAAGAGATCGAGCAGGATCAGAACATGGCCCTGGCGGTGCTGATCGGTATGCTGTTCATCTCTATTGCGATTATTATCGCGGCTGTCATTGTCTCCTGATCCGCGCGCCAAGACTGCAGGGACAGCGAAGGCAGGCGCGCCAGCGGATCCGCGTGCTGCGGAGTCGGATCTGCGCCTGCGTGAGACCTGGCTCTTGGTGGCGACCTTTCTGGTGGCTGTGGCCGGCCTTATCTACGAGCTGATTGCGGCGACATTGTCGAGCTATCTCTTGGGCGATTCCGTGCGCCAGTTTTCCTATGTCATTGGGATATTTCTATCGGCCATGGGGCTGGGGGCCTGGCTTTCTCGCTATGTGGAGAGTGCCATGTCCGGCTTTGTCTGGGCGCAGATCCTGCTCGGCATCGCCGGGGGCTTTATGGCGCCTGCGGTGTTCTTTGCCTTTGCCTGGATGGAGAGCGTGAGCCTGCTGCTTTATGGAGTGTTGATCACCGTCGGGCTGCTGTCGGGGATGGAGATACCTCTGATCGCGCGGGTGCTGAAGGGCATTGGGGCACCGGAGTTCCGGTTTGAAAACGTCCTGAGCGTGGATTACATCGGCGCGCTTGTGGCATCGCTGGCCTTTCCGGTGCTTATCATTCCGCATCTGGGGCTGATGGCAGGCAGCCTCGCCTTTGGTGCGCTGAACCTCGCGGTTGCGGGGCTGTCGCTGTGGGTTTTTCGCAGTGAAGCAAGCCGCTTGCAGGTGGGGGTTTGGGCCATCGCATTGAGCGTCACCCTGCTGGGGTTGTGGCAGGCCGAACGGCTGGTGTCGATGACCGAGACCAATCTGTTTGAGGATGACATCATCCTTAGCGAAACAACGCCATACCAGCAGATTACCGTCACTCGCTACCGCGACCGCACCCGGCTGTTTCTGGACTATTCAATCCAGTTCGACAGCCTGGATGAATACCGTTACCACGAAAGCCTTGTCCATCCGGCGATGGCGCAGGCGCAGCGGCGGAACCGGGTGCTGATCCTGGGTGGTGGCGATGGTATGGCAGCCCGCGAGGTGCTGCGCTGGCCCGATGTCGAGGCGGTCACGCTGGTGGATCTGGACCCCCGTGTGACCACGCTGTTTCGCGATCATCCCGACCTGTCGCAGCTCAACGCGGATGCCTTGTCTGATCCGCGGGTCGAGATCCACAACACCGATGCCTGGCGGTATGTGGAGAGCACCAGCGCGATCTATGACGTGATCATCATCGACTTGCCGGACCCCAAGAACCTGGCTCTGTCAAAACTCTATAGTCGCCAGTTCTATGGTGCCTTGGTGGAGCGGTTGAGCGCATATGGCAGCCTGGTTACCCAGGCCGGCTCTCCTTTGTTCGCGCGTGAGGCCTTTTGGTCGATCGATGCGACGCTGCAGGCCAGCCGCAATCCGCAACAGCCCGGCACCGGCCTGGTGACGCAGCCCTATCACGCCTATTTGCCAAGCTTTGGCGATTGGGGGTTTGTCCTCGCCAGTCAGCGCGCGGGGGCTGCGGCGGGCCATCTTGCATTGCCTCCGGCGCTGGAACAGCAGTTGAAATACCTCACCCCCGAGGTCTGGCAGGCGGCGCAGGTGTTTGATCGTCAAAGCGCCAAGCTGCCTGTCGCGGTGAATTCGCTGCAGTCGCATGCGCTGGTGGGCTATTACCTGAAGGGGTGGGCGCGCTGGTTTGAATAAGGGGCGACAGGTCGGCCTAGGGGGCGCAGGCATAGGCCGTAACCAGGCCCCGATTGAAAAGCCGGGGCCTGGTTATTGTCCGTATCTCGCTAGGTCGATACCGGAGACGAGCGCCTGCGCGCCTGTGGCAGCAGAAAGGGTATCTTGTCGGGCGGGGTGGTATTGACCGGGACAGGGCAGCTATAGGTGCGCGCCAGGGTTTCATCTGTCAGAACCTCTTGCGGGGTGCCCGTGGCTGCAACCGCGCCGGCCTGCATCAGTACCACATGATCGGCAAACATTGCGGTGAGATTGAGGTCATGCATCACCGCAACTACGCCGCCGCCACGGGCCGCGTAGTTGCGGGTCAGATCCATCACAGTGAACTGGTGGCCAATATCGAGGCTGGCGACGGGTTCATCCAGAATCAGCCAGCGCGGTGCGCCATCAACCATCGGTTCCCAGACCTGGGTGATGACGCGGGCCAGCTGCACCCGCTGCTGTTCGCCGCCCGATAGATCCTGATACATCCGCCCGGAGAAACCGTGCAACCCAACGGCCTCTAGCGCCTGTAGCGGCACATGGCTGTCCGCCGCGCTAAGGCCGGCGCTAAGGCCAAGGCGAACGATTTCAAGCACGGTAAAGGGAAAGGCAATCGTGCTGCTTTGCGGCTGTACCGCCCGCACCGCTGCCAGTTCCCAAGGGCTGAGCCGGGCGGTATCGGCACCGTTCAGATAGACCTGGCCGCTGTGGGCAACTTCGCCGGTCATCGCCCGCAACAGTGTGGTCTTGCCAGATCCGTTTGGGCCGACAATGGCGGTGACGCGGCCTGCGGTGGCGGTGAAATTTACCTGCCGAAGGACCTGCCGTCGTCCCAGTTGGACGGTGATATCGATGGCTTGCAATTGGGCTGTCGCGGAGGGGGGGGGCTGTGTCATATCGACAGCTCCCCGCGGCGGCGCAAAAGGATCCACAGGAACACCGGCGCGCCCAGAATGGCGGTGATGATGCCAATGGGCAATTCTGCCGGGGCGACAACCACCCGGGCGATCATATCCGCAGCTAGCAGGAGCGCCGCGCCCAAAAGGGCCGCATTGGGCAGCAGGCTGTGGTGATCCGGGCCTGTGGCCAGGCGCAACAGATGCGGCACCACAATCCCGATGAAGCCAATGCCACCAGAGACTGCCACCGCCGCGCCTGTGGCCCCTGCCACCGCCAGAATGGCGCTGTTCTTCACCCGTTGCACCGGGATGCCGATATGGCCCGCTGCGGCTTCGCCCAGGGCCATACCGTTGAGGCCACGCGCCAGAAAGGGGGCCGCCGCCAAGGCCAGGCCAATGATGGGAAGCGCTGCCAGTACCTTGGCCCAGGTAGCCCCCGCCAGGGATCCCATGCCCCAGAAGGTCAGATCGCGCAGCTGGTTGTCATCGCTGTAGTACACCAGCACCCCAGAGGCCGCCCCGGCCAGCGCGCCAAGCGCGATCCCGGCCAGCAGCATGGTCGCCACAGAGGTCTGTCCGCCGCGGGTTGATACCCGGTACAGCAAGAGCGTTGAGCCCCAGCCGCCCAGAAAGGCCGCCACCGGCACAAGGGCTGAACCTAGGATTTTCTGCAGTGAAAGTGGCAGAAAGGCCCCCAGAACAATGGCGCAGATGGCGGCCAGCCCGGCACCGGCGCTGACGCCGACAATGCCCGGATCCGCCAGAGGGTTGCGAAACAGCCCCTGCATCACCGCGCCAGAGACCGCCAGGGCCGCGCCGACAAGAATCCCCATGCACAGCCGGGGCAGGCGAATATCCAGCAATACGATCTGGTCCATGGTGGTCAGTTCTTGCCCATCATAGAGATGGGTCAGCGCCCGCCATAAGGACGCTTGCGAGGCCCCGGTGGTCAGCGATAAAATGCACGTCAGGATAAGCAAAAGCAGCAAGGCCAGCGTCAGGCGTCGCGCCCGGTGCCGTCGATCCGGTACCGGCGCCGGAGCGGTGACGGCACCAGGGCCGATCTCGGTTGAAAGCATGTTCACTCGTTCGCTCCGTAAAAGGCCTGCGACAGGTCTTTCACTGCAGTTGCGGTGCGCGGGCCAAAGCCGAGCAGCCGCAGCCCATCCATGCGCACAAGTTGGCCATTTTGTGCCGCCGGTGTCAGCATCAGGGCTGGCAGGCTTGTCATGCTTTCAAGCGTCAGCCCGTGGTCGCCGCCGCGATCCATCGCCAGGATAATGTCCGGTGCAGCGGCGGTAATCGCCTCATCGGTCATTTGCTTGTAGCCGTCAAATTCGCTGATCGCATTCACCGCCCCTGCCATCGTAATGATGGCATCCGCGCCGGTCCCCTTGCCGCCCACGGTAATCCGCCCGCTTTGTGTCGACAGGATGAAAAGCACCCGCTTGCGGTGGTCACCTGCGGCAGCGCGGGCGAAATCCTGGGCCGATTGCAGATCTGCGCCGACCTGCTCTGCCAGGGCGGAACCGGCTTCTTGTTGGTCCAGCGCTGCTGCGATGGTGGTAATCTTGCTGATGATCCCTGCCGCCGAATAGGTCTCCGGAACTTCGACATAACGCAGATTTGCCTGTTTCAGAACTTCGATGGATTCCGGGGGGCCAGAGCCTTGCGAGGCCAGGATCATGTCGGGGTCTACCGAAAGCACCCCCTCGGGAGAGAGCGCACGGGCATAGCCGACGTTGGGAAGATCACCGGCCTCGGGCGGAAAGGTGGAGGTGCTGTCACGCGCCACCAGCCGCGCCTGTTGGTCCAGCGCATAGATGATTTCAGTGACAGCCCCGCCGACCGAGAGGATCCGCTGTGGGGTGTCGGCGAGGGCGATGGGCGATAGCAACAGCAGGGCGGCAGTGACAGCCCCCAATAGTGCGGGCTGACATTTGGCGCCAAGGTCAGGGGATTTTGGTTTACCAATGAAAGGGATCATTGCGTGACCTCCGCCGCCGGTGCCGCCTGCGCTGCCGGTGCCGCCTGCGCGCATGTCGCCTCATCAGGGGCGGGCAGGGCCGCGACAATTTCTTCCCAGGCGCGGCGGTGATCACCGGTTTCGTCGCGACGGCCAAAGATCTGCAAGATGATCCGGCCCTCGGCGTCAAAGGCCTCTAGCGAGACCGCGGCACCGCGTTTGGTTGGTTTGTTCACGGCCCAGACCTCGGTCAGGTGATCCAGGCGCAGGTGCAGATCAAAGCCGGGGTCGAGGATATTCTGCCAGGGTCCCATGCGGCGCAGATTTTTCACCGGACCGGTGTGGATCTGAATGCAGCCGGGATTGCCCACAAAGATCATCACTTCGGTGCCGGTGTCCTGGATGGCCTGCAGGGCCGCATCCACCGCGCTGGGTGCCAGCGGGCAGGCCAGTGGCGCACCGGCAAGCCGGTACGCGCCCAGCCTGTTCATCTTGAGATCGCCTGTCAGTTTGCGAAACTGGTGGGTGTCGGTCATCTTGGCCCAGCCGATCCGCAGCTGTACGGCCTTGTCAGGTTCGGCGCGGGCCGGTTCCGGGGCCTGGCGCGGAGCGACCTCTAGGTGGTCGCTGGGATCTTTCAGTGCCAGATCCGCAAGCAGGCTCTCCCAGGCCGCAAGATCCGAGGCAGGGCGCAGATGCACCTTGTGCACCGCATCGCCAGCCGCATCAAAGAACTGCAAGGAACGCCGGGTGCCGCCCTTGTCAGAGCTGCGTTCAACCGCAAAGGCAGAGATGAAATGGCGCGGGAACAGCCGCAGGTCGATATCCGGGTTCAGTACCATCGCGGCATGATTGCCAGGGTGATAGCCGCTGTAGGTGCCAACCTTTTCAATCACGCAGGCGTCATTGCGGGTCAGCGCCATGACTTCTCCCAGATCTGCGAGCCGGGGAAAAATCGCGTCGATATCCGCCGCGATTGGCGTCACACCGTGCCCGACATAGGCTGCAACCAGCTGGGCTTCGGTGATCTGGAATTGGGCAGCAAAATCGCGGTCGCGCAGTGTGTCGTGGTCTTGGCGCAATTGGCGAATGGTCTGGGGATCCAGCGGGGAAGAGAGGTCCATTCTAGGGCCCTTTCAGTAGCAGAAGTGTTTACGGAAAGGGCTGGCTCTGGGCTGTAACCTGCGTCTTTAGGCGCAAGGCAGGGCTGGCGGCTGTTGATGAAACAGCGTTTATTTATGTTGACTGTTTTTATCACCTTTACTATCAGGCTCAAGTGGAAACTTAATTTTCCACTGAAAATGCAAAAATACCGCGCCAGCCCCTACTGCAAGCATCGGTTCAAAGACCAAAGATGCAAAGGGACATGTGATGGGAAGAATTCGGCTGGCGCAGCATTTGCTGGGGACCGTTTCCATTTTGGGTTTGACGTTGGGATCGGCTGCCATGGCGCAGGATCTTCCCGACGATCTGGCACTGGATCTTCAGGATGAAGCCTTCCTGGGTACGATTGAGCTGGGCCAGGGCAAGCGGGCGGTGCAGGTGGATACCGCAGTGCCGCTGACAGTGATCAACCAGGAAGAAATTGACGATCGCCAGGCGGCAACAATTGCGCAGCTGGTAGAGTCCGTACCGGGGGTGAGCCTGGTGAACGGTACCACCCCGCAGTCTTCGGGGATTTCGATCCGCGGCTTTGGCGCGGACGCGACTTATGGCACCAGCCCGCGGGTGCTGGTCTCAATCGACGGCGCCACTACAGGTGGTGAGGAAATCTACCGTATCGGCAACCAGCTGTTCACTGACCCGGCGCTTTACAAAGAGGTCTCTGTTATCCGGGGGACTGTTGGCAGTTTTGAATTTGGCTCTGGCGTTGTCGGCGGGGTTGTCAAATTGGAAACCAAGGATGCCTCGGATATCACTGGTGGCGAAATCGGCACTCGGTTCCGCCAAACGCTAGAGGCGCAGTCCAATGGTTCGGGGTGGGCGTCCTCCTCAATTCTGGCGTTCCAGCCAACCGAGAATGCCGAGTTCCTGCTGAACTATACGGTGCGCGACAATGACGCCTATGACGATGGTGAAGGCACCCAGGTTTCAGGCTCGGATTTTCGGGATTATTCCTATCTGGCCAAGGGGCGGTTTACCTTTGGCGACAGTCGCGAACACGCGCTGACCGCTTGGTACAATGTGACCCATTCGAACGAGAGGGACGTGCCCTATGACGCATTGGGCGCCTCTGGTGGGGGCGGATTCTATTTTGGCAATGTGGACCGAATTGTCGATAGCCGCACGGCTGGGCTGCGCTATCAGTTTGATCCGGTTGGCAATGACCTGATCCATCTGGACGCAACGCTGACCTATGCCGAACAGGATATCGACAGCACCTATCTTCCCGGCAGCTGCGCAGGGTTCCCCGGCTGTGATGCTTCGGTGTCCGATTTGCTGAATGCGGATCACAATTACAAAACCACCAAGCTGACCCTGAAGAATACCAGCTACTTTGATACCGGCCTGGCCTCGCATGATCTGCGCCTTGGGCTGGAGTTTGTTAACCGCGAACGCCTGGATGCGCCTTCGGCCCCTGGGGGTACGGATCGCCGCATTGCGCTGTTTGCGGTGGATGACATCCAGTTTGGCCAGCGCTTCACGCTGACCCCGGCGCTGCGCTATGAAACCCAGGATGTAAAAGGCACGGATATTGTGTCTCCGGGTGACACCGATCCTTATAACGGCAGAATCAAAAATGACGCCCTGATGGGCGGTCTGTCGGCGCGCTATGAATTTGACAGCGGCTTGGCGCTCTTTGCTGGTGCCGCCTATACCGAGGTCTTTCCGATCATCGACCGCCTGGACAAGGATCCTTTGGTCTGGGTGCCGGAACAGGGAACAACCTACGAGATTGGCTTCTCTTACCAGCGTCAGAGCCTGTTTTCGGCGGGGGATCGCTTTGCCGTCAAGGTCAATTACTATGACACCACCCTGGAAGATGTGCGTGTTGCCGGTGACGTCCTGACAGAGATCGACACCAGTGGCGTCGAAATCGAAGCCTCCTACGGGATGGAAAATGGGTTCTATGTCGACCTGAACGCCACCTCGGCTGAAGGAGAGCAGCGCCGCCCCGATGGCACCGTTTCCGATTATATCTTTGCGCCGGTCGGATCGGCGGCGCTGACGCTTGGGAAACGCTTTGACGAGAGCCTTGATCTCAGCTGGGAGCTGGTCGCGGCAGAGGGCACTATGGCGGTCAATGGCAGTGGTCCGATCAGTGGTTACGGGGTCAACAACCTGCGTGCCACCTATCGGCCGCAGAATGGTGTCTTGAAGGGGACGGAAATCCGCTTTGGCGTCGAGAATGTTTTTGACAAACAGTATCAGACCCAGCTGTCGACCCGTGCGGCAGCAGGCCGCAACTTCAAGCTGACACTGGCCAAAACTTTCTGATCACTGATCCAAACGAGAGGATACCAATGGGACATCTTGCTCTGAAATCTTCGACCTTGGCGTTTTGCTTTATGGCAGGGTTTGGCACTGCCGCCACCGCCCAGGAGACGGTCCAAGAGATGGCGCAGACCGCAGGGCCTGCAATCGCGATGGAGCTGAGCGCGGCCGAAGACCTGAATGCGCAGTGCAAGCTGTCATTTGTGGTGACCAATGGCCATAAAAGCGATGTGGAGCAGGCGGTATATGAAACCGTCCTGTTCGACGCGGCGGGCCAGGTGGCGCGTCTGACCCTGTTGGATTTCCAGGATCTTCCTGCCGGGCGCCCGCGCGTGCGGCAGTTTCAATTCCCGCAGGCCTGTGCTGATATCAGCCGGGTTCTGATCAATGGGGCGCAGACCTGTTCTGCCCCCGCATTGCCCAAAGGTGCCTGTAGTCAAGGGCTTAGCCTGACCAGTCGCGTCAAGGTGGAGCTTCTGGGATGAGCCTGATTCAAGATGCCATCACCGGGATTCTGGATTTGGGCGGTCCAGTGGTTTTGCTGCTGCTTTGTGTCTCGGTGCTGACCTCAGCACTGGTGATCTATAAACTGTGGCAATACCAAGCGGCGCGGGTGGGGCGCCACCGGCAGCTGGCAATAGCTGTCGCCGCTTGGGACCGGGGCAACCACAAGGCGGCGCTGATGGCGCTGGGCGAAAGCCGATCCTACCTTGCCCCGGTGTTGCGCATGGCGCTGGCGGCACCGCAGACCCCTGAACTGTCAGCCCGGGTTGACGCCGAAGCCGAAGCGCGCTTTGCCGAACTGGAGCGCGGGCTCGGGGCCTTGGATATGGTGGCGCAGTTGGCGCCTTTGATGGGGCTGTTTGGCACCGTGATCGGCATGATCGAAGCCTTTCAGAAATTGCAGTCAGCGGGATCTTCGGTGGATCCGTCTTTGCTGGCGGGTGGCATCTGGGTGGCGCTGCTGACCACTGCGGCTGGGCTGGCGGTGGCCATGCCGACCTCGCTTGTGCTCAGCTGGCTGACGGCGCGGATGCAGCGCGAGAGGGTTTTCGCCAACCAAGCGCTGCGCCGGGTTTTTGCGCCGCAAGAGAGCGCCGCAGATGCGTCTGGTGAGTCTGCCGCAGGTGTTCTGGCCTATGCCGGTTAAGCTCTCTGCTCCCCGGCGTGCGCGCCTGTCGATGACATCGCTGATTGATGTCATCTTTCTGTTGTTGCTGTTTTTCATGCTGACCTCGACCTTTTCCAAATACGGCGAGGTCGAGCTGATGGCGGCAGGCGCGGCTCCTGGAGAGAGCGGCGCGGCGGAAGACCGCAATCGGCTGTTTGTCAGCCTCGGCGGTGATGGTCTGGCGCTAAATGGCCAACCCGTTGATCTGGGGCGGATAGCGGATCTTGTGCGCAGTCAGCCGCAAGACAGTCGGGGCCATCTTGTGTTGATCAGCCCGGATGCGGAGGCCACGGCGCAGCAGCTGGTCGATCTGTTGGCGGCGCTGCGCCAGGTGAAGAAATTGCAGACTGTGGTGCTGGGCTGATGCAGTTGAAACCCCGTATTCCGACGCCAAAAGAGCCAACAATCGCCCTGATCAACATTGTCTTTCTGATGCTGATCTTCTTTATGATTGCGGGCACTCTGGCGCCGCCGCTGGACCGGGATCTGACGTTGATAAAAACTGCAGATCTGGAGGGGCGTGAGCCCCCCGATACGCTGGTGGTGCATGCGGATGGGCGGCTTACGCTGCGGGGCACAGCCATTGCGGATGCCGGCGCCTATGTCGCTGGTTTGTCGTCCGAGGCCCGCGCAGTGGTTCGAATTGTGCCGGATCAGGCCCTTCCAGCCAGAGAACTGGTGCAGGTTGGTAATATCCTGCGCGAGGCTGGGGCCCTACGGGTTGTGCTGATCTCAGAGCGGGCGTTGTGAGCGGGGTGGCGCAGATGGTGCCTCCCTTGGGGCATGCGGTGCCGCGCTCTTTCCTGGCGGCGCTGCTGGCCCTGGTTCTGGCCTTTGGCCTACATGCGGCCTTTGCCCTGCAGGGGACTGGCACGATCACGCAGCAGGCGGGCGGCCAGACGGCGCTTGCGGCGCAGGGCAATAGTTTTGTCAATTTGGCGGCCGGAATCGAAACCCCGGTCAGAGCCCCGGATCATACTGCGACGATCCCTCCGGTTTCGGCTCCGCTGTTGCAGCAAACGGTCCCGTCTACAGTTGCTGCAACACCGCCTGCAACATCTGCCAAGGCGGCTACGGCGCTGCCACAGCAGGCGGTGGCGGTGACGCAGGCCCTGCCAATCAAGCCGGTCCGGGGCGGGGTGCCTCTGGTTGCGGTGACGCCAGATGCCCTGGCTGATGTGGTCGCCACCCCGACGGTCACGCCCAGGCAGCCCAGGCTTCAGCCGCAGCCGTCAGCGCCGCAAAGCAGGGCGGTGACAGCTTCGCTGCGGCCACCGCAACGCCCGGCAGAACAGCCGCTAGAACAGGCCCCCGAGCAGCGCATAGCCCCAGATGCCAATCCCCGCGAACCGACCGCGACAACGGCTGGCGCAACAGCCGCGCCAGCGGCTCAGTCGTCGCGCGGCAATAGCACCGTCAGCGCGAAACAGGGGGCGGAAACATCCAACAGCCGCCCCGCTGGCGGGCAGGCCACCAAAACGGGCGGGACGGCGCAGGTTCAGGGCAATGCGGCAGCCAGCAACTACCCAGGCCTGGTCATGCGCCGGATCCAGCGGGCCAAGCGGCGTACCACTGTACGCGGTGTTGCGATGGTGCGGTTTCGCATCGGTGCAGGGGGCGGATTGGCAGGCCTGAGCCTGGCGCGCAGTTCCGGTTCTGACAAGCTGGACCGGATTGCCCTGGATCAGGTCCGCCGCGCGGCCCCCTTTCCGCCACCACCCGCCGGCGCGCGCACCAGCTTCACGGTGCGGATCAAGGGCAAGTGAGGCGGCAAAGAGGCGCAGCCCGCATTTGATCAAATCATTGCAGCCCCCCGACTCTCTGGGCTACACAGCAGGCAGGATCACGCGCGTGGGGCTCCCCCCCCTCGCAATAGGAGAAATGCCCATGACCCCGCTTTCTGGCCTCAAAGTAGTTGAACTGGCACGTATCTTGGCAGGCCCCTGGATAGGCCAGTCACTGGCGGACCTTGGTGCTGAGGTCACCAAGGTCGAAAGCCCGGATGGCGATGACACCCGCAGCTGGGGGCCCCCCTTCATTGAACGCGGCACTGACAAATCGGCGGCCTATTATTACTCGGCCAATCGCGGCAAGAGCTGCGTGATTGCCGATTTCCGCACCGAAGAAGGCCGCGCCACCGTGCTGGAACTGGTGCGCGATGCCGACATCCTGGTGGAAAATTTCAAGGTGGGAGGGCTGGCGAAATACGGGCTCGATTATGCTAGCCTTGCCAAGATCAACCCGCGGCTGATCTATTGTTCGGTGACCGGCTTTGGCCAGGACGGCCCCTATGCCAAACGCGCCGGATATGATTTCCTGTTGCAGGGCATGTCCGGTTTGATGTCGATCACCGGTGACCCAGAGGGCCAGCCGCAAAAGGTTGGTATGGCGATCACCGATGTGGTGACCGGGCTTTACGGCACCATCGGCATTCTGGCCGCGGTGGAGCAGCGCCATACCACCGGGCGTGGGCAGCAGATCGATATGTCCCTGCTGGACTGCGCCACGGCAATCCTGGGCAATCAGGCGATGAACTATCTGGCGACGGGTGAGAGCCCGACCCGGTTAGGCAATACCCACCCAAATATCGCGCCCTATCAGGTCATGGCAGTGCAGGATGGCCATGTGATTTTGGCGGTGGGCAATGATGGCCAGTTTCACCGGCTTTGCGATGTGCTGGGCCTGCCGGGGATCAAGGATGATGTGCGCTTTACCTGTAATCAGCAGCGGGTGGCCAACCGCGAGGCGCTGACCAGCCTGCTGGAAGGCGTTGTTGCCAGCTGGCGCCAGGTAGACCTATTGGCGGCACTGGAGGCGGCAACCGTGCCCGCAGGCCCGATCAATACCATTGGCCAGGCCTTTGACGATGCGCAGATCAAGCACCGCGAGATGCAGATCTCGCCCGAGGGCATCCCAGGTGTGCGCGGCCCCTGGCGGTTTTCTGATGCGGAACTGGCACTGGACAAATCGGCGCCTGTACTGCCCAAGACAAAGGCCTGATCGGATAGGCCCGCCTGCGGCCTTGCCGCGTGCGGGCTTGGGCAAAAATCCCGCAGATGTCGTGTTTGCTGTGGTATCTGCGGCGGCCAGAGGTCACGCTGGACAAACCGCGCTGCAATATTTGAGAAGAAAGAGAGCCCCCAATGCCCTGTGCCTATGACGTGACCGAGACCGCCTGGATCCCTCTGCCTGACGGGCGCCGTTTGGCGGCGCGGCTCTGGCTGCCGCAGGTCGATGGGCCTGTGCCGGCCATTCTGGAATATCTGCCCTACCGCAGGCGTGACGGTACCGCGCCGCGCGATGAGACGACCCATACGGTCTTTGCCAGCGAAGGCTATGCCTGTATCCGTGTTGATATTGCCGGGTCCGGCGATAGCGAAGGCAGGTTTGACGATGAATACTCGGAACAAGAGCTGAGCGACGGAGAGGCGATTCTGGCCTGGATCGCGGCCCAGGACTGGTGCGACGGAAACATCGGCATGATCGGCATTTCCTGGGGCGGCTTCAATGGCTTGCAGCTGGCCTATCGGCGACCAGAGGCGCTGAAGGCGGTGGTCTCGGTGGCCTCGACCGCAGATCGGTATGCGGATGATATCCACTATATGGGGGGCTGCCTGCTGAGCGATAATGCCAACTGGGGGGCCCAGATGTTTGCCTACCAATCGCGCCCGGCTGACCCGCTGAACCGTGCGGATTGGCGCGAAGACTGGATCGCGCGGATGCAGAATATGCCCTTTATGGCGGCAGACTGGCTGCGCCATCAGACCCGCGACGGCCAGTGGCAGCATGGATCGGTCTGCGAGGACTGGTCGGCGATCACTGCGCCGGTTCTGGCGATCACCGGCTGGGCGGATGCCTATGTCAACACGCCCTCGGCGCTGGCCGCCAACCTGACGGCTCCGACCAAGGCGCTGGTTGGCCCTTGGGAACATCGCTATGCCCATATCGCCAAGATCGATCCGGCGGATTTCCATGGCGAGGTGCTGACCTGGTTTGATCAGCACCTGCGTGGTCAGGATAGCGGTGCGGCTGACCTGCCGGACTATCGTGTTTACATGCAGGAACATTTCAACCCGAGCCAGCAGAACAAACCGCGCCGGGGCCGCTGGGTGGCCGAGGCGCAGTGGCCCTCGCCCAATGTGACGGATCGGGTGATGCACCTTGGCCCGCAGGGGTTGCAGGCCGAACCGGCCAGCGGGGAACAGCGGATCAGTAATCCGGCGACCCTCGGGCGGGAGAGTGGTTATTTCTGCGCCGGGATGCGGTTTGACAACGAACTGCCGGGGGATCAATCCGGTGATGATGCACTGTCGGCCTGTTTTGACACAGCGCCGCTCGCGGCGCCTTTGGAAATCCTTGGGCGGCCACGGCTGCGGGTGGAGTTCAGCGTTGATCGCCCTGTTGCCCAGCTGGTGGCGCGGCTCTGTGATCTGTCGCCCGAAGGAGTGTCGCAGAGGATCAGCTTTCGCCCGCTGAACCTGACCCATCGTGACAGCCATACCGCGCCAGAGATGCTGGTGCCCGGGCAGCGCTACAGTGCCGTGGTAGAGCTGAACGAATGCGCCCAACACCTGCGCGCGGGGCATCAGCTGCGGCTGGCCCTGTCAACATCCTACTGGCCGATTGTCTGGCCCGCCCCACAGGCAGCAGAGGTGACATTGCATCTGGAGGGCTGCACCCTGACCCTGCCGCAGCGCCAGGTCGCGGCGGAAATCGCGCCGCAAAACCCCGGTGCGCCCCGCGCCTATCCCACCCTGCAAAGCGAGGTGCTGCGGGCCGCCAGCGGCACATCGGAGCGCACAACCCGTGCGGATGGCACCTTGATGCTGGATACCTTTGATGACTACGGCAAGGCCCGTGATCCCTATCATGGCATGGTGGTGGGCAGTCATGTGACAATGCACTATGCGATCCACCCAGATGATCCGGCTTCTGCGGTCTTTGCCAGTGATTGGAACTTCACCTTCGAGCGCGAGGACTGGCAGGTCTCGATTGATACCGAAAACAAGATGACCTGCGACACCGATAACTTTCACCTCTGGCGGCGGGTGACCGCCCGCGAAGGGGCCGAGGGCACAGAGGTTCTGATCAAGGAATGGCAAGAAACCATCCCGCGCGGATTTTTGTGAACCAGGGGGGCAAAGCACGCTGCCCCCCCTTCGAAACCGTATTCCGGGGATGGGCGTACCGCTAAAAGTCGAGCCCCAGATCCAGCGTCTGCGCCGAGTGGGTCAGCGCCCCGGATGATATGTAATCAACTCCGGTGGCGGCGACCTCGGCGATACGGCCCAGGGTCATATTGCCCGAGGCTTCGCTGACCAACCTGCCACGAGCCATGGTGACGGCGCGGCGCAGGTCTTCGGTGGTCATGTTGTCCAACAGCACCACATCTGCGCCACCCGTTTCCAGAACCTCATCCAGCTGTGCCAGGGTGTCGACCTCGATTTCCACCTTCATCATATGGCTGACGTTGGCCTTGGCGGCGTTCAGCACTGCCGCGATACCCCCGGCGGCGGCGATGTGGTTGTCCTTGATCAGGATGGCATCTGACAGGCCAAAGCGATGGTTGGCACCGCCGCCATGCACCACGGCCTGCTTTTCCACCATCCGCAGCCCCGGTGTGGTCTTGCGGGTGCAGGTGATGCGGGTCTGGGTGCCCCTGGTTTCGGCGACAAAGCTGGCGGTGAGGCTGGCAATGCCTGACAGGCGGCCGGCAAAGTTCAGCGCCACCCGTTCCCCCGACAGGATGGATGCGGCGGCCCCTTCGATGGTCATCAGCGTGTCGCCGGGCGCGCAAGCGGCGCCATCCTCAACCTGCGTGACAATCTGCAGGGCAGGGTCCACCAGTTGAAAGGCAAGGCGGGCTATCTGCATCCCCGAGACCACGCCAGGTTGCCGCGCATTCAGTCGTGCCTTGTACCGGGTCGCAGGCGGGATCACCGCGCGGGTGGTGATATCGCCGTTTTGTCCCAGATCTTCCTGCAGGGCGGCGCGCACCAGCGGCTCCAGCAGCAGATCGGGCAGGGGGGATTGGCGGAGCATGGGCTGTCCTTTCAAGAGGTCGAGAGCACCCGGTCGCGGATCGCATGGGCCGCGTCCAGGGTGATATGGCTGCGCCGGGCAAAGGCGGGGTCGGCATCGGGATAATCGCTGCGGAAATGGCCACCCCGGCTTTCGCGCCGTTGCAGGGCGCTGATGGTGATCAGCGTCGCGGTGGCGCACATGTTAAGAAAGGCCTCATCCTCGGCCTGCTCGACCTCAAGCTGCGCCAGAATCCGCAGCGCAGTGGTCAGCCCGGCGGCGTCGCGGCGCATGCCCACATGGGCCGTCATGGTCTGGCGCAGGCGTTGCAGCGCGGCGAGATCCATACCCGCGCCGCCATCGGTTGCGGGTGGGAATGCGGGATGTACCGGTGGCACCTTATCGGCGGCTGGCGGCGGGGCGATACTGGCGGCAATGTCGGCAGCGGCCCGGCGCGCATAGACCAGCGCCTCAAGCAGCCCGTTGGAGGCCAGGCGATTGGCCCCGTGCAGCCCGGTAGAGGCGGCTTCGCCGCTGACCCAAAGGTGGTTCAGACTGGCGCGGCCCTGCAGGTCGGTCTGGATGCCGCCCATGTGGTAATGCGCGGCGACGGCCACCGGAATGGGATCCTTCACCGGGTCGATGCCTGCACGGGCGCAGGTTTCGGCCAGGGCGGGAAAGCGGCTGAGTACCCCCTCTCCCAGGGCTGCGCGGGTATCCAGCATCGGCCGGCGTCCGGCCTGGGTTTCGGCAAAGATGCCACGGGCCACCACATCGCGCGGGGCCAGTTCTGCTTGCGGGTGCAGATCCTGCATGAAGCGGTGGCCCTGCGCATTGATCAGGATTGCCCCCTCACCGCGCAGGGCTTCGGTTGCCAGTGGCGCGGGATCCTCGCCGCAATCCACCGCTGTGGGGTGAAACTGGACAAATTCCGCATCGGCAATCTTGGCGCCTGCGCGGGCGGCCAGGCCAATCACCTGGCCCCGGATACGCGGCGGATTGGTGGTATGGGCAAATAGCCCACCGGAACCGCCCCCCGCCAATAGCACGCCAGGGCAGCTTATCTGCACCGGCGCTGAAGGCCGATCAGCCCGGCGGATCCACAGGCCGGTGACGGTGTCGCCCTCGGTCTGCAGTCGCAGGGCCTCTGTGTTTTCAATGATCTGGATCGACGGTGTGGCGCGTACCGTCTGGATCAGGGTTTCCATGATCTGATGTCCGGCCTGATCGCCCTTGACCCGGACCACACGGGCGGCGGAATGGGCGGCTTCGCGGCTCATGACATAGTTGCCTTGCGGATCGCGATCAAAGGGCGCGCCAAGGGCCGTCAGGTCCAGAATGTGATCTCGTGCCATGCGGGTGACCATCGCGGCGACCTCGGGATCGACGGTGCCCGCCCCGGCGGCTTCGGTGTCCTGGGCATGGGCTGCGGCGCTGTCGGTCTTGGCCATGGCCGCCGCCACGCCGCCCTGCGCCCAGGCAGAACTGGCCCCCAGGCCCAAAGGCTCGGGTGAGATCATCAGCACGGGGCGTGGTGCCAGTTCCAACGCAGCATAGAGCGCAGCAAGGCCGGCCCCGACGATCACGATGCGGTCCGTCGTCAAGGGACTGCTGGGGGGGCTGCTCATCGGGCGCGGGCCATGCTGTGCTCTCCGTCAGTGTCGCTGCGCGGGGGCTGGGGTCAGATACCCAGCTTTTGCGATAGATCGATCATCTTTTGCACCGCTTGGCGGGCGCCCGCAGCCACGGCCGGGTCAACTTCGACCGGCTCTGACATTGTGTGCAGCGACCAAAGGATTTTCTCAAGCGAGATCATCTTCATATAGGGGCACATATTGCAGGGGCCGACAAAATCCACCTCGGGCAGGCTGTCAGAGATATTCGAGGCCATCGAACATTCGGTGATCAGCAGGGCTTTTTCCGGTTTCTCTTCGGTGACATATTTGATGATGCCGCTGGTCGAGCCCGAGAAATCGGCCTCGGCGACCACATCTGGCGGGCATTCGGGGTGGGCAATCAGCCGGGTGCCGGGGTTCCATTCGCGGAACTCGCGCAGATCCTTGGCGCTGTATTGTTCGTGCACGATGCAGGACCCTTCCCACCAGACCACATTTTTCTGGGGGACATCCTTTGCCACGTTCTGCGCCAGATACTGATCAGGCGTCATGATCACCGTGTCGCTTTCCATCGCGCTGACGATCTGCGCCGCATTGGAAGAGGTACAGCAGATATCCGAGGCGGCTTTGACCTCGGCAGTGGTGTTCACATAGGTGACCACGGGGGCACCGGGGTAGCGTCGACGCATTTCGGCGATACCCTCGGCGGTGATCGATTCTGCCAGCGAACAGCCAGCCTCCAGATCGGGAATCAGCACGATCTTGTCCGGGCTGAGGATCTTGGAGGTCTCGGCCATGAAATGCACGCCGCATTGCACGATGACATCGGCCTCGACGCGGGTGGCTTCGATCGCCAGCTGCAGGCTGTCGCCCACCACATCCGCCACACCGTGATAGATTTCGGGGGTCATGTAGTTATGGGCAAGAATGACGGCGTTGCGTTCTTTCTTCAGCGCGTTGATGGCGGCCACATAGGGGGCATGAATGGCCCAATCCATTGGCGTGATCACGCGCTGCATGGTGGCATAGGTCTCTGACATTTCCTGCGCCAGGGCAGGATTGGGGGCCAGATCGTAATGAGCGGCGAGCTGATCGCGCATAGTTTGCAGATCAAACATGGCTAATCCTCAAAGTGGTGTTTCGCATTGAAACCATGGCAGGGGCTTGTTTCACGTTCGATTCCCGCACGCAAGAGAAGCCGGTAGAATAGCTGCCCTGCTGCGATGATTTAGCGCGCGGAACCCGGCGCATTTGGGGCAGATGGGCGCATTGTGGCGGCGAAAGGAAACAGGCAAGACGGCGTGCGGGTCGCATTTTTTGTGTATCGCGTCCGTTTTGGCTGCGAGAGGCGGCAAAAACCAGCTAGGAAAAGGTGCCGGATATGGCCCAGCCTTCAGGCTTGGCTCTCGCCGGGGTAGACAAATTGACCCTTTTTCATTTGTGATGTTTTTTACACTGTTTCTGGCGCCATAGCTATGATTTTGAACACGATAAGAACGCGGCACCGGGGGTGATTTCGCGCGCATTGGGGGGAAGACACGCGCAATGGCTGATCTGTGGGACGGCATAGCCCAGGCCTTTTGGCTATTGGTGACCCTGGACAAGGATCTGGTCGAGATCACTTTGCGTTCTCTCAGGGTGACGCTGACGGCGCTGGCGATTGCTTCGATGATTGCGCTGCCGCTGGCGGCGCTGCTTGCAGTGCGACGGTTTCGTCTGCGCCGTGTTACAATTGCGGTGCTGAATGCGCTGATGGGGCTGCCGCCGGTTGTGGTGGGGCTGATCGTCTACGTGCTGCTGTCGCGGGCGGGGCCTTTGGGGGTCTTGGGGCTGTTGTTTACCCCCACGGCGATGATTATCGCACAGGTGGTGATCATTGTGCCGCTGGTCGCCTCTATCGCGCATCAGTCGCTGCGCGAACTCTGGAGCGATTACCACGATTTGCTGATCTCGATGAATGCCAGCCAGGTGCAACGTATCAAGGCCCTGCTGTGGGATGGCCGCCGCGCGCTGCTGACCGCGGCGCTGGCAGGCTTTGGCCGCGCCATCGGAGAAGTCGGCGCCATCATGGTGGTTGGCGGCAATATCGACCATGCCACGCGGGTTTTGACCACGGCGATTGCCCTGGAAACCGGCAAGGGCGAATTTGCCATGGCGCTGGGGCTTGGCTTTGTGCTGATCGCCATGGCGGTTGCGGTCAACCTGGCAATCCACTGGCTGGGCCATACTGAAAGCGAGGGGCGTTGGTGATGACGCAGCAGATGTTTCCTCTGGTTGCCAAACAGGCCCTTGTCCGCCGACGCGGCAAGGTGCTGGTCGGCCCAATTGATCTGACGCTTGCGGGGCAGGGCACCAGCATCGTCGTCGGGCCCAATGGGGCGGGAAAAACCACCCTGTTGAAGATGCTGCATGGGATCGCGCGGATGGGCGGAGGCAGCCTGAACTGGGCCTGCCCGATGGAACAGGCGCAGCGGCGACAGGCCTTCGTGTTTCAGACGCCGATCATGATGCGGCGCCCGGTGGTGGAAAACATTGCCTATCCTTTGCAGTTGATTGGCGTCCCGCGCAAAGAGGCACGGATGCGCGCAGCCCAGTGGGCCGAACGGATCAATCTGGGCGATGCGCTGGACCGGCAGGCGGTACTTTTGTCCGGGGGGGAGCGGCAGAAACTGGCGCTGGCCCGTGCGCTGATTCGCGAACCGGATGTGCTCTTTCTGGATGAGCCCTGCGCCTCTTTGGATGGGCGCGCCACCCGTGAAATCGAAGATATCCTGCAAGAGGTCGCCGCTGCAGGCACCCGGCTGATCATGTCAACCCATAACATGGGGCAGGCGCAGCGATTGGCCGATGAGGTGCTGTTTGTCCTGCATGGGCGCATCCATGAATTCACCCCGGCCAAGGCATTTTTTGCCGGGCCGAAAACCCCGCAAGCAAGTGCGTTTCTAAGAGGAGACATTGTAGAATGAAGCATATAATTTTCGGAACACTTACAAGCCTGTTGCTGACTGGTGCAGCCATGGCCGAAGAGATGAAACTGGCGGTGACCACCTCTTTCCACAATTCGGGACTGGCGGAAATTTTGCTGCCCGAAATCAAGAACGATCTGGATCTTGATGTGCAGCTTCTGGTGGTGGGCACCGGGCAGGCGATCCGTCTGGGCGAGGCCGGTGATGTTGACGCTATTCTGGTGCATTCGCAAAAGGCCGAAGAAAAATTCCTGGCGGGTGGCAATGGCACCCACCGCCGCGAAATCATGTATAATGATTTTGTCTTTATCGGCCCGAAGACCGATGCCGCGGACCTGCGCGGTGCGTCGGATGCGGCCTCGGCGCTACAGCGGGTTGCAACCGCCGCTGCCCCCTTTGTCAGCCGCGGCGATGACAGTGGCACCCACAAGAAAGAGCTGAGCCTGTGGCAGGCAGCGGATCTGGACCCGGCAGAATTTGGCGCCTGGTATCGCGCTGTCGGCGCGGGCATGGGCGCTGCTTTGAACACGGCCTCTGGCATGGGCGCCTACATCATGGCGGACCGGGCAAGCTGGCTGAACTTTGGCAACAAGGGCGATCTGGAACTGCTGTTCTCTGGCGATCCGGTCTTGTTCAACCAATATGCCTATCTGCCAGTGAACCCGGAAAAGCACCCGCATGCCAAGAACGATCTGGCGATGCAGCTAGAGGGTTGGCTGACCTCGGATCGGGCCAAGGAATTGATCAACGACTACAAGATCAATGGCGAAACCCTGTTTGTCTTTAACGCCAAACAGTAGGGTCCGACTGGCGTCTAGAGCAGGTCGCGAAAAAATGTGTCCCGGTTTCGCGCATCAATGCATGCGAAATCAAACAAGCTGACCTGTGACAGGCTCCCGCTCAATGGCGGGGGCCTGTTTTCATGGTGGCAGGGCCTTCAGCGTCCATCCACCGTCAGGGTCACCCGATCGCCGGCAAACCAGGTGCGGCCAAATTCTACCGGTTGGCCGTTGGGGTCGATGTTGACCCCGGTGGTGCGCAGAATTGGCGCGCCTTCCGAAATGCGCAGATGCAGCGCTTGGGTGGCGGTGGCCAGCTTGGCGGTGATGCGGGTTTCTGCGCGGGTATAGTCAGCAACTCCACAGTCCTTCAGTGCCTCTGTTACCGATTGTTTCTGCTCCAGCGCGGCCAGCATACCGGGCAGGTTTTCGGCGGGAAAAACACTTTGAAACAGGGCGATTGGATGGCCGTCGGCCAGGGATATCCCGTCATAGACATGCACAGATGAACCGGGTTCCAGCGCCAGGGCTTCGGCCTCGATCAACGAGGCAATGCGGGTTTCCAGCATCAGGATCTGCTTGGCCGGGGTCTGCCCGCCCCGTTGGATGTTCTGGTGAAACCGTACCCGTTTGCGAATTGGGTAATCGGTAGGGGCGGCGGCGACAAAGACGCCGGCACCGCGTCGGGCATGCACCAGGCCTTGCTCTGCCATGGCAGCCAAGGCCCGGCGCACCGTATGGCGATTGACACCAAAGCGCGCCGCCAACTGCGCCTCCGAGGGCAGTTTGTCCGCCGTGCCATACCGCCCCTGGGCGATGTCATCGGTCAGCGAGATCGAGATGGATTTCCACACAGGCGTGCGGCTGGCTGCTGAGGGGGCATCGGACATGTCACTAAACTTTCACAAGGTTTCGATTGCGCTGGGGCGGTTGGACTCGTTAGTATTTGTCTAGTTGTATAGTTCATGTAGACAACCCGGCCAAGAGGCTTTCACTGATGAAAACAGATATTTCCGCAACCGCGCGCCAGGCTTGGATGAGCCTGCTGGCACAGGCCAATGAGGCAGAGCTTGCCAGCCTGTGGCGCGGTTTTGATCACGATCCGGCGTTTGACTGGCTGCGCCCCCCCGAAGCAGGTGGCGTCATGGTGCGCGGCCGCATGGGGGGCGCGGGCGCAGCGTTCAATCTGGGCGAGATGACAGTGACCCGCTGTGCGTTGACGCTGACGGATGGCACTGTGGGCCATGCATATGTGCAGGGGCGCTCAAAACCTAAGGCCGAAATCGCGGCCAAGGTGGATGCCTTGATGCAGACCCAAGTAGCAAATGACCTGCGCCAAGCGGTGTTGGAGCCGCTGCAGCAGGCACAGCAATCGCGCAAGGAGGCGCGCGCCGCCAAGGCCGCAGCCACCAAGGTTGAATTCTTCACAATGGTTCGGGGGGAGGATTGATGTCCCTAGATATTGAGACCAACAGCTATGGCGGTGGCTTTGCCACGCCGCCTGTGGATGCGGCAAATGCCTTTCGCGCGGCGATGAATGCCATGGCGCGTCCCGGCACTGTTCAGGATATTGCCGGAGCCAGCCCCCCTGCGGGGATTTCCCCTGCGGCGGGGGCCTTGCTGCTGACGCTGTGCGACCCGGAAACTGGCGTCTATCTGGCCCCGGATGTGGACAGTCCTGAGCTGCGCGCCTGGCTGGCCTTTCATACCGGCGCGCCGATTGTTGCGGCGGATCAGGCAGATTTTGCCCTTGGCAGCTGGGTGGCCTTGATGCCCGTGGGACAATACCGCGTCGGCACCTCGGAATACCCGGACAGATCTGCCACCCTGATTGTCGAGATGGCGCAGCTGATACCTGCTACGGCCACCCTGACCGGGCCGGGCATAAAGGAGCGCGCAGAACTGCGTCTGCCGGATGTTGCTGCCTGTCAGGCAAATGCGATGCAGTTCCCGCTGGGGGTGGATTTCTTCTTTACCTGCGGTGGCCAACTGACGGCGCTGCCCCGGTCCACCACGATTTTGCCAAAGGAGTGACCCGATGTATGTCGCTGTAAAGGGTGGTGAACGCGCCATCGACAATGCCCATGCCTGGCTGGCCGAAGAGCGCCGGGGGGATACCAACGTTGCCGAGCTGAGCCTGGCGCAGATCCGCGAACAGATGAGCCTGGCGGTGAACCGGGTGATGGCCGAGGGGTCGCTGTATGATCCTGATCTGGCGGCCCTGGCGATCAAGCAGTCGCGTGGTGATCTGATCGAAGCTATCTTCTTGATCCGGGCCTATCGCACCACGCTGCCCCGCTTTGGCTACACGCAGGCGGTGGATACTGGCGCGATGGCCTGTGATCGACGGATCTCTGCCACCTTCAAGGATGCGCCGGGCGGGCAGGTTCTGGGGCCAACTTTTGATTACACCCATCGGTTGCTCGATTTTAAACTGGCCGCCGATGGCGAGGTGCCGCAGGCTCCGATCGCAGAACCACGCCTTGAGGCAACACCGCATATCACCGAGTTCCTGCAGGGCGAGGACATCATCGAGCGCGAACCCGCTTCGGATGTTACGCCGGGCGATCTGACCCGCGAACCGATGAGCTTCCCTGCCGGGCGTGCGGTGCGGCTGCAATCCTTGGCGCGTGGGGATGAAGGATTTATCCTTGGTATGGCCTATTCGACCCAACGTGGCTATGCGCGCAACCACGCCTTTGTGGGGGAATTGCGCATCGGCAAGGTGCCGGTTGAGATGGAAATCCCCGAGCTGGGCTTTGCCATCGAGATTGGCGAGGTGGAGCTGACCGAATGTGAGACGGTGAACCAGTTCAAAGGCTCCAAAACGGTGCCGCCGCAGTTCACCCGTGGCTACGGTCTGGTCTTTGGTCAGTCAGAGCGCAAGAGCATCGCCATGGCGCTGGTTGATCGGGCCCTGCGCTGGGAAGAGCTGGGCGAAGACAACCTAGGTGCCGCAGCACAGGACGAAGAATTTGTCCTCAGCCACTGCGACAATATTCAGGCGACGGGTTTCCTGGAGCACATCAAACTGCCGCATTACGTGGATTTCCAATCCGAGCTGGAACTGGTGCGCAAACTGCGCCGCGAGGCGCAGGAACTGGCGGATCAGATGGCAGCACAGGAGGCGGCGGAATGAACCACTTGGAACAAAGGGCAGTGCCCGACCTCGGGTGGGTCCCAAGCGCCCTCCCATTTTTCTGGAAGCAAGTCTCCGACTTGACGGGGAGATCGGGCGCTGCCCGGCGCTGCCGGGCTAAAGGTAAGAAGGATGCCCAACATGTCTGACTATAATTTCGCCTATCTGGACGAACAAACCAAGCGGATGATCCGTCGCGCCATCCTGAAAGGTCTGGCGGTGCCGGGCTATCAGGTGCCCTTTGCCAGCCGTGAAATGCCGATGCCCTATGGGTGGGGCACGGGGGGCGTGCAGGTCACTGCAGCGACGCTGGTTCCTGACGATAGCCTGAAGGTGATCGACCAGGGCGCGGACGACACCACCAACGCTGTTTCGATCCGCAAGTTCTTTGAACGCACCGCTGGGGTTGCCACCACTGAGGAAACGAAAAAGGCCAGCGTCATTCAGACCCGCCACCGGATTCCCGAGGCCGACCTGAGCGAGGACCAGATTCTTGTCTATCAAGTGCCAATCCCTGAGCCGCTGCGCTTTCTGGAACCGCGGGAGATGGAAACACGCAAGATGCACAGTCTTGAGGAATACGGTTTGATGCATGTGAAGCTTTATGAAGATATCAGCCAGCACGGCGATATTGCCACTGCCTATGCCTATCCGGTGAAGGTAGAGGACCGCTATGTGATGGATCCCTCGCCGATCCCCAAATTCGACAATCCCAAGCTTGAGATGGCAGCGATCCAGTTGTTTGGCGCGGGCCGCGAACAGCGCATTTATGCGCTGCCGCCCTATACACGTGTGGTGAGCCTCGATTTTGAGGACTACCCGTTTGAGGCCACGAAGGCCAATCATCCCTGCGATCTGTGCGCCGCAGAGGATAGCTATCTGGATGAGGTGATCCTGGATGATGCGGGCAGCCGGATGTTTGTCTGTTCAGACACCGATTATTGCCGCAGCCGACGTGCCGAGGGCCATGTGGGTCGATTGGGTGAGGAGGCCGCGTGATGGGGGCTGAAGTGAAAGAACAGGACATGACACCGCTGTTGCAGGTGAAGGCCCTGACCAAAATGTATGGTCCCCGGATTGGCTGCAAGGATGTGAGCTTTGATCTTTATCCAGGTGAGGTCATGGGCATCGTTGGCGAAAGTGGATCTGGCAAGTCGACATTGCTCAATGCCATGGCTGGCCATCATGCGCCGGATTGCGGCGAAGTGGTGTTTGATACCCGCGCTGATGGGCCGGTGGATACCTGCACCATGTCAGAACCGGCACGCCGGATGCTGGGGCGGACCGACTGGGCCTTTGTGCATCAGCATGCCCGAGATGGCCTGCGCATGTCAGTTTCGGCTGGCGGCAATATCGGCGAACGGCTGATGGCCGTGGGTGGGCGTCATTATGGCGAGATCCGCGAGCAGGCCGCCGATTGGCTGGGCCGGGTGGAGATCAGTGACAGCCGCATTGATGATCGCCCCTCAGACTTTTCCGGCGGCATGCAGCAGCGCTTGCAAATCGCCCGCAACCTGGTGACGGGGCCGCGACTGGTGTTCATGGATGAACCCACCGGGGGGCTGGATGTTTCGGTACAGGCCCGTCTGCTGGATTTGCTGCGCAGTCTGGTGCGTGAAATGGGCCTTAGTGCCATTATCGTCACCCATGACCTGGCTGTTGTGCGCCTGCTGGCGGATCGTCTCATGGTGATGAAGGACGGCCATGTGGTCGAAAGCGGTTTGACCGATCAGGTGCTGGATGACCCGCAACATGCCTATACCCAGCTGCTGGTTTCCAGCGTGCTGCAGGTTTGAAGGACAAAGACGATGATTGAACTTGAAAACGTGAGCAAGAGTTTCACCCTGCACAATCAGGGCAGTGCAGTAATCCCGGTGATGGAGCGGGTCAACCTGACGGTTGCTCCGGGTGAATGTGTCGGTCTGGTGGGGGCTTCAGGTGCGGGGAAATCAACCCTGATGCGGCTGATCTATGGCAACTACCTTGCGGCTTCTGGCCGGGTTATGGTGGGGGATCTGGATGTGGCCCAGGCGGCGCCGCGTCAGATCATCGCCCTGCGCCGCGACACACTGGGCTATGTCAGCCAGTTCCTGCGGGTGGTGCCGCGTGTGGCGGCACTGGATGTGGTGGCAGAGCCATTACTGGCTGTTGGCACCCCGCAGGCGGCGGCGCGGGACAAGGCCGCCAGCCTGCTGGCGGAGCTGAACATCCCCGAGCGGCTCTGGTCGTTGAGCCCTACGACCTTTTCCGGCGGCGAACAGCAGCGGGTGAATATCGCGCGCGGCTTTGCCTATGACTATCCGGCGCTGCTGCTGGATGAACCCACCGCTAGTCTGGATGCCAAGAACCGCGCCACGGTGCTGCGGCTGATCGAAGGCGCCAAATCACGGGGGGCGGCAATTATCGGCATTTTCCATGACGAGGCCACCCGCGATCAGGTCTGCGACCGCTTTGTTGATGTTTCGGCCTTTTCGCCGCAGGTGGCGGCATGAAGGCCAGCGCAGCTAAGGGGCCGGTGATTGCGGTGGTCGGCCCCTCCGGGGTGGGCAAGGACAGCATCATGGAGGCGCTGGCGACAGGCGATCCCAGGCTGTGCCTGATGCGCCGCGTGGTGACCCGCGCGCCAGAGGCCGGCGGCGAAGACTATGATGCGGTTAGCGAAGATGCGTTTTCCGAGCTGGTGCAAGCCGGGCATTTCGCCCTGCACTGGCACGCCCATGGTTTGCACTATGGCATTCCGTTGGCAATCGAAGATCTGCGCGCCCAGGGGCAGGGCGTTTTGGTGAACCTGTCGCGCGCCGTCTTGGCAACGGCGCAAGAGGTTTTTAGCGATCTCATCGTGCTTTCGGTGACCGCCGACCCAGAGATTTTGGCCGAGCGGTTGTCCAAGCGCGGGCGCGAAGACAGCGCCGAGGTCCAACGTCGCCTGGCCCGCGCAGGCCAGCCATTGCCTGCGGGGCTGCGGCGGCTGCACGAGATCGACAACAGTGGCGATCTGGGGCTGGCCGTCGCCCAGGCCAGGGCAGCGATTTATCCCGCTGCTGCCCCACTGCCGGTGAGGGGATAGCGATGCAGCAAATGAAACCGTCCTGCGCTGTCTTCGCCCACCAGGGCAAAATCCCGGATCACCAGAGGCCTGGGCAGCAAGGGTATCAGATGGGCGTCAAGCGCGGTCTCGACAGCGGGAAGATCCGCCCTGGGCAGTTTGCCGGTGAGCGTGATGTGAAAGCGGAACTGATCCAGTACGAAAGGATAGCCCCAGGTCATGAGGTTTGCATCCTGCGCAGGGGAGAGCCCTGTCGCGCGGCGCTTAGCTTGTTCGGCCGCAGAGCTGGGCGCACGAAAGGCATCAAGATCCTGCACGCAGGCGGCCGCAAATTGGCCAAGCGCGGTCTCATCGCCGCTGACGCGCAGGGCCAGAAACCGCCCCAGCCGCGCCAGATGCAGCCCGTCAAGCACCACCGGGGCCTGCCGGGCCGCCAGGCTGACGCAGGCCTGTTGCAGATCCGCAAGGCTGCGCCCCTTGGCCAGACGCATCGGCGGCTTCAGCGTCGCGTGCAGCCCGTATTTGCGCGGCACCTGCGTGATGCTGGCCAGATCCAAACCGGCAATCTGGGGCTGTGGGGCGGGTATGCCAGCCTCCATGTCCCAACCCAGCCACTGGGTTGCAAACTCAGCCCAATCGGCCCCCGCCGGGGGGGCGTAGTAAATCGCATATCGCGTGAATGTCACATTGGCCTCCTATACGTGGCCGTTCCTATAGTCCGAAAGTTGTGAAGCTCAGATGACAGATGAATTGATCCTTGCCAATGCCACCCTTGTTCTGCCTGGTGAAACACTGCGCGGGCAGGTCAAAATCCACGGCGGAAAGATTGCCGATATCAGTGCGGGTGCATCGGTGCCGACAGGCGCGATTGACTGCGATGGCGATCATCTGAGCCCTGGCTTGGTTGAACTGCATACCGACAATCTGGAGCGCCACATTCAGCCGCGTCCCTCGGTGGACTGGCCGCATGCTGCTGCCATCATGGCCCATGACGCAGAGCTGGCCGGCACCGGGATCACCACCGTGTTTGATGCCATGCGGGTGGGCTCGGTCAGCCGCAAAGAAAGCCGCTATGGATCTTATGCGCGTGGTTTGGCGACCGAGCTGTTGGACCTGCGGTCAGCCGACGCTCTGAAGATTTCGCATTTCCTGCACCTGCGGGCAGAGGTCTGTTCGGATACATTGGTCGAAGAACTGGCAGAGTTTGACGAGGCGGATCGCGTGGGTCTGGTCTCGCTTATGGATCATACGCCTGGGCAGCGACAGTTTCGCGACATCTCCAAATTGGAGGCTTATGTCAAAGGCAAGCACGGGCTGGATGATGCCGGGTTTCAGGCCCACGTTGCCCACCTGAAGGCCCTGCGGGACCAATACGGGGATCTGCATGAGGTGGAGGCCGTCAAGGCCGCGCGCCGCTTTGGCGCGGTGCTGGCCAGCCACGACGATACCACGGCGGACCAGGTTGCAACCTCGGCAGGGCACGGCATTCACCTGGCGGAATTCCCTACCACGGTAGAGGCCGCACGTGCCTGCCAGGCCCATGGCATCAAGGTAATGATGGGGGCGCCCAATCTGATCCGCGGCGGGTCTCATTCGGGCAATGTCGCAGCGCAGGAGCTGGCAGAGCTGGAGCTGCTGGATATCATCTCTTCGGACTATGTTCCGGGGGCACTGCTGATGTCTGCCGTGAAACTCGGCCAGATCTGGGGCGATATGGCGCGCGGTCTGTCAACGGTGACCCTGGCCCCGGCAGACGCGGTCGAGCTGTCGGATCGTGGACGGCTGGAGATCGGCAAACGCGCCGATCTGATCCGTTTCAAGCTGATTGATGGCACCCCGGCGCTGCGGGGGGTCTGGGCGCGTGGGCAGCGCGTGGCCTAGCCAAGTAGGCTTTGTGCCCGCGGTACATGCAACTGCGGTGGCCCCTGCAATATGTTCTGGCAGGGGTCGCCGCAGTGTCAGGCGCGGTAAAACAGGTAGCGACCCTCGGGAATGCCGTCTGGACCTTTGAGCTCTTCAAACCCCACCAGAGGTTGTCCCGAGACCACAATGCCGCCCCTGGCCATGACGCTGGCAATCACTGGCGACATGGCTGCGGCCTCGGCCACGTCCTCTTCCTTGACGCCAAATCCAAAATCATAATGCGCCAGAACGATCTTGTGGCCCTCAGATTTGAGGCGCTCCAGCATCGGCACCGCCTCGCCCTGCAGAAAATCCGCCTCGGGCGGCACACAGGACGGATGGCACTGTAGAACCCGGTCGATGACCCAGACCCGGCGATCTGGCAGGGTTTCGCGCAGGTGGTCATAGGTGCGGCCATTGCCAAGTCCCATGTCCAGCACATCCCCGTCGATCCCGGCGATTGCACTGGCGGCCCAGTTCAGCCCGTCGCGCTGGGCGGTCAAACGGCGCAGCATGGAATCCAATCGGCTCATCTCTCATCTTCCTCTTTGTCAAAGGTCCAGATCTGCCCCGGCCCCTGCATCAGGCGCGTAATCAGCGCCTCGGTGAAATCCCAGATGGCCGCGTCATGCACCAGATGGTGGGTGAGGATGCCATAGGGTTCGCGGTTGTCCGCCTGATCCAATCGCCGGGCGCGCAACTGGTTGCTGACCTGGTTGATCAGGTGCTCTGGGGCAACCAGAGACCGGCTGCCCTTCCAGTCGATGGGATCGAGGTGGGTGTTGATCTGTGCCAGCCCGGCGGCGGCCCAGGCCTGCGTGCGCGGGGTGAAACGCGACACTGCGGCGAAACCGAGGTCTGCCATCAAGGGCAGCAGGTCCGGCGCGATGCGGTTCCAGGGCGGCACAAAGATGGGCTGCAATCGGGGGCCAAACAGGGCCTTTAGCCGCGCCAGTCCCTCTGCCATCTCGGCAAGCGACCCTGCAAGCGGATGCCGGGGCGGGAATTCACACTTCTTGTCGCCGGGGGCGGCCCGGCTGATATGGGCCCAGCCATGCACCAGGGGGATCACTTCGGGATGCGCCCCGACATAGGCCGCAAGCGCGGGCTGGGCATCGCGCGGGATCACGGCCAGATGCACCGGCAGGGCAAGCTTTTGTGCCAGTGCGCTCAGCTGGTCGAGCTGCGGCGTTGGTTCGATCGCATCATCGTCGCGCCACCACAGCGGCAGTTTCAGACCGGCTGCCTGCCAGTGGCGCAGCTCTTGGTCGAGCGGGGCCCAGTCCGGGGGGCCGTCAGGGGTGGCATCAGGCGTGGCACCAGGGGGCTGCGTCGGGCTCATGGCTTTGCTCCTGCCTGATCGTTGGCCTGATCCTGGGCCTGATCCCGGACCATGTCATGGGCAATTTCGACGCTGCGCGCCGCGCCGTCAAACTGAAACTGCGCCGCCGTGCGGCGTGGCGCCTGTTGCACGGCTTGCACCGCAGCAACCAGGCGCTCTGGTGTCAGATCGGCGGTGCGCAGGCTGGCAAAGCCCGGCAGCGGTTCCAGGCTCTGGGCGCGCAGCCCCTGTTCGACCTCGCGTCCTGCATCAAAGGGGATAAGCACGGCAGGGGTATTGGCCTGCAACAGATCCAGCGCGGTGTTGTAGCCACACATGCTGACCGAGGCCGCCACATGTGAAAGCATCTGGCGAAAATCAGGGCGGGCGGCTTCGATCCGGGCAGGTGAGTCCAAACTGGACAGGGCCTTGATCCGCTCGGCGGCGTCACTGCCACCCACCAGCAGGCGCCAGGGTTGGTCCGGAATCAGCCGGGCGGCAGCCAGGGCGCAGTGGTAGATCTCGTCTCCGACATTGCCTCCTCCCGCGCTGACCAGAACTTCGCCGCGCCCCTCTGCCTCTGGATGTGGTCCGGCTGCGGCAGGGGCGACAAAGCCGGTGTAGTGCAGTTTGGCGGCCAGCATATCCGAGACCGGCCAGCTTAGCGCGAGCGGGGTGGCCTGCGGATCGGAATGCACCAGAACGGCATCGTAGAATTCTGCAATCATGGCATCCGCCTTGATGGCCTTTTCCGGCTTTGATGGCGGTGCCAGGATGTCGCGGATCGAGGCAAGGATCTTTGGTCGTTTGGGCAGCTGCTGTGCTGCTTCCAGCAGGGCGCGGAACTCCGCCCGCAGGGAGCGGCGGCCAAAGGGGTAGAGTTCGGTGATCAGCAGGTCAGGTTGCATCGCGCGCAGCGCAGCACAGAGCGCCACCTGGCGCGTCCGGTGATAGCCCTCATCGGCCAGGGTGTTGTCCGGCGTCAGCAACTGGGTGAAATTCACCCCGTCAGAGCGTAGCGGCGGCAGTTGCAGCAGCGGGATCCCGCAGGTGTCGAGCTGCGGCGCAGAACAGCCGCCCGAGACGATCTGCACCTGATCACCAGCAGCCTGAAAGGCCCGCCCGAGGGTCAACGCCCGCGCCAGATGGCCGGTGCCCAGCAGGTGGGTGACCACGATCATCACCTTCATGGTGCGGGCCTCTTCAGCAGGCGCACCGGCTCTGCCCAGGGGGTGAGGTGCGCCTGGTCGATTTCGACCACAAACAGCCGGTTGCGTTTGATGCGAAAGGGGGCTGGACCGTCAAAACCCCAGTGATGGGCACGGGCCAGGATCATCCGCATTATCCCAATATGGCAGACCGCGACGGTGTCGCGTTGCAGCCTGGCCAACCAAGGCTGCAGTCGGTTCCAGACCTCTGCCGGGGTTTCGCCACCCGGGGGGCGATAGTCCCAGCCCCAGTGCTCGATATCACGAAAGCCGCTGTCCGGGTCGGCCTTCAGCTCCAGCCCTTTCTTGCCTTCCCAGTCCCCCCAGAACATTTCTGTCAGGGCCGGGGCGGTCTGCGGTATCTGCCCGGTTATTAATTGCGCGGTTTCCACCGCCCGCGACAGCGGGCTGGACCAGAGATCTGCCTGATCCCAAGGCGTGGGCAGGGCAAAGCTGGACAGCTCGGCCCGGGCAGCATCGTCCAGCGCAATATCGCTACGACCCTGGATCTGTCCGGCGCGGTTCCAGGCGGTATGGCCATGGCGCAAAAGGGCAAGGCGGATCATCTCTGCTCCTTCAAAAGGCGGGCAAGTGCTGCACCAAAGCGGTGGCTGGCGGCGGGGGCCAGATGAGTTCTGGCAATCATATTGCGGGCCTGGGTGCCAAGATTCCGGCGCAGGTCTGGGCTGTGCAGCAGGGTCTGCAACCGGTGGCGCAGGGCCGCAGCCCCCTGGGCCACGTCGGGATAGACACCGGGGGCCAGAATGTCGCGCATACCGGGGCGATCCTGCGCCACCACCGGCAGCCCATGGCTCTGAGCTTCCAGGTAGACCATGCCAAAGGCCTCGTTGACGCCTGGCCAGAAAAACAGGCTGGCCTCGGCGTAGACCTGCGCCAGATCTTCCCGAGACAGTTCCCCAAGGAAGGTAACGCGGTGGCCAAAGGGGGCCATCAGGGCCGCGACATCGGCGCGGGCGGGACCATCGCCGACGATCTGTAGTTGCCAGTCGCCATCCAGCCCCCGCAGACTGTCCGCGATAATCTGGTAAGAGGCGAGCTTATCGCCGGGGCGCATCATACCGACGCTGAGCATCGGCCCTGACAGGCTGCTGGCGGTGGGCAGTTGATCCATCGGCAAGAAGGGCGGCAGAAGTTCCAGCTGTTGATCGTGATAGCGCTCGCGCTCCAGGGTGATCAGATCATTGGCGGTGAGATAGAAAATCAGGTCGGCGGCATCGGCGGCGTCATGGGCAGATTGGGCAAAACCAGCCCAGGGCCCCTTGAGACGCCGCAGGGCGCGGGTGCTTTCGATCTGCACATAGGGAATGCCACGGGCACGGGCGACCTGCGGGCCGATCAGATCGGGGGCCTTGTAATAGTTATGGTAGGTCACCCAGAGATCCAGGCGTGGCATCTCTTGCACCAGTCGAGCGACTTCCTGGGCTGCCTTGCTGCGCAGCCTGGCCTGCAGCGCGGCATCGCCGTGTTTGTCAAAGATTTTTAATTCGGTGGCCAGATCAATCTCGACAACCGCCTGCGGTACGGCGGCGATGATGGCCATCAGATTGCGCGCCATCTCGCGATCACCCGAAGGGACCGGATGGCGCGGCGATTTCATCGGCGCATAAAAGGCAATCCGCGTGGCTGTTGCCGCGTCGGTCATGAGCCCTGCAGCATGGCACCCAGGCGGGCCACCAACTGGGCAATGCCAGGATCCATGCCAAAGTCGCGGCGCAGGCGCTGCAGGGCTGCCTCGGCCATGGTTGCGGCCTGTTGCGGATCTTGTGCCAAAGACTGGATGGCGGCAGACAGGGCCTTTGGGTCATCCTTGCTGAGCAGCCCATGGGTGCCGCTTGTTATGAATTCGGGAATGGCCGAAACAGGCGTCGACAGTATAGGCAGCAGTTGCGAGGCCGCCTCCATCAGCACATTGGGCAAGCCGTCGCGGTCGCCATCGGCGGCAACCCGGCTGGGCAGGACAAAGAGATCACTGGCGCGCATCTCGGCAATGACTTCGGGTTGATCGCAGGCGCCGCGCCAGGTGATGCGCTGCGCGATCCCGGCCTGCCTGGCCATATCCTGCAACTGACTACCAAGATCGCCACCGCCAATATGGATCCAGTGCCAGTCCAGTTCTGCCGGGAGGAGCGCGAGTGCAGAGATCAGGCGGTCAAAGCCCTTCTTTTCGACCAGGCGACCCACCGACATCAGCTTGAGCGGATCCTGCGCCTGCCGCCACTGGCGTTGCGGTGGTTTGGGAAACCGGGTCAGATCAAGCCCGTGATAGATCAGATCAATCCGGGCCGGATCATCCGACATCTGCTGCAAGTGACGGGCACCGAAGGCGGTGCAGGTGGCACCAAAGGCGGCGCCGTGGTGCTGGCTGGACAGCTTTTCCGAAATCTCCCAATCCGGGGAAGTCCAGATGTCCTTGGCGTGGGCAGAGAAGCTCCAGGGCAGTCCGCGCATAATGGCAGCATAGCGCGCCACCGAGGCGGGGGTGTGCAGGAAATGGGCATAAAGTCCGAGCACCTCGGCAGGGGCTTCGGCAGCCAGTACGCAGGCCTGGCCAAAGCGGCGGACGCGATTGCGGCTGGGATCGCGGCGCAGATCGGCCCGCCAGATGCGATAGGCTTCGGCGTAGCCGGGAAGGGCCTGGGCTGTGGCGCGCGCCTGCCAGACGCGGGTCGGTTCCTGATAGAGGTATTCGGGCAGATAGCGTACCCGCGCCTGCAAACGGTCATGCAGGGGGTGGCGCTTTACATCGGTTGGGTGGCGCAGGGACCAGATTTCAAAGGTCAGGCCTGCTTCTTCAAGCGCGACCAGTTCCTGGGCGATAAAGGTCTCGGAGAGGCGCGGCCAGCCTTTGACCAGCACGGCAAGGGGGGGATTTTCTGTGGTCATTTTGCGGCCTTTTGCGGCAGATCCTGCAACAGGGCAGATACCCTCTGAGTGACACAATCCAACCCATCCAACAATCCTCTGGAAAAGGCCTGTGATGGTTGCTTCTGTGCCGCCAGGGCGCGAATGGCCCTAGTCATGGCGGCTGGCGTCCAGCCATCGCGGCGTTCATCCAGCATGGTTACCAGGCCCAGTTCTTCGGCACGGCTGGCGCGGATCCATTGTTCCAGGCGCGGTGTGGTGCGCGGCACGATGACGGCGGGCTTGTCAAAGGACAGCACCTCGCAAAAGGTGTTGTAGCCGCCCATGCAGACCACGCCCTGCGCGCCGGAAAACAGGGTTTCGATACGGGATTCAAAGCCCACCGTGGTCACCCGCCCCTGCAGCGCTTCGACACGGGTTTCAAAGGCTTCGCGGGTTTCGCCCGACAGGAACGGGCCGTAGACCAGCACCGCACGGGGCGCCAGGTCGGGGTCCTGTTCATAGGCTGACAGCACCAGATCCACCATCATTGCCCCATCGCCGCCACCGCCGGGGGTGATCAGCACATAGGGCTGTTCGGGCGGGGTATCCAGCGGGCCAAGATCCCGGCGCAGATAGCCGGTCCAATGCATCCGATCACGCACGCGAGGGCTGAGCGGCAAGCCCTTGGTTGGGTCATAGATCGAGGCCAGCCCATAGATCCAGATCTCGTCGTAAAACTGCTCGGTTGCGGCGATGGCCTCCTTGCGGGCCCATTCCTCGGCCAGCACCTCTGGTTCGTCCAGCACATCACGCAGCCCCAGTACCAGCTTGCTGTGCCCTTTCTGCGACAACAGCTCCAGCGCGGGCAGCAATTCACCGCGAAAGCCGGTGGGCTCCTTGTCGACGATCAGCACATCGGGGGCATATTGCTGGGCCATGGAGCGGATCAGGCCACTGCGCAGGGCGGTGGTTTCCTCGATGCTCATCCCCATGGTGCGCGAAGCATAGCTGCCGTCGGATCGTTTGATCACTCCGGGCAGGCGCATATGGTCGACCCGGCTGGGAAAGGCAAACCGCCCCGCCACCGGCGACCCGGTCAGGATCAGGGCAGAGGCGGTAGGATCCGCCGCGGTAATCGCCCCGGCCAGGGCGCGTGAGCGCCGCAAGTGACCCAGGCCAAAGGTGTCATGGCTATACAGCATAACCCGGGGGCCGCGTTGAAGATGATCTAGCTCAGCGGAGCTGTCGTTGGTGGAAATCATGGGCCAGCCTGCAGGTGTACTCCCTAGGGGTGGTGCAATAGGAAGGTGCCAAGATCAAGGGTATTACCCTGTTTCCCGTGTGATTTTGCAGCGATATGGCCCGCAGAGGACAAATCGGCAGGTCTTCGCGGCACTTGGGGCAGGTTCTGCTGTGGGCAGAGTGCGGGGCTGCACATGGTGCAAAAGGGCAGAGTGTCTTGCCTGCAACCGTTGGTGCCTCTGGTTGAGAAACTGATCTGTGCGATTGCGACCGCGCAACGGAGAGGCTAGCCTGATGGCATTGTACTCGGAGTTTTCCTGCCATGATTAACGGTCTATTGCGCGCTATTTATTTGTTTCTGCTGCTTTGGTCTGCCGCGAGTTTGATGCCGCAGGGCGCGCAGGCGCAACAGTCTGCCACGGCAACAGAAGGCGGTGCAGCGGTGCCGGGCGATTCCACCGATCCTGTCGATCCGGTGGCGCGCGCGGTTGAACTGGCAACAGAAAGCGGCCTTGGCGTGATCATCGTCGATGGCAGTGGCAAGCTGACCGGAACAGGCGTGACACCGCCCGGCACCGGGGCGAGCAGCCCGCCGATGGAGGGGGCCTCATCCTTGATGAAGGCGCAGTCGGAGCTGCAATCCTTCCGGCAGGAGTTGCGCAGCCGGCTAGAGGCGTTGCCCTATTCGATATTCGAGATGAAATATATCCTGCGCCAGACCAGCCCCGATGGCCGCATCATGACCTATGTAGAGGTTTTGGGCTGGAGCCTGCTGTTTCTGATGATCGGGCGCTGGCTGTCGGTGGAAATCTACGGCAAGCGGATTGCCAAGCGCTATGTCCAGGCCCGGATCAAGGCGCAACCGGAAGGTTACTATGAAAAGATGCCCTTCCTGATCTTCCGATTCCTGATGGGGGTTGGCGGCACGCTCTTTGCAATGGTTTTTGCCCTTGCGGTCTCTTATCTGATTTTTGGTGCCTCGGGCGACAGTTCGATCGAATTTACCGTGACCGCGATCTATACCGCCTTCTTTGTTTCACGCACGGTATCGGACCTGTGGCGCATGGTCCTGTCGCCCTATCTGAGCCAATACCGAATGCCGGTCTTTTCGGACAGGGATGCCAAGCGACTTTACATTTCGGCGTCGTTGCTGGCGACCTATGATGTCTTTACGCTGATCTTTGCCACCTGGGTTGGCGATTTTGGCCTGAACTATAATGTTTATGCGCTGGTCTCTGGCATCCTGGCCCTGGTGGGCACCCTGGGCAGCCTGGTTTTGATCGCCGTTAATGCCCGTGCCATCAGCAATGGGATCCGGGCGGGCCGCCCGAAGGAGGAATGCTCCTGGTTGTTGCGCGCGCTGTCGATGCTCTGGGCGCCTGTTCTCGTCATCTATGTCATTTTTGGCTGGCTCAAACTGGCGTTCGATCTGGTGCTGGAGCGCGAAATGTCGATGCCGTTGATGGCGGGTACCTATATGGTGCTGACCTCCATTCTGGTGGTCTATGGCGTTATCAACTACGGGATCGAGGCCTATGGGCGGCGCAGTCAAGCAAAGCTGGCCCGCGACCCGGCCCTTGGGGCCGAGGGCGTAGGTTCCGTACCGGCGGGCGAGGACCTAGAGGGGGGGATTTCAGAGGATGAAATTCAGGCAATGTCCGAAGGGCAGCGCCACCCGGTTGCCAGTATCGAGGATCTGGCCCGCCGGGTTGCCGGGATCCTGTCCTTTTTGGTTGGGGCTTATGCGCTTGTCATGGTCTGGAACCCAGAAGCCAAATGGATGAAGACAAGCGCGGCGGAAAGCGCCTTTGATGTGATCGTGATCACCTTTCTGGGCTATATTGTCTATCACGCGGCGCGAATTTGGATCGACAGCAAGATCCAGGAAGAAACCGGCGATGTGCAAGAGGCCGAGCTGGGTGACGAAGGCGGCCATGGTGGGGCCAGCCGTCTGGCAACCCTGTTGCCGCTGTTTCGCGGGGTCATCCTGGCCGTGGTTGTGGTTGCGGTGGTGCTGATTGTGCTGATGGAGCTTGGGATCAATGTCAGCCCGCTGTTTGCAGGTGCTGGGGTGGTTGGCCTGGCGGTTGGCTTTGGGTCGCAGACGCTGGTACGTGATATCTTTTCGGGTGCCTTCTTCTTGATGGATGATGCCTTTCGCAAGGGGGAGTACATTGACATCGGCGAGGTCAAGGGCACGGTGGAAAAGATCTCTGTGCGTTCGTTCCAGCTGCGCCATCATCTGGGCGCGCTGCACACTATTCCCTTTGGTGAAATCAAGGTGCTGAGCAACTATTCCCGCGATTGGGTGATGATGAAGCTGCCGCTGCGGGTGACCTATGACACCGATGTCGACAAGGTGCGCAAGCTGATCAAGAAGCTGGGCAACGAATTGTTGAGCGATCCGGTGATCGGCGACAGCTTCATGCAGCCGCTGAAATCGCAGGGGGTCATTGAAATGCAGGATTCTGCGATGATCATCCGGGTCAAGTTCATGACCAAACCGGGAGATCAGTGGTTGATACGCAAGCGGGTCTATCAGGATATCCGCGAGCTCTTTGCCCGCGAAGGCATCAAATTTGCCCATCGCGAAGTCACGGTACGGCTGGCCGAGGATCAGGTGGACGACATCCCGCAGCACAAGCGGGAAGCCATTGCTGGTGGGGTGCAGGCGGCAATTGATGAAGACATCATGGATGTCAATGGCGGTGGCGACGACCGCTAAGGCCGTTCGGGACCGCAAGACAGCGCAGGAGGTGCGTTGATGAGGCCTGCGTTGGGTATGAATGATGCGGCGCGTTAAACGCGAAACGCTGTCGCCCTGATATGAGAGATTAAACAAGGGGGGGGGGCTCCCGCCCCCAATCCGATCCGCTGACGCGCCTCGTCTGGCGTTGGGCCGGGCGCCGGGCCAGAGGCCCGGCGGGGCGCTGCCTGCAGGGCTGGTGGATCTAGGCTGTTGACCAGCGGGCCGGGGCGCTGCCGCAGGCCTGGGCCGGGCGATCCCAATACATCCGGGTCCCACCAACTTGCAGGGCGGGTTTCAAGCGTCGCGCGGGCCCCCAGGTGCTGTTTTCGATCTCGCATGCATAGTCGTCTGCCTCTGCGGCGTGAAGCGCTGGGCCGTCAAGGTGATGCGGCGTTTGCGCCAGCTGCTCTGCCATTTGCGCCAGGGACAGACGCGCGTTGGCGGCGCGATTTTCCAGCATTGCAGATTTTAGCGCCCGCAGCACGGCCGCCGCCATCATGTAGCCGGTGGCGTGATCCAGCGCCTGGACAGGCAGTGGAGTTGGTCTGTCCGTTTCGGCCCACTGCGCGCCAGCGTCTGCGATCCCTGCACTCATCTGTACCAGGCTGTCAAAGCCGCGCCGCTCCGCCCAGGGGCCACTCCAGCCATAGGCATTGAGGCTTACCTCGATGCAGTTTGGCGCCAGCGCTGTGCGGGTTGCCCCTGTATAGCCCAAGCCATCCAGCGCGCCGGGACGGTAGCCATGCACAAGAACATCGGCCTGTGCCAGTAGCTCTTCGAATCTGTGCCGATCTGTTTGGTCATGCAGGTCGAGGCTGGTCATTGTCTTGCCCAGGGAAATGTCGGGTATAACACCGGGTTCATCCCAGCCAGGAGGGTCTATCCGCAACACTTCTGCGCCAAGGCCCGCCAGGGTACGCGTGGCAATTGGTCCGGCAAGGACCCGTGTCAGATCCAACACCCGCAGCCCTGCCAGAGGGCGTGCCGCAGAGGCCATGGGGCGCGAGCGCGGGGTGACATGGCGCGGCGCGCCCCAGTGCACCAGAGGTTCCTGGGTGACACTGCGCCCCTGCGGATGGGCCAACCACTGCGCCCGGTTTCGCATGTAGGCAGCGACACCGCCTTGGGCGACAATCCCAGTTTCGAGCTGTTCGCCGGCCCATGTGGCGACCGCTGCGCTCACGGCTGCCCGGTCTTTGGCACAGCCCAGGACTGAGAGGGCAGCTGCACAATGATGGGGCAGATTGGTATGCAGCCGGATCCAGCCGTCTTTGCACCGGTAGTTCCCCGCTATCGGATCCCATAGGCTTGGCAGGTCCCAGTCCTGCGCGGCAAAACTGTAGCCAAACCAAAGGGACGCAAGGCGCTGGTTCACCGTGACGGGGGGCAGATCGTGGCTGAGCCCGCCTGCCTGCATCAACTCTGCCAGTTGTTGCCCTACGGCGGCAAAGCAGGCATTGGCGAGTTCGCTTACCGCAAAGGCGCTGGTGTAGCGTCCCGTTCCGGTGACGTGATAGCTGCCCGGTGTGGGGAGCAGCGGCAGGAACTGCGACCGGGTCACTGCTGATACGGGTCGAGACTGTCGCGCAGCCCATCGCCAAAGAAGTTGAAGGCCAGTACCACGATGACAATCGGCAGCATCGGGATTGCAGTCCAGGGGTAGATCTCGATCGAGGCGAGGTTCTGCGCGTCATTGAGCATCACCCCCCAGCTGACTGCGGGGGCGCGCAGCCCCAGCCCGAGGAAGGACAGCGCGGTTTCCCCCAAGATCATCGCCGGGATCGACAGGGTCGCGGAAGCAATGAGATGCGACATGAAATTGGGGATCAGGTGTTTGCGAATGACCCGCCCAGAGGAGGCGCCCATCATTTCGGCGGCGCGCACATATTCTTCTTCGCGCAGGGATAGGAACTTGGCCCGGACAGAGCGCGCCAGCCCCGGCCAATCCAGGATTCCCAGGATTATGGAGATGATGAAAAACACCGCCACCGGCGACCAGTTAGACGGCACCGCCGCCGAAAGCGCCAACCACAGAGGAAGCTCTGGCAGCGAGCGCAGGACTTCGATCAGCCGGTTGATCCCCCAGTCGATCTTGCCGCCGAAATACCCCGCAACAGACCCAAAGAAGATCCCCAGAACAAAGGAGACCGAAATCCCGATCAGGCCAACCGTCAGCGACAGCTGCGCGCCATAGAGGATGCGGCTGAAGATGTCGCGGCCCAGCCGATCAGAGCCCCAGAGGAACACGGTTGCACCTTTGGGCGCGCAGAACAGGTGGGTGTCAGAGGGGATCAGCCCGGCAATGTGATAGGTCTTTCCCTCGCAGAAAAAATCCAATTTGCGCGGAGTGTCGAGATCCGGTTTGAACACCCATTGAAATGTCTCCAGATCGGCTTCGGATGTCATCGGGTAAATGAAGGGGCCAATGAATTCGCCCTCATGAAACAGATTGATGGATTGCGGTGGAGCATAGAGATGCTCGCTCAGGCGTTGGTTCGGGCCATAGGGCGCGATAAAGCCAATCACCGGCAGCAGCAGATAGCAGAACAACAAGAAGGCACCGGAAATCAGGCCAAGCCTGTGGGTCTTGAACTTGCGCCAGATCAGCACCCAGTTGGGGGCGTCCAGATCCTTGCGCTCCAGCTCTTGCAGGGCGGCGTCGGGATCATAGGGGGCGTCGTCTACAAAGCGTCCATCAGGCAATTGGGTCATGCTTTGCGCCCCTCATATCGAATGCGGGGGTCCAAGAGGACCAGCAGGACATCGGAAATCATCGTTCCTATCAGGGTCAGCAGCGCCACAAACATCAGAACAAATCCGGATAGGAACATGTCCTGCGTCTTGAGTGCTGTCAGCAGGGTAGGGCCGATGGTTTGCAACCCAAGAACAACCGAAACCAACACCGAGCCGGAGATCATTGCCGGCAGCAGGTTGCCGATATCTGCAACAAAGGGGTTGAAGGCCACCCGCAGCGGATACTTTGCCAGCATCCTGGACGGTGACATGCCCTTGGCCACGGCGGTTTCCACATAGGGTTTGCCCAGCTCGTCCAGCATATTGGCTCGCAGCCGCTGCATCATCGCCGAGGCCCCGGAGGTGCCAATCACGAAGGTTGGCACAATCAGGTGGATGAGGATGGATTTCACCTTCTCCCAACTCATCGGCAGACCTTCCAAACTGGGATCCATAAGGCCGCCAATGGGTAGATCAAACCAGCGGTGGCCATAGTAAAACAGGATTAGCGCCAGCAGAAAGTTGGGTGTGGCCAGGCCGAGATAACCGACAAAGGCCGAGGTGTAGTCCACCCAGCTGCGCGCCCGCGCTGCTGCCAGCACGCCCAGGGGCAGGGCCACGACATAGACAAAGATAACAGCAGCCAGATTGACCAACACGGTCAACCAGAGACTGTCACCGACAATCTCGGCCACGGGACTGTCAAATTCAAAGGACCAGCCAAAATTGCCCTGCATCAAGCCGGAAAACCCATGCGGCCCCGGCAAAAAGCCAACCCAGATGAAATACTGCTGCCAGAGAGGTTTATCCAAGGCATATTCGCTGCGCAGAAATTCGGCCTTGGCCACACCGGCTGATTGGCCGCTGGCGCGCAGTTCAGCAATCTGGTTGGACAGATAGTCCCCCGGCGGCAGGTTGATGATGGCAAACACCAGAATGGACACCACCCAGAGCGTCAGCAGCATGGTGCCAAAGCGATAGAGGGCGTAGCGCAGAATTGGCATCAGCTTTCACCATCCTGAAAGAAGAACTCATCAGGGCGGTAGATGCCAAAATGGGCGCCGGGTTCCCAGGCCCAGATGGCGCGTTTGGGCACATTGCGTAACCGGTTTGATACAACCACCGGCTGCGGTGCCGCCGCGACGATGCCGATGCCAAAGACCTGCTCGGCATGGATCTTGAGCATCTGGCGCCAGGCGGTTGCGCGGTCGCTGTCATTCTCGGCGGCTTCCCAGTCGTGCAACAGTGACAGCAGACGCTGAGCGGGTTCCATGTCAGGCGCTTCACCAGAGGTCCCGTTGGTTTGGTAATATTGACCCCATTTGGGCCAGGCCAGAAACACCTGATCTGTCGGTGCCAGATAGGCCGGAGAGGTATGGTTTTGTGGCAGGCCGTTGTCCCATCCGTACCAGACCGATGCCATGGTGGTGCCGGAAAACACCCGATTGCGCAAAATATCCCGGTCCAGCGGGCGCATCACCAGTTTGACGCCGACATCGTTCCAGTCATCGGTGATGATTTGCAGCGCGTTTTCCACCTCTTGCCGCTCGCCGGCGGTTTCCACCACCAGTTCCATCCGGCGGCCATCGGGGAGGATACGGATGCCATAGCCGTCTTTTTCCGTAAGCCCGGCTTCATCCAGCAACTGGTTGGCCAGTTCTGGGTCGAAAGAGGCCCAGGAGTCACGCAGCATCGGGTCAAAAAACGGGCTTTGTTCCAGCACGGTCATGGCGCCGGGCTTGGCCAGTTTGAAATAGAGCGCCCTGTTGATGGCCGGGCGGTTGATCGAAAGTGACAGCGCCCGGCGCACCCGTACATCGCGCAGCACACTGCGCCAGACCGCGTCTTTTACATTTAGGTTGGGGTAGATCGCGATCTGCGAAGCAGCGCCGGTGCCCCAAAGATAGGTCTGGTAATTGCCGCCTTCTGTTTCGCCCTTGCGCAGGATCGGGATGTCCCGAAAGCCCAGCCCACGCGCCTGTAGGTCGGCTTGGCCCGCGTTGGATTTTGCCGCCACCAGCCCACCTGCAACGATTTCCATTTCGACGGTGTCGATATAGGGGAGCTGCACGCCCTTACTGTCGACCCTGTGGTAGTAGGGGTTGCGCACAAACTGATGGCGGATCCGCTTGCCGGGGGTGGCATTGATCCAGGGCTGCAGGGTGGGCAGCTCGTGATTATCGTATTTGTACATGTTGTCGTATTTGTTGTGCAGCGCGGCCCAGCTTTTGACGCGGGCATAGTCGACTTCGGCGGCCAGGCTTTCGGCATCGGTATAGTCGGCGTGAAACTGCTTCAGATAGGCCGAGGGGCGGTAGATAAAGGGCGGGCGTGCCTGGGCCAGGCTTTGCAAGAACTGCGGATTGGGCTGGTCCCATTCATAGATCACCGTGGTTTCATCCGGGAAGCTGACCCGGGGGAGGCCGCCATCCACATAGAGAAAATCAGGCGGCCCGGCGGGGCTGAGCAGCGGATTATTGGCGATATCCTTCCACCAATATTCAAAATCGGCAGAGGTGAAGGGATCGCCACTGGACCAGCGGTGGCCAGGGCGCAGATTCAGCGTGAAGCGCCTGTTGCCGACATTCTCGAAACTGTGCAGGATATCGGGCTGCAGCTGGTAGTCTTCGCTATAACCCACCAGCCGGGCATAGCCGTAGACAACCATCTGGCGGATGTCCTTGGAGCGGGTGACCATGGTGTTGAGCGTACCGCCCTGCTGACCAAAGCTGCGGCCCTTGGCAGCTAGGTCTACAATCAATGGAATATGCGGCAGTCGTTCAGACACCGGCGGCAGGTGGCCTATGTCCACTTCAGTCTGCCAGAAACTGCTTTCTACAAAGCTGGGGCCAGCCGCTGCAGCGCCTGCCATCAGCGTCAAGGCCGCAGCAGCGACAGAGCAGGCCAAAGACCTGGCAAATTTACGGGCTTGGATGAGGCGTGGCTTAGACATGACAGCGTACCTTGTGTCCGGGCTCTAGCGGCACCAGCGGCGGTGCATCATAGCCTGCGAAGCGAAAATGTTCTGGCCAATTTTCCGGGCTGCCAGCCCCCTGCGCCACCAGCTTGAGATCAATGGGGCGATGAATGTCAGGTTCGGGCTGCGCCGCAATCAGCGCCTTAGTATAGGGGTGTTGCGGGTTGTGGAACAGAGTTTCCGGGCTGGCCTGTTCGACCACCAGCCCACGGCGCATGACCGCCACTTCGTCGGCGATGCGCGCCACCACGGCAAGATCATGGCTGATAAACAGATATGAAAGCTGCTTCTGGTCGCGGATCCTTTCCAACAGGCGCAGGATCTGTTCCTGCACCGAAACATCCAGCGCCGAGGTGGGCTCGTCGCAGACCAGCAGCGAAGGATCCAGCATCAGGGCGCGGGCAATCGACAGGCGCTGGCGTTGGCCACCAGAAAACGCATGCGGATAGCGCTGCAGCATATCCCTTCCAAGGCCAACCATCTGCAGCATCTCGGCGGCCTTGTCGCGCTGTTCTGCCCGGCTGCCAATGCGGTGGATTTCCAGCGGTTCAACCATGGTATCAAAAATCCGCATCCTTGGGCTGAGCGAGGAATAGGGATCCTGAAACACCATCTGCGCCTCGCGCTGAAAGGCGGTGCGCGCGGTGCGGTCCATCTGGTGCACCTCAATCGGATCTGCGCCCTTGGTCGGCCGAAACAGCACCTGCCCGCCCTGATCAGGCGGCTCGGCGCCCAGGGCAATGCGCGCGGCGGTGGTCTTGCCCGATCCGCTCTCGCCGACAATCGCCAGCGTCTTGCCGCGCGGCAGATGCAGATCAATGCCGCAGCAGGCATAGATCAGGCTGGGGGCCTTCCAGCCCTTGCCTGCCCGCATGCTATAGGTCTTTGAAACTGCGTTCATTTCCAGGATCAGGTCGGTAGTGGGCTCTATCGGCTTGGGCGCGACATTGGCGGGGATTTGCGGCGCCGCCTTCATCAGCGCGCGGGTATAGGCATGGGCCGGGGTAGAAAGCAGCGGTTCGGCAGCGCCGGATTCCATCACCCGGCCCTTGTGCATCACCACCACCTGTTCCGCCATATTGGCAACCACGCCCAGGTCATGGGTGACCAGGATCATTGCCATGCCGGTATCGCGTTGCAATTCCTTCATCAGGCCCAGAACCTGCGCCTGTGTTGTCACATCCAGCGCCGTCGTTGGTTCATCCGCAATCAGCAGTTTGGGCTTGGCCACCATGGCCATTGCGATCATCGCCCGCTGCCGCATCCCGCCAGACAGTTCAAACGGATAGGAACTATAGGTGCGTTCGGGATCGGGAAAGCCGACACGGTCAAAACAGGCAAGGACCTCTTTCTTGGCGCTGGCCTCGCTTTTGCGGCCATGCAGCCAGAGCACCTCTGCCACCTGGTTGCCAATACGGTGCAGCGGCGACAAAGAGCGCATTGGTTCCTGAAAGATCATCGAAATCTGATTGCCGCGCAGATCCCGCATGGCGCGTTCCGGCAGGGTGACCAAATCAGTAGTGCCCGTACCATTGCGAAGGGTGATGCTGCCGCTGCGAATCTGGGCAACTTTGGGCAGAACGCGCAGCACCGCGCGGCAGCTCACGGTTTTTCCGGATCCGCTCTCGCCAACCAGCGCCAGGGTTTCGCCCTCGGCGACATCAAAATTGACGTCACGCACGACAGGGTCATCCTTGCCAAAGCCGATGGTAAGGTTTCTTACAGAAAGCAAAGGCACCATTCAGCGCCGCCTGCCGTGATGTGTTGTCCCTGTCATAACGGTCCCGTCTTGTTCGGTTGTTTTTTGGCTTCACCATGGCGCGGTGGCGACGGTCTAGTCAAATCCCATTTGCCAAACAAAGGGGTTGCGGGTCGAAAACTGATCCAGCGGCACCCTAGGGACACAATATTGTCCTGTGCTGCCGGTGATCTTCGGCAAGTGCTACACATTTGTGCCAAGATCTGACAGGCAGGGTGGGTATGTGGCGGGCTGGAGTACCGCCAAGATCAGCCGGCACCATCAGCTGCCCAAAGGAGACCTGCCATGATCACCCGACTAGACCTTTTTATTGATCGCATGGTGTCGCAACGCGCCTGTCTGGATTTTGGCATCCGCGAGACGGCATCCCTTTCGGGACCGGTGTTCGAACTGGGCCTGGGCAACGGGCGCACCTATCACCACATGAAGCACAATGTGACGGGGCGGGATCTGTACGTCTTTGAACGCGCTGTTGCCTCGCATCCAGACAGCACCCCGCCAGAAGATCGTGTCATCCTGGGCGATGTGCGCGAAACCCTGCCAGCGGCGTTGAAGCGGTTTGGCGCGACGGCCAGCCTCATTCACGCGGACCTGGGCGGCCATAACCGGGACAAAAACGATGCTTTCGCCCGGCTTATCTCACCTCTGGTCGAGCCGCTCTTGGCGGTGGGTGGTTTGATGGTTTCTTCGGACCGGATGTATTTTGACGCGCTGCGCGAAATGCCACTGCCTTCCGAAGCGGTCGCGGGGCGTTGCTTTATCTATCGTCGGGACGCCTAAAGCGTCGAGAGCGATGCCAAGAGCACGGTCGGACGTTTGGTTACGCTGGAGGTTTGCCCGCAAAGCCCTTTAGGCTGGCCTGCAACCAAGGAGGCCAGCTGATGATATTTTACGATTGTTCCACCGCGCCAAACCCGCGCCGGGCACGGATGTTTCTGGCGGAAAAAGGCCTTGCGCCGGAAAGCCACGACATTTCTATCGCCAAGGGAGAGCAGCTGGGGGCGGCGTTTCTTGCGGTAAACCCGCGCGCCACCATCCCGGTGCTGGTGACGGATGCGGGTACGGTGCTGACCGAAAACCTTGGAATTGCCGCCTATCTGGAGGCCCATACCCCTGAACCGGCCCTGATGGGGCGCACCGCCGATGAAAAGGGCCTGGTGCTGATGTGGAATGCCATTGTCGAACAGCAAGGCGGCATGCCCATTGCCGAGACGCTGCGCAACACCCACCCCGCCTTTCAGGATCGCGCCATTCCCGGCCCCGACAACTATGCGCAGCTTCCCGAGTTGGCGACGCGTGGACAGGCGCGCACCCAGGTCTTTTTCGCCCTATTGGAAGAGCGCTTGAAGGAAAGCCCCTATCTGGCCGGTGACGATTTTACCCTGGCGGATATTTCCGCCTTTGTCTTTGTTGAATTCGCCCGCGTCATCAAGCAGCGCATTCCCGAAGAAAATAGCGCCAGCCTGGCCTGGCACGCGGCGATCAAGGCCCGTCCAAGCGCCCAGATATAATGTGGGGGCGGTGACAAGGCTGGACAATTGAGGGAGGGATCCGCAGGATGCGGCTTCGCTCCGCAACAGGAAATCTCACCATATGCCGCCAAAGCCGCTTTTGCACCGCGATAACCCCAGCGCCGCGCCACTTGTCGGCAATGTCAAAGTCACGCGGGATGACTGGCTGAATGTGGCGATGGATGTGCTGATCTCTGACGGGGTGGATCAGGTCAAGGTGCTGGCCCTGGCCGAGCGGATGAATGTGTCACGGTCTTCTTTCTATTGGTATTTCAAGTCACGCCAGGATCTTTTGGATGCGCTGCTGAAAACCTGGGAACAGACCAATACCGCCGCCATGGTATCCCGCGCAGAGGCCCCGGCCGAGGCCATCACCGGCGCGGTCTTGAACGTGTTTCACTGCATCGCCAATCCGGCGCTGTTCAACACCGCGCTGGATTTTGCGGTGCGTGACTGGGCGCGCCGCTCGGGCAAGGTGCGCAGCCTGTTGGATCGTTCGGATGCCCGCCGGGTTGAGGCGCTGACCCAGATGTTTTTGCGGTATGGGTATGACGCACTTGAGGCGATGACCCGCGCCAAGGTGCTGTATTATATGCAGCTTGGCTATGACATGGCCGAACCCAATGAAAGCCATGCGCATCGGTTGGAAATGACGCCGCAGTATCTCAAGGTTTTTACCGGCTGCGAGCCAAGCGCGGCAGAACTGGAAGAATTCACCGCTTTCACCCTGCAATACTGGGACCTGTGACAGGAAAACGCGCTGGCGATCGGGGCAGATGAAAATGGCCCCACGTGGGGGCCATTTTCTATGATTACGCGCGGGTGTCTGTCTGATCAGAGCGTTTTCAGCAACTGCTCGGCGAGGGCGCGATGCTTGCGGGCGGCCTCCAGGCGGACAGGGCCATAGCCGCGGATTTCCATCGGCGCGGTCAGGATCGCCAGGCAGTCGTTGTGCTTTTTGCTGTCATACCCCGTGCTGACGCTGCGCAGGGCTGCCTCGTACCAGTCCAAAAGGCTGCGGTGCAGGCGGGCTTCCTCGTGATAGCCAAAGGGGTTGAACGAGGTGCCGCGCAGGCGCTTGGCCCGCGTCAGCAGGGACAGGGCAGGGCGCAACCAGGGACCAAAGCGCTTTTTGAGCGGCCGCCCACGGGCGTCTTTCTTGCGGGATAATAGCGGCGGTGCCATGTGGTAGTTGACGCTGTAGTCGCCTTCGAATTCCTCGGCCAGCTGATCGCTGAAGCCAGTGCTGGTCATCAGGCGGGCGACTTCATATTCATCCTTGTAAGCCATCAGTTTGAACAAAGACCGCGCCGCCGCCTCCGTCAGCTCATCGGCGCTGTCCTTGGGCAGCTGGCCGCGGAACTCTTCCAGGGTATTTGTGTAGCGGTTGGCATATTCGGCATCTTGATAGCCGGCAAGAAAGACTGCGCGCCGCTCGATGATTTGCTCCAGGCTTTCCTCGGCTTCGGGCGTTTCGGCATAGTAGCGCGAGACCAGATCTGGATCGACGGCCATGGCGCGACCGATGGTCAGGGCCAGGCGGTTTTTTTCAATCGCGACGCCGTTCAGTTCAATCGCTTGGTCCAGCGCCGTGGCGCTGACGGGGACCAGACCCTTTTGCCAGGCAAAGCCCAGCATCATCACATTCGCCAGCACTGCATCCCCCAGCAGAGTTTCAGCGGCTTCATTGGCGTTGAAACCTGACAGGTTTTCCGGACCAACGGCGGTGGCGATTTCCTTTTCGCGCAGGCCTGCCATCAGATCGGCATCGCGGTGTAGGACCAGATCACCGGTGGGCATTTCGGCGCGGTTCAGCACGATACGGGTGCCGGCGCGATAATGGGCCGAGGCCTTGGGCGCGGAGCTGACCACCACATCGCAGCCAATCACCGCATCCGCCGCCGCATGATCAATCCGCACCTGGTTCAGGTTGTCTGGGCTGTCGGACAGGCGAATATAGCTGAGAACAGTGCCAAATTTCTGCGCAAAGCCCGTGAAATCCAGCACGCTGGCCCCTTTGCCCTCAAGATGGGCCGCCATTGTGATCAGGGCGCCGACCGTCACAACCCCGGTGCCGCCAACGCCGGTGACCAGCAGGTCAAAGGGCTTGTCGAGTGCTGGCAGTTCAGGCTGGGGCAGTTTTGCCGCCAGCGCGCCCCGGTCCAGCCCGGCAGGCTGTTTCTTGCGCCGCGCGCCACCTTCAACGGTGACAAAGCTGGGGCAGAATCCGTTCAGGCAAGAGAAATCCTTGTTGCAGCTGGACAGGTTGATCTTGCGCTTGCGGCCAAAGGCGGTTTCCTTGGGTTCGACACTTAGGCAGTTGCTTTCAATGGAACAGTCGCCGCAGCCTTCGCAAACGAGATCATTGATAAAGGCAAATTTCTTGGGGTCTTCCATGGTGCCGCGCTTGCGGCGGCGGCGTTTTTCCGTGGCGCAGGTCTGCTCGTAAATCAGGATCGACACGCCCTTGATCTCGCGCAGCTCGCGCTGGACGTGATCCATATCGGCGCGGTCGTGGAAGGTGGTGCCGCTGGGGAAATCGCTGCGGTTGAATTTGTCGATATCGTCAGACAGCAGGGCGATACGCTGCACCCCTTCGGCGCGGCAGGTCTGGGCGATACCCAACACGCTGACCGGCCCATCAACGGGCTGGCCGCCAGTCATGGCAACCGCGTCGTTATACAGGATCTTATAGGTTATATTGGTATGCGCCGCGACTGCCTGGCGAATGGCGAGCGAGCCAGAGTGATACCAGGTGCCTTCGCCGAGGTTCTGGAAGATATGCTTGCCGCCATTGTACTGCGAGGCCGCCGTCCAGGTGATGCCTTCGCCGCCCATCTGCGCATAGCCTGATGTTTCGCGGTCCATCCAGCTGGCCATCACATGGCAGCCAATACCGGATTTGGCCTCGCTGCCCTCGGGCAGTTTGGTCGAGGTGTTATGCGGGCAGCCGGAACAGAAATAGGGCGTGCGATTGGCGCCGGGCACATTGATCAGCTTGGGTGGCTCGGCCAGCAGCGCGGAGGCCTTGGCGGGCAGGTCTTCGCCGGGAAAAAACTTATCAAGACGCGCCGCCACGATCGGGGCCAGCATCAGCGGGCTTAGCTCTCCGGTCCAGGGGATCAGCGGTTCGCCCGCGCTGTCGTATTTGCCAACCATCTTTTTGGGCTTGTCGCCGGGCCAATCGTAGAAATATTCCTTGAACTGGCTTTCGATGATGCCGCGCTTTTCCTCGACAACCAGCACTTCTTCCTTGCCGCGCATGAAGCGCAGGGCCTCTGGGCGGGCCAGGGGCCAGACCATGCCAACCTTGTAGATGTCGATGCCCAGGCGACGGCAGGCCGCCTTGTCCAGGCCAAGCAGGCGCAGGGCTTCCATCAGGTCCAGATGGCCCTTGCCAGTTGTAACAAATCCGAATTTCGCGTTGTCGTCGTCATAGATGCGCCGATCAATCGGGTTGGCCTCGGCAAAGGTGCGTACCGCTTTGATCTTGGCGCGAATGCGGGTCTCGATCTCGGGCGAGGGCAGGTCGGCACGACGAATGTGCAGCCCGCCGGGATAGTCGGGCAGCTCTGGGTAGGTGAAATCACGATCCGGCTGCAATTCAACCGACCGCGCGCTTTCCACCGTTTCCGATACCGCCTTAAAGCCAACCCAGGTGCCGGAATAGCGCGACAGGGCAAAGCCATATTCGCCGTAGGTCAGGAATTCAGAGATATCCGCCGGGTTCAGCACCGGCATGAACCACGACATGAACGCCACATCCGATTGATGCGGCATAGAGGAGCTGACGCAGCCGTGGTCATCACCTGCGACCACCAACACGCCGCCCTTGGCGGAAGACCCATAGGCATTGCCGTGCTTCAGTGCATCACCAGAACGATCCACGCCGGGGCCCTTGCCGTACCAGAGCGAAAACACGCCTTCGACTTCGCAGTGGGGATCCAGGACAGCCTGCTGCGCGCCCAATACCGCAGTGGCGCCCAGGTCTTCGTTGACGGCAGGCATAAAGGTGATGCGGTTATCTTCCATCCGCTGGCGCGACCGCCAAAACTCCAGATCCACCGCGCCAAGCGGCGATCCGCGATAGCCAGAGACAAACCCAGCCGTGTTCAGCCCCGCCGTTTTATCGCGCCGCGCCTGATCCAGCATCACCCGCGCCAGAGCCTGGGTTCCGGTCAGAAACACGCGCCCCTCGTTCCGGGCGTAGCGGTCATCAAGTTTATAACTGCGAAAGTCATGGCTCAGCTTGGTCATTCTGGCGGTCCTTGCGGGGCTGGGATGAAATATGGTGGTTTGGATGACAGAATATTTCGACTTTTATGGATAACGGTGCCTGATTTCTTGTATATGGTCTTTTTTTTGGATATCTGTACCGAAATATTGGACTTATTCGGAGTTTTTATTCGATATGCAGGTTTTGGACGCGCGCGACGGGCAGATATTGCGCCTTTTGCAGGAAGATTCCCGGATCTCGAATGCAGATCTGGCCGAAAAGGTCGGCATGTCGGCCTCGGCCCTGTGGCGCCGGGTGCGTACGTTGGAAGAAACCGGCGTAATCGAACGCTATGGCGCCGTGGTCAACGCGCCTGCCATGGGGCTGGGGTTTCACGCCATCGTGCATGTACATCTGACCCGCCATGACCCGGAAAAATTAGCAGAATTCATCCGCGCTGTCGAGCTGAGCCCCCTGGTGCAGGAGTGCTATGCCACCACCGGCCAGTCGGATTATCACCTGCGGGTGCTGGCGCCGGATCTGGAGGCCTACAACCGCTTTTTGGAAGACTTCCTGTTTCGGCTACCTGCGGTGGCCAGCGCCCAAACGAACGTGGTGCTGCGCACCATCAAACGTGATTGCCCGGTGGTGCCATAACATCCTGATGTTGGCTTACGCCCTGCGGTGGTGGGACGGAGCAGGCAGCCTTGGCGGTTACCAGAAGGTACACTTTACCCAGATGGCCGCCATGGCAAGATAGGTAAGTTGATGCAAAAACTGATCGGTGCCCATGGCGCGCCAGAACATCGCCTGCTGTGGGGTCAGATCCTTCTTTTCGGAATAGTGCGCTTTGCCGTAGTCGATGTGGAAATGCACCACCCATTCCGCCAGGCAAATCAGCAGGATAAAGCCGACATTAGCCCCCATCAGCACAAAAACCGCAATCGATCCAAGCGTATGAACCCCGGCATGTTGGGCGCGGCCAGTATGCAGATAGGTATCGCGACCAGAGAGCATCTTGGGGGTTTGCAGAAAGAAATCCGCAAAAAGATGTTTGATCTGCAACAGGCAGAGCAAGGTCAATACTGATCCGACAAGTCCTGGCAATGCGATCCCCTGTGATGAACAACTTAAGTGAAACCATACGGGTTTTTGGCGGGCTGGCAAATACTGCTTATCACGGTTGGGGTTATGCGAAGGTGAACTAGATCACAGCGCCAACCGGCCATTGCCTGTCAGGGGTAATCCGCGCTAGTCATGAAAGATCCCTTTTGTTGCAGCCAGAGTTGGAGCTGTCCCATAGAACGTTCCCTGTTCCGCTTTATCTGGAAATATTCCAAACGTGATCAAGTGCTTTTACTGGCGGTCACCACCTGTCTTTTTCCACTGCTCTACCTGACGCTGGAACTGCCAAAGCGGATCATCAATGACGCGATTGGTGCCCAAAGCGATAGTATTGATCTTTTGGGATACGATATCGCGCAGCTGAATTATCTGTGGATCCTGTGCGGCGCATTCCTGATCTCGGTGCTGGTGCACGGACTGTTGAAGATGCGGATCAACACCATGAAGGGGGTGCTGGCCGAACGGATGCTGCGCCGCTTTCGCTATTCTCTGATCGCCCGCGTGCTGCGCTTTCCGCAGCCCTATTTCGAAAGGGTGAGCCAGGGGGAACTGGTTTCGATGATCACCTCTGAGAGCGAGCCGATGGGCGGGCTGATGGGCGATGCGGTCAGTCAGCCAGTCTTGCAGGCCGGGCAGATGGCGACCATTCTGTTTTTTCTGTTCAGCCAGAGTCTCTGGTTTGGCTTGGCGGCGGTGGCACTGATCCCCTTGCAGGGCTGGCTGATCCCGATGCTGCAGCGTCAGATCAACGTGTTGAACAAGACCCGCATCCACCAGGTGCGCGCCCTGGCCTCTGAAATCGGTGAAAGCGCTGCAGGGGCGGCGACCCTGCGCATCAATGGCGGCTGGCGCTATCGGATGGCGGCGATCACGGATCGGCTGGGGCATCTGTATGATATCCGCTTCCAGATCTATCAGAAAAAGTTTTTCATGAAGTTTCTCAATAACTTCATTACCAATCTGACGCCCTTTTTCTTTTATGCGATTGGCGGCTATCTGGTGCTGCAGGGGAAGGTCTCTCTTGGGGCTTTGGTGGCGGCCCTGGCGGCCTATAAGGATCTTGCGTCGCCCTGGAAAGAACTGCTGACCTATTACAACCAGACCCAGGATATGTCCCTGCGTTGGGATGTGATACTGGAACGGTTTGCCCCGCCAGGCATGGTGCGCGAAGAGCTGATGATCGGCGAACCGGAAGAGCAGATCCGGCTGCGCGGCGATATCGTGCTGGATGCGGTCAATGTGCGTGATGCTGATGGCAACCTGGTGCTGGAGGATCTGAATGCCTGCCTGCCTGGGGGCAAGGTTATCGGCATTGCTGCCCCGTCGGAAGAAGACCGGCGGGCGCTGGCCCAGTTGCTGACCCGTGAAGTGCTGCCCTCGGCGGGCAAGGTGACGATTGCAGATGTGGATTTGCGCTCGATCCATCAGGCGGTTCTGGCGCTGCGGGTTGGCCATGTGACCTCGCGTCCGGTGCTGTTTCAGGGCTCTTTTGGCGACAACGTGATGATGCCCATGCGCTCTCGCCCACAGGGGGAACCGCGCGATGTGCAGCGTTATCGCGCCGCGCAGCAGGCAGGGAACAGCGCCGATCCCTTTGATGCGCCCTGGCTTGATCCGGGCCTGGCGGGCTTTTCTTCGGCGCATGACCTGCGCGATTGGTGGGTGCAGTTGCTGGCGGGGATAGGCACTGATAGCGCCTTGTTTCGCCGCGGTATGGAGCAACATTTTGACCCCAAGCTGCACCCGAGGCTGGCGCAGTGTCTGATTGACCTGCGTCCCAAGGTGCGTGCCGCGCTCAAAGAGGCGGGGCTGACAAGCCAGGTCCATGCGCTGGCACCAGACAGGTATAATTCGGCGCTGCCGGTGGCGGAAAACCTGCTCTATGCCACCCTCCGAGAGCCGATCTCGGAAGAGCTCTTGCAGCGGCATGTTGAATTTCTCGACCGGCTGCAGGCGCTGAAACTGGTGGATGACCTGGTGGCGCTGACTGAAGATGTCGTGGACATCCTGCGCCAGATCTTTGGCATGGACGGCACCGATCATCCGCTGTTTCGCAAGCTGGGGCTGGATGTTAGGGCCTACGAACGGGCCTCGGCGCTGGTGGATACAACCCGCGCCAACGGGGGCGGTGCGCTGGGCCATCAAGAACTGGCACAGCTGATGATTGTCCCTTTCAGTATCTCGGCAGAGCAGATCGGCCCGGCCTTCAGTGATGATATGAAGGCGCGCATTCTGGAGTTTCGCGAAAACCACGCGGATGATCTGATGGGCAGCCTGTCGGATGTCGTTGTACGGCTGGACGAGGAGGCATTCGCGCCGGGCCTGACGGTCCTGGAAAATGCGCTCTTTGGGAAAATCTCTGACAGTTCCGGCGCGCGCGGCGATGATGTCCGCCGTCTGGTAGCGCAGGTCCTGGTAGAGAATGGCGGCCGGGACATGGTGGTAGAGCTGATCTTTGACCTGCCGGTCGCAATTGGCGGTCAGGGGCTGCCCGCCAGCTATGCAGAGCCACTGGCCTTTGCGCGGGCGACAATCAAGCGGCCTGATATCCTGCTATTGGATGGGGCCCTGAGCAGCTATGATATTGAGACCCGGATTGCGGTTCACAAAAACCTGCGCGAGTTGTTGCCGGATACGACGCTGATCTATCTTGAGGTCGGCTTTGAGAATGTGGATGTCTTTGATGTCCATTTCGAGTTGCGGCAGGGCAGGTTGGTCAGCGATGAGGCGCAGCAGGAAAGCGTAGAAGACAGCGCCGCCAGCCAGGATCTGGCGCGCAAGCTGCGTGCGCTGGAACAGACAGAGCTGTTTTCCGGGCTGAACCGTCGACAGCTGCGGCTGCTTGCCTTTGGCGCGCGCTGGTATTCCGCCGAGGCAGGCGACACGGTCTTCCACAAGGACGATGTGGCCAGCGATGGTGTCTACATGATCATCGACGGCAAGGCGGGGCTGTTTCTGCCACAAGAGGGCAAGGCCGATCATCTGGTGACCTCGGTCGGGCCAGGGCATCTGGTGGGCGAACTGGGGCTGATCCGCAAGGAACCCCGCGCCCTGAGCATGGTGGCAGAGACAGAGCTGACCTGCCTGCGGATCGGCGAGGAAGAGTTCCTGTCGGTGGTGGAGAACGACGCCAATACAGCCTTCAAGCTGTTGCAGGTGGTGTCTGGCTACGTGAGCCACTAGCGCATCTGAAACATGCGAAAGAAAATGAACGCGACAGGTCTTGGTGCGCGCAGCCGCAGAGTACTGGACAGACCACCGGGTTGTGCAACAGGCTGTTTGCTGTGGGTCGGGTGCGGCGCAGCTAGTCGGGGCTGCAGAACTGGCGATGCAGCAGCGCGATGATTTCTTCGGTGTGTTGGTTCTTCAGCGCGTAGTAGATGGTCTTTCCCTCGCGCCGTGTCTGCACCAGACCTTCGTCGCGCAGCCGCGCCAGCATCTGGCTGACTGCCGCCTGCCGCATGCTCAGCAGGGTTCCCAGTGCGCCAACGGATTTTTCGCCGGTGCCCAGGTGGCACAGGATCATCAGGCGGCCTTCATGGGCCAGGGTTTTCAGAAAGGCAGCGGCCTCGGCTGCGCGGTCGGCCATGTCGTCGGGGGCCATGGCGGGCAGGCCTGCCAGGGTTTCCTCCGGCATGGGGGACGCAGCGGTTTCACGGGGGGCGGCTGGTGTCTGAAGGGGCACGTATTCTAGATCCTGCGGTGGCTGGTGGCCCCATATTGCCCGATTTGACCGGGATAAGTCACCCCCTGCAAAACCTTCTTGCCAGATGGGCGGCGCAGGGGGCAAGGCGCTCCCCCCAGGCTAGGCGTCCAGTGGTGGTGCCCCCCCGGCAAAACTGTTCCCGCCTTGGTAGTCGCAGGGGGCCTCTTGCATGTTGAGATGCAGATCGTCGCCGCCAAAGGGATGGGCACGGGCCAGGGCTTCGTCTACTTCGATGCCCAGGCCGACGGTCAGCGGCGGGGTGATAAAGCCATTCTCGACCCGGATGCTGCCTTTGATCAGGGCGTCATGGAACGGGGTCTCGATGCATTCGGCCATCAGGATATTGGGGATCGAGGCAGCCAGCTGGATATTGGCGGCCCATTCCACCGGACCGGCATAAAGATGCGGTGCCATCTGGGCGTTGAAGACCTCTGCCAGGGCGGCGACCTTCTTCATCTCCCAGATCCCGCCGGCACGCCCCAGCGCCGGCTGCAGGATCTCGGCGGCACCGCTGCGCAGCACGGCTGCAAATTCGCTTTTGGTGGTCATCCGCTCGCCGGTAGCGATGGGTATACGCAGGTTGCGGGCAACGCGGGCCATGTCTTCGATATTGTCCGGCGGCGTCGGCTCTTCAAACCAGAGTGGAGAATAGGGCTCTAGCGCCTGCCCCAGCCGTATCGCACCAGCGGTGTTGAATTGACCATGGGTGCCAAACAGCAGATCCGCCTTGTCACCGATAGCACCGCGAATGGCTTTGCAAAAGGCAACCGACAGCGCAATATCCTGCATCGCGGGCATGTGGCCTCCGCGCATGGTGTAGGGGCCGGCCGGGTCGAACTTGATGGCGGTATAGCCTTGGCGCACCATTTCGGCGGCGGATTCCGCGGCCAGATCGGGGGCGGTCCAGAATGCGTTCATGTCGTGGTGCGGCAGCGGGTAGAGGTAAGTGTAGGCGCGGATCTTGTCGTTCATCCGACCGCCGATCAGCGCATGCACCGGGCGGTCGCGATCCTTGCCCAGGATATCCCAGCAGGCGATCTCTAGTCCGGAAAAGGCACCCATGACTGTCAGGTCGGGGCGTTGGGTAAAGCCCGAGGAGTAAACCCGGCGGAACATCAGCTCGATGTTTTCCGGGTTTTCCCCTGCCATGTGCCGTTCAAATACATCGCGGATTACGGGTTTCATCGCTTCGGGACCGATCGTGGAGGCATAGCATTCCCCCCAGCCGGTGATGCCACTGTCGGTGGTCAGCTTGATCAGGATCCAGTACCGCCCGCCCCAGCCGGGGGCAGGCGGGGCTGTGACGATGATGTCGAGATCTTGTAGCTTCATGTGCCAGGCCTCTCTGCGGTGTCGTCAAGAAGGTCCAGCTCGGCATTGATCGCAGCGATGACGGGGGCCGAGCTGAAAAAGGATAGGTCCGGCGCGTCGAAATCATCCATGAAGACCTGAATTTCGAGCACCGCGGCACGTTGATCGAAATCGCCATCAATGCGCCAACGCCGGGTTTGGCCCAGGTCCAGGTCAGGCAGGGCGTCCGTGATTGTGGCTGCAAAATCGCGCGGCAGCTCAAATCGGGGCGAGCCCGCCAGCCGTGCCAGAAAGGGGCCGATATCCCTGGCCTCAAAATTCATCGAGGTTTCAGCGGTGATGGGCGGCGTCGGGGCGGGCTTGGGTTTGAACAGCTCGGTCAGAAATTGCAGCACCGGAAAGGCTCCGTCTTAGTCGGTTCGGTCAAACACAATCACATTGCGTCTGGCGCTGCCAGTCTTTGTATCGGCGATGGCCTCGTTGATTTGATCCAGCCGCCAGCGCCCCGAAATCAGTTCGTCCAGTTTCAGCCGTCCCTGCTGGTAGAGGTCAACCATCCAGGGAATATCCCGCTGAATGACCACATCGCCCATTTTGGACCCGATAAGACCATGCCCGACCGCTGCCATGATGACGGGTTCGTATTCTGCCTTTGCGCCAGAATGGGGCATGCCAATGATTACGGCCTTGCCACCATAGCCGAGATAGCGCAGCGCCTGTTCATAGGCGGGAATGGCCCCCACAGTGACCAACACCACATCGGCCCCCTTGCCGCCAAGCGCCTTGAAGGCGGCTTTCCAGGGGGATTTCAGGCTGCCGAGCACGCCGTCGGTGGCGCCGAATTCCTTGGCGATTTCCAGTTTCTCTTCGGTCATATCAACTGCCACGATGCGCCGTGCCCCGGCAATGCGCGCGCCTTGAATGGCGTTCAGGCCGACACCGCCCGCGCCAATCACAACCACATCTTGTCCGGCGCGCAGCCCGGCAGCATTGACCGCAGCCCCCACCCCGGTGATCACCCCGCAAGAAATCAACGAGGCCGCCTCTTTGTTCAGGTCATCGGGGATCTTGACGATTTGGCGTTGATCTACCACCACCTTTTCGGCAAAGGCACCACAGGTCATCGCCTGCATCAAGGGGCCGCCATCAGCGGTCTGCAGGGGGCCGTCCTTGATGGGATCATAGGGCGTTTGGCAAAGCGTTGGTTTGCCGCCTGCGCAATTCGGGCAGCTGCCGCAAGAGTGGATCAGGGTGACCACAACGCTGTCGCCTTCGCGAAAACCGCTGACCCCATCACCCAGGGCAGTGATTACTCCGGCCGCTTCGTGGCCATAGACCGCAGGCAGAAACCCGCCCCAGGCGCCTTCGGCCCAGGAAATATCGCTATGGCAGATCGCGACCGCATCCAGGGTGACTTCGACCTCGCCCATACGTGGCGCGGCCAGTTGAATATCTTCGATGACCAAGGGTTCCCCATGGCTATGGCAGACGGCGGCTTTGATGGTTTTCATCGTGTTCTCCCTGTTTGTGGTAGGGTGGCGCGCTGTCTCTGGTGTCGCAAGATGGAAACCACGAACAGCCTGAAGTTTTACGTCACGGAAGACCGGCTGCGCACAAAAAATGCAGCACCGATCAGCATCAGCAACAACGCCAGTAAAAAGGGCGCGCCCGGCAGGTAATACCCGCTGTTCCTATCTGAAAACGCGGCAAAGGTGGCGGTCATCATCAGCGGTGAGATAATCATCGACAGCGCATGTGCCGCAGTCATAACGCCCTGCAGCTCTCCTTGTTGGTTGTCAGCAACGGCACGCGACATCAGCCCTTGCAGGGCCGGTTGAACGACGGCGCCAAGGGCCGAGATCGGAATCAGCGCCAGCGCCAGCCCGCCACTGCTGATCACCGCCAGGATGCCAAAGGCAAAAAAATCAAAGATCTGCCCCCAGATCACCGTTCGCCGTTCGCCGAGGCGGCGCACCATGTAGCGCAGTAAGCCGCCTTGAACCAAGGCCATGCAGATCCCGTAGGTCGCAAGCGAGACCCCAATCATTTGCGGCTGCCAGCCAAAGCGTTCTGCGGTAAAATACGACCAGACCGCCGGGTAGACATAGATCGCAACGGAATAAAGAAAATACACCCAGAGCAAGCCGCTGATGCCGGGAATGCGGCCCATTGCGCGAAAGGCCCCAAGCGGATTGGCACGGCGCCAGTCAAAGGCGCGGCGGGTTTCATCAGTGACAGTTTCACGCATGACAAACCAGCCCAGGGTAAAGTTAAGCCCCGCCAGCAGCGCCGCCGCATAAAAGGGCGCGCGGGTGCCCAGCTCTCCGAGCAGGCCGCCCATCAAAGGCCCCAGCACGAAGCCAATGCCAAAGGCGGCCCCCAGCAGGCCAAAGTTTGCGGCCTTTTCAGTGGGTTTGGAAATATCCGCGATATAGGCGCCGGCCGTGGCATGGGTGGCGGCGGTTATGCCGCCCACCAGCCGTCCCAACAGCAGCAGCCATAGCGATCCGGCCAGCGCCATTACCAGATAGTCCAGCGCCATGATGAAAAGCGAAATCAGCAGAACGGGGCGGCGCCCATAGGCATCCGACAGCGCGCCCAGCACCGGGCTGAACAGGAACTGCATCACTGCGAATGTGGTGGCCAGGACCCCGCCCCAGATCGCCGCATCTGCCAGGCTGCCGCCCTGCACCTCTTGCAGCAGGCTGGGCATGATCGGCATGATCAGCCCCACGCCTATGGCGTCGATCATCACGGTGATCAGCACAAAGAACAAAGGCAGGCGCATCAAAATGGTCTTTGCTGGCAAGGGCTGGGCGTGGAACGGCGCCAGCGGTCTATCATGTCAATCGGTGGGTAGCTCCGCAACCTTGCGGGCAAAGTGCCGGGCCTCGGCCGGGGCTGCGCCAAGCTGCGCTGCCGGATCAAACAACGTGGCAACATCCAGCTGAGGCTGGTCGCGGGCAACCAGGTCCCGCAGTGGCTGTCCGGTGTCCTGGGCCTCGCGACACAGGGTTTTCACCAGGGCCTGTGCCTCGGGCCGGGGCATGTCGCGGGCCAGGGCAAAGCTCAGCGCTTCGGCGTGGATCATGTCCAGCCCGCTCGCCAGCGCAGCTTCCATGGCCGAGGCCCGCGGGGTGATCCCGGCGCAGAGGTCGCGACCACTGCGCGCAGCACTGGCACAGCCCAGAACGATCTGCGGCAAGCAGAGCCATTCGCTAAACCAGGCGGCCCCGTCGCGTTGGTGCTGCTGCAAGGCGCTGCCGTGCAGGATCGACAACAACCCGCTGCCTTGCCGTGCCAGCGCCACCAGCGCCGAGGCGGCAACGGGGTTCTGCTTTTGCGGCATGGTGGACGAGGCCCCGGCATCCCCGAGGGTGATCTCGCCAATGCCTGTCTGGACCAGGGCGATACAGTCCTCGCCCAGTTTTCCCAGCGCCAGATTGACCCGCACCATCCAATCCATCAGCCGGAGCAGGGCTGTGCGGTCGCTGTGCCAGCTGCGCTTGGGGTCGTGTAGTCCCAGGGCCTTGGCCATCTCGGCGCGGATTTCGGCAGCCTTGGGGCCGAGTGCCCCAGAGGTGCCTGCAGCACCGGAAAGCGATATCAGCAGGCAGTCGCGGCGCAGGGTGTCCAACTCGCCAACCAGCGCCAGAAGGGGGGCGCCCCAGGCGGCGACCACCGCCCCAAAGCTGGTTGGGGTCGCATGTTGACCATAGGTGCGCGCGGGCATCGGCAGCTCGGCATGGGTTTCGGCCAGCCTGGCCAAGGCGAAAAGCGCCAGCTTCAGGTCATCTTCGATCAGGGCCAGCGCCTGGCGCAGGCGCAGCATCAGGGCGCTGTCCATGATATCCTGCGAGGTCGCGCCCCAATGCACATATTGCGCGTGCTCCGGCGCGTTCATCTCGGCGCGAAAGGCGGCGATCAATCCGGGCACCGGCACGCCGTTCTGGCCAGTGGGTTTGCGCAGGGTGCCGGGATCCAGTGCCACCTCCATCACGGCGCGGCCAATGGCGGCGGCGCTGTCTTGCGGGATCACCCCGGCGGCCCCCTGCGCCCGGGCCAATGCGCCTTCGACCAGCAGCATGGCGCGTGCTTCGGCGGTGTCGGTGAACAGGCGCCCTACATCGCCCGAGGTAAATAGGTCGCCATAGATCTGGCTGTCAAAAACGGAACCCGCCATCAGAAGTCCTTTGCGATATGCCCGATCAGATCAGCAAGCCCCTCAGGGTTGGCAAAAAAGGGCGAATGAGAGTTTGGCATCTCGTATACACTGCCGCGTGGCCAGTCCGCCACCATCTGTGCCTGATATTCCGGCGGAATCGTCTGATCCTTCGTGCAGCGGATATAGGCCTTGGGGAGGGCCTGCCAGTTGTCCCCCAGCACCAGTGGCGTGTCCTGCGGCAAGATCGGCTGCGGGCAGAGATGGCTTAGCGCGTAATCCACCGCCTCTTGCGGGCAATCGTGGTAGAACAGGCGCGGGGCCGCAGCTGGTTCAATGGTATAGCTGGCGCCATCGGCAGATTTGATCGCGGCGGATCCGATGGTCTGGCGTGGCCCGGCCTTGCGCATATCGATCAGCGACTGGCCCGAAACAGGCACATAGGCGCAGAGATAGATCAACCCGCGCAGCGCCTTGGGGACGATGTCGGCGGCGGCGGAAATGGGATAGCCGGCCCAGGAATGGCCCAGAACAACGGTTTCAGGGGTGGCGGCGGCCAGGATCGCCTCGGCGGTTTCCTGTAGGGTGACGGTGGCGGGATCACGGGCATCCCCATGACCGGGCAGATCAATGGCGCGGGCAGTATGGCTGCGCGCAGCCAGCGCCGGGATCACATCGCGCCAGCACCAGGCACCATGGCAAGAGCCATGGATCAGTAGAAAATCAGTCACAGTGGCCGACCTCTTGCAGGAATTGGGTCAGGCGTGCCGCGTATTCGTCGGGTTGTTCAACGCAGGGGATATGGCCTGCGCGGCGGATCAGATGGAACTGGCTGCCGGGAATCAGATCGACGGTTTCGCGTACCAGATCGGGCGGAGTAGAGCCGTCTTCTGATCCGGCAATGCCCAGACAGGGCAGGCGCAGCCCGCTGGTAGGGGTGTAGAAATCAGTGCCGGAAATGGCCGTGCAGCAGCCGATGTATCCGGCGCGCGACTGTTGCACCAGCATATTGCGCCACAGTTGCAATTCTGGCTTGGCGCGAAAATCGCGGGCAAACCAGCGCTCCATCACGCTGTCGGCCAGTGCTTCGATGCCGTGGTCGGTGACCGCCTGGATCCGATCCTGCCACATCTGGGCGGTGCCAATCTTGGCCGCAGTGTTGGACAGCACCAGGGCGCGCACCATGTCCAGCCGCTTGACCGCCAGCCCCTGACCAATCATGCCGCCGATCGACAGGCCGACAAAGACGCAGTCGCGCACCGATAGCAGATCCAGCAGCCGTTCCGCATCGCGCACCAGCGCCCCCATCGAATAGGGTGCATCTGGACAAGAGGACAACCCATGGCCGCGCTTGTCATAGCGGATTACCTTCAACCCGGCGGGCAGGCGATCCACCACCTGATCCCAGACCCGCAGATCGGTGCCAAGCGAATTGGCAAAGACAATGGGCGCGCCCTCTGGGTCGCCATCAATGCGGTAGTGAAGCTGGACATCGCCAAGATCTGCGATCTGCATGGTGTGTTCTCCGATAACTCTTGCAGGCTATCTAGAAGAGGTGCCGGGCCGGGGTAAAGCCCACAGTGCGATTTGCCTGCGCCCGTGGGGGCGCAGGTCGCGCGTCGCCGCGGGGCTATGCGTAGCTGGAGAGCGCACGCTGAAACACGGCGGTGTCGACATTGCCGCCGGTGGCGATGGCGATCACCGCTTCCCCCTGGATCTGATCCGGGTGAAACAGCGCCGCCGCCAGTGAGACGGCACCACCCGGTTCCAGCACGATTTTCAACCGCACAAAGGCCAGGGCCATGGCGCGCAGGGCTTCTTCCTCGCTGACCACGATGCCGCCGCCGCACAGCCGTTGCAGCACTGGAAAGGTCTGTTCTCCGGGGGCGGGGGTCAGAATGGCGTCGCAGATCGAGCCTGATACCGCCGCATTGGTTTCAACCTGGCCGCTGGCCAGGGATCTGGTCACATCGTCAAAACCCTCGGGCTCTGCCGGTCTGACCTGCAGGGAGGAGCCAAGCCCTTCCAGGGCCAGGGCGACGCCGCTGGTCAGCCCGCCACCGCCACAACAGATCAGCACATCACCGGTTTCGACCCCCAGGCTGGCCGCCTGCTCTGCGATTTCCAGTCCGGTGGTGCCCTGTCCGGCGATGACTTCGGGTTCGTCATAGGGCTTGATCAGGGTCAGGCCGCGCGTCTGGGCCAGATCCAATCCGATGGCATCGCGATCTTCGCCGCCTGCGCGGTCATACAGCACCACTTCGGCGCCCAGGGCGCGGGTGTTTTCGATTTTGAGGCGTGGTGCATCGACAGGCATCAGGATCACGGCAGCGACGCCATGGGCCTTGGCGGCAGCGGCCACACCCTGGGCATGGTTGCCGCTGGAATAGGCGATCACGCCGCGGGCGCGTTCTTCGGGGGCCAGCGCAGTAATCGCAGCCCAGCCGCCGCGAAACTTGAAGGATCCGGTGTGTTGCAGGCACTCTGCCTTGACCAGCACGCGGCGGCCGGCGATCTCGTCCATAAAGGGCGAGCTGAGCATCGGCGTGATGCGGGCATGGCCCTGCAACCGCTTGGCTGCGGACTGGATCATTGCAAAAGAGGACATCTGGGGCTCCGGTAATCTGAGTGGCGAAAATGGTTTGTAGTGCAAAAGCGGTGGTTACGGGCAGGCAAGGGCTGGAATCGTCGTCAGATCCTGCAGCACATGCGCCGGTGTCCAGGGCAGGCGGTCGATGGGTTCTTTCGCGCGATTGACCCAGGCTGTGGTGAACCCATAGCCCGCAGCCCCGGCGGCATCCCAGCCATTGGAGGACACAAAGAGAACCTCTTTGTTCTGGCAGCCAAAGCGCTGGCCGACGAGATCATAGACACGGGAGTCCGGCTTGAAGATGCCGACGCTTTCCACGGATAAGACATCATCCAGCAGCGCACCAATCCCGGCCGATTGCACTGCCCCGTCCAACATATCCGGAGAGCCATTTGACAGGATGGCGGTGTTCAGGCCGGCCTCTTTCAGGGTGGCTAGCATGGCGGGGACCTCTGGGTAGGCCTGCAGTTCCCAATAGAGATCCAGCAAGCGCTGGCGCAGTTTGGCGTCGCCCTGCAGCCCGGTGGCCTCTAGCGCCCAGTCAAGGCCATCCTGGGTGACCTGCCAAAACCCGCAGTGGGCATCTGTGATCGCGCGCAGCCAGGTGTACTGCAACTGCTTCAGCCGCCAATGATTGGCCAGCGCGGGCCAGGTTTCCTGCAGCTGCGGAAACGCGGGGTCAGCGGCGGCCTGTCGGGCTGCGGCGGTCACATCAAAGAGCGTGCCATAGGCATCAAAAACGCAGGTGGTAATCGGCATGTAACATCTCCTTTGGGGATATCCTGTCATGCCTCCCGGAGGGGGCAAAGCGCGAAGTTGTGATGGATACAATTCTTCAGCCGCCGCGCCTTATATCGCCTTGGCCGCAGTTCGGGCCTGAATTCGGACCTGAATTTGGGCCGTAACTTCGGCTTGGGGTTGCTGGTTTCCGCGGCAGCGGCAGGGGCCGTAAAGGGGGCAAAAAAGGCTCGGATAGGCGGGTTTACTTCAGAACTGAGGCCTGTAGGGTGCGCCACTGTAATTTTGTATAAACTGGAGGTCCCATGACCGAGGTAAAAAACGGCGATACTGTCCGCATCCACTACACTGGCACATTGACGGATGGTTCCGTCTTTGACAGCTCTGAGGGGCGTGACCCGCTGGAGTTCACCGTTGGCTCTGGGCAGGTGATTGCTGGAATGGATGCTGGCCTGCCCGGCATGGTCGTCGGTGACAAAAAGAGCCTTGAGATCGCAAGCGCCGATGCCTACGGCCCGCTGAACCCCGAGGCACGCCAGGCGATTCCGCGCGAAGGCATTCCTGATGACATCCCGCTGGAGCTGGGCACCCAACTGCAAATGCAAAGCCCAGAAGGCCATGTACTGCCGGTGACCGTGGTTGAAGTGACCGAGGCCACCGTGACCTTGGACGCCAACCACCCGCTGGCCGGCAAGGATCTGAACTTTGAGATCGAGCTGGTCTCGATCGGCTGAGCAGGTGCAAGGCACTGTTGGAACAGAAAAAGGGCGCCTGATGAGGCGCCCTTTTTGTCTTGGGTCTTGTGCATCGCTTGCGCCGCGATGGCCTACAAGTGCTCTTGCTGCGGCATCCCGAGGATGTGAAAACCGCCATCAACGCGGATAATTTCGCCAGTGGTGCAGGCACCGGCATCTGAGGCCAGATAGACCGCAGTACCGCCAACGGCCTCAAGCGTGGCATTGGACCGCATGGGGGCGTTCTGCTCGGTGTGCTTGTAGGTCTTGCGTGCACCACCGATGGCCGCCCCGGCCAGGGTCTTCATCGGGCCGGGCGAGATGGCGTTGACGCGGATGCCTTCGGGGCCAAGATCATTGGCCAGATAGCGGGTGGCGCTTTCCAGTGCCGCCTTTGCCACACCCATGACATTGTAGTTGGGCGTCACCCGGTTGGATCCGCCATAAGTCAGCGTCAGCAGGGTGCCGCCGTTGTCTTTCATGAAGGGATGCGCCCGGCGCGCCACTTCGATGAAGGAATAGGCAGAGATATCCAGCGAATTCTTGAAATTCGCCCGGCTGGTATCCAGGAAACGGCCTGTCAGTTCGGATTTGTCCGAATAGGCAATGGCGTGCACGACAAAATCAATGCTGTCCCAACGGTTGCCCAGCTGTTCAAAGGCGGCATCCAGCGAGGCATCATTGGTCACATCGACATCGACCATGAAGTCACTGCCCAGGCTTTGGGCCAGCGGTTCCAACCGTTTGCCAAAGGCATCGCCCTGGTAGGTAAAGGCCAGCTCGGCACCGGCACCAGCCATGGCCTTGGCAATGCCCCAAGCGATTGAACGTTCATTGGCTACGCCCATGACCAATCCACGTTTGCCCGTCAACAATCCTGACATTATGAGATTATCCTTTGTACTTGCTCAAAACCATCGACCCATTGGTGCCGCCAAAGCCAAAGCTGTTGGTCATTACACAGTCGAGGCCCGCATTTTCGACAAGGTCAGTGGCGATTTCGCCGGGAAGAATACCGTCGGCCAGCGTGTCCACGTTGATCGAGGGGGTGATGAAATCATTCTCAAGCATCAGCAGGCAGAAAATCGCCTCTAGTGCGCCTGCAGCGCCCTGGGCGTGACCGGTCATGGATTTGGTTGACGAAATCGGCGGGGTCTGACCTTCGCCAAAGACCCGGCGCACGGCTTCGACTTCACCGACATCGCCCACAGGTGTGGATGTGCCGTGGGCGTTGATATAGCTGACCTTGCGGCCTTCGGGCAGGGTCGACAGCGCCAGACGCATGGCACGTTCGCCGCCCTCGCCAGATGGCGCTACCATATCGTGACCATCGGAGGTGGCCGCATAGCCCACCACTTCGGCGTAGATCTTGGCGCCGCGCGCCAGCGCGTGGTCGAGATCTTCCAGCACCACAATGCCGCCGCCGCCTGAAATGACAAAACCGTCGCGGTCCTGATCAAAGGCGCGGCTGGCTGCTTCTGGGTCGTCGTTTTTCTTGGAGGACATGGCGCCCATGGCATCAAACAGGCAGGACAGCGTCCAGTCCAGCTCTTCGCCGCCACCGGCAAACATCACGTCCTGCTTGCCCATCATGATCTGTTCCGCCGCATTGCCGATGCAGTGCAGCGACGTCGAGCAGGCGGAGGTGATGGAATAGTTGATGCCCTTGATCTTGAAGGCCGTCGCGAGGTTGGCCGAAATGGTCGAGGACATGCATTTCGGCACCGCAAAAGGCCCGATACGCTTGGTGGCGCCGGTCTTGGCAACCACCTGATGCGCCGCCAGCATGGCAGAGGTGGAGGGCCCACCGGAACCGGCCACCAGGCCAGTGCGCTCATTCACGATCTGGTCTTCTGAAAGGCCCGCATCAGCGATGGCCTGGCTCATGGCGATATGGGCATAGGCGGCACCGGGGCCCATAAAGCGCAGCGCGCGCTTGTCTACATGTTCCTTGATGTCGATCTTCAGCGTGCCGGCAACCTGGCTGCGAAAGCCGTGCTCGGTCATTTCGGGGCTGGCAACGATGCCGGATTTCCCCGCCTTCAGTGAAGCGATGACTTCTTCGGTGTTGTTTCCGATGGAGGAGACGATCCCCAGACCGGTGACGACGACACGACGCATACGTGCACTCCCTTAATTGCTTATGTCTTAGTATGCATTGCAGGGCGGGGGTGCAAGACGGCATGGCGGCGCGGCGCAGGCTTGCAGCTGGTTTTGCGGTGGTTGGCCGCGTTGAAACCACAGGGCAAAGCGGTCGTTGAAGTTCGCTGCCGAAGCGTTAAACTTTTGGCGGTGATGCAAGGGGCTGGTAGATGATTAGAAAGATCGCTTCTCTGGTTTCTTTCGGGTTTGCGTTGGCTTTTGGGTATTTGTACTACGTCGAGTATTTCAAATGGCGGAATTGTTTCAATGAATTGGGCCGCTGCTTTGATGATGACGCGGGTGTCGTACATTCAGAGCAATCAGGGAACGTATGGTTTTTGCTCGCTGTGCTGGCGCTTGGAGTGGGCCTCTACAATGCATGGCATTTGAGCAAACCTAAACGGTAATCCGGGCTCTGAGCGGGCAGTTCTCAAACAAAAAAGAGGCCCGGAGGCCTCTTTTTTCATCGCAGAAGAATAGAGCGAACTAGGCTTCGGACAGAACGACCTTCATGTCCTTGACGTCATAGATCATCTCGCCATCGGCTTCGACGATGCCATCCGCCACGCCCATGGTCAGGCGGCGGGTCTGGATCGCTTTTTTGAAGTCGATCTTATAGGTCAGCATCTTGCGCTCGGGGCGGACCATGCCGGTGAGTTTGACCTCTCCAACGCCAACCGCCATGCCGCGGCCTTTCCAGCCGCGCCAGCCGAGGTTGAAGCCGGTGAGCTGCCACAGGCCATCCAGACCCAGGCAGCCGGGCATGATCGGGTTGCCGGGGAAATGGCATTCAAAGAACCACAGGTCCGGGTTGATATCGAACTCCGCGACGATATGGCCCTTGCCATGGGCGCCGCCATCGGCGCTGACCTCGCTAATGCGGTCCATCATCAACATTGGCGGGGCGGGAAGCTGGGCGTTGCCGGGGCCAAACAGCTCTCCTCGGGAACATTTCAACAGGTCGTCTTTGTCAAAGCTGCTGGGGTAATCGGCCATGCTGGCGCGTCTCCTGCCTGGGTGTTTCATGTGTTTTCTTTCCTGTAGCACCCGGCTTGCCGGTCCGGCAAGAGCAGTGAAGCCAGGCTGACAAAGAGAATGTGTCATCAGGGCGCTGGACAGGATCGCTGGAAATGGGGATTCTGTTTGAAAAACGCGACGCATTTGCAGTATAACCCCCAATAGCAACGCGATGCAGGATCCGCACATGACGCCAAACAGCGAAGACGTGGCAACAAACTGGTTGGTCGAGGCCGGGCTGCGCCCGACCCGACAGCGGCTTGCTTTGGCTGAATTGCTGGTGGGGGATGGCAACCATCGCCATGTCACCGCCGAAAGCCTGTTTGACGCTGCCAAGACCAAGGGGACGGCCGTTTCCCTGGCCACTGTCTATAATACCCTGCGCGCCTTTTGTGATGCGGGCGTGCTGCAAGAGATCACCGTTGATGGCTCCAAAAGCTATTTCGACACCAATACCCATGATCATCCGCATTATTTCTGGGAAGATGGCAGCCGAGTCACCGATGCACCATCGGACCAATTGGTGATCCAGCGTCTGCCAGACGCGCCCGAGGGCATGGAAATTGCCTCGGTTGATGTGGTGATCCGCCTACGCAAAATCTGAACCGTGCCGACAGGTCATTGCGCCCTGCGGGACGAGGCGCTGATTGATGCATCACCCGCTCGCCGTTGTGACTGCCTGACTGCTGACTGCCCTGTTTGTTACAGGGCCGTGTGCTGTGCAGCCTGCATGGCCAGGCCCTGCGATAGGGCCTGAATTGCACGCGCCTGAGCAGAGCCAGCCGGTGGTTGACCATGACTGGTCAGGATCACCGGCTCGCGGGCGCTGGCATCGCTGATGGGCACCATGATCAGCGGCTTGCCATCATAGCTCTGCCCTAGCGGTGGGGCGCTATAGCTAACGCCGACCCCTTCGCCATTGGCCGCCAGGCTGCGCAGCAATTCGAGAGATGCGGCGCGATGGGCGATGCGCGGCGTCAGTCCCTGGGTTTTGAACAAGGCCAGCATATGCTGTAGCGACAGGCCTTCCTGCGACAGGATCAGTGGCATCTCGGCCAGCGCCGCCAGCGGCAGGGAGCTGTGGCTGGCCAGCGGATGGTCTGGCGATACCAGCGCCTGTGGGCAGCGTTGGTCAATCTCGCGGCGTTCAAAACTGGCATCCAGCCCCAGATCATAGGTCAGCGCAAGATCAACATCGCCCTGCAGCAGCGCGTCGGTAAGACCGGTAAACCCATCGACGCGGGGGCTGATGGTCAGCTCTGGCAGGCTCTGACGTAGGAGGCGTAGGGCAGGGGCTAGCAAGAGAGGCGCCAGATCGGCAAAACAGCCAAGCACCAGCCTTTGGGTCACCGGGCTGGCACCGCCTGGGGTTTCCAGTTGGGCCGCCTGATCCAGCAGGGCCTGGGCGGCCCTGGCAAAGTCGCGTCCGCGTGGTGTCAGGGTCAGGGGCGCGCCGCGCCGACGTTGGAACAACACATGGCCAAGGTGTGTTTCGATCCGGGCCAGCGCGGTGGAGAGCGCGGGCTGGCTGACATGCAGCCGCTCTGCGGCCGCCGAAAGGCTGCCCTGCTGTGCAACGGCACAGACATATTCGTAGTGGCGTAGGGTAAGATATAACATGAAACTATACCTAACTTAGAAATATATGATTTGAAACTAAACCCTGAAGCGGACAGTGTCGCGGTAGAAAAACCGAAAGCTACACCGATCCAAAATGGAGGCCCAAATGGTGCACCCCCTGATTACCCAAGACCATATCGACCAGTTCCAGCGCGATGGCGTGGTGCTTATCAAAGGTCTGTTCCATGACCAGGTTGAGCAGCTGCGCCAGGGGGTTGAACACAATATGGCTGACCCCGGCCCTTATGCGTCGAACAATGACAAGCCAGGCCAGACCGGGCGGTTTTTTGATGACTATTGCAACTGGTCTCGCATTCCGGATTTCGAGGCGGCGATCAAGGCTTCTCCGGTCGCGGAGGTGGCAGCCGATCTGATGCAATCAAACCGGGTGCAGATGTTCCACGATCACGTGCTGGTCAAGGAGCCGGGCACCTCGATGGCGACGCCCTGGCATCAGGATGGTCCCTATTATTTTGTCGAAGGCGCGCAGACGATCAGCTTTTGGTCGCCGCTGGATCCTGTGCGGCAGGCAGCGCTGCGCTGCGTGGCCGGGTCGCACCGATGGGAAAAGGAGGTGCTGCCAACGCGCTGGGTGTCCGAAGAAGGCTTTTTTGCCGATGAAGGCCAGTACATGGCGGTGCCTGACCCGGAAGCGGAAGGTATGGACATTCGCGAATGGGACATGGCACCGGGCGATGCGGTGGCCTTCAACTACAAAACCCTGCATGGGGCGCGCGCCAATACCAGCGAGAGCCGTCGCCGGGCTTTCTCTCTGCGGTTGGTGGGCGATGACGCGCGTTATGTGGAGCGCCCCGGCCCGACCTCGCCGCCCTATCCTGGCCACGAGATGCAGCCGGGCCAACGGCTGCGCGAGGACTGGTTCCCGGTGCTGCTGCAGCGGTAGTTTAGAGTATGTCGCTCGAAAGTGGTTCCCGGTTTCGAGCTATTCGACATGCGAAATCAACAAACGATAGCCTGTCGCTTTAACGCGAATGAACGTGACAGGTTCTCGTTCTCCGAGGCTGCCTTTAAAGGGGGGGGCGCTGCCCCCTCTTGCGCCCAGGGGCGCAATTCACCCCCGGGATATTTGGGGCCAAATGAAGTGGTGGGCGAAATTGAACAGGGGAGAGGAAACTGGGGGTCAGAACCATTGCCCGGGCTCGATCAGGCCCAGATCGAGCAGTTGCCGTGAGTGCCATTCAAAAGGCGTTGAGTTGTGCCAGCGAAAACTGCTGATAGCAAAAGTCGATCCTGGGTTGCGTTTCAGCGCCTTGGCGGTGCGGAAGGAGCAGATCGCGGCGGTCAGGTTGTGATGCCAGGGGCAGGCGTAGGTGTTGTATTCCTGCAGGTTGAAGGTGTGATTCGCGTTCAGCACCAAGCCGTCCCTGGCCTGGAATAGTGAAATTCGGTCTATCTTGCGGCTGTCTGGCGGGATGTGTTCTTCTTGGCGCCAGCGTACCCCGCCAAAGAAATCCAGCTGCCGCTCACATGGCGCGTCGCCCTGCGCGTTGTTGCGGGATTGGGCGTAGTAACCGGATTTGTCCAGATAGGCGGTCTCCAGTGAGACGGCATTGGGGTGCTGCGTTAGATCCCCGGCATAAAGATCAATCACATAGGTCAGCATAGCAGCGCGCCGTTCCTCGCGGTGGAAGGTCAGCATTTCAGCCACGGTGCGGGTTTCACAGAAGGGGAAGAACAGGTATTCAGCGTTGTAGCAATAATAGAGCCAGCACCCCGGCGTGGCGGCCCCAATGACCTGGTTGATTGCTGCAAAGACCTGTTCAGGCGCGCTGCAATCAAACGGCACCCGGTGCACCTTGGGCTTGATGTCGCGCGGCAGATCAAAGGCATCGGGCATGAGGGCGACAACCGTCGTGAAGCCGGATTGCAGGTGATGGCGCAGCGTCGAGGCAATCTCGACATCGTCCTCGACAAAGATCAGCGCCACCGGGCCTGTCACCAGTAGCGCCTTGTGTTGCTTGAGGAAATCGTCCAGCGAAGAATGCATCATGCTCTTTGTCTCTGCCTTTCTGGCATTTGCCGCTAAAATCAGGTAATCCCGCCTGCATTGCAAGCCACGAGATTTGCCGCTATGGCAGGCCGTTGTTTTTGTCCTGTATCCCACCTCTGCTGGAAGGCCCTACCATATGACCGCGCCCAAGAAGCTGTTTATCAAGACCTATGGTTGCCAGATGAATGTCTATGACAGTGAACGCATGGCAGAAGAGCTGGGCGCGCAGGGCTATAGCGAGACCAAATCAGTTGAAGATGCGGATATGATCCTGCTCAATACCTGCCACATTCGGGAAAAGGCCGCCGAGAAGGTCTATTCCGAGCTGGGCCGGTTCAAAAAGCTGAAGGCGGCAAAGCCGGATCTGAAAATCGGGGTTGCGGGCTGTGTCGCGCAGGCCGAGGGGCAGGAAATCATGCGCCGCCAGCCGCTGGTGGATCTGGTTGTGGGGCCGCAAAGCTATCACCGTCTGCCAGAGATGGAAGCGAAGGCGCGCAGCGGGGAAAAGGTGCTCGACACTGATTTTCCCGAAGAGGACAAGTTCGAGAAGCTCAAGCGTCGGCCCAAGGCCCCGCGCGGGCCATCGGCCTTTCTGACGGTGCAAGAGGGCTGTGATAAGTTCTGCGCCTTTTGCGTGGTGCCCTATACGCGGGGGGCCGAGGTGTCGCGGCCGGTGGATCGTATCCTTACCGAGGCGCGCGATCTGGTGGAACGAGGGGTGCGTGAAATCACCCTTCTGGGGCAGAACGTCAATGCCTATCACGGGGCCGGACCGCAGGGGGACATGACACTGGCCCAGTTGATCTGGGAGCTGGACAAGGTCGATGGGCTGGAGCGCATTCGCTTTACCACCAGCCACCCCAACGACATGATGGATGATCTGATCGAGGCACATGCGACTTGCAAGAAGCTGATGCCCTATCTGCATCTGCCGGTGCAGGCGGGATCGGACAGGATCCTCAAGCGGATGAACCGCAGCCACACCGCCGAGAGCTATCTGCGTCTATTGGAACGGATCCGGGCGGCACGCCCCGATATTTTGATCTCGGGGGATTTTATTGTTGGCTTCCCAGAAGAGACCGAAGCGGATTTTCAGGCGACGCTGGATCTGGTTGAAGAGGTGAAATACGGCACTGCCTATTCCTTTAAATATTCCACCCGTCCCGGAACGCCAGCTGCCGAACGCCCCCAGGTGGACCCGGCCGAGGCCGATGATCGGTTGCAACGTCTGCAGGCGCTCTTGACCCGGCAGCAGCGCGAGATCCAGGACAGTATGGTTGGCCGCGAGGTTGGGGTTCTGTTTGAAAAGCCTGGGCGCGAAGCCGGTCAGATGCTGGGAAAATCGGACTACCTGCATGCGGTTCACGTGGCTGATTGCGGTCGCAAAGCTGGCGATCTGGCACGGGTGCGCATCGTTGAATCGCGCACCAATTCGCTTGCAGGTGAGTTGATTGACTAGCGCAGCCCTGGGCCCTAGTGATTCTTAGGGTCCCGGTTGACGATTGATTTCACGGGGAAATCTGTTTGGCCCTCGCTTCCCATTGCAGGAGGTGAGTCATTATTGCAGCGCCTTTGGCGACAATTTCAATAAAGCTGTACGAGTGTTGCTTAAAATCGCATAGTCATGCCGGATGCCTGCCTGAGTGGGGGCTGTTTTTAGATAAAAACCGTGTAGATTGTTGCTGATAACCTGAGTGTTAGGAATTTTAAGCGGCAAGCTCCCTGGGGGGACTTAGGTGAAGGAAATCTGGTTGTGATGATATTTAAGACAAAGAATATGCGCGTTGTGCTGGCCGCTGCTGCGGCCGCGCTGAGCCTGACGGCGGCATCGGTTCAGGCGCAAAACGCCACCACAGGTCAGCGCACCATCGTGGGGGAACGCTATGTGCCCACAATCTGGGTTGACCCGGATGGCTGTGAACATTGGGTCATGGATGATGGCGCCGAGGGCTACATGACGCCGCATGTGACACCGGATGGCAAGCCGGTGTGCCGCCGTGGCAATCTCTGCGGGGTGATGGAAACAGATCAGTTTTTTGCCACCGATAAATCCTATATCAGCGCCGCTGGTAAGTCCCGCCTGCAAGAGTTCTTTAAATCCAACAAGGGGCAGGTGCGCTCCTTTGTGGTTGCGGGTCATACAGATAGCCGTGCCTCTGACGAATATAATATCGCCCTGTCGCAGCGGCGTGCCAATGCGGTCGCCGGGGTCGCCAAGTCTGTCGGCGCGCGCATTGCAGATATTCGCGCCTATGGTGAGCGCGACCCACGGGTGCCAAATACCAGCGCTGCCAATATGGCGCAAAACCGCCGCGTCGAAATCTACTGCTTGCGCTAATGAAGGACATCAAGATGCATTTTTTCAAAGCAACCGCTCTGTCCCTTGCCTTGGCATCCGTGTCGGCCTGTGGTGTTACCTATGACAAGACCCGTGATCAGCACGCCGGGGATAGCTCCAACTCGCATCTGTCGAATATGACAGCGGGTATCTGGGTGGATCCGCAGGGCTGTGAACACTGGATCATTGATGATGGCCTCGAAGGCTATGCTGATCTGCGGCGCACCCCCGATGGCAAACCCGTTTGCAACAGCCCACTGCCGCGCAATGTGGCGACTGGACCTTTCAAAGACGGGTCGAGTTTGCCTGACGCACTGTAGGGTGCAGATCGCAACCCTGCTTGCCTTTGCTTTTGAAATGGCCGCCTGTCTCGGGCGGCCATTTTGTATCTTTTGTGTGAATTTGCACCGCGCCCGCTTGCGCCTGCGCATGGGCGGGGGCAGACTGGGGAGGTAAACCTCAAATTCAGGAGCCCCAATTGGCCACAAGCGCCCGGATCCAGCCGCCAACCACCCAGAGCGCGCAAGAAGCTCTGCTTGAATTTCCTGATAACCGCCTGCTGATTGACCTGTGCGGTGAATATGATCGCAACCTGTCGGAGATCGAAAAAAACATCGGCGTGCAGATCGTGCGCCGGGGCAACCAGCTTTTGGTCATGGGAGAGGACGCCGCGCGGGATCAAGCGGTAGAGGTGCTGACGGCGCTTTATGATCGGCTGGAAACTGGCCGCAGCGTCGAACACGGCGATGTTGACCGGGAACTGCGCATGGGCCATGGGCCAGAAGAAACCCGCGATGACCAGCTTGAGATGTTCATGGGCGGGCAGGTCGAGATCAAGACCCGTAAAAAACTGGTAGAGCCGCGTACCGACGCGCAAAAGGCCTATGTTCGGTCGCTTTTTGAGCATGAGCTGGCCTTTGGCATTGGCCCTGCAGGTACCGGTAAAACCTATTTGGCGGTGGCTGTTGGGGTGAATCTCTTCATTACCGGTCAGGTCGACAAGATCATCCTGTCGCGCCCTGCGGTCGAGGCGGGCGAGAAGCTTGGCTATTTGCCCGGCGACATGAAGGATAAGGTCGATCCCTATATGCAGCCGCTTTATGATGCGCTGAATGATTTTCTGCCGGGCAAGCAGTTGGCCAAGCTGTTGGAGGAAAAGCAGATCGAAATCGCCCCACTGGCCTTTATGCGGGGGCGGACGCTGTCAAACGCCTTTGTGGTGCTTGACGAGGCGCAGAATGCCACTTCGATGCAGATGAAAATGTTCCTGACCCGCCTGGGCGAGGGATCACGCATGGTGGTGACCGGGGATCGCACCCAGGTTGACCTGCCACGCGGCGTCACCTCGGGCTTGGCTGATGCGGAGCGGCTGCTCTCGCCGATCTCCAAAATCAGCTTCAATTACTTTACCGCCCGCGATGTGGTGCGACATCCGCTTGTCGCCGCCATCATCGAAGCCTATGACGCAGAAACACCCCCGGCCTGAGGTTTGCTGCGCAAGCAGCCGCGCTGGACTTTGTGGGGGCTGACATGAGCAGAGAGGCCGCAGGCGATGGCGTTGGAGATCACAATTGAAGACAGCCGCTGGCAAGAGGCTGGGCTGGACAGGCTGGCAAGCCAGGCGGTCCTGGCGGTGCTGGCGCATTTTGAGCTGGATCCAGAGGCCTGCGAAATCGCCCTGCTGGCCTGTGATGATGCCCAGATCTGTGCGTTGAATGATGAGTTCCGCGACAAGCCTACCGCCACCAATGTGTTAAGCTGGCCAGCCGAAGATCTGGCGGCTGCAGAACCTGGCGGCCAGCCGCGACGACCCGAGACAGATTTTACCGGGGAAATCCCGCTGGGCGATATCGCAATCGCCTATGAGACCTGCCAGCGCGAGGCGGATGCCGCAAAAAAGCCTTTGGCTGATCATTTGCGGCACTTGGTCGTTCATGGAGTGTTGCATCTTCTGGGTTATGACCACATTAGCGACCTTGATGCCACAGTAATGGAAGGCTTGGAGGTCAAGATACTTGGCAATTTGGGTCTGGATGACCCATATACTGTTGATGACCGCCTCTGACGGGGCATTTTGGATAGGACAGATGGGCGAAATAGAAGGCAGTTCTAACGCGGCGCATGGCGCGCTCCAGAACATTGGCAAGACCACGGCAGAAGCAGGTGTTGTACAACAACCAAGCTTGTGGGAGCGTATTTTTGGCGCTTTCACGCCGGATTCCCCCCCCGAGCAAGAGCCACCAGTGGCGCAGGGTCCAAGCCCTGAGTTCCAATCTCGTGGCATGATGAACCTGCGTCGGATGCGGGTCGAAGACGTGGCTATTCCCGCTGCGGAAATTCTCTCGGTGCCAGTTTCGATTGATCGCGATGACCTGGTGCAGGTGTTCCGCGACAGCGGCTTTACCCGCATCCCGGTCTATGAGGGCACGCTGGACACGCCGCTTGGCTTTGCCCACCTCAAGGATTTTGCCCTGACCCATGGGTTCAACGGTGGCAGCAAGCCGTTTGAACTGTCTGAGATGCTGCGGCCTCTGCTCTTTGTGCCACCCTCGATGCCCATTGGTGTTTTGCTGGCCAAAATGCAGGCAGAGCGCCGCCACATGGCGCTGGTGATTGACGAATATGGCGGCGTTGACGGGCTGGTCACCATCGAAGATCTGATCGAACAGGTGATCGGGGAAATCGAGGATGAACACGATCCTGGCGAAGACCAGACCTGGTATCAGGAAAAGGCCGGCTGCTATATCGCGCTGGCCCGCACCCCCCTGGCCGAGTTCGAGGCCGAGATTGGCTGCTCGCTCACTGGCCACGAAGATGTGGATGCTGAAGAAATCGACAGTCTTGGCGGTCTGGTCTTTATGCTTTGCGGCCGAGTTCCGGCGCGCGGAGAGGTCATCGTACACCCTGACGGGCCCGAATTCGAGGTCATGGATGCCGATCCCCGCCGCATCAAGCGGCTGCGGGTGATGATGCCGGATCCCGCCGCGTGAGCACCGGTTTCTGGGCACGATCCCGGCGTGCTGCAGCGCATCGCCCGACCTGGCTGGCGAGTTTTTCTGCCTTTGGGCTGGGGGCCTTGTTGTCGGTGTCGCTGGCCCCTTTTCATATCTTGTGGGGCCTGCCGCTGGCCTTTGGTGGTATCGGGGCGCTGGTGCTTTGGGCGCGCTCTGCGATGCAAGGGGCTGGTATTGGATTATTCGCGGGGCTGGGCTATTTCAGCTTTGGTCTGTCCTGGATTGTTGAACCCTTTCAGATTGATGCTGCGCGCTATGCCTGGATGGCACCTTTTGCACTGGTCTTTCTGGCGGCGGGGCTGGCCCTGTTCTGGGCGTTGGCCTTTGGTCTGGCGGCACGCTGGGCGCGGGGGGGGCATCGGCTGGTTTTGCTGATTGCGCTTTGGGCGCTGGCGGAATTTGGCCGCGCCTATCTGTTTACCGGATTTCCCTGGGCGGGATTTGCCCAGTTCTGGATCGACACTCCGGTAGCGCGGCTGCTGCCCTTTGTGGGGGAACAGGGGGTGGCGTTGCTGACCCTGGTGTTGACGCTGCCGCTGGCGCTATTGCGGCGTCGGCCTTTGCTGGCGGTATCGCCGCTGCTGGTGGTGGCGCTGGCGGGCTATGCCCTGCTCAGCCGTCCCCCGGAACCAGAGATGAGCCCACATCTGCTGCGGCTGGTACAGCCCAATGCGCCCCAGGCAGAAAAATGGCTGCCCGAGCGGCGCTGGGATTTTGTCCGTCGCGCGATAGAGCTGAGCGCGGGTGACGGGGCGCCAGGCCAGGCACAGCCGGATTTGATCCTTTGGCCGGAAACCTCGGTGCCGCAGTTGCTCAACGATGCCGAAGACGCCCTGTCTGCCATCGCGGCGCAGGTCGGTGGGCAGCCTGTGTTGCTAGGTATTCAGCGGCGCGATCAGGGGCGCTATTTCAATTCGGCGGTATTGTTGACCGGGCAGGGCCGGGTCGATCAGATCTACGATAAGGCGCACCTGGTGCCTTTTGGCGAATACGTCCCTTTTGGGAATGTCATGGCCCGCTTTGGCATCCACGGTTTTGCCGCCCAGGCGGGGGCAGGCTATACGGCGGGACCAGGGGCGGTGCTGATGGATCTTGGCATTGGCCAGGCGCTGCCGCTGATCTGCTATGAGGCGGTTTTTGCCCGCGATGTGAACGCCGCCCCAGCGCGGCCGGATATGCTGATCCAGATCACCAATGATGCCTGGTTTGGCACCCGTTCTGGCCCCTATCAGCATTTGGTGCAGGCGCGCATGCGCGCGGCTGAACAGGGGCTGCCGATGGTGCGCGTTGCCAATACCGGGATCAGCGCGATGATTGATCCCTATGGCCGAATCCGCGAAAGCCTGCCGCTGGGCGTGGCCGGTGCCATTGATGCCTCTCTGCCCAAACCGCTGGCCGCAACGCTATACAGTCGCACGGGCGATGCGCCGGTATTCGTCCTGTGCATCCTGCTGGCGCTGACGGCGACCTGGGGGCGGCGCGGCCTTGTGTCTCGCTCATAGGGGCTTAACCTCCTTGGAATAGTGTTTGACCTCTGGGGCAGCCCAGCGTACCTCAGAAAGGAATTCCTCTCACAACGGCTTCCTGGCGTGATGAGGTTAACCCAATGGAGCATTTTCATGTCTCGTAAGAACTATATTTTCACTTCGGAATCCGTTTCTGAAGGTCACCCGGACAAGGTCTGCGATCAGATTTCGGATGCGGTGCTTGACGCCTTCTTGGCGGAAGAGCCCGAAGCGCGGGTTGCAGCGGAAACCTTCGCCACCACCAACCGCGTTGTGATTGGCGGTGAGGTGGGCCTGTCGGATCAGGATAAGCTGCACGATTACATGGGGCGCATTGATGGCATTATCCGGGCCTGTATCAAAGATATTGGCTATGAGCAGGACAAGTTCCACCATGAAACGGTGGAAGTGACCAACCTGTTGCACGAACAGTCAGCGCATATTGCCCAGGGCGTGAATGCCTCGGAGGGCAAAGATGAAGGTGCCGGCGATCAGGGCATCATGTTTGGCCATGCCTCTACCGAGACGCCACAGCTGATGCCCGCGCCGATCCACTATAGCCACGCGGTGCTGCGCCGCCTTGCAGAGGTTCGCAAAAATGGCACCGAGCCAGCGCTTGGCCCGGACGCCAAATCACAGCTTTCGGTGGTCTATGAAAATGGCAAACCGGTGCGGATCGGCTCGCTCGTGCTGTCGACACAGCATCTGGATGAAAGCCTGACGTCGCAAGACATCCGTGCCATCGTTGCACCCTATTTCCACGAAGTCCTGCCCGAAGGCTGGCTGACGGAAGAGACCATCTGGCACGTCAATCCAACCGGCAAATTTGTCATTGGTGGTCCGGATGGCGATGCGGGTCTTACCGGGCGCAAGATCATCGTTGATACCTACGGCGGTGCGGCCCCGCATGGCGGCGGTGCGTTCTCGGGCAAGGATCCGACCAAGGTTGACCGTTCGGCGGCCTATGCGGCGCGCTATCTGGCCAAGAATGTGGTTGCTGCCGGCATGGCCGAGCGCTGCACCATTCAGCTGTCGTATGCGATCGGCGTTTCGGAACCGCTGTCGATTTATGCCGACACCCATGGCACCGGTGAGGTCGACCCGGCGGCGATTGAACGCTCCATTGCCCAGGCGATGGATCTGACCCCGCGTGGCATTCGCCAGCACCTGGGCCTGAACAAGCCGATCTATCAGCGCACCGCCGCCTATGGCCACTTTGGCCGCGAGCCTGACGCTGATGGTGGCTTCAGCTGGGAGCGCACAGATCTGGCCGATGCGTTGGCACGCGGCGTCTAAGTCACGCCTTGGCGCTGGCCCTCTGGGGCAAAGCGGTCTGTGATTGGCCCGCTTTGCCCCTTTTTGTATCTGTCCAGGGGTAAACGCGCGGAGGGATGGGGCCGGGCTCTCTTGACCTGTGCCTGTGGTTGCGGCAGATGAGCGGCCAATTGCGTGGTTCGGGCCAGTGCTGGCCTTGGTATGCCGGACATCTGGTGCCACCGCGCCCCGCATAAAGGATGACCCTGCCCATGGTTGACAAGAAAACACCCCGTGAAACTGGCTCTGCTCTGGACGCCTCGGATAACGGTGCCCATGTCAGCGGCGCGCCCTGGCGCAACTTCTATGGTCGTTTCAGTGGCAAGACCCTGAAGGACAGCCAGCGCCGCTATCTGGCTGAGGATCTGGAGGCGCTGAGCCCCGGTGCGGTTGGTTGGGATGAAAACCCGGATCGTGTGCCGCTGGACCTGCAGGCGCTGTTTGGCGGTCGCGACACCTGGCTGGAGGTCGGCTTTGGCGGCGGAGAGCATCTGGTGCATCAGGCCAGCAACAATCCGGATGTGGGCATTATCGGTGCCGAGCCCTTTATCAACGGGGTTGCCATGCTCTTGGGAAAAATCCGCAAGGCGGGCTGTGATAATATCGCGGTGCATCCGGGGGACGCGCGTGATCTGATGGATGTGATTCCGCCGCAGTCGATTGCCAAGGCCTTTCTGCTCTACCCGGATCCCTGGCCCAAGACCCGCCACCACCGCCGCCGTTTTGTCACCCAGGAACACCTGGAGCCGCTGGCACGCTGCCTGAAGCCGGGGGGCATTTTCCGCGTCGCCACAGATATTCCCGACTATGTGCGCCAGACCCTGGAAGAGGTCCCGAAGGCGGGTTTTGAATGGCTGGCCAGCGAGGCGGCGGATTGGCGCGAACCCTGGGGCGACTGGATTTCTACCCGCTATGAACAAAAGGCGCTGCGCGAGGGGAGAACACCAACCTATCTGACCTTTCGCCGACTTGGTTAGCCGCTTGGTCCCGTGCCTGGCCTGTCGCCTGTGATCCGCGCTGGACCCGCTGGCTGCAATTCGTTACCGATAGCGGCAACAGAACAGACCGAACGATGATACAAAGGAAGCGCCATGTCCGGACACGGTACCCCGATCCCGATGACCTCTCACCGCGCCGCGCCGCTGACCGGTGTGGCCGAGGTGCCGGGGGATAAGTCGATTTCACATCGCTCCCTGATCCTGGGGGCCATGGCTGTCGGGGAAACCAAGATTTCAGGTCTGCTGGAAGGCGACGATGTGTTGGATACCGCCAAGGCAATGCAGGCTTTTGGTGCGGAAGTGGTGAACCACGGCAGCGGCAATTGGTCGGTTTTTGGTGTAGGCGTCGGTGGGTTTGCCGAGCCGGATCAGGTGATCGACTGCGGCAACTCCGGGACCGGGGTGCGGCTGATCATGGGCTGTATGGCGACCTCGCCAATTGCGGTGACCTTTACCGGCGACGCCAGTCTGAACGGGCGTCCAATGGCCCGGGTGACGGATCCTCTGGCGCTGTTTGGTGCCAAAACGGTTGGCCGCAGCGGCGGGCGTTTGCCGATGACGATCGTCGGCGCGGCGCAGCCGACACCGGTGCGCTATGTGGTGCCTGTGCCCTCGGCGCAGGTGAAGTCCGCGGTGCTGCTGGCGGGGCTGAATGCGCCGGGTCAAACCGTTGTGATCGAAAAGGAAGCCACGCGCGACCATTCTGAACGCATGTTGGCAGGCTTTGGCGCCGAAATCACCGTCGAGGACAGCGACGAGGGCCGGGTGATCACCCTCACGGGGCAGCCTGAGCTGAAGCCACAGGTGATCGCGGTGCCGCGTGATCCTTCCAGTGCGGCCTTTCCGGTCTGTGCTGCGCTGATCACACCGGGGTCGGATGTCTTGGTGCCGGGCATTGGCCTGAACCCGACTCGCGCAGGCCTGTTTTACACGCTGCAGGATATGGGCGCTGACCTGACCTTTGAAAACCCGCGCGAAGAGGGGGGCGAACCTGTGGCAGATCTGCGGGCCAAATATTCCCCCGATATGCAGGGGATCGCGGTGCCACCGGAACGGGCGGCCTCGATGATTGATGAATATCCGGTGCTATCGGTTGTGGCCTCTTTTGCAACTGGCAAGACCATGATGGCCGGTGTGAAAGAGCTGCGCGTTAAGGAAAGTGATCGCATCGACGCCATGGCGCGCGGGCTGCGGGCCAATGGGGTTACTGTCGAAGACGGCGAAGACTGGTGGTCGGTCGAAGGCCTTGGCCCCGATGGCGTGCCAGGCGGGGGCACCTGCGAGAGTTTTCTTGATCACCGTATTGCCATGTCCTTCATGGTGATGGGTATGGGGGCGCAAAAACCGGTGACGGTGGATGATGGCTCGCCGATCACCACGTCTTTTCCGATTTTCGAACCCCTGATGACAGGACTGGGCGCGAAGTTCAGCCAGGCTTGAGAGCTGGCTTGAAACCAGATTTCAAGCCAGACCCAGCCATGCCAGAGAGGAGCACAGCGCAGATGACCGGGCCTTTTACCATTGCCATCGACGGGCCTGCAGCCGCAGGCAAGGGCACAATCTCCAAGGCCGTTGCGGCAGCGCTGGGGCTGGGCCATCTGGATACCGGGCTGTTGTATCGTGCGGTTGGCGTCAAGACACTGGACGGCCTTGCCCCGGTGGATGCGGCGCAGGCGCTGACATCGGAGGATCTGCAGCGCGATGATCTGCGTGGCCCAGAGGCGGCGCAGGCCGCATCGAAGGTGGCGGTGATCTCGGAGGTGCGCGCAGCGCTGGTGGATTTCCAGCGTGCCTTTGCCCGGCGGGCAGGCGGCGCAGTGCTGGATGGGCGCGACATTGGCACCGTGATCTGCCCACAGGCCGAGGTAAAGCTATTTGTGACAGCCAGCGCCGAAGTGCGCGCCAAGCGCCGCTTTCTGGAACTGTCGGCCACCGGACAGGCAGACACGCTGGAAGAGGTGCTGGCTGACGTGAAGGCGCGCGACGACCGTGATATGAACCGGGCCGAAGCGCCCCTGAAACCGGCGCCGGATGCGGTGGTGATTGATACCAGCGACCTTTCTATTGAACAGGCGGTGGCGCAGGCCATTGCCCTGATCGAGACACGCCAGCAACAGCCGTAACACACGGATTGCGGCCCCGGCACCACCGGTCCTGTACCGGTTTCCGGTGATGTATCATGGAATTTTTCTGCGCGCCCCTTTTAAACTGAACAGTTCAGTTCTATGTCGGGGGAGTAAAACCTTCCAATGACGGGAAAGAATATGTTTCTAGAAAAGCTGAACTGGCGCTACGCCACCAAGAAGATGGATCCCTCCAAGCCAGTTTCAGAGGCGGCCGTGGCCAAGATCGTCGAGGCGGTTCAGATGGCGCCGACCTCCAGCGGGTTGCAGCCCTATGAATTGCTGGTGGTGCGCAATAAGGACATTCGCGCCGCCATTCGCCCTGTGGCGTGGGATCAAGCCCAGATCACCGATGGTTCACACCTGCTGGTCTTTGCCGCCTGGGATAACTACAGCGAAGCGCGCATTGACGCCGTGGTCGATCAGATGGCGGCAGAGCGGGGCGGCATGACCGATCTGCTGCAGGGCTACTATGACCGCCTCAAGGCGATGTATCTGCCCAGAACCGAAGAAGAAAACTACGCCCACGCGGCGCGGCAGGCCTATATCGGCCTTGGATTTGCGCTGGCTGCGGCGGCTGAACTGGGCGTTGACAGCACTCCGATGGAAGGCTTCGATCCGGCCCAGGTCGACGAAATCCTTGGGTTGAAAGAGAAAGGCCTGCGCTCGGTCCTGCTCTTGCCGCTGGGCACCCGTGATGCAAGCGGTGATTGGTTGGTGGATTTGAAGAAGGTGCGCAAACCGCTGAACACATTCGTGACCAATATCGACTGATCGCATTTCAGATCATGGCAAAGGCTGCTGTACCCGGCGGCCTTTGCCCCGCATTGGGGGCCGGGCTGTCGGGCTGGATCAAACTGGTCCTGTTTCAAGGGCCGCGCATCAGTGCGCAGGGGCTTTAGGCTTGATTGTAGCGGATATTGGACGTATAAGCCGCGCTGTCAGTATAGGGGCGGCCAACGCTCGAATGGCAATCTGAGCAGGGTCGGGGCAAGTTCCGGCCCTTTGTGTTTGTTTGCTCCAGATGCCTTTGTGCCACGTCCCATGCGACCAAACCCCAAGACCGGCGGAGACAACCGCACGGCCAGAAAACTTTGTAAAGGAAACCTGAGACCTCATGGCTCAAAACGTATCTATGGAGGACTTCGAAGCCCTTCTTAACGAAAGCTTCGAAATGGACACCCCAAACGAGGGGTCCGTTGTTAAAGGCAAGGTTATCGCGATCGAAGCGGGCCAGGCCCTGATCGACGTAGGCTACAAGATGGAAGGCCGCGTTGACCTGAAAGAATTCGCAAACCCTGGCGAAGCTCCTGAAATTGCTGTTGGTGACGAGGTAGAAGTCTTCCTGCGTTCCGCAGAAAACGCCCGTGGCGAAGCTGTTATCTCTCGCGAGATGGCGCGCCGCGAAGAAGCCTGGGACCGTCTGGAAAAAGCCTACGCCGACGACGAGCGCGTCGAAGGCGCGATCTTTGGTCGTGTCAAAGGTGGCTTTACCGTCGATCTGGGTGGCGCAGTTGCCTTCCTGCCAGGTTCGCAAGTTGACGTGCGCCCCGTGCGCGACGCTGGCCCTCTGATGGGTCTGAAACAGCCCTTCCAGATCCTGAAAATGGACCGTCGTCGTGGCAATATCGTTGTATCGCGTCGTGCGATTCTCGAAGAATCCCGTGCCGAGCAGCGCGCCGAAGTTATCGGCAAGCTCTCCGAAGGTGATTCGGTTGACGGCGTGGTCAAGAACATCACCGAATACGGTGCATTTGTTGACCTGGGCGGCGTAGACGGCCTGCTGCACGTCACCGACATGGCATGGCGTCGGGTGAACCACCCCTCCGAGATCCTGGCGATCGGCGAAACCGTCAAGGTTCAGGTCATCAAGATCAACAAAGAGACCCACCGTATCTCCCTCGGCATGAAGCAGCTGCAGGAAGATCCATGGGATCTGGTTGGCGCCAAATATCCGCTCTCCTCGGTCCACAAAGGCCGTGTTACCAACATCACCGATTACGGTGCATTTGTTGAGCTGGAGCCCGGTGTCGAAGGTCTGGTCCACGTTTCCGAAATGTCCTGGACCAAGAAGAACGTGCACCCCGGCAAGATCGTCTCCACTTCGCAGGAAGTTGACGTCATGGTTCTGGAAATCGACGGCTCCAAGCGCCGCGTTTCCCTGGGTCTCAAGCAGACACAGCGCAACCCATGGGAAGTCTTCTCGGAATCCAACCCCGAGGGCACCGAAGTCGAAGGCGAAGTCAAGAACATCACCGAATTCGGTCTGTTCATCGGCCTCGACGGCGACATCGACGGCATGGTTCACCTGTCCGACCTGTCCTGGGACGAGCGCGGCGAAGATGCGATCCAGAACTACCGCAAAGGCGACATGGTTTCGGCCGTTGTCTCCGAAGTGGACGTTGAAAAAGAGCGTATCTCTCTGTCGATCAAAGCCCTGGGCGGCGACAAGTTCGCTGAAGCCGTTGGCGGCGTGAAGCGTGGCTCGATTGTCACCGTGAACGTTACTGCCATCGAAGAAGGCGGCATCGAGGTCGAATACGAAGGCATGAAGAGCTTCATCCGTCGTTCCGACCTGTCGCGTGATCGCGCAGAGCAGCGCCCCGAGCGCTTCAATGTTGGCGACAAGGTCGACGTGCGCGTCACCAATGTCGACAGCAAGACCCGTCGTCTGGGTCTGTCGATCAAAGCCCGCGAGATCGCAGAAGAAAAAGAAGCTGTTGAGCAGTATGGTTCCTCGGATTCCGGCGCAAGCTTGGGTGATATCCTGGGCGCAGCTCTGAACAACGACTAAATTTCGACTGGCGCTTTGGCGCAGGTTGAGCAGAACGGCCCCGCCTTATGGCGGGGCCGTTTCTGTTTGAGCGGATTTCCACCAGGGAATGCAGCCTGGCAGCGCATTCAATCCTGTGTTGTGGGCCTTGCGGCGGGGGGCTGGTCCGCCGGGGCCCGGCGCGGCGGACTGCGCGCCACAGTTGCAGCGTAACACTCTGCGAATCAATCACTTTCGCAGCGCTCCTTTTGTTGGCTGAAAGCCTGTCTGGGGCCTGTTTTTGCGCTCAAGCTGCGTAAACAAAGAGAAAATCCCGCCTCTTGGGGGGCTATGGGCGCTAAAATTTGGCCGCCCCTTGTCTGTTTTGGTTCCTTGAACGCTGATTTGTACCTATAGTTGTCGTTAGCCAACAAAGGCTTGCGTAGTTTTGGGAGGGCAGGAAGTATGATCCGTTCTGAATTGATTCAGAAGATTGCAGACGAAAACCCGCACCTGTATCAGCGGGATGTCGAAAGGATCGTGAATACGGTATTCGAGGAAGTGACCGACGCGATGTCCCGGGGCGACCGGGTCGAATTGCGCGGTTTTGGCGCGTTCTCGGTGAAACAGCGAGACTCGCGGGTGGGCCGCAACCCACGCACTGGTGAAACTGTCCAAGTGGAAGAAAAACATGTTCCGTTCTTCAAGACCGGTAAGCTCTTGAGGGACCGCCTGAACGGAAAGGCCTAAATGCGCTATATTCGCTATGCTATTCTGGGATCCCTGGGGATCCTGCTGGTGTCGGTTTGCATCGCAAACCGTACGATTGTCGACCTGAAGCTGCTGCCGTCCGCCGTGGCCGAGCTTTTTGGCATCAATCCTTCTATTGCTTTGCCGCTGTTTGTGGTGGTGCTGGGGGGCTTGGGCGCGGGGCTGGCGATTGGCTTTATCTGGGAATGGCTTCGCGAGCATAAGCACCGCCGGGCCGTCAGCACCCAGAATCGCGAAGTGAAAAAACTGTCACGCGAAGTCAAAAAGCTGAAACAACAGAAACATGAGGGCAAAGACGACGTTCTGGCCCTTCTGGATGAGACCAGCTGAGCCAAGCGAATGAGTGCAATTGGGGTAAAGATCTGTGGGCTGCGCAGCCCGCAGGATGTGGTGGCAGCTGCCGATGCGGGTGCCGCCTATGTGGGTTTTGTGTTTTTCCCAAAATCCCCGCGCAATATACCCATGCCGCAGGCCGCCGCTTTGGCGCTGGAGGTGCCCGCTGGCCTGTGCAAGGTGGCGCTGACGGTCAATGCCGATGATGCCGCGCTGGATGCGCTGACCGAGACGGTTGCGCTTGATATGTTGCAGCTGCACGGCCGTGAGAGCCCGCAGCGGGTGGCCGAGGTCAAGGCGCGCTATGGGCTGCCGGTGATGAAAGCCATTGGCGTCGCCGATGCCGACGATCTGCCGCAGATCGACCTGTATTCACAGGTTGCGGATCAGCTCTTGATAGATGCAAAGCCACCAAAAGACGCCGATTTACCGGGCGGCAATGGGCTGGCCTTTGACTGGCGCTTGCTGGCCGGGCGCAAATACTGGCAGCGCCCCTGGATGCTGGCTGGCGGTCTGACGCCCCACAATGTGGCCGAGGCTATCCGCATGACCGGGGCGCGTCAGGTGGATGTCTCTTCCGGGGTAGAGGCAGCGCCGGGGCAAAAAGACGCTGAATTGATCGCCAGATTTACAACTGCCGCCCTGTCGGCCCCTCCCGTTGTGACCCGCTGACAACACGCCACCAACCGGGCCCTTGTGGAGTCTTGGTGGGGAAATGTCGGGCCCGTGCAGAATCCTGCAGCCTCTCTCTTTACCCGCCGCCGCCTGCGCGATAGTCATATTGAGCGCTGCGACAAAGGGAAAACCCATGGCAAACGATCTGTTCAACAGCTTTATGAATGGCCCCGACGAAAAGGGTCGCTTTGGCATCTTTGGGGGGCGGTTTGTCTCGGAAACCTTGATGCCGCTTATTCTGAGCCTGGAAGAAGAATACAACCGTGCCAAGGATGACCCAGGCTTCTGGGCCGAGATGGACGATCTGTGGCAGCACTATGTCGGCCGTCCCAGCCCGCTGTATCATGCCGAACGGCTGAGCGCCCATCTGGGCGGTGCCAAGATCTACATGAAGCGCGATGAGCTGAACCATACAGGCGCGCATAAGATCAACAATGTGCTGGGCCAGATTCTGCTGGCGCGGCGCATGGGCAAAACCCGCATCATTGCCGAAACCGGTGCCGGGCAGCACGGGGTGGCCACCGCCACTGTCTGTGCCAAGTTTGGCTTGAAATGTGTAGTTTACATGGGCGCGCATGATGTGAAGCGTCAGGCTCCCAATGTGTTCCGCATGCGCCTGCTGGGCGCCGAGGTGATCCCGGTGACATCGGGCCGTGGCACCCTGAAGGATGCCATGAATGACGCATTGCGCGACTGGGTGACCAACGTCAACGATACCTTCTATTGCATCGGCACCGCCGCAGGCCCGCATCCCTATCCGGCCCTGGTGCGTGATTTCCAGTCGATCATCGGCAAGGAAGTGCGCTGGCAGCTGGCGGAGCAAGAGGGCGAAGGCCGTCTGCCAGATACGCTGATTGCTGCAATTGGTGGCGGTTCGAACGCAATTGGCCTGTTCCATCCTTTCCTGGATGACAAATCCGTCAATATCATCGGGGTCGAAGCTGGCGGCAAAGGCGTTGATGACCGCATGCAGCATTGTGCTTCTCTTACCGGGGGTCGCCCCGGTGTGCTGCACGGCAACCGCACCTATCTGCTGCAGGATGACGACGGCCAAATTCAGGAAGGGTTCTCAATCTCGGCTGGGCTGGACTACCCCGGTATCGGCCCCGAACATTCCTGGCTGCATGATACGGGGCGGGCGAAATATGTCTCGATTACCGACAAGGAAGCGCTGGAGGCATTCCAGCTGTCCTGTGCGATGGAAGGTATCATTCCGGCACTGGAGCCCAGCCATGCGCTGGCCCATGTGATGAAGATCGCGCCGGATCTGCCTGCGGACCATATCATCGTGATGAATATGTGTGGCCGTGGTGACAAGGATGTCTTTACCGTGGCCAAACACCTGGGCTTTGACATGTCTGATACCGAAGAAGGCCGCACCTTCGAGGACTAATGGCGTCAGTCAAATCAGGATAAAGTGGCAGGCCGATCCGGAATACCGGGTCGGCCTTTATCGTGGTCAGGCCTCGTGCAGGACGGTTTCGAAGCCTTCAAACTGCGGGTGGCCCAGGATTGGGCTTTCGCCTTTGCGTTTGCCGGCGTTGCGATGCGAGGCGCGGAATTGTTCCGATTTCGTCCAGGCCTCAAAATCATCGCGGCTGTCCCAGATCACATGGCTGGAATACAGGCGGTGATCCTCGTTTTCGGGTCCTTTCAGAAGGCGAAACTCGCGAAATCCCGAAAGCTCCTTGAGGTGGGATTCGCGCGATTTCCAGATTTGTTCAAAATCTTCTTCGCGCCCGAGGCGAATTTTAAAACGATTCATAGCGATAAAGCTCATGGCCGGTCTCCTAGTATATGGGGGAAAGGCTGGCGTTGAACGGTCGAGGGAGGACCGGGCAGCTGGCGACAGTGGTGGATAGCGGCAAACCCGCCGCCAGGTCAATTGCCGAGATCACGCTTTAGGCGGTTGCCAAAGGCGGCAGGGCGGGCAGGCCTTGCCTATTGAAGGTTACGCTGTCCGGGGGGCTGCACATCATGGGCCTGCAACAGGGCCATGGGGATGACGTCCAGTGCGCGTAGGTGGGTAGCCGCCAGCACGACGAGCGGCGCGCAGCCTTCGTCTACGGCCTGCAAGAAACGGCTGGCACAGAGACACCAGCGATCGCCCGGCTTCAATCCGGCAAAGCCGTATTCGGGGCGCGGCGTTGACAGATCGTTGCCTACATATTTTGAAAAGGCCAGAAACTCGGCCGTCATCACCGCGCAGACGGTATGGCTGCCCTGGTCCTGAACGCAGGTATTGCAATGGCCATCCCGAAAGAAGCCGGTACGCGGGGCATGCGAGCAGGGCTCTAGTGCCCCGCCCAGCACATTGAGGCTGGGATCTGGTGTCATACCGGGTAGCTTACAGTATCTGCGCTAGTTTTCGAAACATTTCGACATTGGCAGCGCTGACACCTGGATCGCGGAACTTGCGGTCAGCGGCGGTGCTGACAATGACCACATTCCGTGTCTGGTCGATATAGATATATTGTCCGTAGACGCCACGTGCCAGGAACTCTCCGTCATGGGCACCAACCGGGATCCACCATTGATACCCATAGCCGATCTTGCCGGGTTTTGTCGGGGCAGAGGCGGCGGTGGAGACCGCAACCCAATCGCGCGGCACCACCTGCTGCCCATTGTAGTGGCCTTGCTGTTCGATCATCAGCCCAAAGCGGGCATAGTCGCGCGTGGTGATATTCAGCCCGCCCAGAACAAAGGCGACCCCCTGCCCATCGGTGACATAGTAGAGGTCCTGTTCGAGCCCGAGGGGGGCGATGATCTTGTTCTGCAGCAGCGTTGCAATGCTCTGCCCGGTGGCACCGCGTATCACCATGCCAATCACATGCGTGTCGATAGAGACATATTGCCAGGTCTCACCGGGGGCGGCGAAGGTCTCGGTGAGGTCGGCGGCAAACTGATCCAATGTGCCGCCCAGGGCGACCTCGCGGCCCATGCGGTTGATATCAGAATCATAATCCAGATAGTCTTCATCAAAGGTGACGCCGCTGGCCATATTCAGCACATTTCGGATCGACGCACCGTCGTAGGCGCTGCCGATCAGCTGCGGCGCATATTTTGTGACGGGGTCGTCGATTGATCCAATGGCACCTTCCTCAAGCAGCACCCCAAACAGCGCCGAAAGATAACTTTTGGCCACCGACCAAGAGATGCGCCGGTCATCTGGATTTGTATCAAGGTGATAGCTCTCGTGGCGGATCTCTCCATCCTTCAGAACCAACAAAGAGGTCACGGCGCGTGTCTCTATCCAGTCCGGCGTGGTGGCGGGCAGGGTCATTTCAGGCCCCTGTGGCAGCGGGCTGACGGGGCCGGTGCCGCGCAAAACCGGTGTGGTCAGGAAGGCCGCATCCATGTTGGAAAAATTGGCCACGATCTTTTCGGCGGAAAACAGTGAGTTCACCGCCCAGAGCCGCAGGATCTGTTCCCGCTTCCAGATGCCAAACCCGGCCAGCAGAATGGCCACGACGGCGAGCATGCGCAGCAGGCGTTTGAGCTGTTTTTTCATTATTGGGCCTCCTCAGATCACAAACCTAGACCGCGTAGGGGCGCGATAGGAAGCATGACATGGCGGCAGGCAGTTATTTGAACTTGTCGACGAGCCGTTCCAGGGGCGAGCGGCTGTCTGGCGCTGGATTAGCATCCGCTGCCTTGTCTTGCGGCCCTGCGGGTGAGTCAGTGGGTGCTTTTTGGGCGGGCTGCTGGCCGGGTTTTGCGGGCGCAGGCTGATTTTTTACGGGTTTGGAACCGGTGGAACTGCGCGGCGGCGCCACCCGCAATGACACGGCATTCATGAATTTTCCGCCATCCCCGGCGGCCAGGGCCGCCGCCCCATCTGAAATACCAAGCAGTAGATCACCCAGCCAGGCTTCATCAGCCTTGGGAAAGTCGCGCAGGACATAGCCGGCAACTGCGTCCTTGTGGCCGGGATGCCCAACGCCCAGGCGCACCCGGCCATAATCGGCCCCGATATGGGAATGCAGCGAGCGCAGCCCATTGTGGCCGGCATGGCCGCCGCCCTGTTTTACCCGGCATTTCCCCGGTGCCAGATCCAGCTCATCATGCAGTACGGTGACATCCTGGCTGGTCAGCTTGTAAAACCGCATCGCCTCTCCGACTGCCTGGCCCGACAGGTTCATAAAGGTCTGGGGTTTCATCAGTAAAACCTTGGTACCACCCAATGTGCCCTCGCAAATCAGAGCTTGGAATTTGGCTTTCCAGGGGCTGAACCCATGGTCAGAGGCAATTTGATCCAGGGCCATAAAGCCGATGTTATGGCGGTTGCGGGCATATTTGTCGCCTGGATTGCCGAGCCCAACAAAGAGTTTCATAGCCTGTCTCGTCTCACATTGATCTGGTGGTGCCGCCCCTGGATGATACGCCCGGCGTTCGGGTCATTGGTCCTTGTGGGGCAGCGCTGGTTTGGGCTGCTACATGACCTGTTTGGGGCCGGAAATCCAGTGCCCTGTGTCGCAGGCTACCCTGCGCAGCAAGGCCCAAGGCCGAGACCGGCAATCAGATGCGTGGGCAGCGGCTCTCTGGGCGGAGGAGGTAGGTCTCTTTTTGTGACAAGAACTGGCGCGGGACCGGAACTGATATGGTCTCGCCGCAAAACTGTGGCGCGTCAAAATTGAAACCACGCAATATCCGAAACAGCAGCCGTCTGCGCAGGCGTGCCTCTTCCTGTTCTAGGGGATCCAACATTTTACTCACCTAAATTCTTCTCACTCCGGGTCCGAGTATGGCTGGCAAAAGCAAAGGAACGGTTTGCGCGCTACGGCTTCGTCAGGGGGCAGTGTCGTGTTCGGTGCCGTTTTTGCGCAGATTTTATCGGTTGAGCGCCGCAGAGCCGGGCTGCGCAAGGCGGGGCAGGGCTGAGGCATAGGCGCGAAAAAAAACGGGGCCCCGAAGGACCCCGTTTCATCCTCTCCCATGGGGAAGAGAATCTTATTCTTCAGCTGCGTCGGCAGCTTCGTCGCCTGCATCTTCGTCTTCATCGCCTGCAGCAATGCCGCCGGGGGCTGCAATGTTTGCAATAACGAAGTCACGGTCGATGGTTGGGCGTGCACCTTTGGGCAGCTCGATCGACGAGATGGTGATAACATCGCCGATGACGCTGTTCGCCAGATCAACGGTCAGCTTCTCAGGGATATCGCCTGCGGTCACAACCAGTTCGACTTCGGGACGAACCACGGCCAGCATGCCGCCTTTTTTGACGCCAGGGCAGGTATCTTCGTTGAGGAATTCAACCGGGATGAACAGGTTGATCTTCGACGTCCGGCGCAGGCGCATCAGGTCGAGGTGGGTTGGCAGATCTTTGACAACATCACGCTGAACGTCGCGGCAAATCACGCGTACGTCTTCCTGGCCTTCAACTTTCAGGTTCCACAGGGTGGACTTGAACTTGCCGGCCTTCAGCTTTTTCAACAGAACGTTGAACGGGATCTGGATCGAAAGTGGATCTGTATCACCACCGTAAACAACACCAGGAACCATGCCAGCACGACGTGCTGCGCGAGCGGCGCCCTTGCCCGTCCCCGCACGTTCCTCGGCGACGAGATCAGGAATCTCTTTTGCCATTTGAATTCTCCAATATATCTATGCGGGGTGCCTCCAAGGCTGTCACCCCACGTGAAGGCCTGCCCTTACAGGGGATTTCGGGGTTTCGCAAGGGGCAGTTCGCAGGGCCCCCGGGATTGGGGGCGCCGCCCCCCGGCCTGCGGCCTCCCCCCGGGATATTTGCGGCCAAATGAAGTCGGCAGCTAAATGAAACCGACCGATATGTGATGCGTCGCCCAGAAGCCGCCCTTAACCAGAGCTTTTGCCGAGTTGCAAGCCGGGGCAAACAGCAGGGGCTAAGGGAAGTGTTAAAGCCAGCAGGCTAGTCTTGCGCCAGTGTTCAATCCCTGGAGGCTGCTGAAGTGCTGCGTCTGATTTCCCTGTTCTTGCCAACGGTGATTCCCTCTTGGCGGTTTTTCAATACGGTGGCGCCTTCGCCTCGGATTGAATTTCGCCTGATTGAGCCAGGCCAAAGCGCGGCCCATGCGGTTGGCGGCTGGCAAGAGGACCGCCCCCGGCCGCAGCATTTGCGCCTGTGGCAGATGCTGCAGCGGATGTTGTGGAACCCGCAATGGAACGAACAGCTTTATCTGTTCAGCTGCGCGGAACGCCTGATTGAGGCACCAAGCCAGCATAGCATTGATGAAATCAACCAAAGGGTCGCTCGATTGCTGCCCCAGGGGGCTCAGGAGTTGCAATTTCGCCTGGTGTTTCTGTCGCGAGAAGGCGTGCGGGTTGTAAAGCTGGTGGAATATGAAAGCAGGCCGGTGCCGTTGGCCCAGATACAGGAGGGCCCGATTTGAGCGGGATCTTGTTTCTGGAGCAGGGGCTGACGGCAGCCCAGGCGATGGGCTGGATGCAGCTGTTCCTGGCCTTTGCCATTGCCCAGCAAAGCCTGGAGCACCTGGCGCTGGGAGGGGTAGCACTGCGGGATCGGGTGACCTTTGTGTCGCGGCTGCTGCTGTGTCTCGGGCTGGCGTTTGGGCTTGGTGGTGGCTGGCCGGTCTGGGGGCTTTGGGGACTCGGCCTGGCGATGCTCTGGCGGTATCAGGGGCCTTATAACGGCGGCAGCGATAAGATGACGATGCTGATCCTCAGCTGTCTGAGCCTGGCGCACCTGGCGCCGACAGTCTTTTGGCAAGAGATGGCGCTGTCCTATCTGGCGGTGCAGCTGCTATTGTCTTATTTTGTCTCGGGCTGGGTCAAGGTGTTCAATCCCGAATGGCGCAGCGGCAGCGCCCTGCGCGATGTCTTTCGCTTTTCCGCCTATCCGGTGAGCGAAGCGCTGCGCGGCCTGGCCGAGCGACGGCGCTTTTTATGGATCATGGGCTGGGCGGTCATCCTGTTTGAACTGGTCTTCCCGCTGGCCCTGTTGAACCCCATCGCATTGAAGCTGGCACTGCTCGGCGCGGCGGGGTTTCATTTGTCCAACGCCTGCTTTTTTGGTCTGAACCGGTTTTTCTGGATCTGGCTTTGCGCCTATCCGGCCCTGATCTGGTTTCAGGACCGGATATTCTGATCCGGCTTGGCCGTTATTCCTGCCAGGAGCCTTCAAAGTCACTGGGGATCAGCAAGTTGTGGCGGCCAAGATCGCTGACATTTCGTTCGCCACAGAGTGCCATGGTGGTGTCCAGCTCTTTGCTGATCACTTCTAGGGCGGTGGTGACGCCCTGCTGGCCCATGGCACCCAGCCCGTAGATATAGGCGCGTCCGATCATGGTGCCGGTGGCCCCCATGGCCAGCGCCTTCAGTACGTCCTGACCAGAGCGAATACCGCTGTCCAGTATTACCTCGATGTCGCCCCCTACGGCATCCAGGATCTGTGGCAGCATTCTGATCGAGCTGAGCGCCCCGTCCAACTGTCGACCGCCATGGTTGGAGACCACAATAGCATCGGCCCCTACTTTGACGGCCATCTTGGCGTCTTCGGCATCGAGGATCCCTTTCAGGATCACCTTGCCGCCCCACATTTCTTTTAGTTTGGCGATTTTGCCCCAGTCCAGCGACAGGTCAAATTGTTCTGCCGTCCATGCCCCCAGTGAAGAGGCATCCGATATGCCCTCGACATGGCCGACAATATTGCCAAACTCGCGCCGCTTGGCCCCCAGCATCTGCAGGCCCCAGGTCCATTTTGTCATCAGGTTGGCGATTGTCTTTGGGGTCAGTTTCGGGGGGGCAGAGAGGCCGTTTTTCAGATCTTTGTGCCGCTGGCCCAGAATCTGCAGATCAAGCGTGATGACAAGGGCAGAACATTTTGCATCCTTGGCGCGTTGGATCAGGCGGCGTACATAGTCTTCGTCCGTCATGGTGTAGAGCTGAAACCAGAAGGGTTTATCCGTGGCTTCGGCAACGTCTTCGATAGAGTTGATCGACATGGTCGAAAGGGTATAGGGGATGCCAAAGGCGGCAGCAGCCTTGGCGGCTTTGATTTCACCATCAGCGTGTTGCATGCCGGTCAGGCCAACCGGGGCCAGGGATACCGGCATGGTGACGTCTTGGCCAAGCATCTGACCCTTGGTTGAGCGCCCGGACATATCCACCGCAACGCGCTGGCGCAGGCGAATTTTTTCAAAGTCAGAGCTGTTTTCGCGAAAGGTCTGCTCGGTCCAGCTTCCGCTTTCGGTATAGTCAAAAAACATCCGCGGCACTCGCCGTTCATAGATGCGTTTCAGGTCCTGAATATTGGTGATTACCGGCACGGATTAGCCCTCGCTATGATCTGGTAAGTTTTCCTTACCAATTATTGAGGGCTGCTGCAACACTGCAGAAGGGCGGCAGTTATGACGCAAAAAGCCGCACCAGGCGGCGCGGCTTCTGATGATGTGGACCTCAGCGGCAGGTGGTGACAGTTGCACCGATAAGGTTCTGTTCACCCTCGGTGGGCGCCCTCTGCCAGGGATTTCACAAAATCCAGAACCTCGGCGGTGGGTTTGCCTGCACCGATCTGGCTGACGATGGCGCTGCCAACAACGGCCCCATCGGAAATAGAGGCGATGTTCTGCGCCTTTTCAGGGGTATTGATGCCAAAGCCGACAATAACGGGCAGATCGGTTGCCGCCTTGATGCGGGCGACTTCGGGGCCAACATCGCCGGCCTGGGCTTCGGCAGAGCCGGTGATGCCCGTGACGGAGACATAATAGACAAAGCCAGAGGTATTTTGCAGCACGGTGGGCAGTCGCTTGTCATCCGTGGTGGGGGTGGCCAGGCGGATAAAGTTCAGCCCTGCCTTTTGCGCTGGAATGCACAGTTCCTCGTCTTCTTCGGGGGGCAGATCCACCACGATCAGCCCGTCAATACCCGCAGCTTTGGCATCGATCAAAAATTTCTCTACGCCGCGGTTATAGATGGGGTTGTAGTAGCCCATCAATACAATCGGGGTGGTGTCATCGCCCTTGCGGAATTCGGCGGCCATCTGCAGCGTTTTTTCCAGGGTCATGCCGCCATCAAGCGCGCGCTGACCGGCCAGCTGAATGGTGGGGCCGTCTGCCATCGGATCGGTGAAGGGCAGGCCCAGTTCGATGATGTCGACGCCTGCGGCGGGCAGGCCCTTCACCAGTTCTAATGCGCTGTCATAATCGGGGTCACCAGCCATGACATAGGACACAAAGGCCTTTTTGCCGGCGGCTTTGAGTTCGGCGAATTTTGCGTCAATACGGGTCATTGTCGGGCCTCTTGCAACTTATCGCTCTGGTGTGCCGAAACTTGCCCGGGAAATCAATCCCGCTGCCCAGGCCAAATTGCGCTTTGCGTAAATTGGCCCAAGGTGGCACCGTCCCTAGCTCAGCGGAATATGCCAGCGCAGGGTCACCGCATTGACGCCTGGATTGATATATCCGGTCGAGGCATTTGATTTGTGGCTTAGCCCAAGCGACAGGCCCTTGCCGTTGTTGAAACGCTTGCCAACCGCGATCTGGCTGCGGATTTCAAAGGTAGAGCCGAGCTCGTTCAGCTGGATGGCTTCGACATAGGCGCCGGGTAAAACGCTTGCCTCGATGAACCAACTGTTTTGCAGGGTCCATTTGCCACTGACACCGACCCCCAGAAAGGCATCCCCGGTTTCGACCACTTCGATGGCGCCAGCGAGGTGGGTGGAAAAGATCCGGCCTTCGTAAAAGGGAGTGTGCGTATATTCAAGCGCAAGCAATGCGCCATCCTGGGCGCCATTGTGCGAATAGTCGGTATAGCCCGCGCCAAGAACGATCTCTTGGCCCGTAACAGCACCTGCAAGCCCGGTAGCCAAAGCCGCAGACAATAGTATCGTTGTTTTCATTGCTTTCCTCAATCGTCCTGGAACCAGGGATGAAATAGGATCTTCTTCTCAATATGAAACCTGCGCACACGCAGATGCGACGTTGCGTGATGGTATATCAAGACCTTCCCATATCACTCTGAACAGGAGCAAGACGTCAAGTTGCCTTGCGCCGGAGGGCAATGCTGCCTAGAAGCCATTCCCAAGTGGCATCAGGAGGCCGATATGGGCTTTAAAATGGGAATTGTGGGCCTGCCGAATGTTGGCAAGTCGACTTTGTTTAACGCGTTGACCAAAACCGCTTCGGCACAGGCGGCAAATTTTCCGTTCTGCACGATCGAACCCAATGTGGGCGAAGTCGGGGTGCCGGACGCGCGTCTGGATAAGCTGGCTGCGATCGCCGGATCCAAACAAATCATCCCGACCCGGATGACATTTGTTGATATCGCCGGTCTGGTCAAAGGCGCATCCAAGGGTGAAGGTCTGGGCAACCAGTTTTTGGCCAATATCCGCGAAACCGATGCAATTGCACATGTTTTGCGCTGTTTTGAAGATGGAGACGTGACCCATGTTGATGGTCGCGTTGATCCGGTTGCCGATGCCGAAACCATCGAAACAGAGCTGATGCTGGCGGATCTCGAAAGCATCGAAAAGCGCCGGGCCAATCTGGTGCGCAAGCTGAAAGGCAACGACAAAGAGGCACAGCAGCAGGAGCGCCTGCTCGCCGAGGCCCAGGCCATGTTGGAAGATGGCAAGCCTGCACGCCTGGTCGAAGTGGACGAAGACGACGCCAAGGCCTGGAAGATGCTGCAGCTGCTGTCGACCAAGCCGGTGCTCTATGTGTGCAACGTGGGTGAGTCGGAATCGGTCGCGGGCAACGCACATTCCGCCAAAGTGGCCGAAATGGCGGCGGCGCAGGGCAATTCCCATGTGATTATTTCGGCGCAGATCGAAGAAGAAATCAGCCAGCTCGAATCTGAGGAAGCCCAGATGTTCCTCGACGAGATGGGGCTGGAAGAGGCCGGGCTCGACCGTCTTATCCGGGCAGGTTATGAATTGTTGCACCTGGAAACCTATTTCACCGTTGGCCCCAAAGAGGCCCGCGCCTGGACCATTCGCCAGGGCACCTCGGGGCCGCAGGCGGCTGGGGTCATTCACGGTGATTTTGAAAAGGGCTTTATCCGGGCCGAGACCATCGCTTTTGACGATTTTGTCGCCTGCAATGGTGAACAGGGTGCAAAAGAGGCCGGCAAGATGCGCTCTGAGGGCAAGTCATATGTCGTCAAGGATGGCGATGTCATGCACTTCCTGTTCAACACCTGATCCAGCCATGACCGGGTAAACCCGGTTCTTGCAAAGATATATGCCCGTGCAGCGCCCCTGCGCGGGCGTTTTTGTCTGGGGCCTTGGGCGCTGCGACGGGCCGGGTCTTGCTGGCGCTGCGGCAGAAATGCTAGGCCAGCGCGATCAGCGAGGGGAAAGAGATTCATGGTCAAACTGATTATCGACACAGATCCCGGCATTGATGATGCCATGGCGATCTTTTATGCCGCCGCCGCCCCGGATATCGAGCTTTTGGGGCTGACTACGATCTTTGGCAACGTCACCACAAAGATTGCCACCCGCAATGCGCTGCGCCTGCTGGAAGCGGTTGATCTGGAGCTGCCGGTTGCTGAAGGGGCCGCCGCACCGCTGTCCTTGCCGCCCTTTGCCCCCTCGGCGCAGGTGCATGGCGCGGAAGGGTTTGGCGATATTCCTGCCGCCACCCCCAAGGGGCAGCCCGTGGCGGAAGAGGCTGCCGATTTTCTGATCCGGATGGCGCGGGAATACAAAGGTGAGCTGGTGCTTTGCCCCATCGGACCGCTGACTAATATCGCCCTAGCCATCCAGCGTGATCCTGATTTTGCCCGCAATGTCAAAAGCATCGTCATTATGGGGGGCTCCCTGCGGGAGGGCGGCAATATCACCCCCCATGCCGAGGCCAATATCTATCACGATCCGCATGCGGCGGATGTGGTCTTTGCGGCGGGGGCCAAGCTGGTCATGGTCGGACTGGATGTCACCCACCGGATTCTGTGCACCCCGGATGATTTTGCCAGTATCGCGGGTCAGTCGCCAGAGCTGGGCGGCATGCTGCAAGAAATGTCGGCCTTCTACCTGGCCTTTTATGAAACGGTTGGCAAGCTCGACGGGTGTTCCCTGCATGACCCTGCAGCGGTCATCGCCTGCACCCACCCCGATCTGTTCGAGGTGGAAACCCTGCCCATGCGGGTGTCATGCAGTGGCGAGACCTCTGGCGCGACGCTTGAGGCCGAGGCCGGCACGCGCAAACCCACCGCCGTATGTATCGGTGTCGATGCCCCGGCGGTGAAATCTCTGTTCCTCAAGCGTCTGGCCTTGCTTCCGTAACGGGCGTTGCCGGGTATCAAGAAGGCTGCGGCCCGCAGGGGGGCGCAGCCTTCGTCATTTCCTGGGGCTACTCCGCCCCCTTTGCTGATAGGGTTAGCCCTGCACAACCTTCTGCACCTGCTGGCCCAGCCCCTCGATGCCAAGCTCCATCTGATCGCCTGGCTTCAGGTAAATGGGCTGCGGTTTCATACCCATGCCAACGCCGGGAGGGGTGCCAGTTGCAATCACATCCCCTGGCTGCAGGCTCATGAAGCGTGACAGATAGGCGACAACATGGGCGACCCCGTAGACCATCGTGGCGGTAGATCCGCTTTGCATACGGGTGCCATTCACATCCAGGTAGAGACTGAGGTTCTGCGGATCCGGCACCTCGTCGCGGGTGACCAGCCAGGGGCCGAGGGGGCCAAAGGTATCGGCGGATTTGCCCTTGGTCCACTGGCCTTCGTGTTTGATCTGATAATCACGTTCGGACAGATCGTTGGCAACGCAATAGCCGGCAACATGGTCCAAGGCCTCGGCCTCGGTGATGTATTTGGCCTCTTTGCCGATCACCACAGCCAGCTCGACCTCCCAGTCGCTGGCCTTTGATCCGCGCGGCAGCTCGATATCGTCGTTGGGGCCACAAATCGCCGAGGTCGCCTTGGCAAAGATGATAGGTTCTTTGGGGACGTTCATGCCAGCCTCGGCTGCGTGGTCGGAATAGTTCAGCCCGATGCAGATGAATTTTCCGGTCTGGCCGACACAGGGGCCAAGCCGGTCTGGTTCAACCGCAGGCAGGCTGGCTGGATCAAGGGCGGCAATTTTTGCCAGCCCAGCCGCGCCCAGCGTATCGTCGGCAATATCGCTCACATGGGCGGACAGATCCCTGACCGTGCCGTTGTCGTCCAGAAGGCCGGGTTTTTCCTGCCCCTTGGGGCCAAATCGTAGCAGTTTCAAAGTTAAAATCTCCATTAAGCGCTTGCCCGCAGGCTCGCGGCTGCAGAGGGGCGGTTTCTCCCTGCAGGGTGGGCAATCAGGTATCTTTTAGCGCGATAGTCGATTTCGTTCAAATGCTTAGGCAGGGTGCGGCGGGCAGGGGGTGCCGTCAGTCTGCGCCTGGTCTTCTTTGTCCCCCTGTTTCGTCAACCAGTCCAGAAAGCACTGGGCGCTGTTGGAAAGGCGGCTGGCGGCGGTGACAAAATAGGCAGTGCCTAGGTCTAGGGTTGCATCGGGCCAGGCCTGCAGGGCGCCGTCCATGACCGCGCGGGTGCTGATTGAACGCCATCCCAGCATCAAACCGCGCCCATCCAGAACCGCCTGGGCGGCCTGCACATAGTTGTTGAAGCTTTGACCTGACAGCCGGGTGCGATGGATGCCGGATTTCCGCAGATAGTCCTCCCACCCAGCCCAGTGCTGATTGTGGGGGCTGCGCACATGGATCAGGCGCGCTTGGTCCAGTCCGATGCCGTCTGCCTGAAGCCGCGCAATCAGCGCCGGTGTGCCAACGGGGTATACCCTTTCGTCAAACAGCTTGTGCGTGCGGCCCTCGCGCCAGCCGCCGGTGCCATAGCGCACCGCGATATCAATGCCAGGGGCCAGGTTGGGCAGATCCGAGGGCGGCGCCTGCACATTGACGGTGATTTCGGGGTGGTGGGCATAAAAGTCGGGCAGTCGGGGCATCAGCCAATAGGTTGCCATGCCCAGGGTGCAGGCCAGGGTTACATGGCGGTCTTCCTGACCATGCATGGCGCGGATGTCCTCCAGCGCGGCGGCGATTTGGCCCAGCCCTTCTCGGGTGGCCCGCGCCAGGATCTCTCCGGCATCGGTCAGCCGTGCTGGGCGGGTGCTACGATCAAACAGATCGGCACCGGCGTGCCCTTCCAGCGCCTTGAGCGTCTGGCTGACCGCCGGCAGCGTGACATTCAGCCGGGCAGCGGCCTCTCGCATCGACCCCAGGCGCGTGACGGTTTCAAAGGTGGCCAGAAGCCGCAGCGGCGGAAGTGGGTCCATTAGTTTACCTGTGGCTTAATATAGCTTCACTCTATTCGATCTGTTTCAGCTGTGAAACCCATGAGATGTAGCAGGGGAAACCTGTCTGAAAACAAAGTGAGCCAGACCAGATATGAATGTGACTTCCCTGCCGATTGCCGCGCCGATGCTCAAGGAAAAGGGGCTGGAGATTGTGCTGTCCGACGGTGCCAGCCATTACTTCAACTACTACTGGCTGCGGGACAATTGCCCTTCGTCTTTTAACCCTGACACGCGCGAGCGCAGTTTTGATATCTTTCAGCTCGGGGAGCAGCCGCCACGCGCCGCCCTGGCGGAGGTGACGGGCGATGCGCTGGAAATCACCTGGGAAGGAGAGCAGCATGTCAGTCGCTTTCCGCTGGAGTGGCTGGAAGAGGGGTGCCGCGCTGCGCCGCGTTTTGATCCTGCCGACATGCCGCGCCGTGCCTGGTATGGCGATCATTATCCTCAGGTGCCGCGCTTTAGCCAGCCGCAGTTGCTGGCAGATCTGGCGCTGCGGGAAAAATGGATCGAGGCAATGCTGGTGGATGGCTTTACCATCGTGACCGACATGCCCGACAGCGATGACGCGCTGACCGAGACGGCGCAGATGATCGGGCAGGTACGACCAACATTCTTTGGCACCTATTTTGACGTCAAAACCCATATCAACCCAACCAATACGGCCTATACGGCGGCAGCGCTGGAGTTGCACACCGACACTCCGGCGGAAGAGCACGCGCCTGGGATCCAGTTTCTGCATTGCCGCGCCAATACCGTGCAGGGGGGCGGTAGTCTTTATTCTGATGGGGTGGCGGTTGCCAATGATTTCCGCGCCCGTGATCCAGAGGGTTTCAAACTGCTGTCGCAGGTGGATATCCCGTTTTACTGCGAACATGACACCTATGACATGCGGTCGCGCCAACGGGTGATTGAACTTGACCAGCATGGCGCGGTTTCCGGCGTGACGATCAGCCAGCATATGGCGGATATTTTTGATCTGAAGCAAGAGCTTCTGGATGACTATTACCCGGCGTTCTGCCGTTTTGGCCGGATGCTGCAGGAAGAGAAGTACATGATGCAATTCGTCATGCAGGCGGGCGAGTGCATGGTGTTTGACAACCACCGCATCGTGCACGGGCGCGCGGCCTATTCGGCCACCAGCGGCGACCGGTATCTGCGCGGTTGCTATACGGATCGCGCCGAGATGCGCTCGACCTATCGCGCCCTCGTCAGCGAAGGGCGGTTCAAGGCATGAGCGCACCAACAGCAGAGGCCGCAGGAGCGGTTGCCCTGCGCGAGGATCTCGCGGCGGCCTTTCGCATCTGTCACCAGATGGGCTGGAGCGAAAGCGTCGGCAATCACTTTAGCGCCGCGACATCGCCGGATGGGCAGCAGTTTCTGCTGAATCCGCGCTGGCAGCATTTTGCCACGATCCAGCCCGACGACCTGTTGCATCTGGATGGCGCAGATGACGCGGCGCTGGAGCGGCCCAATGCCCCTGATGCCTCTGCCTGGTGCGTGCACGGGGCCCTGCACCGGTGCAATCCGGCTGCGCGGGTGATCCTGCATTGCCACACGCCCTATGCCACCGCGCTGTCCTGTCTGGCTGATCCAACGATTGTGCCAATCGATAACAACACGGCGCGGTTTTATGGCCGTACGGCCTATGATCTTGCCTTTGGCGGGATCGCTGATGCCGCCGAAGAGGGGGCTCGCCTGGCAGAGGCTCTTGGGGATAAGGCGGTGCTGGTGATGGGCAATCACGGGGTGACGGTTGTCGGGCAAACCGTGGCGGATGCCTTTGAGGATCTGTACTTCTTTGAAAAGGCGGCGCAGACGCTGATCCTGGCGCGATCCAGCGGCACACCGCTTGCGGTGCTCTCGGATGCGGTGGCGCAGAACACGGCTGATGGCTGGCGGGCCTACCAGGGTATGGCGGCGTGTCACTTTGCATTTCTAAAGTCCCAGCTACCGCAGTAAGGCGGAGAGGCGGGCGGAATTCGCCCGCCTCCAGTGGCTGGTATATTAACACATGGGTTGATTTGTGACTTGGCAGTTGACTGGCGGCAACGGCGCGGGTTGCCGTCAGAAGTGGGATCGGCTACGAGCTGAGATTGTTATGTCATAACGTAACGAATCAATTGGGCTAGAAGCCCCCCACTTGGATGGAGACACATATGCCGCTTCCCCTCGCAAAACAGATCCGCGCCCTGGCTGTTGCTAGCTTGACCACTGGCACCCTGGTTGCAGCTCCCCTTTCGGCGGGTGCCGAAACCGGGAGTGACAGTGCCCAAGCTGGCACGCATAGCCATAGCCATAGCCATAGCCATAGCCATAGCCATGACCACTCGCACGCTGCAGAAGAGATCTCCAAAGGTTACTTTGACGATGCCCAGATCAAGGCCCGTGCCCTGTCTGATTGGGCCGGTGATTGGCAATCAGTCTATCCCTTGTTGCAGAGTGGCGCGCTGGATGGCGTGATGCAGCACAAGGCAGAGCACGGGGATAAAACCGCCGAGGAATACAAGGCATATTATTCCACAGGATATGCCACAGATGTGGAACGGATCCTGATTAAAGGCGACAACGTCACCTTTTTCAGTCAGGGTGGGGCGGTGCAGGCCCAATATGCAAATGATGGCTATGAGGTGCTTACCTACAAAAGGGGCAATCGCGGGGTGCGCTTTGTCTTTGCCAAGGTCAGCGGCGATGAGGCTGCCCCTGCCTTCTTCCAATTCAGCGACCACCGGATCGCCCCGTCCAAATCAGATCACTTCCATCTCTATTGGGGCGATGACCGCGCCGCCTTGCTGGAAGAGTTGACGAACTGGCCGACCTATTATCCCGCCGGGCTGACCGCCGCCGATGTCGCGGCGCAGATGCAGGCACACTAACCTGCTGGACAGGGCCGCGTCCGGGCTTGCCCGGCGTGGCCATCCACACCGGGGCGGCCCCTAGCGCCCCCGGTAGGCCATCAGGTCAGGCAACAGGCTGTACAGTTTTATCCCCCAGGAAAAAGGGCGGGGGAAATCGGTGCGAAACCTGCGGGACTGCATGGCGCTGAGGACCTGCTGAGCAGCCGAAGTCGCCGTCATCAGCATCGGCATTTTGAAAGTATTTTTGTCGGTCAATCGCGTTTTGATGAAACCGGGGTTGATCAGCCTCACGGTAATGCCACTGCCCTTTAGATCATGGCGCATGGTTTCGGCCAGGCTGATCAGGGCAGCTTTGCTTGCGCCATATCCGACGGCATTTGGCAGGCCGCGATAACCGGCCAGGGATCCGATCAGGGTAATATCGCCGTGCCCCTGTGCGACAAAGCGGGGCATGATTTCGCCAAGCACCCGGAGGGCGCCGATGAAATTGACATCGGCCATCTGCAGGACGGAGTCTGCCTGCCAGTCCTGGGTCGCCATCGGCTCGTAGGCTCCGGCATTGTAGATCACACCGTCCACAGGGCCCAATTCAGCGCATGTGCGGCGTACGGCAGTTGCATCGGTCACATCCATTGGCAAGGCCCTGGCTTGCGTCAGCTCTTGGGTCAGGGCTGCCAGTTTACTGGTACTGCGGGCCGACAGCACCAAACGCGCCCCGGCCTGGTCCAGTTGCACTGCCAGTTCGCGGCCCAGGCCCTCGCTGGCACCTATCAGCCAATATGTTTTTCCCGCCAGTGGCATGTTTGCCTCATTCATCCAGGTTTTTGCTGGCTGTCATCGGTGACAGCCCGGGGGGCGGTGTTTTCAGAAAAGGTGCCCGTTTCAGATATAGGATCAGGGCCTGCCAATAGATCAGGAAAACCACCCGAGCCGCCCCAAAGGGACGCCGTAGCGCAGCCCAGAGCAATGAGCGATCCGTTGCAGGTTTGCGTTTTCCTGCCAAGGTCGCCAGCACACCCTGATCGCCATTCTGATAGTGGATGCGGACATTCAACTGATCTTTGGTGAAGCCAAAGTTGAATCTGTATTCGCCTGCGACCTGCTGGAAGGGCGAGACGTGCATCGCCTTGCGGGCGCAGAGCACCTGTTCAAATGTGATGGGGGTAAACCCCTCGTGGGCACAGAAGTAGCAGTGGCGGTGACCAAATGTATTGTTCACCTCGGCAACAAAGGCACATACTTTTTCGTCAAGCAGGGCGACCCAGAAACTGACAGGATTGAATTGAAACCCCAAGAAGCTCGGCTGGGTAACCAACAGTAGCTGCGCTTGGTCCAGGGGGAAACCCTGTTCAGCCAGCACCTGGCGAAACCAGTTGACGCCCCGGCCTTGGCCGCGCGGACCGCCGTGGTGGCGATCCCACAAAGACCAGAGATTGAAGCGATTGTGCGACAGCAGACGTACAGGCAGGTGTCCAGAGGTCGGGGAGAGGTCGCTCACGACAAAATCAACGCCATAGTGAAAGGCGTTGTGCAGCGCGCCACGGCGGCGGTGAAATGTCCTGGCCTGAATGTGATCAATCATACAATGCCTACGTGTTCTGGGCTGTCACGGATCACTCTTTCTGACATTTGCAAAAGAAAATCTGATCCGTTTGATAGGCACCACCGTAACACCCTGAGAACGATAAGCGAATGAGGTAGGCATGCTTGACCAGACACGGGGCCCTAGAAAAAGAATTGCGGTCGTTGGCGGGGGGATATCGGGGCTATCGGCTGCATACTATCTTTCTGCCTATCACGACGTGACGCTGTTTGAGGCGGACGATCGCTTGGGGGGGCATGCAAGAACCGTCTTGGCTGGCAAGAATGGGGATCAGCCGGTTGATACCGGCTTTATCGTCTTCAACTATGCGACCTACCCGTATTTGACCCGCTTGTTTCATGATCTGAACGTGCCGGTGATGAAAAGCGACATGAGCTTTGGCGTCAGCATGGACAATAGCGGGTTGGAATATGGGCTGAACGATCTGCGCTCTATCTTTGCCCAAAAACGCAATCTGGCCCGGCCAGAGTTTTATGGCATGATTGCTGATATCGTGAAGTTCGGAAAGAACGCGGAAAGCGCCGCGCATCACGATGACATCACGATTGGGGACCTGGTGAAGGAGCTGGGGCTGGGGACTTGGTTTCGAGACAAGTATCTCATGCCGATGTGTGGTGCGATCTGGTCAACGCCGGTTGGTGATGTAGATGCTTTCCCGGCGAAATCCTTGGTGCGGTTTTTTCGCAATCACGCCCTGCTGGCCGGAACTGGAAAGCACCAATGGTGGACGGTGAAAGGCGGCAGTATTGAATATGTTCGTCGGCTGCAGGCTGCCTTGCTGGCGCGCGGCTGTACCCTGCGCATAGGGGCCCCGGTCCGGGCGGTTCAACGGTCTGATCTGGGGGTTTCAATTACCTGCGATGGGGCAACAGAGGCGGGTTTCGATGAACTGATCCTTGCCTGTCATTCGGATCAGGCCTTGGCCATTCTGGGGCAGGGGGGCGCAGTGGGCGCGGGGGCAACAGAGCTGGAGGCTCAGGCGCTTGGTTCCATAAGCTATCAGCCCAATACCGCAGTGTTGCACTGCGATGTCACACAGATGCCAAAGCGCCGTGCCTGTTGGTCCAGTTGGACCTACAGAGCCGAGGCCGACACGGCCAGTGTGACCTATTGGATGAACAAATTGCAGGGAATTCCTGAACAAGATCCGTTGTTTGTGACCCTCAATCCAGCAAACTCCATCCAGAATAGTAAGATTTATGATAGGGTAGAGTTTGCACATCCCGTGTTTAACCGGGCGGCATTGCAGGCCCAAAAGACCCTGCGCCACATACAGGGGCAAAATCGCACCTGGTTTGCCGGGGCCTACAATCGGCACGGCTTTCATGAGGACGGCATCGCCAGCGCGATGCGCATTGTGCAGCAAATGACTACAGTATCGATAGAGAAGGGATCCAATTATGCGCATCACGGACAAAGCCCTAAAAACGCAATTCCTGTCGATCTGCGAACGTCTGCATGAGGGGCGGCTGACCCTGCGCACGCCGGATGGTGCGCGCTATGAATTTGGTAACTCCGGGCCGCAGGCCGAGATGAATATTCGCGATTGGTCGGCAATTTCCGCCATGGCAGCGCATGGTCAGGTCGGTCTGGGCGAAGCCTACGTGCATGGGCTCTGGGACACGCCGTCGATAGAGGGGCTGGTGAGTCTGGCCATGCTGAACCGCGACAATCTGGGCGCTTATGACAAGGCGAGCCGCCTCAGCAGCCTGAAGTACCGGCTGTTGGATACGGTGCTGCGTGCGAACTCGCGTAGCGGCGCACGTAAGAATATTCGGGCGCACTATGACGTGGGGAATGAATTCTATCAGCTTTGGTTGGACGAGGGCATGACCTATTCGTCCGGTCTCTTTGCGGGTGGAGATGACGATCTGGGCTCCGCACAGCGCCGCAAGAACAGCCGTGCCCTGTCACGATTGAATGATGGCGAACAGGTTCTGGAAGTTGGCTGTGGCTGGGGCGGCTTTGCCGATCACGCTGCCTCCGAGGGGCGCAACGTCACCGGCATCACCATCTCACGCAACCAGCACAGCTATGCTGAATGTCGCCTGGATGGACGGGCTGAAATCCAACTGCGGGACTATCGCGATGTCCATGGGCACTATGACAACATCGTTTCCATCGAGATGATCGAAGCCGTCGGCGCCCGTTACTGGCCGAGCTATTTTTCCATGCTCAAGCGCAACCTGGCCGAAGATGGCCGGGTTTTATTGCAGGCGATCACAGTTCAAGACAGTTTCTTTGCCGCCTACAAGAGTTCGTCTGACTATATCCGCCAGTATGTTTTCCCCGGTGGGATGCTGCTGTCGGACAGCGTGATCGCCGCCCAGGCGCAACAGGCGGGGCTGCGTGTGCGGGACAGTTTTTCCTTTGGTGAAGATTATGCACGCACCTGCCGTATCTGGGCAAAGCGGCTGGTTGCACAGCGCGCGCGTATTCTGGACATGGGGTACTCCAACAGCTTCTTTCGCAATTGGCAGTACTATCTGGAAATCTGCGCTGCCTCTTTTGCCATCGGCCATACCAATGTTGTGCAGGTGGAACTCGACCATGCATAGAATGCGGGGCAGAACGCGCCTGTACGCTGTCCGGCAGGGCGGGCGCGGGGTGCATCCTGCATTTCGGCGGCAGTGGCAAGCTTTGGGTGGCGTTAGGCAGGGGCTTGCCCGTCAGAACAGTGGGGCATGCCGTTGACGCGCGAACCGGTGAGCCAGAGCCTGCTTTACCCGCGCGTCAGTCTCTATGCCCTGATGTTGGCCGCGGCGGGTATTCCGCTTTACATCCATTTGCCGCGGTTTGCCTCGGTCAATCTGGGGATTGGTCTGGGCACGGTTGGCGTGATCCTGATGGGGATCAGGCTGATTGATCTGGTGCAGGACCCATTGATCGGATGGGCGCTGGATCGTTGGGCGCGGGCGCAGCGGGTCTTTGCGGCTGCGGCGGCCCTTGGCCTGGCTTTTGGCTTCCCCGCTCTGTTCATGCTGCAACCCGGAGAAGGCATCACGTTTCGGCTCACCCTGGTTTTGGTCTTGCTGTTTTCCGCCTACAGCCTGGGCATGATCCTGCTGTACGGACGCAGTGCGATGCTGGCCAAACAGGCAACCACTGCCGAGATCACCCGCATGGCGGCCTATCGTGAAGGCGGGATGCTGCTGGGGGTGGTTTTGGTGGCGATTGCGCCGACGCTCCTTGTCTTGCTGGGGGCTTCGGCGCAGGGCTATCCGGCGCTGGGGTGGGGCCTTGGCACTTTGGCCTTGATGACGGCGGTCCTGGCGCGCAGCATCTGGCGACGTCCGGTGCAGCTTGGCACCGCGTTGAACCTGCAAGGCCTGGCAACCTCCGGTGCCGCCCGCCTGTTGCTTTTGGCGCTGATCAACAGCCTGCCTGTCGCGATCACATCAACTCTGTTTTTGTTTTTTGTCGAAGACAGGCTCGATCTTGCAGACCAGTCGGGCCTTTTGCTGCTGCTCTTCTTTGCATCTGCGGGATTGTCTGTCCCTCTCTGGGCACGGATCAGTCGCCAACTTGGCCCGCGCAATACCTTGTTGATTGCAATGCCGCTGGCGGTTTGTGCCTTTGTCGGCGCGGCCTTCCTTGCCCCCGGCAACCTGATTGGGTTTGCCATCATCTGCTTGGCTTCGGGTGTCGCATTGGGCGCCGATATGGTGATCCTGCCGGTGATGTTTTCCATGGCCCTGGTACGGGCAAATCTAAGGGCATCAACTGCTTTTGGTATCTGGTCTTTTGCAGGCAAGCTGGGGCTGGCCCTGGCGGCCTTTCTGGTGCTGCCGACCTTGCAATGGAGCGGCTTTGAACCCGGAGCAGAAAACACGCCGCAGGCGCTTGCAGCGCTGAATGGGGCCTATGCGATTTTGCCCTGCCTTCTGAAACTGGCCGCGATTGGCCTGGCCATGACCCTTCCGACGGAGGATACCGCGACATGAAAATCCTGACCACCATTCTGGTACTTGTGCTGTTGATAATTATGGCGCGAGACCGGTTCTTCAGCTTTCGCGCGCAAAACCCGGCAGACTACAAGGACAGCGGACCCAGCTTTGTCTTGCAGGAGCATCTCTCTGGCCGCCTGCAGTCAGAGGGGCTTATCTTTGGGCCAAAGGGCGATATGACCAACAGTTTTGTTGCAGAGATGGTTGGCGAATGGGACGGCGATACCGGAACCCTGACAGAAAACTTCACCTATTCGAACGGTAAAACACAGCAACGCAAATGGTATCTGCGGATGGACAGCGCCTCTACCTTTACCGCCACCGCGGATGACATCGTTGGCGAGGGCAAAGGCGTCATCTCTGGGTCAACCGTCAAGCTGAGCTACCTGATCACCCTGCCGGAAGAGTCGGGCGGCTATACCCTGGAGGCGACGGATTGGATGTATTTGACTGAGAATGGCGTCATTATGAACAAGTCTGAAATGCGCAAATACGGCATCAAAGTTGCCGAGCTTCTGGCCACGATGCACCGTTGATCATCGGGCTTTTGCGCTGGTGCAAGCCAGCCAGCCAGCGGCGGCGGGGCAGTTGACCGGGGGCTTGCCGCTTTGGAATGCGGTTGATGACTGCCCCGGTGCCGCACTTCATCTTGCAGGATCGCGGCCCGCGACCAGGCCGCTGTTGCATGGTGGCACGGGGGCTAGATCCGAAACAGAGGTTGCAGCAGGCGCGGTATCAGGGCTTTGAAGCGCAGCGGCGCATCTGTCGCGGCAAGGCAAATGCAGGGGTCACCTGGATCGGCGGTTGGCGTGTGATCAAGGTCCTCATCGCCGATTTCGACGTCGCCAATGCCAAAACGTCCGGTGCTATCGCTGAAACTGCCCTGCAGCACCATTGTCAGCTCCAATCCGTTGTGGCTGTGGTCTGGTACCGCTTGCCCTGCCGGGATGAACAGCAGGCGCGCATTTGACTCGGCATCCGCCGTCAGGATGGTCTGGCGAACCCCCATGCCCAGAGCTTTCCATTTGGGCTGCTGTCCCTGCAGCGCCGCCACGACGGGACCGGGGTAGATGCCAGAACGGTCATAGATTGGTTCGGCTCTGGCCGGTGCATCCAATTGCGCCAGGACGCTGGCGCGCAACCCGCTGGACAGAGGGCTTGCACTGGTGGCTTCCAGGATGGCCCCGCCGACGGCCTGATGGGCGGCAACGGCGGCGCGACAGTCATTACACATGGAAATATGGCTGGCCACGACCAGGGCAAAGGCATGCGGCAGGGTGCCCGCAGCATAGGATGCGAGCAAATGATCTGGGATATGATGGGTGATTGCGGTCATGAGCGCAGCCCCTTTAGGTCATGTCTCAGCCGCTCAAGGCCAAGACGAATTCTTGATTTGATGGTCCCGAGCGGCAGCCCCGTCTGAGTTTGGATCTCTTGGTGGGTCAGTTCCCCCAGATAGGCCTTTTCGACAATGACCCTTTGATCTTCGCTCAGACGCTGAAGCGCCTGCTTCAGGTGTTCGCTTTCCTGCTCTATCGCCAGGATCTGGCTGGCATCCGCTTCAGCGCCCGGATCTTCTTTCAGTTCTTCAGGAACCGGCCTGGCCTCTTTGCGGGCTATGTCAATTTGCCGGTGTCTGGCAATCTGATAGATCCAGGCGGAAACCTGGGCGCGATGCGGGTCGAACTGCTCGGCCTTGCGCCAGACTGTCAGCATCACATCCTGGATCACTTCCTCGGCCTGCGCAGCAGGGGTGCCGCCACGGATGACAAACCCCTTCAGGCGCGGTGCAAAGTGATCGAACAAGGCAGCAAAGGCGGCCCTGTCCCTATCGATCTTCACCCTCAGCATCCATTTGGTTTGCTCAGAATAGTTGCTTTGCACTTTCGACACGTCTTTGCCTTCATGGCGAGGGCGCCCGGTGAGAGCGCGCCTGTGAGAGATATCAATGTCGAATGTCATCATACCCAATCTACGAAGGCCACATCTTTTTGGATCACAATAGAATTGCGACGCACCTGAATGTGGTTCGAAATGCGGATTTCAATCCGACTGGACGGGCGGCGATAGGGGGGTGCCCTCGGCTGGGTATTGCAGGGCTTGGGGATCCAGGTCTGCCCCATATGTCCGTTCGGTAATATCGATGGCTGAAATCTCAGCTTCGCAGGTGGACAAGAAGGCGGCTTCCGCATCGGACAGGCGGCGTGCCGGGTTGGTAATCAGGTAGATGTTCACCATCGGCAGGGCGTCATAGGGCGGCAACTGGCGGATGTGGCCAGCTGCCACATCCGGTTTGGCGACGTGCAGGGGCAGGGCGCCGATCCCGATATCAGCCATGATCATCCGGCGGATTTCATTCAGGCTCGAGGATACCCCGCGCCAGGTATTGGCCAATCCCATCCGGGCACGCAGGCGAGAGATGACTTCAAGCGGCCCGCCTTCGGCTTCGGTTTGAAAGGCCACGAAGGGTTCGCCTTCCAGATCTTTCGGGGTGATGGTTTTGGCGCTGAACAGGGGGTGCCGTGCGCCGCAGTAAAGACCAAAGAATTCCCGGTACAGGACCAATGTGTTCAGATTTTTCGGAAGCGCCGACAAGAGGCAGACCCCGAAACTGGCCCGGTTTTGCGATATTATGGTCTCGATATCGCCGCTTTCGTGCACGGAAAAAGAATAGGTGACATGTGGGTGCGCCTTGCAGAACCGGTTCAGAATATCCCCGAAGTGCTCTGAAATCACAGAGCTGGTGATGGCAATCGACAGATGTCCGCGCAATTCGGCGGTATCCGCGTCAAGCAGTGACGGAAGCTGGGAGATCGAGCCAAAGATCTTGGCGCATTCGGTATAAAGCGCATGGCCTGCGCGGGTAATGGTGAACTCATTGGGCTTGCGGATAACCAGCGTCTTATTGGTGGTCTGCTCAAGACGCTTTAGGGCTGCCGATACCGTCGGCTGCTTCAAGCCAAGAAAATTCGCTGCTTTGGAGATGCCGCGCTGCTCGACCACCACCATGAAAGTACGCAAGAGATTCCAATCAAGGTTCCAGGGAAAGCGATGTCCATGTGGTAGCTTCATAGTTTTCATCTATGTTAAGAATGCCTATTATTTATTTGCGCGATGTGATGCCACATGCAAGTCTTTTCTCAGAGCGGGCCTGCCGCCAATAAACGCACAGGATAAATCCTGATTTTGATCAATAGGGAGATCACAATGACATTCCGCCGTACCATCCTTAAAAGTGCAATCGCAGCCGTAGGTCTTGCGGCCTTCGGCATGAACACTGCCGCCGCCGAGGAGCTGGATAGCCTGAAAGAAAAAGGGGTGATCCGCATCGCGATGTCCGGCGCTTACCCTCCGTTCAACTTTGTGAACGATGAAAACGAGGTTGTCGGCTTTGACCCTGCCGTCGGGACCGAAATCGCCAAGCGCATGGGCCTGGAAGCCGAAATCGTCACCACGGCATGGGACGGCATCATTGGTGGCCTCTTGGCCAATAAATATGATGCGATTGTCGGGTCGATGACCATCACCGCAGAGCGGGACGAAGTGGTTGATTTTGTTGGCCCCTACTATTCGGACAAGCGCGCCATCTTTACCAAGCCGGGGTCGGGCATTGCCAGCCTTGAAGATCTGGAAGGCAAGCGTGTTGGCCTGACACTGGGCGAAACCCACGAAGATTGGGCCCGTGATCGCGGCTATGACATCAATACCTACAAAGGTCTGCCAGAACTGCTGCTTGAGCTGGAAAACGGCCGGGTTGATGCAATTGTAAACGACTCGATTGCAGCCATCCTGGCGATGACCGCGAAGGAGCAGGCGTTCGAGATGTTTGCCGACCCCACCACAGAGCCCTTCGGCGCGGGTATTGCCATTCGTGAGGGCAGCCCCGAGCTGGCCGCAGAAATGCAAAAAGCCCTGGATTCGATGATGGAAGACGGCACCTATCTCGCTCTTGCTGAAAAATGGATCGGCGCTGACATCCGCTGATATCGCTGTTCCCTGCCGCCGGATACGGCGGCAGGGGGTTGCCGCAATGGCATGATGGATTACGCGCCTCGGCAATTCGGCCCCTTTGTGGCCTGACCTAAGCGTAGAGGCCGATCCCTACCCAAACAAAGTGTGGACCTGCATGATTTCCAGCATGGGATTTCTTTCGTCACGAATGTTGCACATGGCTGCATCGCGGCTGTGTCGCCAGGTCAAAGGAGTGAAGCATGGACTTTGAACTGATGCTCAAGGTTTATCCGTTCTTTCTGGAGGCCGCCTGGACAACGATCCTGTTGTCAGTGCTGACCGCCATTCTGGGCCTGACCTGTGGCACGCTCGGCGCTGCCGCCCGACTGTCACGATTTGCGGCCCTGCGATTCCTCGGGGCCGCCTATGTCAGCCTGTTTCGCGGCACCCCCGCCTTGATTCAGCTGTTCATCCTGTATTTTGGCGGGCCACAGATCGGCATCCAGTTGGATGCCTTCGAGGCTGGCGTCATCGGTCTGGGTATCAATGCCGGAGCCTATATGACGGAAACCATTCGCGGGGCGATCATTTCGATCGACAAGGGGCAGCGCGAAGCCGCCCGGACCCTGGGGCTTAGCAGTTGGCAAGCCACATATCAGGTTATCCTGCCGCAGGCCTCGCGGCTGATGGTGCGCCCGTTGGGCGTGAACCTGAATATGTTGATCAAGGCGACAGCCCTGGTGGCGGCGATTTCGGTCATCGAACTGACCTATACCGCACAACGTTATATCGGCTCGACCTACAAACCCTTCGAGATGTTCCTGCTGGCAGGGGTTCTCTACATGATCATCATCTATGTGGTGGGCCGTGGCGTTGCCTGGCTGGATCGCAAAGTTCAGATTAACTGATCGGAAAAGGAAAGACAGATGGGCCTCGATTTTTCGATTATTCCCAAGTATTTGGATGTGGTATTGCTGGGTGCTGCCTGGACTATGGGCATCACCGTCGCATCCGCGATCCTCAGCTTTTTTGGCGGTATCGTCTTCGCCGTGATCGCGCTTTATGCGCCCTGGATCATCCGCCAGCCTTTCCGCCTGATCGAGTGGGTATTTATGGGCACGCCGCTTCTGCTGCAGCTGTTCCTGATCTATTTTGGCCTGGTGCAGATCGGCATTGACCTGCCTGCCTTTGTGGCCGGTATCATCGGGTTGGGGCTGCATTTTGCGGTCTACAACTCTGAACTGATCCAGACGGCAATCCTAGCAGTCGACAAGGGCCAGATGGAAGCGGCACGCACCCTGGGATTAAGCCGAGGCGAAGCCCTGCGCAAAGTAGTGATCCCGCAGGCGGTGCGCGCCGTGATCCCGCCGATTGGCAACAACATGATTGCCCTGCTGAAAGACAGCGCCCTGGTTTCGGTAATTGGGGTCAGCGAACTGACGCTTTCCGCCCAGCGGGTGATCGGCAAGACCTATCGTCCGTTCGAGTTCTACATCCTTGCCGCTGCCTTCTACTACGTCATCAACCTTTGCATGGAATGGGTGCAGCGCAAGATCGAGCGCCGCATTGCCATCTCCCGCTGATCTTGCGAGACCAATCATGACCGAACAGACAGACTTCGTCGAAATCCGCCATGCACAGAAATCCTTTGGCGCGCTTGAGGTTCTCAAGGACATCAGCCTTTCCGTTACGCGCGGCCAGATCGTTGGCATCATCGGCTCATCAGGGTCAGGCAAATCCACACTGCTGCGCGCCATCAACGATCTGGATCCGCTGACCGGCGGGGAAATCTGGTTGGACGGCGTGCAGGTGAACAAAAGCCTGCCGCACCGCCAATATGAAAAACACATCAATGAAATGCGTCAGCAGGTCGGCATGGTGTTCCAGCACTTCAACCTGTTCCCGCACATGACCGCGCGCGAAAATGTCACGATGGCGCCAAAGATGCTCAAGGGATTGTCGCAAGAGGCCGCCGATAAGCTCGCAGAAGAGCAGCTGGACAAGGTGGGGATGCTGGAGCGGATCGACTACTATCCCTCGCAGCTGTCTGGTGGTCAGAAGCAGCGGGTCGCCATCGCCCGGGCGCTTGCGATGAAGCCAAAGCTGATGCTGTTTGACGAAGCAACCTCTGCCCTGGATCCCGAATTGGTGGAAGAGGTGAACCTGGTCATGAAACGGCTCGCAGAAGAGCACATGACGATGATTATCGTCACCCATGAAATGGACTTTGCGGCCTCGGTCTGTGACCGCGTGCTGTTCATGGACAAGGGCGTTGTTGTCGAGGAAGGCCCACCTGCGACCATGTTCAAACATCCAACCAAGGAACGAACCCGAGAGTTCCTCCGCAAACATATCGAAGGTGCAAAGTGAGCGACGAGATTTCCTACCTGTTTTATCAATCCCGCACGCCGCGCCCCTTTCTGGAGCATGGCGAGGGCATCTATCTGTTTGATGAGACCGGCAAACGCTACATCGACGGATCGTCCGGCGCGATGGTGTCCAACATCGGTCACTCCAACCCGCGCGTCCTTGCCAAGATGAAGGCGCAGATGGACAAGGCCACCTTTGGTTACCGGCTGCATTTTCGCACCCATCCCTCCGAGGATCTGGCGGCAAAAACCGTTGCGATGACGCCGGACGGGCTGGATCGTGTTTTCTTTGTCTCGGGCGGGTCCGAAGCGGTGGAAAGCGCCGTGAAGCTGGCCCGGCAATATGCCTTGACCCAGGGGCAGGGCAGCCGTCACCGGGTGATCTCGCGCTTTCCTTCTTATCATGGGTGCACCTTCGGGGCGCTGGACCTGACAGGCTATGATCCGCTGCGCGAACCCTTTGCCCCGATGATGCAGGGCATGCCCAAGGTGGCGGCCCCCGCGACCTATCTGGACCGCGACAACCTGAGCGAAGAAGAACGCGGCTTGAAATACGCCGAGCTGCTACGCGAGCAGATCCTGAAAGAAGGGCCGGAGAATGTGCTGGCCTTCCTGATGGAACCCGTCGGCGGGGCCTCGACCGGGGCGCTGGTTGCCCCGGACAGCTACTATGGCCGGGTGCGTGAGATCTGCGACGAATTTGGCGTGCTGCTGATCTATGATGAGGTGATGACCGGGGCAGGCCGCACCGGCAAGTTCCTGGCCGCCGAACACTGGGGCATCACCCCGGATATTGTCGCCATGTCCAAGGGCTTTGGCGCAGGCTATGCGCCTTTGGGTGCTATTGTGGCGCGCGCGCGTCTGGTCGATCCGGTTCTGGATGCGGGTGGCTTTCTGCATGGCTTTACCTATGCCGGCAATCCGCTTGCCTGTTCCGCTGGGTTGGCGGTGCTGGAAGAGATGGAAGACCAAAACCTGATCGAAAATGCTGCCCGCATGGGGGATGTCCTGATGACGCGCCTGCGTGCCTTGATGGATCGCTATCCCTTTATCGGCGATGTGCGCGGCAAGGGGTTGCTGACGGCTTTTGAATTTGTCGCGGACCGTACAACCATGGAGCCCCTGCCGCCAGAGCTGGACGCCCATGCACGGCTTGTCGAACTGGCCTATGAGCGCGGCCTTATCATCTATTCCCGCCGCACCCGAGGCGGCACCGCAGGCGACCATTTCCTGATCGCACCGCCGCTGATCATTACCGAAGCGCAGATCGACGAGATCATGACGATCCTGCTGGATGCGCTGGATGCCTTTGCCACAGAGGTGGGACTGCCCATCGCGGAGGCCGCATGAGACTGCCAGACAAAAGCTGCAAGATTGCCAGCGCCATTGCCAAGATCAAACCGGGCGACAGGGTCATGATTGGCGGCTTTGGCGTGCCCGGCACACCGATGACGCTGATCCAGGCGCTTGTCGACCATGGGGCAGATAACCTGACGATCATCAAGAATGACGCAAACGAGCCGGGCATGGGCATCGATCACCTGCTGCAAAGCGGCCAGGTCTCGCGGCTGATCACCACCCATCTGGGCCTGAATACCCATGCGATTTCGCTGATGAATACAGGCCAGATCGAGGTGGAGTTCAACGCACAGGGTATTCTGGCCGAACGTATTCGGGCAGGCGGTGCCGGGATTGGGGCTGTGCTGAGTGATATCGGTATCGGCACCGAGCTGGCGGTGGGCAAGCAGGTGGTCGAGATCGCGGGAAAGCCGCATCTGGTGGAAACCGCCCTGCGTGCCGATGTGGCGCTGATCCACGCCGACCGCGCCGATATCTTTGGCAACCTGGCCTATGTCGCAACTGCGCAGAACTTTAACCCGCTGATGGCAATGGCGGCTGATTGCGTGATTGCCGAGACCGAAACCCTGCTGCCGCTTGGCGGGCTGGCTGCGAATGCCGTCCATACCGCTGGTGTTTTTGTCGATCATGTTGCCGAACTGGCAGAACTGAGCAAGGAATACGCCGTTGTCCAGCGCTAAAGAACGCATGATTGCCCGCGCCGCGCGCGAGATCACACCGGGGATGGTGGTCAACCTTGGCATCGGCCTGCCGACCCAGGTGGTCAACCACCTGCCCAGGGATTTTCCGGTCTGCTTGCACACCGAAAACGGCATGACTGGTATCGGTCCAACGCTGACGCCGGACCAGGCCGACCGCAATCTGATTGATGCCGGTGGCAGCTATGTCTCGACAGTGCCGGGATCGGCCTTTTTCGACAGTGCCACCAGCTTTGCCATGGTGCGTTCGGGACGGCTGGATCTGACAATGCTGGGCGCTTTCGAGGTGAGCGCCAGCGGCGATCTGGCCAACTGGAAGATCCCCGGCAAATTCAGCCCCGGCGTCGGTGGCGGCGTAGAGCTGGCCCAAAAGGCGCGGCGGGTGGTGGTTCTGACCACGCATACCGACCGCGCTGGCAACCCGAAGCTGAAAGAAACATGCTCATTGCCGCTAACGGCAAGGGCCTGTGTGGCACGGATCTTTACAGACATGGCCGTTATCGACGTAACGCCACGGGGTTTTGTGCTTGTTGAAACACTGGGCGGCATTAGCGCGGCAGAAGTGGCCGAGGCCACCGGCGCGCCCCTGCTGCTGCCGGATACCGATCTGCCAGAATTTGAGGCCCGCCATGGAAGATGACTTGAACGCAGGCCTGAACACAGACCTGGGCGCCGCTGTGGATGCAGCTTTTGACCGGCAGGTCACCTTCCTGTCCGATTTGACCGCGCATCCTTCGACCCGTGGCAATGAACAATCGGCGCAGGATTTCATGGCGGCGGAGCTAAGCGCGCGCGGCTATGATCTTGATCGCTGGCAGATTGATATCGCCGAGATCCAGCACCTGCCGGGATTTTCGCCGGTGCTTGGCCCCTATGAGGATGCAGTCAATGTGGTGGGCACCCACCGGTCCCGGACACAGGCGGGCCGATCACTCATCCTGAACGGGCATATTGACGTGGTGCCTGCCGGGCCGCTGGACATGTGGGACAGCCCACCGTTTGAACCGCGGGTCGAAGGCGGCTGGCTCTATGGGCGGGGCGGCGGCGACATGAAGGCCGGGCTGGCCTCGAACCTTTTTGCGCTGGATGCGCTTAGGGCCTGTGGCCGCGCCCCGGCAGCGGATGTGTTTTTCCAGTCCGTGGTTGAAGAGGAATGCACTGGCAACGGTGCGTTGGCCTGTCTGGCGCGCGGGTATCGGGCCGATGCGGCCCTGATCCCGGAACCCTTTAGCGAACATCTGGTCACTGCACAGTTGGGGGTGATCTGGTTCCAGGTGCATCTCAAGGGGCTGCCGACCCATGTTGCCTATGCGGGCAGCGGTGCCAATGCGATCGAAGCCGCCTTTCCGTTGATCCGGGCGCTGCATGATATGGAACACCGCTGGAACGCCGCTGAAAACCGGCCTGAAGACTACGCGCATATGGATCATGCGCTGAACCTGAATGTCGGCAAGATCGAAGGTGGAGACTGGACCAGTTCGGTCCCAGCCTGGAGCGTCTTTGACGTGCGCATGGCTATCTTTCCCGGCCAATCCATCGCGGCCGCAAAGGCCGAGATCGAGCAAGTGATTCTGGATGCCGCCCGTGACAATGATTTTCTGCGCAATTCGCTGCCTGAAATTGTCTATCACGGCTTTCACGCCGAGGGCTACGCACTGTCGCGGGACAGTTCCGCCAAGGCGGTATCAGCCATCGCGGCGTTGGATCAGGCGCATCGGTCCGCCACGGGCGAGGCGTTGGTGCGCGAAGCGATCACTGCCACAACCGACGCGCGTTTCTTTGGTCTTTATGCGGATACGCCAGCACTGGTCTATGGCCCGCGCGCCGAAGCCATTCATGGATTCAATGAACGCGTCGACCTGGAAAGCATGCGTCGCATAACCAAAGCCACAGCCATGTTCATCGCCGACTGGTGCGGCACCGAAGAGATCTAAGGAGCAATCTATGCGCCACGCCAACAGCCTTTGCTCCACCCCCGCCTCTTGCGGTCAATATCCCCCCTGTCGTTGCCGTGAACGCCAAGGTCTTCTGAGGAGTTTTTGATGCCTGCTCTTTCTTCTGATCAGATTATGCAGCTTACGGCGTTGCGCCAGACGCTGCACCGCCGCCCCGAACTTTCGGGCGAAGAGGCCGCAACGGCAGAGCGGATCGCCTCTGAGCTGACCCTGCTGGGTGCAGATCGGATCTGGCAGGGCCTTGGTGGCCATGGCGTCGCGGCTGAGTTCACCGGGGCTGCGGCAGGTCCCACCGTGCTGCTGCGGTGCGAACTCGACGGGCTGCCGATCCGTGAACTTTCGTCCTTGCCATATAAATCCGAAATAGAGGGGCGCGGACATCTGTGCGGGCACGACGGGCACATGGTTTCGCTTCTTGGGGTTGGCATGCGGCTGGCGCGCCATCGTCCCGCCGCCGGGCGCGTCATTCTGCTGTTTCAACCCGCCGAAGAAACAGGCGCTGGCGCCAAGGCCGTTATCGAAGATCCGCGCTGGCCCGAGATACGTCCAGACTATGCCTTTGCCTATCACAATGTTCCTGGTCGCCCGCTTGGCGAAATCGGCCTGCGGGCGGGGCCGGGCAACTGTGCGTCGCGCGGTATGCAGATTCTGCTGGAGGGCAAAAGCTCTCATGCGGCAGCCCCCGAAGATGGGGTTTCCCCCGCCAATGCAATGGCCGATCTGATGGTTGCTCTGCCCGGGCTTAGCCAGGGGGTGACCAGCGATGCCGATTTCGCGCTCAGCACTCTGACCCATGCAAACCTTGGTGAACCCGCTTTTGGGATATCGCCTGCAGACGGAGAGTTGCGCGTGACGCTGCGCTCGATGACGAACGAACGGATGGATGGGCTGATCGCCGAGGCGCTGCAGTTGGTTGCAGACAAGAGCGCCAATCTGAAGGTCCAGACCCACTGGCATGATATCTTTCGGGCCGTCGTGAATGATGAAGAGGCCACGGCAGTCGCGCGGCGCGGCGCGCAGGCTCTGGGTCAGACCTGCCTGGAGATGGCGGCACCGATGCGCTGGTCAGAGGACTTTGGCCGTTTCGGGGAAGACGGTGCCAAGGCGGCCCTGCTGTATGTCGGTGCGGGGGAGGCGCAGCCGCAGCTTCACAACCCGGACTACGATTTCCCAGACGCCTTGCTTCCGGTTGTGACCGACCTATTTTGCTGCGTCATTGATGACCTTCTTAGACCCGTGCAGAGTTGAAAATCATGGAAGCCCGACCCGCCTCTTGGTGTACCATTCACACGGATCGTATTTCGAAGAACCTTGAACTTGCTCTTGATCTCGTCCCAAAGGGGAGACGTTTTTGTGCGGTGCTGAAAGCCGATGCCTACGGGCATGGCATTTCGCAGGTTGTGCCGCTTGTCCGCGAACAGGGTGTCACCTGCATCGGGATCACCACCAATGCCGAGGCACGGGCGGTGCGTCAGGCGGGGTTCGACGGCTCTGTTATTCGTCTTAGGGCTGCGGCCCCTCAGGAAATCGAGGGCGCGCTGGAGGATCGGGTCGAAGAGCAGGTTGCCACGCGTCAGGCGGCACAACTGATCCTCAACCATCTGGAGACTGGACGGTATAGGACCTGCGTGCATCTAGCCCTGAATTCAGCAGGCATGTCGCGGGATGCGCTTGAAATCTCGACAGAGGTGGGTGAGGCCGAATGCAGTGATATCCTGGCCACCCTGGGCGACAACATTGGCGGGATCTGTACGCATTTTCCATCAAACGACCCGCTGCAATTGCAGCAAAGTGACGCCCTGTTCCAGCAACAGGTGTCGTGGGTCTTTGAAAACAGTGATCTGAACCGCGCCGATGTCTTGGTGCATGCGGGCAGTTCGCTGACGCTGATCTCAGAGACGGAAGTCTCCACCGACATGTATCGCTGCGGTGCCATACTATATGGGATTCTCAAGCCCGAACTGGGCTTTCGCAGCACGATGGATCTTGAGGCGCGCGTGGTGAGCCTGCAAGACTACCCGGCGGGGTCAACCGTTGGGTATGATAGAGATTACCGGATCGAGAGCAGCCGCCGTCTGGCCTGTATCGCGATCGGGTATGAGAATGGGTTCAGGCGCAATTCAAACAATGGCAATGTGGTTGTCGCAGGGGATTTTCTGGCGCCGGTGGTTGGGAAAATCTCTATGAATGCGATTGTTGCTGATGTCACCGGGGCCGACAGTATTCAGATTGGGGATACCGTCAGCGTCTTTGGTGGCCCGGGGGCTGCTCCGATCCGGCAGTTCACGGTCGAAGGCCAGTTTTGTACAATCATGGCCGATCTATATACCGACTGGGGGCGACGCAATTACCGCGTTTATTGCAGGTCCTAATGCGGGCGCGTGCACCATGCGATCTGGTGGCGCAAAACCGTTTGTCGACATAGCAGGCACAAGGTACTAAAAGGCACCTCCAATAGGGGGGGAACCGTCATGCCTCGTGAAGGCTGCTGCGATCTGGATGTGTCGCTTGCGTCGGACAGGGGCGGGCGGTCTGGCATCGCTCTGCCCCGGCCTGTTAGACACGAGACCTTTCAGAAGCGGCTAGCCAACGCCCGCTATAAAATCAGATGCGCCCGTCCCAACCCAGTGAACAGATAGAACATATGATCGAGAACGATCTTTGGCTCGCCTGAGCTAGTACAAAACCATGAAAGGATGGCCTAAGTGACAGACCCGATCTCTCCGTCGCCCGTGTGCTCGATCATTTGCACCACATATAACCACGAGGCATTCTCGCGGGCGGCGCTCGAGTCGATATTCCAGCAGGACTACGACCACATTGAGATCGTGGTCGTCGATGACGGCTCGACGGACGGAAATGCCGAGGTGTTGGAAAATACGCTTGCGCAGTCCCCCTATCCTTTCCGGCTAATCCTGCAAGACAATACCGGCAATGTTCCGTTAAACGTCAATAGAGGGATTGAGGCCGCGACAGGTGAGTACTTCTCGTTTCTGTCATTGGACGATCTGTTACTGCCGGATGCCATTTCCTCCAAGATGCAGATAATCAAGCACAATCCCAAAGTCGTCCTGGTCGCGAATACCGAGAACATGGAAATCGACAATGCCGGAGAGGTGACCTGCGAGAGCTTTACATCGCAGCTTTACCGCCAGACCTATGCATCGGCGCAGGAACTGCTAGAAGTCGAGTACGAGAATTTGGGTACATTTTATGTACAGGCTTCTGTCGTGAAGGCAGACATCGTAAGAGCAATCGGAGGAATGGATCCGGATATCTCAGGTGACGACATCATCCTGCGCACCAAGATTTTCATGTTCATGATAGAACATCCCGACCTTGAATTTGAACTCGTTCACCGACCCGGCATGAAGTACCGCAAACACGGCAATAACCAGCATCTGAATACCTGGAATCAGATCAAAACGATTGTCGATTGGCGAGACCGCTATTTCCCCGATAGGTCGTTTCCAGAGCTGGCACACGCCTGGATCCTTCACTTTGTTGACCAGTCTCTTAGGACTGGAAACAGAAAGGCAGTGAAACACGCGTTGCAGTACAGTCCTATTCTGACAGAGATTATTGGTGGGTATAGCCGAACCTGGAAGTACCGAAGAAGAAATGCAAAATCCATGTTGAAAAGCTTAGTCAGGTTCCGTCCTCGTTTTTGATTGCTCTGCGCGACGACCGCCGGGCCGTTCCGATAGTAAGTCAGCTGACTGTGGTACTCTTCGATACTCGGCCAGCTCTTCTGTACGTGCCGAACCCGGATCGTTCCTGACGTTCTTCATACCAGGCCGCCTTACAAAAAGCAGATCGGTTCGGGCGAGCGTCGGCTGAAATACCTTTCGATCATTCGTCCTCCCGCCCGACGAATGCTGTCGCACAGTTTTCGTGACACAGTCCAAGGTGCTTTTCCTGTGAGTGGGCTTGACCAAAAGGTTCCCAAACCCGGTGCAATTCGGTGCCATTTTAAAGGGTTTGTTGCCCCAGCGGAAAAAAATCAAAATCGGGTTTTTTCGCCTTGTAACCCCCATGCTTTCTTGGTGACCTGAGCCCCAAGTTTCCTCCACCTAGCGGAGAGTCCTTGGGGTTGGTTTGATGGCCCTACGCGGCCAGTTTGTCCATCGTTCTTTTCTCAGCAAATTCTCTGGGCGTCAGGTTTCC
>NZ_JARJEF010000086.1 GCF_029697505.1 Pseudophaeobacter profundi | reverse complement strand
ATCAAACTTGACCACTTGCTTTGAAGATATAAATACTAAATACAAGAATGTCACTGATGAGTACTGCATGCAGTCTGTCGAGATGGATGTAGAGCAAACCATTTCTGACAGTGAAAACGAATTGGCCGCCTGCGGCAATATGACACACAGCATGGAACTGGTCCAACCCTTAGTCGAGCAAGCTGTGGAAGCCATTAAAAGTCTAAATGACACCGTTGACCAAATGATTTCATCGGGATCTGCTTGTACGAGGTACTCGAAAAACCCCAATCAGGAACTGAAGTGTTTGAACTCGATAACCAGCAAATACAGTAAACAGTGGAATAGTGTCACATCTCTTGTACAAGAAGCATACTACAAGGTGTCAGGATTGGATTTGCTCCTGAATGCTGAAACATCTGGCTGTAAAACTGCTGAAA
>NZ_JARJEF010000085.1 GCF_029697505.1 Pseudophaeobacter profundi | reverse complement strand
CGAAGACCTGCGCCCATTCTGAGAAGCTGAGGTTGGTGGTTATGATCACGCTGGTGCGCTCATACAATTTGCTGAGCAGATGGAATAGAAGCGCACCTCCAGACGCGCTGAATGGCAAGTAACCGAGCTCGTCCAAGATAACCAAGTCGACTTTCGTTAGCGTCTCAGCCAGTTTCCCTGCCTTGCCGAGCGCCTTTTCCTGCTCCAATGCATTGACCAATTCTACGGTCGAGAAGAAGCGTACCTTGCGCCTGTGGTGTTCGATGGCTTGGACGCCGATTGCTGTTGCTGTGTGGCTTTTGCCCGTTCCTGGACCGCCGATCAGCACGACATTCTCTGCGCTTTCAACGAACTCGCATCGGTGCAGCTGCCGCACAGTGGCTTCATTGATCTCGCTTGAAGAGAAGTCGAAGCCTGTAAGGTCCTT
>NZ_JARJEF010000084.1 GCF_029697505.1 Pseudophaeobacter profundi | reverse complement strand
TGGACAGTCCCGATCTGGTGGAGCGACAGCAGGCTAGTGTTGACATCTTTTTCGAACTGAAGAGCTGCAGTAAATGCTTCCTCTGCATTTGCCCAGTCGTTCCTAGGTGGCTGCTTAACATCGTAGAGTACAATCTTTCCTCCTCGCTTATTCAAATATGTCATCAGCTTCTGAGCATGTTCTCTTTCTTCATCTGAATTCTTCTTAAAATATTCACTGATGCCATGTAGAGCTACATCATCCCGGTCAAAGTAGTATGCCATAGACAAGTAAACGTAACTTGCGTAAAGTTCCATGTTAATCTGCTTGTTGATGCCATTTTCTGAGTCTTCATGAAAATTTTGACGGACTTGACTAACTGCCATGGTGAAAAATTCGAAATTGTAGACCTCACTGGGTGCTGACAATTTCTAATTGACTGGGTTAACG
>NZ_JARJEF010000083.1 GCF_029697505.1 Pseudophaeobacter profundi | reverse complement strand
CAACGGTGGCGGCTCCCTCACTGCTCTGCCCGTCATCGAGACCCAGGCCGGAGACGTGTCCGCTTACATTCCAACCAACGTCATCTCCATCACAGACGGACAGATCTTCTTGGAGACTGAGTTGTTCTACAAAGGTATCCGACCAGCCATCAACGTCGGTCTGTCTGTGTCCCGTGTAGGATCCGCCGCTCAGACCAAGGCCATGAAACAGGTGGCCGGTTCCATGAAGCTGGAGTTGGCCCAGTACCGAGAAGTGGCTGCGTTCGCACAGTTCGGTTCCGACCTTGACGCGGCGACACAGCAGCTGCTGAACCGAGGCGTGCGACTCACCGAGCTGCTCAAGCAGGGACAGTACGTGCCCATGGCCATCGAGGAGCAAGTGGCTGTCATCTACTGCGGCGTCCGCGGCCACCTGGACAAGCTCGACCCCGC
>NZ_JARJEF010000082.1 GCF_029697505.1 Pseudophaeobacter profundi | reverse complement strand
GTTCACCAAAGACGATGTCGATACTTGGACACCAAACGCACTGGTTTATTCCACGACCAGCTTTAGGAATGGATCCTTCATTGAAGTGGCCGTCATGAACGTAACTCTGGCCACATACAACTACACTTCAGAACATTACCAGGCGTTGGTGGACACAGTGCGAGGCCACCTCGCCAACATTCCGGTCGACTCGGAGCCTGACAGCGACAGCCTCAAGTTTTACCAGGGAGACAACGGCAAGTTGCCCCTGACCTACAACATGACGATGTACGAGGTTGTGTCCACCATGCAGGGTAAAACCTACGGTGCGTTCAGCATCTACTTGCAGCTCGACGTCTACGCCCAGAAGAAGCATCACCGCGACGCGCTGGCCTCGCTGAAAACATTCACTCTGCTGTAGTGTCTTCGTACTTGTCATACTATAAAAAAACAGCAATA
>NZ_JARJEF010000081.1 GCF_029697505.1 Pseudophaeobacter profundi | reverse complement strand
CCAGCGCTGAGCACAAGCTTGCCAAGGTGGCTCTGATGACAATCTCCCTGTGGTTCTGCGCGTGGACACCCTACTTGGTCATCAACTACGCCGGTATCTTCCAGGCTCTGACCATCAGCCCTCTGTTCACCATCTGGGGCAGTGTCTTCGCCAAGGCCAACGCCTGCTACAACCCAATTGTCTACGCCATCAGCCACCCCAAGTACCGGGCAGCGCTCAACAAGAAGTTCCCGAGCCTGGTGTGTGGCGTCCCCGAGCCAATGTCCAGCGACGGAGCTTCCGTTGCCTCCGGAGCGACCACCCTCACAGAGGACAAGTCTGCTGCTGCGTAAACTCTTCGGCCGGACCATTTGTACAGTTAACGGACTTCGCTTACGGACTCTGTATTTATAAGTTCTCCATTCAACCTGACCTTGTACAATTATGTTACCGACCTTTTTC
>NZ_JARJEF010000080.1 GCF_029697505.1 Pseudophaeobacter profundi | reverse complement strand
GGATCAAGAAACCCAATTGGAGTTAACTCTAATATTGACAAAATTCCATTTCATCCATTTTTTTCAATTAAAGATATTATAGGATTTTCATTAACCATTTATTTATTAATAATTTTAACAATATCAAATCCCTTTTTATTATCAGACCCTGATAACTTTACACCAGCAAACCCTATAGTTACACCAGTACATATTCAACCAGAATGATATTTTCTATTTGCATATGCTATCCTTCGATCAATTCCTAATAAATTAGGAGGAGTAATAGCATTATTTTTATTAATCTTAATTTTATCAATTATACCATTTTCAATAAAGTCAAAATTTAAGGGAATTCAATTTTATCCAATTAATCAAATCAACTTCTGAATATTTTTGATCTTAGTAATTCTTTTAACATGAATTGGAGCACGACCAGTAGAACAACCTTACATCAATACGGG
>NZ_JARJEF010000079.1 GCF_029697505.1 Pseudophaeobacter profundi | reverse complement strand
GGATGATCTGTCCACCACCTCTGTGGATGGCGTCGGCGTGTAGTGTCACGTCGTAGATGTTGAACCTCACTCCGCGCATGTTCTCTTCCGAGAGGACACCCTCTTTGGTGGCCCACTGGAAGCCAGCGACTACGGAGTCCTTGATTTCGTTGAGGTACTGCACTCCCTTGGTGCAGTCCACCAGGAGGTTGGGTCCAGTGCCATCGGGTCCAAAGGCCCAGATTTTCCTCGCCTCTGTGACGTCGTATTCGTATTTCTCTCCTAGGTAACGTGCTCTTACTTTGAAGTCATCTCTTGGGTTAACGTCGCCATTGTCGATATCTTCAGCCAAGCCGTCGGGCATGGGGACGGCCTTCATGAACAGACGGTTGTGCTTGTTGGGGGACTTGGACAGACACATCTGGTCCGATTCTTCTGAGACTGTCTCTCTGTACGATACAACCGGG
>NZ_JARJEF010000078.1 GCF_029697505.1 Pseudophaeobacter profundi | reverse complement strand
CCGGGATGTCCACAAAAATTTGATGGGTTTGGACCGCTTTCCCTAAAAGCGTTTGTGTTCCTCTCTTAACCCTCTTAGTAAAATGCCATTGGCGCAAACATATTAAAAAAAAAACAAAAAAAACTACTAGTAAAAACCCGCTCAAAAAATCAAATCCGCTAGGGCCTACATTTTTTTCATGGATTGAATATTTCTTTCTGGTTGTAAAACATGTGATTGTCAACGAATATTTAATCAGCTGATGATTACGATATGTCAACGTTTTGACAATCCACCAATTACAGCCCTTAGAATTCATTCCAGTACTATCAACCAATCACGGCCCTTAAAACTATTTTCCGTACTAGTGCGGGAAAGAGTTTTTCCGTACAGTTCGGTAATCAGCTGTTTTCTGGACAGAATGCACGCACGTAAAATACGTTAAAAGACAGTAGTATGGCGTAAACTAATTT
>NZ_JARJEF010000077.1 GCF_029697505.1 Pseudophaeobacter profundi | reverse complement strand
TTTATTACAAGATACGACCGTTAGTCAGCAGATGTTTGAGCTTACTTGCAGCCACAAGGAGGAGGAGCGGCGACAGCGACTTCCTTGGAGGAAGAGTTGTCGTAGGAAGAGGTAGAAGAGGACAGAGACTTGGAGGAGGATTGTTTAGAGATGGCGTTGCCACAGTCATCGTAGACCAACTCATTGTCGCTCTGAGATGCGCCAGCGGAAGCGCTGGTGTTGCCAGATGAGGCGGCGGTTTCCTTGGCGTACAGGTTACCGAGTCCGTCCTTCTTCACGATCTTGGAGGCGCTCTCTGCAGAGTTGGCAGCGTTCTTGGCGAATGCAGACTTGTCAGAGGACTTGGTTGCGATGGTTGCGGCACAAACAGGGGTTGTGCACTCCAACAGAGCAACAGCCAGAAGGGCGAAGGAAGCAACAAGCACGGAGGTCCTCATGTTTAGTGGATGCTGG
>NZ_JARJEF010000007.1 GCF_029697505.1 Pseudophaeobacter profundi | reverse complement strand
CGGAAACCTGACGCCCAGAGAATTTGCTGAGAAAAGAACGATGGACAAACTGGCCGCGTAGGGCCATCAAACCAACCCCAAGGACTCTCCGCTAGGTGGAGGAAACTTGGGGCTCAGGTCACTTGGTCTGCTGGCAAAAATTGAAGCAACCAACCCCGATCAGCAGGTGCAAAAAGTAGATTAAGTGACGCCAGGTATTGCCCAATAACTAGGGAGTAGCTCAGTTTAATCGGGAGCATGAAGTCCTAGAAAATGCCCATGGGTGCGATGGGGATGTATGCTGGCGCCACCGTGATCCGTGGCTTGAAAGCTCCTCTTTCTGAAGCTAGCTCTACCTCTGCACAGAGGGGCCGAGATCAGCATATTTTTAGTGCCGGGGCTAGGGTGACAACGATCGTTTGTTGATAGCTCGAATTGGTGGCTTTGAAAAACTAGGAGGATAGCGGCCTGGTTGAACAAACCAACTCGATGACGTTACGTCTCGCCGTCCATTTTTAGGCCGGTTACACGGTTACAAAATAGCATATAACCTATTGTTTTTAAATGTATTGGGTCGATGTCCAACCTCTCACCTTATCCCCCCTTTTTAACGTCTCGATACCATATGGACCCTTGCGCGCAGGGGTAGTGACATGACCTGCGCAGGGCCCAGTATTGGCGCGGGGCCTTGACCATCGTCCAATCACGCCAAGGCCGCAGATGCCTTGAAGCGTGCAGACAAGGCAATGGACATGGCAGTTGCGGCTGTGAAGACGTGTCGCAAATCAATAAAGGCCGAAAAGGCAACCTGGTAGCCCTGGCATGGTATCAGGGGGACGGCAGTGGCTAAAACAGGGCGAGCCAAATGCCGATGAACATCAAAATGCCGCCGATATTCACCCAGCCGTGCCAGATGGCATAGCGGAACGGCAGGCGCTTGCGGGCGTAAAAGCCGGTGCCGATCACATAGCTGGCGGCCCCGGCGACGACGCACCACAGGGCAGAGCTTGGCAGTCCCTGCAAATCCGGCAGCGCTGACATGCCCAGAGCCCCCAAGGCCAGATAAGAGGCGGTAGACCAGCGGGTTTTTACGGTTTCACTGGTGATCTTGTTCCAGATCGCCACGCCGGTCAGCCCCCAGCACAGCCAAAGCAGGGTAAAGGTCCAGGGAGTGCCTGCCTGTAAAAAGAAGGGCGTGAAGGTCCCTGTGATACTGGGATAAATCGCCGCATGGTCGATCCGGCGCAGCAAGAGGCGGCGATGGTGCCAGGGCGAAAAGTGATAGCAGCTGGAGGCGATATTCGAGGTCAGCGCACAGAGCACATAGACCGCCAGGGCGAGAACCAGGGTGAGGTCTAGCCCGGTATTTGCCTTGAGCGCGAGAACCGTACCGGCGGTGAGGATCAGCACCAGACCAAAGATGTGCACCGCGATATCCGCGCGCCGCTGCAGCGGAACCGGGGTGGGGTAGTTTGACGCGGTGGCGCTGTCAGTCTGGGGATCAGGCCGAGCGCCCGACTTGGGCTCAAACATCGGCTCCGACATTGGCTCAGAGGTTGGTTCAGACATGGGCAGGTCTCGCTGTGCTCTGGTTTCAGGCGCTGGTTATTTGGTTCAGCGATAAGCGCGGGATCTGCCGCTGTCCAGATTTCCGGGGCGTCAGATCACCGGGGCGTCAGGATTGCCTGAAATGGCATCTGTCCCCAGAGCAGCTGTCCGAATAGCGTGCCGGTCATGCCCTTGGCAGGCGGTGATTGCGGACCGGGTGCGAAACTGCGCTTTAGTAGCGGCCGTTATCTGCCGGATAAACGCCCAGGATTTCGACATTGGTGGTGAAATATGCCAATTCATCCATGGCAAGTTGCACATTGGCATCATCCGGGTGGCCTTCGATATCCGCATAAAACTGCGTCGCGGTGAAGGAACCATCGACCATATAGCTCTCAAGCTTGGTCATGTTGATGCCATTGGTGGCAAACCCGCCCAGCCCTTTGTAGAGCGCGGCCGGGATGTTGCGGACCTGAAAGACAAAGCTGGTGATCATCCCGTGCGCGCCGCGGCGGCTGGTGTCGGCGTCGCGTGACATGATAAGGAAGCGCGTCGTGTTGTCGCCGTTATCCTCGATCTTTTTCTCCAGGATATCCAGCCCGTAGATCTCTCCGGCCAATTCGCTGGCCAGCGCCGCTGTATGGATGTCACCTGCGGCCGCGACATCGCGCGCTGCCCGCGCATTATCGGGGCTGACGCGGCCCATGATATTGTTTTTGCGTAGGAATTTACCGCATTGTGGCAGCAGGACCAGATGCGATTTTGCCTCGCGGATGTCTTCCAGTTTGGCGCCGGGCACCACCAAGAGATTGATGTGGACCCGCACAAAGGCCTCGTCGATGATGTGCAGCCCGCTATGGGGCAGCAGGCGGTGGCTGTCGGCAACCCGGCCATAGGTCGAATTCTCAACCGGCAGCATCGCCTGCTCTGCCTCGCCTGAGCGTACCGCCTCGATGACATCCTCGAATGTGGCGCAGGGCAGCACCTCCATATTGTGGCGCGCATTGCGACAGGCCTCATGGCTGTAAGAGCCGAGCTCTCCCTGAATGGCGATTTTTCCGGTCATGAGTGCGACTTTCCTGCAAAACTTCAGCAAACGGGCATTTCGTCGCGTTGTCTATACCTTGCCACTGACGAGTGGAAGCCTTAGACAACGACGCAGACAGCTAAAACGGACACGCGATTCATGTTTGACACGATGACCCTAACCAAAGCGACCGCAGGTGTCTGCGGATCGTTCCTGGTGCTTCTTCTGGGCCAGTGGGCCGCGGATGTGCTCTACTCGGCGGAAGCACACGGTGAGCAATCTTATACAATTGAGGTTGCCAGCGCAGAAGCGGCCCCTGAGGTCGAAGAGGTCAGCTTTGAAGAGCTGATGGCCTCGGCTGATGTTGGCAAAGGCGCCAAGGTCTTTAAGAAATGCGCAGCCTGCCACAAGATTGAGGAGGGCGTGAATTCCACCGGTCCTTCGCTTTATGGCGTTGTAGACCGCGCCCAGGCCGGCGTGGATGGCTTTGGCTATTCCGACGCTTTGACAGGGCTGGGCGGTACCTGGACAGCAGAACAGCTGGATGCCTTCCTGACCAAACCATCTGGCTATGCCTCTGGCACCACGATGTCGTTCTCTGGCCTGCGCAAAGCAAAAGACCGAGTGAACCTCATTGCCTATCTGGACAGTCTCGACAACTGATCCCAATCGGGATCCGGGTGAACAGATTGTTCTATCTTTCGGATGACCAAGGGTCGCGGCATGTGCTGCGGCCCTTTTTATGTGTTGCGTGGCGTTCGGGTTTGAAATCGCGCCTGATCACGCGCTTGCGATCTGCACAGGCCCGCGCGGGTGCAATCTCAACTTGAATGTTACCGCCTGCCAGCTTTAGCTTGAGGCACAGGAAATAAGTCGGGCCAGTGCAAGGCCAGACAATGGAGGTTGTGGCGAATGGCATCCCGTATGGCAGAGAAACAAACAGGCTATCAGCAGGGGCGGCGATCGCAGATTCGCGCCGGTCAGGCCAATCCCGCGGCCAAAGCGGTGGAGGCATCACATGCGTCAATCCGCGCCGTCTTGCTGTTGATCCTGGGCTTTGCCCTTGCGCTGGTCCATGCCTTGCCGCTGCGGGCCGAGGGCGAGACTGTCAAAAGTCACGGCTTTGCCGAATTTGGCACGCTGAAATACCCCGAAGGCTTTGCCCATTTTGAATATGTGAACCCCGAGGCCCCCAAGGGCGGCGAGCTGTCGATTTCAGCGGTGGGTACCTTTGACAGTATGAACCCTTTTACCCGCAATGGTCGCGCCGGGGCTTTGGCCTCAAACCATTTTGAGAGCCTTCTGGTGGAATCCTATGATGAGCCGGGGTCTTATTACGGATTGATCGCCGAAAGCCTGGAATACCCGCCGAGCCAGGATTGGGTGGTATTCAATCTGCGCCCCGAGGCGCGTTTTTCCGATGGTAGCCCGGTAACGGCGGATGATGTGGTGTTTTCCCACAATATTCTGCTGGATCAGGGCTTGCAGTCCTATGCCGAAGCCGTGCGCAAGCGGATCCCCAAGGCCGAAGCGCTGGGCCCGCATCAGGTGAAATTCTACTTCTCGCCCGATTTTCCGCGCCGCGCCATGATCAGTCAGGTGGCAGGTACGCCAGTGTTTTCCAAGGCCTGGTTTGAGGCTGATCCCGAAAACCGTCGCCTGGACGAACCGCGCCTTGATCCCGGTATCGGATCAGGCCCCTATATTCTGGAAAAGGCTGAAATCAATCAGCGCATTACCTATCGCCGCAATCCCGACTATTGGGGCAAGGATCTGAACGTCAATATTGGTCGCCACAACTATGATACCATCCGGGTAGAGTATTTTGGCGACAGCATCGCCGCGATGGAGGGCTTCAAGGCCGGCGTTTATACCCTGCGCCCGGAAAACAGCTCCAAAAGCTGGGCCACGTCTTATGATTTCGAGGCAGTTGCCAATGGCAATGTAATCAAGGACGAAATCCCCGACGGCAATGTACCCGCCGCCAATGGCTTTGTGATGAACCTGCTGCGGCCCAAATTCCAGGACATCCGTGTCCGTGAAGCCGTGCAGCTGGCCTTCAACTTTGAATGGACCAATGAGAGCCTGCAATACGGGCTGTTCCGTCACCGCAGTTCATTCTGGCAGGATAGCGCGTTAGAGGCGAAAGGCATCCCCCAGGGGCGTGAACTGGAAGTGTTGACCGCGCTGGCGGATCAGATTGATCCTGCCATCCTGACGTCGGAACCGGTGATGGCGCATAGCTCCAAGCCGAAACGGCCCAATGATCGCCGCAACCTGCGCCGCGCCATGCAGCTGCTGGATGAGGCCGGCTGGGCCGTCAACGGTGAAGGGCTGCGCCAGAACGCAGAGGGCGAGGTGCTGAAGATCGAATTCCTGCTCGACAGTCCAACGCTGGAACGCATTGTTGGCCCCTATGTGTCAAACCTGCGCGCCATGGGCATTGATGCGGTGCTGAACCGGGTGGATTACGCGCAATATACCAGCCGCCGCCGGGAAAAGGAGTTCGATATGATCTCGACGGCCTATCCCATGGCGCTGGAGCCTTCGACCGGGCTTTATCAGTATTTTGGTTCGGAAGCGCATGAGTTTTCGGTTTTCAACCCGGCAGGGCTGGCGGATCCGGCGGTCGATGCGCTGATCGACAATATCGTCGATGCCAAAACGCAGGCAGAACTGCATTCAAACGCGCAGGCGCTGGACCGGGTATTGCGCGCCAAACGGTTCATGGTGCCGACCTGGTATCTGGATGTCAGCTGGGTGGCCTATTGGAAGCAATACGCCTACCCTGAAAACCTGCCGCCCTATGACACCGGTCTTCTGGATCTGTGGTGGGTGGATGCGGACCGCGAGGCTGAATTGAAAGCCTCGGGCGCCTTGCGGTAAGGGCGCGACATGGCAGCCTATATCCTGCGCCGGCTGTTGCTGGTGATCCCAACCCTGTTTGGCATCATGGTGGTGAACTTTACCCTGGTGCAATTTGTGCCCGGCGGCCCGGTGGAACAGATCATCGCCCAGTTGCAGGGCGGGGGCGACGTGTTCGAAGGCTTTGCGGGCGGTGGTGGCGATGCCGAAGGTTCCAGCGTCATTGAGGCCAATGACAGCTATGCGGGCCGTCAGGGTTTGCCGCCCGAACTGATCGCCGAGTTGCAAGAGCAGTTCGGCCTGGATAAGCCACCGCTGGAACGCTTTGGCCTGATGCTGTGGAACTACATGCATTTCGATTTCGGCGAGAGCTATTTTCGCAAGATCGACGTGACTGAACTGGTGTTGGAAAAGATGCCGGTCTCGATCTCGTTGGGGCTGTGGTCGACCTTGATCGCCTATATGATCTCGATCCCCATGGGCATCCGCAAGGCGCTGCGCGATGGCTCGCGGTTTGATACCTGGACCAGCGGCGTGATCATTGCCGCCTATGCGATCCCGTCGTTTCTGTTCGCCATCATGCTGTTGGTTCTGTTCGCCGGCGGCTCTTACTGGCAGATTTTTCCGCTGCGCGGCCTGACCTCTGACAACTGGGAAAGCCTGAGCCTGTTTGGCAAGATCGCAGACTATGCCTGGCATATCGCGCTGCCGGTAATGGCCTCGACCATTGGTGCCTTTGCGACGCTGACGCTGTTGACCAAGAATTCCTTTTTGGATGAGATCAAAAAGCAATATGTTATCACCGCCCGCGCCAAGGGGTTGAGCGAGCACCGGGTGCTTTATGGTCATGTCTTTCGCAATGCCATGTTGATTGTCATTGCCGGCTTTCCGGCGGTGTTTATTGGCGTGTTCTTTTCCGGCAGCCTGATCATTGAAACGATCTTCTCGCTTGATGGATTGGGCCGTCTGGGCTTTGAGGCCGCCGTGGCACGGGATTACCCGGTGATTTTTGGCACCCTGTTCATTTTTGGTTTGATGAGTCTGGTTGTCGGCATTCTGTCGGACATCATGTATGTGCTGGTTGATCCGCGCATCGACTTTGAAAAGCGCGAGGGCTGATCCATGGCACTCTCCCCCCTCAACCAGCGCCGCTGGAACACCTTTCGCCGCAACAAGCGGGCCTATTGGTCGATGTGGATCTTTGCGGTGCTCTTTGGTCTGTCGCTCTTTGCCGAGTTTCTGGCCAATGACAAACCGATCCTGGTGAGCTATCGCGGCGAGATCTATACGCCGATTTTCAAGTTCTATCCCGAGACCAGTTTTGGCGGGGATTTCAGAACCGAAGCGATCTACCGCGATCCCGAAGTGCAATGCCTTATCCGCTCTGGTGGGGTGGAAGACTGTTTTGACGAACCAGAAGAGATTCTCGAGCAGATCCGCGCCGAGACGTTTGATCATGCAGAGTTCCATAAGGGGTGGAGCCTCTGGCCGCTGATTCCTTATTCCTTCAACACCACCGTGGATCGCCCCGGCGCGGCACCCTTGCCGCCGAATAGGCAGAACCTACTGGGCACCGATGATACCAAACGCGATGTATTGGCACGGGTTATCCATGGCTTTCGTCTGTCGATCCTGTTCACATTGATGGTGACTGGCGCGGCCACGGTGATTGGCATTCTGGCCGGTGCGGTGCAGGGCTATTTCGGGGGCTGGCTCGATCTGGTGTTCCAGCGGGTGATCGAGATCTGGAGCTCTACCCCAACGCTCTATGTGATCATCATCATGTTTGCCATTCTCGGCCGCAGTTTCTGGCTGCTGGTGGGGCTGATGATCCTGTTCAGCTGGACCTCGCTTGTGGGCGTGGTGCGTGCAGAATTCCTGAGGGCGCGCAATCTGGAGTATGTTCGCGCGGCCAAGGCCCTGGGCGTGGGTAATATGACCATCATGCTGCGCCACATGCTGCCCAATGCCATGGTGGCGACGCTGACCATGCTGCCGTTCATCATCACCGGCACCATCAGCGCCCTGGCAGGGCTGGATTTCCTTGGCTTTGGCCTGCCCTCCTCGGCACCCTCCTTGGGTGAGCTGACCCTGCAGGCAAAACAAAACCTGGAGGCCCCCTGGCTGGCCTTTACTGCCTTTTTCACCTTTGCCCTGATGCTGTCGCTGCTGATCTTCATCTTTGAAGGGATCCGCGACGCCTTTGATCCCAGAAAGACCTTTTCATGAGTGCCATACTTGAGGTTCGCGACCTGCGTGTGTCTTTCCGCCAGGATGGCCAGGTCACCCAAGCCGTGAAGGGCGTGTCCTTTTCCGTAGGGCGCGGTGAAACCGTGGCCCTGGTGGGCGAGTCCGGATCTGGTAAATCCGTCTCGGCCCTCTCGACGGTTTCGCTGCTGGGAGATAGCGCCATCGTTGAGGGCTCTGTCACCTATGACGGGGTTGAAATGGTCGGCGCCTCGGAAAAGCACCTGATGCAGGTGCGCGGCAATGACATCAGCTTTATCTTCCAAGAGCCGATGACATCGCTCAACCCGCTGCACACCATTGAAAAACAATTGGAGGAATCGCTGGCGCTGCATCAGGGGCTACAGGGTGCCCCCGCGCGGGCACGCATTCTGGAATTGATGCAAAAGGTGGGTATCCGCGACGCTGAAAGCCGCCTTGGGGCCTATCCGCACGAACTGTCCGGTGGTCAGCGTCAGCGGGTGATGATCGCCATGGCCCTGGCCAATAAGCCTGAGGTGCTGATCGCGGATGAACCCACAACGGCGCTGGATGTGACCATTCAGGCGCAGATCCTGGAACTGTTGGCCGAGCTGAAGAAAAGCGAAGGCATGGGCCTGCTGTTCATTACCCATGATCTGAATGTGGTGCGCCGCATTGCCGATCGGGTCTGCGTGATGAAGGGCGGCGAAATCGTCGAGGAAGGCCCGGCGGTTGAGGTCTTTGACAACCCGCAACATGCCTATACCCGGAAACTCTTGGCGGCAGAGCCGTCGGGCCAGCCGGCGCCTGTTTCATCGGATGCGGCCAAGCTGATTGAGACCCGCGATCTGAAGGTCTGGTTTCCGATCAAAAAGGGGCTGCTGAAGCGCACCGTTGGCCATGTGAAGGCGGTGAATCCATGTTCCATTTCGGTACGGGCTGGCGAAACCCTTGGCATCGTTGGCGAATCTGGGTCGGGCAAGACCACCATGGCGCTGGCGATCATGCGGCTGATCGCATCCGAAGGCGCCGTGCAGTTTTGTGGTGATGACCTGCGCCAATGGTCAACGCGCGATCTGCGAAGCCTGCGCAAGGATATGCAGATCGTGTTTCAAGATCCCTTTGGCTCGCTCAGCCCGCGCATGACCTGCGCCCAGATCATTGCCGAAGGGTTGGCCATTCATAAGGTCGATCAACACCGCGCCCCGCGTGATCTGGTGGCCGAGGTAATGGCAGAGGTCGGGTTGGATCCTGCCAGCATGGACCGCTATCCGCATGAATTTTCCGGCGGCCAGCGCCAGCGCATTGCCATCGCCCGCGCCATGGTGCTGCGTCCAAAACTGGTGGTGCTGGATGAACCTACCTCGGCGCTGGATATGACCGTGCAGGTGCAGATCGTCGAGCTGCTGCGCGATCTGCAAGCGCGGTATGGTCTGGCCTATCTTTTCATCAGTCACGATCTGAACGTGGTGCGCGCCATGTCGCATCAGGTGGTGGTGATGAAACAGGGCGATATCGTCGAAGCGGGGACCGCCGACGCGCTGTTTGAAAACCCACAGCAGGACTACACCCGACAGTTGCTGGCCGCGACCCGCTAGAGCCTGTTGCGCAAAAGTGGGTGCCGGTTTCGCGCATCTGAAGCATGCAAAATCAATCAGCCAGAGTGTGGTCGCCTGCATGCGAATCCCGCGACAGGCTCTAGGCTGCAGGTATGCGCTGGGGTGGGGTGTCGGCGTAGGCGTCAAAGGCCTGCGCGACCACCCGTGCCAGAGGGCGCGCGTCAGGCGGCAGATCAACGCCTTCGGCGGTGCGGATCAATACACCGGGAAAGGCTGCGCACGCCTTGTCGAGCAGGGCATTGACCTGTGGCGCCGCCTCTGGGAATTCGGCCACGAGATCGGCACTGCGGATTGTGAAATGACACAACAGTGCCTCTATCATGCGCCCCCGCAGGCGATCATCGCCCTGAAAGGCATGCCCCCGCGCCGAGGCGAAGGTGCCGCGATCGATCACGTCCATATAGTGCGCGGTGCCGGGTGCGTTCTGCACATAGCCCTGCGGCAGCCGCGATATGGCCGAGGCACCAAGCCCAATCAAGATATCCGTCGGCGCATCGCTATAATCTTGAAACTCCCGCCGCAGATTCCGACTGTCGCGGGCGCGGATCAGGCTATCACCGGGACGCACGAAACTCTCTAGCCCGATTTGTTGATAGCCTGCCTGCAGACAGCAGTGTCTTGCACTCTCAAACAGGGCCAGCCGCGCCTCTGGTGTGGGCAGGGTTTCCGAAGGAATCATCGCCTGGCGACGGATCTGAGCCGGGAGGTGCTTGTACCCATATAGAGCCACGCGGTCTGGCGAGAGCGACAGCAGGTCTGTGATGTCTTGGGTGATCTGCGCCTGGCTTTGATGGGGCAGGCCAAATAGAAGATCGGTGCTGAGCGCACGAATCCCACCACGCCGCAGCATTTCGACGCAGTTTTGCAGCGTTTCAAACGGCAGAGATCGCCCAATTGCCTGCTGGGTCTCTGCGCCAAAGCCCTGAACCCCAATCGAGGCCCGCGTCATCCCGGCCTTCATCAGGGCATCGCAGCGGGGCTGGTCAAAATCATTCGGGTCTATTTCAACAGAAAACTCGGCCTTTGGTGCCAGCGGAGCAAGCCCGGCAAGCGCGGTTGACAGTGTCGCTATTAGTTCAGGTGGCAAGATGGTCGGTGTGCCGCCGCCCCAGTGGAGCCGGGCCAGTTGAACCCTGTTTGGCAGATGCGGTTTCAGCAGGGCGATTTCCTGCTGCAATGCTGTGACATAGGCTTCGACCTGCGCAATAGAGCGCGCCCCTTGGGTGCGGCACATGCAAAACCAACAGAGATTCTGGCAGTAGGGTATATGGAGATACAGCCCGATCTGACTGCCCTCAGGAATTTGCTCCAGCCAGGATGCAAAGTGTTCGGGGCCAAGGCTGAGGCTGAAATTCTCTGGTATTGGATAACTGGTGTATCGCGGCACTTTGGCGCGAAACAATCCGAGCTTGGCCAATTGTGATTCCTGAGACATATCCCTATTCTAGGGGGCGATGGCACGACTGAAATTGACCTGGATCAAATGGGATTACTTATGACCGTCGATACCCTCGCCCATGTCAGCTGCGCTGATTGCCCGATTCGCCACCGCGCCGTTTGCGCCCGCTGCGAAGAAGATGAACTGGCGGCGCTGGATGGTATCAAATACTACCGTAGCTATGAGGCGGGGCAATCGATCATCTGGTCTGGGGACGTGATGAACTTTGTTGGTTCTGTGGTCTCTGGCATCGCGACGTTGACCCAGACAATGGAGGATGGCCGCACCCAGATGGTGGGGCTGTTGTTGCCAAGCGACTTTGTCGGCCGTCCGGGGCGCAGTGGTGCCGCCTATAATGTGGTGGCCACCACCGATCTGGTGATGTGCTGTTTCCGCAAGAAACCCTTTGAAGACCTGATGGCGCGGACGCCGCATATTGCGCAACGCTTGCTTGAAATGACCCTGGATGAGCTGGACGCTGCGCGAGAATGGATGCTGGTGCTGGGCCGGAAAACCGCGCGGGAAAAAATCGCCAGCCTGCTGACGATCATTGCCCGCCGAGATGCCTCTCTGACGCCACAGGGGGTGGTCAATACGCTTACCTTTGATCTGCCGCTCACCCGTGAGGCCATGGCAGATTATCTAGGGCTCACGCTGGAAACGGTCAGCCGTCAGATGTCTGCGTTGAAAAAAGACGGGGTAATTACCCTGGAAGGCAAGCGCCGTATTCATGTGCCGAATATGGCCCGCCTGTTTGAAGAAGCCGGCGATGACAGCGATGGTGGTTTCCTTAGCTGATCGTCTTTGGTTTGGCTTTTCCCGGCTTGGTAGAGACTGCGCCGGGCAGGTCGCCAGATGATGGTCTAGCCAGGGTTTTCGCGTAGCCAAGCGGCAACCTGGCGACTGGCAGAATCGGCGCTGCGCCCGGACATGTGCCACAGGCGCAGGGCGTGTGGCAGCTGTGCGCGATGGGCAAAGGGCGCGACGAGGCGGCCGCTGGCCAGATGCGGCGCCAACAGGGCCTGGTGCCCGATCAGGATCCCGGCTCCGTTCAGTGCCTCTTCCACCGCCAGCGCATAGAGCGAATAGAGCGGCCCACGCGGCGTGATTTGGTGCTGCGGAGCGGCACTCTCAAGCCAGTGGTGCCAGTCGCCCTCCCAGGTGGTGTCGAACAGGCAGGGGTGATCTGTTAGAGCCTGGGGGCTGCGCAGTCGGGCTGCAAGCTGCGGCGTACAGACCGGAAAGATCACATCCTCGGCCAGTACATCCCCGCGATCCGCATCAAAGAACAGGCACAGATCATAGGGTGTGCGCTTGAGATTCGGCGGCTGCTCCAGCGCGGTGATTGAGATTTCGGTATTGGGGAGGGCGGTGCGCAGCTGCGGCAGACGTGGCGAAAGCCAGAATTGCGCAATCGCGGGCAGGGTGGCGATATGCACCACCCGCGGTGCGGCCTTGTCGCGCATCATTTGCACCGCCCGTCCCAGTTGGTCAAACGCCTGGCTGAACTCTGGCAGCGCCTGCGCCCCCAGCGGGGTAAGCGCCACCCCCTTGGCGCTGCGTTGAAACAGCGGCGCCCCCAGGGCGCTTTCCAATGTCTTGATCTGGGCTGAAATTGCGCCGGGGGTAACGCCCAGCTCATCCGCCGCAGCGGCAAACCCGCCCAGCCGCGCGGCAGCTTCAAAGGCCCGCAGAGAGGTCATGGCAAAGGATTTGGGCCGGGGAGGGGAAACGGGCATGAATTAGCCTTAATTTTTCTGACCCTAGATTTTCAGAAAACTGATTTGCGCACAAGCCCGCCCAGGGCGCAACTGATGCAAAGCCCCCCTGCAGCGGACGCTGCCCTATTGGAGACCGTGAAATGACAAGATTAGGCAACCGCGCCTGGGTGCCCGCCCACTGTGAGGCCCGCGTTCAGGAGATTGACGCCGCTACGGATGGCCTGCCCAGCAGCGCCGTCGCCGCGCGCATAGAGGCCCTGATCCAGCGCAACAGTCAGATCCACGATCATGACTGTTTCAATCTGAACCCAGCGACCAATGTGATGAACCCCGCCGCCGAGGCCGTTCTGGCGCGGGGCTTGGGCAGCCGTCCGTCTCTGGGCTATCCGGGTGACAAATACGAAATGGGGCTGGAGGCGATCGAAGAGATAGAGGTCATGGCGGCGGCTCTGGCCGCGCAGGTCTTTGGGGCGAAATACGCTGAAATCCGGGTGGGTTCCGGGGCGCTGGCCAATCTCTATGGTTTTATGGCGCTCACCAGCCCCGGCGATATCATCATCGCGCCGCCTGCGACGGTGGGTGGCCATGTGACCCACCACAGCGATGGCTGCGCCGGTCTTTATGGGCTGGTGCCACATTCCGCGCCGGTCAATGCCGATGGCTACACGGTGGATCTGGCGGCGCTGCATGACCAGGTGCAGCAGTTGCGGCCCCGGCTGATCACCATCGGCGGCAGTCTCAACCTTTTTGCGCATCCGGTGGCCGAAATTCGTGCCATTGCCGATGAGGTCGGTGCCAAGGTGCTGTTTGATGCGGCGCATCAATGCGGCATGATTGCGGGGGGCGTTTGGGCCAACCCTCTGGAACAGGGCGCGCATCTGATGACCATGAGCACCTACAAAAGCCTCGGTGGTCCGGCTGGCGGGCTGATTGTCACCAATGACAGCGCGATTGCCGAGCGGCTGGATGCTATCGCCTTTCCAGGCATGACGGCAAATTTTGATGCGGCAAAATCCGCCTCTCTAGCGTTGAGCCTGCTGGACTGGGTTGATCACGGCGCGGATTATGCTGATGCGATGGTCGCTTTGGCCCAGGCCCTGGCGACAGAGCTGGAAGCGCTGGGGATGCCGGTCTACAAGCCGGGCGGCGGCAGGGATGCGCAGGCTACCAGCTCGCATCAGTTTGCGCTGGAGGCTGCGCGATTTGGCGGCGGGCAGGCGGCGTCAAAACGGCTGCGCCAGGCCGGTTTCCTGGCCTGCGGGATTGGTCTGCCGATTGATCCGGTGGCGGGTGATATGAACGGGCTGCGCATTGGTACCCCGGAATTGGTGCGCCGTGGCGTCACCCCGCAGGATGCCCCGGCCTTGGCCCGTCTGATTGCAGCGGGGCTGGCTGGAAATGATCCGGCTGCGGTTGCGCAATCCGTGCAGCAGATGCGGGCGCAATTCCAAGGTCTGCACTTTATGCGTTGCTGAGCAGCCACCATGGCGCCTGCCGCGATCTGCAACGTAAAAGGCCTGCCAGATTTGGCAGGCCTTTGGTGTCGCGGATGAGAAACGCCTAGTGCGCCATGAGCACCGGAACGGTCGCCTTTTCCAGCATGTTGCGGGTGGCACCGCCCAGGATTGCCTCGCGAAAGCGCGAATGGCCATAGGCCCCCATCACGATCAAATCGGCCTGGGTGTCGGTCGCGTGCCGGATCAGCACATCCGAGACCCGCGGCAGGGTTTTGCTAAGCACGTCAATTTCACAGGCCACCCCGTGGCGCGCCAGCATCTGTGCCAGCAAGCCGCCAGGGTCAGAGCGGTCAGGCCCGTGTTGCGGCGGGTCGATCACCACGATGCGCACCAAATCCGCGCCGGTCAAGAACGGCAGAGATTTGCGAATGGCGGCCATGGCCTCGGTGCTTTCATTCCAGGCGACCAGCACGGTTTTGGGCTGGCCAATCAGCGGCGCATCATCCGGCACGACGAGCACTGGCGCGCGCCCTTCAAACAGTGCAGATTCGACCACTGGCTCGGCCTCTACGCCCTTGTTCTTGCCGTAGGGCTGCCCCAGAACCACCAGATCCGAGAACCGCGCCTGCTGTGCAACATGGCGGCCCATATCGGCAATCTGGGCGATGCCGGCATCGCTGGAAAACGGAATACCGGCCTTTTGCAGTTCTGCGTCGGCATAGGCCTGCAAGTCAGCGGCATCTGTTTTTGCGCGGGTCATGGTTTCTTGCAGGATCATCGCATTGGTTCCGGCGTAGTAATAACCGGTCTGGGTGTGGTCGACCCCCAGACAGAGCGCTTCCACATGGCCGTCAAAGATTGCGGCCAGTTCCGCCGCCTGTGCCAGAGGCGTCGCTGCGGTGTCCTGCGATGTCAGAACCGTGAGAATGGTTTTATAGGTCATGTTTCCCCTCATCTGGCTATGGATTTCACCCCGCAAAGGTTAGGGTTGCAGTGGTTGATCGCTTTCTGATGTGTCACAATTGAAATGGGATTGTCTTGATGCAGATCAATGTATTCGCGGCATATGTTTTGCATTTAGAGTATCGAATAGATGGGTTTCACGCGACTGCAAGAATCGCGGAGACATGGTGAAGGGACGTAATATGTCTAATTATATCAAGCTGATAGCGCTTGGCTTGGTCACGCTTTTTGCGATGATCGGGACCAATTATGCGCGGGATTTAGCCTATCAGGTGCATGCGATTATCGTCATGCTCGTGGCGGGTGGTCTGTTTTTGTACACGCTGCGCCATACGGGCGAAGCCAAACCAGCCGGGGGAAGCCCGCAAAACGAATATTTTGACAGTGTCGTCCGGGCTGGCGTGATCGCCACCGCCTTCTGGGGGGTCGTGGGCTTTTTGGCCGGTACCTTTATCGCCTTTCAGCTGGCCTTTCCGGGCTTGAACTTTGAATGGGCGCAGGGCTTTGCCAACTTTGGTCGGCTGCGTCCTCTGCATACCTCGGCGGTGATTTTCGCCTTTGGTGGCAACGCGCTGATTGCGACATCTTTCTACGTCGTGCAGCGCACCAGCGCCGCGCGCCTCTGGGGGGGCAATCTGGCCTGGTTCGTGTTCTGGGGCTATCAGCTGTTCATCGTGCTGGCGGCAACCGGATACCTGTTTGGCGGCACCCAGTCGAAAGAATACGCCGAGCCCGAATGGCATGTTGACCTGTGGTTGACCATTGTCTGGGTTGCCTATCTGGCGGTTTTCCTTGGCACCGTGATCAAACGCAAAGAACCGCATATCTATGTGGCCAACTGGTTCTACCTGGCCTTTATCGTCACCGTCGCGATGCTGCACCTGGTCAACAACATGACCATTCCGGTGTCGATCTGGGGGTCCAAATCGGTCATCGTCTGGTCTGGCGTGCAGGATGCCATGGTGCAGTGGTGGTATGGCCACAACGCCGTGGGCTTCTTCCTGACTGCGGGCTTCCTTGGCATGATGTACTACTTTGTGCCAAAGCAGGCCGAACGTCCGGTGTTCAGCTACAAACTGTCGATCATCCACTTTTGGGCGCTGATCTTCCTGTATATCTGGGCCGGTCCGCACCATCTGCATTACACCGCGCTGCCTGACTGGGCTTCGACCCTTGGCATGGTGTTCTCGATCGTGCTGTGGATGCCCTCCTGGGGTGGCATGATCAACGGTCTGATGACGCTGTCTGGCGCCTGGGACAAGCTGCGCACCGATCCTGTTATCCGCATGATGGTGATCTCGATCGGCTTTTACGGCATGTCGACCTTTGAAGGCCCGATGATGTCGATCCGCGCCGTGAATTCGCTGTCGCACTACACTGACTGGACCATTGGTCACGTGCACTCCGGTGCGCTGGGTTGGAACGGCATGATCACCTTTGGTGCTCTGTACTTCCTGGTTCCGGTTCTGTGGAAGCGTGAGCGTCTCTATAGCCTGAGCCTGGTTTCCTGGCACTTCTGGCTCGCCACAATCGGCATCATTCTCTACGCCGCCTCGATGTGGGTGACCGGGATCATGGAAGGCCTGATGTGGCGCGAAGTTGATGCCAATGGCTTCCTGGTGAACTCTTTCGCTGACACGGTTGCTGCGAAGAAACCGATGAATATCGTGCGTGGTCTTGGTGGGGTGATGTTCCTCTCTGGTGCGCTCATCATGTGCTACAACCTGTGGATGACAGTCCGTCGTGCCCCCGCCAAAGAAGCGAGCCTTACGGTCTCGGTTCCGGCAGAATAAGGAGGGATAGCAAATGTCCATTCTCGACAAACACAAAATCCTCGAGACCAACGCGACGCTTCTGCTGGTTTGCAGCTTTCTGGTTGTGACCATTGGCGGGCTGGTGCAGATCGCACCCTTGTTCTGGCTGGAAAACACCATCGAAGAGGTCGAGGGCATGCGCCCTTACACGCCTCTCGAATTGGCAGGGCGTGACATCTATATCCGCGAAGGCTGTTACACCTGCCACAGCCAGATGATCCGCCCGATGCGGGATGAGGTCGAACGCTACGGCCATTACTCGCTGGCGGCAGAGTCGATGTATGACCACCCCTTCCAGTGGGGGTCAAAACGGACCGGGCCGGATCTGGCCCGTGTGGGTGGTCGCTATTCGGATGAATGGCACGTGGACCACCTGCGCAACCCGCAGGCTGTGGTGCCGGAATCAGTCATGCCTAAATATGGCTTTCTGGAACGTGCCCACGTCGATGGCAAATACATCGGGGATCTTATGGCGGCCAATGCCATGGTCGGCACGCCCTATAGCGATGACATGATCGCCAGTGCCCAGGCCGACTTTAAGGCCCAGGCCGATCCGGATTCCGATTACGATGGCCTGCTTGAACGCTATGGCGACAAGGTCAGCGTGCGCAACTTTGATGGCCAACCAGGTGTATCAGAAGCTGATGCCCTGATCGCCTATCTGCAAATGCTGGGGACTTTGGTTGATTTCTCGACCTTCACCCCCGACGCAAGCCGCTAAGGAGACATACAGATGGAAATCTACACCCTCCTGCGGGAATTCGCAGATAGCTGGATGCTCTTGTTTCTGTTCTCGTTTTTCACCTTGGTTGTGATCTGGGCGTTCCGCCCAGGCAGCACAGCGGTTTATGAGGACACAGCCAGCATTCCCTTTCGCCACGTAGACGCTCCGGCCCCCGACGAGGCCGAGGCGACACCCGCCGCACATAAGGAGGCGCGGACATGAGCAAACCCGTCAAGAAATACGATGACGATCCCAACACCACTGGCCATAGCTGGGACGGGATTGAAGAATTCGACAATCCAATGCCGCGCTGGTGGCTTTGGACCCTCTATGCAACCATTGTCTGGGCGATTGGCTACACCATTCTGTACCCGGCCTGGCCAATGGTGAACTCGGCCACCTCTGGGTTGTTGGGCTGGTCGACACGCGCGGATGTTGCCGCTGAAATCGCGGCGGTCGAAGAGGCCAACGCGCCGATGAACGCCAAACTGGAAGCGGCCGATCTGACTGCCATTTCCGGGGATGCCGATATGGGGCCCTATGCGGTCTCGGCGGGGTCTGCAGTGTTCAAGACCTGGTGCGCCCAGTGCCATGGATCTGGTGCGGCTGGTGCCAAGGGCTATCCCAACCTGTTGGACGATGATTGGCTGTGGGGGGGCTCTATTGAGGAGATCCACACAACCGTTTCACACGGGATCCGGAATGAGGAGAGCGACGATGCGCGCTATTCCGAAATGCCCGCCTTTGGCCGTGATGAACTGCTGGAGAAAGACGAAATCGACCAGGTGGTGAACTTTGTCATGTCGCTTTCGGGTGAACCACAGGACGCATCGGCGGTCGCCGCCGGGGCCGTTGTCTTTGAAGACAACTGTTCTTCCTGCCACATGGAAGACGGTAGCGGTGATCGCAGCCAGGGCGCGCCTAATCTTGCGGATGCGATCTGGCTCTATGGCGGCGATTACGCCACCCTGACCGAGACGGTGACAAATTCCCGCTATGGGGTGATGCCACCTTGGAACACCCGCCTGACCGAGGCAGAGATTCGCGCGGTTTCGGCCTATGTGCACCAGCTGGGTGGTGGCGAATAATCGCAGCCTGGCAGGGATACGCTGATGACAGTTTGGGCCGCCCCCTGGGGCGGTCCTTTTTGTGTGAATGATCCGGCGGAGCGGTAATATTTCTGGCCCCATTTGACAGAGGTCAATTCGCCAGGCGCCAAAACCGGCTTTATTGAAAGGCAGGAGGACGCAGGCTGAGACAGCGCGCTGGGGGAATGGCGGGCTGATCAGCCGGAGATCCCAAGGATTCCCTGTAGGATTCTTGGGCGTCGGCGTCGGCTTTTCGATCTGTTCGCGCGTTTCCTGAAAAGCCGACGCCTTTTCCTGCTCTCACCGGATCCACCCAACACCGACCCCTAGCCCGAGGCTGCTAACCGAATGGCCAAGGCTTTTGCCATAGGGGTCATAGGCTTTTGACCTCACCGCAGCAGGCAGGCTGGCAGACCGGTTGCGCCGGAATGCGGGCTGTCCCCCAGAGCCTGAGGGCACGTAGCAGTGGGACGATTCTGCGCCGGGGCGGGCTGGCCTTGGGAAGATCCCTCAGGGGCACCTGGCTGTGCCGGGTCGCAGTCAACAAGGAGCGGGCGTAGATATCAGTCAGCATCTTGAAACCTCCTATGCTGGTGTTCTGTGTCTTCACTCTGGTCAAACGGCGCGTGGCATGCGACTCAGGAAGAATGTAGTTATGTAAGTTGAGGTTACATATGGACTGGCTGTCGCTACCGCCACTCGCGGCCCTTCGGGCCTTTTGCGCCTATGCAGAGCATGGAAATATCGCAAAGGCCGGCATGGCCCTGAATGTCAGCCATGCTGCCATCAGCCAACAGCTGCGCAGCCTGGAGGATCACCTGGGCGCGCCGCTGTTGGATCGCAGCCATCGCAGCCTGGAACTGACACAAGAGGGCGCGCATCTGGCACAGGCATTGTTGCTGGGTTTTGGTGCGGTTCAATCGGCGGTGCAGGATATTAGCGCCCAGGGGGCCGCCCGCCCTTTGCATATCAGCTGCACCCCGATGTTTGCCGCCAATTGGCTGATGCCGCGCCTTGCCGAATTTCGCCTGAAACACCCCGAAATCGACCTGGTTCTCGACCCGCGTGGTGAACTGGTCGAATTGCAGCCTGGTGGCATTGATATTGCCCTGCGCTATGGCGCTGGCCACTGGCCAGGCCTGGAATGTGAACCGCTGCTGCCGACGCCCATGGTGGTGGTGGCCAATCCCAGCCTGTTGCAGGGGCGGCAGGTGCACTGCCCCGAGGATCTGCTTGATTATCCCTGGCTGGAAGAACTGGGCACCACCGAGTCGGATCTCTGGCTGCGTTCGCGCGGGGTGGCAAAGGCGGTTCGGGGGGCCAGCATCAAATTGCCGGGCAATCTGTTGATGCAGGCCGTTCGCGACGGCCAGGGCGTCGCGGTGGGGGTAAAAGCCTTTGTCGCAGAGGATTTGCAGGCGGGGCGGCTGGTGGAATTGTTCACTGAACATCAGGATCGGGGCTACCATATAGTAACCCGCCCCGGGGTGCAGCGGCGCCAGCTGCGCCTGTTCATTTCCTGGCTGCGGCGGCATAAAAATTCAGGCACAATCACCTAGGGCAAACACGGGCTGGCTATAAAGATGCCTGTCTGATGTGCTTTTTTGATCCACGTCAAAGAGCAGCCTCGCAAGATTTGAAAGAACCGCAACACAAGACACAAATTCAGTGGAGTGAGTCCGTGAGTGATTCCGATCCCGCCCCCAGCCTCTATGCCGCCAGAGAACCTATTTTTCCACGGCGCGTCTCTGGGGCTTTTCGCAATCTGAAGTGGTATATCTTGGTGATTACCCTGGGGATTTATTACATAACTCCTTGGATACGCTGGGATCGAGGCACGTCTTTGCCGGATCAGGCGGTGCTGCTGGATCTGGCCAACCGCCGCTTTTACTTCTTCTGGATCGAAATCTGGCCGCATGAATTCTACTTTGTCGCCGGGCTGCTGATCATGGCGGGGCTGGGGCTGTTCCTGTTCACCTCGGCGCTGGGGCGGGTCTGGTGCGGCTATGCCTGCCCGCAGACCGTCTGGACCGACCTTTTTATTCTGGTTGAACGTTGGATCGAAGGCGATCGCAACGCCCGCCTGCGGCTGCACCGGCAGAAAAAGATGGATCTGCGCAAGGCGCGTCTGCGGTTGACCAAATGGCTGTCCTGGCTGCTGATTGGTCTGGCAACGGGCGGTGCCTGGGTGTTCTATTTTGCCGATGCGCCCACGCTGTTTGTTGATCTGGTGACCGGTCAGGCGCATCCCATTGCCTATACCACCATGCTGGTTCTGACCGCGACGACCTTCTTCTTCGGGGGCATCGCTCGCGAACAGATCTGCATCTATGCCTGCCCCTGGCCGCGTATTCAGGCCGCGATGATGGACGAAGACACCCTGGTTGTAGGCTACCGTGACTGGCGTGGCGAACCACGTGGCAAGCTGAACAAGAACAAGGGCAAGGCCGAAATCGCAGAGCCGCCCCAGGGCGATTGCATCGACTGCATGGCCTGCGTCAACGTCTGCCCGGTGGGGATTGATATCCGCGATGGCCAGCAGCTGGAATGTATCACCTGTGCGCTCTGTATTGATGCCTGCGATGATGTGATGGAAAAGATTGGCAAGCCACGCGGGTTGATCGACTATATGGCGCTCTCGGATGAGGCGCATGAACGCGCAGGCCAGCCACCCAAGAACATCTGGAAACATATCCTGCGCCCGCGTACCATCATGTATACCGCTATGTGGGGTTTTGTGGGGCTGGCGCTGGTTTTTGCCCTGTTCATCCGCTCCGATATCGACCTGACCGTGGCGCCGGTGCGTAACCCCACCTTTGTCACCCTCTCGGATGGCTCGGTGCGCAATACCTACGATGTGCGCCTGCGCAACAAACATGGCGAACCACGGCCCTTTGAATTGTCGCTGAAAGGGGATCCAAGCATGCGGATCCAGCTGGAAGGCACGCCCTATGCTTCGGTTGAGGTTCCGGCGGATACCGCCTACCTTCAACGGGTCTATATCGTGACGCCCAAAGGCGCAGCGCCCACCAGCGCGCAGGCGACGCCGGTGCGGATCTGGGTCGAAGATCTGATCACCGGGGATCGGGCCTATAAGGACACCACCTTCAATGGCAAAGGAAACTGACCAGATGGCAAAAACGACACGAGAATTTACTGGTCGACATGCGTTGATGGTCTTTTGCGGTGCCTTTACGGTCATCATTGGTGTCAATCTGGCGCTGGCCTATAATGCGATCAATACCTTTCCGGGGCTGGAGGTGAAAAACTCCTATGTCGCCAGTCAGGAATTTGACGTGCGGCGCTCGGCGCAGCAATCCCTGGGCTGGTCGGTCTATGCCTCGGCACAAGAGGATCAGGTCATGCTGGAAATCACCGATGCCGAAGGGCAGCCGGTTGAGGTGGCAAAGCTTAGCGCGACGCTGGGGCGGGCCACCCATGTCAAGGACGACCAGAAACCCGATTTTCAGTTCAACGGCACCGCCTATGTCGCCCCGGCGGATCTGGGGCCGGGCAACTGGAACATTCGCATGGTGGCACGGGCCAAGAATGGTGTCGAATTCACCCAGCGGGTGATCCTGCATGTAAAGGGATAGGCTTGATATGACAGCTCAGATGCGCCCCGCGATGGCCGTATGCCCCGGCTGCGTCGCAGCCCCGTCAGAGGTGCCGGAACAGGCCCCAAGCGAGGCGCGCCTGGCGCTATCGCTGCCGACAATCCATTGTCAGGCCTGTATCTCGACGGTGGAACGGGGGCTGAATGCCCATCCGGGCATTCATTCCGCGCGGGTCAACCTGACGCTAAAGCGTGCCCTGATCGAGGCAGATCCAGATCTGCGCGCTGCCGATCTGATCCCGGTGCTGGAAGGCCTGGGATTTGAAGCGCATGAGCTGGATCTGGCCAGCCTTGCCGCCACCCAAAGCGACCGGGCCGGGCGGGATCTCTTGATGCGGCTGGCGGTTGCCGGCTTTGCCTCGATGAATGTGATGCTCCTGTCGATCTCGGTCTGGTCCGGGGCATCGGATGCAACCCGCGATATGTTCCACTGGATCTCGGCGGCGATTGCCTTTCCGGCGGTGATATTTGCTGGCAAACCCTTCTTTACCAATGCCTGGAGCGCCCTGCGGGTGGGGCGGCTCAATATGGATGTGCCGATTGTTCTGGCGCTGGCGCTGGCGCTGATCACCTCGCTGTGGGAGACCAGCCTGTCGGGCGAGCATGCCTATTTTGATGCGGCTCTGACGCTAACCTTCTTTTTGCTGGCGGGGCGCTATCTCGACTATCGCACCCGCGCGGTGGCGCGATCCGCAGCAGAGGAACTGGCGGCGTTAGAGGTGCCGCGCGCCCTGCGTATGCAGGATGGTGTGCCGGTCGAAGTGCCAGTGGCGGATCTGGCCCTGAATGATCTGATTCTGGTGCGCCCTGGTGGGCGGATGCCGGTGGATGGCTGCATCACCGAGGGCCAGTCCGAGCTGGACCGCTCTTTGCTGACGGGCGAGACGCTGCCGGTCTTTGTTGAACCGGGGGCGCAGGTTTCTGCCGGTGAGGTAAATCTGACCGGGCCGCTGGTGGTTCGGGCCGAAGCGGTGGGCGAGGACACCTCGCTGCACCGGATGGCGGATCTTGTCGCCATCGCTGAATCTGGGCGCTCGCGCTATACATCCTTGGCGGATCGGGCGGCAAAACTTTATGCGCCGGGGGTGCATATTCTGTCAGCCTTGGCCTTTGTAGGTTGGTATCTGTACACATTCGATCTGCGCATGGCGCTGAATATTGCCGCCGCCGTCTTGATTATCACCTGTCCCTGTGCGCTGGGGCTGGCGGTGCCGGCGGTGACCACGGCTGCCTCGGGACGGCTGTTCAAACGCGGCATGTTGATCAAGGATTCCACCGCGCTGGAACGGCTGGCCGAGGTCGATACCGTTGTTTTTGACAAGACGGGCACCCTGACAGCAGGCACACCGCAGTTGGAAAACCTGGATGATTTTTCGCATGCCGATCTGGCCTTGGCGCTGGCCCTGGCGCAGGGGTCGGCCCATCCCCTGTCGCAGGCCCTTACCGGGGCGGCACAGGCAGTCGGCGTCGATCCGGCCGCGATCAGTGCCCTGCAAGAGCATCCCGGCTATGGTACCGAAGGCCTGTTTCAGGGGCGCCAGGTACGCCTTGGCCGTGCCGGCTGGCTCGGAGCAGAGCAGGGCGGGCAGACGGCGGCTTGGCTGGACAGGGGGGATGGCACGGCTCCGCGTGCTTTTCTGTTTCACGATGCGCTGCGCCCCGGCGCTGCGCAGGCGGTGGCACAGTTGCAGGCGGCAGGCAAAGAGGTGCTGCTGATGTCTGGCGATACCAACGCCGCAGTGGCGGATCTGGCCACCCGTCTTGGGATCAAGACCTGGCAGGGAGAGGCTCTGCCCAAGGATAAGGCAACGCGAATCCAGGCGCTGTCTGATCAAGGGCATCGGGTTTTGATGGTAGGGGATGGGCTGAATGACACGGCGGCGCTGACGGCGGCACATGTGTCGATCTCGCCGGCCTCTGCGCTGGATGCGGCGCGGGTGGCATCGGATATCGTGTTGCTGGGGCAAGATCTTGAACCCATTGCCGAGGCCTGCGTTCTGGCCCGTAAGGCAACAAGACGCATCCGCGAAAACTTTCGCATTGCAACCCTTTACAACGTGGTGGCGGTGCCGCTTGCCATCGCCGGTTTTGCAACGCCCTTGATCGCGGCGCTGGCGATGTCTACCTCTTCCATTACCGTATCCTTGAATGCCCTGCGCCTGAAATAGGGCGGCAGGGCCTGACCGACAGGACCAGACCATGAGCGTTCTTGCCTATCTTATCCCCATATCCCTGCTGCTGGGTGGCGGCGCTTTGGTGGCCTTTATCTATACGGTGCGATCCAATCAGTATGATGATCCGGAAGGCGATTCACGCCGCATCCTAAGTGAAGAATGGGATGATCACCCCAAGCCCTGATGACGACCAACCGGAATGGAACTGGCCTGGGCCAGGAAACACAAAAGGCTCCTTTGTTGAAAAGGAGCCTTTGTTCTTGTGCGTCACGGGCAAAGCCCCGGCGGCGGTGGTATTTCCATGCGCCGGGCGGCTAGGACGATGGGCCTAGGGTGTCGCAGCTGATGTTGCGGGCGCGTAGGCGGCGGCAGGCCAGTTCGGCGCCTTCTTTGCTCATCCCCAGGAAATTGGCGTCAAAGCCAAGGCGCGACTGGGCCACCTTGCGCAGGGTACCATCGAGGGTCTCCATTTCCGACAGGGCGGTGCGCAGCAGCACTTTTTCCGCCTGATAGCGGCTGGTGTAGCGCCCGACATTGATCCCCCAATAGCGTCCGCCAGAGGTGGACAGGCGGGTAATCACGATGGGTTCAGCCGCCGCCGCACTGGCAGATTCTGCGCGGGCCAGCTGGGTTGGGCGGGCCATTGGCCGCAACCCGGTATAGGGGCGCACCTGCACGGCGGGTGCCGCAGCCGGTGTCTCAGCCTGTTCCCCGACCTGCGCGATGGCCAGTGTTGTGGTCGCTTCGCCATCGGCGGAGGGGGCCGATCCTGTTGCGGCGGGCAGAACCTCGGCTTCGGCCATCGCGGCCGAGATGCTGGCCTGCAGCACTGCGGGGTCCAGCGCGATTGTGTCCTCTGCTGCGGTTTCCACCTCGTTTGCGGTTTCCGCACTGGCGACCAAGACTGGTGCTTCGTCTTCTACGACACTTGCGGGGCGGCCCTGGGGACGCAGGCTAGTGGAAACCAGGCCATTGACGCGCACGGTTTTGCCTGCCGTGCCATTGCTGGCCACCTGGGTAGAGACATCCAGGCCCCTATTGCCCACATAGGCCGGCAGGGCAGGGGCGCGTACACGGGCCCGCGATGGGGCACGGCGAAAGCCCAGGTCCAGCAGTTCGGCGATCTTGGCATTGCGCGAGGTAGAGGATTTGCCACCAAAGACGGTCGCAATGACGCGTTCATTGCCCCGTTTGGCCGAAGCCACAAGGTTGGAGCCGGCCGCGCGGGTATAGCCGGTCTTGATCCCATCCGCCCCCCGGTAAGAGGCGAGCAGGCGGCGGTTGGTATTGGGCACGGTCCGCACCCCGGCATCCGCTGTCTTGCGCGAGAACAGGTTATAATATTCGGGATAGTCGTACAGAATGTGGCGGCCCATGGTGGTCATGTCGCGGGCGGTGGACATATGGCCAGATTCAGTCAGCCCATGGGCGTTTTTGAAGGTGGTGCGCGACATGCCTAGCGCCTTGGCGGTGCGGGTCATGCGCCGGGCAAACGCCGCCTCCGAGCCAGAAATTGCCTCGCCGATTGCGGTGGCGGCGTCATTGGCGGATTTCACGGCAGCCGCACGGATCAGATACCGAAAGGCGATGCGCTGGCCGGATTTCAGCCCCAGCTTGGAGGGGGGTTCAGCGGCGGCATTGCGGCTGATGAGGACTTTTTGATCCAGAGAGATTTCACCATTCCGCACGGCTTCAAAGGCAATGTACAGCGTCATCATCTTGGTCAGGGAGGCGGGGTGCAGGCGGGTGTCGGCGTTGCGCGAATGCAAGACCTCGCCGGTCCGGGCATCCACAACCATGGCGGCGTAGGGTGCTGCCTGTGTCGGGGTCGGGGGCAGCAGAACCACCCCAAATGTGAGAAAAACACTCACGATCCACAGCACAAACCGGGCGTGTACCCGCTGTCCGCGAATCAGGTGAGCACACCTGATCTGCTCAAAAACTGCCATTTTTTTGCCTCTATGCCGCCGGTTTTCCGGCTGACGATTTTGCCTGCTATCCATAAACGCTAGCATATTGTGCGGTTGAAATAAACCGTAGTGATCAGCCAGGCAGCGCCCGGTTTCGCTACATGTAGTAAGGCCGGGAGGTGGCGCTTCTAGATCGGCGTTGTCTTAATAAAGTGTGAATAAAATTCCGGCTATCTGAGGTGGTTTATTGGCGGACGCAGGGGCAATTTTTAACAAGCTGGTGCCGATTGGCCACGCATTTTGCCCCTCTCCGGTATCGATTCGCCCAAGCTGCGGCGGTATCGGTCATGTATAGCAGGCTGTTCCAGCCACAGCGCATGCAGTGCGGATGGGGCGGGGTTATGCCGTCAAGCGGCGGGTCACGTAAAACGGGGTGGAATACTGTAGCCCGAGCGAAAATTCGCAAGGCCGTGGCAGCATTGCGCCGATTTCCTGGTTCAGCTGGCTTAGCAGTGCGTTTGAAAAGTCGGTGTCGCGGTGCGCTTTGACCAGCAGGGTCACGCTGATGGTGACATGGCTATGATGGTATTGCGCGATGGGATAGGCGCGGCCCTTGCATAGCCCGGCACCGGCATCATGGTTCTGGATGATCGTCTCGATCCGGGCCAGAATGGCGGCGCTGTCGATCTTCAAATCGTCAGAATATTTGAGCTCGGCATGGGGCATTGGGCCTGTCCTGTCTGATGGGGTTTTGTGTCGGATGATGGGGCGGTGCAATTGGGTGTGCCCCGCCAGCGCATCGGGTGTCGCGCTCAGATGGCATTGATCCTGGCAACCAGGTCTGGCAGCTGGCCCAGGTGTTCTATCGTATGGTAGCGGGGGCTTTCGCTGGGGGGCTCGGCGTGCTCCACCTCCCAGATCTGGCCATGCGGGACATAGATGCCCCAGCCGCCCGCCGTGATCGGCGGGACCACATCCGAGCGCATAGAATTGCCCACCATCATGGCGCGCTCTGGCCCCTCGGCGTGGCGGGTAAAGATCTCATGGTAGATTTGCGGCGTTTTCTCAGAGACAATTTCGACCGCGTCAAACAGATCGCCCAGGCCAGACTGGGCCAGCTTGCGCTCTTGATCCAGCAGATCGCCCTTGGTGATCAGGATCAACCGGTGGTGATCGGCCAGCTGTTCGACAGCGGCGCGGGCATGGGGCAGCAGCTCGATCGGATAAGTCAGCATCATCTGCCCCGCCAAGATCAGCTCCTGGATCACCGCAGCAGGAACCCTCTGGTTGGTCACCTCGATGGCGGTTTCGATCATCGACAGGGTGAAGCCTTTGACGCCGTAGCCATAGCGCCCGAGGTTGCGCTTTTCTGCGGCAAGCAGGCGGCGTTCCAGCCCGGTGCGATCCAGCGACGCCGGGGTGTGATCAAGCAAAAGCGCGGCAAAGCGGTCCTGGGTGACGCGGAAAAACCGCTCGTTGTGCCAAAGGGTATCGTCGGCATCAAAACCAATGGTTGTCAAATTGCATGTCACAGTGCTGCGTCAATCCCTTTTCCTAGGCTGTCTTTACGCTATATAAGCAGGGAATAGAATTCCACTCATGACTGGAACCAAAAGCCGATGCCGTTGCTGCCTGTTAGGATGTCCAAATTTTCGGATGACGATGAGACCGATCTTGGCCTGCTGACCAAGACGCGTCCCAAGACCCAGCGCCCGCCGCGCTATAAGGTGCTGTTGCTGAATGACGATTACACGCCGATGGAATTTGTTGTGCTGGTGCTCGAACGGTTTTTTGGCATGACACACGCGCAATCCTTCGAGATCATGCTGACCGTGCATAAAAAGGGGCTTGCAGTGGTGGGGGTCTTTACCCATGAAATCGCCGAGACCAAGGTTGGTCAGGTGATGGATTTTGCCAGCCGTCATCAGCATCCGCTGCAATGCACGATGGAAAAAGAAGAATAAAATCAAACTGAAAGAGGCACCTGTTATGTCCCTGCGCCTGTCCCTTGCCCTTGAGACGGGTGGCTGCGCCGTGCCCGATGAGGGCCGCATCGCCGTCTTTTCTCCGCATGCTGATCTGGATCTGTCAGCCCTGCCAAAGGAGCGGGTGCTGATCCTGCATCCAAGACGCCCTGAATATGAAAGCCATGAGGCCGCCGGTTTTACCTGCCTGCCTGGACTGGCCGATCTGCCAGAGGCCGAGCGCTTTGCCGCTGCGGTGGTTTTTCTGCCCCGTGCCAAGGCCGAGGCCCGTCTTCTGGTGGCCCAGGCCGCGGCTGTGACCACAGGCCCGGTTCTGGTGGATGGAGCCAAGACGGATGGTATCGATTCGATTCTGAAAAACCTGCGTAAACTCACCGAGACCTCGGCGCCGATATCAAAGGCGCATGGCAAAATCTTCTGGTTCCAGGGCGGCAACAACGCCTTGGCAGACTGGAGCTGTGAAGCTGTGGCAGAGGTCGCAGGTTTCACCACTGCGCCGGGGGTATTTTCTGCCGATGGCATTGATCCGGCTTCGGCGCTGCTGGCAGAGTGCCTGCCGCAAAAGCTGGGGCGCTCAGTTGTCGATCTTGGGGCTGGCTGGGGCTATCTGTCAGCGCAAATTCTGGCCCGCACCGGGGTCGAGCAGCTGCAACTTGTCGAGGCCGATTATACGGCCCTGGGCTGTGCCCGGCAGAATATCAGCGATAGCCGCGCCCAGTTCCACTGGGCGGATGCCCGCAAGTGGAAAGCGGCAGAAGCGGTGAACACCGTGGTGATGAACCCTCCGTTCCATAGCGGACGCAGCGCCGAGCCAGAATTGGGTCAGGCCTTTATTGCGGCGGCGGCGGATATGCTGGTGGCTTCGGGGCATCTGTGGATGGTGGCGAACCGGCACCTGCCCTATGAAACCGTTCTTGAGGCCCGGTTCGCAGCGGTCAGCGAAGTGGCTGGCAATACCCGGTTCAAGGTGCTGCACGCGCAGCGCCCGCGCCGGATCAAGGCCTAGGCCGCGCCGCCGCGCGCGGTTTTGCCCGCGCGGCCAGTTTCAGATAGATCCACGTTGCGGCCAACACTTCTCCGTTTCCAAACCGGGCATCGGGGGCTAGGCTCGCAACCAAAATCAAACCCAGGGAGTATGCCGCGCATGTCCTTTTCCATTTCCGGCAAGACAGCCATCGTTACGGGGGCCTCGACCGGTATTGGCCTGGCCATTGGCCGCCAGTTTGTTGCAGCCGGCGCCAATGTGATGTTCGCCGACACCAACGAGGCCGCACTGGTGAGCGAACTCGGCGCCAAGGTTGAGGATAGCAATATCCGCTATTTCGCGGGGGATTTGCGTGAACGGCTGACCATTGCCAACCTGCTTTCGGCCACTATCGATGCCTTTGATGACGTCGATATCCTGGTCAATGGTGCCCGCCAGGTGGTGCAAAGTGATCCGCTGGACCCCGAGGATGACTCGCTGGAGCTCTTGCTTACAGAGAACCTGTTGCCGACCCTGCGCCTGTCGCAGCAGGTGGCGCGGCGGATGATCAAACAGGGCGAAGAGCGGGATGATCTTGGTCCCCTGGGCGCGATCATCAACCTGTCGTCCATTGCGGCCCGGCGTACCCACCCCGAACTGCTGGCCTATTCTGTGGCCTCGGCGGCGCTGGATCAACTGACCCGCTCGCTCTCGGTGTCTTTGGCACCGCACCGGATCCGGGTGAATTCCATCGCCTTTGGCTCAGTCATGAGCGCCTCTATGCAGTCGACGCTGAAGGACAACCGCGATTATCGGGCAGATATCGAAGAGCACACGCCGCTCTGTCGCATTGCCTCTCCGACCGAATTGACCGAAGCGGCGCAGTTTCTCGCCTCAGAGGCTTCGGGCTTTATGACCGGACAGATCATGACGCTGGATGGCGGTCGCACCCTGCTGGACCCGGTCGCAGCACCAGTTCATTAATTTGCCAGACGACGTCACATTCCTGATCTGGGCTTAGACTTGCCCAGTTGTCCGTATCGCAGAAAGATCCCATGATGCCCGCCGAAACTCTGACCCACGCCGAGATGACCCAGGAAAAGGCCCAGGCCGCCGCCTGGTTCCGACAGTTGCGTGACGAGATCACCGCAGCCTTTGAAGGGCTGGAAGACAGCCATACCCAGGGGCCCTTTGCCGAACTGGAGCCGGGCCGCTTCGAGGTTAGCGAAACACGCCGCGCCGCCGCCGATGGCTCCGATGCGGGCGGCGGTTTGATGAGCGTGATGCGCGGTGGCCGGGTGTTTGAAAAGGTCGGCGTCAATATTTCCGAAGTTTATGGCACCCTGGGCGAGAAGGCGCAAAACGCCATGGCCGCGCGCAAGGGGCTGCCGGGAATGAAAGAGGATCCGCGTTTCTGGGCCTCGGGAATTTCCCTGGTGGCGCATATGCGCAACCCCCATGCGCCTGCGGTTCATATGAACACTCGGATGTTCTGGACGCCGCACGCCTGGTGGTTTGGCGGTGGCTCTGACCTGAATCCATGCCTGGAATACGCCGAGGATACGGCGCATTTTCATGCCACCCAGCAGAAATACCTCGATCCGCATGGGACGGATATCTACCCGCGTCTAAAGGAATGGGCGGATGAATATTTCTACATCCCGCATCGCAACCGGGCGCGGGGCGTTGGCGGTATTTTCATGGATGACCACAATACTGGCGATTGGGCGGCGGATTTTGCCCTGACCCAGGACATTGGTCGCGCCTTTCTACCGGCCTATCTGCCGCTGGTGGAAAAACGCCGCAGCCAGCCATTTGAAGCGACCGACAAGGACACGCAGCTGGTGCATCGCGGGCTTTATGCCGAATACAACCTCGTCTATGACCGCGGCACCAAATTTGGTCTCGAAACTGGCCATGATGCCAATGCGGTCCTGATGAGCCTGCCGCCAATGGCAAAATGGGTCTGACCTGGGCACGGATCCTGCGGGAAAGCGCCCAAAAGCCTTTGCTGACGGTTTCGCCCTATGCAAGGCAGTGTCTTCGATAGAGATTAACAGAACCAGTGCCACCTGCGCTGGTTCTTTTGATTTTAGTCATTGGGTTTTTGCATGCATAACAAGGTATTGAGCATTCTGTTGATGGTGGCACTGGCCAGTTGCGGTCAAAAGGCACCGCCGCCGCCTGACAGTGCAACAGCCCAGTCCGCGCCCTCGCAGCGCCCGACCCAGGCGCAGCTGTCGCAGCTGATCCGCTATCCGCGTTTTGACGATACCGACCCGCATGAATGGCAGGGGCGGGGGCCGCGCAGCTATCCGATCCACGGTATTGATGTCTCGCGCTATCAGGGGGATATCGACTGGGGGCAGGTCCGCGGCTCTGGCGTGTCCTTTGCCTATGTCAAGGCGACCGAAGGCGGCGATGTGGCTGACCCTGCCTTTGCCGGGAACTGGCGTGGCGCAGCGCGCGCCGGGGTGCCGCGCGGGGCCTATCATTATTACTATTTCTGCCGCAGCGCAGCAGAGCAGGCCCGCTGGTTCATCAAACATGTGCCGCGCGATGCCAATGCGCTGCCGCCGGTGCTGGATATGGAATGGAACCCGCGTTCGCGTACCTGCACAAAACGCCCCGATGGCCAACTGGTGCGGGCCGAGGCGCGCAAATTTCTCGCCCTGCTAGAGGCGCATTACGGCCAACGTCCGGTGGTCTACACCACGGTGGATTTCTTTGCTGAGACCGGTATTGGCCGCCTCCGCGATACCGAGTTCTGGCTGCGTTCTGTCGCAGGCCATCCGCGTCAGATCTATCCCGGTGCCCATTGGCGATTCTGGCAATATACCGGCACCGGGGTGGTGCCGGGGATCAAGGGAAATGTGGATCTGAATGTGTTTCACGACAGCCCCGAAACCTGGCTGCGCTGGTCCGGGCAGCTTTAGGCGGGGCGGTGGGCATGGTGCGCAGCGGGGCGCGGGTTTCAGCCGCGTTTCCAACCTGCCTCGGCCAAGGCCTGTCCATAGCCGGACGCAATCCGCATATCCGGGCCTATTCCCTTGTTCAGCAGGGCCTTGTGCATGTTTTTCAACTGCCAGCAAGGCACATGCATGACCATGTGGTGCTCTAGATGGTAGTTGACCCAATAGGGCGCCACAAATAGCCGCGCGATCGGGCCGGCCTTGGTGGTGCGCACATTCTGCAGCGGATTGTCGGATTGCTCGGTGGCGCCGTGTTCCGCAATATTGCGCACCCGCAGCACAAACTGAAACCAGGTCAGATAGGGCAGCACCCAAAAGGCCAGCCCCCACCACCAGTCGCCAACCAGGCTCATGCCCAGTGCGACGCCGATAAACACTGGCAGGGCGTGCCACAGATGTGATGCCTTGAAGCTCTGGGCAAAATCAGAGGCCGCAGCCTCCATTGCGTCGTCATCCCCGGCCAGGCGAAAACTCATGAGGATCTGGCCGATCAGCTGCTTGGTTCCGGTCTGCCCGGTCAGATCACGGGTGAATTTTCGCTGCAACGATGCCTTTGTGGTGGGGAATTTGGAGCTGAGCACCAGATCGGGGTCTTTTTCGGACTGGGTAAAACGATGATGCGTCAGGTGATAGTGGCGATAGGCGGCCAGCTCGGCCAGAATGGGCCGCCCACAGAGCCATTCGCCGATGCGATCATTCCATTTGCGGTTTTTGAAAAGCGCGTTATGGGCTGCCTCATGCATCAGGATCGCCAGGCCCAACTGGCGTGAGCCGATAATCATGATTGCCAGCACAAAGGTCAGCGGATTGGGCCAGAGCGCAAACAGGGTCAATGCGCAGGCAATTGTCCCCCAGCAGTGCAGCACCAGCCAGGCCCCCATGGCATTCGACCTTGCCGCCAGGGGGCGGATTTCTTCCGTACTGAGATAGGATTTTCCGGGTGTCATTTTGCGCTCCTCCTGTGACAGAGGGTCGCCTGCATTGGCGCGGCGGTCAAACAGGGCGTGGCGTCATACCCTTGGGTATGTCGTGCGATCCGGGCCGGGCCATTTGCTGATGGGGCTATTGGCGCCAGTCAAAAAAGCCCGCTCCGGCAGAGGCCAGCAATTTTTCCGCCATCTCGCGTCCCAGATCGGGGCCATCTGCAATGGTGCAGGTCTGATCGTCAGAAATGGATTCGGATCCATCCGGGCGCAGCACTTCGCCGCGCAGCCGCAGGGTTGTGCCATCCAGTTCTGCCAGCCCCGCAATGGGGGTTTCGCAGGATCCATCCAGCGCCGCCAGAAAGGCCCGCTCTGCCGCCAGCCGCTGGCCGGTGGTCTTGTCATGGATCGCTTCCAGCATCATTGCCACGCGGGTGTCATCGCCGCGGCGTTCAATGCCAATCGCCCCCTGCGCAATCGCAGGCAGCATATCCGTGGTCTCGATTGCGCTGGCCGGTACCTCGGTCATGGCCAGCCGATTCAGTCCCGCCATCGCCAGGAAGGTGCAGTCTGCAACGCCAGCGTGCAGCTTTTTCAGCCGGGTCTGCACATTGCCGCGAAACTCCACCACTTGCAGATCGGGGCGACGGTTCATCAACTGGGCGCGGCGGCGCAGCGAAGAGGTGCCAACCACGGCCCCCGCCGCCAGATCCTGCAGGCGCGACACCCGCGGCGAGACAAAGGCATCCCGCACGTCTTCGCGCGGCAAGTAGCAATCCAGCACCAATCCCGCAGGCTGGGCCACTGGCATGTCCTTCATCGAATGCACCGCAATGTCGATGCCCCCTGACAAAAGACCCTCTTCGATCTCCTTGGTGAACAACCCCTTGCCCCCCAGCTCTTTCAGGGGCTTATCCGCTGCGATCAGCGCCTGATTGTCACCGGTGGTCTTGATCACCACAATTTCGAAGGCCTCTGACGGCAGATCAAAGGCGGCCGCCAGACGGCGGCGCGTCTCATGGGCCTGGGCCAGCGCCAGCGGTGATCCACGGGTGCCGATTTTCAGCGGAGAAGCGGGGGAGGGCAGGTTCTGTGTCATGCACAAACCACTAGTGCATTTTCCGCATAAGTGGAAAGCGGTTTTGCGCCAGATACGGCTCAATTTACCAGGCCAGCGGCGATTTGCCGTTGCAGCTGTGGCGCGGCTGCCCTTGACAATTCGCTGCTTTGGGTCGACCTGATGGGGCAAGAAAAACGCAAGACAAGCTTGAGGGTGATATGGCCGAACAGAAGAAACTGCTGCGCGCATTGGCAGGCGAAACACAGGATGTACCGCCGATCTGGATGATGCGTCAGGCTGGTCGTTACCTGCCAGAATACCGCGCGACACGGGCCCAGGCCGGGGATTTTCTGTCACTGTGTTACAATCCGGAACTGGCCGCCGAAGTCACCCTGCAACCGATCCGGCGTTACGGATTTGACGCGGCCATCCTGTTTGCCGATATCCTGCTGATCCCCCAGGCGCTGGGCGCGGATCTGTGGTTTGTTACCGGCGAAGGCCCGCGCCTGTCGACCATCACCACAGAGGCGGATTTTGCCAAACTCGGCCCGGTATCAGACATCCACGAGACGCTGAACCCGATCTACGAGACGGTGAAAATCCTGGCGGGTGCGCTGCCAAAAGAAACGACACTGATTGGCTTTGCCGGGGCGCCATGGACCGTGGCAACCTACATGATTGCCGGGCGCGGCACCTCGGACCAAGCTCCGGCCCATGCGCTGCGGCAGGAAAACACACCTCTGTTCGAGGCGCTGCTGGCGCGCATCACCGAGGCAACAATCGATTACCTCTCCAAACAGATCGAGGCCGGTGCCGAGGTGGTCAAGATCTTCGACAGCTGGGCCGGCTCGCTGAAGGGCGATGATTTCCGCAAATACGCGTTGCAGCCCTGCCTGCAGATCACCGCTGCCTTGAAAGAACGCCATCCAGGCATTCCCGTCATCGGCTTCCCCCGTGAGGCGGGCGAAAACTACCTCGGCTTTGCCAAGGAGACGGGCATTGATTGCCTGGCGCTGGACAATTCAGTTGATCCGGTCTGGGCTGCGCAGCATCTGCAGGTCGATGGCTGCGTGCAGGGCAATCTCGCCTCGCGTCACATGGTCACCGGCGGACAGGATCTGGTCGACGAAACCCGCGCTATCGTCAAGGCCTTCAAAAATGGCCCGCATATCTTCAACCTCGGCCATGGGATCACCCCGGATGCGGATCCGGATAATGTGCAGTTAATGATCGACACCCTGCGTGGTGGCTGACAGCGCGGCAGCAAAGATCTCGCTGCGGCCCGCCTGCCAGAGCGATGCCGCCAGCCTGGCCGCCCTCTCGATCGAGGTCTGGCTGGGCACCTATCTGCACCATGGCATCAGCAAGCGCTTTGCCGACTATGTCTTTGAAACGCTGACGCCAGACCGGTTTACACAGCACCTGCAAACCTCAAGCGAGATATTCATCCTGTCGCAGAACCAAGAGGGCATCGATGGCTTCCTGCGCCTGTCACGGGGGGGCGAGCCACCGACAGGCCCTGGCTCGGCGCTTGAAATTGCCACGCTCTACGTGCAGCCCCGTCACCAGGGGCGTGGCATTGGCCAGGCATTGTTGCAGGCCGCAGTGCAGCGCGGGCAGGATCTTGACGCGCCAAGGCCGTGGCTGGCCACAAATGCGCAAAACACCAAGGCCATAGGGTTTTATCAGCGCATGGGCTTTGCCATCACCGGCGAAACCTCTTTTTGCCTCGGCACCGAGAGCTACCCCAACACATTGCTGACCTATTGCCCCGCGCCGGTTTAACCACCGTCATTGCCCTTCCCCTTCATCTTACTTGAAATACCGCGGGGTGAATTGGCCTTTGGGCCAAGAGGGGCAGCGCCCCTCTCTTGTTGCATCCAAAGCGACACCCCTTGCTGAAAGGGGCAAACTATATCATCACCCTTGCAGTCCCTAACCAAAGGCCATCGACATGGATTACAGCAAAAAAGGCGGCCCGCGTATGGGCAGCAACAAACCCCGGCACGCCGAGCACAATGCCAAAGGCAGCCAGAAAAACCCCTATGACAAGCGCGATGATAAATCCGCCCTGTTGGAACGGATGAAGGCTGCGGCGGAAAAAACGAAAAAATCCTGAAGCTTGTCGTGTTCATCTGCATTCACGCGACTGGCTCTCCCTATTGATTTTTCATGTCGCGCGTTACCGGTCCCCACTTTGCGCAATATGCTCTTTGTGCAGGGGCGGGTGGGTGCGCCTGCTACATGGCAGACCCCGGCGCAGGCCGGGGGCTGCGCGGCGGGTCAGTCGGTCAGGCTGCGGGCGATCAGCTCTTTCATGATCTCATTTGCGCCACCATAGATTTTTTGCACCCGCGCGTCGGCATACATGGTCGAAATCGGATAGTCCGACATATAGCCATAGCCGCCAAAGAGCTGCAGGCATTCATCCATGGTGTCGCATTGCATCTGGGTCACCCACCATTTTGCCATGGATGCCGTGGTGGCATCCAGTTCACCGCGCAGATGTTTGGCGATACAGTCATCCAGAAAGACCCGCGCAATATGGGCCACGGTCTTGACCTCGGCCAGTTTGAAGCGGGTGTTCTGCATCTCCAGCAGCGGCTTGCCAAAGGCGCGGCGTTCAGCCGTGTAGGCGACGGTTTCCTCCAGCGCCTTTTCCATCGCGGCAGCGCCGCCCAGGGCCACCACCAGGCGCTCCTGTGGCAGCGATTTCATAAGCTGATAAAATCCCTGGCCCTCGCGGCCGCCCAGCAGGTTTTCCGGAGGCACTCGCACAGTGTCAAAGAACAGCTCGGATGTGTCCTGGCTCTTGAGGCCAAGCTTTTCCAGATTGCGCCCGCGGGCAAAACCGGGAGCCTCGGCGGTCTCCACCACAATCAGTGAAATACCTTTGGCGCCCAGTGTCGGGTCTGTCTTGGCGACCACAATGATCAGATCGGCCTGCTGGCCATTGGTGATAAAGGTCTTCGAACCATTGAGGACATATTCATTGCCGTCCAGCTTGGCGGTGGTCTTGATGTTCTGCAGATCGGATCCGGTGCCGGGCTCTGTCATGGCGATGGCGCAGACCATCTCGCCGCTGGCCATCTTGGGCAGCCAGCGCTTTTTCTGCGCCTCAGAGCCATAATCGAGGATATAGCCCGCACAGATCTGGCTATGGACCGAATTGCCAAAACCGGAAAAGCCGGCGGCGCGGAATTGTTCGGTGGTAATCACCGCCTCGTGGCGAAAATCGCCGCCCATGCCGCCATATTCTACTGGCACCGACGCGCAGAGAATGCCAAATTCGCCCGCCTTGTACCAGAAGTCGCGGTCGATATGGCCCTGTTCCTGCCAGCGTTTTTCATGCGGGACCATTTCCTTGGCATAAAAATCGCGCAAGGACTCCTGCAGCATGGTCAGTTCGTCATCCATCCAGGGAGAAATATGAGAGGTCATCGTGGGTCTTCCTTGATAAGGCCGAGTTCGGCCAGGATGTTGGTGCTGTCTTGGCCGCGCTCGGGGGGGGCAGTGGGCTGCCACGCCGGGCTGTGATCAAAACGCGGGGCGGGGGCGGCCTGCAACACGCCGTCCTGTTCAACCCAGGTGCCACGGGCATTCATCGGATGTTGCAGGGCCTCATCGGGGCTGAGTACCGGGGCAACGCAGGCATCGGTGCCGTCAAACAGCGCCGCCCAATGGGCGCGGGGCTGGGCGGCAAAGATCCCGGCCAGCCGCGCGGTCAGCACGGGCCAAGTGCTGGTGTCGAACTGATGTTTGAACTCCGCATCCTCTGCCAGCCCCATCAGCGACAGAAACTGCGCGTAGAATTTGGGTTCCAGGCATTGCACCGTCATGTAGCCGCCATCGGCACAGGCGTAAGAGCGGCTCCAATGTGGGCCATCCAGCAGGTTCTGCCCGCGTGTCTCGCCAAAGCCCCCGGCCTGGCGGATGCTCATCAGCAGGTTCATCATATGGGCAGAGCCATCATAAATTGCCGCATCGACCACAGTGCCGACACCGCTGGTTTTTGCCCGCAGCAGCCCGGCCAGCATACCGGCCACCAGATACATCGCACCGCCGCCGATATCACCAACCAGCGTGGCGGGCGTCAGCGGCGCATCGCCCGGATTGGACGCATACCAAAGCGCGCCGGAGAGCGAGATATAATTCAGATCATGGCCGGCAGTCTGCGCCAGCGCACTGTCCTGACCCCAGCCGGTCATCCGGCCAAAGACCAGGCCCGGGTTTACCGCCTGGCAGGCCTTTGGGCCAATACCAAGCCGTTCCATCACGCCGGGGCGAAAGCCTTCGATCAGCCCATCCGCCGTGGCGACCAGCGCCAGAAAGGTTTTGATGTCATTGGGGTCTTTCAGATCCAACTCGATCGAGCGTTTGCCGCGATCCAGCACTGAGCGTTCCGGCATTCCGGGGGTGACGCCACCGCCCTTGCGATGGACGCAGATCACATCGGCGCCCATATCGGCCAGCCACATGGCGGCAAAGGGGCCGGGGCCGAGGCCTTCCACTTCGATAATGCGTATCCCTTGGAGCATCCTGCCCTCCCTGTTGTGCACGTCTCGTGGGGTGGGGCGCGGTCGGCCCCGCCCCTGTTGCCTCAGGAGCCGCCGAAACCACCGCCGACGATCAGCGTCTGCCCCGAGACATAGTTGCTTTCGGGAATGCAGAAGAGATAGACGCCACCGGCGGCTTCTTCGGCAGTGCCTGCACGGCCCAGCGGGATCATCATTTCCATGCCCTGCACCAGTTTCTTGGGGATGCCAATCGCGACCTTGTTGCCTTCCACCTCGATGGATTTCTTTTCATCCGTCGCTTCGGTCAGCCGGGTGGAGATCATGCCAAAGGCCACCGCGTTGACGTTGACCTTAAAGCGCCCCCATTCTTTCGCCATGGTCTTGGTCAATCCAATGACGCCGGATTTGGCGGCAGAGTAGTTGGCCTGGCCTGCATTGCCGCCGGTGCCCGAGATAGAGGAGATATTCACCACCTTGCGAAACACCTCGCGCCCTTCGGCGGTCTCGATGGCCACCTGTTCGGCGATAAAGGGCGCGGCAGCACGCATGATCTGAAACGGCGCTTTCAGGTGCACGTCGATCATGGCGTCAAACTGTTCGTCGCTCATCTTGCCGATGAAGCCATCCCAGGTGTAGCCGGCATTGTTGACGATAATGTCGAGGCCACCAAACCTGTCGCTGCCCGCCTGGATGAAGTCATTGGCAAAGCCGGGGGCGGTGACTGATCCGGCAACGGCCAGGGCCTTGCCGCCCATGGCTTCGATCTCTGCCACCACCTGCTGCGCGGGGTCCGCGTCCAGATCGTTCAGCACCACATTGGCGCCATCCCCGGCCAGTTTCAGCGCAATTGAGCGGCCAATGCCGCGACCGGCGCCGGTGACATAGGCGGTTTTGCCTGCAAGTTTTGTCATGGTTCAAGTTCCGTTTCATTCTCAGTTGAAGGCCCACCCGGCCTTTGGCCGGGTCGCGCCCGTCCGCCCCCATGGGCGGGCTGCTGTTATCGCTAGGGCAGTTCCACCAGTGCCTGGCCTGCCAGTTTTACGTCACCATTCTGATCTGCGGCCTCAATCTCCAGCGCCACCAGATTGCCCTCGCGTTTCTCCACCACGCGGCCGGTGCAGGTCACCACCGCATGCACCTGGGTGATGGCGACAAACCTGGTAGAGAATTCCCGTACCGCGCGCTGTGGTACCCAGGCCGTCAGCAGGTGGCCCAGATAGGCCATGCCCAGCATGCCATGGGCAAAGACATCCGGCATGCCGGCGGCCTTGGCAAAATCAATGTCGATATGGATCGGATTGTGATCGCCAGAGGCGCCGGCAAACAGCGCCAGCGTGGTACGGCTGATGGGTTTTGAGGTCACGGCGGGCAGGCTGTCGCCCACGTCCACCCCGGCAAAGGTCACGTCATGTGCAAAGATGCTCATTTTGGATCCCTCACGACGATGGTGCCGGTCATGCCGCCCAGATCTTCGCCCAGCTGATTTGTGGCTTGGGTTTTCAGGATGACAAACTCCATGGCGCCGCCCTTTTTGTCGTAGATGTCCATGCAGGTGCAGGTGAGGGTCACGCGGTCCCCGGCGCAGATCGGCGCACCATAGGTAAAGGCCTGTTCGCCATGCAGCACATGGCCCAGTTCAATGCCCATGGCGTTGATGAAATAGAACCGGTCCTCGCGCTCCTGATCCAGCGTGAACAGAAAGGTCAGCGGTGCGGGCAGGGCGCGATAGCCTGCGGCTTTGGCGGCCTCCTCGTCCCAGTAGATCGGGTCACGCTGGCCGGTGGCGCGGGCAAAGGCGCGCAGCTGGCCTGCCTCTACATCTACATGCAGCGGCGGAAAACTGCGGCCAATGAAAGATCGGTCAATCATGTGGCGCTCCTCAGGCTGCCTGGTACAGGGTGATGACACAGGCGCCGCCCAGACCAAGGTTATGCTGCAGTGCGGTGCGCGCGCCCGCGACCTGCGTTGGCCCGGCGGTGCCGCGCAATTGCCGCGTCAGCTCGTAGCATTGCGCCAGGCCGGTGGCGCCCAGCGGATGCCCCTTGGACAACAGCCCGCCTGATGGGTTGGTGACATATTTGCCGCCATAGGTGTTGTCGCCATCCGCGATGAACTTGCTGGCGCCGCCTTCGGGGCAAAGACCCAGGCCCTCGTAGGTGATCATTTCGTTATGGGCGAAACAGTCGTGCAGCTCGACCACATCCACGTCTTCGATACCGATGCCGGTCTGTTCCTGCACCTGTTTGGCGGCGGCTGCGGTCATGTCATAGCCGACCAGCTGCATCATGTCGTGGGCCTCAAAGGTCGAGGCATAGTCGGTGGTCATCGCCTGACCTTTGATGCGCACCGCCTGATTTAGCCCGTGTTTCCTGGCGTAATCTTCGCTGACCACGATAGCGGCGGCGGCGCCACAGGTGGGGGGGCAGGCCATCAGCCGGGTCATCACGCCTTCCCAGATCATCGGGCTGTCCAGCACGTCCTGAGGCGACAATTCCTGCCGGAACAGGGCCAGCGGGTTGTTCACCGCATGGCGGCTGGCCTTGGCGCGGATGCGGGCCAGATCGGTGAGGGAGGAGCCGTGTTTCTCCATGTGGGATTTACCGGCGCCGCCAAAATAGCGCAGCGCCAGCGGAATCTCTGGGTGGCCGACCAGATCGTCGGTCTCGGCGTCAAAGGCATCAAAGGGGCTGGGGCGGTCGTCCCAATGCGAGGTCAGCGCGCCGGGTTGCATATGTTCAAACCCCAGTGCCAGCGCCACATCCACCGCGCCGGACTGCACCGCCTGGCGCGCCATGAACAGGGCGGTCGATCCGGTGGAGCAGTTGTTGTTCACATTCATCACCGGAATGCCGGTCATGCCCACCTTATAGAGCACTGCCTGACCGCAGGTGCTGTCGCCATAGACATAGCCCGCATAGGCCTGCTGCACCGCGTCATAGGGCAGGCCCGCATCCGCCAGAGCATCGCGCAGCGCGGCGGCTCCCATTTCGGTATAGGGGGCGTTTTGACCGGGCTTGGCAAAATTGGTCATGCCCACTCCGGCAACCAGTACATCTGATGTCATTGGTGTTCTCCTTGGTGCAGCTCTGCGTCGGGATAAAATTACACTTGCGGGTTACTATTGTATCGGCTGGCAAAAAGGTCAATCTTGATGTAACTGGCAGGTGTAATTACCGCGCGTCATAAACACGGCGGGCCAAACACCAGGGGCAAAGGGAGGCAGGTGTGCGCGACAGTAAAAAGAAGGCAGAGCAATCCTGCTGGACCTCCCCCGATGCCAGCGCGGCACCTGACCCGGGTGCCAGCCGCGACGCCAAGCGAGAGGCCAAGCGGCGCGCGGTCTTGCAGGCGGGGGCGCGGTTGTTCAATGATCACGGGTATGAGCAGACATCGCTTGAAGACATCGCAGCGGCCCTGAAAATCACCAAGCGAACAATCTATTACTACGTTGAAAGTAAGGAAGATATCCTGTTTGGCTGCCACCTGCTGGGGTTGGAGTTTCTGGGGCAGACCATGCGGCAGAGCCAGGATGAGAGCCTGCCGGTGGTGGATCGCATTGCATTACTGATCCGGGGCTATTGTTCCTGGGTGTCCACCGATCTTGGCGCCACGATTGCCATGGTGCGCGAGCAAAGCCTGTCGCCAGCGCGTCGCGCGGCGCTGCGGGCCAGCAAGGCCGAGGTTGATTTTCTACTGCGGGATCTGATCAGCCAAGGTGTTGCCGAGGGCAGTCTGCGGCCCTGCGACCCCCGGCTGGTGGCGGCGGCGGTCTTTGGCGCGCTGAACTGGATCCCCCATTGGAATCGGGTTGCAGACCCGGTGCCGCCCGAAGCCATCGCGGCGCAGTATCTGCAGCTGATCTTCAATGGGATGGCGGTGCCAGTTTCCTAGGGTCGGGCCGTGCGCTCTGCGGTGGCTATCGGGACTCGCTGACTTTCTGGCGAAACACTTTGGGCGGCAGGCCCGTGCCCTTGGCAAACACCCGGCTGAAATGCGCCGGATCGGAAAACCCCAGATCATAGGCGATCTCAGCCGCTGTCAGGTTGGTGTAGATCAGCATCCGCCGCGCCTCGCGCAGCATGCGCTCGTTGATCAACCGCGAGGCTGATTGCCCGGCAGAGCGGTGGGTGATGCGGTTCAGGTGGGTGGGTGAGATCGCCAGCTCGCGGGCATAGTCGGCCAGCGGGCGGCGGTTGCGGAAATCACGTTCGATCATCGCCTCGAATCGGTTGAACAACGGGCTGCCGGTCAGCGGTTGATTGGCGCTGTCCGCCTCAAATATGGCCCGTGCCGCCAGGGCGATCAGGGCTCCGGCCAGCGACCGCAGCACCTGGGCGCGGGCAAAATCCTGGCGGTGATATTCGTCAAACAGATGCTCTGCCAGATCCCGCAGGGCCTTGGGCAGGGGCAGTACGGCAGCCTGTTCCAGCGGCGCGCGCAGCCCCTCGCCGGGATGGATGCAATGGTCCAGCAGATCCGAGGTCAGCGTCACCACCCAGCCCCGTGTCTGTGGCGCAAAGTCATAGCCATGCACCACGCCGCGCGGAATATTGACAAAACTGCCCTGCGGGATCGGTTCGGCCCGCCCGTCTATTTCTGCTTTGCCGCTGCCACTGGTCAGGAACAACAGCTGATGCAGCCGCGTATGGCGATGCGCCTTCAGCTGCCAGTCATGCAGCGCCGAGCGCGAGCGAATGGTTTCGACATGCAAAACATCGGCAAGTTCGGCCGTTTCGCCAAATAGATTGTAGCTGCGGATATGAGAGGCGCTGGACATGTGCGAAATGTACAAGAGGCTGCGCGCTCAGTCCATTCGCAAAGTGGTTTTTTTGCTGCACGTTAAGGAACGCTCATGCGGCCACGCCGGGTCGTCGCGCGTTTGTGAAGGGGCCAATCGGGCCAAAGTGCAGGGAGACGCGAACATGTCGCATATTACCACCCAAGTTGCCATCATTGGTGGCGGCCCGTCCGGTCTTTTGCTGTCGCAGCTGCTGCATCGGCAGGGCATCGAGACCGTGGTGCTGGAGCGTCAGACCCGCGCCTATGTGCTGGGGCGCATTCGCGCCGGAGTGTTGGAGCGCGGCTTTGTCGAGCTGATGCGCGAGGCCGGCTGTGCAGCGCGGATGGAGGTCGAGGGCGAAGAGCACCACGGCGTCTATCTGGCACATCAGGGGCGGATGGACCGGATTGATCTGGCTGCTTCGGCCGATGGGGCAACCGTCATGGTCTATGGCCAGACTGAGGTGACCCGCGATCTGTACGAGGCCCGTGATGCCATGGGTGGAACTGTCATCCATCAGGTGCAGAATGTTCAACCGCATGATTTAAAATCAGAAAAACCCCATGTAACCTATGAGCTCGACGGCGCAGAACATCGTGTGGATTGTGATTTCATCGTCGGTGCCGATGGCTTTCACGGGGTCAGCCGCAAGTCCATCCCGGCGGATGTGCTACGCGAATATGAAAAGGTCTATCCCTTTGGCTGGCTGGGGGTTCTGTCAGAAACCAAACCCGCTTCGCCCGAGCTGGTCTATGCCCGTCATGAACGTGGCTTTGCCCTGTGTTCGATGCGCAGCCAGGTGCTGAGCCGCTATTACATCCAGGTGCCGCTGACCGACAAGGCCGAAGACTGGTCGGATGAGGCCTTCTGGACAGAGCTGAAGGCGCGCCTGCCGCAGGAGGTGGCCGAGGGGCTGCAAACCGGAGCCTCGATCGAGAAATCCATCGCGCCGCTGCGCAGTTTTGTGGCAGAACCGATGCGATATGGTCAGCTGTTTCTGGCCGGGGATGCGGCGCATATCGTACCACCTACCGGGGCTAAGGGGCTGAATTCGGCGGCGTCCGATATCTACTATCTCTATCATGGCTTCAAGGATCACTATCAGCGCGGCGACAGTGCCGGGTTGGATCAGTATTCCGAAAAAGCCCTGGCGCGGGTCTGGAAAGCAGAACGCTTTAGCTGGTGGATGACCAACCTGCTGCATCGCTTTCCAGATATGGATGAGGTGGATCTGCGGCTGCAATGCGCCGATCTCGACTATTTGTTTTCCTCCAAGGCGGCGCAGGCCTCTATGGCGGAAAACTATGTCGGCCTGCCCTACTAGCAGGGGCGGTTTGCCGGGTGGCTGGGGTCTGATCTTTGACCCTACTTTGCCTTTGGCCCGGCAACAGCTGCACCCTCAGCCTGATCTGTTCTGGGCAGGTCTGCTGCGCTTTGGTCGCTGGCGGGTTTGGGCACCATCAAAACTGTGCGATGGGTCAGTTCTTGCCCGCTCTTGCGGTCGATCACGACCGGGTCGACCTCTGCGCCGCTATCGCGGGTGACAAAGGTAAAGGGCGTTGGCGTGGGGCTGGGCAGGTTGTGTTCGGCCCAGCCCTGCATCGCCAGCAACACCGGTGCAAAGCTCTTGCCGCTGGGGGTTAGCCGGTATTCATGCCGCAGCGGTCGCTGCTGATAGGGGCGGCGTTCAAGTACCCCCATTGTTTCCAAACGTTTTAGGCGCTCTGCCAGCAGGTGGCGGGTGACGCCAAGGCGTTTTTGAAACCCGTCAAACCGGCGCACCCCAAGGAAACATTCCCGTAGGATAAGAAGGGTCCAGCGGTCGCCAACCACGCCCATGGCGCGGGCCAGGGGGCAGGCGTCCTCGTTGAGATCATGCCATTTCATAGGCGGAGTCTTATCATGGGTTGACAGAGTTCTCAAATGGAACTGATAATAAGTTCTAAAATAGAACCGACTTGTTCCTGAAGGAGTGCCCCATGGTTACTGCCGTGTCTGCCCGCCCTACTGTCGTCCGTCGATCTGTCGCTGCGCCCCGTCGGCAAGCGCCCAAATGGATGCAGCGTATCACCGGGACGCTCAGCTTCTGCGCGCCGTCTGTCGCGACCCGGCTCTTGGCATATCTGTTCACCCGGCCAAGACGCCAGAAACTACCGCGGCACGAACGTGACTGGCTGCTGGCGGCGCGGGCGCGGCCGATACGGCTGAGCACCGGCGAGCTGGTGCCCCTGTATGAGTGGCGCGATCAGGCACCGGGGCAGGGCGTTCTGGATGACGCCCCGCTGCCGACAGTGCTATTGGTGCATGGCTTTGGCGGGCGCGCCGGACAGATGGCGGGCTTTGCCGCGCCACTGGTGGCAGCGGGCTACCGGGTGGTGGCCTTTGATGCGCCAGCGCATGGTGCGGCGGCGGGGCGCCGCAGTTCACTGCCCGAAATGCGCCTGACGGTGCAAGAGGTCGCGGCCCAGCTGGGGCCGCTGGCCGGGGTTGTGGCCCATTCCAATGGCGCGGCGGCAGTGCTTGTCGCGCTCAGCCGTGGCATGCAGGCGCAGCGTCTGGCGTTCCTTGCACCAATGCCCGATGTCGAAGGCTTCTTGCAGCGGCTGGCCGCGCAGCTGGGGTTTTCGCAGCGGGTGGCCAAGGCAACGCAACAGCGGATTGAGGCCCGCTATGGCCTGCCCTTTTCAGCGTTGAAGGCGGTGAACTTGCTGCCGCAGCTTTCCCAGACCGCGCTGATCCTGCAGGACCACGACGACCCGATTGTCCCCCTGGCAGAGATTGAAGACCTTGCGCAGCACTGGCCCGGTGCCAGGTTGCAAGTGACAAGGGGTCTGGGGCACAACCGCCTTCTGCGCGATGCCGCCAGCATTGCCGGTGTGGTTTCCTACCTGGGCGCGCCGCAACAGCCCTAGGGAGAGCAGCTGGTGCTGATCGGGTTTGCCCCTTACGCCTTGGCAGAGCCGGTGCCTGTCGGTTAGGTCTAGAGATGTGAGAGCCAACAGATTTACAACAGGGGCCCAGAGGTCGCGCGTTGCGCCGCCCCCCGACAGGAGAGCCACCATGCAGATGAGCGATAGCAAAGAAATCGCCGCCCCCCCGGCAGAGGTCTATGCCGCCTTGTTGAATCCAGAGGTGCTGAAGGCCTGCGTGCCCGGCGCCCAAGAGGTCAGCGGTAGCGTAGAGGACGGCTTTGAGGCCTCGGTTACGCAGAAGGTTGGCCCGGTGAAGGCGACGTTCAAAGGCCAGGTCACCCTGTCGGATCTGATCGAGAATGAAAAGCTGACCATCACCGGAGAAGGCAAGGGCGGCGCGGCGGGCTTTGCCAAGGGCGGCGCGGTGGTCAGCCTGACCCCCAGCGAGACCGGAACGCTGCTGTCCTATGAGGTTGAGGCCAAGGTCGGCGGCAAGCTGGCGCAGCTGGGCAGCCGCATTATCGACGGCTTTGCCAAAAAGATGGCTGATCAGTTCTTTGTCAATCTGCAGACCCATCTGGCCCCTGCGGATCCCCCCGAAGCTGCCACCGATCCTGCCGCCAGTGACGATGTGGCGGGCGAAGATGCGCCACAGCCAGACAAGAAGGGCTGGTTCAAAAAGATCACTGGCAACTAACCGGCACCCGATCCGTCTGGGTCCAGCCGTTGGGTCAGGCCGCGCAGCCCCCCCGACACTGGATCCCTGCGCAGGCGCACAGGTCCCTGCGCATCCTGTCTCTGGTGGCTGGTCTGCTGCCCCGGTAGGTTGTGCGAAATGAACTCTCAGTCTAGTGGAGGCTCCATGGCGGCGATCCTGTCCATTTCCGATCTGCGCAAATCCTATGAAGGTGGCTTTGAGGCGCTGAAAGGGGTCTCTCTCGAGATCGAAGAGGGGGAAATCCTGGCCCTTCTTGGCCCCAATGGTGCCGGAAAGACCACGCTGATTTCAACCGTTTGCGGTATTACCACTCCCAGCTCTGGCAAGGTGCTGGTGGGCGGCAATTGCATCTTGGAGGATTTTCGCGCCGCGCGCTCGCTGATCGGCTTGGTGCCGCAGGAAATTAACCTGGAACCTTTCGAAAAGGTCATCAACTCGGTCCGGTTCTCGCGCGGGCTTTTTGGCAAGCCAAAAAACGATGCGCTGATCGAAGAAATCCTGAAGAAACTGTCGCTTTGGGACAAACGCAACAGTCAGGTCAAGGAATTGTCCGGCGGCATGAAGCGCCGTGTGCTGATCGCCAAGGCCCTGGCCCATGAACCGCGCGTGCTGTTTCTGGACGAACCCACTGCGGGCGTGGATGTTGAGCTGCGTAAAGACATGTGGGATGTGGTCCGAGAGCTGAAAGCGAATGGCGTTACCATCATCCTGACCACCCACTACATTGAAGAAGCCGAGGCCATCGCCGACCGCGTCGGGGTGATCGCCGATGGTCAGATCCTGCTGGTCAAGGATAAGGATGACCTGATGGCGCAGCTGGGGCAAAAACAACTCTGCGTGCATCTCAGCACTGCTATCGACGCCGTGCCAGAGACGCTGGCACCGCATGCGCTGGCGCTGAATGGGGCAGGCGATGCCCTGATCTACACCTATGACACCAAGGCAGAGCGCACTGGCATCACCGCCCTGTTGAACGATGTCGCGGCGGCGGGGCTGGTCTTGTCGGATGTCTCGACCCGGCAATCCAGTCTGGAAGATATTTTTGTTGGTCTCGTGTCAGGAGATAAATCATGAACTGGATCGCAATCTGGTCTATCTACCGTTTTGAAATGACACGGTTCTTTCGAACACTATTCCAAAGCTTCCTCTCGCCTGTCCTGTCAACCTCGCTGTATTTTGTGGTCTTTGGTGCCGCCATTGGCAGCCGTATCGACCAGGTGGATGGCATTGATTACGGTGCCTTTATCGTGCCTGGGCTGATCATGCTCAGCGTGATGACACAGAGCATTTCAAACGCGTCCTTTGGCATCTATTTCCCCAAATTCATCGGCACCATTTATGAACTGCTGTCGGCTCCGGTGAATTTTCTGGAGATCGTGCTAGGTTATGTCGGCGCGGCGGCCACCAAGGCGCTGTTCATCGGCTTTGTCATCCTGGCCACAGCAACGCTGTTTGTTGATCTGACCATCGCCCACCCGCTGGCCATGGTGTTGTTCTTGCTGCTGACCTGTCTCAGTTTTGCGCTGATGGGCTTTATCATCGGGATCTGGGCAAAGAACTTTGAACAGCTGCAACTGGTGCCGCTGCTGGTGGTGACGCCATTGGTGTTTCTGGGCGGCTCTTTCTATTCAATATCAATGCTGCCGCCGATCTGGCAGAAGATCACCCTGTTCAATCCGGTAGTCTATCTGATTTCGGGCTTTCGCTGGTCCTTCTTTGGCACCTCGGATGTGCCGGTAGGGGTAAGCTTGCTGGCCATTGGCGGCTTTACGGCGCTGTGCCTTGCGGTGATCTGGTGGATTTTCAAGACCGGTTGGCGCATCCGGTCCTGATCCGGCGCTGCCTGCGGGCGCTGCGGGCGGGGGGCTGTGCAGATAGCGCGCGCCCTGTCGTGGAGCGTTGCAAATATACACAGGCCCCCCCTCAGTTTTGGCCGGAACGGGTTTTGTGAGGGTGGTTCCCTTGTTTCAGCTCCGGTGCGCATCTACATCGGCGCCATGATGCTGCGCATACCCTTTGTGAAAAAACCGCCCCTCGTTTCCGTTGTGCGTCTCTCCGGTGCCATTGGCATGTCAGGCCGTGGCGCCTTAAACGATGTTTCTCTTGCCCCAGTGCTGGAGGCTGCCTTTACCAAGGGCAAGCCTGTCGCCGTTGCGCTTGAAATAAATTCCCCTGGGGGATCGCCAGTGCAAAGCGCCCTGATTGGCGCGCGCATCCGGCGTCTGGCCGAGGAAAAGAACATTCCTGTGCTGGCCTTTGTCGAAGATGTTGCTGCCTCGGGTGGCTATTGGCTGGCGGCCTCGGCGGATGAAATCTGGGCCGACGCCAGCTCTATTCTGGGCTCTATCGGGGTGATTTCGGCCGGCTTTGGTGCCCAAGAGCTGTTGATCCGGCACGGGGTCGAACGCCGCGTCTATACGGCTGGCAAAAGCAAATCCATGCTGGATCCGTTTCAGGCAGAAAATCCTGAAGATGTGGCCCGACTGAAAACTTTGCTGGGCGATATCCATACCAATTTCATTGACTATGTCACCCAACGGCGCGGCACTAAGCTGGACAGCAGTCAGGATCTGTTCACTGGCGAAATCTGGCTGGCCAAACGCGCCAGCGAGTTAGGCCTGATTGATGGTCTTGGCCATCTCAAGCCGCAGCTGGTGGCGCGGTTCGGCGATAAGGTAAAGCTGCGGCGGTATGGGGTCAAAAAACCTTTCCTCAGCCGGTTTGGCCTGCAACTGGCGCAGGATGCCTTGGCCGGGATAGAGGAGCGGGCAGAGTTTGCCCGCTTTGGGCTCTGACGTGATTTTTAAAATCGTTACCCTGTTTCTGGTGGTCATAGCGGTGCTGGCGATGTTCGGGAAATTCACCCTTCCTGGACAAAAACGCCTGCAATCCGCGCGCTGTCCGTCTTGTGGGCGGTTCAAAATTGGAAAAAGCCCCTGTGGGTGCAAACTAAAAGGACCGCGTAAATGATTCCGTGGCTGCTGTGTGGTTTGGGTCTTGTGATCCTGCTTTTGGCTGGGGATGCCTTGGTGCGCGGAGCGGTGAACCTGTCGCTTCGTCTGGGCGTGCCTGCACTGATCGTCAGCCTGACCATTGTTGCCTTTGGCACCTCTGCGCCAGAGCTGCTGATCGCGATCAATGCTGTGGCGGTTGATGCCGACGGGATTGCCCTGGGCAATGTGGTGGGGTCCAACACTGCCAATATCTTGATGGTTCTGGGTATCCCTGCGCTGATTGCCACCCTGCACACCAGCCAATGTGACAGCCGCAAAAGCTATGTCTTTATGCTGGTGGCGTCACTGCTGTTTATTGGCTTGGCCATGTGCGGCACCCTGACCATCTGGTCCGGGCTGATCCTGCTTGCGGCGCTAACCTTCTTTCTTGCGGATGCCTTCCGCGAGGCCCGCGCCCATCGCAAGACCTGTTGTGGTGAGGCCGACGAAGACCTGCTGGAAGGGCTGGAGGGCCTGGAAGAAGCGGATCCCGATATGCCCTATTGGCGCATTGGCATCTATCTTGTCCTTGGGCTGATTGGTTTGCCCCTGGGGGCGGATCTGTTGGTGGATAACGCCACGATCATTGCCCGGATGTATCACATCAGTGAAACGGTCATTGGCCTCACACTGGTGGCGATTGGCACCTCGTTGCCAGAGCTATCGACCACGGTGATGGCAACCCTGCGGCGGCAGGCAGATGTCGCGCTGGGGAATGTCATCGGCTCTAACATGTTCAACCTGCTGGCCATTATCGGTCTCGCCACCTTGGTTGGGCCGATCTCGGTTGATCCTGAATTCCTGCGTTTTGACCTTTGGGTTATGCTGGCAGCTTCGCTCCTGATCGTTCCGTTTGTCTTCCTGAAAAAGGATATCACGCGGGCCTGGGGGATTGGTCTGTCCGGGCTTTACATCACCTATCTGGTGGTGCTGTTCTGATCCTGCTTTGAGATGCCCCCCAGCGATCAAGCCGGACAGATCGCAGCTGGGGCCAGCCAAACCCTGAGGGAGGGCATGATATGCGCGCATTGGTAACCGGCGCGGGCAAGCGGCTTGGTCGCGCCATGGCGCTCAAGCTGGCCACCGAGGGCTATGACGTGGCGGTGCATTACAACCGCTCTGCCGCTGAAGCTGAGGAGGTGGCCGGGCAGATCCGCGCCATGGGGCGTCAGGCGGTGACCCTAGAGGCCGATCTGTTGTCGCAGGCGGCCAGCGCTGATCTGCTGCCCCGTGCCGCATCTGCGCTTGGCGGGGCAGTGACCTGCCTTGTGAACAATGCTTCCATCTTTGAACCGGATCTGCTGGAAACCGCCACTACCAGCAGCTGGAACAGGCATTTTGATAGCAATCTGCGCGCGCCCTTTGTGCTGATCCAGGCGATGGCGCGGCAAGGTGTTGCGCCGCGATATGACAGCCAGGGCGAAACCCTGGCTTGGGGGCTTGTGGTCAATATGGTCGATCAGCGGGTCCGCAATCTGGCCCCGGATTACATGAGCTACACCCTGGCGAAATCGGCGCTCTGGACGCTGACGCAAACCGCGTCACAGGCGCTGGCACCGGGGATCCGTGTCAATGCGATCGGGCCGGGACCAACCCTTGCCAATATCCACCAAAGCCCTGCGGAATTTGCCCGGGAGCGGGCTGCCACCCCGCTGCAACGGGGGGTACACCCCGAGGATATCACCGCTGCGCTTGGCTATTTGCTCGCCGCGCCTGCAGTGACGGGACAGTTGATCTGCGTTGATGGCGGTGAACATCTGGGTTGATCGCCTCGTAATGGTGCTTGGATAATGCCTTGCCCGATTTAGCTGTTATTTGGATTGACCCCAGAAAAGTTGTGCACCTAGGTCATGGCAGTCACAGATTCGTTACAAAAGAGTCTTTGAATTCAAAAACTTGAAAGAGCTTATAAAATATATCGTTATATTACAGCGCCTTATACATTTGCCCAATAATTAAGCATCCGTCAAAACCTGGCCTGAAATAAGGGAAAAGCGCGGATAGCCCAAAGATATCTTCAGCCTTATCCACAGGTGTCGTGGATTTGTTCAACTCTTGAAATTGTCTGGCAGTCATTGCAGCGCGGCGCCGGGAATCATATGACTAACAGCATGACAGACGACAGATCAGAGCCCACTGTAGAACAGCCCAGAACCGGCTACGGCGTCATCCAGGACTATGTCAAAATGCTGGATGCCTCTCCGGGGGTTTATCGCATGCTGGATAGCGAAAGCCGGGTGCTCTATGTCGGCAAGGCGCGCAATCTCAGGGCGCGGGTATCGAATTATACCCGACCGGGGAATTCGCCGCGGATTGAACGGATGATCGCGCTGACCGCGACCATGATGTTTCTTACCACCCGGACAGAAACCGAGGCGCTGCTGCTGGAGCAGAACCTGATCAAGCAGCTGAAGCCCAAATACAACGTGCTGCTGCGCGACGACAAAAGCTTCCCCAATATTCTGGTGGCCAAGGATCACGCCTTTGCCCAGCTCAAGAAGCATCGCGGCGCGCGCAAACAGAAGGGCAGTTATTTTGGCCCCTTTGCCAGTGCTGGCGCGGTGAACCGGACGCTCAACCAGCTGCAAAAGGCGTTTTTGCTGCGCGATTGTTCCAATGCGATGTTTGAAAGCCGCACCCGCCCCTGCCTGCAATATCAGATCAAACGCTGTTCAGCCCCCTGCACCGGCGAGATCTCGCAGGAAGACTATGCCCTGGCGGTGCGCGATGCCGAACGCTTTCTCGCGGGGCGATCGACCAAGATCCAGGAAGAGCTGGGCGAAGAGATGATGAAGGCCTCTGAGGCGATGGAGTTTGAACGTGCGGCCGCGCTGCGCGATCGCATCAAGGCGCTGACCCAGGTGCAATCGGTGCAGGGCATCAACCCGCGCGGCGTTGCCGAGGCCGATATCATCGGCCTGCATATGGAAGGCGGCCAGGCCTGTGTGCAGGTGTTCTTCATTCGCGCCAATCAGAACTGGGGCAATCAGGATTTCTATCCCCGCGTTGAGGCCGACATGTCGGCGGCCGAGGTCATGGAGGCCTTTCTTGGCCAGTTCTATGACAACAAGGAACCGCCCCGGCAGCTGATCCTGTCGGATGCCATCGAAAATACCGATCTGATGGAGGAAGCGCTGAGCGGCAAGGCCGGACGCCGGGTTGAACTGTTGGTGCCACTGCGCGGTGAAAAGACCGAGCTGGTCGCCGGGGCCGTGCGTAATGCCCGCGAAAGCCTGGCCCGGCGCATGGCCGAAAGCGCGACGCAGACCCGGCTGCTGAAAGGGCTGGCCGATGCCTTTGGCCTGAAGGCGCCGCCGCAGCGGATCGAGGTCTACGACAACTCGCATATTCAGGGCACCAATGCGGTGGGCGGCATGATTGTTGCCGGGCCCGAGGGCTTTATGAAAAACGCCTATCGCAAATTCAACATTCGCGGTGACGATCTGGTGCCGGGGGATGACTTTGGCATGATGAAAGAGGTGCTGAACCGACGGTTTTCGCGCCTGAAGAAGGAAGATCCCGATCGTGAAAAGGGCATGTGGCCGGATCTATTGCTGATCGATGGCGGCGCCGGGCAGGTTTCTGCGGTGGCAGAGATCATGGCCGAACACGGGGTGCAGGATATTCCCATGGTGGGGGTCGCCAAGGGGGTTGATCGCGATCACGGCAAAGAGGAATTCCACCGCCTGGGCGAGGCCGCCTTTGCGCTGCAGCGCAATGACCCGGTTCTGTATTTTGTCCAGCGGATGCGCGATGAGGCGCACCGCTTTGCCATCGGCACCCATCGGGCCAAACGCGCCAAGGCCGTCGGTGCCACGCCCCTGGATGAAGTCCCCGGCGTTGGCGCTAGCCGCAAGCGCGCCCTGCTGGCGCATTTTGGCAGTGCCAAGGCTGTCAGCCGTGCCGATTTACCGGACCTGAAAGCGGTCGATGGTATTTCCCTCGCCCTGGCAGAGCGGATCTATGATCATTTCCACAGTGGAAAATAGCAAGCGCGCCCCAAGCCAGGAATGGGTGGCCCCCCTGGTCGGCCCCGATGCGTTGCACATGTGCGCGGGAGTCACAGCATTCTGAAACCGAAAGTGTCTTATGCGTCTTTTATGTTTGCAGGGCGCATTGTAGGGTCCGCCGCATGAAATGGACCCTGCCCAATATCCTGACCCTGGTGCGCCTGCTGGCGGCTCCTGGTCTCGCCGTTATGTTTCTCTACTTTTCCCGTCCGCTGGCGGATTGGTTTGCCCTGATCCTGTTTGTGGGGGCGGCCGTCACCGATTGGTTTGATGGCTACCTGGCCCGTGCCTGGAAACAGGAAACCAAGATGGGGGCAATGCTGGACCCCATCGCCGACAAGGCCATGGTGGTGATCGCATTGATGATCCTGGTGGGCTATGCTGACGAACACTGGACCCCCTGGCTGGTGCTGCCGACGACCGTGATTCTGTTCCGCGAGGTCTTTGTGTCCGGCCTGCGTGAATTCCTGGGCGATACGGCGGGGACGCTGAAGGTCACCCAGCTGGCCAAGTGGAAAACAACGGCGCAGATGGTGGCGATTGCCACGCTGTTTTCGCAGGGGGTTTTTGAACATTATCTGGCGATGTCCTCCCTTGGGATGGATCAGGCCTTGATCGAACAGATCCTGAATGGTCAGGTCGAGGATGTGCACGGGTTGCGCTGGAAGCTGGAAGGCATGTTCTGGACCGGGCGGATCGGGCTGTGGCTCTTGTGGATTGCGGCGGCTTTGACCCTGATCACCGGTGCGGATTACATGCGCAAGGCGCTGCCACATCTGAAGGAGAGCCGCTGATGGATATCGTTTATTTTGCCTGGGTGCGCGAGCGCATCGGCCTGGCTCGTGAAGAGGTAGAAACCAGCGCCGCAACAGTTGCCGATCTGGTGACAGAGCTGAGCGGGCGCGAAGAGCGCTACGCCGCTGCCTTTGCCGATCTGTCGGCGCTGCGGGTGGCGCTGGATCAAGAGCTGTCCGATTTTGACGCGCCGCTTGTCGGCGTGCGCGAAGTGGCCTTCTTTCCGCCGATGACGGGGGGCTGATCGGATGCAGGTGCGGGTGCAGGAGGCCGGGTTTGATCCGGGCGCGCAGAGCAATGACTTTGCCGCAGGCTGTTCTGGTGCCGGGGCCATTGTGACCTTTACCGGGGTGGTCCGCGATATCGAGGGTGGAGGTCTGGTCGCGATGGAGATCGAGCACTATCCGGGGATGACGCAAACGGCATTGGAAAAGATCGCTGCCGAGGCCGAGGCCCGCTGGTCCCTGGCAGATGTGCTGGTCATCCACCGCTATGGACGCCTGAAGCCTGGCGCGCAGATCATGATGGTGGCCACCGCAGCCCGTCACCGTAGGGATGCCTTCGAGGCGGCGGAATATATGATGGACTACCTGAAATCGCGTGCGCCGTTCTGGAAGAAGGAAATCCTGCTGGATGGGGCATCTGAATGGGTCGCGGCCAAGGCTGATGATGAAGATGCCCTGACGCGCTGGTAAGCCGCGGGCGGGGATCAGGCGACCGACAAACCAGACGCCTGGAGCGTGACGCGTTCATTTGCAGCCCCAAGGCTGGCTCTGCCCATTTGATTTTGCATATTTGAGATGCGCAAAACCGCTGCTCGGATTGGTGTGACATCTTCTGGTGGCCTGTCCACCGGCGGCGGCGAACGGGTCACGCTGGTCGGTCACGCAGGCTGGTCGGTCATATTGGCCGGTCATACTGGTAAACCACCGGGGGTGCGGTGCCGAAAGGCTTTCAAGACGGTATATGTTGTGCCGCGCATGGCATGCCATACGCGGAGCAGCCAAGGCAGCGGGGGCTCCCGCCTGTTGCGCCATATTCATAGAATATGGCTGCTCAGTTGGGCCCGGCTCTGCGCGGGGCGCAGAGCAGTCGCGTAGGGTGGCAGCTGGTGTCTGCCTGTTTGCGGGGCTGTGTATCCGGTTGGCCAGAAAAGGGGCTGGCGGTTTGGCGCTGCCCGCTGCCCAGGTCAATCCCGGTGCAACTGGCCGCGCATTTCCTCGGCCTCACGGCGGGCATCGCGCAGACCGTCCATGGCAGCGCGCAGTTCCGCTTCGGTTTGGGTTAGCTGGTTGGTCAGCTCTGCCTCGCGCTGTTGCAGATAGGTGATCGCCTGATCGCGGGTTTCCTCGGCCTCGTGCAGCTCTTGGCTCATCCGGTCCAGATCGGCGACGTCGCTTTGACGCACGCGGGTAAAGCGGTGGACCAGCCAGTTTGCAAACCAGCCCAGGGCAAAGGCGGCAAACAGGATGATTGCGGTGGTGAGGATGAACTCTGCTCTGTTCATTGTCCTGAGGTCTCCTGTTCGGTGTTGCTGGGGGGGCTGCTATCCTGATCGGCGGCGGTGTCTTGGGTGTCGCCGGTGTCCGCCTGGTCATCTGTGGCGGCTGTGGTAGCGGCCCCTTCGAGGGTGGTTTCCCCCTCGGCGTTGGTTTCCGGCAGGATCAGGCGGAATTCGATGCGGCGGTTGGCCTCGCGGCCCTCTTCGGTGTCGTTCGTGGCAATGGGCTGGCTTTCGCCATAGCCGCTGGCAACAAAGGCAGAGGTGCGAATGCGCCGGGCACGCAATTCGTTGAGGATTGACTGCGCCCGCGCCTGGCTTAGCGTCTGGTTCATCTCCTCACGGCCCTGACTGTCAGTATGGCCTTGAATTTCCAGCCGTACCGGACCGCAGCGTTCCAGAATGGTAGAGATATGATCCAGCACGAGGCTGCTGCCGGCCGCCACGGTGGCAGAGCCGGGTTCAAAGCCGATCTTGCCAGAACTGGCCTGCGCCCCCGCCAACTGTGCGGCGCAGAGTTCGGCTGGCAGCGGCTGGTCCTCGGGGATTGGTGGCTCTTCATAGGTGAGGGCCAGCTCGTAGCTTTCGGCCTCTCCCAGCTTTTCCGCTAGAAACCCCGAGACCACGGCAAGGGTATCTTCCTGGTGGCTCATACCGCGCAGTTGCAGGTTGTCAGGGGTGACAGTGACCGCGCCGCGCTCCAGATGTGACAGGGCCTCTAGCCCGGCGAGAACCCGCACTGGCCAGTCGCTGGGCAGATCCGCGACCACGCGGGTGGCGGTATGTACCGCATCAGAGCCAAAGCGCGCCTGCGCATAGCTGCTGGCGATGTCGCGCGACATCTCATCATTGATACGCCCGCGCAGCTGCACCTGCCCCTCGGGGCTGAGGGTGGCGGTGAATTCGGGCGGTCCGGCGCTGGCATCGCTGCTGGGCGTTGGCAGCACCGCGTGTAGGGCAAAGACTTCGGGAAGGGCGTTTTCCAGCTCTCCGACCACTTTGTCGAACAGGGCAGGTGGGGTGGCTTCGGCGGCGACCAGGGTAATATCGGCATTGGCGATTGTGACGGTGCCCTGGCCCAGGGCCGCCAGGCTGGCGATACTAAGCGCGCTGGCGCGCGACCAGTTGGGTGAGGGCACCCCCATGCCGATGACACAGTCCGCCCGCCCCTCTAACCCGGCGGCGCGGGCCGCACTCAGGATATAGGCGCGGCTCTCGGCGCTTTCGGCAGAGCAGGCGTCAAAGTGGGCGCCGCCCTCGTCGATCAAGAAGCGCAGGGTAAAGGGCGTGATGACCGGCCGGGCGGCGGTGATGTCCAGTACCAGATGCAGCTCTGGTGGGGCCAGCCGGGTCAACTGGTCCTGCAGCATGCCTTTGGCGGCGGCAGATTCCGCCATGGTGGTGATCTTGATGCGTTCGGCATCAACCGAAATCTTTGCCCGCGGTAGCATCTCCAGCGCGGCGATGGCATAGCGCAGCGCAGCCTCCCAGCCCTTGGGGACCGGGTATTCGGCGGTTTCCAGCAGATCGGCAACCTGGCCTGCTTCGCTCAGCCCGTCCAGCTGTTTCACCAGATCGGTGCGAGAGGAAGAGGTCGGGATCAGGCCGATTATGGATATGCCACTGTGATTGCGCAGAATTTCCGCTGAAAAGCGTGGTGGCGCGATCCCCTTTGAGGGGGTGACGGACATCTCGTCGATCACCCGTGAGGCATCGACAATGCCCCCCGCCAGCGACAGCGCCGCAAAGCGTGTGGCCTCGTCCGGGGCGGTGCCCTGCAGGAGAACCCGCAAGCCGTCAGAGGTGACCTCGGCCCAGCCCATATCACCGTCATCCAGGGCGCGGCGCAGGCTGGTTTCGCTGTTTTGTTCTACCGCAGTTACGGCAAAACTGGCGGCAACAAGGCTGATACCAGCTGCTGCGGCAAAGGTCAGGGTCGGGATCAAAAGCGATGACAGGCGCATAAATTGGCTATTCCCCGGAAAAACTGCTCCTTGTTTATATCCCCAAGCCCGGCGGTTCAATCAGGTGAACATGGCAAGGATAAAGAATATAAGCGGAATCAAGCCGGTATCGCGGTTGAGCCGAAACATCTGCAACAGGCGCTGGTTGTTCGAGGCGTCAAAAACCCGTAATTGCCAGGTCATATGCCAGCCCATGGCCCATGGCCCAACCAGGGCCAACCCCAGGGTCCAGTAGTGCTGCTCCAGATCGAGGGCAAGAATGATCGCCAGCGCCATCAGGCTGACGGTGCCGACAATAAAGCGGCGCAGCCAGGCTGGGGTGTCGTCGCCAAACAGCCGGGCGGTGGATTTCACCCCGATCAGCGCGTCATCCTCGGTGTCCTGATGGGCATAGATCGTGTCGTAAAACAGGGTCCAGCTGATCCCGGCGAGATACAGAAACACCGCAGGCCAGTGCAGCGCGCCGGTATGGGCCGTCCAGGCCAAAAGCGCGCCCCAGTTGAAGGCCAGCCCCAGGAATACCTGCGGCCACCAGGTAAAGCGTTTGGCAAAGGGATAGATCGCCACCGGCAGCAGTGCCAGAATCCCCATCGAGATCGCCATCTGATTGAAGGTCAGCAAAATGCAAAAGGACAGCAACGCCTGCGTCACCATCCAGAAGACCGCGCCGCGCACCGTCACCTGCCCCGATGGGATCGGGCGTGAGCGGGTGCGTTCTACCGCGCCGTCGATATTGCGATCAGTGATGTCATTCCAGGTGCAGCCCGCGCCGCGCATCAGCCAGGCCCCAAGGGCGCAGGCCAGGGCGATCCAGGCGTCTTCCCAGCGCGGCGCGCCATCCCAGAGGATCGCCAGCGTCAGCCCCCACCAGCAGGGGATCAGCAGAAGCCAGGTACCAATGGGTCTGTCCGCCCGGCTTAGCCGCAGGTAGGGGCGGCTCCAGGTTGGTGCAAATTGATCAACCCAGTTGTCTTTGACCGCATCTGCGACCTGCCCATCTGGTTTTGGCGCGTCACCTTGCATATGTAGGCCTCATGAGTGCAAAAATCAGACTGTATGTAGAGCACCCCTTGGGGGCAGGGCAATCCATTCCTCTGGAGAAGGAACAGGCGCATTACCTCTTTGGGGTGATGCGCCTGCGTCCGGGCGGGGCTGTGGCGCTGTTCAACGGCCGTGATGGCGAATGGCAGGCCGAGGTGGCAGAGGCGGGGAAACGTACCGGCGTGCTGATCTGTCTTGAACAAAGCAAACCATTGCAGATGCCGCCGGATCTGTGGCTGATCTTTGCCCCGATCAAAAAGGCACGCACCGATTTCATCGTGGAAAAGGCTGCCGAGATGGGGGCCGCGCGCATCCTGCCGGTGGGAACTGATTTCACCAATTCGGAACGGATCCGTCAGGACCGGCTACAGGCCCACGCGGTTGAGGCTGCCGAGCAATGCGGCGGCACCTATGTGCCAGAGGTCGGCGAGTTGCAGAAACTGTCGCGCCTGTTGGATGACTGGCCCGCTGATCGCCAGCTGATGTTCTGCGACGAAGCCGAGGTGGGCAATGCGCTGCAGCTGGCCGCGCAGGATCACAAAGACGCGCCCTGGGCGATTGTGATTGGCCCCGAGGGCGGATTTTCTGACAAGGAACGCAGCCGCCTGCACGCGATGGAACAGGCGCATGTTGTCAGCCTGGGCCCGCGCATCCTGCGTGCGGATACCGCCGCCGTGGCGGCCATGACCCTGTGGCAGCAAACGCTTGGAGATTGGCGATGAACTGAAGACAGGCGGCCTGGCGCTTCGCCAGATCAGCGCCGTACCAACATGAGCTTGCAAAAGATGCCCCTGATGGGAGAAAGCAGATGAGTTTCATTCGGCCCGAGGCCCGCGAAGCGTTGTGGCGCTGGCGTGAATTGATCGTGGCGGCGCTGATGCTGCTGGTGGGGCTGAAATGGGCCTTTACCTCCTATGGGGTGACGGCGGCCACGGGCTGGGCCTTGGTGACGGTGGGCCTGGTGATTGCCGTGATTGGCGCGCAGCGGCTGCGCTTTCGTCTTGGGGCTGGTGGCCCCGGTGTGGTGCGGGTGGACGAGGGTCAGATCGCCTATTTTGGCCCGCTCACCGGGGGCGCTGTTGCCACCTCTGAACTGCAGCGGTTGCGGCTGGATCATACGGCCAAACCGCCGCATTGGGTGCTGGAACAAGACGGGCAGGGGCCTTTGGAAATTCCGGTCAATGCCGAAGGAAACGAGGCCCTGTTTGACGTTTTTGCCGCGCTTCCGGGCCTGCGCACCGAACGGATGCTCAGCGAGCTGCGCCGCAGCGGTTCTCACCAGGTCGTGATCTGGGAGCGCAGCCCATCGCGTCCTGCGCACCAAAGGCTGCATTGACACCGGCATTGATTCCGCTCACCACTGATTTCCCAAGATAACCCTACAGGACGGAGTGCCCGGCATGTCCATTCCCCAGTCCGGCGGCGGACCCATCGAGCGCCACGAACAATTGGCCGAATACCTGGCCAGCGGCTGCAAACCCCGCGATGCCTGGCGCATCGGGACCGAGCATGAAAAGTTCGGCTATTGCAAGGATACGCTCAAACCGCTGCCCTTTGAGGGCGAGCGCTCTATCGTGGCGGTGCTGCAGGGGCTGCGCGACAGCTATGGCTGGTCCGAGGTCACCGAAGGCGGCAATCTGATCGGGTTGGAAAAAGACGGGGCCAATGTCAGCCTGGAACCCGGCGGCGCGCTGGAACTGTCTGGTGCCCCACTGGAAACCATCCACGAGACCTGCGACGAGGTGAACACCCACCTGCGCGAGGTCAAAGACATTTCCGACAAGATCGGCGTTGGCTTTATCGGTCTGGGTGCCGCCCCGATCTGGACCCACGATGAAATGCCGCTGATGCCCAAGGGGCGCTATCGGCTGATGAATGATTACATGGCCAAGGTCGGCACCATGGGGCGCGACATGATGCGCCGTACCACCACGGTGCAGGTCAATATCGACTTTGGCTCCGAGGCAGACATGGTGCAGAAACTGCGCGTTGCCCTGGCGCTGCAGCCGGTGGCCACCGCACTGTTTGCCAATTCGCCCTTCTTTGAGGGTAAGCCCAATGGCCACAAATCCTGGCGCAGCAAGATCTGGCGGCATCTGGACGACAGCCGCACCGGCATGTTGCCCTTTGTCTTTGACGAAGGTTTTGGCTTTGAATCCTATGTGCAATATGCGCTGGATGTGCCGATGTATTTTGTCTACCGCGACGGCGAATACATCAATGCGCTTGGCATGTCTTTCCGCGATTTCCTGCAGGGGAAACTGCCTGCCCTGCCTGGTGAAATCCCCACCCTGTCGGATTGGGCGGATCATTTGACCACCGCCTTTCCCGAGGCGCGGATCAAGAAATACATGGAAATGCGCGGCGCCGACGGCGGCCCCTGGCGGCGTCTTTGTGCGCTGCCGGCCTTCTGGGTGGGCTTGACCTATGACCAGAACGCGCTGGATGCGGCCTGGGATCTGGTCAAGGACTGGGACGCCGAGACCCGCGAAGGGCTGCGGGTTGCGGCTTCTCGCGATGCACTGCAAGCCGAGGTGAACGGCATCAAGATGCATGACCTGGCCCGCGAAGTGGTAGAGATTTCCGATTCTGGCCTGAAAAACCGCGCCCGTCCGGGGGCTGGTGGCTTGGTGCCCGATGAGACCCATTTCCTCAACGCGCTGAAAGACAGCCTGGACAGTGGCAAAGTGCCGGCGGATGAGTTGCTGGAGCGCTATCACGGTGACTGGGGCGGCGATCTGACCCGGATCTACGCCGACTACAGCTACTAAAGGCAAAGAGATAAAAAGGGGGCGCCGCTGAGACGCCCCTTTTTCTTGCCCGTGGTGTTCATGCGGCGCCGGAAACCGCATCGCCTGTGGGCACGTTGGGTGGGCGGTGCGGCGACAGGCTGTCACGAATAACGGCCCGCAGGGTGGCGATGGCATGGCCAAAGCCCAGCCCCAGGCAGAGCGCCGCCAGCCCCAGGCTGGGCAGCAGGCCGATGGCCCCCATGTCCAGTAGGGCGCTTGCCGCGCCAATCAGAGCGACGCCGCCAAGTCCGATCATCCCATAGCCGGTGGCAATCGTGACCGACGCAGCCCTGGCGGCGCGACCGGAGGCGGGGCAATCCCCCAGCAGTTTGCCAATCTTCAGGATCATGAGCACCATGGCGGTGACCATGAGCAGGCTGAGGCCGATATAAAGGCTGATGTGAAAAAGCATGATGTGATCCTTCCAAATTCAGATGGTTTGTTTGTAAAAATCGCGTTCGAAGTGGCCATATATAAAGCCACTGGCCAGGCCCCAAAGGGGCGCAAAGATACTGCCAAAAAAGAGAAACAGACTGGGGCCATCGTGGCTGCCGCCAGTCAAAACAGCGACCATAACGATCGGCAGAAATAGGACCAAATTGGCCACAAAGGCCAGCCCGGCCCAGGCTGCTGGCGTCACCGTGTTCCGAGACATGTAAAACAGCATCACCGGGATACCCAGGGCCAGATAGAGCGGGCCACCAAACACTACGGCAAAAGACGGGACAAGCAGCAGCGGCGCGCCGAGAACGCCAACAAGAATTGGGCCGCCAGCCATGGCAAGGGCAAATGCTGTCGGATCAACCAGATGCCGTGTTGAGATGGCCTTCCAAAAGGGCAGGCTTGGGATTACATTCATTTCTGTCATTTGAGAAATCCCTGTGTAAGTTTTTTCCTGATGTTAGGTGTGTGTTGCTGTAAAAGGGTTTAGTCCTTGGGTTTGCCACCAGGCAGGAAGCGCACCAGCTTGGCGCCCAGCTTCAGCACTGCCAGATGCACGGATCGGGGCAGGCGGGCAAAATCGACATACCAGTCGTCAAACATCTGCATCACCCGCAGGGTCTCGCCCATGCGGTCCTTGACCACGGCGGGGGTCTTATCGGTTTCGGCCTCTTGCATCACCGCGTCCAGCGCCCGCAGGGTCGGGGCAAATTCACGTTCACGCCGGGCGGCAATCACCGCATCAACCAGATCAAACATGTCGCGGATCGAGGTAAAGTGATCCCGCCGGTCGCCCAATTGCCGCGAGGCTTTGACCAGCCCCTGGGATTGCAGTTCTTTCAACCCGTTAGAGACGTTTGACCGCGCCAGGTTCAGCGTCTCGCAAATGTCATCCGCCGTCATGGCATCGGGGGAGATATGCAGCAGCGCATGGATCTGCGCCACCGAGCGGTTGACCCCCCATTTGGAGCCCATCTCCCCCCAGTGGAGGATAAAGTTCTGCATGGCGGGGGTGAGGTTCATTTCGAATATCCTGTAATTTCTGTAATGACAGAAACTCATGAAAATGAGTCGGTGTCAAGATAATTTCCTTGTCAGGACACAGCAGAGGCGCGACAAATGTGGCCTTTGAAACTGGGAGGATAAAATGCGCGATACATTTATTGGACTATTTGAAAAACTGGTTGGGGTCTTTGTTATCCTGCTCTGTATCGGTGTCCTGGTCGGCACCGCCGCTGCCTTTCTGGCCCCTGCGCCAAACGGCGGCCTATTGCCAGCCCTGGGCATCCTGGTGATGGGGTCCATCTACGCCATTTTCATGGGGGGGATGATGTATCTCTTTCTGGGAGTATATCACAACACCAAGCGCACGGCTGAGGCTATTGAAGAGCTAGCGAAGCGGTAGGCTAATACCAATAGTAACAACCGGCGAAACCTGCTGGCTCCGCCGGTTGTTGAATTCACAGCAGCTCAGGAAGAAGCTGAGGCTGGCTTACTGCTGCAGCGCTGCGGGCTCTACATCCGCGATGTTTTCCCAATGGCCATCAGCATCTTCAACAAAGCCTGGGATATTGCCTTCCCAACGGGTCTGAATGTCCTTGGACAGGTTCAGATACAGCGTGTTGTCGACGATTTTCCAATATGTTGGGTCGCCATCGAACTTGAACCCCATGGCGGTGCCAAAGGCGCAGTAGCCGCCATAGGCGGGCAGATAGGCTTCGGGGTTGGCCTCAAACTGGGCTTTGTGCTCTTCCGAGGCAAAGCGGTATGTTGCGTCGTCAAATACAGTTGTGATTTTGTAGCTGCCCTTTGTTGGGGCACCGTCGGTGAAATAGGCGACGGGGTCATAGCCCTGCAGCGCAAGCCCGGTCGAAGAGGCGTTGATCTCGACGCCAGCGGCCAGGGCAGAAGTGGCCATTGCAACCGAAAGCGCCACGCCGCCCAGCAGAGTTTTGAATGTGTTCATGGGTCTTTTCCTTTCCATATCGTGCCGGGGCTGTCATCCTGCCCGGGACCGATGTTTCATCACTATCCGTGCTGACCAGTCCGCTGTGGGCTTTGCAGTCTGGCTGTCACCACCCCGATGTGGCGCAGGCCCTGTTCACGTTCAATCAAACTGTTTTTGATTGCGCGCTTGCCCAAAGGGGATGTGCAATAATGCACACAATTACCGATCACGATGTGATGAGGTGCAAAATTGTGCGGTCGCTGGCGCAAGGGAAGTTGCTGAAAATATTACTTATTACAGTATGACCGGACGATATTTTGCGTGACCGATACCGTAGTAGGTGCGGCGCGGGAAGGATCCCAATTCCCGGCAGTAGGGCGGGCAAAACCAATGCTTGCAGACGAAGACTTATCCAAACAGGAGAACGAAGCATGGCACATCTATCTACCCGACGCAGTGTTATGGGCGGCCTGTCCGCGCTCTTGACGCTCTCTCTGCTGTCTTGGCCCGATTTGGCGCGCGCCCAAAGCGTTACAGGCAGCTACCGCGCCGAGGGGCGCAATCCCGATGGCAGCGCCTACAGCGGCAGGGTGCAGATAAGCGGCACTGCCGAGGCGCTGGTTGTGGAATGGCAGGTGGCCAATCAGCGCTATACGGGCAAGGGCAGTCGCAACGGCGATGTGATCTGGATTGATTGGGGGCAGAAATACCCGGTGGTTTATCTGCGCATGCCCAGTGGCGAGTTGCACGGTACCTGGGCCAATGGCCGTGGTCTGGAGCGGCTTATCCCGTGACGTCCACAGGCCAGTGACCCCCGCGCCTGCCGGGGCCGATGCGCGTCGGTTTTCTGCGAGCGGCCTCTGACCGTTTCAGGGGGCGGGCCGCAGGGGGCAGTCACTTTTGACCAATGCGGGGTTCCATGCCTGTGCGCAGCCGGGTGATATTGGCGCTATGGCGCCAAAAGACGATCACCGCCAGCAGGACTGCCAGTGCCATGCTGGATTGATAGTGCAACAGGTAGGCCCAGATCGGGGCAGCCAGTGCGGCGACCAAGGCACTGAGCGATGAAATCCGGCTGACCGCCGCGGCCGCAACCCAGCTCAGGCAGCAGGCAATGCCCACCGGCCAGGCCAGGGCAAGCATCAACCCGAGAAAAGTTGCGACTCCTTTGCCACCCTTGAATTTTAGCCAGACTGGGAAACAATGTCCGACAAAGGCCATCAGCCCGGCCAGCTGCGCCGCATCCTCGCCGGCCAAAGCACGGGCCAATAGCACCGCCGCCGCGCCCTTGCCGCCATCCAGGATCAATGTCGCTGCCGCGGCGGCCTTGCTGCCGGTGCGCAGCACGTTGGTGGTGCCGATATTGCCCGAACCGATCTCGCGCAGATTGCCCAGCCCCATGGCGCGCGTCAGCACCAGCCCAAAGGGGATCGACCCCAAGAGATAGCCAATCACGGCCCAGAGCATCAGGATGGCGGCGGCACTTTCAATCAGGGGCATCAGTCTCTCCGGTATACCGGCGCACCGGTGACATAGGTTGCCAGCACCCTGCCCTGCATGCGCTGGCCATCATAGGGGGTATTTTGCGATTTTGACTTCAACTGGAACCGATCCATCACAAAGGGCATGTCCGGATCAAACAGCACCAGATCGGCCGGAGCCCCGGCCGCCAGCCGCCCAGAGGCCAGGCCAAGCCGTTTGGCCGGGTTCAGGGCAAGGGCCCGGAACAGGGTGGGCAGGTCCAAAAGATCCGCATGATAGAGCCGCATCGCAGCCGGAAGCAATGTCTCCAGCGCCACGGCCCCTGCCGCCGCCTCTTCAAAGGGCAGGCGCTTGCTTTCTTCGTCCTGCGGCGTATGCATCGAGGAAATCGTGTCGATCAGCCCGGTGCGCACCGCTTCGGCTACCGCCAGCCGGTCGTCCTCGCTGCGCAGGGGCGGCTTTACCTTGAAAAAGGTGCGATAGTCCGCCACGTCCAGCTCGTTCAGGGTCAGATGGTGGATCGAGGTGCCGGCGGTGATGTCCAGCCCGTTTGCCTTGGCCCGTTCCAGCGCAGGCAGGGCGCGGGCGGTGGTGATCTGGTCGGCATGGTATTTGGCCCCGGTCATTTCCAGCAGCGCAATGTCACGATCAAGCCCCATACGTTCTGCCATCGGCGACACCGCAGGCAGCCCGCGCAGCGCCGCGAATTTGCCCGAGGTGGCCGCAGCCCCGGCGCTGAGCAGCGGTTCCTGCGGATGGGCAATCACCAGCGCCCCGCAAGAGCGCGCATAGGTCAGCGCGCGCGAAAACACCTTGGTGTTGCTCACCACATGGTCGCAATCGGAAAAGGCCACCGCGCCGGCATCCATCAGAAAACCGATTTCGGTCATCTCGCGCCCGTCGCGCCCCTTGGTCAGCGCCGCCATGGGCAGCACATGCACCGGGGCATCCGCCTGGGCGCGGCGGGTGACAAACTCCAGCGTTTCCGGGCTGTCGATGGCGGGGGCGGTATCGGGGCGGGTGACGATGGTGGTGACCCCGCCAGCCGCCGCCGCGAGGCCCGCGGTCTTGTAGCTTTCCTTGTGGCGTTCGCCCGGTTCGCAGACCTTGACGCCGATATCAACAATGCCGGGCGCAAGGCATTTGCCATCACAGTCGATGATTTCGACACTGTTGGTGTCAATGTTTCGCGCACGAAACAGTTGCCCGGGCTCCGTGCCCGCAGGCAGGACTTCGGTAATGGTACCGTCCTGAACCAGCAGCGCGCCAAGGCTGTCGGTGCCGGCTTCGGGATCAATCAGGCGGGCGTTGATAAAAAGAAGGGTCATGCAACGGGCCTTTCGATGGCGTGATGTAGGGCAGCGACGGTGGTGCTGGGCGACGATTGATATTTGATCAGGTGCTTGTCACCGCCCTTGGTGATGACCTGCACATAGGATCCCATGGTCTTGATCGTTTCGATCTGATCCAGCGGCACCCGGCGTTCGGCAGGGCCAGTCAGCACCCTGTTCTCAACCCGCCAGGTAACCGCCAGTTCCTCGCTCATCATATACCAGCCCCGCAGGCCGATGGCGCCAAGCCCGCCGATGGCTCCGGTCCAGACATGGGGATTGCCAACGGCCCAGAGGATCACCATTCCGGCCACCATGGCAATTGCGGCCATCCAGGCATGGGCGGTGACATAGGCGCTGCGGTTGGGGTTGAATTCGATCACATTCATTTCAGAACACCAGAACATAGAGGATCAGCACAATCAGGCCCATCACCACGGCAAAGAAGCTGGCCCCAATGCGCCGGGCCTGATCGCGGGCGGCCCGCGGCGGTGGTTTGGCGGCAGAATAGGGCTTGCTGCTGTCGGGCGGGGGCATCGGCGGGGCGCTCCATTGGGTTTCCGGTTCGCCATAGCAGGCCACAAGGCGGATTTGATCTGCCGGGGTCAGCCGGGTGGCCGTGCCGCCAAAAGCCCGCGAGCGCAGCAGCAGCACATAGCCGGACAGCGCCCGCAGCGCCGCCAGATCCGGTGCGACCTCGGCCTGCGGCACGCCGCAGCCCTGGGTCAGATATCCGGGCAGGCCAAGCTCTTCGAGATCAGAGACCGGGAAGATTTCCACATGCGTCAGGTCAATTTCAGCAATCCCCAGAACCTGCGCCAGCGCACCGGGTTCGCGCAGAAACCGGGCCTGTTCGGGGGGCATCTGCAGGTCGAAGACCCGGATCACGCCGCGCTCGGAGGCGGGGATATGCAGCGCAGTCTGCATGGCGTCAGTCGGCGGTGGCGCTGCGCTCGGCGCGCAGGTTCTGGGCCAAAAGATCCATTGCGGCCATGCGGACGGCAACGCCCATTTCCACCTGTTCCTGAATGACCGAGCGGTTGATGTCATCCGCCAGGGTGCCGTCAATTTCAACACCGCGGTTCATCGGGCCGGGATGCATGACAATGGCATCGGGTTTGGCATGCGACAGTTTTTCGGCGTCCAGCCCGTAGCGGTGGAAATATTCGCGTTCTGATGGGATGAACCCGCCGTCCATCCGCTCTTTTTGCAGGCGCAGCATCATTACCACATCGACGTCTTTCAGACCTTCGCGCATGTCGTCGTAGATTTCAGCGCCAAATTCAGCGAACTGGCCAGGCACCAGGGTTGGCGGGCCAATCAGGCGGATGCGGTTTTCCATCTTGCCCAGCAGGATCAGGTTAGAGCGCGCCACACGGCTATGGGCGACATCGCCGCAGATGGCGATATTGAGCCGGTGCAGGCGGCCCTTGGCGCGCCGTATCGTCAGGGCATCCAGCAGCGCCTGGGTTGGGTGCTCGTGGCGTCCGTCGCCGGCGTTCAGCACCGCGCAGTTGACCTTTTGCGCCAGCAGGTCCACCGCGCCGGAATGGGGATGGCGCACCACCAGCAGATCGGGGTGCATGGCGTTCAGCGTCATCGCGGTATCAATCAGGGTCTCGCCCTTTTTGATCGACGAGGCCTGCATCGCCATATTCATCACATCCGCGCCCAGACGTTTGCCGGCAATCTCAAAGCTCGCCTGGGTGCGGGTGGAGTTTTCAAAGAACATGTTGATCTGGGTGAGACCCGCCAAGGCGTCCGAGTGTTTCTCGGGGCGGCGGTTCAGATCGACATAGCTGTCGGCGAGATCCAGAATTGCGGTGATCTCATGCGGTTTGAGCGGCTCGATCCCCAAAAGATGGCGGTGGCCAAAACCGGTAGGAGAGAGGGGGGGAGAGGTGGGGGAAGACATCTGGGCAGGCTCCGCTCTGTTTGTCGCACCTTATAGGCAGCAAGGCCTTTTGGGGCAAGGTCGATAGGCGGGTTTGATTGTGGCTGCCCCCGGCCAAATCACCGCAGGTCCGGCTGCGTCACTGCGGCTGCACCTGCCTGCATTAGGGGTGTTCCGCTTACTCGCTTGGCGGGGTAGCTTGGGCCATGGAATCGGCAATAGATTATTGGAGCGCAAAAGCGCTGTTGGAGTGGCAGGTGGAGCTTGGCGCCACCGAGGCGCTGTGCGAGACGCCCGTTAACCGCTATGAGCTGGCCGCCCCGGCCGCCAAGGCCCCAATCACCGGCCGTGCAGGTGAGGCACAAAAGCCCGGCAGCCCGCCGCCGCTGCCGCCTAAGCCCAAACCGGTAGACCCGGTTGCGGTGGCGCGCAGCTGCGCCCGGGCCGCGCCGGACCTGGCGGCGCTGCGGGTGGCGCTGGCGGATTTCCCTCACTGCGATTTGAAGCGCGGCGCCCGCAATCTGGTCTTTGCCGATGGCCAGCCCGGCGCGCGGGTGATGATCATTGCCGAGGCCCCCGATCGCGAAGAAGACCGCGCCGGCCGACCCTTTGCGGGTCCGGCGGGCGATTTGCTGGACCGGATGCTGGCCGCCATCGATCTGGGGCGCGACAAGACGGTCTATCTGGCCAATGTGCTGCCCTGGCGGCCACCGCAGGGGCGGGATCCCTCTGGTGATGAGGTTGCGATGATGGTGCCGTTTCTGCAGCGTCATGTCGAATTGGCGCAGCCGGAGATTCTGCTGCTGATGGGCAATACCAGCTGTCAGGCCGTTCTGGGCAAACGCGGCATCTCGCGGCTGCGGGGGCAGTGGGGGCAGGCCTGGGGCAAGATGGTGCTGCCGATGCAGCACCCAACCGCCCTGCTGGGCCAACCGGCGTTGAAATCCAGCGCCTGGGCAGATCTATTGGAACTGAAGGCGCGTCTGGCCAGTGCTGAACAGGGCTAGCCGCTGCGCATCGCATGGCGCGTGTCGCAACACACAAGAGGGCCGAGATGTCACGTATCGACGAAACCCTGGACTTTATTCCGGTCCGCATAGCCATCCTGACCGTCTCGGACAGTCGCAGCCTGGCCGAGGACCGTTCTGGTCAGGTGCTGGTGGATCGTCTGCAGGCGGCGGGGCATCTGTTGGCGGATCGCAAGATCCTGGCCGATGAACGCAGCGAAATCGCCGCCCAGCTGCGCGCCTGGATCGCCGATCCCGGTGTCGATGTGGTAATCTCCACCGGTGGCACCGGATTGACCGGTCGCGATGTCACGGTAGAGGCGCACAGGGATGTCTATGAAAAAGAGATCGAGGCCTTCGGCACGGTCTTTACCATTGTGTCTATGAAAAAGATCGGCACCTCTGCGGTGCAGTCGCGTGCGACGGGTGGTGTCGCGGGCGGGACCTACCTGTTTGCGCTGCCGGGCAGCCCCGGTGCCTGCAAGGATGGTTGGGATGAAATTTTGGCGTTTCAGTTGGATTATCGCCACCGGCCCTGCAATTTTGTGGAAATAATGCCCCGTTTGAGCGAAACCCAACGACGGAAGTAGCGCGCTGCTGCGTTTGGTCATAGGCACCTCATGTGGCCAGCGATACGGTAAGCGTCCGATCAGGTAGAATGAAAACGGTAGCCAGAGTGATCTGCCGCCACCAAGGGGAAATAGGCATGCGCTTTTTGCGGCATAGTTTGATGGGGTTGTTTCTGACGGCGGTGACGGCGGCCTTGGTGCTTTATGCCGGGCAGATGGTGGTCTCTGCGGTGCAACAGCGCATGGGCGCCGAGCCGCATACCCCCCCGGCGCGGGAACGGATCTTTGCGGTGAATCTGGTGACGGCAGACCTGCAAGAGGTCACCCCCGAGCTGACCGCTTTTGGCCGCATCGACAGCCGCCGCCGCCTGGAACTGCGTAGCGCCCAGGGCGGGCGGGTCATCCAACTGTCAGAACGCTTTGTCGAAGGGGGGCGGGTGCGCGCCGGTGAGGTGCTGATACAGATCGATCCCTCGGATGCGCAGGCGGCACTGGATCAGGCCAAGACCGATATGCTGGATGCGCGCGCCGAGGAACGGGATGCGGGGCGTGACCTGATCCTCGCCAATGATGAGCTGGAAGCCACCCAGGACCAGGCACAGCTGCGTGCGCGCGCCCACCAGCGGCAGCTGGATCTGCAAGACCGCGGTGTCGGCACCACAGCCGCAGTAGAGGCCGCCGAACTGACCGCAGTTCAGGCCCGTCAGACGGTGATTTCGCGTCGCCAGGCCGTCAGTCAGGCCGAGGCGCGCGTTGATCAGGCTGCCACTCGTGTGGCGCGCGCCCAGATCGCCCTGGAGACGGCTCAACGCGATCTGGCAGACACCACCCTGCGGGCGGGTTTCGACGCTATTTTGCAGGCGGTCACACTGGTCGAGGGGCGGCTGGTCACGGTGAATGAAAAATTGGCAGAGCTGGTAGATGCGGATCTGTTGGAGGTCTCTTTTCGGGTTTCTACCCTGCAATATGCCCGGCTGCTGGACGCAGAAGGTGCGCTGTTGCAGGCCCCGGTGCGCGTCACGCTGGATGCGGCGGGAGCGGGGCTAGAGGCCGTGGGCCAATTGTCACGCGCCAGTGGCGCGGCGGGGGATGGGCAGACCGGGCGTCTGCTCTATGCCAGCCTGGCCAATGCGCCGGGTTTCAAGCCGGGGGATTTTGTCACTGTGAAGGTTAGCGAACCGCCCATCGCGGCGGTGGCGCGGGTGCCCTCTTCGGCGCTGGGGGCAGATGGCACCGTCCTGGTGCTGGGGCCCGATGAGCGACTGGAAGCGCTGCCGGTTGAATTGCTGCGCCGCCAGGGCGACGATGTGTTGATCCAGGGCGCGGGCCTTGCCGGGCGTCAGGTGGTGGTCGGGCGCACGCCGCTCTTGGGGGCCGGCATTCGGGTGCGGCCCCTGCGTCAGGGGGCGGCGCTTGAAACCACCCAGGCGCCCCGTCAGGCGCCGGACATGATCAAGCTGTCTGATGAACGCCGCGCCGCGCTTGTTCTGGCCATTGAAGGCAGCGACCAGCTGCCCGCTGCCGATAAGCAACGGATGCTGGCGGCACTGGCCAAGGAGCAGGTGCCAAGCGCGCTGGTCAACAGGATCGAATCGCGGATGGGGGGCTGATCCATGCGTGATCTGTCGCGCCCTGCTGGCGGCCTGCTAAGCTATTTCACCCGCCACCGCACTGCGGCCAATCTGTTTCTGGTGGTGCTGTTGCTGCTGGGGGCAGCCGCCATCCCCAATATGCGGGCGCAGTTTTTCCCCGATGTAATTGTTGAAAATGTCACCGTCGGTGTCACCTGGGAAGGGGCCGGCCCAGAAGATGTGGATGGTGCCATTGTGCAGGCGCTGGAACCGGCGCTTCTGGCGGTGGATGGCGTCGAGGAAAGCACCGCGACCTCGCGCGAGGGATCTGCCTCTATCCTGCTGGATTTTGAACCGGGCTGGGATATGGCGCGGGCGGCGGATGATGTGCAATCGGCGGTGGATGCCATCACCACCCTGCCCGAGGATGCCGACGACCCCACGGTGCGGCGTGGTGCCTGGCGTGACCGGGTGACAGATGTGGTGATCTCGGGGCCGCTTGCGGCGGGTCAGCTGGGGCTCTTTGCGGATGAACTGGTGGTGCGGCTGTTTGAGGTCGGCGTTACCCGGACAACCATTCGCGGCCTGGCCGCGCCCCGCACCCTGGTCGAGGTGCCTTCGTCCAGCCTGATCACCCATGACATCTCCATGAGCGAGATCGCCGATGCCATCGCCGCCGAGGTTGATGCTGACCCGGCGGGTGATGTTACGGGGGCCAATACGCGGGTGCGCACCGGTCGCGAAAAGCGTAGCCCCGAAGAAATAGCGGGCATCGTGCTGCGCAACAATGCTGATGGATCGGTGCTGACCATCGGCGATCTGGCACAGATCACCCGCGAAGGGGTGGATCGCAAGCGATCCTATTTTGTCGGTGACAATCCCGCGATGTCGATCCGGGTGGACCGCGCCGACATGGGCAATGCCATCGCTATTCAGGCCAAGGTGCAACAGGTGGTGGATGCGCTGCAACGCACCCTTCCGCAGGGGGTCACGGCAGAGCTGATCCGCACTCGCGCAGAACGGATTTCCGACAGATTGGATATTCTGATCGACAATGGCTTGATGGGGCTGGCGCTGGTGGTGGCGCTGCTGTTCCTGTTCCTGAACAGCCGTATTGCCTTTTGGGTGGCCGCGGGCATTCCGGCGGCGATGTTTGCCGCCGTGGCGCTGATGTATGCTGCGGGCATCACCATCAACATGATCAGCCTGTTTGGTCTGATCATCACGCTTGGGATTGTGGTGGATGATGCCATCGTGGTGGGCGAACACGCCGATTTTCGCGTGCGCCGTCTGGGTGAAGATCCGATGCAGGCGGCAGAAAACGCCGCCCGGCGCATGGCCATGCCCGTCTTCGCCGCGACGCTGACCACCATCATCGCGTTCTTTGGGCTGACGGCGATTGGCGGCCGTTTTGGCGATCTGATCCGCGATATTCCCTTTACGGTGATTGCGGTTCTGGCGGCGTCATTGGCAGAATGCTTCTTGATCCTGCCGCATCACATGGCGCATGCGCTGACCCATGCGCAAAAGCAACATTGGTACGACTGGCCCAACCGGATCGTCAATCGCGGCTTTCGCTGGGTGCGCGATCATCTGTTCCGTCGGCTGATGGCCCTGGTGGTGCGCGCGCGCTATGTGGTGCTGGCCGGCGCGGTGACCATTCTGGCCAGCCAGATGGCGCTGTTCATCAGCAACGAGGTGCAGTGGCGGTTCTTTAACGCGCCAGAGCGTGGTTCGGTCACCGGCAACTTTGCCATGGTCGAGGGGGCAACCCGTGCCGATACCGTTGCAATGATGCAGGAAATGCAGCGCGCGGCGGCGGCCACGGGCGCTGCGTTTGCCAGCCGCTACGGAGGCGTTGATCCGGTGAATTTTGTCATTGCCGAGGTCGGCGGCAATGCGGGGCGCGGCCTGTCCGGGGTTGAGGCGAAGGATACAGATCTTCTGGGGGGCCTCTCGATTGAACTGATCGACGCGGATCTGCGCCCCGAGTATTCCAGCTTTGCCTATGTGGCGGCGTTGCAGGAAGAGGTGGTGCATCACCCGCTGGTGGAAACGGTCTCCTTCCGTAGCTGGCGGTCTGGGCCGGGGGGCGATGCGTTGGATGTGCAGTTCTACGGCGCTGATGTGCAGGTGCTCAAGCGCGCATCACAGGATCTGAAGACCGCCCTGCTGCGCTATCCGGAGGTCTCGGCGGTTGAAGACAACCTTGCCTATGACAAGGAAGAGGTGGTGCTGGAGCTGACGCCGCAGGGCCAGGCGTTGAACTTTACCATCGACAGTCTGGGCCGGGCGCTGCGGGCGCGGTTGAACGGGATCGAGGCGGCGACCTATCCAGAAGGGCCGCGCAGTGCCGAAATACGAGTCGAACTGCCCCGCGATGAGCTGTCGGCGGATTTTCTGGAACGCACATTGATGCGCACCCCCAGTGGAATCTATGTGCCGCTGGCCGATATCGTCTCGGTGACGCAGCGCACCGGGTTTTCCACGGTGCGGCGGGAAAATGGCATTCGGGTGATTAGCGTCACCGGTGATATTTCCGAAGACGACCCGACCCGTGCCGCCGAGATCACCAAGGCACTGGAGGAAGAAATTCTGCCCGATATCGCCAGCCGTCTGCAGGTGGAATGGCGGCTCAGCGGGCTGAGCGAGCAGGAAAGCGATTTTCTTAGCGATGCCGGCACCGGGCTGATTCTGTGTCTGGCGGGGATCTATCTGGTGCTGGCCTGGATCTTTGCCAGCTGGACCCGGCCGCTGGTGGTGATGGCGATCATCCCCTTTGGCTTGGTGGGCACCATCTGGGGCCACTACGTCTGGGATGTCCCGTTAAGCATGTTCACCGTGATTGGCCTGCTGGGCATGACCGGGATTATCATCAATGATTCCATCGTTCTGGTCACCACCATCGACGAATACGCCGAAACCCGCGGCTTGGTGCCGTCAATCGTTGACGGGGCGGCGGACCGGTTGCGGCCGGTGATGTTGACGACTTTGACAACGGTGCTGGGGCTGGCGCCTTTGATGTATGAAAGCTCGCAGCAGGCACAGTTCCTGAAGCCGACGGTGATCACTCTGGTCTTTGGCTTGGGCTTTGGCATGTTCCTGGTTCTGTTGGTGGTGCCTGCCCTGGTTGCAATTCAGCAGGATGCGGTGCGCCCCCTGACGGCGCTGCGCCGGGCTTTGCGTGGCGGCAGGCAGGCGGGGCTGCACTGGTTGATGCTTGCTGTCGGCTTTGTTCAGGTGGGCTGGCTGGCGGCGACGCTGGGCTGGACCATGGCTCGGGGAACAATACTGCCGCTCCTGCGGGATCTGCTGCCGGGCCTGGCGGCGTTTGATCCGCTACGGGCTGCGCTGTTGCTGGCCCTTGGCGGCATCGCGGTGCTGACAGTGCTGGCCTATCTGATTGCGGCGCTGGGCTATGGGATGCGCCTGCGTCGTCAAGTATAGGGCCTGCGCGCCAGCCAGACGCGGCCCAAGGCCAGTGGGGTTAAAGAGATCTGGCGCGGGCCAGACGGGCAACTGCGGCGACCTGTTCAATCAGCGCCAAGCCCTGCTGTTCGATACTGTCCACGGCGAGCCAGCGGGCGTCGAGCGCATCATCCGCAGCCTGCGCCGTGCCGCTTTCATAGGCGCAGAGCACGGCCGTCAGCAGATATTGCTTTTCTACCTGCCCCTGCGCATCGTGCAGCATGACATCAATATTGGTGAGATATTCCAGCGGACGGGCATGGATGCCGGTTTCTTCGGCCAGTTCGCGCCGGGCAGCCGCGAGTGCGGTTTCGCCCAGTTCTACATGGCCACCGGGAAAGCCCCAGGCACCGGCATTGGGCGGGTTTTTACGCTGGATCAGCAGCACCCGGCCCTGGTGGTAGACCACTGCAATGGCACCCAGAATCGGTATTTGCGGCGCGACGGGCATCGCAAGCGGAGGGGGAGCGCCTGTATTGGTCATGCTGTCTTGGTCATCCTGCGGTGCAGCCGGTAATATCTACGGCATGTTTTGATCCTAATACGGTAATGCGCAGGCGCGAGCGATCCACCGCAGGCAGGGTGCCGGTTTTTGCCGCCATCAGCTCTGCCGTGGCGATCAGGGTCTTGCCGCTGCGCCGGGTCTGGGTACCCCCGGAATAGAGATGCGCAGAGCCTGGTTCGATCACCGCAACTTCTGTCCCGCCAGCGCTGGGCATGGTAATCCGGGCCTCAACTTGGATCCCGTATTTCGAGGGCTTTAGCTGACACGTCGCCGCCACAACCCCGGCTTCGCGGGCGGAATAGGGGCGACTGGCAAGCGCGGCAACAATGGCGGTATTGCGCCCGGCCTTGGCATCCAGCTGATGATCAAAGTTGAGTTCGGATGGCACACAGACATCCTTGCAGATCCCCAGTTCCATCCGCCCTTTCAGCCGTACGGGGCGGCCTGCATGTTCTGGGGTGATTTCAATCGGCAGCACCAGCTGGTCGTGATAGCCGATGGTCTGGTAGCCAGAGGTGGAAAACACCTGCGGTGCGGGCCAGGTCATCGACATTTCGCCGATATTGCGCGACCCACGCCAGGTAAAGCGCGGCGGGATTCCGGCCTCGCCAGGGCTGCGCCAATAGGTTTTCCAGCCCTCGCGCAGGGTCAGGCGCAGAGCGCCGGTATAGCGGCCATCCGCTGTAAGCCCTCCATCCAGCACCTCTATCTGCACCAGATGCGTGGTGTCGCTTGTCGGCGCGCTTTGGGCCGTCGCGGGCTGCGGTGTCAGACCCACCCCACCCAAAAGCGCCAGCAAGGCAAGGGAGGGCACCAGAAGCTGCGCCCAGGAACGGCGGTAGGGCTGTTCAGGGCGGGCCAGATCAGGGGCGGGCGATGGGCTTGGGCGATGCGGTTTTGTCATGCGGTATAGATGGGCCTTTGGCGACAAAAAGCCAAGTCACGATCCGGTCACCCATGAACGCGGGCGGCGGGGTGATATCCCGCTGCCCCTTGCACCCGGCGCGCCCGGGCGGCATGCTGGTGTGGCGCTATTTTGGAATATAAGAAAGGGCGGAGCATGGATCTTACCGGGAAACTCTTGATAGCAATGCCGGGCATAGGTGATCCACGGTTTGAACATTCGGTGATCTTCCTGTGTTCCCATAGTGATGAGGGGGCGATGGGGCTGATCATCAACAAGGTGGCCCCCGATGTGAAGCTGAACAATCTTCTGACCCAATTGGAAATTCCGGTTACCGATGCCGAACAGGGTGCCCAGGCGATCCGGTTTGGCGGTCCGGTGGAGACCCAGCGTGGCTTTGTACTGCACTCGCAGGAGTACGAGTCGCGGATAAAATCGCTGCGGGTGCCGCCCAGATATGGGATGACCGCAACGCTGGATGTGCTGGAAGATATTGCCCAGGGCAACGGGCCAAAGCAGCTGTTGATCATGCTGGGCTATGCCGGCTGGGGGCCGGGGCAGCTGGAGGCCGAGATCATCGCCAATGGCTGGCTGACCACCGAGAGCACGGATGCGCTGATTTTTGACACCGAGGATGGCGAGAAATGGGGCGCGGCGCTGGGGTCTCTGGGGATCGACCCGCTGACGCTTTCGGCCAGTGCGGGCACCGCCTGAGACGGGCCCGCGTCAGGTCATCAGTCGCGGGGGGCCGCGGCGCGGCGCAACCTGTCATTGATGGCCGCCCCCAGCCCGGTCTCCGGAATGGGGGCTACGGCGATGGGCTGCCCCAGGGTATCCAGCTGATGCAGGTGTCCAAAGAGATTTGCGGCGGCCTCGACCAGGTCACCCGTTGGCGACAGCGACAGATCGTGGGCGCGGGCGCCGCTGTAGCGGCCAAAACCGAGGTAGCATTCGCCCGCGCGCGGGGCTGAGGCGTTCAGCCGCACGCGCTCTTGTGGCGCGTAGTGTGACAACAACTGCCCGGGCGCTGTCAGGGGATCGTGCAGGTCGCGTGTGGCCAGGGGCCGGCCCAGAGCTGCCTCGATATCCTCGGCGGCCAGACCACCCGGGCGCAGCAGAACGGGCGCGTCACCGGCCAGGCCCAGGATGGTGGATTCCAGCCCAACGCCGCAGGCGCCATCCGCGACCACGGCGGCGATCCGCCCGGAGAGACCGGCCATGACATGATCGGCAGTGGTAGGGCTGATGCGTCCCGAAGGGTTGGCCGAGGGTGCGGCCAGCGGACCATCCAGTTCTGATAGTAGCCTCTGTGCGGTGGGATGGGCCGGAACACGTACCGCCAGTGTATCCAGCCCGGCAGTGACCAGATCAGAGATCCCGTGATCCGGCGCCAGCGGCAGCACCAGGGTCAGCGGTCCCGGCCAGAAGGCGCGGGCGAGGGTTTCCGCCCAGGCGTTCCAGATGACGTGACGTTTTGCAGCCTTGGCCGAGGCCACATGGGCAATCAGCGGATTGAAACTGGGACGTCCCTTGGCGGCATAAATCGCCGCAACCGCATTGCCCTGCCGGGCATCTGCCCCCAGCCCATAGACTGTTTCTGTTGGGAAAGAGACCAATTCACCAGCGCGCAACAGATCTGCAGCACGGGTCAGGCCAGCCGCTGTCGCAGGCAGTATTTCGGTTGCTTTGGGGGCAGTGTTTTCTGGCATTTTTGGTGACGCGGCGTTTTGGTTGATTGCAAAGTGGCTGCAGTTAGGTAATCGAACAGCTAAACAGACATACCGGGCGGCTGTGGCAATGCCAAGCCTTGCACCCGGTATTACCCGTGAACGGCCATTTTGGTCGATAAATTCAGGCCGACGAGAGTATCCGGCCGACAAGAGGACGCCCATGACCTTCCGTGCCCCCGTATCCGAGTATGAATTCCTGCTGAACACCGTGATCGGTTTTGACCAGATCGCCCAGACCGAGCGGTTCAGCGAGGCCAGCGCAGACGTGGTTTCGGCAATCCTTGGCGAGGCGGGCAAGCTGTGCGACGAGGTGATGGCGCCATTGCAACGCGGGGGCGACCTGCAGCCAGCCGTACTGAAAGATAAAACGGTGCAGACATCTCCGGGGTTTGGCGCGGGGTTTCGCGCCATCGCCGAGGGCGGCTGGATCGGCATGAGCGCGGCCCCCGAACATGGCGGCATGGGGCTGCCGATGACCCTGACAAGCGCCGTGAACGAGATGATGAGCGCTGCCTGCCTGTCGCTGCAACTGGCCCCCTTGATGAGCCAGGGTCAGATCGAAGCGCTGGAACATCACGCCAGCGATGATTTGAAGGCGCTTTACCTGCCCAAGCTGATTTCCGGCGAATGGACCGGCACCATGAACCTGACGGAACCGCAGGCGGGATCCGATGTGGGGGCGCTCAGCTCTAGGGCGGAACCAAATGGCGATGGCTCTTATGCGGTGACGGGCCAGAAGATCTTTATCTCCTGGGGGGATAATGACTTTGCGGAAAACATCTGCCACCTGGTGTTGGCGCGGCTGCCCGATGGCGCGGCCGGGACCAAGGGAATTTCGCTGTTCCTGGTGCCAAAATTCCTACCGGAAGCAGATGGCTCTTTGGGGGCGGCCAATACGCTGGGCGTGGTCAGCCTGGAACACAAGATGGGTCTGCACGGTAGCCCGACCTGCGTAATGCAGTTTGACGGTGCCAAGGGCTGGCTGGTGGGGCCTGAACACGGCGGCATGGCGGCGATGTTCACCATGATGAACAATGCGCGCCTTGGCGTTGGGGGCCAGGGGGCTGGCATCGCCGAGGCCGCTACGCAGCAGGCGCTGGAATATGCGCTGGAACGCAAACAAGGCAAATCTGCCTCGGGGGTGATTGCGGATCACGCTGATGTGCGCCGGATGCTGATGGAGATGAAGGCCGATACCTATGCCGCCCGCGCCATCCTGCTGGCCTGCGCCCATGCCACCGATATGCACAGCGCCACCGGGGCCGCCGACTGGAAGGCGCGGGCCGCCTTCCTTACCCCTATTGCCAAGGCCTTTGGCACCGATACTGGTATTCGCGTTGCAGATATGGGGGTTCAGGTGCATGGCGGCATGGGCTTTATCGAAGAAACCGGCGCGGCGCAGTTCCTGCGGGATGTGCGGGTGACCTCGATCTATGAGGGCACCAATGGCATCCAGGCAATGGATCTGGTGGCGCGCAAGATGATGGATGGCGGCGATATGGCCTACCGGATCATCGACGAGATCGAGGCCCAGGCCGAAGGGGCCCGTGCCACACACCCCAATATGGGCGAAGCGCTATGGCAGGCCTGCGAATCCCTGCGCGAAACCACCGAATGGCTGGTGGAGCAGGATGACCTGCAGGATCGCTTTGCCGGGGCGGTGCCGTACCTGCGCGCCTTTGCGCGGGTGCTGGGCGGGCATTACCACCTGACAGCGGCGATTGCCGGTAAGGGCGGCCCACGGGAAAAACTGGCCCGCTTCTACATCAAGCGGATGCTGCCAGAGCATCTGGGTCTGTTGACCCATGTGCAGGAAGGCGCCGCCGGCACCTTTGCGCTTAACCTTGAAGAATTGGCAGGCTGATATGGCAAGTGTTCCCGAAGTTGGCCCGCGCACGCCCTGGACAGAACCACCCGCCCTGGGCGAGGTGATCGAAGTGGCCGAAGGCGTTCTATGGCTGCGCCAACCGCTGCCGATGAAGCTGGACCATGTAAATATCTATGCCCTGGACGAGGGCGACAGCTGGACGGTAATAGACACCGGGTTCAACACCCGCCAAAGCCGCGAAATCTGGGAAAGCCTGATGGCAGGCCCCTTGAAGGGCAAGCCGATCAGCCGGGTGGTGGGCACCCATCACCACCCGGATCACATCGGGCTTGCCGGCTGGTTCCAGTCGGAACACGGGGCCGAGCTGGTTACAAGCCGCACCGCCTGGCTGTTTGCCCGGATGTTGACGCTGGATGTGCAGGAAACCTGGCCCGAAGAAACCCTGGCCTATTATCGCAGCGCTGGCATGGCTCCTGAAATTTACGACAAACGGGTGGCCGACCGGCCCTTTAACTTTGCCGATATGGTCTATCCCCTGCCGCTCGGCTTTACCCGCGTGCAGCAGGGCGATGTCTTTCGCATGGGCGGGCGTGACTGGGATGTGCACATGGGCAATGGCCATGCGCCGGAACATGTCACCTTCTGGAGCCGGGATGACAATCTGGTGATCAGCGGCGATCAGATTCTGGCCTCTATCAGCCCCAATATCGGCGTCTATGCCACCGAACCCATGGCCGACCCTTTGGGCGAATGGCTGGAAGCCTGCGAGCGGCTGGCGCCGCTGGCGCGGGCCGATCATCTGGCGCTGGGCGGGCACAAGCTGCCTTTTACCCGGTTGCCGCTGCGGATGCGACAGTTGATCGACAACCATCATGGCGGGCTGGATCGTCTGGTTGACTACCTGGACAGCCCCAAGACGGCAGCCGATTGTTTTGCACCGCTGTTCAAGCGTAAGATTGGCGAAGGCGAGTATGGGCTTGCACTGGTCGAGGCGGTGGCCCATGTCAATCATCTGTATCACACCGGGCGCGTCAGCCGTGTTAAACGGGACGATGGTGCCTGGCTGTACCAGAGCAAGGAATAAATCGGGGGCAACCCCGGATAAGGGGAGTAACGCGCCATGGACAACAAGATTTCAACCAGCGCCGAGGCGGTCGAGGCGGCGGTGCTGCCCTGCGTGCACGAGGTCCATACCGACCCAGAGGCCTGCCAGGGATTGGGCGCGGTGCCAGAAAAGCTGCAGCAAAAAGACGCCGCCAAAAGCGAGGCACGCTGGGCCTATGAACGGCTGATCCTCTATATCCAGAACTTTGAGAAACAGCTGGATGCCGAGCATGAGATTGCCATGGGCTTTGTCGGTGGCGACGCCGGGGTGCTGCGCATCGAAGGTATGGGCTATTATGACCCCGATATCATCACCTTCTATGGCAGCGAAGCCAGCGGCGCCAAGACCCAGTTGGTGCAACATGTCAGCCAGATGAACGTGATGCTGCGGGCGCTGCCAAAGCCGCGCAAGGAAGTGCCGGCCAATCGCATCGGCTTTCGTCTCGCCAGCGACCTGGACGCAGAGCCTGCTGTCGCAGAGCTGCCCGTGGCGACCGGTCCGGCGGCACCTGTCTGATCAAAAGACCGCCCGCGCTTTGGTGTTGCCTGCGGTGTTGCCAAGGGGACGATTCGAGCGCGGTGGTCTGGATAGGGCCGTCCCAAGAGGCGGCTGGCGGTCAAAAGCCGCGGCCTGCAGGCCGCAGGCCAGGGTTTTCACGCCCCTGCGCGCCAATGACGTGGTGACAGGCGATTTGAAATCCAGTATCCAGCAGAAAACATAGACGAATAGGAAGATCTGTCATGGCTGAACACAAACACGGCACCATGGACTGCAAAGTACAAGAGCAGACCTACCAAGGCTTCATTACATTCACCACGCGCTTTGGCATCTTTCTGGTGCTGCTGGCGCTGTTCCTTGCTGTCTTTGCGACCTGATTATTGCAGATGACATCAGCTTCTGTGCTGTGGCACCGGGCACCGGGCCGTGTTGCGCTGCGGGCGGCCCTTTTGGTGGGCTGCGTTGCCGTTGCGGGCTGTTCGGAGCAAAAGAAACCCAATGCCGATGCGGCAACCCTGGCGGCGGCCAGCTATGTGCATAACGGCCCGCCGGCGCTGACGTTGTTCACCATGGTGAACAACCGCACCGGGGCCGGGGGGCATACATCACTGATGATCAATGCCTCCGAGCGGGTGATCTTTGATCCCGCCGGATCCTTTTATGCCGATGTGGTGCCGGAACGAAATGATGTCCTGTTTGGCATCACGCCACCTGTGGTTCTGGCCTATCGCGGTGCCCATGCGCGCAGCACCCACCATGTGGTGATGCAGCGGCTGGAAGTTACACCAGCCCAGGCGCAGCGGGCCTATGAACTGGCGGTCAGCAATGGCCGGGTGGCGGGGGCCTATTGCGCCAATTCCACCGCGTCCATTCTGCGCCAGCTGCCCGGGTTTGAGGATATGAAGGTGACCTTCTATCCGGTGAAACTGTCTGAACAGTTTGCGGCCATGCCCGGTGTTGTCACCACAAAATACTACGAAGATGACGATCCGGACCTGCAAAAGGCCCTGGCCGAAGGGAACGTGACCCTGAGCCAGTAATCTGCATCAGGTATCTGCGGACCATTGTGAAGATCGAGAGCGGCTGAACGGTAACCCGTTCAGCCGTTTTTTGTGCCGTCCTAGGCCGCCAGATAGAACAGCAGCAAAAAGCCACTGACGCCGCTCAGCAGAGCCCAGAGCACATTGCGGGTCAGATAGCCCACAACAAAGGTCAGCGCTGCCACCGCCAGATGCGGCAGGCTGGGCGCACCGCCGGTGGTTGAGGGCCAGACCACAAGGGGCGCCACAAGGGCGGGAATGATCGCCACCGCCGTATAGCGCAGATGCCGCATCAGCCACTCCGGCATGGGCCGCCCGCCCATGAAGCCGATAAAGGCAAAGCGCAGGCCAAAGCTGCCAAGGGCTAGCCCGATGATGACAAACCACAGCTCGCCCGGGGTGAATCCATTCATGACGGGGTCTCCTGTTTGTTGGCCTGCTGGGGGTCAGCCTGGCCTGCCAGCCTGCGTTCAAACCACAGCTCGGCCTGGGCGCCTGCCATCATGCCTGCTAGCCCGGCGACAATCAGCCCCAGGTTATAGGGCATCAAGGTGGCCGGCAGCGAGACCACGATGGCGGTAAAGCAGGCCACCAGATGCGCCGGGGTGCGCAGCATCGGGCCAATCATCGCCAGAAAGGCCAGCGGCAGGACAAAATCCAACCCCCAGCTTGCGGGGATCTGGGCCCCCACCAGCGCCCCAGTCAGGGTGGCAATCATCCACCCCGGTGCCACCAATCCATTGGTGCCAAAGAAATAGGCCATGCGCTGGGGCACGGTCATTTCGGGTTCGGTTTCGAATTTCACCACCGAGAGCGCATAGGACTGATCCACCACCAGATAGGCGGCGCAGGCCCGCTGCCAAAGGGGCGCATCGCCCAGATAGGGCGTGAGCGAGGCGGAATACATCGCCACCCGCAGGTTGACCGCCAAGGCCGAGATCAGCACGATCATTATCGGCGTGTTCTCTTGCAGCAGTTGCAGCGCGGTGAACTGGGCAGACCCAGCAAAAACCGCCAGTGAAAAGGCCAGGGCGTCAGCGACATTTAGTCCCGCCTCCCCGGCGAGAACCCCAAACAGCAGGCCAAAAGGACCCGAGACCAGAAGAAAGGGCGCGCTGTCCCGCATGCCTTTCCAAAAAGCCGATTTCGTGGTGGTGAAAGCCATGCGCCCATCCTAAGTTCAATATGAACTTGGTAGGCAGCTTTGCGAGGCTCTGCAATTGGGAAATACTTCTGACCTGGCTGAGGTTTTGGCAGACTATCTGATCGCGCCCGATCCCGGCGCGGCAGGTCTGACCCGCGCGGTCACTGGCCGCAATGAACACGGAGAACCTGTCTCGCTGTCGGTGGTCGAAGAACGACCGCTGACCATCTATCTGAATCGGCAGGAAATTGTCACCGCCATGACCATTGGCGACTACCCGGAATATCTGGCGCTTGGCTTTCTGCGCAATCAGGGGATGCTGTCGCCGGACGAAGACATCCTGCGCGTCGATTATGACGAAGAGCTGGAGACCGTGGTGGTGCGCACCGCATCCGAGACCAGCTATGAGGAAAAGCTGCAGAAAAAGACCCGCACGTCGGGCTGCGCGGTGGGCACCGTCTTTGGCGATATGATGGAGGGGCTGGAGGGCGTGCAATTGCCCGCTACCCCGGTAAAATCCTCCTGGCTTTATGCGCTGGCGCATAAGATCAACCGCACGCCGTCATTGTACCTGGAGGCCGGGGCGATCCATGGCACCGTGCTGTGCCAGCAGGATCGTCCGCTGGTCTATATGGAGGATGTGGGCCGCCATAACGCGGTGGACAAGATCGCCGGTTGGATGCTGTCCGAAGGCGTCGAAGCGGCAGACAAGATCATGTATACCACCGGTCGGATGACATCCGAAATGGTGATTAAGACCGCGATGATGGGTATCCCGGTGCTGGCCTCGCGCTCGGGCTTTACCGCCTGGGGCGTCGAGATCGCCCAGCAGGTGGGGCTGACCCTGATTGGCCGTATGCGGGGCCAGCGGTTCACCTGTCTGTCCGGCGACGAACGGTTGGAGCGCGACATGGATCCGCGCGATGCGCCGGTTGAGGCAAAGAAACATCGCCGGAAAAGCGCGGAATGAGGCACGAAGGAATGGGCAGTCCGCGCGCGCAAGCACAGCGCCCACCCATGAGGGGCGACGCGCTATGCTGGGTGGCTAGTGGGGGACCTTTGGTCCAGAGCCAAGAGTTGCTGATGGTAAGACTTTCTAACGGGTCGGAGAATTGATGATGACCAAACCCCTGGGCGTGATCCTCGCAGGCGGGCTTGCCACCCGGATGGGCGGCGGCGACAAGGGGCTGTTGCAGATCGGCGGCCAAAGCCTGCTGGCGCGGGTGCGCGATCGGCTGGCACCGCAGGTCGCTGGGATGGCTCTGAACGCCAATGGCGATGCGGTGCGCTTTGCTGATTTGGGTCTGCCCGTGGTGGCCGACAGTATCGAAGGCTTTGCCGGCCCTCTTGCGGGGGTGCTGGCCGGGCTTGACTGGGCCGCCGGGCAGGGGGCAGAAGCCATCGTCACCGCCGCTGCCGATACGCCGTTTTTTCCGACAGATCTGGTGGCACGGCTGCTTGCAGCCTCGCAGGGCCAGACACATCCGCTGGTGCTGGCGACAACGCCGCGCACCGGGGAAGAGCTGAAATCGGGCGGCCGCAGCAAGGTGAACCGCCACCCGACCTTTGGCCTCTGGCCGGTTGCCCTGCGCGATGATCTGCGCGCGGCGCTGCAGGATGGGCTGCGCAAGGTGGTGATCTGGACGGACCAGCACGGGGGGCGCGAAGCGCTGTTTGACGCCACCCCCTTTGATCCCTTTTTCAACGTAAACACGCCTGCGGATCTGATCCGGGCCGAGGAGCTGCTGCAATGAAACTCTACGGTGTTACCGGTTGGAAGAACTGCGGCAAGACCGGGCTGATGGAACGGCTGGTGAGCGAGTTCACCGATCGCGGTCTCAAGGTCTCCACCATCAAACACGCGCATCACAGCACCGATGTCGACCAGCCCGGCACCGACAGCCACCGGCACCGCATGGCCGGCGCCTCGGAGGTGGTGCTGGCCTCGGCCCACCGGGTTGCCGTGATGCAGGAATTGCGCGGGGCAAAGGAGCCGACGCTGCAAGAGCTTTTGGCGCGGATATCGCCGGTTGATCTGGTGTTGGTCGAGGGCTACAAACGCGCGCCTCATCCCAAGATAGAAGCCCACCGTGCGGCGGCGGGGCAGCCCTTGATTGCGCCGGGGGATGGCACGATCCGGGCCTTGGCCAGTGATGTGCCGCTGGAAAGCGACCGGGTGGTGTTCAATCTGGATGACACCAGCGGTATTGCGGATTTCATCGCCGCAGACCTGGCGCTCTGAGTTTTGCCCGCCCATACCCACCCCTATAGCCCGGCGCATAGCAATGCCGATAGACTGCGAGCCACCTGATGACCCTGAAACCACCGCCGCTGCGCAATGATTGTTTTTCCCTGCCCGCCGGGGTCGACTGGACGCCGGTCGACGAGGCGCTATCGCTCTTGCGGGCGCGGCTGCGGGCGGTGGTCGGACAAGAGGCCGTGCCGCTCTCTGCTGCGGTCGGGCGGGTGCTGGCTGCGGATGTGATCGCGCAGCGTGCCAACCCGCCGCAGCCCAATACGGCGGTTGATGGCTATGGTTTTGCCGGTGCGGTGCCTGAAGGAGCCCATGTGATGCCGCTGGTACCTGGGCGGGCGGCTGCCGGGCTGGCCTATCGCGGCGCAGTACCTGCGGGGCAGGCGATCCGCATCCTGACCGGCGCGGCCCTGCCTGCGGGGGTGGAGACGGTCATTCTGGAGGAAGACGTGACCCTTGGGACGGGTGAAATCGCCTTTCGCGGCCCGCTGAAACTTGGGGCTAATACCCGCAAGGCGGGCGAAGATGTGGCGGCAGGTGATGTGATCCTGCCAGCGGGCCGGGTGGTCACCCCGGCGGATCTGGCCCTGGCCGCTGCGGCCGGTCTCTCGGATCTTGTGGTCTATCTGCCACTGCGCGTTGGGGTGCTGTCGACCGGGGATGAACTGCGCGAGGCGGGGGACGCGGCCGCACCGGGGCAGATCTATGATGCCAATCGTCCCATGTTGCTGGCCCTGCTGGGCCAGATGGGGGCGAGGCCGGTGGATCTGGGGCGGGTGCCCGATGACCGCGACGCCCTGCGCGCCCGGTTTGACAGCGCCCGCGCCGAGGTGGATGTCATTCTGACCAGCGGCGGTGCCTCGGCGGGCGATGAAGATCATGTTTCGGCGCTGCTGCGCGAAAGCGGCGCGCTGCAGGAATGGCGCATCGCGCTGAAACCGGGCCGCCCGCTGGCGCTGGCCATGTGGGATGGGGTCCCGGTCTTTGGCCTGCCGGGAAACCCGGTGGCGGCGCTGGTTTGCACCCTGATTTTTGCCCGCCCGGCGATTGGCCTGATGGCGGGCAGCGGCTGGCACAGTCCGCAGGGATTTGATCTGCCTGCCGGTTTCGCCAAGCGCAAAAAGCCGGGACGGCGCGAATACCTGCGCGCCCGCGTGCGCGACGGGCGGGTCGAGGTGTTCAAATCCGAAGGTTCGGGCCGGATTTCAGGGCTGAGCTGGGCCGAGGGGCTGGTCGAGCTGGGCGACGCCGCTGCCGATATCCAGCCGGGCGACCGCGTGCGCTTTATCCCCTATGGCAGTTTCACGCTTTGAGCCTGGTCCTGCTTGGGGCGCGTTGAGGTGTACCATGCGCCGCTGCCCTGAGAGCATGTTGCTTAAAAGTGGGGCAGGTCTTGAGCATCTAAAACACGCGATACGTTTTAGTCGAAGGTGCCTGCAACCCGGCCCACCAGCATAAAGGCGCGGGCGGTGCGGGTATCGCCAAGCGAGGTGATTTCGCTATCGCTGGCGCGGGCTTCAAACTCGGCGAACATGCGATCAAACCGGCGCAGGAAGTGATGCGCCGCATCGCGGAAGATCGGATCCTGTTTCATCCGCGCCGAGGTCAGCGCCAAAGAGGTCCGGTCGCGCACCCCACCAAGTGCGGCCACGGCGCGGCCTCTGGTGCCCTGGGCAAACTGCCGCCAGATTTCGGGGCGGGCCATGTCGGGGCGCAGGTCATCCATATAGATGCCATCCTGGCTGAGCAGGGTCAGCACATCCTGCGCCGCCTGCACCACCTGGGCGGCCTTGCGATCCTTGAGCGCGGCGCGCAGGGCGGCAAAGCCCTCCTGGTCCTCGGCGGTTTCGGGGAAATTCAGGGCCCGGATGAATTGCCCTGTCGGCAGTGGCAGGGCCATGTCTTCGGCCGAGGTGCCAAGTGCCAGACTGCCCTGATCCTCGGTGGCGAGACGCGTGGCCTCTGGCGGGACGGCGGGGCGTGCAGCGGCAGTGCGGCTGCTTTGGAAGGTGGCCAGCGCGGTTTCCGTCTTGCGCGCGGTTTCGGCGATTTCTGCCAGTTTTTGGTTGACGGTCGGGTTGTCGGTGGCATCCGACAGCTGTGCATGGCTGAGATAGCTGTGGCGCAGGCCGTCGATGGCGGCCTGCAGGCGCTGGCATTCGCTGCGCATCTGCCGGGCCGAGCGCAGACCAGAGGCGGTGACCCAGATCAGCACCAGTGGCAGGGCCACTGCCAGCGCTGTCAACAGGGTTGGCGTCCAGTGGGCCAGGCCCTGGTCCGCAGGTGCCAGCAGGTAAAGCGCAAGCACCAGCAAGAGCCAGAACACCGACAGCAGAATCGCCACCACTTCGGCGCCGCCCAGGCCGCTGCTGTCCTGGTCGTTGCCTGATAGCAGCGATCCCGGTAGCCCCTTGCCCGCAGAGTTTGGACCTGAAAGGCCAGTGTCAGCGCCGTGCCCGGCAAAGGGAGAGGGGCGTTTTGAGGCATCCTGGGCAGTCATGTGCGAGCTCGCAATGCGGAGGTTGGGTCAGTTGAAATCAGGGTTTGCAGAAACAAGGCTAGTGGTTTTGCGGGCGCTGGCAAGACACTAGGTGCGGGCTGCCAGCGCGTGTATCAGTCAGTTGACGTGTCAGCCGTAGGCAATGGCCAGAATTTCGTACCCGCGTACGCCGCCCGGTGTGCGGACCTCGACGCTGTCGCCTTCGTCTTTGCCGATCAGGGCGCGGGCAATGGGGGATTTGATGTTCAGCAAACCTGCCTCCACGTTGGCCTCATGTTCGCCGACGATCTGCCAGGTTTTTTCTTCGTCGGTGTCTTCATCGACCAGGGTGACCTTGGCGCCAAACTTGACAGAGCCGGAAAGCTTGGCCGGATCAATGACATCGGCAAGGCTGAGGATGCCCTCAAGCTCTTTGACGCGACCTTCGATGAAGGACTGCTTTTCGCGCGCCGAATGGTATTCGGCGTTTTCCGAAAGGTCGCCCAGTTCGCGGGCTTCTGCGATTGCCTTGATGATATTGGGTCGCTCGACCGATTTCAGGTTCTTGAGTTCAGCTTCGAGTGCGGTGTGACCCGCAGAGGTCATTGGGATCTTTTCCATATCTTGGGTCCAGGTCATTTAGGCTAGCGCACTAGCTGTTGTTGCTTTTACCAAAGGCAGAGCCCCGCCACAGAGTGCAGCGGGGCCGAGCTTGGTGTTAGCAGTTACCTGACCTAATCCGGGCGCAGATTTCAAGAGGTGGCAATGGGCTGTCCACAGGCAAATCTGCTCAATCGGTCGATTTTGCGGTTTTTGGGCCTGGACTGCGCGGAAAGATGCCGTGATCTGGCAGGCGGGGCAGTTGGGCCTGCCACAAGAGATCAATCATCGTATTGCACCACTTCGTATTCAATTTCGTCCTGATCGCGAAAGTAGAACCGCCGCCCCGGCTCGTAGTCGGCATGGTTCTGTGGGGTGAAACCGGCGGCGATCACCGCCTTTTCGGTGGCGTCCAGGTCGCTGACTGTTACCGCCAAGTGATTCAGCCCGCCGCGCATACCATAGCTGCGTGGCCCGGCGCTGGGCTGCGTCGCCGGGGTATAGAGCGCGAGATAGCTGTCATCGCCGCCTATATGGATGGTAAAGCCATCCTCCTTGGCCGCCCCAGACCAGCGGATGTGCCAGCCAAAGACTGCTTGCATCCATTGGGCCGTGGTCTTGGGATCGGTGACGGTAATATTGGCATGTTCCAAAACGGCGCTCATCGGCTTTCTCCTTAAATTCAGTAGCGTTTTGACCTGAGTCGCCTTACGGTAATTCCTAAACCTAACTTTAGCTCAAGCACTATTTCAGAACATGAGAGGTCTCCGAGAAATGGCAAAATCAGCAGGGGTGGCCATTGGCTATCTGTCCGAACGCACTGGCCTGGCGGTTTCAGCGATTCGCTATTACGAGGCGCAGGGCCTGTTGGAACCCTGGCGCAATGCCGGAGGTCAGCGGCGGTTTCATCGCGCCGATATTCGCCGTCTAAGTTTCATCATGATTGCCCAGAAGTTTGGGTTTTCGCTGCCGGAAATCGGCGGGCTGCTAAAGGACCTACCGGGCGGGCGCACCCCGACGCCACAGGATTGGGCGCGTATTTCAACCGGGTTTCGGGCCCATCTGGATGCACGAATCGACACGCTGCAAAAGCTGCGCGACAATCTGGATGGCTGCATTGGGTGCGGCTGCCTGTCTTTACCCAAATGTGCGCTTTACAATCCGCAGGATCAGGCCGCCCACAAGGGAAAGGGGCCGCGATATTTGATGGGGGACAGCCCAGAGCCGCGCGCGACGCCGGAAAAAGGGGCCTGAGCGGCGGAAAATGCCTTTGCCCCTGCGGCAAAGCGCGGATCTGATGCAACTAACGCAGAGTTTGGATTGACCTGGTATGTTGCCAAACGCTAAGCAACCGCGAAAGAAAATTACGCACAGCTCGCCCCCAGCGATGGGACCGGTAGCGAATACAATAGCCAAGGAGCACCTCTATGGCCGAGATCGAACGCGAAACGATGGAATATGACGTGGTGATCGTAGGGGCTGGCCCCGCTGGTCTTTCAGCCGCGATCCGCCTGAAACAGCTGGACAGCGACCTAGAGGTCGTGGTGCTGGAAAAGGGCTCTGAAGTGGGGGCGCATATCCTGTCTGGTGCAGTGCTGGACCCCTGCGGTCTGGATGCGCTGATCCCGGACTGGAAAGAAAAAGGCGCGCCGCTGAACGTGCCGGTAAAAGAAGACAACTTCTACATGCTGGGTGAAGCAGGCCAAATCCGCGTGCCCAACTTCCCGATGCCGCCGCTTATGAACAACCACGGCAATTATATTGTCTCGATGGGCAATGTCTGCCGCTGGATGGCCGAGCAGGCCGAAGAGCTGGGCGTTGAAATCTTCCCCGGCATGTCCTGTTCCGAGCTGGTCTACGGTGACAAGGGCGAAGTCAAAGGCGTGGTTGCCGGGGTCTTTGGTCTGGAACAGGATGGCTCTTACGGTCCCAACACCGAGCCAGGCATGGAACTGCATGGCAAATATGTCTTCCTTGGCGAAGGTGTGCGCGGGTCGCTATCGAAAGAGGTCATTGCCAAATATGATCTTGGCGCGGGCAAGGACGTGCAGAAATACGGCGTTGGCATGAAAGAGATCTGGGAAATTGATCCCGCCAAGCACAAGGAAGGCACCGTCACCCACACCATGGGCTGGCCGCTGAACTCCAATGCTGGTGGTGGCTCTTTCATCTATCACCTGGACAACAACCAAGTTTACGTCGGTTTTGTGGTGCACCTGAACTACAAGAACCCACATCTGTACCCCTACATGGAATTCCAGCGCTTCAAGCATCACCCCATGGTTGCGGATCTGCTGAAGGGCGGTAAGCGCGTCGCCTATGGTGCGCGTGCGATCACTGAAGGCGGCTATCAGTCGATGCCCAAGCTGGTTGCGCCTGGCGTGGCGCTGCTGGGCTGTTCTGCCGGCATGGTCAACGTGCCGCGCATCAAGGGCAACCACAACGCCATGCTGTCAGGCAAAGCCGCAGCCGAGGCCGCCTACGCGGCGATCAAGGCCGATCGTTCCGGTGATGAGCTGCCCGACTACGAGACCGCCGTGCGCGATGGCGCCATCGGCAAGGATCTCAAGATGGTGCGCAACGTCAAGCCGATGTGGTCCAAATGGGGGCTGATGGCCTCGCTGATGCTGGGTGGTCTGGACATGTGGACCAACAACATCCTGGGCCTGTCGCTTTTTGGTACGCTCAAGCATGGCAAAAACGATGCCGAAGCAACCGAGGAAGCCTCTAAGCACAAAGAGATTGCCTACCCCAAGCCCGATGGTGTGCTGTCGTTTGACCGGCTGACCAATGTGTCCTTTGCCGCAACCAATCACGAAGAAAGCCAGCCCTGCCATCTGCATCTGGCAGATCCAAGCCTGCCGATCTCGACCAACCTGCCAAAATTCAACGAGCCGGCACAGCGCTACTGTCCGGCGGGCGTTTACGAGGTGGTCGAAAAGGATGGCAAGCCGGAGTTTGTGGTCAACTTCCAGAACTGCGTGCACTGCAAGACCTGCGATATCAAAGACCCAAGCCAGAACATCACCTGGACCACACCCCAGGGCGGCGATGGCCCGAACTATCCTAATATGTAACGCCACAGGGCCGCGATGGGTGCCTCTGTGCGCCAAATCAGCGACGAATAGCCTGTAATGCGGCAAAACGGCGGAAATCACGCAAAATTGGGGCGGCCTTCGGGTCGCCCCATTGCGTGTCAGGGTCTGCCGCACTACGCTTTCTCTCCAAGCGACGCGCACACGCATAGGAGGCCCCCAGGTGCCGGTATCATTTCTTCGCAACCTGCCTGTATTGACCCCAACGTTCTGTTTCCGCCCCTTCGTTTCTCTGGCCGCATTGGCCGCCACAGGGGCGCTGGCGACGCAACCCGCAGTGGCCGAGGGGCTGGCCGGGTCCTATCTGGCGGGCCGGGCGGCCACCTATGAAAGCGATTTTTCCGCGGCAGCAGACTATTATACCCGTGCATTGGTACGGGATCCGTCCAATCCGCTGCTGATGGAAAACGTGGTCTTTGCCCATCTGGCCCAGGGCCAGATGAAACAGGCAATCCCGGTGGCCGAGCGGCTTTGGCAAAGTGGCGCGAGCAGCCAGGCGGCCAATATCGTCATGGTTGGCGGCTTTGCCCTGGCTGAGGATTTCCAGACCATACTGGAAAGCGACGACGAGGGCCGACAAATCCACCCGCTGGTGGATGGGCTGGTCGAAGCCTGGGCGCATATGGGGGTTGGCTCTGTTGATAAGGCGCTGGCGGTGTTTGATCGCATCGCCGAGGAAGAGGCCCTGCGCCCATTTGCCCTTTACCACAAGGCACTGGCACTGGCTTCGGCTGGCAATTACGACGGCGCAGAGGCGCTGTTTGCAGCCAATGACGGCCAGCTGGCGCGGCTGTCGCGCCGCGCGGCGCTGGCCCGGATCGAAATCCTGTCTCAGCTGGGTGAAAACGAACAGGCGCTGGCCACGCTGGAGGCCAGCTTTGGCAGTGCCACGGACCCGGCCCTGGATGACATTCGCGCCCGGCTTGCCGCTGGCGAAGCGCTGGGTTTTTCGATTGCCAGTACCGCCCGTGATGGCATCGCCGAGGTGTTCTTTACCCTGGCCGCCGTGATGAGCGGTGAAGCCGCCAGCGATTTTGTCCTGATGTATGCCCGTGTGGCGGCAGCGCTTAGCCCGCAGCATATTGATGCGATCCTGCTCAGTGCTGATTTGCTGGATCAGCTGGGCCGCTATGAGCTGTCGATTGCCACCTACAAACAGGTGCCAAACACCCATCCCGAATACTACGCCGCTGAAATGGGTCGCGCCGAGGCAATGCGCCGGGCCGCCAAACCGGATGCCGCCGCCGAGGTGCTGGAACAGCTGGTGCAGGATTTCCCCACCCTGCCGCAGATCTCGATCAGCCTGGGCGATTTGCTGCGCCAGCAAGAGGACTATATCGGCGCTGTCGCGGCCTATGACACTGCCCTGTCCTATCTGGCCGAGGATGCCGGCAGTCGCTGGTTCCTGTATTACGCGCGTGGCATTGCCCACGAACGGCTAAAGCAATGGCCCAAGGCCGAGGCCGATTTCCGCGCGTCGCTGGCGCTGCGCCCCGATAGCCCGCAGGTGCTGAACTACCTTGGCTATTCGTTGATCGAAAAAGATGACAAGCTGGAGGAAGCCCTGGGCATGATCGAACAGGCCGTCGCGGCGCGCCCGGATTCGGGCTATATCGTCGACAGCCTGGGCTGGGTGTTCTATCGGCTTGGCCGGTATGAAGAGGCCGTTGCGCATATGGAACGCGCGGTCGAGCTGATGCCGGTGGATCCAGTGGTCAATGATCACCTGGGCGATGTCTACTGGGCTGTGGGCCGCCAGCGCGAAGCCGAATTCCAGTGGAAGCGCGCCCTCTCCTTCATTCGCAGTGGCAAGGGGGATGGCGAGGCTGACCCCGACCGGATCCGCAGCAAGTTGGAAATCGGTCTGGATCAAGTGCTTGAGCAAGAAGGTGCAGCCCCTTTGCAGGTCGCCAATGAAGGCTGATATCTTTGCCCCGGCAAAGATCAACCTGACCCTGCATGTTACTGGCCAGCGCGCCGATGGTTATCATCTGCTGGATTCTCTGGTGGTCTTTGCCGATCTGGGTGACCATCTGCAACTGGAACCGGCCGCGCAGATGGCACTTAGCCTGTCTGGTCCCTTTGCCGAAGGCGTGCCGAATGATCAGCGTAATCTTGTCTGGCAGGCCGCGCTTGGTATGGGCTGGCAGGGGCATATTCATCTGAAAAAAGAGTTGCCGCATGGGGCAGGCATCGGCGGCGGGTCCTGCGATGCAGCCGCCCTGCTGCGGGCATTGGCGGCGCAGGGGCGGCTGATCCCGCCTGGCTTGGCGCTGTCACTGGGGGCGGATGTGCCAGTCTGCGGCCTTGCACGGGCCGCCCGTATGCATGGCATTGGCGAGGAGATCACCAAAGTTGATCTGCCAGAGCTGCAGGCGCTTTTGGTCAATCCCGGCTGCCATGTTCCGACAGGGGCGGTGTTTTCGGGACTGCAAAGCCGCGACAATCCGTCAATGCCAGCGACGATCCCCACCTTTTCCAGCCCATCGGACTGCGCTGCCTGGCTGGCAGAACAGCGCAACGATCTGGAGCCAGCGGCCCGGCGCGTTGCCCCTGAAATTGATCGGGTGCTGGGGGATCTGGGCGCCAGCTCTGGCGCACTGCTTGCCCGCATGTCCGGGTCCGGTGCCACCTGCTTTGCGCTTTATGCCAGCAAAAAGGCGGCCCATAAGGCCGCCTATCAGATCGGCACCGAGCACCCCGACTGGTGGATCCGGGCTGTCAGCCTGACCTGACGCAACCAGGCTAGTTCAGGCGTGACACGACATAATCGGCCAGATCATGCAGCATTTTACGAATGGGATGATCCGGCAGCGCGGTCAGGGCCTTGGTGGCGGTTTCCGCCCAATGCAGCGCATCCTGACGGGTGGCCTCTAGGGTGCCGTATTTTGCCATCAAGGCAAGGGCCTGTTCCAGATCGCCCTCGGCCTGCTGACCCTTTTCGATGGTGCGCTGCCAGAACCGGCGCTCTTCCTCTGTGGCCTGGGCCACCGCCTTGATCACCGGCAGGGTCAGTTTGCGTTCGCGAAAATCGTCGCCGACATTCTTGCCGGTTGCATTGCTGTCGCCTTGATAATCCAGCAGGTCATCGGCAATTTGAAAGGCAATGCCCAGGGCATCGCCATAGTCATAGAGCGCCTTGATCTGATCGGCAGGGGCCTCGGCGATCACGCCGCCGACCTCGGTTGCGGCGGAAAAAAGCGCGGCGGTCTTGCCCCGCACCACCTGCAGATAGACCGCTTCATCGGTAGAGAGATTCGAGGCGGCGGTCATTTGCAGGACTTCGCCCTCGGCGATGGTGGCAGAGGCATTGGCAAGTATGTCCAGGACCCGCAGCGAGCCGGTTTCCACCATCAACTGGAAGCTACGCGAAAACAGGTAATCGCCAACCAGAACCGAGCTTTTGTTATCCCACAACAGATTGGCGGTAGGGCGGCCACGGCGCTGGCCGCTTTCGTCAACCACATCATCATGCAGCAGGGTCGCTGTGTGGATGAATTCGACGGTGGCTGCCAGTTTGACATGATGCGCCCCCTCATAGCCACAGAGCCGCGCGGCCGCGAGGGTCAGCATCGGCCGCAGGCGCTTGCCGCCGGCCTCGACCAGATGGGCGGTCACCTCGGGGATCCGGGGGGCGTGTTTTGACGCCATTCTGGTCTGGATCAATGTGTTGACCGCGTCCATTTCTGAACTCAGGGTCGCGGCAAGCAAGTCATGTGGTTTTTGCGTTGTGATTTGGTTCATTGCTTCCCCGGCTTTCAGGCTCGACAAGGCCTGTGCCTTGCCCTTAGATCCATCCCCATGAAAGAACTTTTGCGCAGCACCGATCCGACTGTCCTGGCCTTTGCATCCGCCCTTCTTGAGGGTGAGGATATAGACTGCTTTCAGATGGACGTAAATATGAGCATCCTTGAAGGTGGCATTGGAATTTTCCCGCGCCGTCTGATGGTACGGGAAGGGGACTACGACCTGGCGCTGCGTGCGATGCGGGACAATGATATCCCGCTTGGCCAGGCGACATGAGTGGCACGGGCAAAGCCGGGCCTGTGGCAGGGCTTAGTTTTGCTGATGAGGCGTTGTCGCTGGATGATTTCCTTGGTGGTCGGGTCAAGCTGTGGCAGCCGCGAGGGGGCTACCGCGCCGGGGTGGACCCCGTGCTTTTGGCGGCGGCCCTGCCTGCGCGTGAGGGCGAGCAGGTGCTAGAGCTGGGCTGCGGTGGCGGTCAGGCCCTGTTGTGCCTTGGCGCGCGGGTCTCCGGCCTGGGGTTGACCGGGGTAGAGCTACAGCCCGATTACGCCAATCTTGCGCGGCGCAATGGCCGCCAGAATGGCCAGGTGCTGGAGGTGGTCGAGGCCAATCTGGCGAACCTGCCGAAAGAGCTGCGCCAGCGCCAGTTTGATCACGTGCTGGCCAACCCGCCCTACTACCGCACAGGCGCCCATAGTCCGGCGCTGGATGCGGGGCGGCAGATCGCCCTGGGGGGCGACACCCCGCTGTCGGTCTGGATTGAAACTGCGGCGCGGCGATTGGTCTACAAGGGATACCTGCACATGATCCAGCGGGCAGATCGTCTGCCGGAAATGCTCAGCGCTTGTCAGGCCTGCCTTGGCTCGCTTGAAATTTTGCCGCTGGCACCGCGGCAGGGCCGCCCGGCCGAGCTGGTTTTGCTGCGCGCGCGCAAGGGCGGGCGGGCTGATTTTCGGCTGCACGCGCCGTTGATCCTGCATGAGGGTCTGCATCACACGGCCGACGCAGAGAGCTATCGCCCCGAAGTGCGAGCCATCCTGCGCGAGGGTGCGCCGCTGATCTGGCCCGCGCCAAAGTAAGTATCGAGCACCCACTTTGCAATCGATGCCTGTAAAAATGACAGCATTTATTGGTGTTTTTGCCTATAGAAATATAGCTTTTGGCGGGCTTTGGCCGATATGACAATTTCATGACAAAAATATGCGTCTGCAGCGTGACAGATGGTAAAACTTGTGCTCCACTCACTTTGACCCCGTCGTTTCGGGGTTGCATATCTCGCTTTAAAGGAGGAACGCCATGAGCCTCAGCTCGCATCTGACCGAACTGAAAAAGAAGCATGACCACCTTAGTATGGAAGTAGAGACGGCCCAACGATCCCCCAGTATCGATGGCTTGGTGATTGCCGGGCTTAAGAAGCAGAAGCTGAAACTCAAAGAAGAAATCAAGCGGCTGAGCTACGAAACTGAATCCGCATAAGCCCAAGTGCCGCGCGTTGCCATCAGGGCAGACAGTGGTAAATGGGACGATAGTTGAAATTTTGGGCTGCCAGTCGTGGCGGCCCTTTTAGTTTGGTACCCGTGCCTGAGAGCGATCATGGAGGCCAATCATCACGCTGCCTTGACGATTCAGACAGTTTTGGCGGCAACCACAGCGCCCACGGTGATCAGGACTGCGGCCAGGGCCAGGCTCCAGCTTGCATCAGCCACTCCGGCGAGCACCAGTATCAGGGTTGACAGAAGCGGCGCCGCATAAGAACTGGTCCCCAAGAGCTGAATATCCCCCTGTTTGACCCCGATGTCCCAGACATAGAATGCCAGCCCCACAGGCCCCAACCCCAAGAGTAGCACCGAGACCCAGCCCAGCACGGCCTGCGGCCAGATCGTGTCCTCAAGCGCAAAATGCAGCCCCCAGGAGGCCAGCGCGGTCAGCAGGCAGAACACCGCAACCGAGCTGGTCGGCGCGGTGCCAACCAGCCGCGACAGCACGGAATAGCCGGACCAGCACAGGGCGCAGAGCAGGGCGAGCAGATAGCCGGGTAGGAAGGCGGTCTGAAAGCCGCCTGCGCCGCCGGTGATCAGCACTGCCGCCCCGACAAAGCCAAGCGTGGCACCAATCAGATGGCCCCGCCGCAGGCGCTCCCCCGGGAGCAGGCCGGAAAAGACCACGATCAGCAGCGGCCAGAGATAGGCAATCAACCCGGCTTCGGCAGCGGGCGCCAGGCGCAGGGCTGAAAAGTAGAGCGCATGATAGCCAAATAGCCCAAGTGAGCCAAAGGCATAGACCCGCCAGGAAACGGCGCGCAGCTGACCCAATCCGCCAGAACAAAAGGTCCAGATCAGCCCCAAGGCGCCGCCAAGGGTGAAACAGATCGCATTCAGCAATAGCGGCGGCATCGGCGCAGACCCGACAGTCAGCAGCGCCAGAAAGGCCCAGAGAAGCACGGCGATGAACCCCGTGGCGGTCGCACTGGAACGGGTCATAGGGCAGGAATGTCCTCAACCGGGAGTATGGTGAAGCGATCGGAAATATGCGCGGTTTTTTCGATTTCTGCCAGGAACCAATCACGAAAGGCCGCAATCTGAGGTCGGTTTTCCGCCCCCTGCAGACACAGAAAGCGAAACCGCGCCTTGGTTTCAATCGCCACTTTGAAGGGGGCGACCAGGCGACCTTCTTGTAGATCGGCAATGATCATCGGACGTCGTCCCAGCGCCACGCCCATGCCGGCAACCGCGGCATTGATGGCGTGATCTGCATTGGAAAAATGGGTGCCATGCAGGGGCGTGAAGTCAATCCCGCAGGCGCGAAACCAGGTAGGCCAGTCGCAGGGGGGTTGCAAAAAATCGATGGAATCATCAAAGATCAGCGGCGCTTGCAACAGGCTTTCGGGGGTTGGAAACTGGGCGGCCAGCTCTGGCGACATCACCGGCGTCAGCCATTCCTTGCGCGCGGGCACCGAATATAGCCCATCATCCTGGCCATAGCCAAAGCGGATTGCCACATCCACATCGTCACGCTCTAGATCCAGATTGCGCAGGGTTGCGGAAAATCGCAGGTCGATTTCGGGGTGGGCGCGGGCAAATTCATAGAGCCGGGGCGCCAGCCATTTTGCGGTCAGCGCCGGACCGGCCGTCACGGTCAGAGAGCTGTTGTCCTGCAAGCGCGTCGTGGCCATCCAGGCGGCGGACAGGGTTTGAAACCCCTCTGCGGCACCGGGGGCGAGGGTGCGGCCTGCCTCGGTTAGTTCTACCGCGCGGTTGAGGCGGCGAAACAGCGGCGCGCCCAGGTGCTCTTCCAGCGATTTGATTTGAAAGGACAGGGCCGCAGGCGTCACGTTCAGCTCCGCAGCGGCCTGGGCAAAGGACATATGACGCGCGGCCGCATCAAAGGCACGCAGGGCGGTCAGAGGGGGCAGACGATCTGGCATGTTCACACAAGTAAACCTTAACTGAAGGGTTGGAAAGTCTCGTTTGTCGGTTTTTCAGTAAAAGGCCATAGTGGTTTCAGATAGACAATTTTGATCCGAACGGAGGCTGAAACGATGGGATATTCTGCAAATAGCGAGATCAAACAGGCGATGGAACAGGCCCATGCGAGCCGCAGCCAGGCGTTGTTTTCCGGTGTGTCCTGGCTGTTTGGCCTGTGCCGCGCGGCGACCGCTGGCAAACGGCTCGGCAAGGCCGCAGGTCTGGCGTAGAGATTTCGCACCGAGTTTTCCCGCTGGGCAAAACGCGTTTGTCCTTACGGGATGCAAAAGGGCCGGTCGACAAGACCGGCCCTTGTTTTATGTGCAGCCTTGGCCCGCGCCATGACTGGGGTAATTGGCGCGCCAGGGATCAGACGAAAAACTGACCGCCGTTTGCCGAGATGGTGGAGCCATTGATAAAGCCCGAATCGTCCGAGGCCAGGAAGGCCACGCAGCGGGCAATTTCTTCCGGTTCACCCAGACGACCTGTCGGGATCTGGCTGATGATCGATTCGCGCACTTTTTCCGGCACCGCCATGACCATTTCCGTGGCGATATAGCCAGGGCAGATCGCATTGGCGGTGATGCCAGCCCGCGCGCCTTCCTGCGCCAGGGATTTGACGATGCCCAGATCGCCGGCCTTGGTCGCGGCATAGTTGGCCTGGGCAAACTGGCCCTTCTGACCATTGATCGAAGAAATCACAATGACCCGGCCAAATTTACGCTCGCGCATGCCTGGCCAGATCGGGTGGACCGTGTTGAACACGCCGGTCAGGTTGGTGTCGATGACCTCTTGCCACTGCTGTGGGGTCATCTTGTGGAACGGCGCATCGCGGGTAATGCCAGCATTGGCAACCACAATATCAATGGGGCCAAGATCAGCCTCGACCTTGGCGATCCCTGCCTGGCTTTCCTCATAGGAGCCAACATTCCATTTATAGGTTTTGATGCCGGTTTCCTCGGTGAACTTTGCGGCCGCTTCGTCATTGCCGGCATAGGTGGCCGCGACGGTGCAGCCCTGGTCTTGCAGAGCCTTTGAAATTGCTGCGCCAATGCCGCGAGAGCCGCCAGTAACGAGTGCAGTACGTGCCATTCTGTGTTCCTCCAGTTCAAAATTCTCTTTGTAATGTTGTTATCGTTTGATTGCGTGGTGCGCAATAATATTGCGTAGTAAATTTATCTGCGTTGCCGCATAAATTGTCGCACCCGCAGCAAGTGCCCATCAGAAAACAAGAAACTGCCCGTCGAAAACGTGATCGGGCCATGATCGTGCGCGGCATTCTGGGACACCCCGTAATAAAAAGGGCGCCAAATCGGCGCCCTGTTCTATGTCAATATCCGCAGCCCTTATGGGCGCTCCAGGCACATGGCAACGCCCATGCCGCCGCCGATGCACAGGGTTGCGAGCCCCTTTTTGGCACCGCGCCGTTTCATTTCATACAGCAGCGTGTTCAGCACCCGGCACCCTGAGGCACCGATGGGGTGACCAATGGCGATTGCGCCGCCGTTGACGTTGACGATCTCTGGATCCCAGCCCATTTCCTTGTTCACGGCGCAGGCCTGGGCGGCAAAGGCTTCGTTGGCTTCGACCAGATCCAGATCAGCTACAGTCCAGCCGGCCTTGTCCAGCGCTTTGCGCGCAGCATAGATCGGTCCCACACCCATGATCGACGGATCCAGGCCTGCGGTCGCATAAGAGGCAATTCGCGCCAGCGGCTCGATGCCGCGCTTTTCGGCTTCATCGGCGCTCATCAACAGGGTGGCCGCCGCGCCATCGTTCAGCCCCGAGGCATTGGCCGCGGTAACAGAGCCCTCTTTGGCGAAGGCGGGGCGCAGTTTTTGCATCGCCGCCATGGTGGCGCCGTGGCGGATGTATTCATCCTGATCAACGACAGTTTCGCCCTTGCGGGTCTTGATGGCGAAGGCGGTAATCTCATCAGCGAATTTGCCGGCCTTCTGCGCCGCTTCGGCCTTGTTCTGGCTGGCGACGGCGAATTCATCCTGCATCTCGCGCGAGATTTGCCATTTATCGGCAACATTTTCGGCGGTTTGCCCCATGTGATAGCCATTGAAGGCATCCCAGAGACCGTCGCGGATCATGGTGTCGATATAGGTCATATCGCCCATTTTATGGCCTGCCCGCAGATGGGCGGCATGGGGCGAGAGTGTCATGCTTTCCTGGCCACCGGCACAGACAATTGCCGCATCGCCCAGCTGAATGTGCTGTGCGCCAAGGGCAACAGCGCGCAGGCCAGAGCCACAGACCTGATTGATCCCCCAGGCAGAGCTTTCCTGTGGTAGGCCAGCGTTGATATGGGCCTGGCGGGCCGGGTTCTGGCCCTGGGCTGCGGTCAGCACCTGCCCCAGAATGGTTTCAGAAACCTCGGCCTTATCTACACCTGCGCGCGCCACCACCGCTTCGAGCACGGCCCGGCCCAGATCATGGGCGGGTGTATTGGCGAAGGCACCGCCAAAACTGCCGACAGCGGTACGCGCGGCGGATGCAATTACAACATTGGTCATTTATTTATGGTCCTCTGCCATCAAAATATCTGATGAAAACGCAGGCACGGGGGCCCCAGCCTATGACGTGGCCGTTACGTTTTCACCTCCCTCTCCGGGAGAGATATAGCGTCTTGCTGCAGTTGCAGCAATTGACAGGGTGTCCCAGGGGCCGGGGCGGTGTCAACTCGCATATGTCGTAAACGAGAAAAACCGCCGACGGTTCGACGGTGGCAAGCAGGTGGCGGCGCATAGTTTGCCGCAATGCAGCGTCAGGCGCACAGCTTCGATCGTCTGGGCAGGCAGAGCAAAAGGCGCAGCGCAACCACCCAGCCTGGGCAGTGGCAGCGCGGTACGACCATGCGGTGCTATCATTCAGGCGCGGTTACGTTTTTTCATCTCTTCCAGCCAGGGCGGCGAAACCGTCGGCGCACCGTAGAGAAAGCCTTGCAGGCAATCGACGCCAATAGAGATCAGGAATTCTGCCTCTTGCTGGGTTTCAACCGATTCAGCGACCACCAGCATGTCGAACTGCTTGGCAATGCCGACCAGCGCGCGAACCACGGCCTGGTTGTCGTGGTTGTCACAGATGCCGCGAATGAATTGGCCGTCGATCTTGACCGCATCAAAGAAGAATTCGCGAAAGTGGCCAATGGCAGTGGTGTCGGCACCAAAATTATCCAGCGCAAAGGCAATGCCGTGCTTTTGCATCCGGTCCATGAAATCGATCACCAGCTCTGGTGCGTTCATGGCTGAGGCCTCGGTGATTTCCAGCACCAGCCGTTCGCCGATTGTCTTGTCCTTCTTCAGGAAGGTGTCCAGCACCTTGGACCAGCGGCTATAGCCGATAGAGCGGGCAGACATATTGATTGAGAGACGAATTTGCGGCGATTTCATCAAGGCGCGCAGCCCATGTTGCAGCGCCAGGCAGTCCAGCTCGCGGCCGATTTCCTTGTCATGAACCACATGCATGAAATCACGGGCGGGAATCACCCGTCCCGTGGCATCCAACACTCGGATATAGCCTTCGTAAAAGGCAACACCATGGGGTGGCATCGCCTGCATAACCGGTTGAAAGGCCAGCATGGATTGGTCGTGCTTGACCGCCTCTGCCACCATGTCCAGGGTACTGTGATCGCGTGCGACCACGGCAGCGGATAGCGGATCTTCAGAGCCTTCGGCCATGTTCGCCCGTCTCATTTTCCGTTTGCTGACCACCTGTTTGCCTCCTGGAGCTGGTGCCTTACGCTAAAACTATGCGTTATCCGGGACTGTGGCGCAAAAGGGTGAAGTGAGGCTTAAATATAAAATTTTAGCGACCTGCCGGTGGTCGCGTTGTCTGCTCAAAGGGGTGGTCTCTGTCGCGACTGGCCCAATAAAGGGCCAGGCCAGTATTTTTGTCGTGTATTTTGGCCGTGGTTTTCGCGGCTGTTTTAGCTGTCGCCCGGATCGGCAATCATGGCGGCAATGATGGCCTTGGCGCTGTCAGAGTTCCATTCTGCATCGCCGATCAGGCGCGCAACCTCTTCGCCCTCACGGTTCAACAGCACGGTGATTGGTAGGCCAACCACCGCCATTTCGCGGGCCAGCGCCTGTTTCGGGTCTTGATGGCGGGGCAGGTTGGTGATGCCGTTCTCATCAAAGAACTTTACGATCCCGGATGGGGAGTTCCGCCCGGCGGCAATGGTCAGAACCTCAAAATCCTCGCCGCCGAACTCTTCCTGCAGTTCTGCGATCTGCGGCATTTCCTTGCGGCAGGGCGCGCACCAGGTGGCCCAGAAGTTCAGCAAGACCACCTTGCCGCGATAATCCTGCAGCGTTGTGGTGCCGCCTTCGTCTTCAAGGAAGAACGCAGCATTAGAAACGCTACGGGGCTCAGCGTGTACCACCAGACGTTTCAGGCTGTCGGCGCGCAGGCCCTCCAGTTCGGCGACATCCGCGGCAATCGCCGCATTTGCACCCAAGCTCAGGGCGATATAAAGGGAAAGGTGACGTAACAGACGCATATTATCTCCGGGATTCCACCATGACAGATCAAGCCTCGAACCAGATGTGGGGCGGCCGTTTTGCCGCTGGTCCAGACGCGATCATGGAGGCGATCAACGCCTCGATCGGTTTTGACAAGCGAATGGCTGCCCAGGACATTGCTGGCTCCAGGGCCCACGCAGCGATGTTGGCCGCAACAGGCGTTATAAGCGATAACGACGCCGAGGCAATTCGGGAAGGGCTGCTCACGGTCTTGTCAGAGATCGAGAATGGCACATTCAAGTTTTCCACCGCGCTGGAAGACATCCACATGAACGTCGAGGCCCGCCTGAAAGAGGTGATTGGTGAACCCGCAGGTCGTCTGCATACCGGGCGGTCTCGCAATGACCAGGTGGCCACCGACTTTAAACTCTGGGTGCGCGATCAGCTGGATGCGGCGGAAACTGGCCTGCTGGCGCTGATCCGCGCGCTTTTGACACAGGCTGAGGCAGGCGCCGACTGGGTAATGCCCGGTTTCACCCACCTGCAGGTGGCGCAGCCGGTGACCTGGGGCCACCACATGATGGCCTATGTGGAAATGTTTGGCCGCGATCTGTCCCGCGTCCGCGACGCCCGCAAACGCATGAACGAAAGCCCCCTGGGCGCCGCTGCCCTGGCCGGCACCTCCTTTCCGATTGACCGCGAAATGACCGCCGCTGCGCTGGGCTTTGACCGTCCGGCCGCCAATTCGCTGGATGCGGTGTCGGATCGTGATTTCGCGCTGGAGTTCCTCTCCTGTGCCTCGATCTGCGCAGTGCATCTGTCGCGCTTTGCCGAAGAGCTGGTGATCTGGTCCTCAGCTCAGTTTCGCTTTGTCACCTTGTCGGATCGCTTTTCCACCGGTTCATCCATCATGCCGCAAAAGAAAAACCCGGACGCAGCCGAGCTGATCCGCGCCAAGGTAGGACGGATTTTTGGTGCCAATACAGCGCTGATGATGGTGATGAAGGGGCTACCACTGGCCTATTCCAAGGACATGCAGGAAGACAAGGAACAGGTCTTTGATGCAGCCGATCACTGGATGCTGGCGCTGGCGGCGATGGAAGGCATGGTGAAAGACATGAGCGCCAACCGCGCTGAACTGGCCGAGGCCGCTGGATCGGGCTTTTCGACCGCGACGGATCTGGCCGACTGGCTGGTGCGGGTGCTGGGTTTGCCGTTCCGTGATGCCCACCACATCACCGGATCGCTGGTTGCCCTTGCCGAAGGTCGCGGCTGCGACCTGCCGGATCTGACACTGGCGGATATGCAGGGCGTCCACGACGCCATCACTCAGGATGTCTTTACTGTTCTTGGCGTTGAGAATTCGGTAAACTCGCGTCTGTCCTATGGGGGCACCGCGCCCGCGCAGGTGCGCGCCCAGGTGGCCCGCTGGACGGCGATGCTTGACGCCTGATCGGGTGTTGGGGACGTGAATTTGATCATGCGCCACCTTGTTTTGTGGCCCATGATCACCATTTTGTCTGGTGGTGAGCCAGACCGTTTTGGAGGCGAGACAATGCGCAGATGGATGCTCAACGTGATAGCAATCACCGGTTTGGGTGCCAGTGTGAGCGCCTGCGGCGTTGACGGAGAGCCGATGCGCCCCTCATTGAACGCGGGGGTTGGTGTGTCCAATAGCGGTGTGCACGCGGGTGGGTCCGTTGGGCTGCACAAGGGGCCGTTGAATGTCTATCTCGGGTTTTGACCGACATGTTTGACCGATCAGATTTACCAGTCTGAACAGCTGGCCCGTGGGCTGGTTTGAATACCCCGATGGGGCGCGCTGAACGACAACCTGAAACCGGAAAAGGCCCGTTCCCTATGATCCCTTCTCGCTTGCTGATTGGGCTTTTGGCGGCCTCTGTGCTCAGCCTTTCTGCCTGTGATCTACCGCAATCCTATGCCCAGCCCCCAGCTGCGGAGCAGGCCGCGCCGACGGCGTCCGGCCTACGGGTGTCTGGCTATGGCAGGGTGGGCGTGTCGCATCGATTTTGAAGGGGGCGTCCAGGTCTGGCGGGGGGCTCCCGCCGCTGACTTGATGCCCTGACGGGCCCCGCGCAGAGTTGGGCCGAGCACCGCGCTGACGCGCGGTGTTTTTCTTTGCTGAGAGGTCTTTGAGGGGCAGGCTTGCCCTCAAAGAGCCAGTTCAACTGTGTTTCAGGAGGCGCCTCAAGGGTAAACGGCGCCCAGGCGCCGCCGCAGAGCGGCCCTTGACCCGCGGGGCTGGGGGCGGGAATCATTTGCCACAGATCGTTGTTTTGGTCTAATCGCCTTTTATGGATCACTTTCTTTACCGCGACGGCGCGCTTTACGCCGAAGATGTGCCAGTTGCCGAGATTGCGGCTGCTGTGGGCACGCCGTTTTATGTCTATTCCTCGGCGACGCTGCTGCGCCATTTCCGCCTGTTTGACGAGGCGCTGGAAGGTATGGATCATCTGGTATGCTATGCCATGAAGGCGGCCAGCAATCAGGCGATCCTGAAGACCCTGGCGCAGGCGGGTGCAGGGATGGATGTGGTCAGCCAGGGGGAATATCTGCGCGCCAAGGCGGCTGGGGTGTCTGGTGACAAGATCGTGTTTTCCGGCGTTGGCAAGACCGCCGAGGAAATCCGCACCGCGCTGAGCGGCGGCATTCGACAGTTCAATGTCGAGAGCGAACCGGAGATGGAGGTGATCAGCGCCATCGCGCAGGAGCTGGGCCAGGTGGCACCGATCACCATTCGGGTTAACCCGGACGTGGATGCAAAGACCCATGCCAAGATTGCCACCGGAAAATCCGAGAATAAATTTGGCATTCCCATTGCGCGGGCCCGCGCTGTTTATGCCCATGCGGCCAGTCTGCCGGGGCTGCAGGTGGTGGGGATTGACGTGCATATTGGCTCGCAGTTGACCGATCTGGAGCCCTTCCGCAAGGCCTATGAGAAGGTGGCTGAGCTGACCGAAAGCCTGCGCTCTGATGGCCATGACATCCGCCGCCTGGATCTGGGCGGTGGCTTGGGCATTCCCTATACCCGCTCGAACGAGGCACCGCCGCTGCCGATCGAATATGGCCAGCTGATCAAGGAGACCCTCGGGCATCTGGGCTGTGAAATTGAGATCGAGCCAGGCCGCTTGATTGCCGGCAACGCGGGCCTGATGGTCAGCCGTGTGATCTATGTTAAATCGGGCGAAGACCGCCAGTTCCTGATCATTGATGGCGCGATGAATGATCTGATCCGCCCGGCCATGTATGAGGCCTACCATGATATTGTTGCGGTCAATGAACCGGCGCCGGGGATCGAAAGCCTGGCCTATGACATTGTTGGCCCGGTCTGCGAAAGTGGCGATACCTTTGCCAAGGAACGCACCATGCCGCCACTGGCGGCCGGGGATTTGATCGCCTTTCGCAGTGCCGGGGCCTATGGCGCGGTGATGGCCAGCGAATATAATTCACGGCCGCTGATCCCGGAGGTTCTGGTCAATGGGGATCAATTTGCGGTTATTCGCGCACGTCCGGACTTTGACGAAATGATAAACCGCGATACCATCCCAGAGTGGTTGTAGCCGCACGGGCAGATGTCCCGGCGAGAGACGCCACCTAAGGCAAGGCCCAAGGGAGGCAGAGCTCTGATGGCGCGACACGGCAAGGCTGATCCACGCTTGCATCCCCTGCGATGGCCGCTTCGGCTGACGCAGGCGGGTATGCTTTGCGAACGCGCCCTGCGTGCTTTTTGGCCCCTGGCCTCTGTTGTGATGGCGGCAATTGCGGCGCTGATGCTAGGCCTGCATGATCTTGTTGCGCCAGTTCTTTTCTGGATAGCGGTTGTGCTTTCCGCGGGGGCGGCGCTGGGGGCGCTGGCCTTTGGGTTGTGGCGCTTTCGCTGGCCGCACCGGAACGAAGCGTTGGCGCGGTTGGATGCCAACCTGCCAGGGCGCCCGGTCAGCGCCTTGCTGGACACCCAGGCGATTGGCCAGGACGATGCGGGGGCTACGGCGCTGTGGCAGGCGCATCAGGCGCGTATGGCGCAGGCGGCGGCTGCGGCCAAACCCGCGGCACCAAACCTGCGGATTGCTGCGGCTGACCCTTTTGCGCTGCGCTATGTTGCGCTGATTGCGCTGGTGATTGCGCTGATCTTTGGCTCGCTCTGGCGGGTTGGCAGCCTGACGGCGATGGTGCCGGGCGGCGGGGATCTGGGCGCGACGGGCCCGTCCTGGGAGGGCTGGATCGAGCCGCCGCGCTATACCGGCTTGCCGGTGCTCTATCTGAATGATCAGGCGGCAGAGCGGCTGGAGCTGGCTGAGGGCAGCCGGATTACCCTGCGCTTTTATGGCAGCGAGGGGGCATTGCAACTGAAGCAGAGCCTGGCAGCTCCCGACGCAGAGGCATTGCCTGCTGAAACCGCTGCAGAAGAGACCGTTGGCAGGATGGACCATGCAGTGATGGTTCAGCGCTCTGGTCAGTTGGAAATCCAGGGGCGAGGCGGGCGCAGTTGGACTGTTGCGATGTTGCCGGATCAGCCGCCGCAGATTGCAATCATGGGCCTGCCCGAGCTGACGGAAGAGGGCGCCTTGTCGCTGCGGTTTCTGGCGCAGGATGATTATGGTGTTACCAGTGGCAAGGTGCGGATCGCTTTGGATCTGCTGGCGGTACCCCGTCACCACGGCCTGGCTGCGGACCCCGAAAAGACCGAAGATCTCGTGCTCGACCTGCCCCTGCCTGTCAGTGGCTCTCGGCAGACCTTTGAAGAGGTGTTGATCGAGGATTTTGCCGCCCATCCCTGGGCCAATCTGCCGGTGACCTTTCATCTGTCGCTGCAGGATGCGGCGGGCCAGAGCTCGCAGTCTGCGGTGCTGGGCGCGCCGCTGGTGGCACCGCGTTTCTTTGATCCATTGGCGGCCGCTGTGGCGGAACAGCGGCGGGATCTTCTTTGGGCGCGCGCCAATACGCGGCGGGTGACGCAGCTGTTGCGGGCGCTGTCGCACCGCCCACAGACCCTGTTTCGCGCGGCGGGTAACTATTTGCAGATGCGGGCTATTCTGCGTCGCTTGGAGGCCGCAATGCAGCGCGCCGCGCTGACTGCCGCCAAGCCGCCCCTGATCCGCACAGATGAACGGGACGAGGCGGCTGCCGCGCTCTGGGCGCTGGCGCAGAGCCTGGAGGAGGGCGATATCGGCGATGCGCTGGCGCGGATGCAGCAGGCAAAAGAACGCCTGAGCCAGGCAATGCGCGACGGGGCCAGCGACGAAGAGATTGCCCAGCTGATGCAAAAACTGCGTGAAGCAACCCAGGACTATATGCGCCAGTTGCAGCGTCAGGCCCAGCGGGACGGCGGGGCGGGCGGCGAGTCGCCGGAAAACGCTATCACGCTTAGCCAGCAGGATTTGCAGGCAATGATGGACCGGATTCAGGAACTGATGGAACAGGGACGTATGGCCGAGGCTGAGCAGGCCCTGGAAGAGTTTCAACGGATGATGGAAAACATGCGGATGAGCCAGAACCAGCAGGGGCAGGGTGGCTCTGACGGGCAACAGGCGATGGAAGATCTTGGCGAGAGGCTGCAACAGCAGCAGGGTCTTTCGGATCAGGCCTTTCGCAATTTGCAGGAACAGTTCAACCCCAATGCCCAGACCGGTGAAAGCCAGCAGAACGAAGGCCGCAGCGGCGGACAGGGCCGGGGGCAACAGCACCAGGGCGGTCAGGGCGGCGAAAACGGCGCGGGCCAGCAGGGGCAAGACGGCCAGTCAGGCGACCGTGCGGGCCAGAACGGTAGCGGCCAGGCTGGGGGCGACAGCAGTGACCCCAGTGGTGGCCAGGCGGGCAGCCCAAGTGCCGATAGCCTGGCCGCGCAGCAACGCGCGCTGCGCGAGGCGCTGCGCCGCCAACAAGAGGGGCTGCCTCTGGGGCAGGGCTCTGATGGGGCAGCCACAGCCGAGGCGCTGGATCGCGCCGGGCGGGCGATGGATGGTGCCGAAGAGGCGCTGCGCCGGGGGGAGCTGGCCGAGGCGATCGACCAGCAGTCCGAAGCTATGGAAGCCTTGCGTGAAGGTCTGCGCGCCTTGGGCGAGGCCCTGGCGGAAAATCAGCAGCCCGGACAGGGACAGGGCGCAGCCTCCCCCTCGGCGCAGGCTGATCCCCTGGGCCGCGACCGCAATGGCTCGGGGCTGGGAGATGAGCGCAATTCAGAGTTTGGCGAAGGGAGCGGACATCGTCGCGCCTGGGATCTGTTGAAAGAACTGCGCCGCCGGGCCGGCGAGATGGAGCGCAGCGAAGAAGAACGCAACTATTTTGAGCGCCTGCTGGAACAGTTCTGAACCGACCAAGCTAAAAGCCCGTCGCGTTCATTTGCAGTCGCGCGACTGGCTCTGACTATTTGATTTTACGTATCGCTCTAAACTGGGCGCCTCTCCCGAGCGGCATACTCGAGGAGTGCGCCTCTGCTTGATAGCCCTGGGTCGCCAGCGGTTGCGGCGCAGAGGGGCCGCTTAGATCTGTGGCTGTTGCAGCGCGCTGACCTGGGCATCAAGCCAAAGCCGCGCCTGATCCACCCAGGTGACGTAGCTGCTCAAATAGGGGTCGGCCTGGGGTACGGCCTCGGCGATTTGCGATGCATTGCTATAGGTCATGACCAGCACCACGACGAGAAGAATTGCCAAGGCAAACCCGCGGGTAAATCCCGATTTACGCCGTGGCGCGGATTGTTCGTTGGGGCCGGGCGGCGGCATTGGCGTGTCTGCGGTGCGCAGGGTTGAGTTGATTTCTTCGATGTCGGGCAGAACGCCACGTTTTAACCCGCTGGCCTCGGCAGCGAGGCGGCGTGGATCTTCGCCGCGCAGACGTGCCATGCGGTCCTGCGCCTGCCGGGACCGCTGGGCCGCCCCGTCTTCAGGCAGGTCATCCAGCCCCAGATTGGACTGGGTCTCTAGCGGTTGTGGCCGCGGCTTGCCCTGATCGGCGGCGCGCAGGGTGGTTTCTCGCTCGGCTTCTTCGCGTAGGATGTCGCTTAGCGCGGGGTCAAGGCTGCGCGGTTTCGGTGCAGGGTCTGCTGCGTCCTTGGTTTCGTCACTCGCCGCAGTGCTGTCCTGATCTGCCGCCTCTGGGGCTGCTTCCGGGGTAGCGGTGGCTGCCGCTGGCGGGGCTTCCGGCTCCGCAGGTGCGGGCGCTGGTTCCTCGGCTTCGGGGGCTGCGTCCTTTGCGTCGGCATCGCGGTGCGAGGCTGCGGGCTGATCGGTGGCTTCGGCCCCCGTTGCCGCCGGGGCTTCAGGTTCTGGCTCCGGTGCGGGTACTGGCGTTGGATCTGGCTGGGATTCTGGTTGGGGCGGCGTTTGTGCCGCAGCGGTGGTATCTGCCTCACCGGGATCGGTGTCAGCCACAAAACCAACGGGATGCTGAAACCAGGTATCGGCGCAGTTAGAGCACTGCACATCACGGCCTTCTGGTGGAATGACGTCATCCGGCACTTCGTACTGGGCACCGCAATTCGGGCAGGTCAGGCGCATAAAGATCTCCTTGGCCCCGGAGGCATCCGGGTAACTGTCGGCAGTATTTCTAAATAACAATAGGCAGTTCGGGGCTGTCGCGAAAGGGTGAATTGCGATTTGTCCTGGCGTTGTGCGGCTTGGTTTGGCGGCATTGCCCCATGGCCCATTGAAACTGGCGGGCTGCTGGGGCAAAACTGGCTGGCGCAAACAGGGGACCGTCGTGATAGAGCTGGAAAACGTTGGCTACAACTACGGAGGCGGGGAACTGCTGAGCGATGTCTCGGTAAAGCTGGCGCCGGGATCGTTTCATTTCCTGACAGGGCCATCGGGCGCGGGCAAGACCACCCTGTTGAAACTCTGCTATGGGGCGCTGACGCCGACCTCGGGACGGGTGCGGGCCATGAACATGGATGTGCGCGGGCTGGATCGTGACCAGATGGCGCATCTGCGCCGTCGCGTTGGCGTGGTGCATCAGGATTGCCGGTTTCTCGATCATCTGTCGGTGATCGAAAATATTGCGCTGCCGCTGACTGTCGCGGGCAAGGATCTGAGCCAGGAAGACGCCAACCTGCGGGAGCTGCTGACCTGGGTTGGCCTGTCGCAGCGGGCTGATGCGCTGCCGCCAGAATTGTCTGGTGGGGAACGACAGCGGGCGGCCCTGGCGCGTTCGGTGATTCTGTCGCCGGATGTGATCATCGCCGATGAACCCACCGGCAACGTCGATTGGGACATGTCACAGCGCCTGCTGCAGCTGCTGGTCGAGCTGAACCGCATGGGCAAGACCATCCTGGTGGCAACCCATGATATGTCGCTGATCCGGGCCGCCAAGAAACAGGTGCAGGCCCGCGTGCTGCGGATTTCAGCCAGACAATTGCACCAAGCGGGGGCAGATCTATGAGCGAAGGACGCCTGCGCAAGTTGATTATGGGCGATGCCCAGGCCGATCGGGTTGTGCCGCCAAGCGGGTTCACCGCGCAGTTGACGCTGTTTGTTGCCGGGGCGATGGCCTTTCTGGCGGTTTTTGCCCTGGCGCTGTCACTGGCATCGGGACGGTTGGCCACCCGCTGGGCGGATGAGCTGGCCCGGGCGGCAACACTGCGTATCAATGCACCCGCCGAACAACGTCTGGCCCAGACCGAGGCGGCGCTGACCATTTTGCAGCAAACCCCCGGTGTGGCCTCGGCCCGCGCCCTGAGCGATACGGAACAGGCCGCGCTGCTGGCGCCCTGGTTCGGGTCTTCGCTCGTGCTTGACGGCCTGCCGGTGCCGCAGTTGATCGAAGTGATCGAAGATGATCCGGGCTATGACGGCACCGGGCTGCGCCTGCGCCTGCAGGCCGAAGTCCCCGGTGCGGTGCTGGACGATCACACCCGCTGGCGCGCCCCCCTGGTGGATGCCGCGCGGGCGCTGCGACGGCTGGGGACGGTTGCGATCCTGCTGATTGCGGGGGCGACGGCGGCGATGATCACCCTGGCGGCCAATGCGGCCCTTGCAGCCAATGCCCAGGTGATCGAGGTGCTGCGTCTGGTGGGCGCCCTGGACAGTTATATCGCCCATGCCTTTATCCGCCGCTTTACCCTGCGCGCCCTGGGTGGTGCTGCGGCTGGCATGGTGCTGGGGATGATTGGTGTCTGGCTGATGCCGGCCGCCTCGAATGAAGGCGGTTTCCTGACGGGCTTGGGCTTTCAGGGCTGGACCTGGGGCCTACCGCTGCTGATCCCGCCGCTGGGGGCATTGGTGGCCTTTGTTGCGACCAGTCGCGCCGCGAAAAAACGTCTTGGAGATTTAGCGTGAGATTTGCATTCCAGTGGCTGCGGTCGCTTCTTTTTGTTTTTCAGATCTATCTGATGATGCCGATCTTTGGACTAGCCTTTGCGCCCTGGGCGATTTTCAGCAAACGCGGCGCGCGGCTCTGCTGTAAAAGCTATTCGCGCTGGGTCTTCTGGACCGCACGGCTGATGGTCGGCATCCGCTGCGAAGTGCGCGGCACTCCACCACAGGGAGAGGTCCTGATCGCCGCCAAGCATCAGTCTTTCCTTGATATCATGATGATTTTCACGGCACTGCCAACGGCCAAGTTTATCATGAAAAAGGAAATCCTGCGCACGCCGGTGATTGGCCAATATGCCAAATTGCTGGACTGTGTGGCGGTCGATCGTGGCAAGCGCGGCGCGGCCATCGACAAGATGGTGCAGGACGTCAAGACGGGCCACCAAGAGGCAGGCCAGTTGATCATCTATTCGCAAGGCACGCGGGTCGCCCCCGGCGTCAAGGCGGACTACAAGATTGGTACCGGAGTTCTTTATGAACAGCTTGGTCAGACCTGTGTGCCAGTGGCGACCAATGTGGGCGTGCTCTGGCCGCGCACCGGAATCATGCGCAAACCTGGTGTTGCTGTGGTCGAATTTCTGGACCCAATTGAGGCTGGCATGGATCGGAAGGAATTTATGGCTGTTCTTGAAGAGCGGGTGGAAGCAAAATCAGATGCGTTGATGCGTGAATTGGGGTTTGATCCGGATGCAGTTTCTTAAGACAATTGATGACCTAGAGGCGCTTTATGGTGCGCCGGGGGCAGCGTCTTTGCGCAAGGTAGCGCGACGTATGACGCCGCTTTATCGTCAATGGATCATGGCGTCGCGGCTGTGCATGTTGACCACGGTTGGTCCGGAAGGAACGGATGACAGTCCGCGCGGCGACGATGGCCCTGTGGTGCTGGAACTTGATCCGGGTACCTTGGCGCTGCCGGATTGGCGGGGGAACAACCGGCTGGATTCCCTGCGCAATATTATCCGTGACGGGCGGGTTTCCTTGATGTTTCTGGTGCCGGGGTCAAACAATGTGGTGCGTGTGAATGGCACCGCTGCTGTCACCGCCGATGCCGATCTACGGGCACAATTTGACCGCGGTGGCAGGCAGCCAGCCACGGTGATTGTCATATCGATCGATGAAATCTATTGCCAATGCGCCCGCGCCCTGATGCGTGCAGGCACCTGGAACGCCGGCGATGAAAGCGCCACCCTGCCCAGTATTGGCGAAATCATCGCTGAACAGACCGATGGCGAGGAAGGTGGTCATGACTACGATCAAGCCTGGGGGGCGCGCGCTGCCGCGACCATGTGGTAGCCGATGGAGCCGGTCCCGACAGAGCCCGAGGCCACGGCGTTTTTAGCCTGGCTGGCTGGATATCTCGCCGTTTTTCTGCTGCTTGTGTGGCTGTCGCGCCAGTTCCGCGAGAGCTTTCTTGACTGGATCACCCTGAAGGATCCGCTTGGCCTGCGGTTCTGGCGGCAAAACATCCTGTTTGCGGCCTTCAGCCTGGCTTACTTCGCGGTGTCAGTCCTGTTCCTTGGCGGCTGATCAACGGGGCAACCGGCAGCGCTATTGATCCTTGGGCAGCGATACGCACGCGACCAGGGTCAGCCGATTACATCACCGATCAACATCTGGGGCTGAACATTGGTGAAATTTGGCAGGTCAGCCATTACCGGTCCAGCCCCCTTGAGCGCTGCGCCCATAGCCGCCTGGTCGGCAAAGGTGATGGTGGCAATTGCATAGAAGGGCGGCGGAAGATCCGGTCCGCCTGCAACCCCCTTGGTGACAAGCGTTTTCTCGATATGTGGCCCCATGTGTTCTGCCACCAGTTTCATATGGGTTTGGCTATAGTAGCCATAATCGAAGGTTGTGCCTTCGCTGATTGGGTAGATTACCTGCAGTGACACGGACATCCGTATTCCTTCCCTATGGGTCACAGAGAGTAGAGCGCGAATGGGGGCCAAATTCCATCAAAAACACGGTCACGATCAGGTGGAAATAAAAAGGGCAGCCAGGATGGCTGCCCCTTGGGTCTTGCTGCTGAACAGGATCAACTGTGGATCGCGCCATTGCCGCAGGCCAGAGCGGCCTCGCGCACCGCTTCGGAATAGGTTGGATGGGCATGGCAGGTCAGGGCAATATCTTCGGCAGAGGCGCCAAATTCCATCGCTACGCAGATCTCGTGGATCAGATCGCCGGCACCGGGGCCAATGATGGCCGCGCCCAGCACCCGGTCGGTTTCCTTGTCTGTGATGATCTTGACAAAGCCACCTTCGGCCTGATGTACCGCCTTGGCGCGGGCATTGGCCATGAAGTTGAACTTGCCAACCTTGACCTTGCGACCTTCGGCTTTCAGGGCGTCTTCGGTGGCGCCAACAGTGGCGACCTCGGGCGTGGTGTAGACCACGCCGGGGATGACGCCGTAGTTTACATGGCCATGTTTGCCCGCGATCACATCGGCAACCGCCATGCCCTCGTCCTCGGCCTTGTGGGCCAGCATCGGGCCTTCGATCACATCGCCGATGGCAAAGACGCCAGGCACATTGGTACGCCACTGGGCGTCTGTGGCGATCTGGCCGCGTTCGGTCATTTTCACGCCCAATGCATCCAGGCCAAGCCCTTCGGCATAGGGTTTGCGACCGGTGGCAACCAGGACCACATCGGCATCGATGACTTCCTCGGTGTCAGGTGTTTTCTTCAGCGCGTATTTCACTTTGGCCTTGGTCTTGGTGGCGTCAACGCCCTGTACTGCGGCGCCCATGATGAAGGTCAGGCCCTGCTTTTCCAGGATGCGTTTGAAGCCGCGCTGCACGTCCTTGTCCATTCCGGGGCAGACTGCATCCAGATATTCAACCACGGTGACCTCTGAGCCGAGGCGGGCATAGACCGAGCCAAGTTCCAGCCCGATAACGCCGGCGCCAATGACGACCATCTTTTTAGGCACCTTGGGCAGATCCAGCGCGCCGGTGGAGGTGACGACGATTTTTTCGTCGATCTCAACCCCGGGTAGGGAGGACGGCACCGAGCCAGAGGCTATCACGATGTTCTTGGCCTCATGGGTGTCATCGCCGACCTTGACCTGGCCCGCAGCAGGGATCGAGGCCCAGCCCTTGATCCAGTCTACCTTGTTCTTTTTCATCAGAAATTCGATGCCGCCAGTGTTCTGGCCGATGACGTCTTCCTTATAGGATTTCATCTGGTTCCAGTCGACCGAGGGGGATTTCCCCTTGAGGCCCATGTCGGCAAAGTTGTGTTCGGCTTCGTGCAGCATATGCGTTGCATGCAGCAGCGCCTTGGAGGGGATGCAGCCAACATTGAGACAGGTGCCGCCAAGGGTTTCGCGCCCCTCTACGATGGCTGTTTTCAGGCCGAGCTGGGCACAGCGAATGGCGCTGACATAGCCGCCGGGGCCTGCACCGATGATGATGACGTCATAGCTTGCCATGTATTAGGGTCCTTTGTGGTTGGACGGGAAGGGGGCGCTGCCCCCGGCCCATGCGGGCCTCCCCCGAGGTATTTGTGGAAAGATGAAAGCCTAGATTAGGGCGGCGATGAGCATGGTGGTGGTGGCCAGAAGGCCGATAAACCAGATCACCGAGCGCCAGGGTGAGAGCCCCAGGGCATAGGCAGGGACATAGGCGATGCGGGCCCCTAGGTAGATCCAGGCGCAGGTCTGTGTAATGGGCGTGGATTGCTCACCAAGGGTGACAACGAGGCAGGCGATGGTGAAGAGGGCCAAGCCTTCGTAGTGGTTTTCCATCGCGCGTTTGAAGCGGCCTGCGAGCCCGGTAAGCTGTACGGGTGTGTCGCGTGGGCCGAGGGCAACCTTGGGGCTGACCTGCCGGTTGGCCGTGATGGAATAGGCGCAGAACTGCAGGACTTGCAATAGGGCGGCGAGGGCGAGGATGGTGAGTTCAGTGGTCATGTGATCCAGACCTGTCAAAATACGTGCTAGCATGTTCTGCGGTCAAACCGACGATTTCAGCGACTGCGGCCCGGTATCCGGTTTGCTCCGCGTCCTGCAGAACGGATTTCAGGCGTTGTGCGATTGATTGTTCAGGAAGGGGGGATGGCTTGTTGAGCACTGCTATGCCTTTTGCCGTCAAAACCGGGTCTTTCGCCCCCATGCTGTCAGACCAGAACCTCTGTTTGTTGGCCAAGCGCACAAGCCCTTCATCTATGAGCCATTGAAAGCTGACATCGTAGTATGGCACATTCTCTGGCTTCAAGCCGGTGTCTTCAAATTTGAAATCACCAGCCTGAAAGCCACGTTGCCATAGGGCGAGCAGAATTGCGGCAATTGCGTCTTCGCTGCCCGCCCTATGGTCCATCTTACAGATCCATCAGCAGGCGGCGGGGATCCTCGAGGGCTTCCTTGACGCGGACCAGGAAGGTCACGGCGCCTTTGCCGTCGACGATGCGGTGATCGTAGCTGAGCGCCAGATACATCATCGGCCGGATCTCTACCTTGCCATTGATCGCCATGGGGCGGTCCTGGATCTTGTGCATGCCCAAGATACCGGACTGTGGCGGGTTCAGGATCGGCGAGGACATCAGCGAGCCGTAGACGCCGCCGTTGGACAGCGTGAAGGTGCCACCCTGCATGTCTGCCATGGAGAGCTTGCCGTCACGCGCCAGTTTACCTTTGGCAGAGATGGCTTTTTCGATTTCGGCAAAGCTCATGCTGTCGGCGTCACGGATGACTGGAACAACCAGGCCGGTTGGGGTGCCGGCGGCGACGCCCATGTGGACAAAGTTCTTGTAGACCACATCGGTGCCGTCGATCTCGGCGTTGACTTCGGGCACTTCCTTCAGCGCGTGGCAGCAGGCCTTGGTGAAGAAGGACATGAACCCCAGGCGCACGCCGTGCTTTTTCTCGAACTGGTCTTTGTACTGGCTGCGCAGGGCCATCACCTCGGTCATGTCCACCTCGTTATAGGTGGTTAGCATGGCAGCGGTGTTCTGGCTTTCCTTCAGGCGTTTGGCGATGGTCTGGCGCAGGCGGGTCATTTTCACCCGTTCTTCGCGCGCGGCATCATCAGCGGCCACAGGAGCGCGCGGTGTCGGGGCCGCTGCCGGGGCGGCTGGTGCAGGTGCGGACGCCGCGGCGGCAACCGCGCGGGCGACATCGTCCTTCATGATACGACCATCGCGGCCGGTGCCTGCAACATTGGCGGCAGAGAGCCCGGCTTCGGCCATGGCCTTTTCCGCCGATGGCGCATTGGCGATGTCTTTTCCGGCAGCGGCGGGTGCCGCCTGCGCCGCAGGGGCGGCGGTTGGTGCCGCTGCTGCGGCTGATCCCGCGATCACGCCGAGTTTGGCGTTGGCTTCTACTGTTGCGCCCTCACCGGCGATGATTTCCGACAGCACCCCGGCGGCGGGGGCGGGGACCTCGACAGAGACCTTGTCGGTTTCCAGTTCGCAGAGCATTTCGTCCTGCGCCACGGTGTCACCGACCTTTTTGAACCAGACCGAAACAGTTGCCTCGGTCACCGATTCGCCAAGAGTTGGCACCATGACATCTGTGCTGCCTCCGCCGCTGGCGGCGGGGGCGGCTTCTGCCTCTGCTGCGGGGGCAGGGGCGGCGGCTTTGGGAGCTGCGGCGGCACCGGCGGCGCTGATATTGGCCAGCAGCGCGGCGACGCCGACGGTCTCTCCTTCACTGGCGACGATATCCGCCAATACGCCGGCAGCCGGCGCGGGCACTTCGACGGTGACCTTGTCGGTTTCCAGCTCACAGAGCATTTCATCCTGCGCCACGGTGTCGCCGGGTTTCTTGAACCAGGTGGCCACGGTGGCTTCGGTAACGGATTCGCCCAGGGTGGGCACGCGAACTTCGGTTGTCATGTCTGTCTTCCTCAGATGCTCAGCGCGTCGTTCACGAGCGCAGCTTGTTGGGCTTTATGTTGGCTGGCGAGGCCGGTTGCGGGCGACGCCGATGTGGCACGGCCGACGTAAGCGGGCCGGGTGTGCTTGGCCTTGATCCGGCTCAGCACCCATTCGATATTGGGCTCGATAAATGTCCAGGCACCCTGGTTTTTGGGCTCTTCCTGGCACCAGACCATTTCGGCACCTTTGAACCGTTCCAGTTCCTTGACCAGCGAGATCGCCGGGAAGGGGTAGAACTGCTCGATGCGCATCAGATAGACGTCGTCAATGCCACGGGCATCGCGTTCTTCCAGCAGGTCATAGTAGACCTTGCCTGAACACATGACCACGCGCTTGATCTTGTCATCCTTGACCAGCTTGGTCTCGGAATTGCCGTGCTGGGCATCATCCCACAGCACCCGGTGGAAGCTGGAACCGGTGGTGAATTCCTCTGCCTTGCTGACGGCCAGCTTGTGACGCAGCAGCGATTTAGGCGTCATCAGCATCAGCGGCTTGCGGAAGGAGCGATGCAGTTGGCGGCGCAGGATGTGGAAGTAGTTTGCCGGTGTGGTGCAATTGGCAACAATCCAGTTGTCCTGACCGCACATCTGCAGGAACCGTTCCAGACGGGCCGATGAATGTTCCGGCCCCTGGCCTTCAAAGCCATGTGGCATCAGGCAGACCAGGCCGGACATCCGCAGCCATTTGCTTTCGCCTGACGAGATGAACTGGTCGAACATGATCTGGGCGCCATTGGCAAAATCGCCAAACTGGGCTTCCCACAGGGTCAGCGCGTTGGGTTCTGCCAGCGAATAGCCATATTCAAAACCCAAGACAGCATATTCCGACAGGGCGGAGTCGATCACATCGTATTGCGACTGGCCTTCACGGATGTGGTTGAGCGGGAAATAGCGCTCTTCGGTGTCCTGGTTGATGATGCCTGAATGACGCTGCGAAAAGGTGCCACGGGTGGCATCCTGACCGGACAGGCGCACCGGGTAGCCTTCGGTCAGCAAAGAGCCAAAGGCCAGTGCTTCGCCAGTGGCCCAGTCAATGCCGGCCCCGGTTTCAAACATCTTGCCACGGGCCGCAAGAAAGCGTCCCACGGTTTTATGCATCGGAAAGCCCTCGGGGACCGAGGCCAGGCTCTTGCCGATTTCGGCCATGGTTTCCGGTGGAATATCGGTGCGGCCACGCTGATAGTTGTCGTCTTGTTTATCCAGGTGCGACCAGCGCCCATCCAGCCAGTCGGCCTTGTTGGGTTTGTAGTCCTTGCCGATCTCGAACTCTTCGTTCAGATGCGCCTGGAAAGAGGCCTTCATATCCTCGATCTCGCCCTCGGGGATCAGCCCATCCTTGACCAGACGTTCAGTATAGAGGCTGAGCGTGGTCTTGTGGCCCTTGATCTTCTTGTACATCAGCGGGTTGGTGAACATGGGCTCGTCGCCCTCGTTGTGACCAAAGCGGCGATAGCAGAAGATATCCAGCACCACGTCCTTGCCAAATTTCTGGCGGAACTCGGTGGCCACCTTCGCGGCATGGACCACGGCTTCCGGGTCGTCGCCGTTGACGTGGAAGATCGGGGCCTCAACCACCAGTGCGTTGTCGGTGGGATAGGGGGAGGAGCGCGAGAAATGCGGCGCGGTGGTGAAACCGATCTGGTTGTTCACCACGATATGCATGGTGCCGCCGGTCTTGTGACCCTTGAGGCCAGACAGCGCAAAACATTCCGCGACAACGCCCTGGCCGGCAAAGGCCGCATCGCCGTGCAGCAGGATCGGCAGCACCTTGGTGCGTGCATCGTCGTTCTTTTGGTCCTGCTTGGCGCGGACCTTGCCCAGAACAACCGGGTTCACCGCCTCCAGGTGAGAGGGGTTCGCGGTCAGGCTGAGGTGCACGGTATTGCCGTCAAACTCACGGTCGGACGAGGCCCCGAGGTGATATTTCACATCGCCCGAGCCATCGACATCTTCGGGTTTGAAGCTACCGCCCTGGAACTCGTTGAAGATAGCGCGGTAGGGTTTTTGCATCACATTGGCCAGAACCGACAGACGGCCCCGGTGCGGCATGCCGATGACGATTTCTTCGACACCAAGGTTACCACCGCGTTTGATGATCTGCTCCATCGCTGGGATCAGGCTCTCGCCGCCATCCAGGCCGAACCGCTTGGTGCCCATGTATTTCACATGCAGGAATTTTTCAAAACCCTCGGCCTCAACCATCTTGTTGAGGATCGCCTTGCGGCCCTCGCGGGTGAAGGTGATTTCCTTGTCGTAGCCCTCGATGCGTTCTTTCAGCCAGGCGGATTGTGCCGGGTCAGAAATATGCATGTATTGCAGGGCAAAGGTGCCGCAGTAGGTGCGTTTGACGATGTCAACGATCTGGCGCATCGAGGCAACCTGCAGCCCCAGAACATTGTCGATGAAGATCGGGCGATCCATATCCGCTGCCATGAAGCCATAGCTTTGCGGGTCCAGTTCGGGGTGGGGGGCGTCGCTGCGCATCGCCAGCGGGTCCAGATCGGCGGCCAGGTGGCCCCGGATCCGGTAGGCGCGGATCAGCATCAGGGCGCGGATCGAATCCAGCACGGCGCGCTGCACCTGCTCGTCCGAGACCTCGACGCCGACTTTGGCGGCCTTTTCCACGATCTTTTTACCTGCGGCCTTGGCCTCGGCGGGGGCGGGCCATTCACCTGTCAGCGCCGCTGTCAGGTCATCGTTGGGGGCCGGTGGCCAGTCGGGGCGCGCCCAAGAGGGGCCAGCCGCCTCGGCCGTTACATCAGGTTCTGCATCGCCCATCTGGCGGAAGAACTCTGCCCAGGCGGCATCCACCGCATTTGGGTCTTTGGCATATTGCGCATAGAGCTGCTCAAGATACTCGGCATTGTGCCCCTGCATAAAGGAGGAGGCGTGGAACAGGTCGTTGGGAGAGTTATCGGTCATGGATGTGCTCACTGCAGAGGATCAGAGACTGAAAATCAAAAGGGACAAGCGATGTCGTGCGAAAGGGGTTCGCGGACGGGTATATTGCAGATGTGTTTCGCAATACTTACGGCGCGCAAGGCGGGGCAAAGGCAATCAACGCAATCACTTGCGGTGCCTGTTGCGGCCTGGCTCGGGTATCGGAAATCCTGTGTCATGTGACCTGCCATATCCGGGTAGAGAGTATGGGGCGACCAAAGCCGCCCCAAAGGATCCTTAGCCTTTGATCGCTTTCAGCACCGCTTCGCCGAGGCCCGCGGGGCTTTCGGCAACGACGATGCCAGCAGAGCGCATGGCTTCGATCTTATCTTCGGCACCACCTTTGCCACCGGCAACGATTGCGCCCGCGTGACCCATGCGGCGGCCGGGAGGGGCTGTACGGCCAGCGATGAAACCAGCGACGGGCTTCCAGCGGCCTTTTTTCTTCTGCTCGGCGAGGAATTCAGCGGCTTCCTCTTCGGCAGAACCACCAATTTCACCAATCATGATGATCGACTGGGTCTCATCATCATCCAGGAACAGGTCCAGCACGTCGATGTGCTCGGTGCCTTTGATCGGGTCGCCACCGATGCCAACAGCCGAAGACTGGCCAAGACCAATATCCGAAGTTTGTTTCACGGCCTCATAGGTCAGGGTACCGGAGCGCGATACAACCCCAACAGAGCCACGTTTGTGGATGTGACCGGGCATGATGCCGATCTTGCAGGCGTCGGGGGTGATGACGCCGGGGCAGTTCGGACCAATGAGGCGCGATTTGGAGCCTTCCAGCGCGCGCTGCACCCGCATCATGTCCAGCACCGGGATGCCTTCGGTGATGCAGACGATCAGTTCCATCTCGGCGTCGATCGCCTCGAGGATTGAATCGGCGGCAAAGGGGGGCGGCACGTAGATCACCGAGGCATTGGCCTCGGTCACGTGCTTGGCTTCGTGCACGGAGTTAAAGACCGGCAGGTTCAGGTGGCTCTGGCCGCCTTTGCCTGGGGTCACACCGCCGACCATTTTGGTGCCATAGGCGATGGCCTGTTCAGAGTGAAAGGTGCCCTGCGAGCCGGTGAAGCCCTGACAGATGACCTTGGTGTTTTCGTCGATAAGGACTGCCATGTGAGGAGTCTCCTAAACTAAGAATTTGTGTCCTGTTTCGGCATAGTGAGAAAGCTCCAAGCCATGCCGAAAATTGAGGATTTCTTTTCTGGGTAGCGATCGGTTTCGTAGATGAAATAAACAGGTGCGACACCTTCGATACCGTTATAGTTGGACTTGGTCAGGGGCGAGTATTGGATGCGCAGAAAGCGAGAGTGTATCAATCCGTGCAATGTTTCATACAGACGGTTTTCAACAGTTTCATCGCCGCTATCATTTGCATAGCGTGTTTCAGAAATTGTTGGGCGATCACCTGTGTGCTCCAAATAGCGTCTTGCGTTGACAGCAAAAGAGAGAGCAGCTTCATGCAGCCTTTCCGTTACGGGATTGTCTTCACCAATAAAGCCCTTCGGCCACTCAAACCCAGAATAGGCTACTAGATCGGTCGCGTGGCGTTGAGCCAAGCGACCTGCCAAGTAAGTGTTTACTGGGTCAGCTTTAGTGGCCACGATCAACTCAGCCCTTCACCGCTTTCACGATCTTCTCGGCGCCATCAGAGAGGTTGTCGGCGGCGATCACGTCAAGACCAGAGGTGTTGATGATCTCCTTGCCGGCTTCCACATTGGTGCCTTCCAGACGGACAACCAGCGGAACCTTCAGGCCGACTTCCTTCACCGCGGCAACTACGCCCTCGGCGATGACGTCACAGCGCATGATGCCGCCAAAGATGTTGACCAGGATGCCTTTGACCTGTGGGTCGGAGGTGATGATCTTGAAGGCCTCGGTGACTTTCTCCTTGGTGGCACCGCCGCCTACGTCGAGGAAGTTTGCAGGCTCAGCACCATACAGCTTGATGATATCCATGGTGGCCATCGCCAGACCGGCGCCGTTCACCATGCAGCCGATCTCACCGTCGAGCGCGATGTAGTTCAGGTCGTATTTCGACGCTTCCAGCTCTTTGGAGTCTTCTTCGGTGGTGTCGCGCAGTTCGGCCACATCGGCGTGGCGGTACATGGCGTTGCCATCAAAGCTCACCTTGGCGTCGAGCACTTTCAGATCACCGGTGTCAGACACGATCAGCGGGTTGATTTCCAGCATCTCCATGTCTTTGTCGACAAAGGCTTGATACAGCTGGCCCATCAGTTTGACGCACTGCTTGATCTGCGCGCCCTCAAGACCCAGCGAGAAGGCGATGCGGCGGCCGTGGAAAGCCTGATAGCCGGTGGCCGGATCAACGCTGAACGACAGGATTTTTTCAGGGGTCGCTGCGGCAACCTCTTCGATGTCCATGCCGCCCTCGGTAGAGCAGACAAAAGAGATGCGCGAGGTCTGGCGATCAACCAGCAGCGCCAGGTACAATTCGGTTTGAATGCCCGAACCGGCTTCGATGTAGATGCGGTTGACCTGTTTGCCCGCAGGGCCGGTCTGATGCGTGACCAGGGTGCGGCCCAGCATTTTCTTGGCTTCCTCGGCGGCTTCTTCTACCGATTTGGTCAGGCGGACACCGCCCTTTTCGCCGGCGCCTGCTTCTTTGAAGGTGCCTTTGCCGCGACCGCCGGCATGGATCTGTGCCTTGACCACCCACAGCGGGCCGTCAAGCTCCCCTGCGGCGGATTTGGCTTCGTCGGCCTTCAGGACGATGCGCCCGTCGGAAACCGGCGCTCCGTAGCTGCGAAGAAGGGCCTTGGCCTGATATTCGTGGATGTTCATGAGAAACTGTCCCGTCTGGCTTCAATTATCTTTGTCATAACGCCGTCATATGGCAAATCTTTAAAGGCTTTTTTGAAGGCGCGCGGGGAAATGATGAAGATTTTCCGGTTTTGTGATCACGGCTTTCCAGCGTGTGATCACAAACATTCGATAGCTCAATTTGTTTGATTCGTGATGATTGGAAAAAGGCGACAAAGTGCCATATCGGCAAATGCCGTGCGACACTGGCTGGCGGCGGTCCCTGCGGTCCCATCGAGGTCCGCAGGTTTGCCTGGGGCAGATCGTAGGTAATGGTGAAACAGGCGGCACGAAAAAATGCACGCCCCAGGTCGGAGCGTGCATCGGGATCTTGTTGCGCTGACCTGTCTGGTGGAACAGATCAGCCCTGTTGTTCGACTTAGGCGAGCGAGCCGTCGATGCCTTTGCAGGCGTCAACCAGGCCTTGAACCGCTTTGACCGAAGTGTCGAACATTTCTTGCTCGCTTTTGTTGAGCTTGATGTTGACGACGCGTTCGATACCGCCGGCACCGATCACAGTAGGCACGCCGACATACATGTCCTTGACGCCAAGGTCGCCGTCACAATAGGCGGCGCAGGGCAGAACGCGCTTTTGGTCTTTCAGGTAGGCTTCGGCCATTTCAATTGCCGAGGCAGCAGGCGCATAGAAGGCAGAGCCGGTTTTCAGCAGGCCAACGATTTCGGCGCCGCCATCACGGGTGCGCTGAACCATTGCGTCCAGTTTTTCCTGGGTCGTCCAGCCCATGTCGATCAGATCAGGCAGGGGGATGCCGCCAACGGTGGAATAACGCACCGAAGGCACCATGGTGTCGCCGTGGCCGCCCAGCACAAAGGCGGTGACGTCGCGCATGGAAACGTTGAACTCTTCGGCCAGGAAGTGGCGGAAGCGTGCGGAATCCAGAACGCCGGCCATGCCGCAGACCTTGTTGGTGGGCAGGCCAGAGAATTTCTGCAGCGCCCAGACCATCGCGTCCAGCGGGTTGGTGATGCAGATGACGAATGCGTTTGGCGCGTGGGCTGCGATGCCTTCACCAACGGATTTCATCACTTTCAGGTTGATGCCCAGCAGGTCATCCCGGCTCATGCCGGGTTTGCGGGCCACACCAGCGGTGACGATGCAGACATCGGCACCCGCGATGGCGGAATAATCGCTGGAGCCAGACATGGCTGCGTCGATTTTCTCAACAGGGCCGGATTGGGCGATGTCGAGCGCTTTGCCTTGGGGAAGGCCGTCAGCGATGTCAAAAAGAACGACGTCGCCAAGCTCTTTGATGGCTGCGAGATGGGCGAGCGTGCCGCCGATGTTGCCTGCGCCGATAAGCGCGATCTTGGGTCTGGCCATGGGGATTTCTCTCCGGTCCGGTTGAAATTTGGGGGATGCCTACGCCCTCAGGCGCGCTCGCGCAAGGCTTCTGCGCTGCGGCATGGCGCGCGCGCGGGGCAGTGCTGGGGTGGAACGGGGGCTGAAAGGCTTGCAAATAAGGCGGTTTTGCGGATTGGCGTTACAGCATCGGGCAGGAATGTTTTTCGCATTTCCCTGCCAGAGTGTCGCTTTTGCGAGGATTTTGGGGGCCTGACCGCAGGCATGGCGCAGGCAGCTGCTGTCGTGGCGTAAGAACGCAAAGCGCCCACCCTGTGACAGGCAGGCGCCGTTTCTGCGCGAATGGCAGGCCAGAGGTCGGCGTCTCTGGCCTTGTCGGGGCGAACGTGGCGCGGTGTCAGGCGTCGTTGTCAACCGTTGGGATAGCTTCTGCCAGGGCCTCAAAGGACTGGCCTGACGCCATCAGGCAGGTCATGCCGGTTGGCAGGGTGACGGTGATTGTCCAGCTGCCGCTTTCGGCCGAGGCAAAGGTTTCCATGACCATGCCCTGCTGACCAATACCGATGGCCTGACGGCTTTCGCCATATTTTTCTGCCAGGCGTTCAACAACAACCTTGCGGGGGGCACAGTTGCGGCTCTGGGCGGCAACGGGGGCGGCGGTCATCAGGCCAAAGGTAAAGCCCAGCACGGACAGGCCAAGTACAGTTTTCAACATCGTCTTCTCCTTGGGTTTTACCCTATGCGGAATGCCCGAGCCGAGAGAGAGGGGTCACTTGACCTCTCTGCGTACCCATCAGATCTGGGGCCGTTTTCCATTGACGTAATCGTTATGCGGGCCTTTGGCCCAGTCTCTACTAAAGCGGGCTTTCTGCCCACGCGGGGGATGATCTTGGAGTGGCTCTGGCCTTTGAAAATAAGGTTTTGAACCGGATGAGATCCCCGACCTGAAGGTCGTTGCGATAAGAAAAGTTTGCCAAGGACATTTTGAGAAATGGTTAATCCGCCGTGCCAGTCCTGTCGAAGACTAAGGGGTAAAATTTTATTGTTACGCGCAGGCGTGTTACCTAGCGGCATTTGCGCTTTTTCTGCAATGCGGCGTGATCGCACTTGAAAGTAATGATCCGAATCTATAGCCGTTTGCGCAACAAAATAACCTGGAGATTTTCTGATGGACCCGCGCATTCGCCCTTATCGTTCGGTACTCTACATTCCCGGTTCCAAGCCGCGCGCACTGGAAAAGGCCAAAACCTTGCCGGTGGATGCGGTGATCTTTGATCTTGAGGATGCAGTCTCGGTTGAGGAAAAGGACAATGCGCGCGACACGCTGAGTGCGGCGCTGCGGGAAGGCGGCTATGGCGCCCGGATGAAGATCGTGCGGATCAACGGGTTTGACACGCCCTGGGGCGAGGCTGACGCCCGCGCCGCTGCCGCGATGGACTGCGATGCGGTCCTGCTGCCCAAGGTCTCTAGCCCGGCGGATCTGGATGCGTTGGCGGCGCTGACCGGGGATAAACCGCTTTGGGCCATGATGGAGACGCCGCGCGGCATGTTGAACGCCGCCGCGATCGCCGCCCACCCAAAATTGCAGGGCATGGTCATGGGAACCAATGATCTGGCCAAAGAGCTGCAGACCCGGTTCCGCCCTGATCGCTTGCCGATGATGGCGGGGCTTGGCCTGTGCCTGCTGGCGGCCAAGGCCGAGGGGCTGGTGATTGTCGATGGCGTCTACAATGCATTCAAGGACAACGACGGCCTGTTTGCCGAATGTACCCAGGGGCGCGATATGGGCTTTGATGGCAAGACACTGATCCACCCGGCCCAGGTTGACGTTGCCAATGATGCCTTTGCCCCCAGTGCGGATGAAATTGATCTGGCCCGCCGCCAAATCGAAGCCTTCGACGCGGTCGAGGCCTCGGGGCAGGGGGTCGCGGTGGTTGACGGTAAGATCGTCGAAAATCTGCATGTTGCGACGGCACGAGAAATTCTTGCAAAAGCGGATGCAATCGCTGCGTTTTCCGCCTAGGTGTTAACCAAGTTAACATCTATTAGGAGACTGACATGACACTTCTGGTCCTAGGCATCCTGCTGTGGTGGGCGGCGCATCTGTTCAAGCGCCTGGCCCCCGGCATCCGTGAACCAATGGGCAACAAGGGCAAGGGTCTTGTCGCCGTTGCTCTGGTGATCAGCATTGTGCTGATGGTTCTGGGCTATCGTTCCGCCGAGAGCTACGATCTGGCGCTGTTCCCGCCGTTTTTGCAGCATATCAACAATCTGCTGATGCTGATTGCGCTGTATTTTACCAGCCCTGGCCCCAGCAAGGGCGCGATCTTCTACAAGATGCGTCACCCTATGCTGACCGGCTTTGCGCTCTGGGCGGTTGCCCACCTGCTGGTAAACTGGGATCCGGCGTCCTTTGTGCTGTTTGGTGGCCTGCTGGCCTGGGCGCTGGCTGAAATGGTTGTGATCAACCGGGCAGAACCCAACTGGACCCCCAATCCCAAAGGCAGCATTGCCAAGGATGCGATGTTCTTGGTGGCCTCTGTCGTGCTGCTGGCGGTGATAGGCTATGTGCACGGGATGGTCGGCCCCTCCCCCTTTCCGGGGGGCTGAGATATGAAACTCTACCGTTTTTTGAGTGAAGACGACACCTCTGCCTTTTGTCACAAAGTGACCGATGCGCTGAACAAGGGCTGGGCGCTCTATGGCAGCCCCACCCAGACCTTTGACCCTGTCAAAGGCATCATGCGCTGCGGTCAGTCAGTGGTGAAAGAGGTGGACGGCACCTACACCCCCGAGACAAAACTGGGAGAACACTGATGACCAAGACCAGAGCGGCAAAAACAAATCCGGGCCGATTTTTTGAAGACTATGCCTTGGGCGATGTGATCGCCCATGCGGTGCCGCGCACCGTCTCGGGCGGAGAACGGGCGCTGTATCACGCGCTCTATCCGGCGCGCCATGCGCTATATTCTTCTGATGAATTTGCCCGCCGCTCTGGTCTGCCCAAGGCACCACTGGACGATCTGGCGGCCTTTCACATCGTCTTTGGCAAGACGGTACCTGATATTTCGCTGAACGCGGTGGCCAATCTGGGCTACGCCGAGGGGCGCTGGCTGTTGCCGGTTTACGAGGGCGACACCCTGCGCGCGACAAGTGAGGTGATCGGCGTCAAGCAGAACTCAAACGGCAAATCCGGCGTTGTCTATGTGCGCACGCGTGGCCTGAACCAGCGCGACGAGGTGGTGATGGAATATGTGCGCTGGGTGATGGTGCGCAAACACAACCTCGACGCGCCCGCGCCGGACACGGTGATCCCGGATCTGGCCAAGGTCATTCCTGCCGATCAACTGGTATTGCCTGCGGGACTGGACTTCACCGGTTACGATTATACCCAGGCGGGCGAAGCCCACCGCTGGGGCGACTATGAAGTGGGCGAGACCATCAACCACGTGGATGGTGTCACCATTGAAGAGGCCGAGCATATGCTGGCTACCCGCCTGTGGCAGAACACTGCTAAGGTACATTTCGACACCACGGCGCGGCCCGATGGCACCCGGCTGATCTATGGCGGGCATGTAATTTCCATGGCGCGGGCCCTGTCCTTCAATGGGCTGGCCAATGCGCAGATGATCGTGGGGCTGAATGGCGGTGCCCATGCCAATCCCTGCCTGTCCGGCACCACCATCCGGGCCTGGTCCGAGGTGCTGGACAAGGCCGATACCGATGCCCCCGGCGTTGGCGCCATTCGCTTGCGGCTGGTCGCCACCTCGGGCGGTGATCCCTTTGTGCTGAAGGGCAATGATGGCAAATACCTGCCCGAGGTGCTGCTGGATCTGGATTACTGGGCCTTGATGCCGAAATAACGGCTATCTTCAAAACGCTGTGTCCTGCCCGCTGCGGGGATGACGCAGCGGGCAGGACATCCTAGGCTTGCTGGCATGAGGATCACTGCCCATCTGTTGTCAGCCCGCCTGTTTCTGGCGGTGGCGGCGTTGCTGCCGTTACCGGCGCAGGCCTGCGATTTGGCGCTGGTGCTGGCTGTGGATGTGTCCGGCTCGGTGGATGCCACTGAATATCGCATCCAGATGGATGGTCTTGCGGCTGGGCTGCGCGACGGCGTGGTGTCCGAGGCGCTGGTGATCGCCAAAGCGCAGGTGAGCCTGATCCAGTGGTCCGGGCGGGCGCGGCAGGAAGTTTCTATTCCCTGGACCACGATTGGCAGTTTTGACGATGTCGAAGCCCTGGCCCAGGCGATTGAGGCGGCACCGCGCCCCTGGCGCAACTTTTCCACCGCGTTGGGCGAGGCGCTGTTGTTGGGGCTGAACCAGTTTTCCCAGGCACCGGATTGCAGCCGACGGGTGATTGACCTGTCTGGCGATGGGCCGTCAAACGAGGGGGTGGAACCGGCAACCCTGAAGCCGATGTTGCGCGCGGCGGGGATCACCGTCAACGCCATCGCAATCGAGCAAAGCGCGCCGGACCTGACCGCATATTTCTACGAACATGTAATCCGGGGCGAGGGAGCCTTTGTCGAAACAGCGCACCGATTTGCCGATTATCCGGACAAAATCCGCCGCAAGCTGGTACGTGAAATCGCGCGCAAAACAGCCGGGCACCAACGCGGTATGTCGCCTGCGTCGGAACCCGCGTCAGGCGGCACGCAGGGATCGGCGCAGGGGGCTGAGAATTGGCCAACTGAGGTGGGTTTGCAGAAAATCGCACAAAGGGGGGCTGATTCTGCAAAATAATTTTAGTAAGACAGTTTTGTGATCACTGGGCAGCAGCCTGTGATCACGAAATGCGTTTTTTTGCAAATCTGGTCAAATTACCGCAGAAATTTACCCGCTGTTTGCGTGACAGGACGTAAAAAACCGCTAAAACGGCTTCAGCTAACTGGAAAGGAGCCAACATGGCCGATGTAAATCGGGGCAATCGCCCGCTTTCGCCACATTTGTCGATCTATCGCCCGCAGATGACCTCTATGTCCTCGATCCTCACCCGGATCACGGGCAATGCGCTTATCATCTCTGTGATGTTGATTGTCTGGTGGCTCCTCGCGGCGGCGACCTCGCCTGCCTACTTTGCCACTGCCAACGGGGTGATGACCTCTTGGTTTGGCGATATCGTGCTGGTGCTGTCGACACTGGGCGTCTGGTATCACTTTCTTGCCGGTCTGCGTCATCTCTATTTTGATGCCGGTCACGGGCTGGACATCGAGACCGCCGAAAAACTGGGTTGGGGCATGATGATCGGTTCCGTCATCCTCACCATTATTACCGTGCTTGTGGTTTAAGGAGGCAAACATGCGTTATTTGACCGCTCGTAAACGCGCCGAGGGCAAAGGGGCCGCTGGCACCGGAACCCAGCATCACTGGTACATGCAGGTAAGCGCCGTGGCGCTGGCCTTTTTGGTCCCCACCTTTCTCTATGTCGTTGGCTCTGCCATTGGTGGCACGCAGGAAGAGGTGCTGGCGACATTTGCGCGGCCCTTTCCAGCCATTCTGACGGGGCTCACGCTTTATGCTGGTGTGATGCACTTTAACAAGGGCGCGCAGATGATGATCGAAGACTATGCGCAGGGCTCTATGCGCAAGGCGCTGATCATGTTTGTGATCGGCCTGAGCTATGCCACAATCGCCACCGGGCTGTTCGCCCTGGGCAAGATCGCGCTGTAAGGGACAATAAATATGGCTGCATACGAATACGAGACGCATGACTATGACGTCGTGGTCGTGGGTGCCGGCGGGGCCGGTCTGCGCGCAACGCTTGGCATGGCGGAACAGGGGCTGCGCACCGCCTGTGTGACCAAGGTTTTCCCAACCCGGTCCCATACGGTTGCGGCACAGGGCGGCATTGCTGCCTCGCTGTCGAACATGGGTCCTGACAACTGGCAGTGGCACATGTATGACACCGTCAAGGGCTCTGACTGGCTGGGCGACACGGATGCGATGGAATACCTCGCCCGTGAAGCGCCCAAGGCGGTGTATGAACTGGAGCATTACGGCGTGCCGTTCTCGCGCACCGAAGAAGGCAAGATCTATCAGCGCCCCTTTGGTGGCCATACCACCGAATTTGGCGAAGGCCCCCCGGTGCAGCGGACCTGTGCCGCCGCCGACCGCACCGGCCACGCCATTTTGCACACGCTTTATGGTCAGTCGCTGAAGAACAACGCTGAATTCTACATCGAATATTTTGCCATCGACCTGATCATGTCGGATGAGGGCGAATGCCAGGGTGTTGTCTGCTGGAAGCTGGACGATGGCACCATGCATGTCTTCAACGCCAAGATGGTTGTGCTGGCCACTGGCGGCTATGGCCGTGCCTTCTTCTCGGCCACTTCGGCCCATACCTGCACCGGTGACGGTGGCGGTATGGTGGCGCGGGCCGGTCTGGCGCTGCAGGATATGGAATTTGTCCAGTTCCACCCCACCGGCATCTACGGCTCTGGCTGTCTGATCACCGAGGGTGCGCGCGGCGAAGGCGGCTATCTGACCAACTCTGAAGGCGAACGGTTCATGGAGCGCTACGCGCCCCAGTACAAAGACCTGGCCCCACGCGATTACGTGTCACGTTCGATGACCATGGAAATTCGCGAAGGCCGCGGCGTCGGCGAACATGGTGATCACATTCACCTGAACCTCAGCCACCTGCCACCCGAGGCCCTGGCCGAACGCCTGCCGGGTATTTCGGAAAGCGCCAAGATCTTTGCCGGTGTTGACGTCACCAAGGAACCGATCCCGGTTCTGCCAACGGTGCATTACAACATGGGCGGCATTCCGACCAACTACTGGGGTGAAGTGCTGAACCCAACCGCCGACAATCCAACCGCCGTTGTGCCTGGCCTGATGGCCGTGGGCGAAGCAGGCTGTGCCTCGGTGCATGGCGCCAACCGTCTGGGCTCCAACTCGCTGATCGACCTTGTTGTCTTTGGTCGGGCTGCTGCTATCCGGGCCGGTAAAACCGTTGACGCGGAAGCGCCAAATCCGACGCTGAACCAGGCCTCGGTCGATAAGGCCTTTGATCGCTTTGATGGGCTGCGCAACGCCAATGGCGGCATTGCCACTGCGGATCTGCGTCTGGAAATGCAGCGCACCATGCAGTCCGATGCGGCAGTGTTCCGCACAGATAAGTCGCTGAAAGAAGGCGTCGAGAAGATGACCGTGATCGCGGGCAAGATGGATGACCTCAAAGTCACCGACCGCTCGCTGGTCTGGAACTCGGATCTGATGGAAACGCTGGAACTGGCAAACCTGATGCCTAACGCCCTGGCGACGATCCATGGTGCCGAAGCCCGCCGCGAAAGCCGTGGTGCCCACGCGCATGAAGACTACAGCACGCGGGATGATGAAAACTGGCGCGTGCATACGGTCAGCCGGGTTGAGGGTGAAAAGGTTGACCTGACCTATCGCCCGGTGATCCTGGATCGGCTTACCACCGAAGACGAAGGTGGTATCAGCCTGGCCAAGATCGCGCCCAAAGCGCGGACTTTCTGATATGGCAGGGCACCGGGATATCAAACTACTGGCACTGGGCCTTGCGGCCCTGCTGCTGTCGGCCTGTGCCGAGTCTGAGGTCTCTTCGGTGCCCCTGCCATCAGATTATGCGTTGATGCCTGGGGATGCGACCCTGTGGGAAACCCTCACCCTGGATGAACAGCGGCGTGCATTGGCTTACCTCTCGGATGGGTCAACCATCCGTTCCTCTTTGGTAGAGGGGTACTGAGTTGGGCTGCGTGATGCAAAGCACGGGGGGCGTTGCCTCTTTCGGGCGGGAAGGGGGCTGTTGATGGCCATCTCTCACGCGCAGGCTTTGCCACAGGAATGGCAGGCGCTGGGGTTCACCCCAGGGCTGAGCCTGCGGGTCTTTGGCATGCGGCGGTCGGGTAATCACGCCATCCTGTCCTGGCTGCAGCGCAATGCGCCAAATCGGCGTTCGGTGTTTCTGAACAACTGCAAACCTGGCACTGACCCGTTGCAAAACTCGCGCGGGGTTGCGGTGAATGGTGCCCATGCGCCGCAGCACAAGGCCAATCGTAACATGGCCTCGGTCACGCAGGATGCTGGCGATGGCGCACTGTTCCTGGTCTCGTATGAGGACACCAGCCCGGCTGAATTTGATATCAACCGGCAGGCGTCTGGCCGTTTTGATGAGGCCCTGTTTAGCCATAATGTGCTGATCTATCGTAGCTTTCTGAATTGGTCCGCCTCTTTGCTGAAAAAGATGCAGGCCAATGACGGCTACACTCTGGTGCGTCGCAACGGCATCGTGTTGCGCACCATCGACAGCTATATTCGGCTGTTGGGACTGGTCCGGCAGGCACAGGATCTGGGGCTGGTGGCGATCTGCTATGATCGCTGGATGCGCAGTGCAGACTACCGGGCGCAGTTCCTGCAGGACCTGGGCCTGGGGCAGCATGACAACAGTCTGGGCGAGGTGCAGCACTACGGTGGCGGCTCGTCGTTTCAAAAACAAGCCAGTTCGGCGGCTGAGTTGCAGACTGATCGGCGCTGGCAGCAGATGCGCAGCGATGCGGAATTTCAGGCCATGCTGCATATGGCCGCCCGCGATGCGGCCCTGCTAGAGGAACTGGAGGCGCTGTTCCCCGAGGATGCCGCCTATCTCAAAAACGTCGCCCAGCACCAGCCATTGCCGCAGGGGGAGGGCCTATGATTGCCTGCCTCTGCGTCTCGCGCCAAACATCTGTTGCGGCTGCGGCACTATTTAAGTTTCGGAGGGGCCTCTGGGCTCAGCCGGTCCATCTGATCTCCTGTCAGCCTGGGGCCCTGGCCCTTGGTGTGGCAGGCAGCTAAGCAAGGAGAACGATCTATGGTCGAATTCGCACTTCCGAAAAATTCCAAGATCACCACGGGGAAGACGTGGCCCAAGCCCGACGGCGCGACCAATGTGCGCAAGTTCAAGATCTATCGCTGGAACCCGGACGACGGCAAGAACCCGCAGGTGGATACCTATTTCCTGGATATGGACAAATGTGGTCCGATGATCCTGGACGCGCTGATCAAGATCAAGAACGAGATTGATCCAACCCTGACCTTCCGCCGCTCCTGCCGCGAAGGCATCTGTGGTTCCTGCGCGATGAACGTCGATGGTATCAACACGCTGGCCTGTATCTACGGGCTGGATGAGGTCAAGGGCGACGTGAAAATCTACCCGCTGCCGCATATGCCGGTGGTCAAGGATCTGATCCCGGATCTGACGCATTTCTATGCTCAGCATGCGTCCATCATGCCCTGGCTGGAAACCAAAACCAATGCACCCGCCAAGGAATGGCGTCAGTCGATCGAGGACCGTAAGAAGCTCGACGGGCTGTATGAATGCGTGATGTGCGCCAGCTGCTCGACCTCTTGCCCCAGCTACTGGTGGAACGGCGACAAATACCTTGGGCCAGCTGCGTTGCTGCATGCCTATCGCTGGATCATCGACAGCCGTGATGAGGCCACGCCAGAGCGTCTGGACCAGCTGGAAGACCCTTTCAAGCTGTATCGCTGCCATACCATCATGAACTGCACCAAGACCTGCCCCAAGGGGCTGAACCCAGCCGCAGCAATTGCCCATATCAAGCATATGATGGTTGATCGCGCCGTTTGATCCGGTGCCATGGAGCTGCCTTTATAGGTTTTGAAATCAGCCCCCGGACAGCCCGCCTGTCCGGGGGTTTTGTGTTCATTGCGGCCAGATCGGCCCTGCAAACAGTGCATGGCGTGTTTGCAAGATTGGCCGGTGCAGCGCCTGCTGTCTGGGCGTATAGTGACCGCAGGGAGAGGTTTAACAACTCAGGACCGAGATGATGAAGACCGTAGACTACCTGCCAGAGATCCGCGAAACCGCCAAAGCCCGCGCCCTGCTGGACGCCTTGGATCAGGCCTGGGCCTATTACACGCCAGAGCCGCTGCCCGAGGCAAAGACTGATCAGCCCGCCAATGGTTTTGTGCCCTATTACGACGCTGCCTGATTGCAGGTAGACACTGTTTCAAAACCCTCGCGTCCTCCCTCGGTGCGGGGGTTTTTGTTTGAGCAAACTGCCTGGGCGCGCTATGGGGCGCTATGCCTATTTTGATCCTGCTTCTGATAACCGGCGTGTTTTGCTACTTTATCTATCGCCGCATGACCACCAGCCTTACGCGGGCCTGCCGTTGGCGGCAACAGCGCAGCAAGGGGCAGTGGGTATGTGGCCATTGCGGTGCCGTTCAGCCCGGTCTTGATACCCCGCGTCACTGCCGCCGTGCGCGCGATTAAGGCCTGTTGCGCAAAAGGCGGCACCGGTTTTGCACCCCTGGAATACGCAGGGTGAATACGCTCTGGCGCTCGGCGAGATCATTTTCCAGTCGCAATCGTGGTGTCAAAATGCTGTGGACCTGCCTTATCCGGCTTGCAGTGCGCACCGGAACAGGGCCAAGTTGTGGGCAAACAGAGAAGAGGTTTCCCCATGGCTGATACTTCCCGACAGGGCCCCGCCGATGCGGCGGCGCGCCGCGCCGTCAAGCCGGTGATTTGCTATCCAAATGACAGCCTGCCGCAGCCAGATTTGGCGCTGTATCGGCAGGCGCGGGCGGGCGCGGCAAAGGTGGCCGAGGTGCTGGTTCCCCCGCGTGATGCGGCGTGTTTCGAGGTCCCGGCAGGCCAGTTCTTTCGCATCTCTTCGGTAGAGGGGGCGCAGGTTGGCGATTTGAACCTGTGGAACAGTGCCGACCTCGCAGAGCGGTTTTATTCTGGCAAGACCCGGGCGCTGCATGGCACCCATCTCACCACCGGAGAGCGGATGTGGACCAGCCTGCCCAATCTTCGCCCGATGGCCACCATCGTTGAGGACACGCTGGGCTGGTATGGCATCGATGCCTATGGCGGCTCGGTGCATGATGTCATTGGCACCCGCTGTGATCCCTATACCGGCAATCTATTGGCGGGCAGCCAGTACCATCACTGTTGCCATTCGAACCTGACCCGCGCCCTGGCCGATCATACAGGCCTAAGCCTGGCTGAGGCAGAACCCTATGTGCATGATGTGCTGAATGTTTTCATGTGCACCGGATTTACCCGTGACACCGGCCAGTACTTCATGAAGCAAAGCCCGGTGCGCCCCGGTGATTATCTTGAGTTCTTTGCCGAAATTCCGCTGCTGGGGGCGCTGAGCGCCTGCCCAGGCGGTGACTGCGCGGAGCAGCATTCCAGCGATACTGCCGCCTGTTACCCGCTGCTGGTAGAGGTCTTTGCGCCCCAGGGTGGCGCGCTGGATGGCTGGCAAAGCCCGGCGCGCAATGGCTATGATCAAAGCCACGGAAGGTAATTCAGGGCAATCTATGCAAAAGGCGGCCTTGAAGCGGGCCGCCTTTATTCTGTCCAATACTGGGCCCGCGTGGGGCGCCTCTGTCAAGGTCGGTTAGGCGAAGGCGGCTTCCAGCGCGATTTCGACCATATCGCCAAAACTGCGTTCGCGCTGATCGGCAGGCAGTGCTTCACCGGTGCCCAGGTGGTCGGAAACCGTTAGCACCGCCAAGGCGCGGCATTGATAGCGTGCCGCCAGCGTATAGAGTTCAGCCGCTTCCATCTCGACGCCAAGGATGCCGTGTCGGACCATTTGTTCGTTCAGGTCGGCGCGTTCATCATAAAAGGTATCAGACGAATAGATACCGCCCACATGGGTGCCGATACTGCGCGATTGCGCGGCCTGTGCCGCCGCGTGCAATAGCGACCAATCCGCCACTGGCGCAAAATTCAATTCCTTGAAAATACTCTGCGAAGGGGATCCAACGGTGGTGGCAGTCATTGCCAGAATGACATCGCGCAGTTTCACCTGCGGCTGCATGCCACCACAGGATCCAATACGAATAAGCGTTTTGGCCCCAAAATCGCGGATCAATTCATTAGCATAAATGGAAAGAGAGGGCATTCCCATGCCACTCCCTTGGATTGTGACGCGATGGCCATTCCAACTGCCTGTGTAACCCAGCATTCCGCGGGTTTCATTTACCAGCTTGGCCTCTTGCAGAAAGGTCTCTGCGGCCCATTTGGCGCGATAGGGATCGCCCGGCATAAGAACCGTTTCAGCGATATCACCCTTTTGGGCGCCGATATGAATGGTCATTGTTTTCTCCAGTCCGGATTCAGATTTCCAGGTCGGAGATATCCATACCAGAGGAGATAGCGGAATGCACCCAATGAGGTTTACGACCCCGGCCGCTCCAGGTTTCGTCTGGGTTGTGCGGGTTGCGATATTTTGCAGCGGCTTTTTGCTTCTTGCCACTGGCCCGATTGGGGCCGGTGATTTCATCAAGTGAAAAACCATACTTGGCTGCCGCGTCTTCGGCTGCCTTAATGGCTTCTTTTCGCTCGCGTTGCTCTGCGTCTTTCAGGGCAGAATCAATGCCCTTTCTAAGCTCAAGCAATTCTTTGCGAGACATTTTTGAAAGGTCAGGGCTCATTTTGATACTCCAGATTGGCACGCCAGACATATTTCTTTGTCCGGCACTCTTTAATGCTAAGCATAACTGCAATTGCCAGAGTAATATTCAAATAAATTAGCCGTATTTGCAAAAAGAGCAGAATTACGCCGTCTTTGAGGGGTGCGATAGTTCGACAATATCCGCCATGATTGTGTTCAGTTCAAAATCCTTGGGGGTGTAAACGCGCGATACGCCCATCTGGTTCAGCTTTTCGGCGTCATCGTCGGGGATGATGCCGCCAACCACGACGGGAATATGTCCAAGGTTTGCCTCGCGCATGCGCTGCATCAGTTCTTCCACCAGTGGCATGTGGCTGCCGGATAGGATCGACAGCCCGACCACATGGGCACCATCATCTTGGGCTTGGGCAACCAGCTCTTCAGGGGTCATGCGGATGCCATTATAGGTGATGTCCATGCCACAGTCGCGGGCGCGAAAGGCAATTTGCTCGGCGCCGTTGGAATGGCCGTCAAGACCGGGCTTGCCAACCACGAATTTCAACCTACGGCCGAGTTGATCCGACGCCGCGTTGACCGCCTCGCGGAGGTCATCCAGACCTTCGGTCTTGTTTGAAGGCGAGCCGGAAACCCCGGTGGGGCCGCGATAGGTGCCGTGAACCCGGCGCATTTCCTCTGCCCATTCGCCCGTGGTGACACCGGCCTTTGCCGCCGCAATCGACGCGGGCATGATATTGTCGCCTGCGCGCGCGGCAGCGCGCAGATCGGCGAGGGCGGTTGCAACGGCATCCGCGTCACGGGCCTGCCGCCAGGCGTTCAACCGCGTGATCTGTTCCTGTTCAACCGCAGGGTCCACCACCATGATGCCGCCGTCTTCAGTTTGCAGCGGCGATGGCTCACCTTCTGTCCAGCTGTTTACCCCAACCACCACGGTTTCATTGCGCTCGATCCGATTCAGCCGTTCGGCGTTGGAATCGACCAGCCGCGATTTCATATAGTCGATAGAAGCGACCGCCCCACCCATAGACTGTAGGTTGGCAAGCTCGGCACGGGCGTCGTCTTTCAGCGTCTGGACCTTTCTGTCGACGGCCGGGTTGCCTTCAAACAGGTCTTCATATTCCAGGAGGTCGGTTTCATAGGCCAGGATCTGCTGCATCCGCATCGACCATTGCTGATCCCAGGGGCGGGGCAGGCCCAGGGCTTCGTTCCAGGCGGGCAACTGCACGGCGCGGGCACGGGCCTTTTTCGACAGGGTCACCGCCAGCATTTCAATCAGGATGCGATAGACATTGTTTTCGGGCTGCTGTTCCGTCAGCCCCAGTGAATTCACCTGCACCCCATAACGGAAGCGGCGGAACTTGGGGTTTTCAACGCCATATCGATCCCGGCAGATTTCATCCCACAGATCGACAAAGGCGCGCATTTTGCACATCTCGGTAACAAAGCGGATGCCGGCATTCACAAAGAATGAAATCCGCCCAACCATGGCCGGGAAATCCTCTGGCGCGATCCGGGGCTGCAATTCATCCAGCACCGCCTGCGCTGTAGCCAGGGCAAAGGCCAGCTCCTGTTCTGGCGTCGCACCGGCCTCTTGCAGGTGATAGGAACAGACGTTCATCGGGTTCCACTTTGGCACATGCGTATAGCAGTATTCGGCCACATCCGCGATCATCTTGAGGCTGGGCGCAGGCGGGCAGATATAGGTGCCGCGGCTCAGATATTCCTTGATCAGATCGTTTTGCACCGTGCCTTGTAGCTTGGAAATATCTGCGCCCTGTTCTTCGGCGGCAGCAATATAGAGAGAGAGCAGCCAGGGCGCGGTGGCATTGATGGTCATTGAGGTATTCATCTGGTCGAGCGGTATCTGGTCAAACAGGCTGCGCATATCGCCCAGATGCCCAACGGGAACGCCCACCTTGCCCACTTCGCCACGGGCCAGAACATGGTCACTGTCGTATCCTGTCTGGGTCGGCAGATCGAAGGCGACCGACAGACCGGTCTGCCCTTTGGCCAGATTCGCCCGGTAGAGCGCATTCGAGGCCTCGGCAGTGGAGTGGCCAGCATAGGTTCGGATCAGCCAGGGGCGATCGGTTTTGCGGTCATTCTGCATCTGCGACATGGGGCGCCTCGCGGGTTTGCTTTGGTAATTATGTTTCGCTCAACAGATCTAAACTGCAATTTTCAACCCTTGTCAATTCGCTGCGTTGCGGCGAAATGGTCCCAAGCCCAAAAAAGCGCACCGCTGCGATAGGCAGGGGCGCGCTTTAGATCACATTGCAACGGGCACCAGCGGCGGCTGGTTGTGCGTTCAGCTGTAGGTATAGGTGCCGATCTTGCACACATTTATGTCCTTGGCGACCAGAACGTCGTCGTCATCAAAAACGGCCCGAAAGTCAAATTTGCAATAGTCGGTGCCATCGCCAAAACCGATGCGAACCGACTGGCCAGGGCGCAGTATATCGCGACCGAGAATGTCTTCTTCCCATGACTCTGTGCCCTTATTCGAGCCATAGAATCGCATAATTGTGTAATTGGTATCATTGGCTGTTGCGTCTTTGGGAGGCGGGCGTTTACCCCCGCTGTAATTGCTATAGGCTTGGTGCATGACGCGTAGTGTTGAACTCCCGCTTTGGCTATTGGTGCTGATCCTGCTTTTTGCGGCGGTCACCTTTGCCTCTCATTTTCTGTTTCCATCGGTCCGCTGGTTCTTTCGTCGTCGCTTTGAACGTGCGGTGACGCGGATCAACAGGCGGTTGCAACGACCAATCGAACCGTTCAAGCTGACCAGGCGTTACGATATGATCCAGCGGCTGATCTATGATCCCGAGGTGGCACAGGCCGTCGCGCGCCATGCCTCGGATCACGGCATTCCCGACAATGTGGCCTTTGAACAGGCGCGCCGATATGCCCGCGAAATTGTTCCCTCTTTTTCCGCTTTTGCCTATTTTGGCCTGGCCATCGGGGCTGCGCGCTGGCTGTCCAATGCGATTTACCGGGTGAGGCTGGGCTATCAGGATAAGGCGGCATTGCAGCAGCTGGATCCTGATGCGACGCTGATCTTTGTGATGAACCACCGTTCCAACATGGATTACGTGCTGGTGACCTATCTGGCGGCGCGGCGTTCGGCGCTGTCTTATGCGGTGGGGGAATGGGCACGGGTTTGGCCTCTGTCGCGGCTGATCCGGGCGATGGGGGCCTATTTTATCCGCCGCAAGTCGCGCGACGATCTGTATCGCCGGGTGCTTGCCACCTATATTCGCCTGGCGACCCAGGGCGGGGCGACGCAGGCGATATTTCCCGAAGGCGGGCTGAGCCTGGATGGTGCCCTGGCGCCGCCGCGACTGGGGCTGTTGAAGTATATTGTCGAGGCCGGGGCGCGGGACCCGCAGGGGCGGGATGTGGTCTTTGTGCCTGTGGCGCTGAACTATGATTGGGTGCTTGAAGATCGCATCCTAACGTCGGCTGCCCGCGCCGGAGAGCGCCGTTTCAAGGCTCGGATAGGGGTGGTCATGGCGCGGATCCTGCGTCAGTTCTGGCTGTGGGTTACCGGGCGCTACCACCGTTTTGGCCATGCGGCGGTGGTCTTTGGTCGCCCGCTGAGCCTGCGTGACTTTGCCAAGAGCACCCAGGCCGGGGACCCCAGTGATAATCCTGCGGCGGGACCGGCAGGGCCGCAGGCAGAGGAGGGCGGCCTCACCCCTTTGCTGGCGCAGGAGCTGTTGTCGCGCATTGGTGCAGCCGTGCCGGTGCTGCCGGTCCCGATGGCGGCCTGGCTGTTGCTGCGCCACGGTGCCATGAGCGCGGAGTTGCTGACACATCATATGAAACAACTGGAAAGTCAGATGGCGCCGGTCAGCGCACAGCATCACAGCCTGAGCCTGGATTCCGCCGGACAAGAGGCGATCCGCATTCTGCTGATGCGTGGCTTGGTGGTGCGCGAAAAGGGGCAGTTGGTGCCGGTACGGGCCAAACGCGAGTTGCTGGTCTACTATGCGAATTCTATCGCGCATCTGGTCCCCCAGGCGCCATTGGGCCTGGGAGAGGGCCGGGATGCTGCGAGTGCAAGGGGTGTTTCTGCATCCGCAAAGTCATAAAATTACAATATTGAGCCAAATGGGGTTGCAATGTTGCTTGGCAATTTTTATCCATCAGGTAGCAGCCGCGATTCTGCATCGCAGCAATGACCCTTGGAAATGGAGGCCACCATGGCTTTGGACACACAGACCGGACCGCTGTCTTACGAGGCTCCTGAGAAAGATCTTTATGAGCTCGGTGAAATGCCGCCCATGGGATATGTCCCCAAGTCGATGTACGCTTGGGCCATCCGCAAAGAGCGCCACGGCGAACCCGATAGCGCCATGTTGCAAGAGGTGGTGGAGGTGCCAGAGATCGACAGCCATGATGTGCTGGTTCTGGTGATGGCCGCTGGGGTTAACTACAATGGTGTCTGGGCCGCGCTGGGTAAGCCGATTTCTCCGTTTGATGGTCACAAGGCCCCCTATCACATTGCCGGATCGGATGCGGCGGGCATCGTCTGGGCGGTTGGTGACAAGGTCAAACGCTGGAAAGTCGGCGATGAGGTGGTGATCCACTGCAATCAGGACGATGGCGACGACGAAGAATGCAATGGTGGCGATCCGATGTATTCGCCCAGCCAACGGATTTGGGGCTATGAAACACCGGATGGGTCGTTTTCGCAGTTCACCCGCGTCCAGGCGCAGCAGCTGATGCCGCGGCCCAAGCATCTGACCTGGGAAGAAAGCGCCTGCTACACCCTGACGCTGGCAACTGCCTACCGGATGTTGTTCGGTCATGAACCCCATGATTTGAAGCCGGGCCAGAACGTGCTGGTCTGGGGCGCTTCGGGGGGGCTTGGTTCTTATGCGATCCAGTTGATCAATACGGCTGGTGCCAATGCCATCGGGGTGATTTCAGATGAAAGCAAGCGTGATTTCGTGATGGGGCTGGGCGCCAAGGGCGTGCTGAACCGCAAGGATTTCAAATGCTGGGGGCAAATGCCCACCGTGAACACCCCGGAATATGCCGCCTGGTTCAAAGAGGCGCGCAAATTTGGCGCCGCCATCTGGGACATCACAGGCAAGGGCAACAATGTCGATATGGTGTTTGAACACCCCGGCGAGGCGACTTTCCCGGTTTCGACCTTCGTGTGCAAAAAGGGCGGCATGGTGGTGATCTGCGCCGGGACGTCCGGCTTCAACCTGACCTTTGATGTCCGCTATATGTGGATGCATCAGAAACGCCTTCAGGGCTCGCACTTTGCCCATTTGAAACAGGCCGCTGCCGCCAACAAACTGATGGTTGAACGCCGGTTGGATCCTTGTATGTCCGAAGTCTTTGCCTGGGCTGATCTGCCTGGCGCACATATGAAGATGCTGCGGAATGAACATAAGCCCGGCAATATGTCGGTTCTGGTTCAGGCACCCAAGACCGGGCTGCGCACGTTGGAGGATGTGCTGGAGGTCGGCAAATAGGGCTGAAACCCTGGTTGGGCCTGTCCACGCGATAGATCTGGCCTGCCGCCAACATCTGGCCTGTGGTTGAAACCGGGCGCCGCCTTTCCTGCTATGCGGGGGAGTGCGGCGCCTTGGCATCGTTTAGAGGCAGGGCAGGTATAAAAACCAGCGGCCGCGCAGGATTCCGTTGACCTGGTCCCTTTTAGTGCAGCAAAAACGTCAGGAATGGGCGGCTTTTGCTTTGCCCTGGCATTTGGCGTGTGTTTCACCGCCCTGCCGTTTTCAAATGATGGGCATTTAGACCGATGGCGACCAACACGGAATTGGACGAAATACTCGAGGCACTGGAGGCAACCACAGCCCTGCCTGGGCTGCAGGCGATCATCGATAGAATCTGTTCCGTTTTTGCGATTGACCATGCCATGTATCACTGGGTCGACAGCGCCGGGGACCATTATTATTTTGGCACCTACCCGCCAGAGTGGACGCAGCTGTATCAGGAGAAGAACTACACGCGCATAGATCCGGTTGTGACGGGTTGCTACCAGCGGTTTCACCCGGTGGATTGGCGTCGTCTTGACTGGTCGCCCAAACCGGTCCGCGAATTTTTCAAGGATGCAATGGAACACGGGGTGGGCAATCAGGGCTATTCGATTCCCATTCGTGGCCCCAATGGCCAGTTTGCGCTGTTCTCGGTTAGTCACCACAGCGATGGTGCTCATTGGGATAAGTTTACCGAACAGCACAGCCGAGATCTGATATTGATCGGGCATTTCCTGAACCGCAAGGCGCTGGAGTTTGAACCGGACCGTGCACCGGAGAAAGCCCAGCCGCTGTCGCCGCGCGAATTGGACGCGCTGACCCTGCTGGGAATTGGTTATAGCCGGGCGCAGGTGGCCCAGACCCTGTCGATTTCCGAGCATACGCTGCGGGTCTATATCGAAAGTGCGCGCTTTAAGCTGGGGGCATTGAACACAACCCATGCAATTGCGCGCGCGGTGAGCTGTGGCATGGTCATTATCTAACGCCTGATTTCAACCGCTTGCGCGCTTGAAGCCCTGTCGGACCTCTCTTGTGGCTTGGGGGGACTCGCTTGGCGCGCGTAGACTCCCCTTGCATTTCTAGCAAAAGGGGACAAATGCTATGCTTCGTTATATCTATGCCGATGACTTGAACGCCCATGCCAAACTGGCACATGCGATGTTTGTTGACCGGGCAGATCAGTTTCAAACCCGGCTGGGCTGGGACGTTCAGGTCGATTACAATGGCGAAGAACGTGACCAGTACGATGCGCTCAACCCGCTTTATGTTATCTGGGAAATGCCGGATGGCAGCCATGGTGGCTCTATGCGGTTTTTGCCGACAACCGGGCCGGTCATGGTCAATGACGTCTTTCCAGAACTTACCGGCGGCAATCCGATTTCAAGCCCGCTGATCTGGGAATGTACCCGATTTTGCCTGTCGCGCGACGCCAGTGGCTCGGTTGCTGGGGCGCTGACGCTGGCGGGGTTGGAAATCATGCGCAACCTGGCCATTCCGCATTTTGCCGGGGTGTTCGATCGCCGCATGGTACGGATCTATCGCAGTCTTGGTTTCAGTCCGGAAATCATCAACTCTATGGGGGCCGGGCGCGACCGTATCAGCCTGGGGTTGTGGGAATACAATGTGCAGGCCTATCACCGGGTGGCGCAGCGGGCAGGGGTCTCGCCGCAGCTCTCGCAGCGGTGGTTTGATCTGTCCCTTGGTTCTACGGTCAACCCCTTGCAGCTGCGCCACGCCGGCTGACAAGCTGCGAAGATCGGGGGCCTGCGGGTCGGTTGCGCTGGCGCAGCCGACCCCGGCGTTATAGGGTCGCGCCATGACAGATTTGACCGTAAAATTCTCCGATGATCAGGCCTCTGCCTTTGACAGTGTCGCCGCCCTGTTGCGTCAGGCGGGGGTCGATCTTGAGGATGGTTTGCTGCAGCCCCCCATGGGCGAGGCAGGGGTCATGGCGGTGATTGGCAAGGCCGGGTCGGGCAAGACGCTTTTGCTGGCGGAATTGTATAAAACGCTGGAAGGCGCAGGGGTCGAGGTGGTCTCTGGCGAATACGAAAGTCGTAAAAAGACAGGTCGCCGCAGTCTGGCGATTCTGGCCCCCACCAACAAGGCGGCAAGCGTGCTGCGCCTGCGCGGGGTGCCAGCCACCACCATTCACCGCATCCTTTATACGCCGGTCTATGATCCCGAATATGAACGGGTTGCCGAATGGCTGGCGGGCAATGGCGAAAAGCCAGAAATCGAAGGGCTGAGCGAAGAGGCCCTGGCCCGCGCCGCGGCCTTTTATGCAACCAATAAATCCATTCCCGGTGCCCTGGCAGTGGCGGGGCTGCGTGGGTCTGATTTCATCACTGGCTGGAAGCGCCGCGAAGATCCGCTTGATATCGGTTTTGTCGATGAGGCCTCGATGCTGGATGATCGCCAGTTTGAAGATCTGAAAGAGATCTTTCCAAATCTGGTGCTCTTTGGGGATCCGGCGCAGCTGGCACCGGTCAATCAATCTGGCTCTATGGTGTTTGAAACCCTGCCACCCGCCCGCCAGTTGGTGTTGCATCGGGTGCACCGCCAAGAGGCGGATAACCCGATTCTGGATCTGGCCCATGCTCTGGCGGACCCGGCGCTGAGCTTTGAAGATTTCGAGCGCATGATCGAAGAGACCGCAGCCCGTGATGACCGGGTGGTCTGGGGCAGCCGGGTCGAGGTGGACCTGATGGCGCGCAGCCCGGTGCTGGTTTGGCGCAATGCCACCCGTATTCGCCTGATCAATGCCTTTCGCGCCGTGCATGGTGCCCCCGCCGATGCCCTGGCCGAAGGGGAACCCTTGATCTGTGATGGTCTTGAATTGCCCCTGAAGCATCGCAAAAAGCGGCTTGACCTGGAGGCGCGCGGCCTGATCAAGGGGGCGCAGGTGGTCTATCTTGGGCCGGGGCGCAAGCCGGGGTTTTCACGCCTGCATGTGATGGGGGCCGAGGATCCGCAGGTTTCCGCCGCTTCGATCGTCAAGATTGAAATGCCGGACGAGGAAGAGCCCTTTATTCCCTATGCGGCCCGTATGGGCGCCACCTTTTTGCATGGGGCGGCGGTGACCATCCACAAGGCCCAGGGTTCTCAGTGGGATACCACCCAGGTCTTTGCACCGGATATCTACGCCGCAGCGCGCATGGGCCGGGTTGAGGCGGGGCAGCCGCTGTGGAAACGTCTGGCCTATGTGGCGATCACGCGAGCGCAGGAACGCCTGATCTGGGTGGTGCGCAACCGCCTGTCCAAGCCAACAGGCCCGCTGCGGGTCGATGATCTGAAGGCCGCCCCGGCTGCTGCCTTGACCCTGGAAATGCAAGAAGAGGCACCACTATGAGCCAAGAGATATCGGCAAAGTCCATTCTGATCACTGGGGCCAGTTCTGGCATTGGGCGGGCGGTGGCAGAGCTATGCCTGAGCAAGGGCTGGCATGTGGGGTTATTGGCGCGCCGTCAATCAGCGCTGGAAGAGGTGGCCTTGGGGCATATCAACGCGACGGTGCTCTCGGCGGATGTAACCGATGCCACGGCGGTGGATCATGCGGTCAATCACTTTGTCATGCAGACCGGGCGTCTGGATGTCTTGTTCAACAATGCCGGGATCTTTACCCCGGCTGGCACCATTGATGAAATCGCGCTGGAAGATTGGTATGCCAGCGTCAATGTGAACCTTAACGGCATGTTTCTGGCAGCCCGGGCGGCCTTTCGCCAGATGCGGCGGCAGTCGCCCCAGGGCGGGCGGATCATCAACAATGGATCCATTGCCGCCCAGGTGCCCCGGCCCAATTCGGCGCCCTATGCGGCGACAAAATCCGCCATTACCGGCCTCACCCGGAGCCTGTCCCTGGATGGGCGCGCCTTTGATATTGCCTGTGGCCAGATTGACATCGGCAATGCCCGCACCCCCATGGTTGAAGATCTAAGCGCCCGCCAGGCGGTGACCGATCCGCAAGGTAGCCCGATGCAGAGCTTTGCGGTGGAAGACGCCGCCCGTTCGGTGCTGCACATGGCAGAGCTGCCACCAGAGGCCAATGTGCAGTTCATGACAGTGATGGCCACCAAAATGCCCTATATCGGTCGCGGCTGAGCCACGCGCCCTTAGGCACCTGCCTTGGGCCCGAGGGCTCTCCCGCCCAGCTGCAAAGCCCTGTCGGGCATGTCAGCCCGTTGGGCCGGGCGCCGCGCTTGCGCGGCGCAAAAGACAGGTGCTGCTGAGAGGTCGTGACGCGGCAGTCTGCCGCATCACGACCATCTTCAGGATCTGTGGATTTGCCGCCGCCTCAAGGGTGAACCGCGCCAAGGCGCGGCCGCCAGAGGCGGCCCTTGACCCGGCGGCAAACAAGTGAGGCCAGCAACTGGGCCAGAGCCCCAGCCCCTAGCTGTTGCGCAGAAGCCGGAAGGCGGCAGAGGCGCCCCAGCCTGCCACAATGGCAATGGCCAGCGACATCAGCCCATAGAGGAAGGGCTGTTCGCGCGACATGCCGTAGAGAAACCGCTCCAGTCCGACCTTGCGCACATCGATGTCGGTCTCAAAGCTGGAGATCACCTCTCCGGCGCGGGTCAGGAGGATGCGGGCGCTATAGAGTCCCTCGGTCACATCGGCGGGCATTTCAATGGCGGTGCGAAACAGGGTTTGCTGATCCACCGCCACAGTGTTTTCACGCAGGGAATACAGCCCCTCTTTTTCGCGGATGCGCACCACAGCCCTGGCAAAATTCTGGGCGTCGCGGATATTCATCGCGGCCCCCACAGACCGGATGGCGCGGGCAATAGAGACCCTATAGCGCAGATCTTCGGTATCTGTGATCGTTTCACGGAAGGGGGCGCTGGTGGCGATGGCATAGAAGCTCGGAGCTGAATCGACGAGGACGCTGTCGGTATTGACCCAGATCCCCATGCGTTTGGCCTTGCGGCGCACAGTGACCGGCGAGGTCGGGCCAGAGACCGCCACGATAACCTGCAGGGGCGGGCCGTCGGGGATTTTGGTTTCGCGTTTGATGGCACCAAAGATCAAGATTTCAGAGCCGTCAAAATTGGCAGTGATGGCAACCCGGTCCTGGCTGAGGCCAAGAACCACCTCTTCCTGGGTGGCATAGCCGGCTGTGGCCAGGGTGAGCAGGGCAAACAGCGCAGGCAAGAGAGTGCGGGAAATCATGGTCAATGCTCCCCGGCGGCGCCAAGCGTGTAGAGTTCATCCGGCATGAGCAATAGGTCGAGCCCCAGTTTGACGCAGACGAAGATGACCATCAGCGCCAAGAGAATGCGCAGCTGTTCGGCCTTGAGATAGACGCCAATGCGGGTGCCAATCTGTGCCCCGACGACGCCGCCGATCAGCAGCAGTACTGCCAGCACGATATCGACGGTCTGATTGGTCGTGGCGTGCAGCATTGTGGTGAAGGCAGTGACAAGAATGATCTGAAACAGCGAGGTGCCGACAACCACCTTTGTTGGCATCCCCAGAATGTAGATCATGGCGGGCACCATGATGAAGCCACCGCCCACCCCCATGATGGCGGTCAGGATGCCAACCAGAAGACCAACCAGAATTGGCGGAATAACTGAAATATAGAGGCCGGAGGTGCGAAACCGCATCTTGAAGGGCAGGGCATGTACCCAGCCGCGTTGACGCCGCAGGGTCTTGGCACCGCCGGCACGTCGGGATTTGAAAATGGCATTGAGGCTCTCAATGAACATGAGGCTGCCAACAATCCCAAGGAAGACGACATAGAAGAGGGTGACCAATAGGTCGACCTGGCCGAGGCTCTTGAGATAGTTGAACACCAATACCCCGACAGCGGCGCCGACCAGGCCGCCCGCCTGCAGAACCATGCCCATCTTGACATCAACCGTTCGCCTTCGGAAATGCGCCAGCACACCAGAAAAAGAAGACGCAACGATCTGGTTGGCACCCGTAGCGACGGCAACCGCAGGCGGGATGCCGATGAAAAACAATATGGGGGTCAACAAAAAGCCGCCACCCACGCCAAACATGCCGGAAAGAATGCCCACGATGCCGCCAGCGCTGAGCAGGAGGAAGGCGTTGCCCGAAACTTCGGCGATGGGAAGATAGACTTGCATACATAGGTTAGAGCGCAGGGCCACAAAAAAATCAACTGAGGATGCCGCTTTGCAGCAGGCAGGACTGATTTTAAAAAGGAAACTGGACCTATCCCCGACTCTGCACGCATTGGGGAAGGGGCGATCGGCAGGGTAAATAAAAGGCCCGCAACCAGGGGTGGTGCGGGCCTTGCAAATTGTATCAGACAGGGCGGCTTAGCGCTCTTTCACATAGGGTTCGCCACCAGATCGCGGTGGGATTGCCTTGCCGACAAACCCCGCCAGAATCACCACGGTCAGGATATAGGGCAGGGCGTCCATCACCTGCACCGGGATGGTCACAGAGCCCAGTTCGATATTCTGGAACCGTAGGGCCACGGCCTGCAGCAGACCAAACAGCAGACAGGCCCCCATCGCCTGCCAGGGCCGCCATTTGGCAAAGATCAGCGCCGCCAGGGCGATAAAACCGCGCCCGGCAGTCATATCTTTGACAAAGCCCGCCTGCAGCGCGGTGGCCAGATAGGCGCCGGCAATACCGCAGAGCAGGCCACAGATGGCAACGGCGGCAAAGCGCAGTCCAATGACGGAAACGCCAGCGGTATCCACCGCAGCCGGGTTTTCCCCCACCGCGCGCAGGCGCAGGCCAAAGCGGGTCCGGTAGAGGATCCACCAAGTTGCGGGCACTGCCAGAAATGCCAGATAGACCAGGATGGAATGCCCCGAGAGCAGTTCGGAATAGATCGGGCCAAATATCGGCACATCGCGCAGACTGTCGGCAAAGGGAAAGGTGAGGGGGCCAAAGCGACCCTCGGTCAGCAGCGAGGGCGTGCGCCCGCCCTGTTTGAACCAATCCTGCGCGATCAACACGGTCAAACCTGCGGCAAGAAAGTTGATGGCCACGCCGGAAATCAGCTGATTTCCACGAAAGGTGATCGAGGCAAGCCCATGCAGCGCCGAAAGCAGCATTGATGCGGCGATCCCGGCCAGAAGGCCCAGCCAGACATTGCCAGTCACCGCAGCAACAGCCGCAGAGAAGAACGCCGCCATCAACATCTTGCCTTCCAGGCCAATATCAAAAATACCGGCCCGTTCCGAATAGAGCCCGGCAAGACAGGCCAGCAACAGCGGCGTGGCCAGGCGGACGGTGCTGTCCAGCACCTGAATCAGAGTGATGAAATCCATCAGTTGCTCTCCTTGCGCAGGGCCAGGAAGATCCGTTCAAGCGGGATGCGCACCATATTGTCCAACGCCCCGGTGAACAGGATGACAAGCGCCTGGATCACCACGATCAGTTCGCGCGGGATATTGGTCCAGAGTGCCAGTTCAGCGCCGCCCTGATAGAGAAAGCCAAACAGGATCGCGGCCAGAAAGACGCCAAAGGGGTGGTTGCGCCCCATCAAGGCGACGGCGATGCCGATGAAGCCGGCGCCTTCTGTCGCGTTGAGCACCAGGCGCTCGGCCTCGCCCATGACGTTATTGATTGCCATCATTCCGGCCAATGCGCCCGAGATCATCATGGTGATGATGGTGATTTTCACTGGTGAAATCCCGGCGTAGCGGGCGCCTGCCTCGGATTTGCCAAAGGCGCGGATTTCAAACCCCAGCGGGGTGCGCCAGATCAGCAGCCAGACCGCCAGGCAGGCGGCAATGGCCACCAGCAGGCTGACATTGGCAGGGGCCGATTTTGAAAAGGCAATGCCAAGCGGCGTCAGCAATTCATGCAGCGTGGGCAGATGTATCGTATCACTGAACCGGGCCGAGGCCGGATCCATCGAACTGGGGGGCTTCAGCACGTTTACCAGCACATAGTTCAGTACCGCAGCGGCGATGAAGTTGAACATGATGGTGGTGATGACGATGTGACTGCCGCGTTTGGCTTGCAGATAGGCCGGGATGGCCGCCCAGGCAGCACCAAACAGGCCTGCACCCAGGGTGGCAAACAGCAGCGCCAGCGTCCAGTGCGGCCAGGGAATGAACAGGCAGATCAGCGCGACGCCCAACCCACCAAGCATGGCCTGACCTTCGCCGCCGATATTGAACAATCCGGCATGGGCTGCAACTGCAACCGCCAAGCCCGTGAACATGAAGTTGGTGGCGTAATACAGCGTGTAGCCCCAGCCATAGCTGGAGCCAAGCGCCCCATCAACCATGAGCTTGACCGCCGCAGCAGGGTCTTCGCCAATCGCAAGGATCACCAGCGCCGAAAGGCCGGCAGCCAGCAGCAGGCTGATCAAGGGGATAAGCACGACATCGGCCCATTTAGGCATTTTTTCCATTTACGCCGCCTCCCCCGCGACACCGGCCATCATCAGGCCCAGCTCTTTCTCATCGGTTTGGTCGACGGCACGTTCGCCCATGATCCTGCCATCAAACATCACCGCAACGCGGTCGGCCAGCGACAGGATCTCTTCCAGCTCGACCGAGACCAGCAGGATCGCCTTGCCCTGATCGCGCAGCGCGACGATTTGTTTGTGAATGAATTCAATGGCACCAATGTCGACGCCACGGGTGGGCTGACCAATCAGCAGCAGATCCGGGTTGCGCTCAATCTCGCGGGCGACCACGATTTTCTGCTGGTTGCCGCCAGAAAAGCTCTTGGCGTCAAGCCAGGGATCCGGGGGGCGGACGTCAAACTTGGCCATCTTCGCCTCGGTATCGGCGCGCAGGGCGGCGTTGTTCATCAATAGCCCTTTTTGGTATTCCGGCGCGTGGTGGTAGCCAAAGGCGACGTTTTCCCAGGCATGAAAGCCCATGATCAGCCCCTCGCTTTGCCGATCTTCCGGCACATGTGCCACATGCGCGGCGCGGCGGGCACGGGCATCAGATCCGGCCCCCTGCAGCGGCAGATCCACCCCGTTGAGCCGGATCGCACCTTCGCCGCTGCGCATACCGCCCAGCACCTCTAGCAGTTCCGACTGGCCATTGCCTGCGACCCCTGCGATGCCCATGATTTCCCCGGCGCGCAGGGTCAGGTCGATCCCCTTGAGGCGCTCGACGCCAGCCTCGTCCACCACGCGTAGCTGTTCGATTTCCAGGATCGGTTTGCCGGGTTTGGCAGGTACTTTATCAACCCGCAGCAACACCTTGCGGCCTACCATCAGCTCGGCCAGATGTTCTGGGCTGGTCTCGGCTGTTTTAACCGTGGCAGTCATCTGACCACGCCGCATGACGGAAACGGTGTCGGTGGCATCCATGATTTCGCGCAGCTTGTGGGTGATCAGGATGATGGTTTTGCCCTCGGCCCGCAGCCGGTCCAGAATGCGAAACAGCTGGTCGGCCTCGGGCGGGGTCAGCACCCCGGTTGGCTCATCCAGGATCAGGATGTCGGCCTGACGATACAGCGCCTTGAGGATCTCTACCCGCTGCTGCATGCCCACGCCGATTTCATCAATGCGCTTGTCCGGGTCGACATGCAGTTCATATTCGGCGGCAAGCTCTTTGAGGATCTTGCGGGCCTTGGACAGCGATGGCATCAACAAGCCGCCGTCTTCGGCACCTAGCACAATGTTTTCCAGCACGGTGAAGTTTTCCACCAGCTTGAAGTGCTGAAATACCATGCCGATGCCCGCTGCGATAGCGGCCTGGCTGTCGGGGATTTCGGTGCGGTTGCCGTTGATCCAGATCTCCCCCTTATCGGCTTTGTAAAAGCCGTAGAGGATGCTCATCAGGGTGGATTTTCCAGCGCCATTCTCCCCGATTATACCGTGGATGGTACCGGGGGCGACGCGGATGGAGATATCTTTGTTTGCTTGAACCGGGCCAAAGGATTTTGAAATCCCTTTGAGTTCGATGGCGGGGGCAGTCAATCGGGCTCTCCCATGCGTGAAAATCCGATCATGGGGCATCGTTTGGATGCAGGATGTCGCGCCGCATTGGCGGGATCCATGGCCAAAGACACAGCCAGCTGCCCCGGCTTGGGCATCGGCGCGTTTCGATCAGAGGAATTGATGTTGAACCCAATTGCCGCCTGCCACTGGATGGCAGGCGCATCAGGCGATGGGGGACCCCAGGCCGAAAACAAGGTATGAAGACACATTGTCATGGCCTGGGGTCTTTGCTTAGAACTTCAGCGCAGGGCAGCTGTTGTCGGCATAGTAAGAGACAACTTCAATCTCGCCGTCGATGATCTTCTGGCGCGCGGCGTCAACGGCGGCCTTCATTTCATCGGTGATCAGGTCTGCGTTATATTCATCCAGCGCATAGCCGACGCCATCGTCGGCCAGACCCATGGAGAAGACACCAGTCTCGACGGCTTCGCCTGCGATCATCGCATCATAGACGGCGACGTCGACGCGTTTCAGCATCGAAGTCAGGACCTTGCCTGGGTGCAGGTGGTTCTGGTTGCTGTCGACGCCGATCGACAGGATGTTTTCGTCCGCAGCAGTTTGCAGCACGCCAACGCCAGTCCCGCCAGCGGCGGCATAGATCACATCAGCGCCCTGGCTGATCTGCGCCTTGGTCAGTTCAGAGCCTTTGACCGGGTCATTCCAGGCGGCAGGTGTGGTGCCGGTCATGTTGGCAATGATCTTTGCATCGGGGTTCACCGCCTTGACGCCCTGGGCGTAGCCACAGCCAAAGTGGCGGATCAGGGGCACATCCATGCCGCCAACAAAGCCAACCGTGTCGGTCTTGGAGGCCATCGCCGCCATCATGCCAACCAGATAAGAGCCTTCGTGTTCGGCAAAGCCAACCTGACGGATATTGGGGACATCCAGCCAGGTTACGTCGATCACGACGAATTTGGTGTCAGGATAGTCCGGCGCAACCGAGCTGAGCGGATCGGCCATGCCAAAGCCCATGGTGACGATGGGGTTGGCACCAGCCTCTGCAAAGCGGCGCAGCGCTTGTTCCCGCTGGGCTTCGGACTGGAGTTCAATTTCGCGGAACGAGCCGCCGGTTTCCTCGGCCCACCGCTGAGCACCGCCAAAGGCCGCTTCGTTAAAGCTCTTGTCGAACTTGCCGCCCAGATCAAAGATCAGCGCAGGTTCGGCCAGGGCAGCGCCCGCAGTCAGAGCCAGCGTCGCAGCTGCGCCCATCAGGGATTTCATCAGCGTCATAAAGGTACTCCCGGTTTGTTATTCCGCACGGTGGCCCGTTGCGGTCCGCCAGAGCAGACCTGATTGGCCCCACAGGGTGTGTTATAAAAAGGTGTGGCAATTTAGCCCTTTGCGCAGGTAGGGGGTCAACCGCTTTTTGACCAATCGGTGCGAAATCCGTGCGGCTTGCCTAACGTAACCCTCTTTGCATCACGATCGCGTCGACCGAAGTGCCATTTCTGCGCGGATAATAACCCCGGCGTCGGCCGCAGACGGCGAATCCCTCGCTTTCGTACAGCGAGAGCGCCGGGGCATTGTCGGCGGCCACTTCCAGGAAGCTCTCTGTTGCGCCGCGCAGCTTGGCCTGGGCCTGCCAGGTTTGCATCACGGCGCGGCCCAGCCCCTGGCGTTGATGCGCCGGGTGGGTGGCAAGGGTCAGCAGCTCGGCTTCATCCGCGACAAGCCGCACCAGGGCAAAGGCGCGGGCATCACCACAGGCCAGCACCAGCGGGCTGTCCAGCAGGGCGGTGAATTCCGCTTGCGACCAAGGGCGCGATTGGGTGAAGGCGGCAGCATGGATCTGCGCCATCTGCTGTGGGGTCAGCGGATCAGCCATCAATCAATTGCGGTGGCACATCGCGGGCCGGGGCCGCATCGGCGGCGCGCAGATACAGCGGTGCAGGGGGGGCGATCTCGGTCAGGGTATCGGTCTCTAGATGTGCCAGATAGCGGCGGCAGGCCTGTTTTGCGATCTGCTGCGCCAAGCCTGCGGGAGAAGCCTCAGGCGCGAAGCTCAGCCCGGCGCTGCGGGCGGCGTCTTCGGCCTCTGTCTCGGGCATCAGACGCGGCGCATTCTCGCCGGGCAGTTGGGCGTAGACCTGGCCACGGGGCGCGGGCACCGCTGCCAGGCTGCCGCTACGCGCACGGGCGTCAAACCCCGAGACGCCAATTGCAGGCACCTCCAGCCCCAGAGCAAGACCACGGGCGGCAGAAACTGCAATGCGGATGCCAGTGAAGTTTCCAGGTCCGACCCCAACCCCGATGGCATCCAGGTCGGACCAGCTCTGGCCCGTCTCGGTTAGGATCTCTTCGATCAGCGGCATCAACCGTTCTGCCTGGCCGCGTGTGTGGGCTTCAAAACGTTCTGCCAGCACCACATCACCTTGCAGCAAAGCGGCCGCGCAATGCGCGGCCGAGGTGTCAAAGCCAAGAATCAGGGGCTTGGGGCCCATCCGATTTTCCTTTCAGGTTGCGCGCCAGTGGTCCGCAGCTGTTCGGCAGTGCCTGATCTCCCGATGGCCCGATCAGGCGACACCAGGTCAAACGGCGACAGGTCAAACGGCGACGGGGCGCACTTCGGTGACTTCGGGAATATAGTGGCGCAACAGGTTTTCGATGCCCATTTTCAGCGTCAAGGTCGACGAAGGGCAGCCCGCGCAGGCCCCCTGCATATGCAGGTAAACAACACCGCGATCAAAGCCGTGGAAGGTGATATCCCCGCCATCCTGGGCCACGGCAGGGCGCACGCGGCTGTCCAGCAATTCTTTGATCTGGTCGACGATTTCGCCGTTCTCACCGCTGTGTTCTGCATGGCCAGAGGCCTGTTCGCCGCCTGCATCCACAATGGGTTGGCCGGATTGATAGTGCTCCATGATGGCGCCCAGGATGGCGGGTTTGATATGGTCCCACTCCACGGTATCCGCTTTGGTTACAGTGACAAAATCATTGCCAAAGAAGACGCCGTTCACGCCCGAGACAGCAAAGATGCGCGTCGCCAGCGGCGAGCTGCCGGCGGTGTCGGCGCTGGGGAAATCAGCGGTTCCTGCGTCCAGAACGGTCTGACCCGGCAGGAATTTCAGCGTCGCCGGATTGGGCGTGGATTCGGTCTGAATAAACATTGGGGCCTCCAAGAATTATCTGGTCGATATGCGCCCCGAGGGGCATCAAGTCAAGGTTTAGAATTATTCTAAGTTTGTAGGCGCCGCCTGGCAAGTGCTTTTTCCCCTACGCCCGCCAGCATGTCACAGCCCGCCCAGGCCAAGGCCGCGACCAGTGGTTGCGGCGCTTAGGTGATGGCATCCAGGCGGTCTTTCGACAGATCGCCGGGCACGATGGTGATTGGCACCTGTAGGCTGCCCGAGGATTTGCTGAGCTGGGTAACCAGCGGGCCGGGGCCTTTGCGGTCGTTCCCCGCCCCCAGAACCAGCACGCCAATTTCGGTATCGGCTTCGATCTGGGCCATGATTTCAGGCACGGCTTCGCCTTCGCGGATGATCAGTTCAGGGTCTACCCCCTGCCGATCCCGCATCCATTTGGCGAAGACTTCAAAATGGGCGTGAATGCGTTCCCGCGCCTCTTCACGCATGACTTCTCCGACGCCAATCCAGTGATTGAACTCATCCGGTGGGATGACGGACAGGATGGCGACACCTCCGCCGGTCTTTGCTGCGCGCATGGCGGCAAAGCGCATGGCATTCAGACATTCACGGCTGTCATCAAGTACAACAAGGAATTTGCGCATGTTTAGCCTCTGGTTGATCTGGCAGGGATCATGCCGCAATCGGGGCTGCGCAACAATAGCCATGACACAGAAGCCTGTCGCGCCCCCTGTCAGCTATTGCTGGCGGCCCAGTCCCAGTACAGCGCACGGGTGCGTTTTGCCACTGGCCCCACCGGATAGCTGCAGCTGTCAAAGGCGGTCACGGGGGTTACCTTGCTCATATTGCCAGACATGAAGACTTCATCCGCGTCTTCAAAATCCTGATAGCCAAGCACGGTTTCATGCACGGTGACGCCGTCTGCCCGCAGGTTGGCGATATGGCGTGCGCGGGTGATCCCGGCCAGAAAAGTGCCATTTGCGATCGGGGTAAAGACCTCACCATCGCGCACCATAAAGATGTTGGCAGTGGCTGTTTCCGCCACATTGCCCATGGTATCCAGGGCCAGCGCATTGCTGAAACCCTTGTTGCGGGCTTCGCGCAACATCCGGGCATTGTTGGGATAGAGGCAGCCGGCCTTGGCGTTGACCACGGCGTTTTCCAGCAGCGGTCTGCGGAACTGGGTGCGGGTCAGGGTTGCGCTCGCCTCTGCCGGGGCCATGGGGATTTCTTCCAGGCAGAGCGCAAATTCGGTGCTGTCTGCTGCCGGAGCGATCAGCGTGGCATCGCCATTTGTGGCCCAGTACATCGGGCGAATATAGACCGCCGCGCCGGGGGCAAACCCTTTCAGGCCTTCCAGCGCGATTTCGACCATATCGCTGGTCTGAATGGTGGGTGTCATCATCAGGGCCTCGGCCGAGGCATTGGTCCGGGCGCAGTGCAGATCCAGATCCGGGGTCATGCCCTCAAAAAGGCGCGCCCCGTCAAACACGGAGGAGCCCAGCCACATGGCGTGATCCGCCGCCTTGAGCACCGCCAGATCGCCGTCATGCCAGCTTCCCTGAAAATAGGTGCGAATGGTTTTGCTTATGGCCATGGTCTTTCCCCCGTCAGTATGTGCTGCAAAACTAGGCATTAGAAGGTCAGAGGGCCAGACCTTTTTTCCGCCCCGCCTGCCATATCTCTGCCCCGTTGAAGGGGCCATCAAGGGGCAGGCGGGCCAGAGCTATGGCACCGCTATGCGGCGGGCGGTGTGAGGCCCAGCTGTGTCACCAGAGCACCGGCTTCTGCCTGCCAGCGGGTCTTGAGCACCTCATTGGGGGTGCGGCGCAGGCCAAGGGCTTGCAGGCCTTCAAAGGCGGCAGAGTCTTCGGTGCCAAAACTGGCGGCGACCCGTGGCCACCAATAGTCGATACTGTCTTGTAGCCCGGCTGGGCCGTTGGTCTTGATCCGCCAGGCCAGCCCCTTTTCGGCGAGATCGGCATGATGGGCTTCGACCGGGGCTACAGCGCGAAAGGCTTCGGCCAGGGGCTGATAGGAGATCAGCGAAAACTCAGCCAGTTGCAGTGTGACGGCGCGCCCCATCAACAGGTTCATCACCACCGCATCGTCCCAGCCCTGCAGCGGGTAGTTGAAGACCGCCAGCCGCATATCATGATCCGAGCGACGCTGGCCGATATCGGCGCTGCGCGCCAGCCGGGCGGTCCAGGGGTGATGATCGGCATAGCGTTTGGTATCGGCGCCAAAGGTTCCCATGATGGCCAGCACCCGGTCGGCATTACCGCTCTTTTCCATCACGATTTTGGCGGCTGCAATGCGCGCCTTGATGCCGGGGCCCTGGTTTATCACCTCGGCGAAACCCGCCGCGCCGGCCAGTTCGCTGTCCACGAAGGTTGCCATCAGTTTCAACAGCGCCGCACGGTAGCGCGGCGGCACATTGGCAGGATTGCTCAGCATGCCGCCCTGGGCCAGGTAGCTTTCGATGCTCATGTCTTCGGCCATTGGGTCTCCCTCCCTATTGAACGCGTTATTGATCGTAATCGACAACAACCTTATCGGTCACTGGAAAGGCCTGGCAGGACAGGACATAGCCCTTCTCGACCTCGTAATCTTCAAGCGCATGGTTGGCGACCATCTCTACCTCGCCCTCGATCACCTTGCAGCGACAGGTGGAGCAGACCCCGGCCTTGCAGGCGTAGGGCGCGTCCATGGCGTTTTCCAGCGCCGCATCCAGCAGCGTTGTGTCCTTGCCCATCTGCACGGTCTGGGTGGCGCCATCCAGGGTGATGGCGGCGCTTGTCTGATTGTCGCGGCTGGCTGCAGTGCCGCCGTTGGCCTTGCGTTTGGCCCGCCCTGGCTGGGCGCTGGCAAACAGCTCAAACTTGATCTGCGCTTCCTCCAGCCCGGCGTCGCGCAGGGCAGCGGCGATGCCGAGCATCATGGGCTCGGGGCCACAAATGAAGGCGGTGTCGACCGATTTGATGTCAATCCAGTTCTCAAACAGCTGCGCGCATTTTTCCTGCGTGACCAAGCCGGTGAACAGATCAATGTCCTGGGCGTCGGATTCCAGAATATGGATGACGTTGAACCGCCCCATATACAGGTTTTTCAGATCTTCCAGCTCTTCGCGGAACATGATCGTATTGACGCCCCGGTTGGCGTAGACCAGCGTGAAGGATGCGTTTGGCTCGGCTGCGAGGGTGGTTTTCAGGATCGACAGCACCGGGGTGACACCAGACCCACCAGCAAAGCCAAGATAGTTTTTATGGCTTGCCGCATCCAGCGGCGTAAAGAAACTGCCCATGGGCGGCATGGCTTCGATCTTGTCGCCTGGCTTCAGTTCGGTATTGGCCCAGGTCGAAAAGGCTCCGCCATCCACCCGTTTGATGCCAACCTGCAGGATGCCGTCGTCTTTGCCTGCACAGATCGAATAGCTGCGTCGCAGTTCTTCGCCGTCAAAATCGCGACGAAAGGTCAGGTACTGGCCTTGGGTGAAATCAAAGTCGCCTTCGGCGTCTGCGCTGGGTTTCAGCGAGACGACAACCGCATCGCGGATAGTTTTGCGGACATCGGTAACGTCGAGTTGGTGGAAGCGCGCCATGGAGCTCTCCTCAGATGCACTTGAAATAATCAAAGGGTTCAAGACAGTCCTGGCAACGCCAGTGTGCCTTACAGGGGGTAGAGCCGAACTGGCTCACACGGGTGACATTCTTGCTTTGGCAATTGGGGCAGCGTTCCGGGCCACCCGCCGCCTGGGGCGGCGCAATGCCATAGTCTTCCAGCTTGGCGCGGCCCTTCTGGGACATCCAGTCGGTGGTCCAGGCGGGTGAAATCTGGGTTTTCAGCTGGATCTTGTCGATCCCTCGGTCCCGCAGCGCGGTTTCGATATCAAGATTGATGATCGCCGTTGCCGGGCAGCCGGAATAGGTCGGCGTGACAGAGACCACAAGCGTGTCGTCTTGCCATTCAACGCCGCGAATGATGCCCAGATCGACCAGGCTGATCACCGGGATTTCCGGGTCTGGCACCGCGTCGAGCCATTCCCAGATCTGGTCTGTGCTTGGTTTTTCGAAGACTTGATTCATGCGATCCATCCTTGGATATGCCCACCCGACCGATAGGTCGGGCAGCACCCGTCCACCCCTGCCAAGCCGGAGGTTTGCCCCCGGCAAAACGGCGGGCGATTTGCTTCCGCCCGCGGACATGCGCTGCCCTATGCGTTCACTTTCGATCTACCAGCTGGCGCCGGGATAGGCGCGTTGCAGCCATTGCATATGGGTCAACAGATGCCCCAGGTGTTCGGTATGCATGGCGCCGGTGCGCCCCCCCTTATGGGCGAAGCGGCTGTCGGGAACGGTCAGCGTTGCATCCCCCAGAACCCGCAGGATCAGCGCGTCATAATCGCTGCGCAAGGCGGCCGGATCCGGTGCGATGCCCGCGTCGACCATGGCCGCATCGACAGCGTCTGATGTGAACATTTCGCCGACATAGGGCCAGAGGTAGTCCAGAGCCGCCTGCATGAAACCATGGCTTTCCTCGGTACCGTCGCCCAGTCCCACAACCGTATCGGCAGAGCGCTCCAGGTGGTAGGCCACCTCTTTCGAGGTCTTTGCGGCAATGGCGGCGATGCGCGGATCTGAAGATTTCATCAGATGGCCCAGCTGGATCGAATGCCAGGCATCAAACAGGAACTGGCGCATCAGGGTGCGGCCAAAATCCTCGTTTGGAACCTCGACCAGCAGCACATTGCGAAAATCCCAGACATCACGCAGAAACGCCAGATCGTCAGCGGATTTGCCTGCGCCCTGCACCTCTCCGGCGAGGCCCAGCCACATCTGGGTCTGACCAATCAGATCCAGTGCGGTATTGGCCAGGGCAATATCTTCTTCCAGCACCGGCGCATGGCCGCACCATTCGCTGACCCGGTGCCCCAGGATCAGGGTGTTGTCGCCCATGCGCAGCAGGAACTGGAACAGGGCCTCATCTTGCGTAAGCGTCGCGGCCATTACATTGCCCCCACTTCATCGGGGATGTCAAAGAACGTGGGGTGACGGTAGACCTTGCTCTCGGAAGGTTCATACAGCGGACCCTTGTCGCTGGGCGAAGAGGCGGCGATATGGTTGGCTTCGACCACCCAGATCGACACGCCCTCATTGCGGCGGGTATAGACATCGCGGGCATTCTTGATCGCCATTTCCGCATCCGGCGCATGCAGGCTGCCGACGTGACGGTGGCTTAGACCATGCTGGCCACGGATGAAGACTTCCCAGAGGGGCCATTCGTTTTTCATAGCTCAGTTCTCCTGGCTGTGCGGTCCTGCGCGAGGGGCAGGGAGGCGGTTGTTTACTCGGCGGCGACCTTGCGGGCGGCCGTCTTGCGGGCATGGGCCAGCAAGCCATCGCGCACCCACTGGCCGTCTTGCCAGGCTTTGTTGCGCGCTGCGAGCCGGTCGGTGTTGCAGGGGCCATTGCCCTGGATCACATCAAAGAATTCGTCCCAATCGGGATCGGAATAGTCATAGTGACCGCGCTCTTCGTTCCATTTGATGCCAGCGTCTGGCAGATCGAGCCCCAAGAATTCGATCTGCGGCACTGTCTGGTCGACGAATTTCTGGCGCAGCTCGTCATTGGTGTTCATCTTGATCTTCCAGGCCATCGACTGGGTCGAGTGCACGGAATCGGCATCTGACGGCCCAAACATCATCAGAGCCGGGAACCACAGCCGGTTGAGCGCGTCCTGTGCCATTTTCTTTTGCGCGGGTGTGCCATTGGCCATCTTGCGGATCACATCAAAGCCCTGGCGCGCATGGAAGCTCTCTTCTTTGCAGACCCGGATCATGGCGCGCGAATAGGGACCAAAGGAGGTCCGTTGCAGCGGCACCTGGTTCAAAATGGCCGCGCCATCCACCAACCAGCCCACCGCGCCCATATCGGCCCAGTTCAGGGTTGGATAGTTGAAGATGGAGGAGTATTTCATCCGCCCATCCAGCAGCATCTCGGTCAGCTCATCGCGCGATACGCCCAGCGTTTCTGCGGCACAATAGAGATAGAGACCGTGGCCAGCCTCGTCCTGCACCTTGGCCAGCAGGATCGCCTTGCGTTCCAGTGTCGGCGCGCGGGTGATCCAGTTGCCTTCGGGCAGCTGGCCGACAATTTCCGAATGGGCGTGCTGACCGATCTGGCGGATCAGGGTCTTGCGATAGCCCGCAGGCATCCAGTCCTTGGGCTCGATCTTTTCGCCGGCATCAATGCGGGCCTGAAAGGCGGCCAGCTTTTCCGGATCATCCGTTGAGGCTTCGGATTTGACCATCTGTGCATACATGACTTGCTCCTCCCGGTTGGGGTTACTGGCTTAGACGCGTTCCAGGATCAGGGCGGTGCCCTGACCGACACCAACGCACATGGTGCAGAGCGCGTAGCGCCCGCCGGTGCGTTGCAACTGATAGGCGGCGGTCAGCACCAGACGGGCACCGGACATGCCGAGCGGATGGCCAAGGGCGATGGCGCCACCATTGGGGTTAACATGGGGGGCGTCATCGGCAATTCCAAGTTCCCGAAGGGTCGCCAGGCCTTGACTCGCAAAGGCCTCGTTCAATTCTATCACATCCATCTGTTCGATGGTCAGGCCAGTGCGGGCCAGGACCTTGCGGGTGGCGGGCACCGGGCCGATGCCCATGATACGGGGTTCAACCCCGGCGGCGGCCATGCCGACGATGCGGGCCATGGGCTTCAGCCCGTTCTTGGCGGCGGCGGCCTCGTTCGCCATCAAGATAGCGGCGGCACCATCATTGACGCCCGAGGCATTGCCGGCAGTCACTGTCAGATCAGGGCCATTGACGCCCTTCAGCTTGGCGAGTTTGTCAGCGTCTGTGCCGGGGCGGGGGTGTTCATCGGTGTCGACGATCAGCGCCTCGCCCTTGCGCTGGGGCACAGATACAGGCGTGATCTCATCGCCAAAGACACCTGCGGCATGCGCGGCGGCCCAACGGGCCTGGCTGCGGGCGGCAAAGGCATCCTGGTCGGCGCGGTTGATGCCATAATCGGCGGCGACATTATCTGCGGTCTGTGGCATCGAGTCGGTGCCATACAGCGCCTGCATTTTCTTGTTCACAAAGCGCCAGCCGATAGTGGTGTCATAAACGGCATTGGCGCGGGTAAAGGCGGATGTGGCCTTGGGCATGACAAAGGGCGCCCGGCTCATGCTTTCGACCCCGCCTGCGATGGCCATGTCATAATCGCCTGCGCGGATCCCACGGGAGGCCATGCCAACCGCATCCATGCCAGAGGCGCAGAGCCGGTTGATTGTGGTGCCGGGCACATCCACGGGCAGGCCGGCCAGCAGGGCGGCCATACGGGCCACATTGCGATTGCTTTCGCCAGCCTGGTTGGCATCGCCAAAGATCACATCATCGATGCTGGCCCAATCGACCTGCGGATTGCGGGCGGCCAGCGCGGCGATTGGCGCGGCCGCCAAATCATCGGTGCGAACCTGGGATAGGGCGCCGCCGTAGCGGCCAATGGGGGTGCGGGTGGCATCGCAGATGAATGCATCCATGGTGAGCGCGTCTCCTGATCTGTTGGCTGAATAAGCCGACCGTTGGGTCGGTGTTAAGCCTATCGCCGATTCGAGGCAAGTAAAACGTAACATTAAGATGCTATATTTGATAACTCTGTAACATGTCTGGGCTTGTGACTTAACGTCCTGAGCAGACTTTTGGATTTTTCCTTGCGCGTTGGGCGCTGTCTGCACCACGGTAAACAGAACGATCGGTCTGTTTTTGGCCGGAGCGAGACAGGATGGGAGAGAGGCGCAGATGTCACAGCAATTGCGCATTGGCGGAGCCAGTGGTTTCTGGGGTGATGCCAGCCTGGCGACACCGCAATTGCTGGCGGCTGGCGGGCTGGACTTTATCGTCTATGATTACCTGGCCGAGATCACCATGGCGATCTTGGCGCGGGCCCGGTCGCGGGATGCGACGGCGGGCTATGCCACGGATTTCATCACGTCGGCCATGGCGCCAAACCTGACCGAGATCGCCCGGCAGGGACTACGGATCATTTCTAACGCGGGCGGCGTGAACCCAGAGGCCTGCGCGGCAGCGCTGCGGGCTGAGATCAAGACGCAGGGGCAGGCCCTGCGGGTAGCGGTGATCACCGGCGATGACCTGATGGCGCAGCGCGACAAGGTCGCCGCCCGCGCTCCGGGCGATATGTTTTCTGGCGCTCCGATGCCGCCTTTGGGGCAGATTGCCAGTATCAATGCCTATCTGGGGGGCTTTCCCATTGCGCAGGCGCTGGACCGGGGGGCGGATATCGTCATCACGGGCCGCTGCGTTGACAGCGCTGTGACGTTGGGCGCGGCGATACACCACTTTGGCTGGGGGCCGCAGGATCTGGATGCCCTGGCGGGCGGCAGTCTGGCGGGCCATATTCTGGAATGTGGCCCCCAGGCCACTGGCGGCAATTTCACCGATTGGCGCGCGGTGGCGCAGGATCTGGAGAACATTGGCTATCCGATTGCCGAGATAGGCCCCGATGGCAGTTTTGATGTGACCAAACCTGCAGGCACCGGCGGTCTGGTGTCGCGCGCCACGGTGGGAGAGCAGCTGCTATATGAGATCGGCGATCCGCAGGCCTATCTCTTGCCGGATGTGGCCTGCGATTTTTCGCAGGTGCGCCTGACGCAGATTGCGCCGGACCGCTTGCGGGTGGCAGGGGCGCGCGGCACTGGCGTTCCGGCGAGCTACAAGACCTGTCTGACCTATGCGGATGGCTTTCGTACGGGGCATGTCTTCAGCTTCTACGGGTTGGAGGCCGAGGAGAAGGCGCGCCACTTTGCCGACACCGTGCTTCGGCGCTGTCGCGCGGCGCTGCGCCGGATGCAAGCGCCGGATTTCACCGATGTCAGCGTCGAGCTGCTGGGCGCGGAGAGCCAGTTTGGCGCGATGCGTCAGGCAGGCCCGCAGCGCGAGGTCGTGGCCAAGATCGCCGTGCGCCACCCAGATGCCCGCGCCGTTGCCCTGTTCCTGAAAGAGGCCACCGGGCTGGGCCTGGCGACGCCTCCGGGGCTGAGCGGCTTTGCCGGGGCGCGGCCAAAACCGACGCCGGTGCTGGCATTGTTTTCCTACCTGACGCCCAAGGATCAGGTCGCTGTGCGGGTGTCGGATGACTTTGGCGCAATTGACTATGTTGCCCAGCCCGGCCCGGCGGTTGTTGCCCCGGCTCGACCATCCCCCCCTGTGACCCCACAGGCCGACCGGCTGTGCGAGGTGCCACTGATTGATCTGGCCTGGGCGCGCAGTGGCGACAAGGGCGATATCGCCAATATCGGTGTGCTGGCCCGCGACCCCGGCCTGATGCCCTGGATCTGGGCGGCGCTGACGCCTGCGCATCTGCGGCGGGTTTTTGGCCACTTTTTACAAGAGAGCGACGCGGCAGAGCAGGCCGCGATTGAACGCTTCTACCTGCCGGAGTGCTTTGCGATGAACATAGTGCTGCATGGGGCGCTGGGTGGTGGCGGGACCTCGTCGCTGCGCAATGACCCGCAGGCCAAGGGCTATGCCCAGCTCTTGCTTGCTGCCCCGGTTTTGGTGGATGCTGATCTTCTGGAACGACTGCGGGGGCAGGGCTGATGGTGTTTGACTATCGCCTGGTGCAACAGGCCCTGCCTGCGGCTCGCCGCTCTGCTCTGGCTTATGCAATAAGGACCCTTCGATGACGGCGTTTCACAGCAAGATCAACCCCTCCAGTGACAGCTTTACCCGCAACCGCGCCGAGATGCTGGCACTGGTTGACCGGATGCGCGCCCTTGAGGCCCGCGCCGCTGCCAAATCAGAGGAACGCCGCCCGGTCTTTGACAAACGCGGCCAGCTGTCGCCGCGTGAACGCCTGGCGGCGCTGCTGGATCCGGGTCTGCCCTTTGTCGAACTCTACAATATGGCCTCTTATCTGGTGGATGACCCCGATCCAGAGAGCTCGATCCCCGGTGCCTCTATCATACTGGGGATAGGCTATGTCTCTGGGGTGCGCTGTCTGGTTTTTGTTGATGATGCGGGCATCAATGCCGGGGCGATGACGGGAAAGTCGGTGGACAAGGCGCTGGGGGCGATAGATATCGCGCTGAAGCAAAAGCTGCCCTTTGTGCATCTGGTCGAAAGCGCCGGGGCCGATCTGATGCGCTACACGGTTGAACTCTGGGCGCATGGCGGGGGCATGTTTGCCGGTCTGGCGCGGCTGTCGGCGGCGGGCAATCCGGTTATCACGGTGCTGCATGGTGCCTCAACCGCTGGTGGTGCCTATCAGCCGGGGCTATCGGACTATGTGATCGGGGTGAAGGGCAACGGCATGGCGATGCTGGCAGGGGCGGCCCTGGTACAGGCGGCAACGGGTGAAGTGGCCAGTGACGTCGAACTGGGCGGTGCCGAGATGCATGCAGAGGTCACGGGCCTGGTGGAATACCTGGCCGAAGATGATGCCCATGGGCTGGAAATTGCCCGCGATGTGGTGGCGGGTCTGGGCTGGCAAAACTGCGCTGCGCCCGCCGTCGCCTATGATCCGCCCCAATATGACAGCGAAGAGCTGGCCGGGGCCATCCCGGCGGACTACCGCAAACCCTATGACATGCGTGAACTGGCGGCGCGGCTGGTGGATGGGTCTGTGTTGCGGGATTTCAAGCCCGGCTACGGCGCGGCGCTGGTCTGCCTGCAGGCGCATATAATGGGGCAGCCAGTGGGCATTCTGGGCAACAATGGCCCGATTGACCCGGATGGTGCCACCAAGGCAACGCATTTTCTGCAACTGATGGATCAGGCGGGCACGCCAGTAATTTTCCTGGGCAATACCACCGGCTATATGGTGGGCAGCGCCTATGAGCGCGGGGGCATGATTAAACATGGCGCCAAGATGATCCAGGCGGTGACCAACCTGCGAGTGCCCAAGATTTCGCTCTATACCGGGGCCAGCTTTGGCGCGGGCAACTACGGTATGTGCGGCCATGCCTTTGGTGCCGATTTTCTGTTTACCTGGCCCAATGCCATGACGGGCGTGATGGGGGGGGCGCAGGCGGCGCTGACCATGGAACAGGTGGCGCGCCGCACCGCCGAGCGCAAAGGCGTCGCGGTGGATGAAGCCCGCCTGGCCAAGCAGCGCGCGGGTATCACCGCCCATTTTGATGGCCAGTCGGATGCGTTTTTCACTTCGGGGCGGATGCTGGATATGGGGATGATCGACCCACGCGACAGTCGGGCGGTCATCGGCTTTTGTCTGGCCACCTGCCAAGAGGCGCGCCGCCGTGATCTGAACCCCAATGCCTTTGGCGTTGGGCGGGCCTGAGGGGGGCGCAGTTATGACAGATTTCACATCAATCCTGGTGGCCAACCGGGGGGAAATTGCCCTGCGCATCATGCGGACCGCGCGCCAGCTGGGGCTGACCTGCATTGCAATCTATACCGAGGCCGATGCCGATGCCCCGCATGTGGCGTTTGCCGATCGGGCGATCTGCATTGGCGCTGGGCCGGTGGCGGATAGCTATCTCGATATGGGCAAAATCCTGCAGGCTGCGCAGGACAGCGGTGCAGAGGCGCTGCATCCCGGTTATGGGTTCCTGTCGGAAAATGCCGATTTCGCCGCCGCCTGCTGCAAGGCCGGGTTGGTCTTTATTGGCCCCAGCGCCACTGCCATTGCACTGATGGGCAACAAGGCAGAAGCCAAGCGGCAGATGGCCAAGGCCGAGGTCCCCTGCCTGCCGGGCTATGAGGGGGCGGACCAGTCGCTGGGTCGGCTGCAGGCAGAGGCGGTGGCGATTGGCTATCCGGTGATGATCAAGGCAGCAGCCGGGGGCGGCGGTCGGGGCATGCGTCTGGTGCGAGACCCCGCTGAGTTTGCCGCAGCGCTGGAACTGGCCAAAAGCGAGGCCCTGTCTGGATTTGGCTCGGATGAGATGATCCTGGAAAAGGCCCTGCTGCGGCCGCGCCATGTAGAGGTGCAGATCTTTGCCGATGCCACCGGCCATACCATCCACCTGGCAGAGCGGGACTGTTCCGTGCAGCGCCGCCACCAGAAGGTAGTCGAAGAGGCCCCCTGTCCGGTGGTGACACCTGCACTGCGTGCAAAGATGGGGGCAGCCGCCGTCGCGGCGGCACGGGCCATTGGCTATCTGGGGGCGGGGACGGTTGAATTCTTGCTGGATGACAGTGGTGATTTCTACTTTCTTGAAATGAACACTCGCCTGCAGGTGGAACATCCGGTTACGGAAATGATCACCGGGCTGGATCTGGTGGCGCTGCAGGTCAGCGTGGCCAGGGGGCAGGCTCTGGGCTTGCAGCAAGACGAGATTACCCTGAACGGCCATGCCATCGAGGTGCGGCTTTATGCTGAAGATCCGGCGCAGGGGTTCTTGCCGCAATCCGGGCGGGTTCGTGACTGGCAACCGCCGGTGGGGCCGGGGATCCGGGTGGATTCCGGGATCCGCGCGGGGCAAGAGGTCAGCGCCTTTTATGACCCTATGCTGGCCAAGGTGGTCGCCCATGGTGCGACGCGGGATCAGGCGTTGCAGCGGTTGGTGGCTGCCCTGCGCCAGACGGTGCTGTTCGGGCCTGCCTGCAATCGTGATTTCCTGCTTGCGGTGCTGTCGCATGAGGCCTTCGTCGGCGGCAGGGCGACAACGGGCTTTATTGTGGATCATTTCGACCCGCTGCCGCCAGTGCAAAACCTCAGTGCGGATCTGGCGCTGGCGGCTGCGCTTATCTATCAGACCGAACGGGCGCGACGGGCCGAGCAGACCCAGACGCCGACCGAGCTGATAGGCTGGTCCAGCCAGGGGCGCGATCTGGGCGGCTTGCAGATGCGCATGCTGCTAGAGGTGGCAGGGACTGGCAGCGCCCCGGTGCTGGCTTTGCTGCGCCAAAGCGGCACGGGCATTGAAATCAATCTGGGCGGCACCGGGCATTTTGTGCAGGGCGATACCGGGCACAACGCGCCCCTGCGCGTGGATGGCAATTTGGTTGATCTTCGATGCCACCAGCTGATCGGGCAGGATTTGTTTCTGGCCACGGGGGATCGCCTGTTGCAGGTGACGCGGCTGCGCGCGGGCAGGTCGGCCCAAGCGGCGGCAGGCGGCGGGGCGCATCAGGCGCCAATGCCGGGCAATCTGCGCGCGCTGCATGTCGCGGCGGGGGATGTGGTCGTCTTAGGGCAATCCTTGGCGGTGCTGGAGGCAATGAAGATGCAGCACGAAATTCTGGCGGATGTCGCGGGCACCGTGACCCAGATTGCCTGTGCGGTTGGCGGTCAGGTCAAGGCCGGGGATCTCTTGGTTGAAATCCAGCCGGATATCACCGGCGAGGGGCCGTAAACCCGCGCGGGACATCACACAGAACTGAGACAATCGCGCGGGCAATCCGGCGGCGGAATAGGGGCATATGATTTTTGTTTTGGCCTCGCCTTTTTGCTTCACCTGTTCAATAGTTGTGACATAGGCAAGAGGAGGCCCGCGATGAACATTCTCTATATTATGTTTGACCAGCTGCGGTTTGACTACCTGAGCTGCGCAGGCCATCCGCATCTGCAGACCCCGCATATTGACGCCATGGCGGCCAAGGGCGTGCGCTTTACCCGCGCCTATGTGCAATCGCCCACCTGCGGGTCTTCGCGCATGTCGAGCTATACCGGGCGCTATCCGTCCAGCCACGGAGTGCAGTTCAATTCCTACCCCCTGAAGGTTGGCGAATGGACCATGGGGGACCATCTGCGCAACATCGGCATGAGCTGCAGCCTGATCGGCAAGACCCATATGGTGGCGGATGCCGTGGGAATGGAACGGCTGGGCCTGGCACCGGACAGCGTGATCGGGGTACGGCAAAGCGAATGCGGGTTTGACCCCTATGTGCGCGATGATGGGCTCTGGGCAGAGGGGGTGGCGGGATTTTATGACCCCAAGCGCAGCCCCTATAACGAATATCTGAAACAGCGGGGCTATCCCGGCGACAACCCCTGGAATGATTTTGCCAATGCCGGCATCACGCCGGGCGCGGCGGGGGATGAGCTTGCCTCGGGGTGGTTCATGGTCAATGCCGACAAGCCGGCAAATATTGCCGAAGAGGATAGCGAAACGCCCTGGCTGACCAGCAAGGCGATAGAGTTCATGGAAGACCAGCGCGCCAACGGGACCGGGCCCTGGTGCGCGCATCTGAGCTATATCAAACCGCATTGGCCCTATATTGTTCCCGCCCCCTATCATGACATGTATGGCCCCGAGGATGTGCTGCCGGCCGTGCGCTCTGAGGCCGAGCGCGAGGGGGCACATCCGGTTTTTTCTGGTATGATGAACAATCCGATCGGCAAAAGTTTCAGCCGCGAAGAGGTGCGCCGGAAGGTGATCCCAGCCTATATGGGGCTGATCAAACAGGCGGATGATCAAATGGGCAGGCTGTTTGCCTATCTGGAAGAAACCGGACGGATGCGTGACACCATGGTGGTGATTACGTCGGATCACGGCGATTATCTGGGCGATCACTGGCTGGGCGAAAAGAACCTTTTCCACGAGCCTTCGATCAAGGTGCCGCTGATTGTCTATGATCCGCGTGCCGCCGCCGATGTGACGCGGGGCAGTACCTGTGACGCCCTGGTTGAAGCCATTGATCTTGCGCCAACCTTTCTCGATTTTGCCGGTGGGGCACCGTTGGGGCATATCCTGGAGGGGCATTCGCTGGTGCCCTGGCTGCATGGGGCCGAGCCGGACTGGCGTGACCATGCGGTGGCAGAGTTCGACTATTCCACCATGCCGCTCTGTGCCAAGCTTGGGTTGCAGCCGAAAGATGCCCGGCTGTTCATGGTGACCGATGCGCGCTGGAAATTCATGCATGCCGAAGGCGGGCTGCCGCCGATGTTGTTTGATCTGCAGGAAGACCCCGATGAACTGGTCGATTTGGGGCAAAGCCCGCAGCACGATGATGTCATCTCACTGATGTATGATCGCTTGCGGCATTGGGGACTGCGTATGTCGCAGCGCACCACCATTTCCGATGATCAGATCGAAGCCGGGCGCGGACAGTCTGCGGCAAAGGGGATCTTGCTTGGGGTGTATGAGGCCGACGAGGTCGCGCCCGAGTTGACCCGGAACATTCGTGGCCCGGTTCCGCATCGCAGCAGCTAAAGACGCCCGATATGACAGGCAACGTTGCCCCTCCGGGTGCTTTGTTGCCATGGTCGGTGCGGGGCCTTAATGTGCGGGCGAATTTGGCAACAGACAAGACAGGATGCTGGGCAGTGGCAGGGCAGACCGAAGGGCTATTGAACGCGATCCTTGAGGATATCGATGCAGGGGCGCTTAATCCTGGCGACCTGCTGGATGAGGCGGGGCTGGCCGCGCGTCATAACGTGTCTCGTACCCCAATCCGCGAAGCCCTGATCCAGCTGGAAGCGGCGGGTCTGATCCGGCGCCAGCCGCGCAAGGGGGCGGTGCTGTTCAAGCCGACACTGGAAGAGTTTCTGGCGATCCTTGAAGTGCACGCAAGCCTGGAGGGCCAGGCGGCAGGGCTGGCTGCGCGGCGCATGCCCCCCGATCAGGCCCGGGCGCTGGAACAGGCAGTGCGGGCCTGTGAAACCCATGCGGACAGAAAGGGCGATGGCGATCCCAATGGCTATTACCAGCTGAACCTGCAGTTTCATGCGGCAGTGGCCATGGGGGCGGGCAATCCGTTTCTGTTGGAGATGATCAAGACCAATGCGCGCAAGCTGATGGCCTATTATCGGGCGCGCTATCAGTATCCGGGGTCGATTGCGCAATCTGCCCGCGAACATCGCGAGATTGCCGAGCTGATATTTGCCCATGACCGCAGTGCGGCGCGGGCCAAGATGGCAGAGCATGTGCAGTTTGATCAGGTCACGGTGATGGATCTATTGGCGGCGCTTGGCTAGGCGGCAGTCACGTAGGCGCGTTGCGCCGTTTCTAGGCCTCCGGCGGAGGTATTTAGGGTAAGATGAAATCTGCCGGGGCCGTGGCGTGGGTCGCCGCGCGGCCGATCTGGTCAAACAGCTTCGTCAAAAAACTGGGCCAGGCTCTGTGCGAAGAGCCCCTGATCTGCCTGTTGGCGCAGGCTGTCCTTGGCCTGGGCGTAGGCGGCGGTGCCAAGGCTGGGGCGCATTTCTTCGGTCAGGGCGGTGATGAAATCATGGCTCATCTCGGGGTGGTGTTGGCTGGTCCAGATATGGTTGCCTATGCAAAACCCTGCATTCAGCCCTCTGCTTTTTGCGGTTTCAATTGCATCGTCGGGCAGCCGGGCGACATATTCGCTGTGAGAGCCGTAGAGGGCAAAATCTGCGGGAAGCTTTCGTGCCCAGGCGGGGCGGGTCTGCATATGATTCCGGATGAGCCCATGTACCCAGCCATCGGGGTTTTGCGCCACCTGGCCGCCAAGCGCCAGCGCGATGGCCTGATGGCCAAAGCAGGCACCGAACAGAGGCAGCTTTTGTGCGTGCATGTTCTGTATCAATGTCAGGAGTGGATCGATCCAAGGCAGGCCGCTACGGGTTGAGGCGGGGCTGCCTGTGATCATCACGCCATCAAACGCCTGCAGATCTGCCGGAAAATCGCCGGCATGAATTTGAAAGGCGCTGCAGAGCCAATCCGGGCGCGCCATTTGAATGAGATGGGTGAACTTCTCTTCATCAAGGGGGTGCTTTGCGGCAAAGCTGCTCTTGTCAGTATTCGTAACCAGAATGGCTAAGTGCATGAAATTTCTCATTAGATTTATATTTACATATTTATGATCCCCAATAGTATACATAATAGAGATATTCGGGAAGCCCAATATGACCATCTGGACACCACAGGACGACGGCTATGCTGATCTCAGCAGTCATGACAGTTTTGCCCATGGCGCGCCGCACAACACCTTTGCCCGGCTGCGGCGCCACGATCCGATACATTGGACCCAGTATCCTGGCGGGGAAAATTTCTGGTCGGTGACCCGTTATGAGGACATCACCCGGATGAACAAGAACACGGAGGTATTTTCCTCGGCGCGCGGGATCCGCATGGAGGATCAGAGCTATGAGGAATATCTGGCGCGGCGGACCTTTCAGGAAACCGATCCGCCAGAACATTCGCAGGTGCGCATGAAGCTGATGAAGGCGTTTTCCAAGACCAGCATGGCGCAGTATGAGCAGGAAATTCGCGATATCTGCGCCGAAATACTGGATCCGGTTCTGGAACTGGGGGAGTTTGATGCCACCAAGCAGATTGCCCGCACCCTGCCGATGCGGATGCTGGGGCGGGTGGTTGGTCTGCCCGAGACCGATTTGCCCTGGTTGGTGGAAAAAGGCGACGCGCTGATTGCCAATACAGATCCGGATTTCACGGCCCATGTGATGGACAAGCTGGAAACCGACGCGTTTCGGTTAATGCCTTTCAATTCCCCGGCCGGGGCGGAGCTGTATCTTTACGCCAAACAGTTGATGGCCGACAAAGCCAAAGCGGGCGATACCGCCGGTGTGCTGAACATGATCCTGCAGCCGGCCAAGGATGGCTCGGTCATTTCCGAGACGGAGTTTCGTAACTTTTTCTGTCTCTTGGTGGCGGCGGGCAATGACACCACGCGCTATTCCATTGCGGCGGGCATACAGGCGCTGTGTCACCAGCCCGAGCTGTTGGCGCAGATGCAGGCGGGGGGTGCCATCTGGGATACGGCAGCGGATGAGATCATTCGCTGGGCCACCCCGGCAATCTATTTTCGTCGCACCGCAACACGCGATATCAAGGTGCACGACAAGCTGATCCGCGAAGGGGATAAGGTGCTGTATTGGTTTGCTTCGGCCAATCGGGATGACAGCTATTTTGACGATCCTTTTCGGGTCAACCTGATGCGCAGCCCCAACCGGCATCTTTCTTTTGGCCAGTTTGGCCCGCATGTCTGCCTGGGCATGTGGTTGGCGAGGCTGGAGGTGACGGTGCTGTTTCAAGAACTGGCCAAGCGCATCAGCCACATCGAGGCTGCCGGACCGCATAAGTTTCTGCGATCAAATTTTGTCGGCGGCATAAAAGAGCTGCCGGTGCGTGTGACACGGTGCTCGCGCCGCATCTACCAGGATGGGTGATAATAATCGTCCCCGCGTGACACTAAATATGTTAAGTAATGCCATGTTTCTGAAACCGGAGCTGCTTTTTGTTCCAAGAAGACGACAAGCTGAAAGAGATTAGACACAGCCACCTCTGCAGATTGACCAACCTGGAAGGATCAATGCCATGAAGACCCGCTTGCGCGCGATGTTCTGCGACCACCTTAGCATCATGCGGGGGAAGTATCTGCCAGCGGCCAAAATTGGCAATGATGACACCCGGTTTTGCCGTTCAGTTTTTGGCACACACTATGATCGCGATCTGTTGGATGCGCCGGGGGCGATGGTCAAACAGGGCATGCCGGATATGGAGCTGCGCTGGCAGCATGACGATATTCGCAACAGCTGGCATGCCAATACCAATGTCGTGCTGGGCGATTTGTTTGATGTAGATGGGGTGCCGTTGTCCCTGTGCCCGCGCGGGGCGCTGAAGCGGGCTGTTGCGGGCTGGCAGGCGCGCGGCCTGCAGCCCAAGGTGGGTATCGAGCTGGAAGCCTATGCGCTGCAGGCGGATGAGCGAGGCCGCTTGATGCCCTATGACGCGCCGGGGGGCGTGGTCTACGGTACCGGGCCATTTGCCGATCCGTTGCGCTTTAACGACCGGATTTGGGCGATGGCGGATGAGATGGGTTTTTCGCTGGATATGATCACGGCGGAGTTTGACTCGCCGCAGTTTGAATACACCCTGACCTTTGATGATGCGGTGAAGGCAGTGGACGATATCGTGCTGTTCCGTCTGATGGCGCGAGAGATCGCGCTGGAATATGGGATCGTCCTGACCTTCATGCCCAAGCCCGTGCCCGAGGCCGGCGGCTCTGGTATGCATATCAACTATTCCTTCGTGAACGAGGTGGGCGGCAATGCGCTGTCCTCGGGGCCGCGCGGCGGGCCAGAGCATATGAACGATCTGGCGCGGGGCTGCCTGGCGGGTGTCGTGCATCACCATAAGGGGCTGGCGGGGCTGATCGCGCCCACCGCCAACAGCTATATGCGACTGCAGCCGGGGTCTCTGTCGGGGTATTGGCAGAATTGGGGGGGGGATCATCGCAATGTCACCACTCGGATCAGCTCTGAAGGGGGGAGCAAGGCGCGGCTGGAGCATCGCATGGCGGATGCGTCTGCCAATCCATATACTGCGGTTGCTGCGGTATTGCAGGCCTCTTTGTTGGGGGTGGAGCAAGGCTATGCACTGCCTGCGATGGAGACAGGAGATGGTTTTGATCGGACGGATGCGCGCGACGGCACAGCGATTGACCTGAAAGGCGCGGTGGCTGATTTGGAGCGCGACCATGCTCTGTGCGAGGCGGTGGGGAGCGATCTGGTTGCCAACCACGTCTTTATGAAGCGCAAGGAAGCGCGCAAGACCCGCGATCTGGAGGGCGATGGGATGCGCGATTTCTATGTGCATTTCGTTTGACTTTCTGACCCCAGGTCAAGCCGCTGTTCAAGACGGCAAGCGATACCGGTGGATGCTGCGATAGCGCCGCCTCTGCCATATCACGGTGCCGCGCCGCGTGAGCGGCGCTATGAGAGGCAGCGGGCCCGAAGCATATGCTTCGGGCCCGCCATGGTATCCGGTGGCAGCCTCCCTTCGGTCGGCTGCGGTTGCGTCCTGGGCCGGTGCTTGGGCCATTTGCCTGCGCTATCGTGTGGGTTGCTGGCGTGATAGCGGCTGCATTTGGCCGGGGCAAATCGCTGCCCGCGCCAAATTCAGTCTTTGATCAACTGACCGCAGCAAAACCCGCGTCGAGAGCAGCAAGGATGCCGGTGACGTCCTGCGTACTAAGGACCAGGGGGGGCGACAGGATGATATTGGGGCCAGAGACCCGCACCATGGCACCGTTCTGATAGGTGACCTCCTGCAGCCTGGCGAGGGTCTTTTTGTCGGCGGCCGATTTGGTGTCGCGATCTGCGACCAGCTCCATTGCGCACATCAGCCCGTGGCCACCGCGCACATCGCCAATCAGCGGGTATTTTTGTTGCAGGGCCTGTAGCCCTTGGTGCAGCTCCTGCCCACGAGCGGCGGCGTTTTCTGGCACATTCAGGCGCTGGGTTTCCTGCAGGCAGGCCAGGGCTGCGGCCGCGCCCACGGGGTGGCCGGAATAGGTGTAGCCATGGCCAATAGCGGCGCGGCCTGTTTCGTCCTGTTCAAACACTTCGGCCACCTGATCCGCGATCATCACCGCGCCAAAGGGGAAATAGCCATTGGTGATCGCCTTGGCGGTACACATGAAATCTGGCTGCACCCCCCAGTGGCGCGATCCGCTCCAGGATCCGGTGCGGCCAAAGGCGGTGATCACCTCATCCGCGATCAACAGGATGCCATATTTGTCGCAAATTTCACGCACGCCGGGCATGAAGCTTGCATGGGGGGGGATCACCCCGCCGGCGCCCAGGATTGGCTCCATGATGAAGGCGGCGATGGTGCCAGCCCCCTGAAAGGCGATCTCGTCCTCCAGCGCTTGCAGGCAGAGCTGGGCCAGGCGCTCGGGGTCGCTTTCGTTGAAGGGATTGCGGTAGGTATAGGGCGCGGGGATGTGATGGCAGCCCGGCAAGAGTGGTTCATACTGGGTGCGGAAGTTGGCATTGCCATTGACCGAAGCCCCGCCCATGTGGGTGCCGTGGTAGCCCTTTTTCAGGCTGAGGAATTTGGTGCGCGCAGCCTCGCTGCGGATCTTGTGATACTGCCGCGCCAGGCGCAGGGCGGTTTCGACGGAATCAGATCCCCCCGAGGTAAAGAATGCCCGGCTGAGCCCATCCGGGGCAAAGAAGGTGCGCAACTCTTCCGCCAGTTGGATCACCTGATCATTGCTGGTGCCGCGAAAGGTTGAATAATAGGGCAGCACATCCAGCTGCGCGGCGATGGCATCTTTGACGGGCTGGCAGGAAAACCCAAGGTTGACGTTCCACAGCCCCCCCACTGCGTCAATGACTTCGTGGCCATCGACGTCGCGGATCCGCACACCGCTGGCCCCGGTGATGATCGTTGGCGGATTGGCTAGGCTGTCGGCTGGATGCGCCATCGGATGCCATAGCGATTTTGCATTGTGTTCTTTGAGGAAATTGGAATCTTTCATCTGGTAAACTCCTGATCAGGTCCGGAGAGGACCGGGGGTATCTTGAAGGAAAAACGGCAGGATCACGGGGCAGCGCACTGGGGGTAATCCGCGGGCGGGCGGCCCCCGATACGATGGGTTAGGGCAGCCCCTGCGCGCCGTAGGGCGGCGCGAATGATGTCTTGTTGCGCGGCAGGCATGCGGGCGGCGGGGGCGGCCACCGCCAGTGCCCCAATGGCGCGATGGTCGGCACCAAAAATCGGCACCGCATGGGAATGCACTTCCAGCTCAAAGCTGCCCAGCGTATCGGCCAGACCGGTCTGGCGGATCTGTTCCAGTTTGCTGCGGATGAGATCGGGGTCGACCAGCGTTTTGCTTGTGTGGCTTTTCAGGGGTTGCGACAGAATGCTGTCGACAAACTGCGGATCGGCATAGGCCAGGATCGCCAGCCCAGAACTGGTGGCATGATAGGTCACCGTCTGGGCATCCTCCATGGTGACCTTGGTTGCATGGCGCGGCGAATAGGCATGGCTGAGGGTCTGCACCCAGCTGTCATGTCCCAGCGACACATGGGTGGTTTCGCCGGTTTCATCGCTCAGCTCGCGCAGGATCCGGCGTGAAACGGATAGAATAGGCGTCGAGGCCTCGCGCAGGGCGGCCAGGTGCAAAACCTGCGGTCCCAGCCGATAGGCGCGGTCGCCTTCTCCCTGCTCAACGAATCCTGCCGCCTGCAACTCGCCCATGAGGCGATAGACCGTAGCCTTGTTCATGCTTGACAGGCGGGTGAGGTCGCTCAACCCGATTTCGGGCCGGTCAGGGGCAAAAAAACTTAACAATGACAGGGCTTTGGTGACAGTTCCCATGCGCTGATCCGGTCTCCATCTGGGTGAATACAGGGCATTGGTTCGCAAAAACAAACACCCAAGATGTTATTTTGTTGACAGATAAGCGGGTGGACTGTCAATCTAAATTCAAACCGATGGTTCAAATAATGAACCGCACCCGCTGAAACCTCAGCACCAACCGGGAGAGTAAAATGCAATTGACCAATCTTGTGAAAGGGGCCGCTGCAGCGGCAGCTCTGGGCCTGAGCGCAGTGGCTGCGCAGGCGGAATACCCAGAAAAACCAGTGAGCTTTATCGTGCCCTGGCCACCTGGCGATCTGGAGGATGTGCTGACGCGGATGATTGCCGATGATTTTGAGGCCGAATATGGCGTGGCGGCTGCCGTTGTGAACAAGCCCGGCGGCGGTGGTGGGCCGTTCCCCGGCGCAATCGAAGTGGCCAATGCCCCGGCCGATGGGTACACGGTTGGCTCTTTTGTCATCGGCGTGCCGGTCATGGGCCATCAGATCGACATCGCGCCGTTGACGCCGGCCAAGTTTGACCCGCTGGGGATCTTCCTCACCTATCCCTTTGTCATCGCCACCTCGGCTGATGCGCCATATTCAACGATGGAAGAGCTGACCGCCTACGCCAAGGAAAATGACGTGGCGCTGGGCCATTTTGGTGATGTGCTGACGCCAACCCAGGTAACCAAGGCCTTTGCCAAGAACGCCGGGTTCAACTGGGGATCGGACGCCGCATTTGATGCGCTGGATTGCAATACGCTGGCTTCGGGGGATGCGGATGTCATCAATACGACATTGCAGTTGATCCTGCCCTGTCTGGACCAGGTCAAAGTGCTGGTCTCGATCACCGATGAACGCATTCCGCTGGTTCCCGATGCTCCCGCCATCGGAGAGCTGGATGCAGGTCTGAACATTGCCCTGTGGAACGGCTTGTTTGTGTCAAAGGATACGCCGCAGGATGTGCGCGACAAGATCATCGTGGTGGCCGAAAAGACCATGCTGAGTGATCGTGCCCAGGCCGTGGCCGATGAGACCGGTGCCTTGGTTTACTGGCAGGACGCGGATCAAAGTGCCAGCCGCGTGGCCGCCGATATTGCCACCATGGCCAAAATCAGTGCTCTGCTCGACTAGCCAAGCCAAATATCCTGCCGGGGCCTGCTGTGGCCCCGGTTTCTGTTTCTGCGCAAAGCAAAAAAGATCCCTCAATGACAACGGAACGAGAACGCCGCTTTGTCGGCCCCCGACGCGGCCAATTGATTTTTGCCCTGGTGTTTCTGACCCTTTCGGTGCTGCTCTTAGCGCTGATCGGAGAGCAAACCGCTTGGGTCAAAAAGACCCAGCTCTTTGCCCAGCCACGGTTCTGGCCTGCGATCAGCCTTGGTGGCATGGTGCTTCTGGGCGGCTTGCATGTCTACGCCCTGCCGTGGCGCCGCACCTCACGCTATGATCTGTGGGAAGCTAGGCTATGGGGGCGCAGCTTGGAATTTGCGTTTTGGTTCATGGGCTACGTGCTTTTGGTGCCGCTAGTTGGCTACCTACCTGTGACCCTGGTCTTTGTGCCGCTGCTGGCGCGCCGCATGGGTTATCGCGGTGGCTGGATGCTGGGCATCTCCCTCGGTTTTGCGGTTGCGGTTGTGGTGGTGTTCAAGGCGGTTCTGGGCGTGCGAATTCCCGGTGCGCTGCTCTATGATTACCTGCCTGCTGGCCTGCGCAGTTTCTTCATTCTGTATCTCTAAACTCTGGGTGTTCGATGGATCTTCTCCTCTCTGCGATTGACATCCTGATGCGCTGGGACGTGGCGCTGGCGCTGCTTGCCGGATCGGTAGGCGGGGTCTTGATCGGGGCGATCCCCGGTGTTGGCCCGGCTGTGGCGATTGCCATTTTGTTGCCCGCGACCTTTTCGATGGATCCTATCGTCGGGCTGACGGTGCTGTTGGGGATCTACGGCTCGTCGATGTACGGCGGTGCAATCCCTGCGATTCTGATCAATACGCCGGGTACGGCGGTCAATGCGCTGACCACCTATGATGGCTATCCAATGACCGCCCGCGGAGAGCCACGCCGCGCCCTGAGCCTTGCCTATTCGGCCAGCTTTTTTGGCGGTGTCTTCTCCGTCATCTGCCTGATCCTGTTTGCCCCGGTTCTGGCCAAGGTGGCGCCGATGTTTGGCAGTCGTGAAATCTTTCTCGCCGCCCTGCTAGGCCTGCTTCTGGTGGTGGTGGCACATCGTGGCCAGGCGTTGATTGCCGGCGCACTGGCCTGTCTGGGGATCTTTTTGAACTCGGTCGGCATGGAGCCGGTGAAATACACCCAACGCTATACCTTCGGGCAGGATTTCCTGGGCAGTGGCGTCAATCTGATCGTGGTGGTTCTGGGGCTTTTTGCCCTAAGCCAGGCCTTTGTCTTGCTGATGGATGAAGACGAAAAAGTACATCTGAACAAGCTACGCGGCGGCATGTTCCAGGGGCTGCGCGAACTGGCGCGCCATCCGCGTGTCACCGCCGTTTCAGCCAGCTTTGGCGTCTTGATGGGGATGATTCCAGGTGTCGGAGAGTTCACCGCCCAGTTCATGTCCTATACCTACGCGCAGAAAACCTCTAAGCGGCCGCAGGATTTTGGCCATGGCTCTTCCGAGGGGTTGATCGCGGCGGAAACCGCCAACAACGCCGTGCCGGCGGCAGCCATGGTGCCGCTCTTGGCGCTGGGCATCCCGGGCGAGGCGCTGACGGCAATGATGCTAAGCGTCTTTTATGTGCACAACGTGGTGCCGGGGCCGGCGCTGTTTCAGAACGACATGGATTTCGTCGTGGCGCTTTATCTGGCGCTGCTGGTGCTGAATGTTCTGGTGCTTGTCTTCCTGCTTTTTGCCACCCGGTCGCTGGTGCAGGTGGTGAAAATCCCCAATCGGTTCCTTGGGGTGTGCATTCTGACCCTGAGCTTTGTTGGCGTCTATTCGCTGCGCAATTCAGCCACGGATTGCCTGATTGCGGCGGGGTTCGGCATCTTTGGCTTTATCCTCAAACGGCTGTCGCTGCCGGCGGTTCCAATCATTCTGGGGATGGTGCTGGGTGGCATAATGGAGGTCAAGCTACGGGCTGGTATGGCCCGGGTCAAAGAGCCGCTTGATTTCATCAATCGACCGATATCATTCATTCTTTTCATCATCATCATCTTGGTTCTTGCAAGCCACCTGCTGCGCGTCTGGCGGGATCGCAAGGAGCTAAAGGAGGCCGAATGGCAGACCAAAACCGCATCAACCAGCTTCGGGCAGCTGATGTCGCGCCGCAAAAACTCTTTCTTGAAGGATCGTGGCAAAGAGGTTCGGGCACGCCACTCGAAGTTACTTCGCCGATTGAGGGGGCTGTTCTAACCACGCTGGAGGGTGCTTCTGCGGCGGATGTCGAAAAGGCGGTCGCCTCGGCGCGCCGTGCCTATGATGATCGTCGTTGGGCGGGGCAGTCCCCCGCTGCACGCAAGAAGGTTCTGTACCGGATCGCCGAGCGTATCGAAGCCGAGGCGGTTGAGCTGGCCGTCCTGGGGGTACGCGACAATGGCACCGAATTCAACATGGCCCTGAAGGCGGAACCGGGATCGGCCGCCGGGACCTTTCGCTACTACGCCGAGGCCCTGGACAAGATTGCGGGAGAAGTGGCCCCCACGGCATCGGATGTCCTGGGGTTGGTACATCGGGTGCCGGTTGGCGTGGTGGGGGCGATTGTGCCCTGGAACTTTCCGCTGATGATTGGCGCCTGGAAGTTGGCACCCGCCCTGGCCATGGGCAATTCGGTGGTGCTGAAACCGGCCGAGACAGCTTCGCTGACGTTGTTGCGGCTGGCGGAGATCTGTGTCGAGTGCGGTTTGCCGGATGGGGTGTTCAACGTGGTCACCGGCAGGGGCGCAGAGACGGGCGCGGCGCTGGCAGAATCGATGGGGGTTGATGTCCTGGCCTTTACCGGTTCGGGCGGGACAGGGCGCAAGCTGCTGGAGGCCTCGGCGCGATCCAATCTGAAACGCTGTTATCTGGAGCTGGGTGGCAAATCCCCCAATATCATTTTTGCCGATGCACCGGATCTGGGCAAGGCGGCCAAAGTTTCGGCCATGGGGATTTTTCGCAATTCCGGCCAGGTCTGCGTCGCCGGGGCGCGGCTCTTGGTGGCGGCCTCGATACATGATGAGTTTGTTGCGCGGCTGGCGGCTGAGGCAGAGGCGCTGCGGGTCGGGGATCCGCTGGATCTGGGCACGCAGATCGGCGCGGTGAATTCCGAAGAGCAGCTGCGGCGCAACCTGTCCTTCATGGATATGGCCCGCGCTGAAGGGGGGCGGGTGATCACCGGTGGCGCGCGGATCTTGGCCGAGACGGGCGGCAGCTATATGGCGCCAACAGTTGTGACGGGCGTTGCACGCGATCACGCCCTGTTTCAGCGCGAGGTCTTTGGCCCGGTCCTGTCGGTGAGCAGCTTTGACAGCGAAGCGGAGGCCTTGAGTCTGGCCAATGCCACTGACTTTGGTCTGGCGGCGGGGGTTTGGACGGCGGATCTGTCGCGGGCCCATCGCATGGTCGCGGGCATCCGGGCCGGCGTGGTGCATGTGAATACCTATGGCGGTGCGGATAATACCGTACCGCTGGGCGGGGTTGGCCAATCGGGCAATGGGCATGACAAATCCCTGCATGCCCTGGACAAATACCTGGATCTCAAAACCGCCTGGATCCAGTTGTAGGGGATGCTGTGAACAGGTTTTGCCCTGCAAAACCTGTGGCCTCCGGCGGAGGTATTTGGAGCAAGATGAAATGGGCGGCGCCAGGGGCCGCAGGGGGGAGTGAGCGATGACGGTTGAAAAGACCATATTGGTGGTCGGCACCTATGATACCAAAGAGGATGAGCTGTGGTATCTGGCAGAGGTTATTCGTGGCCAGGGTGGTGCCGTTTTGTCGATGGATGTGAGCGTTCTGGGGAGTCCGCGGCGCCCGGTGGATGTGAGCAAGCATGAAGTGGCTCGTGCCGGAGGCAGTACCATTGAGGCGGCGATCGCGAGTGGCGACGAAAATATCGCGATGCAGATCATGGGGGCGGGAGCGGCTGCCAAGGCACGTCAGTTGCATCTGGACGGGCGCATTGATGGGGTGGTGGTGCTGGGGGGGACCATGGGCACCGATCTGGCGCTGGATCTCTGCGCGGCGCTGCCTGTTGGGGTGCCGAAATATGTGGTTTCTACCGTTGCCTTTTCGCCCTTGATGCCGCCGGACCGGATCCCGGCGGATGTGCAGATGATCCTTTGGGCTGGTGGGCTGTATGGGTTGAATTCGATATGCAGGGCGGCACTGAGCCAAGCCGCTGGGGCGATCTTGGGGGCGGCGCGTGCAGTTGAGGCGCCACGGCGGCAGCGGCCACTGATTGGGATGACCTCTTTTGGCAAGACCGTGCTGCGGTATATGGTGCAGCTGAAGCCCGCGCTGGAGGCGCGGGGGTTTGAGGTTGCGGTATTTCACGCCACCGGCATGGGGGGGCGCGCCTTTGAGAGTCTTGCAGGCGAGGGTGCCTTTGCTGCGGTGTTGGATTTTGCGCCGCAGGAGGTTTCAAACCATTTGTTTGGCGGGCTGTCGGCGGGGGCGGATCGCCTGACCCATGCGGGCCGGGTCGGTACGCCGCAATTGGTGGCGCCGGGGTGTTATGATCTGGTTGATTTCGTTGGCTGGCAGGGGGTGCCGAGCGCGCTGGAGGGCCGCCCGACCCATGCCCATAACCGGTTGCTGTCTTCCGCAGTACTGGATGGGCCGGAACGCCGGGCGGTGGCGCGTTCGATCTGTGACAAGTTGTCAGAGGCGGTGGCACCGGTGGCACTGATTTTGCCTGAACGGGGCTGCAATGAGTGGGATCGCCCCGGAGGAGACCTGCAGGATGCGGCGGGGCTTGCGGCGTTTTGCGCAGAGATTCGCGCTGTCTGCCCCGATAGTGTCGACCTGTACCCACTGGACTGTCACATCAATGACGCCGCGTTTTGTGACAAAGTGCTAGAGGTTTTTGACGCATGGGTGGCAAGCGGGGTCATCAAGGCGGAGCTATAGGTGCAGTCGATCAGTGGGGGCTGGCATCGCGTGCCGGTGTCACGCGCCGACGCTTGACTGGGGCGGACTGGACTGGGTTGGCCGGATCGGGTTGGGCAGCTGAAATATCTGAAGGGGGCATCTGCACGGGCAGGTGCCCCTTTTCTTGATCTGTGGCTGTCGGTTGATGCGGCTGTCTGGGGTGGGAATTCCGCTAGGTCGTCTGGATTGTTTATGGCTTGATCCTATGAAGGCTCTTGCCTAAGGTAAGTGGAAATTTGTGGAATAGATTTCCGCATTGTGGAATTTTCAAGGAGCCATCATCGCCCTTGGTGGATGTACTGCCTGTGACGTGAGGTTCTGCATCGGCGCTTTGCGCTGGGACTTTGCGCTAAGACATGGCTTATGCTGAGATTGACGAAACACAGGGGCTAACCGGGCGGCTGCGCTGGAGCCCAACGGGAGAAAAGGAATTCGAATGACAGATGCCATCGGCTATGAACGCGTCGGAGAGATCGCCGTTTTGAAAGCACAGAACCCACCGGTGAATGCGCTGGGTTTTGATATTCGCGAAGGCCTGCTCGCAGGAATCGAACGGGCTGAAAAAGAGGGGGCCAAGGCGGTTTTGATCTATGGTGAGGGCCGCACCTATTTTGCCGGCGCTGATATTCGTGAATTTGGCGCGCCACCGCGGGGGATCTTTTTGCCCGATCTGTGCAACCGCATCGAGGCCTCGCCCTTGATGGTGGTCTCGGCGCTGCATGGGACTGCCCTGGGGGGCGGGCTAGAGGTGGCGCTGTCGTCACACTATCGAGTTGCTGTTCCATCGGCGAAAATGGGGCTGCCCGAGGTGCATCTGGGTATTCTGCCAGGCGCGGGTGGTACGCAGCGCTTGCCCCGTGTGGCGGGAACCGAAGCCGCGCTGGAGATGATTACATCCGGACGTCAGGTGGGGGCCAAAGAGGCGCTTGCCATGGGGATCATCGACAAGATTGCCGAGGGAGAGCCACGCGAGGTTGGCCTGGCCTATGCGCAGGACCTGCTGGATCAGGGCGCGCCCCGACGCGCTGTGGGGGAATTGCCCGCGCCGCAGGCCATTGATTTTGATGCGGTCTATGAGGCAACGCTGAAAAAGGGCCGGGGCCAGTTGTCGCCTGCGACCTGCGTGCGTGCCGTGCAGGCGGCAGCAGAGTCCAGCTCTCTGCAGGAGGGGCTGAAGTGCGAGCGTGAATTGTTCATGCAGCTGATGAATTCAGACCAGCGCGAAGGGCTGATCCATGCCTTCTTTTCAGAGCGCGCGGTCAGCAAGCTGCCCGAGCTGAAGGGCGTCGAGCCGCGTGATCTGGCCGCCATCGGCGTGATCGGCGGCGGCACCATGGGGGCGGGCATCGCCACTGCTGCGCTGCTGGCTGGCCTGTCTGTCGTGATGCTGGAGATGACTGCCGAGGCGGCAGAGGCCGCCAAGGGGCGTATCAGTGGCAACCTGCAGGGTGCGTTGAAGCGCGGCAAAATCTCTGAGGCGCAGTTCACCCAGTTGACCGAAGAGGCGCTGACCCTGGCCACCGACTATAGCGCGCTGAGCGAGGTCGATCTGGTGATTGAGGCGGTCTTTGAAGAGATGAGCGTCAAAAAGCAGGTCTTCACCAAGCTGGATGAGGTCTGCAAGAAGGGCGCGATCCTGGCGTCCAACACATCCTATCTGGATGTGAATGAAATCGCCGCCTGCACTTCGCGTCCCGAAGATGTGATCGGGCTGCACTTCTTCTCGCCCGCGCATGTGATGAAGCTGTTGGAAGTCGTGGTCGCGGATAAGACCGCGCTGGATGTGGTCGCCACGGGCTTTGCCCTGGGGCAGCGGCTGAAAAAGATCTCGGTACGGGCCGGCGTTTGCGATGGCTTTATCGGCAACCGTATCCTGGCCACCTATCGCAAGGCGGCGGATCATATGGTGCTGGATGGGGCTTCTCCCTATCAGATCGACAAGGCGCTGACCGATTTTGGTTTTGCTATGGGGCCATTTGCGGTGGCCGATCTGGCGGGGCTGGATATCGGTTGGGCGGTGCGCAAACGCAAACGGGCCGAGGGCATGGATCCACGCGACCGCGACAGCAATTATATGGATAAGGTCTGCGAAGCCGGGCACTTTGGTCAGAAGACTGGCAAAGGCTACTATGTCTATGAGGCTGGCAAACGCGGTGGCACGCCTAATCCTGAAATCATCGACCTGATCGCGGCGGAACGCGCAGAAAAAGGCATTACTCCGCGCGCCTTTAGCGACGAGGAAATCGTCACCCGCTATATGGCGGCCATGGTGAATGAGGCAGCCAAGGTGCTGGGCGAAGGCATCGCGCGCCGTCCGCTGGATGTCGATATGACCTTGCTGTTTGGCTATGGGTTCCCGCGCTATCGCGGCGGGCCGCTGAAATGGGCCGATATGCAGGGACTGGACAAAATTCTTGCCACAATCACCGAAGGGGCCGAGGTGGATCCCTACTTCTGGGAGCCCGCACCATTGTTGGAAAAACTGGTGGCAGAGGGTCGCACATTTGACGATCTCAACAAGGAAAACAGCTAATGAAACAAGTCGTTATTGTCTCTGCCGCCCGCACCGGGCTGGCCAAATCCTTTCGCGGGTCGTTCAACATGACCCATGGGGCCACCATGGGCGGCGCTGCGGTCGAAGCAGCCGTTGCCCGTGCCGGCATTGAGGGGGCCGAGATTGAAGACTGCATCATCGGCTGTGGCACGCCCGAAGCCGAAACCGGCGCTAATATTGCGCGCCAGATTGCGCTGCGCGCCGGGCTGCCGGTGACCACTTCGGGCATGACGGTGAACCGGTTTTGCTCTTCGGGGTTGCAGTCCATTGCTCTGGCAGCGCAGCAGATCATTTGCGAAGGGGCCGGCCCGATGGTTGCGGGCGGCGTCGAGAGCATCTCTATGGTGCAGCCCAAAGCCCGATCAGCGCATGAAAGCTGGCTGCTAGAGCATAAGCCAGAGGTCTATATGACCATGATCGAAACCGCCGATGTCGTGGCACAGCGCTACGGTATCAGCCGCGAAGATCAGGATGCCTATGGGCTGCGCAGCCAGCAGCGGATTGCTGCGGCGCAATCGGCGGGGCTGTTTGATGATGAAATCATTCCAGTGACCACCACCATGGCGGTCAAGGACAAGGAAACCGGCGAGATCTCGATGAAAGAGGCGCTGGTGGACCGGGATGAATGCAATCGCCCCGGCACCACGCTGGACGGGCTGTCGGGCCTGGCCCCGGTACGCGGTGAAGGAAACTTCATCACCGCTGGCAATGCCAGCCAGCTATCCGATGGTGCCGCTGCGGTGGTGTTGATGGATTCCAAAGAGGCAGAGCAGCGCGGGATCGAAGCCATGGGTGCCTTCAAGGGCTTTGCGGTTGCGGGCTGCGAACCCGACGAGATGGGCATCGGCCCGGTATTCGCCGTGCCCCGTCTGCTGGAACGGCATGGTCTGACAGTGGATGACATCGACATCTGGGAACTCAACGAGGCCTTTGCCAGCCAGGCGCTGTATTGCCGCAACCGTCTTGGGATTGATGACGCCAAATGCAACGTGAATGGCGGTTCTATCGCGATCGGCCACCCCTTTGGCATGACGGGGGCGCGCATGACGGGTCATATCCTGCGTGAAGGCCGACGTCGCGGCGCCAAGCTTGGCGTGGTGACCATGTGCATCGGCGGTGGCATGGGGGCTGCTGGCCTGTTCGAGATCTACTGATTTCGCTCATCAATCAACAAAATGCGCCCAAACGTCACCACGAAGAGACGTCTGGGCGCTCCTCTGGATCAAAATCCAGGGGTGGCTTTCTGGGAGGAAGCACCAAATGGATCTGAATTATTCTGCCGAAGAGCAGGCATTTCGCAGAGAAGTGCAGGACTTCCTGGCACAAAAGCTGCCAGCAGAGATGGCCGATGCCATGCGCAACGGCAAAGAACTGGGCAAAGAGGGGCATGAAAAATGGCATGCGATCCTCAACGATCAGGGCTGGCTCGCCCCCAATTGGCCAAAGGAATTTGGCGGTTGCGAATGGAACGCTGTCCAGCGCCACATCTTTGAGGAAGAGTGCTGCCGTGCAAATGCACCGCGCATTGTGCCTTTTGGTCTGTCGATGTTGGCACCCGTGTTGCAGAAATTCGGCTCCAAGGCGCAGCAGGACCACTACCTGCCGCGCATCCTGTCGGGCGAAGACTGGTGGTGCCAGGGCTATTCTGAACCAGGTGCAGGTTCTGATCTGGCCAGCCTGAAAACCCGCGCAGTGCGCAACGGCGATCACTATGTGGTCAATGGTCAGAAAACCTGGACCACCCTGGGCCAATACGCGAATTGGATCTTCTGCCTGGTGCGAACCGATCCCGATGCCAAGCAGCAATCCGGCATTTCCTTTCTGCTGATTGATATGGACACCCCTGGCATTGAAGTGCGCCCGATCATCCTGCTGGATGGCACCCATGAGGTGAACGAAGTCTGGTTCACGGATGTCAAAGTGCCGGTTGAAAATCTGGTGGGCGAAGAAAACAAAGGCTGGACCTACGCCAAATATCTGTTGACCCACGAACGCACCAATATCGCCGGCGTGGGCTTTAGCCGGGCGGGCCTGGACGCGGTGAAACGCATGGCGCGCAGCCAGATGCATCGGGGCCGCCCCCTGATCGAAAATGCACATTTTGCCGCCCGTGTTGCACGGGCCGAGATCGATCTTATGGCGATGTCCACCACCAACCTGCGGATTATCTCGCGGGCGGCTGCCGGACAGGCGCCAGGCGTCGAGAGTTCGATGCTTAAGGTGAAGGGTACGGAAATTCGCCAGGAAATAAACGATCTGGCCCGCCGCGCCGCGGGTGCCTATGCGCTGCCCTTCGTCTCAGAAGCCCTGGAAGGCGGCAATGAACCTGCAATGGGCCCAGAGGGCAGCGCCGCCGCCGCGCCGCAGTATTTTAACAATCGTAAGCTCTCGATCTTTGGGGGCTCTAACGAGATCCAGAAAAACATCATCGCCAAAGTCAAACTGGGAGGCGGGGCATGAACTTCGATCTGACCGACGAACGCCAGATGCTGCAGGACACGCTGCGCCGTTTTCTGCGTGACAACCAAGAGGCGCTGCGCGCCAGCACCCGATTGGGTGAGAGCGACAACAAGCTGGGCTTTGACGCAGAAATCTGGACCAAACTGGCTGAACTGGGCGTCATCGGCGCGCTGTTCAGCGAGGCCGACGGCGGCTTTGGTGGCGCGGGCTTTGATCTGACTACCGTGTTCGAAGAACTGGGGCGCGCAGGCGTGGTTGAACCGCTGCTCGACAGTGCCATCCTTGGCGGTGGTCTGATTGCAGAACTGGGGAATGACCCCCAAAAAGAGTTGGTTGAAGACGTGATTGGCGGCGCGCTGCATCTGGCGCTGGCCCATGGGGAACCCAACAGTCGTTATGACCTGTCACAGGTGGAAACCACGGCGCAGGTCGCCGAGGATGAAATCATCCTCAACGGTCGCAAGGCTGTGGTGGTCAACGCCGAAGCTGCGGATTATTTGCTGGTGTCTGCCCGCGAAAGCGGCGCTGTGGACGCGCAGGACGGCATCTCTTTGTTCCTGGTGCCGCGTGACACCGCAGGCCTGTCGTTGCGCGGCTATCCGCTGTTGGCGTGGGGGCGTGCGGCTGAGCTGGATCTTGATGATCTGCGCCTGCCTGCCTCTGCGCGGTTGGGCGCGGCTGGGGCGGCCTATCCGGCGCTGCATCGTGCCATGATGCGCGCCGAGGTGGCCTTGGCGGCAGAAACGCTTGGTGCGATGGAAACCGCGACCGCCCTGACCCGTGAATACCTGCTGACCCGGCAACAGTTTGGCCGCCCGATTGGCAGCTTTCAGGCGCTGCAACATCGCATGGCAACCCTGCTGATCGAGCTGGAACAGGCGCGTTCGGCGGTGATCAATGCGGCAGGCCATCTGGACGCCAGCCCAAAGGAACAGGCGCTGCAGATTGCCGCTGCCCGCAACCTGATTGGCCGCGCCGGGCGTCTGGTGGCAGAGGAGAGCATCCAGCTGCATGGTGGTATTGCCATGACCGAAGAGTATGAGCTGGCCCATATCGCCAAGCGCATCGTGATGGCGGATCATCGGTTCGGCGATACCGATACCCAGCTGGAGCGGTTCATTGACCACTGTGCCGCCTGAATCCGGGCTGCCTGAAACCGGGGCGGCGCAGGCCGACCCGGAGCATTTCTTGCAGATCGAAGACCCCGGTGTCCAGCAACTGGTGGGATATAAGACAACCATCGACCGGCGCGATGGCAGTTGCCTTGTCACGCTGGATCTGGAACCGCCGCACCTGAATCGCCATGGCATCCTGCATGGCGGTATCGTGGCGACGGTTCTGGATGTGGTATGCGGCAATACCGCCTCGCAGTTCTTTGACCCGAAAAACCACGCGCCGCTGGTGACGGTCTCGTTGACGCTGTCCTATGTGGCGGCGGCACGGGCGGGCCGGGTCAGCGCCACTGCACGGGTGACGGGGGGCGGGGCCTCTATCGCGCATGTCCTTGGCGAATTGGTGGATGCCGAGGGTCAGCTCTTGGCCACAGCCACCGGTGTATTCAAGAGGATCAAGAGATGAGCCCCTTGGCCCGGCTTGAAGATCAGGGCGACCGCGCGGTTGTCGTCAATATGAACGCTGCCCGCCGTGGGGCGCTGTCGCCGGATCTGTATGAAGCCATTGCGGCGGCGATTGATCTGGCCAAAGAACCGCGTATCCGCGCCATTCTGTTGACCTGCGAGGGGGGCTTTTTCTGCGCAGGCGGTGATCTCAACGTCCTGATCGAACGGCGCGGGCTGAGCGAGGGAGAACGCCGCGACAAGGTGGAGCAGCTGCATGGGCTGATCCGCGGATTGCGCGCAGCCCCGGTGCCGGTAATCGCGGCGGTAGAGGGCGGCGCTGCTGGCGCAGGTGTCTCCTTGGCCCTGGCTGCGGATTTGATCGTCGCGGCCGAAGGCGCAAAGTTCACCGCGGCCTATGTCAAGGCCGGGCTAGTGCCGGATGGCGGTTTGACCTCTGCTCTGGCGCGCAGCTTGCCGCGTCCGCTGGCTATGGAAATGTGCCTTCTGGCGCGTCCGGTTACAGCGCAGCAGATGGCGGATCTGGGTGCGGTAAACCTGGTGGTGCCAGCGGGGGCTGTGCTTGCTGCGGCCCATGGCCTGGCCGATCAACTGGCTGAGGGCCCGCCCGCCGCGCAGCGTGCCATTCGGCATCTGGTGTCTGACGCCTATGAGGCAAGCGAGGCGGCGCAGCTGGATGCAGAGAGAAACGCAATGGCCCAGGCCGCCGGTGCGGCAGAGGCCGGCGAGGGTATCGCAGCCTTTCTGGAAAAACGAAAACCTCGCTTCCCGCCAGAATAATGGCGCGAAACAAGGACCTGTAAATCAAAACCGATGGGGAGAAGCGGTGATGAAGCGATGGCACGATCTTTTGGCGGCGCAGGCGGCAACCCGCCCTGAAGCTGCGGCTTTTTCTGACAGTCTGGGCCTGAGCTGGAGCTATGGCGACCTGGCCGCCGCCGTGGCTGAGCTTGGCGATCTATTCAAGGGCGCTGGGGTTGTCCCCGGTGACCGGGTGATGGTGCTGTCGGAAAATTGCTGCGCCACCGTGGCCGGCTTGATGGCGACCTCGCAGTGCGGTGCGGTTGCGGTTCCGGTCAATGCCCGGATGAGCGCGGGCGAAGTTGACCGGATTATCGATCACGCCCGTCCGGCGCTGGTGCTGATCACCACGCAGATTGAAGGCGCCGCCCAGAGCCATGCTGACCGCCTGCAGGCAGTGCCGATTTCCGGGGGCTTTGGCGCGCTGCATATGGCGAATCTCACCGGCAGGAGGCCCGCCGATGCGCAGGGCGCTGACGATGGCGTTGCCCCGGAAGAGGTTGCAGTTCTGCTCTATACCACTGGCACAACAGGTGCCCCCAAGGGGGTGATGCTGACCCATGGCAACCTGCTGTTTGGCGGCCGGTCGTCGGTTGAACTGCGCGATATGGTGCCGGGGGATGTAATTTATGGCGTCTTGCCGATGACCCATGTCTTTGGGCTGGCTTCGGTGATGACCGCCGCGCTCTACTCCGGGGCAGAGGTCTGGCTTGAGGCGCGGTTTTCTGCGGCCAAGCTCTATGCGGCGTTGCGCCGTGGGGTGACGCGGCTGGCTGCGGTACCGCAGATGCACGCGCTGGTGATGCAATTCGCCAAAGAGCAGGGGTTGGAACGCCTTGATAGCCCGGTGTTGCAATATGTCTCTTCCGGGGCGGCGCCGCTGGACCCGGACTGGAAGCGTCGGGCCGAGAGTTTTTACGGTGTTGCGCTGCAGAATGGCTATGGCATGACCGAGGCCACTGCTGGTGTTTGTGCGACCAAGAACAGCATCTTGGGGGATCCCGATATCTCTGTTGGGCCACCGCTGCCCGGAGTCGAGTTGCGGATCGACGAAGAGGTGCCGGGCGGCGGCGATGGTATCGGCGAGGTGCAGATGCGCGGTGCCAATGTCATGCTGGGCTATTACCGCAACGCCGAGGAAACCGCGCGAGTGCTGGATGCCGATGGCTGGCTGAGCAGTGGTGATCTGGGACGACTGGATGAAAAAGGCTTTCTGCATATTGAGGGACGCTGCAAAGAGCTGATCATTCACGGTGGCTTTAATGTCTTTCCGCCAGAGGTCGAGGCGGCGCTGAATGCCCATCCGCAGGTGGTGCAGTCCGCGGTGGTGGGACGCCCCACCAAAAGCGACGAAGAGGTCCTGGCCTTTGTGCAGATCAGTCCGGATGATCGACCAGAGGTGACGGATCTGATGCAATTCGTGCGTGCCCAGCTGGCAGGCTACAAATGCCCCTCGCAGATCGTGCTAAGCGAGAGCCTGCCGGCGGCGCCGACCGGGAAAATTCTGAAACATAAGCTTCTGGCCGAGTTTGCCGCTGCCCTGAAGTAAGCTCACCATGTCGTCTTTGGGGCGCGCGTTGGGATCGTGTGATCTGCTGCGCGCCCTAAAAATCCTGCCACTTGCTGTCGTCAGTGTTGTTCGCAACAACCCGGAGCGGCTGGGCTGGTTTCTGCGCCGCCGGGGCAGGGGGCGGAGCAGCCTCATCGCCCCAATCAAGGTAGTCATAGGCGACGCGGTCTTGCTCTGTCTCTGCCGTGGCGGGCTGCGGCCTCGGTTTTGCGGCCCCACCCTGGATCTGGAAACCGGCCACCACCTTGGTAAGCTTCTCGGCATCCGCCTTTAGCAGGTAACCTGCAGCGGTCGACTCTTCCACCATGGCGGCATTCTGCTGGGTCACCTGATCCAGCTGGGTCACACCGATGTTGATTTCGGCAAGGCCGGTTGATTGCTCGACAGCACCTTCAGTAATATCAGAGACCAGTTCGGAAATCTGGTTCACCCGCCCGACAATGGCAGAAAGCGCATCGCCAGCCTTGCCCACCAGATCGACCCCGTGTCCGACCTGTTCGGCGCTAGCGTCAATCAGCGCCTTGATTTCCATCGCCGCCCCTGAGGACCGACCCGCGAGCGCCCGTACTTCGGCGGCAACCACGGCAAAGCCTTTGCCGGCTTCGCCCGCGCGGGCGGCTTCGACGCCGGCGTTCAGGGCCAGCAGATTGGTCTGGAATGCGATGTCATCGATGACAGTGATGATCTGGCCGATGTGCTTTGAGGAATCTGAAATCGCGGTCATGGCGGAAACGGCGTTTTCAACCACCCGACTGCTGCTCCTGGCCTCTTGCTTGGCCTCCTCCATGGTGGCCTCGACGCTGCGGGCGCCGTCAGCGGCCGCCTTGACCGAGGCGGTCATCTGGTCCAGCGCGGCAGCGGTCTGTTCCAGGGTTGCCGCCTGGCTTTCGGTTCGATGTGACAGATCATCCGAGGCCTGGCTGATCTCGATGGCGCCATTGCGAATGGAACCAGAGGCTTCAATCACCTGGGACACCGTGCCGGAGAGCGTATCTATGGTCTGATTGTAGTTTTGACGCAGTTTTTCATGCGCGCCAGAAAATTCTGCGGTGATTGGCCTTGAGAAATCACCCTGCGACAGCCTGACCAGACCAGAGCTGAGATGCTGCACCACATCATGCTGTTCCTGCTGGAGCGCAGCCCGGCGCTCTTCGCCACTGCGGGCCTGTTTCAGATCATCCTGCAACCCCACGAGCGCTTTGCCGATCCTGCCGATTTCATCCTCGCGCCGGGCCGTACTGATCTCGCTGTCCAGATCGCCATTCGCAACGGCGGCAATGTCGCGGCAGACACGATTGATCGGGCGGGTCACCGAGCGGGCGACCAGAAGACAGGCAACAAGCAGCAGGGCAGTGAGCAAAGCCATAGCCATGAGGATCTTGCCCGACAGGCTTTGGGTGCCGGCCAAAATTGCATCCACATTGCGGCGCACTTCGATGACGCCACGCAGATCCCCCAGCTGCCAATCTGTCTTGGCTGATCCGGCATGGCTATTGTGGCAGGCAACGCAGGCCTCTGCGCTCATATGATCGGCGACTGCTACGCGCAGTATGGTTTTGCCATCAATGACTTCGGTCCGTTGGAAGAACGTTTCAGGGTCTTTGGACAGGGCTTGCCAGGCGTCTTGCATAAAGGCGTCCGTTGGCCGGTCAGCCTGGTTGGCAAAGGGGTAGGGGCTATAGAGCGAGATATTGGTTTGTTCAGGGGACAGCAAGGCGCTGAGATCATGCACCATGGTTGCAGGCAGGGGAATGACTGCGGGATCGGTTTCATGATCGCGGCCGACTGACAAACTCTCTGCGGTGTTTACATCGCTAATCACATATCTGGTGTAGTAGCCGCGGATGGTTTTGATCTGGTTGGCGGTCTGGATTGCCGCCTCGGTTGCCGATGTCATGGCGGTGTCGCGCAGGGCAGCAGGCAGGGTCAGCCCGGCGATCAAAAGCGCGAAACAGAGGCACAGTGGAACTGGCAGAGCCAATTTGAAAGCAAGAGAATTTCTATTCACCTAAGACAAACCTTTTCTGCTCTAAGGCGTTGCACAGGGCAAACTGCCAGCAGCAGATCCGGTCCGGATGAAACATGATCTGCCTTGCCAAGATTACCGGTTAATCTGCAGTGATTCGGTTAATTTTCTGCAAGCAGCCCTATCTGTGGCCGATTGCGCCTTGCGCCGCGAGGCGACGGTTGATCCAATAGGTTTCATAAAAAAAGAGCGGATCCATGGACCCGCTCTGCTGTGTCGAAGGTGTTCGCCAGAGATTGCCGTTGTGACAGAGGTCGACTGCTGGCGATGGTTGTCGGGTCCAAATGGGCGACAGGGGCGTTGGGACGGCCGTAAGGGGGCTTAGACCCAGTGCCCTTCGGCAGCTGCGCGAATAAGGCGCATGTTTTCACCGTAGACCTCAGGGGTGGTAACAGATCCGCCTTTGAAGACGGCAGAGCCTGCAACCAGTACATCTGCGCCGGCTTCGACCACCAGAGGCGCGGTTTTGGGATCAACCCCGCCGTCGATCTCGATATGTACCGGGCGGTCGCCAATCATCTGTCGCAACTGGCGCACCTTGGCGGTCATGTCGATAAATTTCTGCCCGCCAAATCCGGGGTTTACCGTCATCACACAAATCAGGTCGGTCAGGTCCAGCAGATGCGCCACGGCCTCGGCTGGGGTGCCGGGGTTCAGGGCGACACCAGCCTTCATGCCAGCGGCACGGATGGCCTGCAGTGTGCGGTGGATATGCGGCCCTGCCTCGATATGGGCGGTCAGCACATCGGCCCCGGCATCGGCATAGGCGTCGATATAGGCATCCACCGGAGAAATCATCAGGTGGACATCCATCACGGTTTTTACATGCGGGCGAAAGGCTTTGACCGCCTGCGGGCCAAAGGTGAGGTTGGGCACAAAGTGGCCATCCATCACATCCACATGTACCCAGTCGGCCCCCTGCGCCTCGATGGCCTGGATCTCTTGTCCAAAGTTGGCGAAATCGGCGGAGAGGATAGAGGGGGCAATCTTGATCTTGCGGTCAAAGGACATCGGGCAGTTTCCTTTTGGAAGGGCAAAAGAGGAGTCTTCAGCCGCCATATAGCGCCTTGCCGGGGTGCTGCACAGGGGCAGTTTGTCCCGCCAGGGGGTGCGCAGTTTACAAAAGCTTCACGGTCTTGACACAAATCGTTTGTTTGCCCGGCTTAGGGAGTGCCTCAAACGAGAGGAACAAACTGTGCTGCGTATCGACAAATTGACCAAACGCTTTGGGGATAAGATTGCGGTGGATACCGCCACGCTGGATATCGACCAGCCCTGCATGATCGGAATTATCGGGCGTTCCGGGGCGGGTAAGTCGACATTGCTGCGGATGGTAAACCGTCTTGCCGATGCCAGCGCCGGGCGCATCCTGTTTGAGGGGCGCGACATCACGGCGCTGCGTGGCCGGGACAAGCGTGCCTGGCAGTCGGACTGCGCGATGATCTTTCAGCAGTTCAACCTGGTGCCGCGCATGGATGTGGTTTCCAATGTATTGCATGGCACGCTGAACCAACGTTCGACCTTTGCCACCATGTTCAATCTGTTTCCGATGGAAGACATCCACCGGGCGATTGATATTCTGGATCGCCTTGGCATTGCCGAACACGCGCCCAAACGCGCCGAGGCCCTGTCGGGTGGGCAGCAGCAGCGTGTCGCCATTGCGCGCGCCCTGATGCAGGATCCCAAGATCATTCTGGCGGATGAGCCTATTGCCTCGTTGGATCCGATGAATGCCCAGACCGTAATGGAGGCATTGCGCCGTATCCACGAAGAGGACGGCCGCACCGTCATTGCCAACCTGCACACGCTGGATACCGCGCGGCGCTATTGCGACCGGGTTGTCGGCATGCGCGACGGGCGCATCGTCTTTGATGGGTTACCCGAACAGCTGACCACCGGGGTTGCCCGCGAAATCTACGGTGCCGACGCCAACTTCTCAGAGGCCGCGACCTCGACTGAGATCGAAACCCTGGATGCCACCATCCGGGCAGAGATGGCGCAAGCCTGACACCTCTCAAATCTCAATTTCATCACCCGCACCCGATGGGGGGACGGGATAACTTAACCGGAGAAAAAAGATGAAAAAACTGCTGCTGGCCGCACTGGCCTCGACTGCCCTGACAACACCCGTCATGGCCGAAGAAATCACCCAGTTCCGCATCGGTCTGTTGGGCGGCGAGAACGCCCAGGATCGTCTGAACAACAACGAATGCCTGCGCGAAATGACCGAAGAACTGTTGGGTGTCGAAACCAAGCTGTTCGCCCCGGCCGATTATAACGGCGTGATCCAGGGCTTGCTGGGCGGCACGCTCGACATGGCCTGGCTGGGCGCTTCCGGTTATGCCAAAACCTACCTGTCCGACCCGGAAGCGGTTGAACCGATCCTGGTCAAGGTCAACAATGACGGCGGCTATGGCTACTATTCGGTTGGCTTTGCCCGTGCCGACAGTGGCATCACCTCGCTGGAAGACATGCAAGGCAAGGTATTTGGCTTTGGCGACCCCAACTCGACCTCGGGCTTTCTTATTCCTTCGATCGAAATCCCTGAAATCACCGGCGCCAGCATGACATCGGGCGACTACTTTGGCGAAGTCAAGTTTTCCGGCGGCCATGAGCAAACCATCGTTGGCGTCAACAATGGCGATTTTGATGGCGGTGTGACCTGGGCCGATGGCCTGGGCAACTGGGAAGACGGCTACAACTCTGGTGCGCTGCGCCGGGCCGTGGACGCTGGCCTTGTCGACATGAACGACATGGTGCAGATCTGGCAGTCCAAGCCGATCCCCGAAGGCCCCATCGTGTTGCGCAAGGATCTGCCCGAAGATGTGAAGGTCAAGTTCACCGCTCTGATGGCCTCGCTGCCCTCGATGGATCCTGAATGCGCTTATGGTGTTCTGTCCGGCGAAGCCAAGGGCGTGATGCCTATCACCCATGATGCCTATCAGGCGATCATCGAAGCACGCCAGTTGAAGTCTAACTAAGACGTTCCACCGGTATGGGTTTGGGGTTCGGGCTGCTTTGTCCGAACCCCGTTTTTCAGTGAAGACGTGGCCTAACGCGGCTGCGCGCACGCCTCTCAATCAGGATGGCAAGGATGGCAGATCTAACCGCAGGGCCGATGACAACCGCAGAAATTCGGGCCGAATACGATACAATGACCCGGCGCAAGCGTCTCTATGGCGGTATCATGTTGGTTCTGTTTGTCGCCATGATGATGGCAGGCTTTCGCACCGCAGATGGCCGCAACGCTGGGTCGTTTCGCGATGGCATTACCCATGTGTTCGATTACCCAGCCGAAGTGCTGAGCGAGGCCGGCGAAAAGCTGGCATTGCTGCCGGGCCATTTCGTCAGCTTCTTTCCTGCCCTGATCGAGACGCTGAACATTGCCGCCGCCTCGACCCTGGTGGGGTTGGTCTTTGGCACCCTGCTGTCCCTGTTGTCGACGCGCGGCATGGCGCGCTGGCCCGCATTTATTCCGCTGTTTCGCCGGATCATGGACATCTGCCGCGCCATCCCTGAAATCGTCATTGCGCTGGTGCTGATCTTTCTCTTGGGTGGTGGCCCGGTGCCCGCGATGATTGCCATTGCGATCCATACTGCCGGCGCGCTGGGCAAACTGTTTTCCGAGGTAAATGAAAATGCCTCGCTTAAACCGGTTGAGGGCCTGGAATCCGCCGGCGCCAGCTGGGGGCAGCGGATGTGGCTGGGGGTGATCCCGCAGGTGGGGCCAAACTATGTGAGCTATGCGCTCTTGCGGTTTGAAATCAACATTCGCGCTTCTGCAATCCTTGGCTTTGTTGGGGCAGGCGGCATCGGATATGAGCTGAAGAACGCCATGTCCTGGGGCCAGGGGCGTTATGACGAAGCCGCCGCCATTTTCCTTTTGCTGTTTATCACCATCACGCTGGTCGATCAGATCTCCAGTGGGATGCGCGACCGCCTGATCCATGGAGCCAAGGCATGACCTATCTTGACGCTGAATTCTGCCCTGTCGCCGCCAAACGGGATATGGATCATCTGTTCTGGAAGAAAAAGCTGTGGAGCTTTGCCCTGCCGGCCCTGGTGCTGGCCTATCTGGCCTATGTCTTTGTCGCCTTTGACATGGCCGGGCTGTGGCAGCGGGTCAGCCTGCAAAACGCCCAGACCCTGGTGAGCGATACCTACAGCTACAAAACCCATGTAACGCGGGACAATCGCAACGGTGACGTTTCGGTCGCCATCGAAGGAGAGCGCAAGGGGGCCTACCCTGATGGCGAGAGTCCAGCCTGGGTGACATTGGGGGCAACCTCGGTGATCGATCTGGAGCAGGGTCACGAGGTGCGCTTTGGTCCTGAAAGCATTGAATATACTATCCCAGGTTATGGGCTTGTGCGCGCGACCCCCAGCCGCAGCAAGGGGGTGCAGGCCGAATTGCCCCCCGGCGAGGTGCCGGACTGGATCAGCGTTTCCAAGAACCGGCTTGCAGTCAAAACGGAGGCTGGCCGCCTGACGGTCACCCGCAATCGGTCCGAAGTGTTCCGCTATTTCACCGGCTGGGAGCTGTTCTTTTTCACCCTGGACAGCCCCTATCACGGGCTTGGACTTGTGGAACTGGCACAGCGCGCCGCCACGGGCGAGGCCGGGGCGATCTTCAACGACTTCTGGACCAACAAGATGTGGCGACACCAGGATGTTGCCTGGGCCATCGTGGAGACGCTGCTGATGGCCTTTCTGGGCACCATTGGCGCTGGCATCATTGCCCTGCCTCTGGCCTTTCTGGCTGCCCGAAACTTTGCGCCGCTTGGTGCCCTTCGGTTTGCCATGCGCCGGGTGTTTGATTTCCTGCGCGGGGTGGATTCATTGATCTGGACTGTTGTGCTGGCGCGGGCCTTCGGGCCGGGGCCGCTGACCGGGGCCTTGGCCATTCTGGTCACTGATACCGGCACCTTCGGCAAGATCTTCTCGGAAGCGCTGGAAAATGTCGATGACAAGCAGATCGAAGGCATCACCTCGACCGGGGCCAAACCGGCACAGCGGTATCGCTTTGGGGTGATCCCGCAGATTACCCCGGTGCTGCTCAGCCAACTGTTGTATTTCCTGGAATCCAACACACGCTCGGCCACCATCATTGGGGCGATCACGGGGGGCGGTATTGGTCTGTTGCTGACCCAGGCGATCATTACCCAAAAAGACTGGGAAGAAGTCGCCTATTACATCGTGCTGATCATCCTGATGGTGATGATGATGGATTGGCTGTCTGGTTGGCTGCGCCGCCGCCTGATCAAGGGGGAAGGTGGCAAGGTAAAGCGTCGATCCTCGGCGGTTGGCAAGCCCTTCGTGCTGCCTTGAACATCTGTCTGTCCTGATTTGCCACGCCCCAGTCAAAGCTGGACTGACTGGGGCCGATTATGGGAGCCCCCAATGGCACGACTATCCGCCGACCAACCTTTCCTGCACCCCGATTGCCAGATTAGCGACAGCAATTTTGGCACCTATGTCGAGATTGGTGCTGGCAGCCGGATCGCCAATTGCACTATTGGCGATTACTCCTATTGCGATCGCGGCTGCGACATCGCCAATGCCACAGTGGGCAGGTTCGCCAATATCGCCAGCGCCACGCGTATCGGGGCCACGGATCACCCGATGGAGAAGGCCTCGCTGCATCATTTTCATTATCGCTCGGCGCTGTACTGGGACGATGTGGCGGATGATGCGGATTGGTTTGCCCACCGGGCGACACGGCGGGCCGATATTGGCCATGACACCTGGATAGGACATGGCGCGCTGATCAAGCCAGAAGTGCGTATCGGCCATGGTGCCGTTGTGGCCTCGGGCAGCGTGGTGACCAAGGATGTGGCCCCCTACACCATTGTTGGCGGCAATACCGCCCGCCTGATCCGCCGCCGCTATCCCGTCAAAGTCGCAGAGCGCATGATAGAGCTGGCCTGGTGGGATTGGACCCATGCAGAACTGCGCACCGCATTGCCAGATTTTCGCACCATGAATGCCGAGGCCTTTTTGGAAAAATACGCCTGACCGCCCTCCTTTGCAGCAGGCCTTGCCCAATATTTCTGAGAGAGGCCAGCAGTGGTCACAGCAAAAGGCGGAGCTCCCGCGCCCGCAGGCTCAACAGGCTTCGCCAGTTGAGCCCTGGCGGCCTTGGGCCCGGCGCCGCTGCGCGGCGCAGCAAGAGAAAAACCTGCTGAGAAGCCCTTGAAGGGCTGGGCTGCCCTTCAAGGGCCATGTCAATTGTATAGTGGCGGAGACACCTCAAGGGTAAACCCTGCCTGCGGCAGGGCCGCTCCGCGGCCCTTGACCTGTCTCCTCCTGGAAGGGGGCGCCGCGCAGCGGCGCCCGGCCCAACGGGAGAAGGTGCCGCAGGCATCTTTCGACGGGCGGGAGAGCCACGTCGGGGGGGGGTTAGCTATCTGGTGTGACGTGAATGGCAAACTGTTCCAGGTCCGCCGACTGCGGGGCAATGCTGCGGTAGCTTTCATGCACCCCGGCATTGCGCAATTCGCGGGCCACCGTTAGCAGGGTATTGGCCTCGTGTTCGGCGCAGATCTCCTGCATCTGGCGCAGTTCTTCCTGCGCGACGGGGCGGGCGGTTGCCTGATCTGGCGCGCCATAGTGGCTGACAAAATGCTGCGCCAGCTGATCGATGAGCTCTTCCAGCTCGCCCGCCTCGATCTTGGTCACCGCGACAAAGGTGACCCGCCCGGCAGTCTCCAGCCCCAGCCAGCCATTGGCAAAGGCCTGGCGCTGCTTGCCGGTCAGGTCGCCCTCGACCCAGTTGGAAAATTCAAAACCGCCCGAAATGCACCATTCACCGGTGCGTGCGGGGTTGGCAAAGATGTTTTGGTCGCTCTCGTCAAAGTGGATGGCACGGGCCAGTTGCATCATGGGGTCTCCAGTCGTGTGGTCAAGGGGATCAGCCGGGTGCCGCTGGCATCTCGGAGCAGCATGCCAAAATCTTCATCGACCCCCAGAAAGGTGCCGGTGTTGCCGTACCAGTCCCCCTCTTCGCCCAGTCCATGGGTCAGGCCGCGCCATTCGGCATGCAGCGGCTCGGTGCCATCCTGTTCCCAGCGGGCAATCCAGTGCAGCGCGTGACGCGCCCAGCTTTCCAGCAGGGCAGGGGCGGTCACATCGGCGCAGCCTTCGGCGTAGAGCGCGGTCTGGTCAGGGGTGTCGCCGCCGTCCTGATCGGCGGGCCAAAGCGGCAGTTGCAGCGCCAGCACCAGCCAGTCGGGCACCTGGTCGGGATCATCGGTGCTGGCAGCCACGCGCAGGGTGCCGCAGCGCCCGCCATTGATCCGCAGCCCGCCACCCCATTCCAGGTGGACCGCCACCTCTGGCGGGGCCAGAGAGCCGAGGGCATTTTGCAGACCAATGCCACAGGTGGGCAACATGGCCATGGCCTTTTGCAGCGGCACCTCTGGCGCAAAAACGATGGCGGCGCGCAGCTGATCTGCCCCCAGGTTGTAGACAATTAAACCGGCATCGCAGCCTAGCACCGCCCGCTGGCAAGCGGCCTCGAAAGGATCCTCTTGTCCGGTCACGGCAAGGCCGGACATCAGCGGCGGGAAGGTGGGGGCTGCACTCATGCAGCACCCCGTTCAACCAGGGCCTTTGCGACATCGAAAAAGGCCTGCGCCTGGGCGCTGTCGGGTTTGGCGGCCACAATTGGCGCGCCACTGTCTGCCGCCAGACGCACATCCAGATGCAGCGGGATTTCTGCCAGCAAGGGCACGTTCAGCTTGGCCGCTTCGGCGGCAACGCCGCCATGGCCAAAGACATGCTCTTCATGGCCGCAGCTGGAGCAGATATGGGTCGACATGTTTTCAATCATGCCCAGGATCGGCACGTTCAGCTTGTTGAACATATCAATGCCTTTGCGCGCATCAATCAGTGCCACATCCTGCGGGGTGGAGACGATCACGGCACCATCCACCTGCGCCTTTTGGGCCAGGGTCATCTGCACATCACCGGTGCCGGGCGGCAGATCCACGATCAGCACATCTAGGGCGCCCCATTGTACCTGCATCAGCATCTGCTGCAGTGCCCCCATCAGCATTGGTCCGCGCCAGACCACGGCCTGATCATCATTGGTCATCAGACCGATCGACATCATGGTGACGCCGTGATTGCGCAGCGGCAGGATGGTCTTGCCGTCGGGGCTGGCGGGGCGTCCCGAAACCCCCAGCATCCGGGGCTGCGACGGGCCATAGACATCGGCATCCAGCAGGCCGACACGCCGCCCCTGGGCTGCCAGCGCACAGGCGAGGTTGGCCGATACGGTAGATTTCCCCACACCGCCCTTACCCGAGGCAACCGCAATAATGCGACCAACGCCTGGGATTTTTTGCGGCCCCTGTGGCGTAGTCGGCTTTGAGGCTTTCAGATCTGGCGGCGCCTTGGTGGAATGGCCGGTCAGCATCACCGAGACCTTGTCGACGCCCTGCAGATCCTTAATCACGGCCTCTGCCTGATCGCGGATGGGCGTGTAGGTTTCTGATTTTGCAGGGTCGATTTCCAGCACAAAGAGCACAGAGCCTGGTTCAACCGTAAGGCCTCGCACCAGGCCTGCGGCGACAATGTCCTGGCCGCTGATGGGGTCGGAAATGCTTTTGAGGGCCGCGAGGACGGTTTCTCGGTTAATGGACACGCGGGGCTTGCTCCTTTGATGTGGCCCGACGGGCGGGCGCTGTCTGTCTGATGGCAAAGAGAAAAAGGGCCAACTGGCACCTGCTGAGCTCTTTGGTTTTCATCTGTCTATCTGATCTGCACCGCTGGTGCATCTGCCATCTGCAAACAGCCCGGCGCGCGGCTATTGACGCGTGGGCGGGGGGACAGGCTACCGATGGCGGCGGGGTTTCGCGGCGGGCGTCAATGGTCGCGGCGTTTGCTGAGGTAATCCTCCGTTGTGCGGACCCGCGGGCGTTCCGCCCCGGCAAGGGGGCTGTCCTTTTGGTGGAACTGGGCCTGAACCCGGCAGTCATCACACATCTGGATCATTCGGGCCATTTCAGGTCTGGCAAACATCGCGTGTTTCCCGGCCAGTTTTTCGGTGATCTTTTCGATGGTGGATTTCACCCCAAACAGCGCGCCGCATTCAACGCAGGCAAAGGGGTCTTCTTCATGCAGAACCACCTGCGACAAGGCCGCCGGATCAAGGTTGAGCCGTGGCTGAAGGGTAATCGCATCCTCTGGGCAGGTATTGGCACAGATCCCGCATTGCAGGCAGGCCTCTTCCTGAAACCGCAGCTGCGGCAGATCCGGGTTGTCGCCCAGAGCCCCCGATGGGCAGAGCGACACACAGGACAGGCAGAGAGTGCAGCTATCCTGATCCACCAGCACCGCCCCATAGGGGGCCTGATCGGGCAGGGGGAGCAGGGGGGCCGCCGCCGCGTCCTGCCCGGCAGTTGCGTGCAGGGCCAGGGCCGCCTGCCGGGTGATCTGACGCCGCGATCCCATGGGCCGAATAGGTGTGGCGATGGGCTTGGCTGGCTGGCTGTCATAAAGCGCATCGCTTAGCGCATCCGGGTCCTGGATATCCAGCAGCCGCGCGGAGTTGCTGCCGCTGATGGCCTGTGCCAGCGCCAGCTCTGACGCCTGCACCTTTGGGTCGGCACCGGGGGCGAGCAGGATCGAGACATCAGCAAAACCTGCCGCGAGGGCGGCCAGGATTTCCGCATGGCCAAAGGCATTGAGGGCTGTCACCTCAAGCGGCACGACATCGGCCGGCAGGCCGCGGCCAAAGCGGGCGGCCAGCTGGATCATCTCGCCGCCATGTTCATTGACCACCAGCAGGCGTGGGGCGGTGCCGCCTGCGTCCTGATAGGCCTTTGCGAGGGTCTGGATCCGACGGAACTGGGCCTCGGTTGGTGGCGCGTCATAGGTGATGGCCCCCGAGGGGCAGAGCGACGAACAGGCACCGCAGCCGGCGCAGACCATCGGATCAATCGTGACGTGATCCCCGGCGGAACTGATGGCAGAGGTTGGGCAGTGATCCAGGCATTTGTTGCACCCGGTCTGCGAGGCGCGCGAATGGGCGCACAACAGCGGCTCATGGCGCAGGTAAAGCGGTTTTTCAAAGGTCCCGACCAGCTGGCTGGCCGCCAGAATGGCATCTGCCACCGCCAGTGGGTTCGCAGGGTCGGCGCGCAGGTAGCCTTCGCGTTTTTCCGGGGCCGGAAACAGCGGCGTGCCACCCCGCAGATCCAGCAGGATATCGCAGTCTGACACAGCGCCATCGCGCGGCGCGCTCCAGCCCCACTGGCGGCCCGTTACATCGCGCTGCTGCAGGGCGTCAAAGCGCAGCTGAAATTGCCCCAAGGCCCCTTTGGCCTGACGCAGTTGGCCCCGGATCAGATCAAAGCCGCGCCCCAATCCGGTGGTGTCCAGGTCTTCGCCTGATGTTTCAATCAAGACCGTCACGCCGAGCAGATCCTGCAACCTTTCGGCGGCGGCAAGGGCAATTTCTGGCGCCCCCAAGATCAGGCAGAGCCCCTCTGATGTGACATCCAGGCTCTTGCCTGGGGGCAGGTCCAGCGCGGCCTCGGCCACCAGGGCGGACATTTTGGGTAGTAGATCCCCGCTATCTGCGGTCCAACCGGCCCGGTCCCGCAGGTCGAGACAGGCAGGGGCGGGGGCCTCCAGATCGGCGGCGAGATCGGCAAAAAATCTTTTTTCCTGGGCGCAGCAAATCACCGATTCACCCGAGGAAATAGCGGCGGCAGCGGCATCTATCTGGGTGCTGCACAGGGATGTATAGACTTGGCTGCAGCCTAGGCCAGTGGCGGTTGACAGGGCCTCAGGGTCGAACGCCTGTGTTCCTGAACAATCACATAAAATCAATTGCTTCGCCATTGTATTCCTCGCGAGAAATTGTGGCAAATCATCCATGATTTTGCCGCTTGCTGGGGGCTTAGACTAGCTCTGATTCTTTGACGAGGTAAACCGATTTCCAGTGGCGGCAGGCCGATCTGGCGGCCCTGGCGCGATTGGTGATTCGCTAAATGCAGCACAGCCTGTTTTCCGAGCTATTTTGTCGAGATAGACATTTAGACCGCCCTGTTCAGGGGGTGTCGCGTTGACTTCCCAATTTGTCCCGTCCTGACAGTTTTCTGCAACGGCGCGAAATTCAGCCTTTCGTTGCGCCAGCGACCCGGCGCACTCTGAATGACAAGAATTGCCGCCTTGGCCCGACAGCATCTGCTGCGGCGACACAGGGGGCAGACGGAATTGTGCAGCTGACAAAGGGTATCGTGACGGGGTGAGCCAAAGCGCAGAGAAAACTGATGTGATGCCGGTCGGGGTGGTGATACGTCGCGCGCCGGGCGTGACCCGCTGGGCAAGGTGGAACTGGACAGTTTCGGGGTTGTTGCCTGCTGCGCGTCCGGCGGATTGGCACCTGCTGCGCACAGAGGCGGGGGTGAGCGAGTATCACGCTGCCACCCTGCCGCTGGAGCTGCACCGCGCCGAGGCCGAGGCCTATATGCAGGCGTTGGCCACCGATCCCCCCAGTCTTTATGTGATCCTGCGCGAGGCCGACCAGGGTAGCTTTCCGCTGGAGGTGGCGCTGATTACCGCCTCTCCGTTTGAAGCGCAGGACTATGCCGACAGCGGTGATGAACTGGTGGAAAAGGTGGCGATGCCCAGTGGGCTGGTGGCTTGGCTACGCGCCTTTACTGTGGCACATTTTCGCGAAGAAGAATTCGTAAAGCGGCGTCGCGATAAAACGGACATTGGCAGTGTCGAGGATGGTATCGGCGATCCGCGCATTGCGCAGCTGACAGATGTATACCGCTCTCCTGCGCTGGCCAAGAAGGAGCGGCTGCAATGACTGCAACGACCTTCTGGGCACGCCGCCAGGCGGCCGTCGCCGCCGAAGAGGCAGCTGAAGAACAGGCGCAAATTTCGGTCGAACGCGCTGCCCGCGATCAGGCCGTCGCCGAGAAAAGCGACGAAGATCTGTTGGCAGAGTTGAGCCTGCCAGAGCCAGAGAGCCTGAAAGCCGGTGATGATTTCAAAGTATTCCTGGGCGAGCAGGTGCCCGCGCGGATCAAGACACGGGCTCTGCGTCATTTGTGGCGGGCCGACCCGGTGTTGGCCTGCGTTGACGGGCTGGTGGATTACGGCGAGGATTTCACCGATGCCGCGCTGGTGATCGAAGGAATGCAGACTGCCTATCAGGTCGGGAAGGGCATGACCCAACATGTAGACGCGCTGGCCCGCGAAGCTGCGCAGGCAGAACAGGACGCCGCGCAGCAGGTGGATTTGGCTGATGCGCCGCCCCCGGAGCCGAGCGCAGAGTGTAGCGAAAGTGCGGATCCGACCCCAAGCGCTGATGCGGCGGGGGCGGATCCGCTGGCCGACAAGCAAGACCCTGATTGGGGGCAGGTTAGCGACAGCCCAGTCCCGATTGGGACACCAGAAATCCGTGTCGAGATGAGCCCAAGCCAGCACTATACTGCCCTTCGCCGTATGCGGTTCTCTTTTGAAGGAGTGCCCGAATGACCCCCGACAGCCCGCAGATGGAGCCCCAGATGTCAGCCACTCTTGAGACCCCCACGACAAGGGCACAGCCGCCAGTTTCTCTCGGTGCCGAGGATCAGATGCGCGCGGATCTCTATAACTATCTGGGGGTCATGCTGGCAGGGCCGCCGGATCAGATGTTGCTGCAGCAGACTGCCGGGCTGTCTGGGGATGGCACCGATCTTGGCCAGGCGATCAATGGGCTGGCCAAGCTGGCCAGCCATAGCAAACCTGCCGCCAGCGAGCGGGAATTCAACAAGCTGTTCATTGGCCTGGGACGTGGTGAGCTGCTGCCCTATGCCAGCTACTACCTGACCGGGTTCTTGAACGAAAAGCCGCTGGCAATGCTGCGTCAGGATATGGCGGCACAGGGGATCACCCGGGCGCCAAATGCCTTTGAACCCGAGGATAACATCGCCTCTCTGATGGAGATGATGGGGGCCATGATCGCCGGGCGTTTTGGTCCCTCGGCGGACCTGGAGCAGCAAAAGCGGTTTTTCAGCAAACACATCCGCCCCTGGGCCGGACATTTCTTTTCAGATCTCGAAGCCGCAAAGGCGTCGGTTCTCTATGCGGCCCTCGGCGCTGTCGGGCGGCACTTCATGGATATCGAAGCCGAAGGTTTTCGGATGAGCGCGGAGTAATCCGCAAAAGGGCGCAGGGCTTTGGCGCTGCGCTGTAACCCAGTGAAACAGGAACCTGGCCCTAGCGCCGGGAGGAGGAGTTCACATGAGCAAGAAGGAAGAGGGTGGCAGCAGCCGCCGCGACTTTCTGAAACTGGCGGCGACAACGGCACCGCTGGCTGCGGTGGCAGTGGCCACCAGCGGCACTGCGGCTGAGGCTGCGGCACCCGATCTGGCATCCGACAAGATGCAGGATACCGCGCATACCCGCGCCTATTACGAAAGCACCCGGTTCTAATCAGCGCCGGTCGCACACAAGACCTTCATCAACCACGGGGCAACTGGTTGCGAGACGCCCGACCGTCCATGTGGTTTTCCATAAACCCAGCAGGCCCGTATTTCTGGGCTGGCAAGGGAGGTTTACATGCTTAGGAAAAAGACCAACGGGGTTGCGAGACGCCCCCAGCGGAGCTCGATCCTCAATCAGGTTGCGGAAGCATCCGTTGACCGGCGCGCCTTTTTGCGCGGGTCTGGCCTGGCCATTGGTGGCCTGGCTGCGATCAGTGCCACAGGTGGCACGGTTACACAGGCCACTGCAGCGACAGCCGCAGCAGGCGCGGTCGAAACCATCAAATCCGTCTGCACCCACTGTTCGGTTGGCTGTACCGTCGTCGCCGAGGTGGAAAACGGTGTCTGGACGGGTCAGGAACCCGGCTGGGACAGCCCCTTCAACATGGGGGCGCATTGCGCCAAGGGCGCATCGGTACGCGAACACGCGCATGGCGAACGTCGCCTGAAGTACCCGATGAAAAAAGAGGGCGGAGAGTGGAAGCGCATCTCCTGGGATCAGGCCATCGACGAAATCGGTGGCAACATGATGGATATCCGCGAGGAAAGCGGTCCTGACAGCGTCTACTGGCTTGGCTCGGCCAAGTATAACAACGAACAGGCCTACCTGTTCCGCAAATTCGCGGCCTATTGGGGCACCAATAACGTCGACCATCAGGCGCGGATCTGTCACTCAACGACCGTGGCGGGTGTGGCCAATACATGGGGCTACGGCGCCATGACCAACTCCTACAACGACATCCATAACTCCAAGTCGATCTTTATCATCGGCGGCAACCCAGCTGAAGCGCACCCTGTTTCGTTGCTGCATCTGCTTAAGGCGAAAGAGCAGAACAACGCCCCGGTTATCGTGTGTGATCCGCGCTTTACCCGTACGGCGGCCCATGCCGATGAATATGTCCGCTTCCGGCCAGGCACCGATGTGGCGCTGGTCTGGGGCATTCTGTGGCACATCTTTGAAAACGGCTGGGAAGACAAGGAATTCATCCGCACCCGTGTCTGGGGGATGGAGCAGATCCGCGACGAGGTGAAGAACTGGACACCAGAGGAAGTAGAGCGCGTCACCGGCGCGCCTGGTGAGCAGCTGAAGCGCGTCGCGCGCACCCTGGCCAACAACCGTCCCGGCACCGTGATTTGGTGCATGGGGGGCACCCAGCACACCACGGGGAACAACAACACCCGCGCCTATTGCATCCTGCAGCTGGCGCTTGGCAACATGGGCGCCTCTGGCGGCGGCACTAATATTTTCCGGGGCCACGATAATGTGCAGGGCGCGACCGATCTGGGCGTGCTGTCGCATACGCTGCCTGGATACTATGGCCTGTCCAAGGGTGCCTGGGCCCACTGGGCGCGCGTCTGGGAAGAAGATCCAGAATGGCTCGCCAATCAGTTTGATACGCTGAAAGGTGCAGATGGCAAGGACAAGAGCCTGCAGAACTTGTCGGGTATCCCTGTCAGTCGTTGGATTGATGGTATCCTGGAAGACAAGAAAAACATCGATCAGCCCAACAATGTGCGGGCTATGGTCCTGTGGGGGCATGCGCCGAACTCACAGACCCGGATGACGGAAATGAAAACGGCGATGGAGCAGCTGGATATGCTGGTCGTGATCGACCCCTATCCAACGGTTTCGGCTGTTTTGCAGGATCGTACCGACGGTGTCTATCTGCTGCCGGCCTGTACCCAGTTTGAAACGCGTGGCTCTGTCACGGCCTCGAACCGGTCCATACAGTGGCGCGATCGCGTGGTTGAACCCCTGTTCGAGAGCCTGCCGGATGAAGTCATCATGGCAAAGTTCGCCAACAAGTTTGGCTGGGCGGATCGTCTGTTCCGCAACATCGAAATGGAGGATGCGGAAACCCCCAATGTTGAAAGCCTCACCCGCGAATTCAACAAGGGGCTCTGGACCATTGGCTATACTGGTCAAAGCCCCGAGCGGCTGAAACTGCACATGGCCAACCAGCACACCTTTGACCGCACCACGCTGCGGGCTGTGGGTGGTCCGGCCGATGGGGATTTCTATGGTCTGCCATGGCCCTGCTGGGGCACAGCAGAGATGAAGCACCCCGGCACGCCGAACCTCTATGATATGTCGCGGCCGGTTTCTGAGGGCGGTCTGACATTCCGCGCCCGATTTGGCGTTGAACGCGATGGCGACAATCTGTTGGCGGAAGGTGTCTACAGCAAGAATTCGGACATCCAGGACGGATACCCTGAATTCACCATGCAGATGCTGATGGATCTGGGCTGGGATGGCGATCTTACCGACGCCGAACGCGCCTCGATCGAGGCCGTGGCTGGTCCCAAGACCAATTGGAAGACCGACCTTTCTGGCGGTATCCAGCGGGTGGCGATCAAGCACGAATGTGCGCCCTTCGGCAATGCCAAGGCGCGGGCCGTGGTCTGGACCTTCCCGGATCCGGTGCCAATTCACCGCGAACCGCTGTATACCAACCGTCGTGATCTGGTCAAAGACTACCCAACATACGAGGACCGTCATTCCTATCGTCTGCCGACCCTCTATGCCTCTATCCAGAAGAACGATGTCTCCAAGGACTATCCGATCATCCTCACCTCCGGGCGATTGGTGGAATATGAGGGCGGCGGGGAAGAGACCCGTTCCAACCCTTGGCTGGCCGAATTGCAGCAGGACATGTTTGTCGAAATCAACACGCGGGATGCCAATAATCTGGGCGTACGCGACGGCGAACAGTGCTGGGTCGAAGGCCCCGAAGGTGGCAAGGTCAAGGTCATGGCCATGGTCACCGAACGGGTGGGGGCGGGCGTTGCCTTTATGCCGTTCCACTTTGGCGGGCATTTCCAGGGCAAGGATCTGCGGGATAAATATCCCGAAGGGGCAGCCCCCTATGTCCTGGGCGAAAGCGCCAACGTGGCCTTTACCTATGGCTATGACAGCGTCACGCAAATGCAAGAGACCAAGTGTACTCTTTGCAAGATCACTGCAGCATAAGGAGAAAGAAAGATGGCAAGAGCAAAGTTCCTCTGCGACGCCGAACGCTGCATTGAATGCAACGCCTGTGTGACCGCCTGTAAAAACGAGCACGAGGTGCCCTGGGGCATCAACCGGCGCCGTGTTGTTACCATCAATGACGGCAAACCTGGTGAACGCTCGATCTCGGTGGCCTGCATGCATTGTTCCGATGCCCCCTGTATGGCCGTGTGCCCGGTGGATTGTTTCTATCAAACCGAAGACGGTGTGGTGCTGCACTCCAAGGATCTGTGCATCGGCTGTGGCTATTGTTTCTACGCCTGCCCCTTTGGCGCGCCGCAATATCCGCAGGCCGGCAGTTTCGGTAGCCGTGGCAAGATGGACAAATGTACCTTCTGTGCGGGTGGACCTGAAGAGAACAATTCCAATGCGGAGTTCTCTAAATATGGCCGCAACCGGATTGCCGAAGGCAAGCTGCCGATCTGCGCCGAGATGTGTTCCACCAAGGCCCTGCTGGCCGGGGATGGCGATACGGTCTCTGCGATTTACCGCGAACGGATCGTGGCACGCGGCTTTGGCTCCGGCGCTTGGGGCTGGGGTACAGCCTATGAGCAAAAGGGCGGCTAAACGCTGGCATCTGCTTGCGTAAAACAACCTGCGTAAACGAACGACGGCCTGCTCAGTGCAGGCCGTCTGCAAACTGGTATTTTTTCAAATTTGCGACCCGCAAAGGAGTGTGGCCCATGCTGCGCCTGGCATTTCTCTTTTTCATGCAGCTGATGCTGTGGTTCCCCTTGGGGCCTGAACAGGCGCTGGCACAGGAGGCCAATACAGCTGTCGGCACCCCTGCGGCGGATGCCGCGGTGGACCGCAGTGCAACGGGCGGGGCGCAGACCTTGGCGGATATCCTGGCCCGGCAAGAGGGGCAGACGCTGGATGAAGGCTTCCGGCGGGACAATATAGGCGACCCTGCGGCCGCTGCGGCCATGACCCAGCAACTGGGTACGCTTGGCGGTGCCTCGGATCCCGATCTGTGGCGACAGATGCGCTATGGCACCGCCGAGGTCCGGGTTTCGGCCGGTGGGGATGTGGCCAAGGTGCTGATCCAGGATGGTGGGATGACCTGGCTGAACTTTCGCGCCGGACCGCTGCGCCACTATGGCGGCTGGCTGTTGCTGGGCACCATCGGGGGGCTGTTGCTGTTCTTCCTGCTGCGGGGCCGGATCATGATCGACGGCGAAAAGTCTGGCCGCACGGTAACGCGTTTCAAGGCGATTGAACGCTTTGCGCATTGGTTGATGGCGGGGTCTTTTGTTATTCTTGGCGTGACCGGACTTTTGTCGCTGTTTGGCCGGGTGGTGATCGCCCCCTATCTGGGCAAAGCGCCCAATGCGGCGATTTTGGACCTGGGCAAATGGCTTCACAATATGGTGGCCTGGGGCTTTATTGTTGGTCTGGTCATGGTCTTTGTCATGTGGGTTGCCCACAATATTCCAAACCGTACCGATCTGGTCTGGCTGCGCCAGTTCGGCGGAATCATTGGATCAGCGCACCCGCCGGCCAAGAAATTCAACGCCGGGCAAAAGATGATCTTTTGGTCGGTTATTCTGTTTGGCACGTCGATTGCGGTGTCAGGGATTTCCTTGTTGTTCCCCTATGAACTGCAACTCTTTGCCAAGACCTTTGCGGTGATCAACTCCACAGGTCTGCCAGAGATGCTCGGCTTTGGTGTGTTGCCGGTTGATCTGGCGCCACAAGAAGAAATGCAATTGGCGCAAGCCTGGCACGCCGCGCTTTCCTTTGTGTTGATGGCGATTATTATTGCCCATATCTATATCGGCTCTCTCGGGATGGAGGGGGCCTATGATGCCATGGGCTCGGGGGAGGTTGATGAGGCTTGGGCCCGTCAGCACCACTCTATTTGGCTGGAAGAGGTCCTGGAAGAAGAGCAGGCCTCCGCACCGCCTGGCAAGGCACAGCAGCCAGCAAAATAACACAGGTATGAAAACAGATGGCGCAGGCAGGCCCGACCCTGATAGGTTGGGCAGGCCTGTTTTGGTACGACCGGGGCAGGGGCAAGTGAGGCAGCAATGAAAGACAGGGCAGTGGCGGCAATGACGCGGGCAGAAGGCGCAAGCGACGAATACGGAGAGAACCTGGCCAATGCCTCGATCCTGGTGATTGATGACGAACCGGGCATGCGCAACTTTCTGACCAAGATCCTGGCACCGCGCTGCAAACGGGTTGAACAGGCCGCATCTGCTGCCGAGGCCTCGACCATTCTGGATCGGGCGCATTTTGATCTGATCATTCTGGACAATATCATGCCGGGCAAAACCGGGCTGGAATGGGTGCAGGAACAGCGCCGGGTGGGGCTGTTTGCCGATACCATTCTGGTGACAGCCTACGCTGATCTGGAAACGGCTATTCTGGCGCTGCGCACCGGGGTTGCCGATTTCGTGCTGAAACCGTTTCGGGCCAATCAGATCCTCAACTCTGTGGCGAGGGCGCTGGATCGCAAATATTTGCGGCGCGAAAACTATTTGTTGAAGCATGAACTTCTGGCCGAAGGCAGCGCGGCACGCGGACGGCTGTTGGGCATATCGCCTGCTATCAGTCAGGCACGCGATATGCTGCACCGCCTGGCACCGCTGCCAACGCCGGTATTGTTCACCGGGGCCAGTGGCACTGGCAAGGAAATCGCCGCGCGCACCCTGCATTCGCTGTCTGACCGCGCGATGCAACCCTTTGTGGCGGTGAACTGTGCCGGGATTGCACCGGACCGCATCGCCTATGAGCTGTTTGGCCAGATTGATGAACAGAACCGCCGCAAGGACGGATTGTTCCTGCATGCTGACGGGGGCACGCTGTTTCTCGATGAGGTGGCGCAGATGCCTGATCAGGTACAGGCGGCGCTGCTGCGGGTGCTTGAGGATCAGCGGGTGCGCCCGGTTGGTGCCGAGCGGGATATTCCGCTGAACCTGCGGTTTCTTTTTGCCACCAATGCCGATCTGCAAACCGCCGTTGAAGACGGGCGCTTTCGGGCGGATCTGTATCACCGGATCAATGTGGTCGAGATCCAGATGCCCCCCTTGAAAGAGCGCATTGAAGACATCGTCGAGCTGGCAGCCCTGTTCATGGAACAATTCGCCAGCAGCCTTGGCATGGAGGCGCTGGAGTTGAACGAAGAGACCCTGTTGAAGTTCGCGCGCTATGACTGGCCCGGCAATGTGCGCGAGCTGCGCAATCTGATTGAACGTTCGGTGATTTTGGGGGAATTCCCAGAAGAGTTTGCCGGCAAGGGGGCCATCACCGGGGCTGCTGCAGTTGAATCGCTGGATTTGGTGACCCAGCGCCATATCATGCATGTGCTGGACGCCTGCGATGGTAACCGGGCCGAGGCGGCGCGCCGTCTTGGGGTGTCGCGAAAAACTGTTGATCGCAAATGCGCGAGCTGGGACCTTTGACCTCGCTTGCGCCGCACCTGTTTTAGCCTGGGCCGCCGTGCCCCTTGGTCAGGCGATGTTTGCCTGCTCTGGTGCGGCGGCGGGCAGCCAGATCGAGAAGGCAGCCCCACCTTCGGCGCGATTGAAGGCCGAGATGATCCCGCCGGCGCGCTGTACCAGGGTCTGACTGATAGAGAGCCCCAGGCCAGTCCCTTCGCCCAGTTTGGTAGTGTAAAACGGATTAAACACGGCGCCAATCTGATCTTCGGCAATGCCGCAGCCGGTGTCAGCGACCGTCAGCAGCGCCCCCACCTTGCCATCACGTTCCGCAGCGCAAAGAGACAGGGTCAAACTGCCGGCCCCGGCCATCGCCTGGGTGGCGTTGAGGATCAGGTTGATCACCACCTGCTGCAGCTCTCCGGGGTCAATCCGCACCGGCGGGGGCGCATTTTCACCTTCGGCAAAGCGCTTGTCCACCTGAATGGTCTGACGCGAAATCACATGGTCCACCAGCACCAGACAATCGCTGACCAGAGGCGCAAGATCGAGGCTTTCCTCAAAGGTGCCAAATTCAGACGGTCGGGCGAATTGCAGCAGCTTGCCGACGATGGCGCCAATGCGCATGACCTGATTGTCGATCAGGTTCAGTTCGGTCTGCAACTCGCCTGCAGCCTCGCCCAGGGTCATGCGGATGACATCAACATTTCCCTGGATCACCGCCACCGGGTTGTTGATCTCATGCGCGACACCAGCGGTGATTTCACCAATAGAGGCAAGCTTTTCGCTCATCACCAGCTGTTTGAAGGTTTCTTCCAGCTTCTTGTTGGCATCGCGTAGTTCCGCAGTGCGCCTGTCCACACGGGCGTTCAGCTCGTCCGCCCAATCGCGCAGGCGCTGGTCACGGTCCTGGATCTGGTCCAACAGGCTGTCGAGGTGGCCTGCGACCTGGCCAATTTCATCCTGTCGGCGTGTGGTGCCGTTGCGGGCGGTCAAATCGCCACGTTCGACCCGCTTCATCGTATGGCTCATTCGTTCCAGGGGCGCGAATATCCCCTTGGCCAGCCACAAGAAAAGCGGCGCAGATAGGACCATGACGAGAAGGAATACCGCGATAATGGTCCAATAGGCCTCACCTTTGGCAGCGGTATAGGGCGCTTCGAGAAAACCGACATAGAGCATGCCAACGCGGCTGCCAAAACTGTCGGTCAGTGGCAGATAGCCCGAGATATACCAGTCATTGACCACAAAGGCGCGGTCCAGCCAGGTGCGCCCCTCGTCCAGCACCTTGTTGCGCACCACGGCAGAGACGCGGGTGCCAAGGGCGCGCACATCTTCGAACAGGCGCACATTGGTGGAAATGCGGGTGTCATCCAGAAACAGGGTGGCGGTGCCCTGCCGGTTCTGATCGGCGGGCCCGCCAAGATAGACCAGCGCATTCAGGGTGTCGATGAAGTCGAGATTGCGGTTCAGCAGGCGCCCACCACGCAGCACGCCGTGATGGCCAGTGGCGGCGACGGGGGCCGTGGCATGCAACATCATGCCACGATCCTCGACCTGTCGCTGTGTCGGTGCTGCGGCCTCGGTTTCAATCAGCGGGATACGGGCATCTTCCACCATATGCGGCAGGGCCTGTGCCAGGTCCTGCGGTGAAAAAATGTCAATCTGTGCCGCGCGCTGCCCGTTGACGGCTGCCTGCACCACTGGCCATTCCCCCAGGGTCGAAGTCAGATCCCGAGGCGTAAGATATTCCAGAAAATCCAGCTGCAACGCGGCGCGCAGGGGGGCCAGGTGGGCCTGAACCGCTGCCGGTCCTTTGGTCAGGGCCAGTTGAAAATCGGTGGAGTTTGCAATGCTGTGCAGGCTTTCGGCACTGCCGGTCTGCAGGTGCCCCAGATATTGTTCCGCGATGCGCAGATCGCTTTCCACCTTTGCGATGAGAACCGCATCATAATCCGCGTTCCAGCGCGCCATTGCCAGGGTTAGCAACAGCGGCATCAGCACCGCCAGGGGCAGCAGCGCCAGCAAAAGCAATCTGAGGCGAACGGATTTCAGACCTTTTCCCCTTTGGCTGGAACCGTACACGGCGCTGACATTTCGATGCGGTCAGAGTGCCATTCATTGGGGATGCATGGCAAGGGTCAGTAGGAAAAGGGCGGCCCCCAGGGGCGGGGCATGCCTGCCTGCCAGGTGCCGCGCGTGGTTGGCTTTAGATCAAGCTGCCCATGTGGCGAGCTGTGTCCAGCATCCGGTTGGAAAAGCCCCATTCATTGTCATACCAGCTGACCACGCGGACCAATCCCCCCTCGGTGACCGAGGTTTGCCCCGCTGCAAAGCAAGACGAATGTGGATCATGGTTGAAATCAATCGAAACCATCGGATCGACTTCATAGGACAGCACCCCGTTGAGCGCGCCATTTGCGGCCTCTTGCAGGGCGGCATTCACCGCATCAACGGTGGCGGGGCGTTCCGGCATAAAGCTGAGATCCACCACGGATACATTGGGCGTGGGCACCCGGATGGCAGAGCCTTCCAGCCGCCCTTTCAGCTTTGGAAGCACCTCTGCGATGGCGCGGGCCGCCCCAGTTGAGGTGGGAACCATCGACAGGGCGGCTGCGCGACCACGATAGAGGTCACTGTGTGGGCTGTCATGGGTTGGCTGATCCCCGGTATAGGCGTGGATCGTGGTCATATAACCAGTCTGGATGCCAAAGCTCTGGTCCAGCACCTGCGCAACCGGGGCGAGGCAGTTGGTGGTGCAAGAGGCGTTGGAGACAATTAGATCGGCGGCTGTCAGATCGGTGTGATTGACGCCGTAGACCACGGTGCGGTCCATATCCTTGCCTGGAGCGGACAGCAGGACGCGCTTGGAGCCATTGCCCAGATGCGCGGCAGCGGCGTCGCGGCTGGTAAAGCGCCCGGTGCACTCAAAGGCGATATCGACATCACCCCAGGATAGATCCTTGGGATCGCGCAGCGCGCTAAGCCGAAGGGTCTTGCCTGCAACTGTAAGGCTGTCGTCGCTGTGCTGCACCGCCGCCTTTAGCCGTCCATGCACAGAATCATATTTCAGCAGATGCGCCAGGGTTTGCGCTGGGGCCAGATCATTGATCGCGACGATTTCGATGTCCTGGGCACCGCTTTCCAGCAGGGCCCGCATAACACCACGGCCAATGCGGCCAAATCCATTGATGGCGATTTTCAGGGTCATCAGAGAGCTCCAGTTTACTGCGCAGCAGATCTGCGCCGTGATTTTGATTTGTTATCGCTAACGTTTGCGATATCGGTAGCGATAACATCGGTAAAATGCAACCCTCAATGCCGCGAGCTGACCCTGTTGCCCTTGCGGTGGGGCGCGAAGTGCAGGACCATGCGACATGATCAAAAAAATGCTTTTGAAGGACGTTGCCCGGCTTGCCGGTGTTAGCGAGATGACCGCCAGCCGTGCGCTGCGTGGCGCACCGGATGTGTCCAACGCAACCCGTGCCAAGGTCGAGGAAATTGCCCGTGCCCATGGCTATGTGCCCAATCGCATTGCGGGGTCTCTGTCGTCGCAATCGGTAAATCTGGTGGCGGTGGTTGTTCCCTCGCTCAACAGTTTTGTTTTCCCCGAGGTGCTTTCGGGGATTTCCTCGGTGCTGAAGCAAAGCCCGCTGAAACCGGTGGTGGGGATCTCGGGCTATGAAATGGATGAAGAAGAAGAGGTGATCCGCGAAATGCTGAGCTGGCGACCCTCGGGTTTGATCGTCGCCGGGTTGGAGCACAGTGAAGCAACCCAGAAAATGCTGCTGCAGGCCGATTGCCCGGTGGTCGAGGTTATGGATGCGGATGGCACCCCGCTGCGCCACTGCGTTGGCATCTCGCATCTGCAGGCCGGGCGGGACATGGCGGCGCAGATTCTGGCGCGGGGCTATCGGCGTATCGGCTTTATTGGCACCAAGATGCCGCAGGATTTTCGCGCGCGAAAACGCTATGACGGCTTTGTTTCGGGTCTGGCAGAGCAGGGCATCGCGCTGACTGATTTGAAACACTATGCTGGCGATAGCGCGATTGCGACGGGGCGACTGCTGACAGAGCAGATGTTGGCCCGCCAACCGGACCTAGACTGCATCTATTACTCCAGCGATGTGATGAGCGTGGGCGGCTATATGCATTGTCTGGCAGAAGGCCTTTCGGTGCCGCAGGATGTGGCGCTGGCCGGTTTCAACAACCTGCCGATTCTGGAAGGCCTGCCCTTGCAGTTGGCCACCACGGATGCCTGTCGCCGCCCCATTGGCGAACGCGCCGCCGAGATTGTGCTGCAAGCCCGCGACAGCGCTGCCGATCTGGCGCCCATTCGCGAAATCCTCAGCCCGCGGATCAACCTCGGCCAGTCGCTTTAGAACGCATCGCGTTCATCTGCACTCTCGCTATGGGATCGGCCTTTGCGGGGATCAGATGTCCCAGGGCCACAATACGGGTGCTCATTTTGCGCAGCTTGGCTGCACGCAATGTAAAAGCCCCCCGGCAGGATATGCCGAGGGGCTCATTTTCTTTGCTATCGCGATGAGAAAGCGCCTTACAGGGCAGCCTTGAACAGCTCTGTCAGATTGGCCTCGGTCAGCTCAATCGGGTTGCCCCCGCAAGAGGGGTCGATGATGGCGCCTTTGACCAGATCGGGGATTGCGGCCTCGGTGACGCCCAGATCCGACAGCTTGCGCGGAATGCCCATGCTGTCGTTCAACTCCTGCACATAGCCGCAGAACCCGTCAAAGCCCCCCTCGATGCCCAGATAGGCGGCTGCCTTGTCAAAGCGATCGGCAATCGCCGACGCGTTGAATTGCAGCACGGCGGGCATGCAGACCGCATTGGTGGTGCCGTGATGTGTGTTGAAATGCGCACCGATTGGGTGGCTCATGGCATGGATAGCACCCAGCCCCTTTTGAAAGCCGGTGGCCCCCATGGCAGCGGCAGACATCATCTGCGCGCGGGCTTCGATATCGGTGCCATCGGCATAGGCGCGTGGCAGATAGTCTTTGACCAGGCGCATACCTTCCAGTGCGATGCCCTGCGACATCGGATGGTAATGCGGCGAGGAAAAGGCCTCGACACAATGGGCAAAGGCATCCAGGCCAGTGCCGGCGGTGATGAACTTGGGCATACCAACGGTCAGCTCGGGATCACAGATCACGACCGCAGGCAGCACCTTGGGATGGAAGATGATCTTTTTTACATGGCTGACGCTATCGGTGATGACGCTGGCGCGCCCCACTTCAGAGCCGGTGCCAGCCGTGGTGGGTACCGCGATGATCGGCGCAATGGCATCAGCATCGGCGCGGGTCCACCAATCGCCAATGTCTTCAAAATCCCAGATCGGGCGGGTTTGGCCCGCCATGAAAGCAACCATCTTGCCCAAATCCAGGCCAGAGCCGCCACCAAAGGCAATGACGCCATCGTGGCCACCTGCATTATAGACCGCGACCCCGGCCTCCAGGTTTTTCTCATTTGGGTTCGGGTCCACTTCAAAGAAGATGCCGCGTCCCAGGCCTGCAGCCTCCATGATGTCGAGGGTGCCTTTGGTGACCGGCAGATCCGCCAGACCCTTGTCTGTGACCAGCAGGGGCTTCTTGATCCCGGCGGCGGCGCAGGCCTCCCCCAGTTCCTTGATCCGGCCAGCGCCGAATTTGATTGCGGTCGGGTAGGACCAGTTTCCAACGAGAGACATATCTTCGCCTTTCATATGTGGCCGCAGGGGCCAACGTAACACTCTGCCCTCGGGCGGCATGCCCAGGGCTATGGTGGCCCGACCTGTTTCCAGTTCGGGCCGATAGGGTTACCCCGCCACCTTCTTCAGGTGATAGCTCTTGGGTCGGGTGAGGTTCTGATAACCGATGACCGACAGTCCACCACCGCGACCGGTGTTCTTGCACCCCGTCCAGCATAGGCTGGGATCCAGATAATCGGCACGGTTCAGGAACACGGTGCCAGTCTCGATCTCGTCACCGATGCGGGCGGCGCGGTCCAGATCACGGGTCCAGAGCGAGGCGGTGAGGCCAAATTCGCTGTCATTCATCAGGGCGATCGCTTCGGCGTCCGACGACACTTTCATGATACCAACCACCGGGCCAAAGCTCTCGTCGCGCATCACCCGCATTTCATGGGTGACATTTGTCAGGATCTGCGGTGTCAGATAGGCGCCACCGTCGTCTTCGGCCATGGTGTCGATATGCGCCACAGCCCCTGCTGCGACGGCTTCGTCGATCTGGGCACGCACTTCGGCGGCAAAACGCACATTGGCCATTGGGCCCATGGTTGTGGCCTCATCCAGTGGGTTGCCAAGCTTGTACCCTTTGACGATCTCGACCGCCTTGGCGACAAACTCATCATAAAGGCTTTCGTGAACATAGATGCGTTCAATGCCGCAGCAGCACTGACCGGCATTGAACATGGCGCCGTCAATCAGCGTATCCACGGCCGCATCCAGATCCGCGTCTTCCATCACATAGCCGGGATCTTTGCCGCCCAGTTCGGTGCCGACACCCGTAAAGGTGCCTGCTGCCGCGCGTTCCATTGCCTGGCCGCCGCCAACCGATCCGGTGAAATTGACAAAGTCAAAGGCGCGCTCAGCAATCAGGGCCGAGGTGGTGTCATGGTCCAGGAAAACGTTCTGGAATACCTCAGCCGGAACCCCAGCGGATTGGAACGCCGCCGCCATCCGCTCACCAACAAGCAGGGTTTGCGTGGCATGTTTCAGCACCACGGTATTACCGGCAATCAAAGCCGGCGCTAGCGTGTTGATGGCCGTCATATAGGGATAGTTCCAGGGGGCGACGATAAAGACAACCCCATGTGGCACCCGCTTGATGTAGCGTTTAAAGTCAGCATCATCGCCAACTTCGATATCTGCCAGCGCGGTTTCGGCAATCTCCGCCATGTAGGAGCTGCGCTCGTTAAAGCCGCCAAATTCGCCGCCATAGCGCACCGGGCGCCCCATCATATGGGCCAGCTCGGGAACGATTTCATCATTCATCGCGCCAATGGCGGCAACACCGGCCATTACCAGATCGATGCGTTCCTGCACCGGGCGTGCAGCCCAGGCCTTTTGCGCTGCGCGCGCCGCAGTGGCGACAGCAAATCCCTCGTCGCGGGACAGGGTCTGGCGCTCTGCATAAACCGATCCGTCAATCGGAGAGATACATTTCAGGGTCTGGCCCATGTTCATCCTCATCTCGTTTGAAAGGGGAGGCCCCCCTTCATCTTGCCAAAAATACCTTCGCCGAAGGCCGCGCGCCGCTAGGCGCGCTCAAACCCGCGGGCGATTTCATAGTCGGTGACGACGCGGTCGAAATCTTCAATCTCGACCTCGGCGGCACGCGTGTAGTGCTCCACCACATCGTCGCCCATGGCGGCGCGCAGCATCTCTGATCCCTTGAGGCTCAGCCGGGCCTCGCGCAGGGTTTCAGGGATCAGCCCGCTGTCGCCCTGATAGACATCACCCGTGGCCGGGGCCTGCAACTCCAGCCCCTCTTCGATGCCGGCAATGCCGGCGGCCAGCATCGCGCCCATTGCCAGGTAGGGATTCATGTCCGACCCCGGAATGCGACACTCTACCCGGATGGCCTTGCTGCCAACACCACAGAGCCGGTAGCCGGCGGTACGGTTGTCTACCGACCAGATGATCCGGGTGGGGGCAAAGGTGCCCTTCATGAAGCGCTTGTAGCTGTTGATATAGGGCGCCATGAAATAGGTGTAGTCGGGCGCATATTTCAACAGGCCCGCCATGTAGCTTTTCATCAGCGCCGACATGCCCAGCTCGTCTTGCGCGTCATAAAAGGCGGGTTTGCCATCCTGCCACAGCGACTGGTGCACATGGCTGGAAGAGCCGACCTTGTCGCGGTGCCATTTGGGCAGGAAGGTCACGGCATGGCCCTGCTGCCAGGCGATTTCCTTGGTGGCATGTTTGGCGATGGTGTGGAAATCGGCGGTATCCTGAGCGCGGCCATATTTGATGTTCAGCTCTTCCTGGCCGGTCTCGGCCTCGCCCTTGGTACATTCCACCGGAATGCCGGCATTCCACAGGTGATTGCGCAGCGGGCGCATCACGTGTTCTTCCTTGGTGGTTTGCAGGATGTTGTAGTCTTCGTTGTAGCCAGAGATCGGCTGCAGGTCGCGGAAACCCTCTTTGCGGATCGCGTCAAAGTCTTTTTCAAACAGGAAAAACTCCAGCTCGGTTGCGGTCATGGCATCAAAGCCAAGCGCGGCCAGGCGGCGGATCTGTTTTTTCAGAATGGCGCGGGGGCTGTGGGGAACTTCTTCATGGCTATGATGATCCAGTACATCACAGAGCACCATCACTGTGCTTTCAAGCCAGGGGAGGGGGCGCAGGGTGGCCAGATCGGGCTTCATGACATAATCGCCGTAGCCGTTTTCCCAGCTGGTCGAGGCAAAGCCGTCGGGGGTTGCCATCTCCAGGTCGGTGGCCAGCAGATAGTTGCAGCAATGGGTTTCTTCCCAGGCGCCATTGATAAAGTGTTGCGCATGAAAACGCTTACCCATCAGGCGTCCCTGCATGTCGACAAGGCAGACCAACACGGTATCTACATCGCCATTTGCAACTTGGGCTTTCAGATCGTCAAAACTCAGAACACCAGTCATGGGGTACTTTCCTGTATAGCAGAGGGTGCCCCGGCACAGCGGCGCCGGGGCAATTTGATTTAGCCGTAGCGGTAGGGGCGACCGGCCTTTTGCATGTCAGAGTTGTACTTCTTGAAGACCTCGACAACCTTGGCCTTGGTGGGGCTTTCGGCAGCGATTTCATCCCAGAACTTGACGGCGGCGTCTTCGACGGTTTTCCATTCGTCGTCAGGAATGGAGGTCAGCTCCAGCTTGGGGCCATTGACCCGCAGGGAGGCTTCGCCACCCCAGTACCACCACTGACGATAGTAGTGCGACTGGTCACAGCAGACGCGGAACAGGGTCTGCAGATCTTCGGGCAGTTCGTTCCAACGCCCCTGGTTGGCAAAGAAGGATCCAGCCCAGGCACCAGAGATGTTGTTGGTCAGGAAGTAGTTGGTCACATCAGCCCAGCCAACGGTGTAGTCTTCGGTGATGCCGGACCAGGCAACGCCGTCCAACTCGCCGGTCTGCATGGCGACTTCGATGTCTTCCCACGGCAGGGTGACAGGCACGACGCCAAACTGGCTGAGGAAACGACCCGCAGTTGGGAAGGTAAAGATGCGCTTGCCTTTCAGGTCTGCCAGGCTGCGGATCGGGTCTTTGGTGGCAAAATGGCAGGGATCCCACGCGCCGGCAGAGATGTGTTTGACGCCAACCTTGGAATATTCCTCATCCCAGATCTCGTTCAGGCCGTACTGGTTGAACAGGACAGGCACGTCGAGCGAATAGCGCGAGCCAAAGGGGAAGTAGCCGCCAAAAACGGTGACTTCGGTGGGCGAGGCCATCGAGTCATCGTCCGACTGCACGGCGTCGATGGTGCCGCGCTGCATGGCGCGGAACAGTTCGCCCGTGGGGACCAGCTGATCGGCAAAATAGAGTTCGATCTGCATGCGGTCGCCGGCGATCTTGTTAAACATGTCAACGGCGGGCTTCACCACGTGTTCTGCCAGGGCAGCACCCGCATAGGTCTGCATCCGCCATTTGATGGTGGATTGTGCCAGTGCAGGGGTTGCCAGAGGTGCAGCCATTGCGCCAACGCCTGCGGTTTGCAGGAACTTACGTCTTGTTGTCATTACTCTCTCTCCATGTTGGATCGGGGTGAAATAGGGCCCCCGAGCGGGGCTCTTCTTGGGTTATTTCGGGGACTCTGCCATCCGGGTCAATTGCCGTAGACCAGCTCTGGCAGCCAGAGCGCGATCTGTGGGAATATCATGATCAGGGCCAGAGCCACGACCATAACAGCGGCAAAGGGGATGATAGAGATATAGATGTCCTTCAGGCCGATTTCCGGCGGTGCCATGGCCCGCATCAGGAACAGGTTATAGCCAAAGGGTGGTGTCATATAGGCGATCTGGGTGGTGATGGTGTACAGCACCCCGTACCAGATCAGATCGAACCCCAGTGCGCCAACCAGCGGCACATACAGCGGTGCCACAATCACCAGCATCGCTGTGTCATCCAGGAAGGTCCCCATGATGATAAAGCTGAGCTGCATCAGGATCAGGATCATCCAGGGGCTCAGACCCAGCTGGGTTGTGAACAGATCCTCGATTGCCTTGACCGCGCCCAGCCCATCAAAGATAGCGCCAAAGCCCAGGGCCGCCAGGATGATCCACATGAACATGCAGGAAATCCCAAGGGTCGAGCGGACCGAGGTTTCAAACACCTCCTTGTTCATGCGGCCCTTGAGGATGGCCGCGATAAAGGCGGTCATGGCACCAATGGCAGAGCTTTCCACCAGCGAGGTCCAGCCGTTGACAAAGGGCACCATCATCGCAGCAAAGATCGCCAGGGGCAGAACGCCGGAAAACAGCAGGCGGTGTTTTTCCTTCAGGAATACATCCTTGTAGAACATCGGCAGGCTGCGGGTGGTAAAGGCCAGAACCGCGGCACCCAGCGCCACCCCAATAGAGGTCTTGGGCGCAACCATGTCCAGTTTGACCAACAGCGGCACAATAACGATGGAGGCCAGTACGACAAAGTTCAGTCGTAGCGGGTGACTGCTGACCTGGTCATATTCGGCCAGGTCTTCCGGGGTCATGGCGGGGCCAAGGTCCGGCTGCATCTTGGCGCGGATATAGATGTAGATGATGAACATGGTGGCCATCAGCAGACCGGGGATGACCCCGGCCAGCCACAGCTGGCCAACTGGCTGGCGTGCGATCATTGCATAAAGCACCAGAACCACCGAAGGCGGCACCAGAATACCCAGGGATGACCCGGCCTGAATGGTGCCGGTCACCAGGATCTTGTCATAGCCCCGCCGCAGCAGCTCTGGCAGCGCAATGGTGGCACCGATGGCCATCCCGGCCACCGACAGGCCGTTCATGGCGGAAATCAGCACCATCAGACCAATGGTGCCAATGGCCAGGCCGCCCTGCACCGGGCCCATCCAGACGTGGAACATACGGTAGAGATCATCGGCGATCTTGGATTCCGACAGCACATAGCCCATGAAAATGAACATCGGCAGCGTCAGCAGCGGATACCATTTCATCAGCTTCATCGAGGCGGCAAAGGGAATTTCCACCCCGCCCGTACCCCAGAGCATCATACCGGCGACAGCGCCGACAAAGCCAATGGCGCCAAAGACGCGCTGGCCGGTCATCAGCATCAGCATCATGCCGGCAAACATGACAATCGCGATCAATTCATAGGGCATCAGATTTCGACTCCGCGAAGACGGCCGATATCGCGGAACAATTCGGCAAGACATTGCAACAGCATCAGGAAGACGCCAAAACAGAGGATGGATTTTACGGGCCACAGATAGGGCCGCCAGGCGGTAGAGCTGCGCTCGATATAGCCGATTTTGGCCCAGGCCGCGCTTGGGCCTTCGGTGAACAGAGTGGCCAGGATATCGCCAAAGAAGCTAAAGGGCTCCATCCCGAAATAGCCCAGGCTATAAGCCATAGAGCTGACCGCCCCATAGAGCAGCACGCCGAGATAGAACATCAGGAACAGTACGGTAAAGGCGTCCACCATCGCCTTGGTGCGGGTGGTCCAGCCGCCATAGAACAGGTCCATCCGCACGTTGGACCCCATCTGCATCGAATAGGGCCCGCCAAGGATATAGTAGGCCACCATGATGAACTGGGCCATCTCTAGCGTCCAGAGCGAGGGATTGAAGAAAGTCTTTGACACGGAAGACCACAGAAGCACCCCGATCAGGGCAAAGATCAGGTACATGGCAAAGCGGCCAATCAGCCGGTTCATCGCCTCGACGGCGCGAATGTAGCGCAGAATGAGATTAGGCACCGGCACCTCCTGTGGGTTGGGTCGCTGCTAGGGCCGGGCGCAGCAGGGCCATCAGTTCGTCCGCTATCCGGGCCTCGTCTTCGGGGGTACGCAGCAGGTCATTGCGCACCTCGATCATGACATTGGCCAAACCGTTTTGCAGCCCATGCAGCTGCAGCGAATGGGTGACGCCATCTTCGGGGCCATAGGGGTCATTTCGGCTGACCTGGCGATGGGGCAGGGCCGAGGCGTGATCCAGCATGGCATCCGCGAGGCGGCTGTCGCTATCGTGCAAAATTCCGATCTCTACGCTGCGAGGGCTGCCATAATAGACCGGCGTAAAGCTGTGAATGGTGATCAGCGCCGTTGTCAGCCCGGCTGCCTTGCGGGTTGAAATTACCTGGCTGACGGCCTCGCAGAATGGTGTGTAAACAGTTGCGGTACGTTCGTCGCGCTGGTCCTGGGTCAGGTTTGTATTGCCGGGAACCTCAATCACTTCTGATTTTTCGGGCATCGCCGATGCGGCCTCTGGTGGGCGGTTGCAGTCATAGACGAGGCGCGACACCTTGGAAGCAATCAGTGGGGCATCCAGCGCATCCGACAGCAGGCGCGCAACAGCGCGCGCACCAGGATCCCAAGCGGCATGGCTCTGGCGATCCGCCTCGGCCAATCCCAGATCGCCATAACGAGGTGGAATGTGGTGACTGGCATGCTCGCACAGGATAACGGCATTCCCACGGCCGGCGCCGTTGGATACTTCATAGGCCTCGCTGCGAGCGGTGGAATCGCTCAGTGACATTCGGGTCTCCTCATTTTGAAAAAATCTTTTCACGCAGGATTATTTCTGTCAATATAATTTCAGAAGAGATTTCTCCCGCAAGGACAAACGGAGCGGTCTTGTCAAAGATGTCTTGTTCTTGTTGCCTGTTTTTTATTCACCCGAGGGGGATCCTGCCTTGACCAAATCGTCACTCACCGTGCGAGAAAAGATCCGGGATCACTATGCGACGCTGACGCAATCAGAGCGCAAGTTTGCCAATTCCCTGCTGGAAAATTACCCTGCAGCGGGGCTGGCTTCGATTACCATTGTCGCGTCCAATGCAGATGTTTCAACGCCAACGGTGGCGCGCATGGTGCAAAAATTGGGCTTCAAGGGCTATCCGCAATTCCATCAGGCGCTGCTGAAAGAGTTGGAGGCAAAGGTTTCTGGCCCGACCCAGCGGCGCGCCAACTGGGCCTCAGAGGCACCAGAGGGGCATATGCTCAATCGGTTTTCCCAGGCGGTGACCAATAACCTGAGCCAGACATTCTCCAATGTGGATTCGGGCCAGTTTGATGCCGCCGTGCGCCAGTTGGCCGATACCGACGGACGCCTTTATGTTGTCGGCGGCCGGATCACCCGTGCCCTGGCGGATTATGCCTTTACCCATTTCCAGGCCGTCCGGCAGCGGGTCACGCATATGACCTCTTCTTCGGCGACCTGGCCGCATTACGTGTTGGACATGGAAGCAGGTGACACCCTGCTGATGTTTGATGTGCGCCGGTATGAGACGAATTTGCAGCGGCTGGCCGAACTGGCAGCAGAGCGTGGCGTGAAGGTGATTCTGATCACGGATCAATGGGCCAGCCCGATCACCGCGGTGGCGGAGCATGCCTTTAGCTGCTGGGTGGAAATCCCCTCGGCCTGGGATTCCAACATCTCCACCATGATGCTGCTTGAGGCGATGATCGCGGCCACCCAAGAGGCCAGCTGGGATGAAACCAAAGAACGCTATGACCGCCTTGATGCCCTGTTTGATACGACCCGCCTGTTCCGCAAGTTTTCTTGAGGGGGCAATGTGCCGGATGCCCGGTGGCAGCAGAAAGCGTCGTTCGCCTATGCGCGAATGTTGGCAGGCATAGACAGGCGGGCGGGCTTGCGTCATGCTGGACGCGCCTGCTGTTATAGGCTGCGTTGAAAACATTCTTTCAGGTTGAGATATCATGCCCAAAGCTCTTTCCCACCTTTCCGTTTTTGCACTGGTTGCCCTGACAGCAGTGGTTGCACAGCCCGCGTTCGCCAAGCCGCTCAGCCGGATGTTGGCAGACTCGCCCATGTCGCCCGGTGACTTTGATGCCATGCGCGCGGCCGAGGCAGCGCTGTATGGTCACGCCGACGTCAAGGTGGGCTCTTCGGTCAAGTGGAGTAATCCCGAAACCGGAACCTACGGGGTGATCAAGGTCAGCAGCAAACCTTCGGGCTGTGTTGTGATGCGGCACATGGCACATCCCAAGGGGGCAACTCCGGCGCGCGAGATCACACGCAAGTTCTGCAAGGGCGCTGATGGAAAATGGCTGCTGAGCGAGTGATCAGCGGCTAAAGTCTTTAGCGACTTCTTGTTCCGGGCTGCTGCATCTGTCTGGCGGCCTGTCTATGGGATCTGTCTATGGGGCCTTGCCCTTTCATCTTACATCAGGAATGACATAATGTCCGAAATCACCCGTCTTCACACTGGCGCCCGTATGAGCCAGATCGTCACCCATGGCGACACCATCTATCTTGCAGGTCAGGTCGGCACCAGGGGCGCAAGCGTGGCGCAGCAGACCCAGGATTGCCTCGACAAGATCGACGCGCTGCTGGCCGAGGTGGGGTCTGACAAGACGCGCCTGCTGCAGACGACCATCTGGCTGGCCGACATGGCCGACTTCGCCGAGATGAACGCGGTCTGGGATGCATGGGTCCCGGAAGGCCACAGTCCGGCCCGCGCCTGCGGCGAGGCGAAGCTGGCGCTGCCTGACTTCCTGGTGGAGTTCATTGTTACTGCGGCCAAGGCCTGATCGCGCCTTCCAATATCCGGAAGAGACCACAGGAAAAGGGGAGGGCTCAGCCAGTGGCTGGGCCCTTTTGCGTTTCGTTGTAGTGCGCTGCGAAACGCGCCAGCTAGCGGTTTGGTATTGTGCGATTTGGGTCGATCACGCGTGATTCATGTACGAGAGTTGAGTGAGTCTGTGTGTAAGTCTGTGTGTAAGTTCTGATTTGGTGTTTTGGGTTTGTTTCTGTGGTGGTTTGGGGGGTATTTTTGAACGGTTTGCGGAGTTTTCCTTCGTGTAAAGTATTGATATTGTTTATGTTTCACAATTCTGTTGCAGAAAGTTGCGATTTGTTTTGTTTTTGGGTTGCGGGTGCTGCCGGTTATACTTAGAACCCCCTCTACCGGCAGCGGCGACGCGGTTGGTTGGGTCGCTTCGGTGGCCGGACGGGTTGGAGAGACAGCCTGGCGCATCGGGAAGACGGTGGGACGCTCGGGAGAGGCCGGGGCA
>NZ_JARJEF010000076.1 GCF_029697505.1 Pseudophaeobacter profundi | reverse complement strand
CTCGTCATATACTGTATGGACTACACTGTCATCAGAAACGTTGCCAATGGTCGCTATTACATGAAAAACGCCTACATTGGCTTTGACATAAAAAAGTTGGCATTAATAATGAAATTTACCAAATTTTTTTCAGTAAATTAAAAATACTTCTAAAGCCTTACCTTTGACTATGAATACTTAATAGACCTCCCATTCCCATTATAAATTCTGTGCCTTGTTTGTGTGCCAAGCAGTAGCCAAGTTCTTGTAGTTCAGCCTTTTCACTAATAGATCTTGCTGATAACATTTATGAATTATTTCTTTCCTAAAAGGAATTATTTGACAATTTATGTTACCAGAGCATGTATAAGTAGACAATAGTTCAGTTTCTAGGGTGAAGATCTCAACAAAATCTTTTAAATAAATAATATTAAGTAATTTACGACAGCACAATCTGTTGGTACCACTGTGAACCACGAC
>NZ_JARJEF010000075.1 GCF_029697505.1 Pseudophaeobacter profundi | reverse complement strand
TCACCATGTACAAGCTCGCTCTCGTCGCCCTCTTCATCGCCTCGGCTTCGGCCTACGCCCCAGTGGCTCCCGTCGCCTACGCCCACGCCCCCGTGGCTGTGGCGCACGCCCCCGTAGCCACCTCCTACGCTAACACCTACAAGGTATCCACCTCCGTCCACGCCGCCCCCGCCGTCTACGCTGCCCACGCCCCCGTCGTCGCCGCCCCCGTAGTCAAGGCCTACGCCGCTCCCTACGTCGCCGCCCCCGTCGTCAAGGCCTACGCTGCCCCCTACGCTGCTCCCTACGCCGCCCCCTACGTCGCCGCCCCCGCCTACAAGGCCTACGCCCCCGTCGTAGCCCCCGCCCACGCTCCCCTCAGCTACGGTTACGCCGCCCCCGCCTACGGATACGGCAAGGCCTACGGATACGGATACTACCACTGATCTGACCAAATACCTTTAGATTAAAGGAAATTATTTTTATACAAAATGAA
>NZ_JARJEF010000074.1 GCF_029697505.1 Pseudophaeobacter profundi | reverse complement strand
GGAGACGCCCTGCTAGGTGTTATCGCTACTGCAAAAACAAACCTTACCCCAAGTCAAGGTTTTGTCGTGGTGTGCCCGACGCTAAGATTAGGATCTTCGATTTGGGCAAGAAGAAAGCACGTGTGGAGGATTTCCCTCTTTGCGTCCATCTGGTCTCTGATGAGTACGAACAGCTTTCCTCAGAGGCTCTGGAAGCCGGCCGTATCTGTGCCAACAAATACATGGTCAAGAACTGCGGCAAGGACCAGTTCCACATCCGGATGAGACTCCACCCCTTCCACGTGATCCGCATCAACAAGATGTTGTCCTGCGCTGGGGCTGATAGGCTCCAGACTGGGATGAGAGGAGCGTTCGGCAAGCCGCAAGGTACAGTCGCTCGTGTTAGGATTGGACAGCCAATCATGAGTGTCCGCTCCAGTGACCGTTACAAGGCGTCAGTCATCGAGGCTCTGCGTCGGGCCAAGATCAATTTCCCCGGTCGTCA
>NZ_JARJEF010000073.1 GCF_029697505.1 Pseudophaeobacter profundi | reverse complement strand
CTGGAACCAGGGAGGGCAAGTCCTTGGAGCCAAAACTGTCATCTTGCACCCGAACTACACAGGATCGTGGGACTGGGACATCGGGCTAGTCAAGACTGACAAGAAAATTGTGTTTGGCAAGAATGTGAAACCCATCAAGCTCGGCACAAAGACGCTGGCGGGTGACACCAAAGCTTCCGTCGCTGGCTGGGGGGAGTATGATGATAGTGGAAACCCATCCAGTACATTATTGGAAGCCAAAGTGACAGTTTATGATTGGAAGAAATGTCAATCGATCTACTCGGAAGACCTCACTCAGCACCTCATGTGCTCCTTTGACAAGAAAGTTGCGCCTTGCATCTATGATTCTGGAGACCCTCTCGTAGTGAAAGGAAAGGTTTATGGACTGTTTGCGGGCGGTTACGGCTGCACACCCAACGTATACCCTGTCCTTTACACCGATGTGCCTTCTCTTTACAAATGGATTCAGAGTACTATCAAAAACAACCAGGA
>NZ_JARJEF010000072.1 GCF_029697505.1 Pseudophaeobacter profundi | reverse complement strand
GCCAGAATGTCGATGTACAGAATGACGAAGTGCAGAGAGAAGGACAGGATCATGGCTCCCACCAGCCACAGGTTGCTCCATGGAGGCATGGCGATCAGCGACTGGTTCTCTGACAAGCTGTTCATGGCGTTCAACATCTCAATGGTGACAAGCACAGAGAGGGCCATTGTCATGGGGTGGGGGTCGTGGAAGATCTTGCAGTCAATGCCAGCGAAGTCAGGGGTGTCGGGTACGCATGACAAGTGGTGAGTCAGTTGCCAGTAAGTCAGCTGAGGTCCCTCCGGACTGTACATGAACCACCAAGAAGCAGCACCGACAGTAGCAGCGCCAACGTAGCTTCCAATAGCCATGTAGCGGAAGAACAGCCATCCGGAGATCAGACCTTCATCGGCCTTACGGGGAGGCTTCTCCATGATGTCCAGGTCAGGAGGGTTGAAACCCAGGGCAGTGGCAGGCAGACCATCAGTGACCAGGTTGACCCACAGAAGCTGTA
>NZ_JARJEF010000071.1 GCF_029697505.1 Pseudophaeobacter profundi | reverse complement strand
AAATTAACTCAAGAAATTATTATACATATTAATGTAAAAGAACCTTCAATTATATTTATTAGAATATTTATATTTATTTTAATTAACAATTTAATAGGACTGTTACCTTATGTATTTACAGCAACAGCTCATTTGATTTCATCTCTTTCAATAGCCCTAACAATTTGAATATCATTAATAATTTATGGATGAATTAACAAAACAAATCATATATTTACCCACCTATTACCAGTAGGAACACCTCCCATTCTAATACCATTTATAGTAATTATTGAATCAATTAGAAATATTATTCGACCAAGATCATTAGCAGTACGATTAAGAGCAAATATAATTGCAGGACATCTTCTTATAAGACTTCTAGGAAATAATTTAGTAATAAATTTTAAACTAATAATAGTAATAATATGATTATTTATAATTTTATTAATGTTTGAATTAGCAGTAGCATTTATTCAATCTTATGTATTTATAACATTATCTACACTATATTCT
>NZ_JARJEF010000070.1 GCF_029697505.1 Pseudophaeobacter profundi | reverse complement strand
GGCTGTCTGGCGCGCCTTTGCCGCCTCCCAGACGGATTGCTCGACAATCCGGAGATCCGGGGCCTCGAACGTGATCCAATCTTCGGGCGGGTTCAGCCGCGAGACACGTTTGCCGGTCTCGGGGTGTTTGGAATAGCGCAGCCGGTTCCACAGGCGCCGTCCAATGTAGAGTTCGTTGTTCAGGATGCCGGTGCCGCGTTCACGATTGCCGTTGATGGTGGTCTGACGCCAGTGGCCGGAACTGTTGCCCTTGCTGCGCGAGGCAGGGATCCCGTCGGCATTGAGATCGGTGGCGATCTGGATCGGCGATTTCCCTGCGGCGTATTCCGTGAATATCCGTTCCACCACCAGCGCTTCATCGGCGTTGATGTCCTGCTCGCCTGTTGATTGTCACTGAGAACTGACCCGGTATGCCGATAAATTGTCACTGAGAATTGACCCATGTGAACACACTGCCCCGACGGTTTTCGTTGGGGGGATTGGGAGTGATAGACATGGG
>NZ_JARJEF010000069.1 GCF_029697505.1 Pseudophaeobacter profundi | reverse complement strand
GGACTACGATCTGAAGGAGCTGAAAGAGCGACAGAAGCAGCAACTCAGGCACAAAGCCCTCAAGAAAGGTCTAGACCCTGAGGCGCTGACAGGAAAGTACCCACCCAAGATCCAGGTCGCCTCCAAATATGAGCGGCGAGTGGACACCAGGTCGTATGACGACAAGAAGAAACTCTTTGAAGGCGGATGGGAAACTCTTCTCTCTGAAATTAATGAGAAATCTTGGAAGAGTAAATACGATCAGTTTTCAAAGCGTAGCAGAACCAAGCTGCACAAGTGGTTCGGAGAGAGGCCCGGCAGGAAGCCCGGAGACCCTGAGAGCCCGGAGGAGGAAGAGGCTGGCAAGGTAGAGAAGGAAGACTTCGAGCCTGAGCCTGAAGAAGAGGAGGAGGAAGTTGAAGAGGTTGAGGAAGAGGAGGAAGAAGAAGAGGAGGAGGAGGAGGAAGAAGAAGAATAAATGTCACTTCGCGAGATCGAAACTCTCCAACTGTGTCGCCCGTAAGCTAGCGGC
>NZ_JARJEF010000068.1 GCF_029697505.1 Pseudophaeobacter profundi | reverse complement strand
CTAAGCGAAAAATATATATCGATATCGAAGAGCGCGCTAAACAGTTTGGTGCGGTGGAAACCCTTCATATATACAAACTTAACCTCACCAAATAGTGTTGAAAAAACCCGAGCTTCTTCGTCCAATTCCTCTGATCCGATTAGTTGAATTTTTTATTCTTGTTACCGTGAAAATTTAGGAAGCTCGGTACGAATGTAAAGTGTGGGGTGACAGTTTGTTGGTGTCTTTTGGTCGGTACAAAAGCGTTTTGTGGTGTGGTGTGAGTGTGTGGTGTTTACTCGATGTTTGTGGTGGTGGTGCGTTCCTGGACCAGGTAGACCTGGGAGCCGGGAACGGTGCTTGTGGTGACGAATGTGCGGTGCTTGGCTCTGATCAGTGACAGGTTGCTCTCGGCCGTGTCTGCGCGATCCTCGGCGGCCTCCAACTCTCGCTGGAATCTGCGCACTCGGGTCACGCTCTGTTGTGACATGCCCTCAGTTTCCTGCAGCTGCCGCTTGTAGATGTTGATCTTCTGAACGGTC
>NZ_JARJEF010000067.1 GCF_029697505.1 Pseudophaeobacter profundi | reverse complement strand
TTCATAGATACCTTTTCCTTAAACAAGCTTGGGCGCAGGTTGTAGATGAAACAGATGATAGCTGGATTGAGAGAATAATCGAGTCCGCACGTCGCAATCCAGAAGGGCCGTTTTCCGGCCAAGGTCACGCTTTAGAACGTATGCTATCACTTGGCGTTGATCGTTCAGACATCGTCGATTTGGTGCGTTGTTCGCAGGCGGAAATGATCTCGGGGTTGTGCTACTTGTTGGATGATCCTTCGCTTTATGACGAAGAAGATGAACGTGTCCGAGACACCGGTTGGTGTCTTGTCGCAACGGATGAAAATCTTGAACCGACGCGAGAGGTCATCGGCGGCCTGCATGAATCAGTTTTGGACACAGACCCAACTGGACGCGAAATGCGGCCTCGAAAAAGATCCATTTGAAAGGTCGTGTGGTGAAGGAGCTTGTCATAAACACCTATTAACTTCTGATACTAGCTAAAGTCTGTAGGCGGTAGCCGTTTGTAAAGCAGACATCCTCAAATAAAAACCAGAGGTCGGCTTTGTCC
>NZ_JARJEF010000006.1 GCF_029697505.1 Pseudophaeobacter profundi | reverse complement strand
AATCCCATGTCTATCACTCCCAATCCCCCCAACGAAAACCGTCGGGGCAGTGTGTTCACATGGGTCAATTCTCAGTGACAATTTATCGGCATACCGGGTCAGTTCTCAGTGACAATCAACACCACATCGTGTCTTCCATGCAGCCTGCGCAAAGCAGCAGGACCGTGGCGGCGATCAGTGGTGACTTCATTGAGTACTCCTATCCCTGTCAAACTTTTCTGGATTTTGTCGTGAGGTCTGGCCCCATGTGGGGGACGTCCAAGGCCCGCAGCGCCGTTCAGTGCCGGAGCCTGGAAAGTGGCCGACTGATCACCAGGCGGTGATCCTTTCCTCGGGCGGGAGCCAAATGGGATCGCCTTCCTCGATGCCGAAGGCCTCGTAAAAGGTCGGCAGGCGCTGAAGGGTGGCAATTGCGCGGTAGCCGGTCATGGCATCGATGCGGTCGAGCTTTGCCTGGGTCGGGGGGATGCCGCGGGCGTCGATCGCCTGGGTATCCATGTAAGCGCGGTAGTTGCCGCGAACAGCTCCATTGCTGCGGTACACGCCAAGGGAAAAATGGGGCGGGCAATCATCAAAATATCTCCGGCAACACTAGTGTGTTCGGTCTTGAATACGATCGCTATCTTCCGCCGTCCACAGCCGTCAAGCTATCATCGTATCGGCGCGGTCGATCGCCAACGATGCCTTTGACCTCTTTGAGGGGGCCGGTCGCCAGAATGCGCTCGCGCACGACAGAAACGGCCTTGGCACTGGGGCGAGAGGGTGTGAGCGTGATGATCTCTCGGGTGCGGAAAATAGTGACCTTCGGCGAGGCGGCAATCGCTCTGCCGATATCTGACAGGAAGGCCCCAAGAGCAGGATACGGTAAGATTGGGACCCGCAGATCCGCGTTCTTCAGCGCGTGCATGTCGGGCGCAAGCTGATCCCTCAGGATCAAAACGATACGTGGGCGATCAGTGTTGGTACTCGGTGCAGAAGAGGCAGTCACCAGGGTACATTTTTCCCTGCCCAGTCGAAAAACTGTCCACTGTCGTCAGGCGTGAGAGTATCGATGACATTCAGCAGATTGCTTGCGGATTTCTGCGGCGGAACCGTCTTGTGTTGCGGGTAGTTTTGCGTGAACTCGGTCGCTACGGTGCCGGGATGCAACGCCGCGCAAATCAGATGTTTGTGCGTCCGCTTCAGTTCAATCGACGCCGTTCTGATCACCTGATTAAGGGCAGCTTTTGAGGCACGATAGGAGTACCAGCCGCCAAGGCCATTGTCCCCGATTGACCCGACGCGCGCAGAGAGTGCCGCAAAAATGGCTCTCCTGTTCTTCGGCAGCAAGTGTTTGGCATGCTTCAGCACCAACGCAGGACCAATTGTGTTTATCGCAAACAGAATTGCCATCTCATCGGCAGACAAGGCGCGTAGCGACTTTTCTGGTCCCCGATCGGTTGACAGGATGCCGGTTGCAACGATTATCAAGTCGAACTGGGTTTCGATAGGCCCGAGGATTGCCGATACATTGTCGTCGCAAGTGATGTCCAAGCCATCCTGCGACCGAGAAAGACAAGTAACGCGGTTTCCTCTCGCCTGCAGCTCATTTGCCAAGGCCCGTCCGATGCCGCCCGAGGCACCAATAACAAGTGCATGTCTTTCCATGACTTATACCCTGCCTAGTTGAGATAGACGATCGCGGCGTTCAGGGCCAACGCAAAGCCCACCCACGCGACGTATGGAACAAAGAGCAGAGCGGACAGGCGGTCGGAATGCCACGCGGCCCGAATGAAGGCGACTATTGTCAGCAGAAGACAGAGGATGACGGCAAGCGCCAAGGCTGGCTTCTCAGCGGCGAAAAACACTGGCGACCATAAGAAGTTCAAGCCCATCTGGACGATCCAAAGACGCCTCGGATAAGCACGGTTTTCATGCTGCCACACGCGCCAGCCAACATAGGCAATAATCAGATACATCACCGTCCACACCGGTCCGAAAACCCAGTTGGGCGGATTGAAAAACGGTTTCTGCAGATCCCGGTACCAGTCGCCCGGAGAAGTGAGCATGCCAATCCCGATGCCAACACCCATGACCACAATTAGGAATAGCAGGAAGGAGCTAAAAATTTTCATATTTATCAGTCTTTTATTTGTAATTCGTGGAAAGGCGGGGTTATCTCGACCGAGATCTGCCAATCCCCCTCTGGTATCCGCCGAAGCCCCGTATGATCAGGGGGCGGATGCGAAGGAAAAGACGGTAAAACACCTCCAGAACGGTCACAGCGCCCGGAAGGCTTGCTAATCTCGCCAACCAGCGCCAGCCCGGTAAGACGCGCCAAACCTCGACGAAGGCCTGCGCGCCGGACACTCGCAGGCCGTTTCCCAAACGAACATGGAACCGGGCCATCGCTTGGGACCGAGTGAGCCTGCCATCTCCCGAAAAACGCTCGGTTGAAACGTCGACAAAATTAAGTGCCTGATCGGTGTCGCACCGTTTGTAATATCCGATTTCCAGCGCACACAGTGGGCAGGACCCGTCGTAGAATAGGGACAGCGTCTGGTCTGCGCCTTGCCTCACATGTTTCACTTCAGAAGTCCTTCGATCTCACGCCTAATTCGCGATGATTTCGGCTTCATTTGCGAACTGTAGGTCGCAACCAGATCACCCTCTGGCCCGATCAAGACCTTGTTGAAGTTCCACGATGGTACAAACCCTTCTTCTCGCTTCAGGGACTGGAAGAAAGGATGTGCTTCTGGCCCCTTAACATGCGTGATACCTGTCATCGGCATATCGACGCCGTATTGTAGTTCGCAGAATTCTTTGACTTTTTCACTATTGGAAAGCTCCTGCCGGAAATCGTTTGATGGAACCGCCAGAACCACAAGACCGCGATCGCGATAGGTGTCATACAGGGCCTGCAACCCGCTGTATTGTTTTGTGAAGGCACATCTGGAGGCTGTATTTACAACAAGAATTGGCTGACCGCTCCATTGAGACAGCGTCAGAGTGCCCCCATCGATGGAGTCGAAAGGAGCGTTCAGGTCCAGGGCCTTCGCTTGAAAGCCAGTCAAAATCAGCGCCATCAAGATCAATATTCGGCTCATATCAGCATCTCCTGTTTCTCAGTATACGATGCCGTGGCGCCTTTGGACCACTTGTCGTTCGAACTGTGACTGGGTTTCACACTCAAACCAGGTGATTTAACTCGGAAGCATTGGAAGAGCATCGCGAAAGATGCTGGACTGTCCCTGATAGGTTTCGTGGGTGTAAATGACCGCGTATTTGGGTGAATTTAGCGCCAAAATGAATAGGGGTTCCTGTTAAGTTTATGAAAATAAGTTGGAAAATACTTAGTCTCTGGGCCAAAGTTACTTGGTGGGACATGTGTAGGTACAACCTGAGAATTTCCAGTAGCCCCCGTATCTGCCAGTTTGACAACCTGAAGGCTGCCATTTGCAGACAGAACGTTCTGTTGCCGGAGTTACTGGAACCCACAGCATTTCCGATAGCTTAGGCAGAGCCGAACCCACGGTGAGATATACATTTGTTTCAAGACCGCGAATAAAATGAAATTTTCGGGCAAACTGATGCGCAGGACCATCGAGTTTGTTTGAGGAGCGGTCACGGGGCGTTGTCGCCGATAGTAAGCCCGCCAGCCAAAGCATTCCCTGCGTCTGCCAGACCCTTTGGAAAGGATGCGGACATGCCGATCGAAAAAGTAGATACTCTTGTTGTCGGTGGTGGACAGGCTGGCATCGCGATGAGCGAGCACCTGAGCAAAGCCGGGATTCCCCACCTTGTGCTAGAGAAGAACCGCATCGCTGAGCAGTGGCGCACGGGCCGTTGGGATAATCTTGTCGCGAATGGCCCTGCCTGGCACGACCGATTTCCGGGGATGGAATTTAAGGATGTGGACCCTGACGGGTTTCCCGCCAAAGAGACCGTTGCAGATTATTTGGTCGATTACGCGAAGATGATCAAAGCGCCGACACGCGCAGGCGTCGAAGTTACCAAAGCAGAACGTATCGATGGGGCAGGCGGCTTCCGCGTCGAAACATCGGAAGGGGTGATTGAGGCAGAGAATATTGTCTGTGCGACGGGCGCTTTCCAAAAACCGGTTATCCCGCCTGTCATTCCAGAAGATGCGGACGTGGTTCAGATGCATTCTTATGACTACCGCAATCCTGACCAGTTGGCCAAAGGGGCGGTGATGGTTGTGGGGGCGGGCTCGTCCGGTGGGCAAATCGCGCGCGAGCTGATGGAGGCGGGGCGCAAAGTGTACCTGTCTGTCGGCCCGCATGACCGCCCGCCACGGTCCTATCGTGGGCGCGACTTTTGTTGGTGGTTGGGCGTTCTGGGTCTGTGGGATGTGTCTGCGATGACGCCGGGGACCGAGCATGTGACGATTTCCGTGAGCGGGGCCAAAGGCGGCGAAACCGTTGATTTCCGCAAGCTTGCTGCGGGTGGCATGACGCTCGTGGGGCGGACCGAAAGCTTTGCAGATGGCGTAATAAAATTTGCCCCTGATCTCGTAGAGAATATTGGGAATGGCGACGTTAATTATCTTGGAATGCTGGATGCTGCAGATGCCTATGTCGAACGCACTGGCATTGATTTGCCACCCGAGCCAGAGGCGCGGGCCTTTCTTGATGATCCCGATTGCATGACTAACCCGCTGGCCGAGCTGGATCTGGCCGCTGCCGGTATCACGACAGTGATCTGGGCGACAGGATTTGCGCGCGACTATAGCTGGCTCAAGGTCGATGCATTCGACGAACAAGGCGCGCCCAAGCATCAGCGCGGCGTTTCGGTTGAACCAAATGTATTCTTTCTGGGGCTGCCTTGGCAGTCGCGCCGGGGATCGTCGTTTATCTGGGGGGTATGGCATGACGCGAAACACCTTGCCGACCATATCCATACCCAGCGCAAGTATTTGGATTACCATCAAGCAACGCTTGAAAAGCAATCTCAAAGCACATGACCAAACAGGCGGCCGCCGCCACACTCAATTCACCTCTATAGATCGGACAGCACCCAAATGGCCCATACTCGCATCCGCAAATTTAACACATCCGATACCTATCCTGAACAAAACCTCGACAACGATCTGTGTCAGGCCGTGGTGACACGGGGTGGCAGCACCGTCTATCTGCGCGGCCAATGTCCGCAGAACCTTGATGACGCGCAAAACATCGACAGCCATGATCCGGTCGAGCAGACGCACAAAGTGATGCAAAACATCCAGCAACTGATCGAAGAGGCGGGCGGACAGATGGAGCATCTCGTCAAGGTGGTCGTCTATATCACCGACGTGCGTCACCGCGAGGCCGTGTATCGCACCATGGGCGAATACATCAAAGGGGTGCATCCGGTTTCAACAGGGCTGGTAGTGCAGGCGTTGGCACGTCCGGATTGGTTGGTCGAAATCGACGGCACAGCCGTCATCCCGGATTAAGCCCATGACATTTTCACTGGTTGCCCGTTGTGCTGAAACCGGGATGTTTGGTTTGGCAATATCGTCGTCGTCGCCCGCTGTTGCGGCGCGTTGTTCTTTTGCGCGTGCCGGGGTTGGTGCTGTTGCATCCCAGAACGTGACGGACCCATCTTTGGGACCGGCTACACTGGATCTGATGCAAAGCGGCATGTCGGCGCGCGACGCTGTGGACCAGGTTATCCGCGTCAGCAACTTCACCGAGTACCGGCAAGTGATTGCCATCGACAAGGACGGATCCACGGCTATCCATTCTGGCCCGAACTCACTGGGCATCTGGACGCAAGCCAGTGGGCCGGATGTGGCGTCGGGGGGCAATTTGTTGGCCAATGACACGATCGCGCAAGCCATCATTGACGGGTTCGTCGCGGCCAAGGGCCACATCGGGGACCGTTTGATTGCCGCGATGCGCGCGGGTTTGGCGGCAGGAGGCGAGGCCGGACCGATCCATTCCGCGGGTCTGAAGATCGTCGATAACGTCAGCTGGCCCGTCGCCGATCTGCGTTGTGATTGGACCGAGGACTGTCCCATTGAAAACATCGCGACGGCTTGGGAGATCTATAAACCCCAGCTTGACGCCTACATTCAGCGGGCCTTGGACCCACGCGAAGCGCCGTCTTATGGCGTGCCCGGCGACGCATAGAGAGAAAGTTTAGACATGCTTGACCACACATTCGACGATTGGAAATCCCGCGCGGCGGCCCTGCGGTTTCGGAATCAGGCGTTCATCAACGGCAAATTCGTTGACGCTGCATCGGGCAAAACCTTTCAAAGCATCAACCCCGCCACCGACGCTGTTTTGACCGAAGTCGCTGAATGTGATGGCGAAGATGTGGATCGCGCAGTAAAGGCGGCGCGCAAGGCGTTTGAAGCAGGCAGCTGGTCACGGGCGGCCCCTGGGCATCGCAAGGCAGTTATGCTGAAACTGGCCGATCTGATCCGTGAAAACCTTGAGGAAATGGCGCTGCTCGACAGTTTGGACATGGGCAAGTTGATTACGGATGCAGTGACAGTCGACGCGCCGGGGTCGGCCCATTTTTTCCAGTGGTACGCCGAAGCCATCGACAAGATTTATGATGAAGTTGCGCCAACCGGCCCCGGTGATCTGGCCTTGGTTCGTCGTGTCCCGTTGGGCGTTGTAGGCGCAGTGACGCCGTGGAATTTCCCGTTGGATATGGCCACATGGAAATCAGCGGCGGCGCTTGCTGCGGGTAATTCGGTTGTTTTGAAACCGGCGGAACAATCGCCGCTTTCGGCGCTACGGTTGGCCGAACTAGCGAGCGAGGCAGGATTGCCGGACGGGGTCTTGAATGTGGTGCCTGGATATGGCGCAACGGCAGGTAAGTCATTGGGATTGCACATGGATGTAGATTGTCTTGCCTTTACAGGCTCTACGGCCATCGGCAAGGTCTTCATGCAGTATTCCGGCCAATCCAACCTGAAACAGGTCTGGCCGGAAACCGGCGGTAAAAGCCCGAACCTTGTATTTGCCGATTGTGAAAACCTTGATGCGGCGGCTGACATGGCGGCTTTTGGTATCTTCTTTAATCAAGGCGAAGTCTGCTCGGCCAATTCGCGGCTATATGTTGAACGGTCCATCAAGGATGAATTTGTCGAAAAACTGATCGCAAGGGCGCAGGCAATGCAGCCGGGTGATCCGCTTGATCCAGCCTCAAAAATGGGGGCAATTGTCGACAAGGCGCAAACCGAAGGCATCATGCGCTTTGTTGAAGAGGGCAAGAAGACCGCCAACCTGGTGACAGGCGGTCAGCAGGTAGCGGTGAATGGCAAAGGGTCGTTCGTGCAGCCAACGATTTTTGATGACGTGTCGCATGACGATCCCCTGGCGCGCGACGAAATTTTTGGCCCGGTCCTGTCTGTCGTCGCCTTTGACAGTGAAGCAGACGCGGTGCGCATGGCAAACGACAGCATTTATGGGCTGGCAGCGTCCGTTTGGACAGATAACCTGAGCCGGGCGTTGCGGGTATCAGATGGGTTGATGGCGGGCACTGTGTCCGTCAATACGGTCGATGCATTGTCTGCAATGACGCCCTTTGGGGGGATGAAGCAGTCGGGATTTGGCCGTGACCTGTCATTACATTCGCTGGACAAATACAGTGCGCTCAAGACAACATGGATAAAGTATCAATCCTGATGTAGGGCGCAGCGAAAAGGATAGCTGACATGCCGCTGCGGTTCACACTGCGACAGCTTGAATATTTCGTCGCTGTTGGCGAACTGGGGTCAATTGCGCAGGCCGCTGAAAAGGTGAATGTGTCGTCGCCGTCGATTTCTGCAGCGATTACCCAGCTGGAGAAAGAATTCGGCCTGCCGCTGTTCGTGCGCCAACATGCGCAGGGCTTGTCGTTGACGCAGCCGGGGCGGCGCATGATGGAGCAGGCAACGCATATCTTGCAGGAATCCGACCTGCTTGTGGATTTGGCCGGCGACATTTCCGGAACCGTGCGTGGTCCGTTGAACATCGGGTGTCTGGTCACCTTTGCGCAGGTCGTTTTGCCATCCGTCAGGCGCAGTTTCGAGGTGGAGTTTTCAGAGGTTCGTGTCCGTCAGGTCGAGCTGAACCAAGCCGAGATTTTTAGCGCCTTGCGCCGCGCAGAGATTGATGTGGCGCTGACCTATGACCTTGATCTGCCTGCGGACTTGGTGTTCGAGGGGCTGCTTGAATTGCCACCCTATGTCGTGGTTGCACCGGAACACCCCTTGGCCAACAACAGCTCCGTTTCCCCGGTAGAGCTTGTTCAGCATCCTATGGTTCTTCTCGATCTGCCATTCAGTTCGGAATATTTTCTGTCGTTCTTTGCCGGCCTCGATATCAAGCCGCAGATTGCGGAACGTACCAAAGATATGGCGGTGATGCGCAGCCTTGTGGCGAATGGTTTTGGCTATTCCATTGCGAATATTCGCCCATTGAACGATCTGTCACCTGATGGAAAACCGCTGCGTTACATTCCTTTGCAACAGCCCGCGCGGCCCATGCGGATGGGTCTTTTGATGCCCACGAATGCGGAGCGTGCAAATGTCATCCGTGCCTTTGTTGCGCATTGCAAAAAAGAACGCGGTGCGAATAATTTCCCACATTTGACGGTTTAGGGGCAGCTTAGCCTTTTCCTAAGCTGCGATTTTGCAAGCACGTCTTTCGATGGCTGCCCGGTGCGTTATCTTGACCCCAACCAGCTTTTGAGGAGGCGAAATTGCGCGATCCACGCTATGATATTCTGTTCGAACCAATGGCCATTGGCCCTGTCACAGCCAAGAACCGTTTCTATCAGGTTCCCCATTGTAACGGGGGCGGATATCGCGACCCCTCGGCAGCAGCAGAGATGCGCGGCGTAAAGGCCGAAGGTGGTTGGGGCGTGATCTTTACCGAGCAGTGCGAGATGCACCATACCTCTGAAATAACACCGTTTATCGAGCTGCGCCTATGGGAAGACAAAGACATTCCGATGCTGCGAAAGATGTCAGAGCGGATGAAAACGCATGGTGGTTTGGCAGGCATTCAGCTGGCCTATTCCGGCATCAACGGCCCTAATCTATACTCCAAAGAGGTGCCTCTGGCCCCGTCGGCAATGCCGATCCGCACCTTTACCAATGATCCTGTTCAGGCGCGCGCGCTTGATAAGAGCGATATCAAGGATTTGCGCCGTTGGTTTGTAAATGCGGCAAAGCGGTCCAAGGATGCGGGGTTTGATCTGATTTGCCTTTACGGGGCGCATGGGTTCGGGATTTTCCAGCATTTCTTGAGCCGCGCAACCAATCAGCGCAGTGACGAATACGGCGGTAGCCTGGAAAACCGTGCGCGTTTTGTGAACGAAGTCATCGGCGATATCAAAGACGCTGTTGGCGACACGATGGGGATCACTCTGCGTGTCAGCCTTGATGAAACCATCGGAGATCTGGGTTTCTCGAACGCCGAAGTGCGCGACTTTATCGAGATGAACAAAGACCTGCCTGATCTGTGGGACCTGGCCCATGGCACATGGGAGGATTGTTCTGGTCCGTCGCGGTTCAAAGAAGAGGGCGCGCAAGAGCAATTGGTGCGCGGCATTCATGAGCTGACCAACAAACCGATTGTGGGGGTGGGGCGTTTTACCAGCCCCGACGTCATGGCCAAGATGGTCAAGACCGGTACGCTTGATTTCATCGGCTGTGCGCGGCCTTCGATCGCAGATCCATTCCTGCCCAAAAAAGTCGAAGAAGGTCGCATCGAAGACATCCGCGAATGTATCGGCTGCAACATGTGCATCACGGGCGACATGACCATGTCGATCAGCCGTTGCACGCAAAACCCAACCTTCATGGAAGAGTGGCGTAAAGGTTGGCACCCCGAAAAGATGAACACCAAAGGCGACAGCAATAACGTGCTGGTCGTTGGGTCCGGCCCGGCTGGCCTTGAGGCTGCATGGGCGCTATGTCGTCGTGGTTATGATGTTGCTGTGGCCGAGGCCAAGACGGAAATTGGCGGCCGCGTTGTGCGCGAAGCCAAGTTGCCGGGCCTGTCGGCATGGGGCCGTGTGGTGGATTATCGCCAGTATCAGCTGTCGCAGCGCGCGAATGTCGATATTTACCTTGAAAGCGAGCTGGACACCGACAGCATTCTGGAATTCGGATTTGAAAACGTCTGTATCGCGACGGGTGCCAAATGGCGCGCTGATGGTGTTGCACGCCAGCACGTCGTACCGATGCCCATCGCATCGGGTGCCAAAATCTATACGCCGGATGATCTGATGGACGGCACGATCCCCGAAGGCAAAGTCATAGTGTTTGATGATGACCACTATTACATGGGCGGTGTCCTGGCCGAACTTTTGGCCAAGAACGGCGCGGATGTTACTTTGGTCACGCCCTCGGCCTATGTGTCGGATTGGACCAATAACACGCTCGAACAGATCGCCATTCATCCACGTCTGGTGGATGCTGGTGTGGAGATCGTGCTGAACCGCGGGATCACCGAAATTCACGCCGATCATGTGGTCAGCAACTGCGTCTACACAGATCGCACCCAGCGGTTTGAATGTGATGCGGTGGTGATGGTTGCGTCACGCAAAGAAGAAAACGCCTTGTTTGATGGCCTCAAGGCGCGCGAAGCCGAATGGGCGGATGCCGGCATCAAATCGGTAAAGATCATTGGCGACGCAAACGCACCTGGACCCATTGCATGGGCAACCTACGCGGGCCACCGTTACGCACGGGAGCTGGATGGCGATGACATTGGTGATGCTTTGCCCTTCCGCCGAGAGATCACGGAGTTGGCACTGGATTGATCCGTTGAACCAGTAGAGGCAAAGGTCAGAGCATGACACAGACTTTGGACATTCTCGAGCGCTTGATCGGCTTTGATACGGTCAGCGCCAAGTCGAACCTTGCGTTGATTGACTATGTTCAATCCTTTTTGGCGGATCGTGGGTTTCAGGTGCATCGCGTGCCGGACGCCAGCGGGCAGAAGGCGGGGCTTTTTGCGGTGCTTGGTCCGGTCGGCAAGGGGGTGATGTTGTCGGCGCATTCTGATGTCGTTCCGGTCACGGGGCAGGATTGGACGCGCGATCCCTTTCGGCTGAGTGTTGATGGCGCTCGCGCCTATGGGCGCGGAACCACGGATATGAAGGGCTACCTTGCCAGCATGTTGGCATTGGCTGACCGTGCCTCTAAAATTACCCTACGCGAGCCCCTCAAAATTGCATTGTCCTATGACGAAGAGGTCGGTTGCGTCGGCATTCAGCATATGATTGGGAAATTGGAACGTACAATCGGCGCGCCTCGCGCTTGTTTTGTGGGCGAGCCGACCGAAATGCAGGTCGCTGTCGGCCACAAGGGTAAGGCGGCATTACGTGCCGTGTTCCTTGGGCAGGGAGGCCATTCGGCGCTGGCCCCCAAGTTTCTGAATGCCTTGCATATTGTCGGTGATTTCCTCGCTGAATTGCGCAAGGTTCAAGATACGCTGGCAATGGTCGGGGCGCGCGATGAAGCCTATGACATTCCTTATTCGACGGTTCATGTTGGCCAGCTTTCAGGTGGGACTGCGCTGAATATCGTGCCTGACCGTGCCGAGATGATCTTTGAATACAGGCATTTGCCCGCTGATTTGCCGCAGGATATTCTTGAACGCATCCAAAGCGCCGCATCCAAGGCTCTGACGCCGTTCCTGCGGCAGTTTCCACATGCGGCCATCGAGATTGATCCTTACAACGCCTATCCTGGTCTGGACGTCCCAGCCGATGCCGAAGTTGTCGTGACGGCGCAAGGCTTGGCGCAAACCAATGGCACGACCAAAGTGGCTTTTGGCACCGAGGCCGGGTTCTTTGATGCATTGGGTATTCCAACGATTGTCTGCGGACCTGGATCGATGGAGGGGCAGGGGCACAAGCCTGATGAGTTTGTGACGCTGGACCAGCTCGCTCTGTGTGACGGGATGATGGACCGGCTACTTTCCCAGTTGACGGGCGCGTCAGACAGCTGAAACCGTTTTCAATCTGATGAAAATTTGGACATGCCCGCCTGAATTTATTGCCTGCCTTAGACTGAAGCTAAGCAACGCTAAGAGACACAGTTCTTAGAGAAGCTAACTCTCGTTCGTATGTTTTAGCTAATCAATCTCGATGGGGAAGTTGCCATGTCCGAAAGCAGGAAAACCGCGATAGATGTACGCGGCGCCGTAAAGCGGTACGGAGATTTCACAGCGCTGAAGACGATTTCGTTGTCCATCTACGACAACGAATTTTTCACGCTTTTGGGGCCTTCCGGCTGCGGTAAAACTACATTGCTGCGCATGATCGCCGGATTTGAGGACGTCACCGAAGGCGCGATATTCCTCTACGGCGACCCGATTGCGGACTTGCCGCCCAATAAACGCCCCGTGAACACAGTCTTCCAGAATTACGCGCTGTTTCCACAGATGACGATCCTGGACAACGTGGCTTTTGGTCTTGAAATGCGGGGGCAGCCAAAGTCGCAAGCGCGCAAAGCTGCCGGCGAGATGCTTGAGCTGGTTCAGCTTTCGCAATTCGCAGCGCGTAAGCCATCGCAATTGTCTGGTGGGCAACAGCAAAGGGTCGCCCTGGCGCGGGCCTTGGCGCCCAAGCCCAAAGTTCTGCTATTGGATGAGCCGCTTTCAGCGCTTGATCTGAAGTTGCGCAAAGCCATGCAGCTTGAACTGAAGCACCTTCAGCGTGAAACGGGCATTACCTTTATCTTCGTCACACATGACCAGGAAGAAGCGCTGACCATGTCTGACCGGATCGCCGTGATGTCTGCCGGTGAGTTGCAGCAATTGGGCGAAGCCCGCGATATCTATGAGCGGCCCCGCAATATGTTTGTCGCCGATTTCATCGGCGAGACGAACCTGCTTGAGGTGTCAGTAGATGCGATTAACGCGGGCCGTGCGACTTGCCACCTTGGGGGTGGTCACGAGCTAAGCTGCAACGCGGTGGAGGGTGTCAACGTAGGGGCCAAGGTTCATATGTCGGTCCGGCCAGAGCGCTTGTTCATGTCCGAGGGGCCGACGGATTCCGAAGGTCTGAAAGGCACCGTGCGCGAGAACATTTTTGTGGGGACGGACATCTCTACGCTGATCGATCTTGATGACGGTCCGAAATTCATCGTGCGAACCTCTAATTCCGACCGGGGCAACAAGCGCATTTTTGAGCCCGGAAATGAAGTTTACGTCAACATGGAGATGGAGGCAGCCCGCCTCCTGATTGACTGATGGCAGGCGGAGCAGCAAGCGGCGGCAGCGCAGCCACAGACACATACAAAGAGGCCCGAAACTGGCTGTTGCTGCCTTCTTGGGTCTACTTGGGTGCATTTGTCCTGGTGCCAGTCATCATGATGTTGATCTATTCGTTCCTGACCAAGGAATTCCGCGGCGGGGTGGTTTGGGAATTCAGCACGGCAGCCTATGATCAATTTTTCTTTGACCGTGGTCTGTTCGGCGACGAGCCGGCCAGAATTGAATGGACATACATCACAATTTTCTGGCGCTCAATCTGGCAGGCTGGGGCGGCGACTTTGCTGGCCTTGGCTATCGGATTTCCAACAGCCTATTTCATTGCGACACGGCCTGAACAAGCCCGACCCATGTGGGTTTTCCTGATCACGATCCCTTATTGGGTCAACCTGCTGATCCGCACCGTTTCCATGAAATTCATGCTGCGTGACTCTGGTCCATTAAACGACTTTCTAATCGGGACCGGGCTGATCAATGATCCGATTTCCATAATCAATACCAACTTTGCGGTGCAACTGGGGCTGTTCTATTCTTACCTACCGTTCATGGTGCTGCCGATCTACGCGAGTGTAGAACGATACAATTTCAGCCTTAGTGAGGCAGCGGCAGACCTCTATGCCTCTAAATGGGTCACGTTGCGGCGCGTCTTGCTGCCCGCAGTCAAACCCGGTGTCATCGCGGGCTGCATCTTGGTGTTTGTCCCGTCGATGGGATCGTTTCTGGCGCCAGATCTGTTGGGCGGTGCCAAGAACTTTATGATTGGGTCGCTGATCGAAGAGCAATTCAAAGGCAACGCCGGGAACTGGCCGTTCGGGGCCGCCGCTTCGATGGTTCTGCTTTCGATGGTCTTGATCGTCCTGATGATATTTGCGCGCCAACAAGCCAAAGCCGAGAAGGAGGCAAGCTGATGCGCCGTTCAAACTATGACGTCAAAGGCTTGCCCGGTTTTTTCGGAATCACCATCCTGTGCCTTGTTATCCTATATGCGCCGCTGTTGGTGGTTACTGTCTACTCACTGAACGACAGCAACTCGATCACCAACTGGGAAGGTTTTAGTTTCCGCTGGTACGTGGATGTGTTCTCTGGGCCCGAAAGCCAAAAGTTCAAAATCGCGGCGTGGAATTCGTTTACCATCGCGATCATCGCAGCCACGGCTGCCACGACGATTTCAACACTTGCCGCTACCGCGATGGTCAGAGGTGGCAAGTTCAAACTGCGCACCGTTTCGTTCGGCCTGATCAGCCTGCCGCTGATGGTGCCTGAGATCGTGTTGGCGGTCGCCACGCTGATTTTCTTTAACTCAGTCGGCTTTACGCGCGGGTATATGACGATCCTGATCGCACATATCGCGTTTTGTATCCCTTTTGCCTACCTGCCGATTTCTGCGCGGATGCAGGGTATCGACGATAGTTATGAACAGGCCGCGCAAGACCTGTATGCCACCAAGCGGCAGGCCTTTACCCGTATCCTGTTGCCGATGATGCTTCCTGGTATCATCTCTGGCTACCTGCTCGCCTTTATCGTGTCATTGGATGACTTCATCATCACCAACTTCGTCAAAGGGGCAGGGGTTGAAACCCTCCCCACAGCAATCTTCGGTTCTGTAAAACAAGGCATCAAGCCGAATATTATGGCAATTTCGACGATGTTGCTTGGTTTCTCGGTCCTCCTTGTCACGATCTCGTACTTCGTAAGCAAAACAGACAACAAAAAATGACCAACAGATGGAGAGAACAATGAAAAACCTACTGAAATCCGGCGTCGCGGCCATGGCCCTTGTCACGATGGCATCTGCCGCTGCCGCAGACGGAAAAGTGGTCGTATATCACTGGTTCGAGTACATTCCGCAGGAGTTGGTCGACAAATTCACGGCCGACACAGGCATCGAAGTTGTCATGGACACTTATGATTCAAACGAGGCGATGCTGGCGTCGCTCAAGGCGGGCGGAGTGGGCACATATGATGTCGCGGTGCCGGGTGATTACATGGTCAAGATCATGGCGAGCGCCGGAATGCTGGACACAATCGCCGATGGCGAGCTGACAAACAAAGGCAATATTTCACCAACCTGGGCCGATCCCAGCTTTGACCCCGGTCGCCAGCATTCGATCCCCTACCAGTGGGGCTCTACCAGCTTTGCGGTGAACCGTGATGTTTTTGCAGGCGATATCAACACCACCGACATCCTGTTTAACCCGCCCGCCGAATTGCAGGGCAAGATCAACGTGCTCGACAGTCAGGGCGAGGTCATGGCGATGGCGGCGCTGCACATGGGCATCCCTCAATGCACGACGGACCGAGATCAGCTCAAGGCGCTGAATGCGATGCTGCTGAGCGCCAAGGAAAACTGGGTGTCGTTCAATTCCGACACAGCCAAAGAGGTTCTGGTGTCCGGCGATGCGGCGGCAGGTATGATCTATGACGGGTTCAGCGCCAAAGCGCGCGCAGAAGGTGCGAATGTCGAATACGCATTCCCGACACAGGGCTACATCGCGTGGATGGACAATGTCGTCTTGTTGAAAGACGCGCCAAATCGGGAAAACGCATTGAAGTTCATGGATTTCCTGCTGGTTCCTGAAAACGCCGCGCAGTTGACCAATTGGACCCAATATGCGTCAGGCGTTGAAGGCGTCGCCCCGCTTTTGGACGAAGCGTTGCGTACCTTGCCCGAAGCAAACCCGCAGGACGGCGCAGGCCAAGCTGTGTTCATAGAAGCTTGCGATGAAGAGGTTCAGGCAGTCTATGATACAATCTGGACCAATCTGAAAAAATAAGCGCGTGACGGCTTGGCGGCCAAGGTCGCCAAGCCGTTGTTAAGTTTACATGCAGCGCTTCGGAGAGTGAGAGTTCGATTTGGCTTTTCCTCTGCTCCTGCAGCGAATGGCCAAGCTGCGCCGTCGCGTCTGGCGATGTAATTCAAGTCAGGCTGGTGAGGTTTTATCCTATATATTTCACGTGTTTGTCCGGTCTTCCTCTCGGCAGAGCTTGCCTTTTGCCCCGGTTGGCGAGCCTGGACTGCGCCATCGGGTCTCGCAGTCAAATTAGCCCCTCTCGTGGGAATGCAAGCCGCTTCGCTCTGGCGGGATCATGTTGAATTTCACGATGGGCGGAGGTGGCTTTTCACCTCAGAAATCTGCACCCATTGGTGCCCGCCATTGCGGGGCATGGGGGCGGGCCCTTCGATACCGTCGTTGACCCCGCATCGTTCTTGATGCGCCATTTTCCGGGCAGGATCGAAATTTTTGAAGTCAAAACAAATGATTGCATTTTGCATCTATAAAATATTACGCTGATTGCAGGGGCCGAAAACTGATGGTCCTGCAAATCAAGCGAGTTCGTGCGCTCATATCGAAGGTATACTGTATCCGTGGGCCCACGCTCTCTCGGGAGGGAAAAATGTTCAAACGAATAATGGCACCGGTCGATTTGGCACATGTTGAAGGATTAAAGCCCGCGCTCGATTGCGCCGCCGATTTGGCAAAACACTACAGTGTGCCGGTTGTATATGTGGGCGTTACTTCGACTGCACCCAGCCAATTGGCACATAACCCTGAAGAGTTTGGTCAAAAGCTAAGTGCATTTGCCGCAGCAGAGGCGGCCAAGCACGGGATACAAACCTCGGCACATACCGCCATCGCGCATGACCCGACGATCGAGATTGACCAGGCGCTGATGCGCGCAATCGATGACACCGACGCAGATTTTGTTGTGATGGCAAGCCATGTGCCGAATGTGATGGACCATATTTGGCCGTCGAACGGCGGTAAACTGGCCGAGTATGCGAAATGCTCGGTGATGGTTGTGCGCGCTTAAGGCGTGAAATTAGATGGAAACCAATAAGGAGGCCGAAACATGGCCGAAAGCGAAGATGTCAACATAGGGATACCGGCGCCCGAGGGCGCGTCCGATATCATCGATACCGAATACGAGATCGGTCAGGACAATATTGAAACGCAGTTCGGGCCCTTCGGCCTTGATATTCACAACCCGGTCTTTCTGATTTCGGGCCTGTCGGTGGTGGCCTTCGTGGTCTATGCGCTGATGGCACCGGAGCAGGCGGCCGAATTTTTTGGCTGGTTACGGCCGGCCTTGACCTCGACTTTTGACGGCTTCTTTCTGATGTCGGCGAATATCTTCGTCCTCTTCTGCCTCGTTCTCATCGTGTCGCCCTATGGTTCCGTCCGGTTGGGGGGCGCCGATGCCACACCTGACTACGGTTATGCCGGTTGGTTCGCGATGCTATTTGCTGCTGGCATGGGGATCGGGCTGATGTTCTTTGGCGTTCTGGAACCCGCCTATTACTTTGGCACCCCATGGGGGGACGAACCTTTGGGTGCGGTGCGCCCGTTCACCGAGGGGGGCGCGCTCATCCCGGAAAACGTGGAGGCCGCGAAGCGCATGGCGCTTGCCGCTACCTCATATCATTGGGCACTGCATCCCTGGGCGATCTATGCGGTTGTGGCCCTCTCGCTGGCGCTGTTCAGCTATAACAAAGGTCTGCCGCTTTCCATCCGTTCGGCTTTCTATCCGATCTTGGGCGAACGTGTCTGGGGCTGGTGGGGGCACGTAGTTGATATCGTTGCGGTGTTCGCCACGCTCTTTGGTCTGGCGACATCGCTTGGTCTGGGGGCGCAACAGGCCAATGCCGGGCTGGAGTTTGTCTACGGCATTCCAACGAACGTGACGGTTCAAGTCATCCTGATCATCGGCATCACCATGCTGGCGCTGATATCGGTGGTGCGGGGGCTTGATGGGGGCGTCAAGGTCCTGTCCGAGATCAACATGGTGGTGGCGATTGCGCTGCTCCTCTTTGTGCTGCTCACCGCAGGGGCCGCTGGCATCTTTACCGATTTCGGCAATACGCTTGTGGCCTACGCGCAGGAGATCGTGCCGCTGTCCAACCCCTTTGGTCGTGCGGATGATGGCTACCGTGAAGGCTGGACCGCGTTTTACTGGGCGTGGTGGATCAGCTGGTCACCTTTTGTCGGTATGTTCATTGCACGCGTGTCGCGTGGGCGTACTGTGCGGGAATTCCTGATCTGTGTGCTGATCATCCCATCTTTGGTCTGCATCTTCTGGATGGCTGTCTTTGGCGGCACTGCAATCAACGACATGATCGCGAATGTCGACGTCAGTGCGGTAAAAGCCAATGTGATTGATGCCTACAAACCGGAATTGTCGCTGTTTGCGATGCTGGCAAGCCTGCCGCTGGCCTCAATCACATCGACCATTGGTATTGTGCTGGTGATTGTGTTCTTCGTCACATCATCCGACTCTGGCAGCCTTGTGATCGATACCATCACAGCCGGTGGCAAGGTCGATGCACCCGTGCCGCAGCGGGTGTTCTGGTGCACCTTTGAAGGCCTGGTGGCCATTGTGCTCCTTCTCGGTGGTGGTCTTGCGTCGTTGCAGGCGATGGTGATCTCAACGGGCTTGCCCTTCACCATCGTGCTTTTGGTGATGTGTTGGTGCATCTTCAAGGGCCTCATGCAAGAGCATAAGCATGTCTAAAACTTAGCAGGGAACGGGCGCGGTGACGCGCCCGTTCTGACATGCAGGCCGGTTCCCACATGCAGGGCTGTCTGCCGTCAGCGTCACTGGGACAGTTTAGGATGATTTGATCAGGGAAGGTTTCTGGTACATCGTACCCACCAATGAGTGGAGATGAGACAGAAACGCGCTGGAAGTCCTGGGGCAAAGCCGTAGGAATACCCGTGCTGCCTGTCACGCGTTTTCTGTCCGTCCATGGCAAGATTTCACCATCCTCCCTTCAAAGCATCCAAACGCCACGCCCGGGCTGACGCGTTGAGTATGTGAAGCGATTATGCCGCCGGACTGGCCGCATAACGGCCGCATTCTTCTTGACCCGGCCCTGGATGGACAACATGACAAAGCCCCCTCAATGGAAATCCCGGCTCGGGAACAAGCGTTTGGCCTGTTCGCGTGGGTGACGGGCGGCGGGGGGCGGGCGCGTTCTGGGGGCGTCGTCGGCCTGGGGCTGGGTGATGCCCACGGCGTCGTCGCGCGGGTGGCCGAGATCGGAGAGCCTGTGGGACAGGTCCTCTATGTGATCGGCGATGAGGTGCACAACGATGCCTTCACGCTCTAGCCGTCCGGTTACACGCAACAGCCGTCCTCCCATAACGGTGTGCCGAAAGCGTTTATAGACCTTGGGCCAGACCACCACGTTGGAGACGCCGGTTTCATCCTCAAGCGTTAGAAAAATCACGCCAGACGCCGTGCCGGGGCGTTGGCGGGTAATGACGAGACCACAGACGCTGGTGCGTTTCAGCGGCGCGTTGGGCAAACGGTCATGCGGCGTCAGATCGGGGATCGTTGGGCGCAGCAGCTCCATCGGGTGGGCACGTAACGTGAGACGCAGAGAGATGTAATCTTCCACGACTTCTTCGCCCAGATGCATATTGGGCAGATGCACCTTTGGCTCATGAATACCCTCGCCATCCAGCGGATCAGCAAAGAGCGGCAGCGGGGCAGGGGCACGGATTGCCCGCACCTGCCACAGCGCATCGCGGCGCGTCAGTCCCATACCGATAAAGGCATCCGCCTCTGCCAGCCGTTCCAACACGGCGGGTGCGACTCCAGCACGCAGCCAGACGCTCTGGGGATCCTGATAGCCATTGCCCCGCGCCGCCCTGATCCAGCCTGCATCCTCCTCGCGAAAGCCTTTGATCTGGCGCAAGCCAAGACGCAGTGCCAGCGCTCCATCGGCGCGACGTTCCAGGATGTTGTCCCATTCGGAGTGATTGACGCAGACAGGCCGCACCTCAACACCGTGGTCACGCAGGTCACGTACGATCTGGGCAGGAGCGTAAAAGCCCATGGGTTGGGAATTCAGCAGCGCGCAGGCAAACACCGCCGGATGATGGCATTTGAGCCAGGATGAGACATAGGTCAGCATGGCAAAGGCGGCGGCGTGACTTTCGGGAAACCCGTAATCGGCGAAGCCTTCGATCTGGGCGAAACAGGCCTCTGCCACGTCTTGCGGATAGCCGTTTTTCAACATGCCCTGCACAAAGCGGTCGCGATGTTCGCCGATGGTGCCCATGCGCCGGAACGAGGCCAGCGAGCGGCGCAATTTATCGGCCTCTTCCGCCGTGTAGCCCGCGCCGACAACCGCGATTTGCATGGCTTGTTCTTGGAACAGCGGCACGCCGAGTGTCTTGTGCGTTACCTGTTTGAGGGCCGGGCCAAAGGGTTCGGGGGCTTCCAACCCTTGCCGCCTGCGGATGTAGGGTTTGACCATGCCGCCTTGGATCGGGCCGGGGCGGACGATAGCGACTTCAATCACCAAATCATAGAAACACGCGGGTTTCATCCGGGGCAGGAAGTTCATCTGCGCCCGGCTTTCGACCTGAAACACCCCGACGGCATCGGCGCGTTCCAGCATCTTGTAGGTGGCCGGATCTTCCTGTGGCACCGTGTCGAGGGTAAGCTGGGTCTTCTCGTGGGCATCCAAAAGATCAAAGCATTTGCGCAGGCAAGTCAGCATCCCGAGCGAAAGAATATCGACCTTCAGGATGCCGAGGGCGTCAATGTCATCTTTGTCCCACTCGATCACGGTGCGGTTTTGCATCGCGGCATTTTCAATGGGGCAGAGCGCATCAAGCCGCCCGCGCGTGATGATAAACCCGCCGACATGCTGGCTCAGATAGCGCGGGAAGCCGATGGTCTCGCCTATGAGTTTGAGCGTCTGCGCCAAACGCAGATCCGTCGGGTCAAGGCCAAGCGCCCTGACCCGATCCATATCGACCCCTGCGTTGGACATGCCCCAGATATCGCCCGAAAGCCGCGCCGTTAAGTCCTGGGACAGGCCCATGACCTTGCCCACCTCGCGGATCGCGGCGCGGGTCCGGAAATGGATCACCGTGGCGCAAAGGCCTGCACGATGACGGCCGTATTTCTCATAGATCCACTGGATAACCTCTTCGCGGCGTTCATGTTCGAAATCCACGTCGATATCGGGCGGTTCGCCGCGATGGCGAGAGATGAAACGCTCAAACACCATACCGATCATATCGGGGCTGACATCGGTGATCCCCAGCAGGTAACAGAGGATGGAATTGGCTGCCGAGCCGCGCCCCTGACACAGGATGCCACGGCTGCGCGCTTCCTGAACGATATCATGAACCGTCAGGAAATAGGGTGCATAGTGCAGCTCCTCAATCAGCGACAATTCCTTTTGCATCAACCGATGCACCCGCGCGGAGGCACCATCCGGGTAGCGCCGCTTCACCCCCTCCTGGGCCAAGCGTTCAAGACGGGCCTGCGGCACCTCACCTTCGGACATCTCGTCAGGGTATTCATAGCTGAGTTCGGACAAATCAAACCCGCAGCGCGCCGCGATTTCCAGTGTGCGTTTGAGCGCGGCCGGATGTCGGTGATAGAGCCGCGCCATGTCGGTGGCCCCTTTGAGGCGACGCTCGGCATTGGGCAGTGCCTTGGTGCCGATCTGGTCAATGGTCACGCTTTCGCGCAGACAGGTGAGCACATCAGCGAGCTGCCGGCGTTTGCCATGATGCATAAGCGCATCCCCCACCGCCACCATCGGTGTCGAGCAACGCTGCGCCATGGAGGCACAGGCATCGAACCATGCCTGATCAGAGCCATCGTACCGTGGTGGTGCACCGAGAAAGACCGCGCCGGGAAATCGACGTGCAAGCCGTTGTACAGGGGCCTGCGCGAGGGCAATATCAGACGGCGGCAGCGCAATGAGGATCACCCCCTGACACCCCGCCTCCAGGTCCTGCAGATCAAGGTGACACTCCGCCTTCTCCGCCCGCCGCTTGCCACAGGTCAAAAGCCGTGACAGCCGGTGATAGGCCGCGCGGTCTGTCGGCAAGGCCAGCCATTCTACCGGGCAGTCGCGCAGCACGAGACGGCTGCCGACGATCAATTTTGGAAGATGGGGCGGTAGCGTTTCGGCATTGTGCAAGTGCTTTGGCTGCCCGATTTCATGACGCGAGGAGGCATCGACCTGATGCGACGAGCGCACAGGCAGAGCTTGGGTTGGTTCCTCGCGCAGGGTCTTGAGCGCCGAATAGGCCCGCACAACGCCAGCGAGCGTGTTGCAGTCGGTAATCGCGATGGCTGCCAGCCCCAGTTCTGCCGCCCGAAGCATCAGTTCCTCTGGATGCGAGGCACCGGTGAGAAAGGTGAAATTCGTCGTCACGCACAGTTCCGCGTAACCCGCGCTGTCACGGTGCCGGAGCATCCTTTCGCAGCCGACGGCCTCGATTTGCCTCTGGTCGCGGACCTCTTTGATCATGCGAATTCCCCCTGTACGAACCAGCCGGGATTTTGCGGGGTATAGAACAGCCAGAGCCGCCGCCCCTCGCGCGTGTCCACCTTCCAATAATCGCGCAGCCCGCTGCGCCAGTTGTCGTCGGGCAGCCACCATTCCGGTGCGATTCGTTCGGGACCAATGGTGCGCCCCACCGTCAGGCGCATCCGCCGCCAGCGGAACTGCGCGGGGGGCTGTGATCCGGTGACCGATATTGCCTCCGGTGGGAATAGGCGTAATGGGCGGGGGCGGGGCGCGTACCACCCGCTCTCAGGTCTGCTGTAGGCTGCGGGCGCAATGGAAAAGGCGTGCTCGGGGATATGGCTGTCGGCGGGGAGGAACCGCTGGACATTTTCCAACCCGATGCGCGTGCCGATGCGCGTGATCAGATCGTTGAGTTGATCGGGAGAGGTCTGGCGGCTGCCAATCTGTTGCACGGGGAGAGGTTCGACCAGCGTTGCCTCAAACCGGATCTGGTCGATGCCAAACCCCGCATCAATCGCGCCCACGCCCCGTTCGAACAGCGGCAAGATGCGATGTGGGTCGCGCATGGGCGCGGCCAGGCGCAGCTCGACCTGTTGGCATCCCTGATCAACCCGGCGCAGGGTGAGGCACAGGCTGCGCGCCCCCATTTCCTGTGCTTTGAGCTTGTCGCATAGCGGCGTGAGCAGCCGTGCGGTGATCCCCATCACGTCCTCGGTCAGTCCAATCGGTTCAGGCAGGCTCATCCGTATCGCGTAATGTGGTGGCTCGCTTTCCGGGGTGGTTGGTTCGGACACATGCCCCATGGCCTGATCAAGCCGCAGCATCAGGTCGGGGCCAAAGCGGCGAGCCAGTGGTGCGCGGGCGGCAGCGGTGAGATCGCCAATGCGGCGCAGCCCTAACCGTTGCAGCGCTGTGACCATCTGATCCCCAAGCCGCAACGCGGCAACGGGCAACTCTGTCAGCGTAGTGTTCTCATCGCCGAAATGCGCACGGGCCCATGCCGCGCCACGGGTCTCGCCCAGCCCAAGTCGCAGTTCCAATCCGGCACGCGTGGCTCGCGCCCGCATATCAGCCAGCATCTTGCTCTCACCGCCCCAAAGATGCGCCGCGCCAGAAACATCAAGCACCAACCCATCCGCCCCCTCATAGCCCACCCAAGGGCAATAGCGCGTCGCCCAACGGCGCAGGGCAGCAAGGAATGGCCTATCAAGGTCGGGACGGGCCGGTTGACTGATGAGGTCGGGGCAAAAGGCGCGCGCATCGGCAAAGCTCATACTGCGGCTCAGGCCCACCCGCTCTGCCGCTTGATTGAGGCAATAAATCCGCTCGGCATTGTCGGCCTTCAGCGTCAGCGCAAAAGGCCCATCAACCGGACGTGCCCGCAGAACCCGGTCGCTCGCCAACCGGGGAAACCACATCGAGACGACTCTCTTTCTGATCCCATCGAACATGCCAAGCTCCAAGCGTTCCTGATTTGTTCTTGATAATTTCCCAATGCGTCAGAGTCGAGTCTTCCCGCGTGAGATCGAAAACCGGGGTGGCGCGCCAGCGGGTTTCCGCAGCATTCGAGCCCATGCCGTCAGGGATAATGCACAGCCCCGTCGTTCCGCCCGCCTTTGCTGCGAGTTGCAGCCGCCGCCCTTCGCGCAGATCAAGCGGGCGGGTCACTTCGAGGACAACATGGGGCAGCGCGCCGTCTTTGAGCGCCTCCTCGGCCACGGCAAGGGCATCGGTTTGATCCCTGGGGCGCGCCTGCAAAAGCTGCATCGGATCAAAGAGTGGCAACAGCCCCTGTGGCGTCAGAGTGTCGGAAAGCCACGCCTCCCGGATCCAAAGCACTGGCCCCTGCGCGGCCATCGCGGCAAACCCCATGGCACCGGCCCCGCAGACCTCATGGACGCGGGCAGGGCGTAGGGGGAAGACGCTGTGGAACTCGACTCGCATGAGTAAGAACATAAGCGGAACAAAAGGGCGTATCAATCACCATGGCCATGGCTGGTTGGCTGCGATGTCTGGGCCGTCTGCATCGGGGTAATCTTCCCATTATCCGAAATCTTGAAGTGGGCGGCCCGCTCGGCAAGTTTGGAGGCATCGCTCTTCAGCATGTGGATCGCGGCAGTGGCCTCTTCAACCATGGCTGCGTTTTGCTGTGTTACCTTATCGAGCTGGACGACCCCGGTGTTGATTTCCCTCAGAGCGGTGGATTGCTCAACCGCACCTTCTGCGATGCCGGTGACCAGCTTGGAGATGTGGTTGACTCGATCAATGATATTGGTCAGCGCTTCGCCTGACTTGCCGACAAGGTTCACACCACGTGTCACTTGCTTGCTGCTGTCGGTGATCACGCTGATGATCTGTGCGATCTGGGAGGAGGATTGCTCGATCTCGGTTATTGCAGCGACAACGCTCTGCACAATCTTGCCCCTGTTCTCAGCCTCGGCGACTTCATTGTGCCATTGCTTCAGGACGGTTTCAGCTTCGGTCAGTCGCTGAACCTGGGCCGGGTTGTCATGACCGTTTCACCCAGCTCCTCAAAGGCTACGTAGGCGTTTTCCTGACCCGCGTATAAGGTTCCAAGAGCGGCGCTTCACCGGCCAGAAAATAGCCTCTCATGCGGGGTTTCATGTCAAAAGCGGATGCGACAATGGAGCCGACCGCTTCAAGAATATTATACGCGTGGACGACCTAGTCGGAGGTGACCGACATCTTTGTTAGATTCGTCTTCGCAACGATGCCAATTCCGACCGTTAACAATAGCGGTGCTGAGGAGGCAGGTAATCCATTGGTTTTATAACTTAAATTCTCTTGGCCATGTGCCCCGATTTGTATCGCACCTGACTGCAAAGCTCATAACCATTCGCACCAGGGGCTGAGAAGCGCAGTGAGCGAAATTTGCAAAGCCTAGCATTCTTCGCGAAGCTGACATGCAGTTCGGGCATCTAGGCGGTTGCCTGAGTGCCCATACCAGACGAGCTTCGAGGCCGCTTCAGTTTGCAATCGCGCATGTTGCAGATGCAGTCTCCGGCTAGGTCCAAGCGGGGCACCAAAGAGTAGATATCTGCCTTTTCCAAGCGTCGAGGAGACTGCTCATGGTGAGACATCGAGCTGAACTCTCCTAAAACGTGTGAAACGGCTTGATCCGTATCCGCGCCATAGTACGCTCTCTTTGACTGCGTCATTCAAGTTCAGAATAGAGGGATCAAACGATGACACGAAGATCAACGCAGATACTGCTGGCTTTAGGCGCGAGCCTGGTCATGAGCGCTGCCAGTGCACAGGAGGTCGCCGATACGATCTACACAGGCGGCCCGGTTCTTACGATCAACGACGACCAGCCCGCTGCAGAAGCGGTCGCGGTCAAGGATGGTCGTATCATTGCCGTCGGTGATCTCGCTGAAGTCATGACGCGACAGGGTGACGGAACCGAAATCTTCGATCTCGACGGGCGCACAATGTTGCCGGGTTTTATTGATAGCCATGGGCATGTTGTGTTTGGTGGTTTGCAAGCCCTTTCCGCGAACCTGCTGGCACCACCAGATGGCGCGGTGAAGGACATTGCAAGCCTTCAGGCGACACTGCGCAAATGGGTTGAGAAAAACGCTGAAGCTGTCGAGCAAGCCGGTGTGATTATCGGGTTTGGGTATGACAATGCGCAACTTGCTGAACTGCGCCATCCGACTCGAGAAAACCTTGACGCCGTGTCTGAAGAGTTACCTATTATGATCGTTCATCAATCCGGACATCTAGGCGTAGCAAACTCAAAGGCACTCGAAATTATTGGTTTTGACGCGTCAACCGAGGACCCCGCCGGTGGGGTTATCCGACGCGGCGCGGATGGTGAACCGAACGGCGTACTAGAAGAATATGCGTTCTTTTCTGCTCTTGTTCCAGTTTTAAGCCAACTTGGTCCGGATGCCTTTCTGGCTTTTGCTCAAGCCGGTTCTGAACTTTGGGCGAGCTTTGGATATACGACAGGTCAGGATGGCCGGTCATCTGCATCTGCTGTCGAAGCGCTTAAGGCGGTCGCCGCTGCAGGTAAAATCCCGATCGATGTGGTCGCCTATCCTGATGTTTTGGAAGCCAGGGATTATATTGGCGAACACACCTCGCTGGAATACGCAGACGGTATTCGCGTCGGCGGATGCAAACTAACGATCGATGGTTCACCTCAGGGCTTCACAGCGTTGCGTGACCGCCCGTACTATGATCCGGTTGGCGCCTACCCCCCAGGTTACGCCGGTTATTCCGCCGTCACGATGGAGCAGGTTCAGGACGCCGTGAACTGGTGCTATGAAAAGGGTTTCCAGATTCTGACCCACGCCAATGGCGAAGGCGCGTCCGATATGCTGATTGCTGCGATTGATGCCGCGCAGGCAGAATATGGCGATCCAGGAAACCGCCCTGTTTTGATCCACGGGCAGTTCATGCGTGAAGATCAGGTCGATGCCTACAAAAGGCTTGGTGTGTTTCCCTCGGTATTCCCGATGCATACATTCTATTGGGGCGATTGGCATCGAGACCATACCGTCGGGCCAATCAACGCTGAGAATATTTCGCCTACAGGCTGGCTACTTGAACGGGGCATGATCTTTGGGTCACATCACGACGCCCCTGTCGCCTTTCCCGACAGCATGAGAATACTTGATGCAACAGTCACGCGCCGGACACGCTCGGGCGATATTCTTGGTCCGCATCAGCGCGTTGACGCGATGACGGCGCTAAAGGCGCTGACGATCTGGCCTGCTTGGCAACACTTCGAAGAAGATAACAAAGGTTCAATTGAGGTAGGTAAGCTTGCTGATTTTGTCCTTCTCTCAGACGACCCTACCGCGATTGATCCAGAAACCCTGGATCAGCTCCGTGTTCAGGTAACGATCAAGGAGGGCGAGGTGATCTATGAAGCGCAGGATGGCGAACAGGAGAGCCACCTAAGGCAGTCACCATTCATGAGTGATCCAGGGTCGGCACATCGCTTTCTCCATGCAATGTATCATGCCACAGGCGTTGAGAAGTAGATTGTAAGCTGTCTACTCAACGATGTGTCTTGAATAAGCCGCTAGAGCGTGCTGTCGTCGAATAATAAGGACGACAGCACGCTCCGCGTGGCCCCCGCAGTTCCGCTAAGATCTGGCATTTCCTACAATGTTCGTCATGGATCGTTTCACGCAATATGCATCGGGTGCTTAGGTCTGCCGTTTTTCTGCACCGGATTTTGGAACCCGCCTTCCAAGCGAAACTTCGGGGGGAACGGTGAAATACAGCGCTGCTGAGAATGGCCGTTTCGTCCGTACCCTGCCAATGCGCAGTGTGGTGCCATCGGGACCGGCCTTGTTGCAATGTGCAAGGGTCGCGCCGCAATCTTCTGCAGCGCGACCGTTTCAATCTTACACCTTCAGCGGGGTCTCGCTGCGCTGCCAGGTCAGGGGCTGGAAGACTTCGTCGACCGGGGTTTCGGCGACGTGGTTGATGTAGTTTGACATGGTTTTCTGCGCCAGGCCAAGGATCACGTCGAGAACGGCGCGGTGGTCAAAGCCTGCATCAAAGAAGGTTTTCATCTGCTCCTGCGAGACATTTCCGCGCGCACGCACCATCTGCACGGTGAAGGTCCGCAGCGCTTCGAGCTTGGCGGTCGGCAGCGGCGTTTCATTGCGCAGGGCGTTCGAAATCTCGTCCGAGACCTTCATCATCTTGGCGATTCCGGTATGGGCCGGGACGCAATAATGGCAGGCATGCTCGACATTGATCGACTGCCAGACAACGGTCAGCTCTTCGGCGTCGAAGTTGGTTTCGGTGAACAATTTGTGCAGCAGTTGATAGCCTTCATAGGCCTGTGGGCTTTCCGCCAGAACCTTGTGCAGGCCGGGCAGGCGGCCAAAGATTTTCAGCGAGGTTTCAAGCAGTGGCTTGGAGGCTTCGGGGGCGGAGTCGAGATCGTGTGAAGGGAAGGTCATGATACAGCCTTTGTAAAATTGTCATGGAGCTACATTTAGGCTTTCTTGAGTGATCGCTCAAGTATATATTTGAGCAACTACTCAAAAATTGGTGATCCTATGCCACGCAAACCGACCTATGACCGCGAAGACCTGATCAAGCGCGCCCGCGACCTGTTCTGGCGCCGTGGCTGGGCAGGGACATCGCTGAAAGACCTGGAGGCAGCCTTGCAGATGAAGCCGGGCAGCTTTTACGCGGCTTTTGGGTCGAAGGATGCGCTGTTTGAACTGGCAATGGACAGATACGCGCAGGACGGGGCTGAAAGGCTGCGTGTATTGGCGCAGGAACACGGCCCGCTCCAGGCGCTTCAGCAGTTTCCCGATGTCGCGATTGCCAATAAGGACGCCCCTGCCAAGGCCTGTATGTTGTCCAAGACGCTGCTTGAACTGCAGGCGCATAATCATCCCTTGGCAAGCAAGGCCAATCAGCATCTCTTGCGAATGGAGCAGTATTTTGCAGAGCTGTTTCAGCAGGCGCAGGCGGTGGGTGACATCGACAGCCGACATGACCCAAAGGTACTGGCGCGCCGGTATCAATCAGATCTGTTAGGGCTGCGGGTCTCGGCAGAACGGGAGGGCATTGATGCGAAGGCAATCGCAGAAGAGATCTCTGACAGTCTGACCTGCCTATGACGGCGCTGTCAGCGGCACCTGGAGTGGCGGCAGGGGCCTAGTCGCCCAGCGGTTGCGGGTCCGTGCGCCCGTGATAGGCGGTAAGAGAGGAACGGATGCGGCGCAGGTTTTCGCGCGTCTGGTCAGAATTCTGGTGCGCGACCGACAGGGCAAGCGCGTCGAGGATGGCAAGATATGCAAAGCGGGAAGCGGTTGGTTTGAAGATGTCGGTATCTTCTGCCAGGTTGATGCTGATCGAAAGTTCGCACACCTCTGTCAGCCGGGACCCGGTGCGGGTGATGCCAATGGTCTTTGCACCATAGCTGCGCGCCACCCGGGCGGCGCCAACCAGGGCATCCACCTCGCCGCTGGAGGAAAACATCAGCATGACATCGCCTTGGCGCAGCGTCGCGGCATGCATCTGCAGCGCGTAGCTGTCATTGACCGCGACACTGGGGATACCAAGGCGGAAAAACCGGTTGGCGGCTTCGGCAGCAAGCATGGAAGAGCCACCACCAATGCCAGCAGCAACCAGTTGATGGCATTTGGCCAATTGGTCGCTTGCCCTGGCAATATCCGCCGGGTCTACCTGGCTCTGCATGGTGGACATGGTGGCAAAGAGCGCGCCGAGAACCCGGTCCAGTGGCGCGTCGGAAGGGCCTGCCTCGCCAAGAACCATGTTAGGCTGCAAATATTGGTGGCTGACGGCCAGGTTCTGCGCCAGGCGCAGCTTGAACTCACGAAACCCTTCGCAACCCAGAGTACGACAGAACCGGATCACCGTCGGGGTGCTGACATCGGCCCCCTCGGCGACCTTGGCGATTGTCATTTCAGAAACGGTTTCAAGGTGGGCCTTGACGAAATCTGCAACCTTCTGTTCGCGGGCGGCAAAGCTGCCATCATGCATCCGGAGTTCCGAAATCACATCGGCTACCGCGGCGCGCCCGCGGACCGGCAGTTCAGCTATGGGCGCAGGATCGGGTGTCTTGTTTGACATGGCTAGGAACGGCTTTCAGATGTGTACCTTAGATACGCTTTAGGACACATAAGTACAGGAGAAGCAAGAATTTCAGCGCCATTATGTATCTTAGTAACGAATTTTGTTGATTTTGCGGCTCGATTTGCAGAAGTTGTATCTGAGGTACAAATGGGATTCGGGGAGACGCATCGTGAAATCTTGGGCTGAAAAAGCCAGCGCAGGGGTCAATTCGGTTGTTGAGGGCATCGTGGCCTGCCTGATGCTGGCGCTGGTCCTGGACGTTTGGCTGGGGGTCGTGGACCGGTATTATTTCCATTGGCAGCTGCCCTGGCCGGAAGAATTTGCCCGCTATTTGATGATCTGGGCGGCGATGCTGGGGGTGTCTTGCGGCGTTGCCGGGCGCGAACATATCGGCCTGACGGCCTTTATTGATCAATTGCCCAAACCGCTACGTCGCGCCAGCCTGGTTGCGATGGATCTGCTGGCGCTGGCGCTTTTCCTATATGTTCTGTGGTTTGGCATTGCCTTTGCCAATGGGGGGGCAACCCGGCAGGCAGCGATCTTTGGCACCAGCCTGCGCCCCTATTACGCTGCAATCCCTGTTTCGGCGGCTATTGCTTCGCTTCAGCTGATTTTGGTCTTGCTGCGCGATCTTGGCACCCATGGGGAACCCATGTTTGAAGAGGATGCGGTATGATCTGGGTTCTGGCGACATTCATTTTGCTGATCCTGTTTGGCATGCCCATCGGCTTTGCCATCGGCCTGGCCGGGGTGGTCGGTCTGATCGATCTTGGCGGGGCACAGTTTCTGGCCGTCGGTCCGTCCAAGATCTTCAACGGGCTGAATGTCTTTCCCTTTCTGGCGATGCCGTTCTTTATCCTTGCCGGTGAAGTCATGAACGACACGGGTATCACCAACCGGCTGGTGGGGCTGGCGCGGGTGCTGGTGGGGCGGTTCCGGGGCGGTCTGGCGCATACCAATATGCTGGCCTCGGTGTTTTTTGCCGGGCTGACCGGATCGGCGACGGCAGATGCGGCCGCCTTTGGCCGCACGCTGGTGCCGGCAATGGTGAAAGAGGGCTATAGCCGGGACTATGCCTGCGCTGTCACCGCTGCTGGCTCTATCATCGGGCCAACCATTCCGCCCTCTGGGTTGATGGTGGTCTATGGCTCGCTGATGGGGGTCTCTATTGCCGGGCTGTTTGCGGCAGGGTTGCTGCCGGGGCTGGTGATCTGCCTGGTCTGCATGGCGGTCATCGCCATTGGCGGCAACCGTGAGAACCTGCCCAAGGCGCTGCGCGGCGCGTCGCTGCGAGAGGTCTGGCAGACCTTTGTCTCTTCGCTGACGGCGCTGGCGATGCCAGTGATCATTCTGGGCGGTATCCTGGGCGGCGTGGTGACACCTACCGAGGCGGCCTCTATTGCTGTGGGCTATGCGCTGTTCATCGGCACCTTTGTCTACCGCACCCTGACCTGGCGCAGCCTCTATGGCATGCTGGTACGGACCGGGCGTATTACCGGGGTGATCTTTGTCATCATCGCCTTTGCCGGCATTCTTGGCTGGTGGATGAGCTTTGAGCGCATCCCGCAGATGATCGCTGAAGGCGTGCTGAGCCTGTCGGACAACCGTTACATCGTGATTGCAATTATCATCTGCCTGTTGCTGATCATTGGCATGGTGATGGATATCACCGCAATCCTGATCATTCTTGCGCCGGTTCTGGTGCCCTTGACCGAACAGGTCGGACTAGAGCCGATCCACGCCGGGATCATCTTTGTGCTGGCGTTGAACATATCCTTGATGACGCCGCCGGTGGGGGCCTGCCTTTTTGTGCTGGCCTCGGTGACGGGGGAGAAGCTCGAACGGATCTCGATCAAGCTGTTTCCGTTCTTGATCGCCGAGGTGGCTGTTCTTTTCATCTTTGCGTTCTGGGAGGACGCGGCGCTCTGGCTGCCGCGCCTGCTGGGATTTGCCCAATAATCGTTTCATATCAATTGGAGGAAATAACATGAAACATCTTGCAACCTGTGCCGCCCTGGCTGGCCTGATGACAGCATCTGCGGCCTTTGCCGACAGCACCATCAAGTTTGGCCACGACAACAAGGCCGATCCATTCGAGAACCCGGCCCATGCCTGTACTGCCGTGTTTTCCAACATTCTGGAATCGGGCACCAATGGCAGTGTCGAGGTTGAGGTCTTTGGCTCCAACCAGCTGGGCTCTGCCTCGGAGCATGTGCAGCAGGTGCGGGATGGAATTTTGCAGGCAACGCTGACCTCGACCGGCGCGCTGGCCAGCTATTATCCACGTATCGATGTGCTGAACATGCCTTTCGCCTTTGCCGATAACAGCGCGACATATGAACTGTTCGACGGCGCCTTTGGTGCCGCCCTTGCGCGTGACATCGAAGAAACACTGGGCGATGTGGTCGTGCTGGGCTTCCCCGATACCGGTGGGTTCTTTGCGGTGACCAATTCGGAACGCCCGATTGCCAAACTGGCAGATTTTGAAGGCGTCCGGGTGCGGACCATGTCTCTGCCGTCGCATCAGAAAATCATGCAGGCGCTGGGGGCCGAGGCCTATCCACTGGCCTGGGGAGAGGTCTACTCTGGCCTGCAAACCGGCGTGATCGACGGCCAGATGAACCCGGTGCCGATCATCTCTTTTGCGAATTTCGCCGAAGTGCAGAAATACATGACGCTGACCAACCACCTGTTTTCGCCCTACACGCTCATGATCAACCGGGCGTTCTACGAGGCGCTTTCTGATGATGAACGCACCGTGCTGCATCATGCGGCGGAAAACTGTGTCACCGCCAGCCGCGGCATCAGCCGGATCATCGAAGCTTCGGATCGGGGTCTTGCGGGCCTGATGGAGCAGATGGAAGTGACCGCGCTCAACGCTGAGCAGCGCAGTGCCATGGCGGCAGCAACCCAGCCGGTGTTCGAGGCCCATGTGCAGGAAAACCTGGACGCCAAGGCCGGCGAACTGCTGGAGCTTCTGAAGGCCAATGTCGCCACTGCCAATGGCAGTGTTTATCTCAAGTAGTTGTGAAAATGCGGGCCGGGGGCGCAGTGTCGTCGGCCCCAAGAAAATAGGTTTTCCAAAATGCGTGTCTTTTGTGCGTCCGTTGCGACGGAATGCAATACCTTCTCGCCGCTGCGCGCTGATTTCACTGATTTCGCCCAGAGCTTTTACGCCGCTCCGGGGGAGCATCCGGAAACGCCAACCCTGTGCAGTGCGGTTTTTCCAGCGCTGCGCCGCCGGGCTGCTGCCGGCGAAATAGAGCTGATTGAAGGCACCGCGACCTGGGCCGAACCGGGGGGCATCGTCAATGCACCGACTTGGGACCGGCTGCGCGACGAAGTGCTGGATCAATTGCGCGCGGCGCTGCCGGTACAGGCGGTTGTCCTGGGGCTGCATGGTGCGATGATCGCCAGCAATTGCGTCGATTGTGAGGGGGTGCTGATCGAACAGGTGCGCCAGATCGTTGGGCCGGATGTCACCATCGGCGTCAGCTTTGATCCGCATAGCCATCTTAGCGACAGGCGTATCGATAACGCCGATATCATCACTGTTTTCAAAGAGTTCCCCCATACGGATTTTGTCGAAGCGGCAGAGGCCTGCGTTGAGCTGACATTGCGCGCGGCGCGCGGCGAAATCACGCCTGTGCTGTCGGTTTTTGATGTGCGCATGATGGATGTGCTGCCCACCAGCCGTGACCCGATGCGCGGTTTTGTCGATAGGATGATCGCGCTTGAGACGCAGGGCGTGGCGCTGTCGATTTCGGCGATCCACGGGTTCATGGCGGGGGACTCTCCTGATCTTGGCGCCAAAATGATTGTCATAACCGACAATGATCGCGCCGCCGCAGACCAGCTGTCGCGGCGACTGGGGATGGAGCTGTTTTCCTTCCGGGGGGCGGCGCGGCCCGAATTCTTACCAGCTGACGAGGCGCTGCAACGCGCGGCTGCAGCCCCCAAAGGCCCGGTTGTTATTGCCGATGTCTGGGATAATCCCGGCGGCGGCGTGGCGGGGGACAGCACCCTTATCCTGCGGCAGGCGATGGCGCTGGGGCTGCGTGATATTGCCTTTGGCACCATTTGGGATCCGATGGCGGTCCGGCTGTGCCACGCGGCGGGAGAGGGGGGGCGGCTGAGCCTGCGGTTTGGTGGGAAGACCTCGCATTCGGCCGGTGATCCCGTCGATGGCGAGGTGCTGGTGAAACGGGTGCAAAAGGACGCGGTGCAGAGCTTTGGATCCTCGGTTGTGCCGTTGGGGGATTGTGCGGTGATCGAAATGGACGGGATCGAAATCGTGCTGAATTCAAACCGTGCCCAGGCCTTTTCGCCGGATCTGTTCACCGGCCTTGGTATTGACGCAGCTGCCCGCAAGATTCTGGTGGTCAAGTCGACCAACCACTTCCACGGGGCCTTTGCGCCACTGGCGGCTGATATTCTGTATGCGGCGGTTGATGGGCCCTATCCAAACGATCCGCGTACGAATGCCTATACCCGCGTGAACCGGAAGCTCTGGCCGATTGTTGACGCCCCGCATGAGGAAGAGGTGCTGTAATGTTTCCGGAAATTGACACGCCGGCGGTGCTGATCGATCTTGATATTGCCGAGGCAAATATCGACCGTTTCCAGGCGCATTGCGATGCCAAGGGGCTGCACTTGCGCCCGCATATCAAGACCCACAAACTGCCGCAGCTGGCGCGCAGGCAGATTGCGGCGGGGGCCATTGGCATCACCTGCCAAAAGATTTCCGAAGCCGAGGCGATGATCAGCGAAGGTGGCATCGAGGATCTGCTGCTGACCTATAATATCGTCGGCAAGGCCAAGTTGGCGCGCCTGCGCGCGCTGGCAGAGCGGGTGCGCCTCTCTGTGGTCTGCGACAATAGTCAGGTGGCACAGGGCCTGTCAGCGGCCTTTCAGGACGCACCAGGCCCTCTGGATGTGCTGGTTGAATGCGATACCGGTGCCGGGCGCTGTGGTGTCCTCTCGCCCAAAGCGGCGGCTGATCTTGCGGATGTCGTGAATGATCTGCCCGGTCTGCGCTTTGCCGGGCTGATGACCTACCCCCCGGTTGGCCACGAGGCAGAGGTGCAAGACTGGCTGGCCAATGCTATCGCCTTGATCGAAGCCCGCGGGCTGTCCGTGGGCGTTGTGTCAAATGGTGGCACACCGGGGATGTGGCAGGCGCAGGCCGTGCCCGCCACCACCGAATACCGCAGTGGCACCTATGTCTACAACGATCGCTCTCTGCAGGCGCGCGGGGTCTGCGGCTTTGCCGATTGCGCCCTGACGGTTTTGGCCACCGTGGTGTCGGTGCCCGCTGCGAACCGGGCAATCATCGACGCAGGATCCAAGGTGCTGACCTCTGACCTGCTTGGCCTGGAGGGGTTTGGCCATGTGCTGGGGCGCCCCGACATATCAGTCGCGGCCCTGTCAGAAGAACACGGTACGCTGAGCGCACAGGCCATTGGCCTGCAGGTGGGGGACCGGCTGCGCATTGTACCCAACCATGCCTGCGTTGTGACGAATATGCTGGATCAGATCGAACTGGTCCGCGGCACCACCCGCCTTGGCCCGGTGCCGGTCCTGGCCCGCGGCCAGGTCTGGTGAACGCCCGCGCCGCCCGCTTTCTTTCTCAACTTAGCTACACTCAATCAGGAGTTTTAACATGAGCAACCCGGCCCTTCGCCGCTTTGATACCGCCGACGCCCAGGCCGGCGGCCAGAAACGCCCCTTCGCCAAGGCTGTCCGCGCCGGCGATTTTGTCTATATCTCGGGGCAGGTGCCTACCGTTGACGGCGAGGTCGTGACCGGTGGCATCGTTGCCCAGACAGAGCAGGTGGTCGTCAATGTCAAAGCCGCCCTGGCCCTGGCCGACTGCGACCTGAGCGATGTCGTCAAGGTCAACTGCTGGCTGGATGATGCACGCGATTTTTCCTCTTTCAATGCGGTGTTCGAAAAGCACTTCATTGATCATCCGCCGACCCGGTCGACCGTACAGTCGCCGCTGATGGTCGATGCCAAGGTCGAAATCGACGTGATCGCATGGAAGCCTGTCGCGGCAGACTAAAAGCCGGTCCAAAGCTCTGCTGCGGCTTCGTAAAGGCGCCGCACAGGCCGCGGGGCTTTGGCACCATCCGCGCCGTTAAAACCTGGCGCAGCTTGCGGCCGGGGGCAGGCGTCAGACAGACCAGGCGATGGCAGCTATCTGTCTGGGGATCATAGCAAAAGCGCGGATGTCGGCGCGCAAAGGCACCCGCAACTGGGCAGCTGCCATCAATTTATCGTAAAAACATTCTGGTCCAGGCCCCGGTCGCGGGGCCTGCGTTTCCCTTTGGGGCATGGTTCCTTCGGGTGGCGGCCAGGCCTTGGTGGGGAAATCCCACTTACGGCCTGGATCAAGCCTGTCCTATTCTTGTCTCGCCATTTGCCGCAGCGTGATGAAATTTTACAATTTTCCACGCTGCCGACCATCGATATTAATAGGTTTGCAATACATTTTCATCTTATTGGGGTAACAAATTCCGTATCGTTATGAGAGCAATAGTGGAGTTTATGAAACTTCAACCCGAATATCATGATCATCTATGACCTGCCTGAACAACCTTGAGGTAAACTTGGCCTCTGGCTCTGCAGCCGTCCTTTGGGTGGTCTGTTTCTTTGTCATGGTGGCGGTGGCGCGAAATAACCCCTTTGGGGGGCAGCCTGCTTTTGTTTTGACACTGGCTGCGATGCTGTGGTGGCTGTTCACTGTTGGCTTTGATCTGGCATCGCCCAGCGAAGGCTGCAAGATTGGCTGGTCTCTGGCGGCATGGCCGGGCATCATCTTGCTGCCCATTGCCTGGACCTTCTTTATTTTCGACTACACCCTGAACACCACGCAAGAGCGCCACCCGATCCGACTGTTTACCTATATCGGGCTGCCGGGATTGGTGAGTGTAATTGCCCTGACGAACAGCTGGACGCAGTTGCTCTATGGGCCGGATACCCATCTGGTGACCGAAGAGAGCAGCCACTATGTCGTCTTTGACCATGGGCCGATATTTTACCTGATTGCTTCCTGCCTGTACCTCTTCATCATGGCCACCCTCGGGGTGCTTTGCCTTGCCTTATTGAAATCAAAGAAGGTTATCCGTCCTTTCCTGAGCGCGTTGTTCGTTGTCACTGCTGCTCCGGTGGGCGCCAATCTGGCCTATATTGGCTGGGGGGTAACGCTGTTTGGCTTTGATCCGACGCCGTATACTTTTGCGGTTTCGCTGATCGCATTGAGCTGGCTGTTGCTGAACAATTCGATGATGGACACGGCGGCCCAGGGGCAGGCGCTGATTTTCTCTGCCACGCATGATCCGGTCTTGCTGGTGGATGGGCGCGGGCGGCTTGCGGATGCAAACCCTGCGGCGCGGGCTCTTTTTGGCCTGCACATGCCGGGGCTTGGGGACAGGATTGACCGCTTGCCGGGCATTGGGCCAGTGATAGAAGAGCTGATCCATACCAAGGTTCGCTGCGCGGCAGAACCAATACGGATTGGTCATCGCATCTTTGATCCGCGTGCCTTGCCCATTGAAAGCCCGATCCAGACCACAACCTCGCTGCTGGGGTGGTCGGTTTCTCTTGTCGATATCACTGAAAGAGAGCGCACTGCCGAAGCCCTGCGCGCTGCCCTGGCCCAGGCCGAAGCTGCCAACCGGGCAAAGACGCATTTCCTGGCAAATGTCAGCCATGAGATCCGAACGCCATTGAACGGGGTGCTTGGCATGGCAACGGTGCTGAGCGAAACAAGGCTCGACGAGGAGCAGAAAGACTATCTGCAGGCGATTGAAGATTCCGGGCGCGTCTTGCTGTCGACAATCGGCGATGTGCTTGACCTGTCGAAGATCGAAGCTGGCAAAATGGAGCTGGAGAACAAACCCTTCCTGCTACGCGACGCTGTGAATGGCGCCTGCAATCTTTTCGCGGGGGTTGCCAAGGAAAAGAGCTTGCGGCTTAGCGTTATGGTCGATCCGGATTTGCCACAGACAATTGTTGCAGACGAATATCGCCTTCGCCAGGTTCTGCATAATCTGGTGTCGAACGCCGTCAAATTCACGCAGGATGGGGGCGTTACTATCATAGCAGAACCAACCGAGGGCGGCACGCTGCTGTTGCTTCGGGTCTGTGATACTGGGCCGGGTGTCCCGACGGCAGCGCGTGATACGATCTTTGAACCCTTCCAGCAGGCGGATGGCAGCGATGCCCGCAAATTTGGCGGTACGGGTCTGGGACTTTCGATTTCAAGACAACTTTGCCAGGCGATGGGCGGCAGTCTGCAATTGGCTGCAGAAACGGATCAGGGGGAAACCTTTGAAATCAGATTGCCACTCCAGTCGGGGGCTGATCTGGTGGCGGGGCCAAGCCGTGGCGACGCGGCGTTGCCTCTTGGCTCTGATCTTCCCGAGCTTGCCGTTCTGGTGGTGGATGACAACAAGACAAACCGGCTGATCCTACAAAAATTCCTGGCTTCAACCGCCTGCCGGGTTGAAACCGCGGCCAGTGGCGGCGAGGCGGTGGATCTGGTTAGCAGATCGGCATTTGATGTGATCTTGATGGATATCCAGATGCCGGGGATGGATGGTGTCGAGGCCACCCAGAAGATCCGCTCTGTTGAACAGGCCAAGGAGCGCGATCCCAGTTTTATTGTCGCTGTGACAGCCAACGCAATGCCCAAGCAGATGGCCTATTACCGTGCCACGCATATGGACGACGTCCTGGCCAAGCCGGTCTCAAAACCACAGTTGCTGGCGATGATGCAGGGGGTCAGCCGTCGGGCCGTCCAAGTCTGACTGCATGGCATTTGCGTTGCCAAGGCCAACCTGCCTGAAAGCGTCCGCAAGCTGGTTGGGAATGCCATCAGAAACCGCCCGGAGCAATTCTCCCTTCCCGAGGGTTGGCCTTCGCCCGGAAGGCCAACCCTGCTGGGTCTGCAATAATGTTATTGGCGCGCTGGCCCTAGGCCCCTGTGAACATTGATTGATAGCTGTCGCGTAGGATGTTCTTTTGTACTTTGCCCATCGTATTTCGGGGCAGCTCTTCCAGAACAACCAGCTTTTGCGGGTGCTTGAACCGGGCAAGCGACTGTTTCACCGCCGCCATGATGGCGTCAAGATCGGGGCTCTGGCCTGCTTCGGGGATGACGATGCCAACAACAGTTTCGCCAAAATCGGGATGCGGCACGCCGATAACGGCGCTTTCCAGCACGCCGGGCTGGTCATCCAGCACGAGTTCAATCTCTTTGGGGTAGATATTATAGCCGCCAGAGATGATCAGATCCTTGTTGCGGCCGACAATCTGCACATAGCCATCGGCATCAATGCTGCCCAGATCGCCGGTGATGAAGAACCCGTCGGCGCGCAGCTCTTCTGCGGTTTTCTCCGGCATCTGCCAGTAGCCCTTGAATACATTGGTACCACGCACCTCGATCTGGCCGACCTCGCCATCGGGCAGCGTGTTTCCGGTTGCCGGATCGGTGATCTTCAGTTCGACCCCAGGCAAGGGGAAGCCCACCGTGCCGGCGCGTCGCTCGCCCTCATAGGGGTTGGAGGTGTTCATGTTGGTTTCGGTCATGCCATAGCGTTCAAGGATCCGATGCCCGGTGCGACCCTCGAATTGGGCATGGGTTTCGCTCAAGAGCGGCGCAGAGCCGGAGATGAACAATCGCATATGCGCCGTCAGCGTGCCGGTGAAACGGCTGTCGCCCAACAGCCGGGTGTAGAAGGTCGGAACCCCCATCATCGTGGTGGCCTGGGGTAACATCTCGATGATCTGGTCCAGATTGAAACGGGGCAGAAAGATCATGCTTCCACCCGCCGCAAGAGTGATATTTGTCGCCACAAACAGCCCGTGTGTATGGAAAATCGGCAGGGCGTGCAGCAGCACATCCTCGGCTGTGAACCGCCAGTGTTCCACCAGGGTCTGGGCATTGGACAGCAGGTTTTCCTGCGTCAGCATCGCCCCTTTGGAACGCCCGGTTGTGCCAGAGGTATAGAGAAAGGCCGCCAGATCATCCCCGCCGCGCGCTACCGTTGCAAACTGCTTGGGGCTATTGTCTGCCAGGGCCATCAGGGATCCGGTGCCATCGTCATTCAAGGTTTCCAGTGTCGCGCCCAGAGAGGTGGCAATCGGCGTCAGGGCCGCTGCGCTGGTGCCACCACAGACAATCAGCGCAGCGCCGCTGTTTTCAATGAAATAGGTCAGCTCATCAACCGTGTAGGCGGTGTTGAGCGGCAGGAAGACCAGCCCGGACTGCACACAGGCAGCATAGAGCGCCAGCGCCTCGGGGGATTTTTCCACCTGAACAGCAACCCGATCACCGGGTTTCAGCCCGCTTTGCACCATGACATTGGCGATCTGCGCTGCCCGCGTGAGAAAGTCCTGATAGGTGACAATATCGCCATTTGACAGGTGTAAAAACGGTGCGGTCTTGCCAGCGTGGACCCCAAAAAGACTGTCATACAAAAGGTTTGCCATTGGATTGCCTTTCTTAGGCTTGCGATTGCGCGGCGGATTTTGCCAGCGCATGAACTGCGGTCGAGGCCACGACCTCTTTGCCTGCGGCAAAGGCTTCGTGGTTTTGGGCGATATTTTTCAGATCGTATAGGTAATTTACCATTGCGCCGCCAGATTGGGCCTGCCCCTTTTGCGAGGTATCCGCATCGGCGTGCACCGCATGCACGATGGCACCATTGCCAAGGTGAAACCGCGCTACCGGGTCAAAGGGCGCACCGCCGCGCCCCTTTGCCGTCAGCAGGTAGTGCGCGGCGCGGGCCTGCATGTCCTGCGGCGTGGCGGGCTGCCAATCGGGGTCCTCCTGCGCGAGCCACTGCATCAATCCCGGAATGGGCGAGAGGGTGACAAAGGTGTCCAGCCCCGCCAGTTCTGCCGCCAGATCCGATGCAACCTGCTTGATCAGAGAATTGCCAAAGGAAATGCTGGCCAGCCCGGCCTGACAATTTGAGATCGAATAGAACACCGCCGTATCGGCATCTTCGGCGGGCAGGGGGGTGCGGTCTTCAGCCAGCAACATCTGGATAGAGCCGGGAATGCCACGGGTCAGGGCCACTTCGACAAAGATTAGCGGCTCATCCGGCATTGCCGGGTGAAAAAAGGCAAAACAGCGCCGGTCGGCGGGTTGCAACCTGCGGCGCAGATCGTCCCAGCTGTGGATGGCGTGCACCGCCTCATAGGCGATGATCTTTTCCAGAATATATGCGGGGCTTTGCCAGTTGATCGGGCGCAGCACCAGAAAACCACGGTTGAACCAGGACGCAAAGAGATGGCGGAAATCCTGATCCAGTGCTTCCAGTTCTGGCATGCCCTTGCCCAGTCGCAACAGATCAGCCCGCATCCGCACCAGTGCCTCGGTGGTGCCGGGTATTCGGTTGATCCGGCGGATCAGCTCCTGACGGCGGGGCTCTGCTGCGGCCATAAAGGCCCGGTAACTGGCTTTGGAAGGATCCTGTTCATAGGCCGCCAGGGTGCTGCGCACCGCATCTGGGTCGATGTTCAGCGCGGTGGCGATATGGCGAAAAAACGCCAGCTTCTCATCATCATTCATTGCGGCGAAGCGCGATAGCAAATCCCCCGCCAGCGCCAGACCAGAGGTTTCGTCGGCCGAGCCAACCAGGGCTTCGGCCAGGTCTTCGGCGGGGCGATCATCGCGTACCTGTCGCGCAGGCTGGCGATAGCGCCGTTCGAAAACGGTGGAAAGGAGATCGGCCAACAGGGTCATAGTGCTGCTCCCATTACATAGTTTGGTAACCAGGTGGCAATTCCGGGGAAAAGGCATAGCAGCACAATGGCCAGCACCATACAGGCCACAAAGGGCAGTGATCCCGTCAGGATGGTCTTGAGCGAGATATCAGGCGCAATGCCGTTGATCACATAGAGGTTCAGACCGACAGGCGGAGAGATCAGGCCGATTTCCATGTTTATGGTCAGCACCACGGCAAACCAGATCGGGTCAAATCCAGCGGTGTCGATGATCGGCAGCAGGATTGGCGCCGCCATCAGGATCACCGCGACCGGCGGCAGGAAGAAGCCGGCGATCAGCAGAAAGACATTCACTACCCCCATCAGGACCCAGCGGTTTACATCCAAGGTGCCGATCCATTCGGCAATCGACTGGGTGATGAACAGCGAGCTGAGCATATAGGAAAACACGCCGGCCGCCGCGATGATGAACAGAATCATCACGGATTCCTTGGTGCTGTCGCGCAGCACCACCCACAGATCCGCCGGATGCCACAGCTTGTAGATCACCATGGCGATCACCAGGCAGAGCAGGGCCCCGACAGCCGCTGTTTCAGATGGCGTGGCGATGCCGCCATACATGGCGTAAAGCACCCCAAGGATAATGGCGAGAAAGGGCAGGACGCGGGGCAGGATCTCAAATTTCTGTGCCCAGCTGTAGCTGCCCGCGCCCAGGCGCGCGGCATCACCCGATTTCCAGGTAGAATAAAGTGACCAGGCCATGAACAGCCCCACCAGCATCAGCCCCGGCAGCACACCGGCAAGGAACAGCCGCCCGATAGAGGTTTCGGTTGCGATGCCATAGACGATCATGGTGACGGAGGGTGGGATCAGGATGCCCAGGGTGCCGCCCGCCGCGATCGACCCGGCGGCGACGCCATCGGGGTAGCCGCGTTTGCGCATCTCGGGGATGCCCATCTTGCCGATCGCCGCACAGGTTGCAGGCGACGACCCGGACATTGCCGCGAACAATGCGCAGGCACCGAGGTTGGAGACAACCAGCCCACCGGGCACCCGCGTCAGCCAGCGCTCCAGCGCCTCGTAAAGATCGGCACCGGCGCGGGTAGAGGCAATCGAGGCCCCCATGATGATGAACATCGGAATGGACAGCAGGGCAAAATTGTCCAGCTTGCCAAACAGCAGTTCGGGCATCAGTTCTAGCGAGCGTGCGCCATCAAATACCAATAGAAATCCGGCTGAGACGATCAACAGCCCGATAGCCACCGAAACGCCAGAGAATAGAACGAGGATCGTGACAATCGCCACAAGCCCGCCAAGCAAGAGAGGATCCAAGGGAGTTACTCCAGACCAAAGGGTTTTTCGATGCCGAGCAGCACAGCAACGAGGTCGGCGATAAGTTGCAGCAGGAACAGGCCAAAGCCGATGGGCAGGGCCAGATAGGGAATCCAGAGGCGCACGCCCCAAACGGTGTCTGATCGCCAGCCGCGTTCCCAGGCGAAATGCCAATACTCGGCGCCGTAAAACAGCATCAGCGCGACAATGGCGATCGACAGGCAAGAGGTCATGATGGCCATGACCAGGCGCGGGCGTGGTGGCAGTGACAGCGGGATCAGATCCACATTCACATGACCGCGCAGCCGCTGAACATAGGGCAGGCCAATCAGGGTGGCGGCGATGATCAGATAGATCACCGCTTCGGTCTGCCAGACGGTCGACCCGTTCAGCACGTAGCGGACAAAGATCATCTGACAGGTGATCGCCACGGCCGCGACGATCATGCCGGCGGCGCACCAGCCGGCGATGTTGGACAGCATCGCGACAAGGCGCAGAAACAAGTTGTTGCCGGATTGAGCAACGGGTACCGAGCTACCATGACCTGACATGATTGCTTCCCCCTTATATAGGTGTGTTTTTCGTCGTGCGGGGGCAGCATTTCACGGCTGCCCCCGACGAGATGAAAGCTATGTGCGCCCCAAAACAGGGTGCTCAGCGTTGGCTATTCGACAGCCAGCGCCAGATCGAGCAGGGCCTGCCCATCCGGAACTTCGGCGACGAATTTGGCATAGGATGTTTCCTGTGCCAGGGCGCGCCAGGCGGCAAAATCTTCGGCTGACATTTCAGCGATTTCAACACCTGCATCGCTGAACACCTTGGCTGAGGCCGCGTCTTGCATCTTGGCCTCTTCCAGATAGAACGCTTCGGCCTTTTCGGCTGCGGCACGCAGGGCGTTTTGCTGATCTTCGTTCAACCCGTCAAAGGTGCTCTTGTTCATCAGGACCGGCTGATACATGAACCACAGCGCCACATCGCCCGCCGGGGTGTAGCATTTCACCTGTTCATAGACCCGGTAGGATACAAAGGACGAAGACGATGTATTGGCGGCGTTCAACACCCCGGTCTGCATCGCGTTATAAATCTCGGATGAGGCCATAGAGGCAATCGAGGCCCCGGCGCCGGCCAGCATCTGTTCAAAGGCCTTGCCCGCCGCGCGGGTTTGCAGCCCTTTCACGTCGTCAGGGTGGGTGATGCATTTTTCAGTGCCGGCAAAGCCACCTGCCAGGTAGCCATGCACCAGCACCATAACATCATCCTCAGCCATCTTGGCCTCCAGGGCCTCCATGAAGGGGGATGCGCTGAGACGGGCGGCATGGTCGTGGTTCTTTACCAGCCCCGGCATCAGGGTCAGGTTATAGGCCGGCTGCTGTCCGCCCGCATAGCTGAGCGGCAGAACGGTCATGTCCAGCTGGCCGCGGCTAAGCGGCTTGTATTGCTCGCGCGGTTTGAACAGCGATTTGGAGCCAAAGATCTTGATGTTCAGATCGACATCGGCAGCCGCCACATCATCCGCGATCATCTGCGCAACTTGATGCCGGATATCCTTGTTCGACCACTGGTGCGACAGGCGCAATTCAGTTGCATTGGCCATGCTGGAAAGCGCCATCATCGCAACTGCGGCGCCGGTCATTAGCAAATTCTTTTTCATGTCATCCTCCCTAGGTGCCCATGATTTGAACTATGGGCTGACCATCGCAAGCATCGGTGAATGGCATTCAAAGTCAATCTTTTTGTATACAAGAAATAACATATTGCGCACAAATGCGCGACTTGCTACCTGTTTCATATGGGAATGAAGCGCGCAGATATTATTGCACAAGAACTGGAAGAGGCGGTTTTTTCTGGTGAATTCCAGGATGGAGACCGGCTGGATGAGATCAAGCTGGCGGCTCAGTTCAATGTGTCACGCACCCCCATTCGTGAGGCGCTGCAAAAACTGGTGAATTCAAACCTGGCGGAACAAATCCCACGGCGCGGGGTCTTTGTGCGCCAGCCCGGCCCGGTAGAGCTGATGGAAATGTTTGAAACCATGGCGGAGACAGAGGCCGTCTGCGGTCGCCTTGCCGCGATGCGCATTTCCGACACCGCCCTGGCAGAGCTGGAGGCCGCCAACCGCCGCTGCAAGGAGGCGATAGAGGCAGGCGATACCGATGGCTATTACCTTCATAATGAACGCTTTCACCACATCATCTACCATCAGGCGGGCAATGCCTATCTTGAATGTGAGGTGCTGAAACTGCATCGCCGTCTCAAACCTTATCGCCGGATGCAGCTGCGGGTGCGGGGCCGGATGGAGCAATCCATGACGGAGCACCTGGCGGTGGTTGCCGCCCTGCGTGCCGGAGATGCCACGGAAACGGCCAATATCCTGCGCGACCACATTGCGATCCAGGGCGAGAAATTTCACCATCTGATGGCCGGCCTCAAGATCGGTGCTTGACGGCCATGCGGCTGTTCTGTGTGGCGGCAGTCTGGCATTGACCGCCGCCATATTGGGGGCTGGGCTTGGGGCGCTTGGGGCAACAGGCGGCAGCTGATTAGCGCCGCAACGTCGGCCCCATGTTTTCAAATCGTTTGAAGGCCAGGCCAATCAGTGCCGCGATGACCATATAGACCAGGGCGAGCAGCAAGAGTGGCTCGTAGACGATAAAGGTATCCGCGCGCACCCGTGAAGAGACGGCATAGATTTCAACCACGGTGATGGTGGCCACCAGCGGTGTCGCTTTGAGCTGCAGGATGGTTTCGCCGCCCAGGGTGGGCAAAACGTTGCGGATGGCCTGCGGCAGCCAGATGCGGCGGAACATGGTGAATCGCGGCATGCCAAAGGATTTCGCCGATTCCAGTTGCCCCTTGGCAACCCCGGAAAAGGCGCCACGCATCACTTCGCCCTCATAGCCGGCATAAGACAGGGTCAGCGCCAGCACCGCATAGGGCCAGGCCTGACGCAGATAGGGCCAGAGTTCGCTTGAGCGGATCCAGGGGAACTGCGGAAACAGCGATCCCAGCCCATAGTACAGCAGCCAGATCTGCAACAGCAGTGGCGTGCCGCGAATGACGGTACAAAAGATCCGTGCCGGGGCCGAAAGATACCAAGGCCCGATGGCCTGGGCCAGCCCAAGGGGCACGGCCAGCAAAAAGCCAAGCACGGTGGTGACTGCCAGGATCCAGAGCGTAGTCCAGAGCCCTTCGAGCGCGAGCGGCGCATATTTTGGCAACCAGTCCCAGCGCATCGACAGCGCGCACCACAGGACAAAAGCGGCAAACAGGGCCATCAGCACAAGGCGATGGGGCTGCATAAGAGACTTCAAACCAGTCATAGGCCCCCCTGTCTCAACGAAGGTTGGCCGCGGCGGGCCCATTTCTCGATGCGGGCAAAGACCACGCCAGAGCAAAGTGTCACCATCAGATATAGGCCGCCAGCAGCAAGGAAGAAGGTAAAGTATGAGCGGGTGCTGCTGGCAGCCTGCTTGGTTTCAAGCGTCAGTTCATTAAAACCGACAACCGCCAAAAGCGCCGTGTCCTTGGTTGCAATCAGCCACAGATTGGCCAGACCCGGCGTGGCAAAGGCCATCAGTGCCGGGATGGTCACCCGGCGCAGGGTCAGCAGGGCGGGCATGCCATAGGCGCGCGCCGCCTCGATCTGGCCGGGCGGGACCGCCTGAATGGCACCGCGCAGAATTTCGGTGGCATAGGCGCCCTGAACAATGCCCAGAACCCAGATGCCAGCTACCACGCCGCTGATCTCGACCCGGCCATAGCCCATGAACTGGGCCAGTTTGTTGATCAGGTCGGTGCCAACATAATAGAGGATCAGGATCAGCACCAATTCCGGTACTGCCCGAATAACGGTGGTATAGATGGCGAGCAGATCCCGTAGAATTGGCCCGCCATATAGTTTGCCATAGGCCCCAAACAGCCCGATCACCAGCCCCATGCCAAAGGCCCCCAGCGCAATCTGGAGTGAATTTGCCAGACCGCGCAGCAGATTTGCGCCCCAGCCTGGGGAAGAGAGCGACAGCAAGGCCGCAGTCTCAGTGAGACCGAGCGTTTCGAGGATCAGTTCCAAGGGAAGCCTTATTCGCTGTAGATGCTGGCGTTGAAGAAGCGCGCGGTGATGGCCTCGTGTGTGCCATCTGCCAGAATGGCGGCAATCCCGCTGTTCAGCGCAGCCTGCAGATCTGCATCGCCCTTGCGGATGGCTGCCCCAACGCCAAGACCGAGGATGGCGGTGTCATTGGCAACGGCGCCCTTGATCTCGCAGCAGGCGCCCGCGTCAGAGCCGACAAAGTCGGCCATGGCGATGCTGTCCGCCTGGGTTGCGTCGATCCGCCCGGCAAAGAGATCCTGGTTGGCTTCATCCTGGGTCTGATAGACGCGGATTTCGGAATCCTTGAAGTATTCCTGGGCATAGGTCTGGTGGATGGTCGAGGCCTGAATGCCAACGATCTTACCTGCCAGCCCTTCGGGCGTGGGCGCGATATCCATGGATTTATCTGCTACGATCACCGCCGGAGTGTTGTAGTATGGGTTTGAAAAATCGATGGTTTTCAGGCGCTCTTCGGTGATCGACATGGATGCCATGATGGCGTCGATCTGCTGACCTGTAAGCGACGGAATGATGCCATCCCAGGCCACCGGCGTCAGCACGCAGTCCAGTTCTGCGGCGGCACAGACCGCATCAATCACTTCAATTTCCCAACCAACCCAGGTGCCGGAGGAATCCAGCGATGCAAAGGGCGGATAGGGTTCGGCGGCGATGCCGATCTTGACCTGATCAGCCTGGGCGGCACCAGCGGTGAGGGCCGCAAGCGACAGGCCTGCGGCCATAAGTGTTTTCAAAGACATTTGAGATCTCCCTGTTTTGGATTTGTTTTTCTTGTTTGTCGTTACGAGACGGACTGGAGGAACTGGCGCAGGCGATCGGATTTTGGATTGCCAAAAACCTCGGCCGGGGGGCCCTGTTCTTCGATCTGTCCTTGATACAGATAAACCACGTGATCAGCCACTTCGCGGGCAAAGCGCATCTCGTGGGTGACCAGCAACATTGTGCGCCCTTCGGCAGCCAGGTCGCGGATTACTGTCAAAACTTCTCCAACCAGTTCGGGGTCAAGCGCGCTAGTAGGTTCATCAAACAGCATTACCGAAGGATCCACCGCCAAGGCGCGGGCAATCGCGGCGCGCTGCTGCTGGCCACCAGACAAAAAGGCCGGAAATGAATCTTCCTTGTTGGCCAGCCCGACGCGCTGCAACAGGGTACGGGCCTGGGCGATGGCCTCAGCTCGTGGTACCTTCAGCACATGGATTGGAACTTCGATGACGTTTTCCAGCAATGTGCGGTGGGTCCAAAGGTTGAAGGATTGAAACACCATTGCAAGGCGGGTGCGGATCCGCTCAATCTGGCGGCGGTTGGCGGGGCTGCCATCGGCGCGCATCTCGATTTCTTCGCCATCAATCACGATCTTACCCGCAGAGGGCGTTTCGAGGAAATTGATGCAGCGTAACATGGTCGATTTCCCCGAACCGCTGCCGCCGATGATGGCCACCACATCGCCCTGCTTGGCTGTGAGGGAGACCCCTTTGAGGACCTCTAGTGTGCCAAAGGATTTATGTAGCCCCTCAATTCGCACGGCGTCCTGTCCGGACTGGCCTTGCGCGGCAGAGGGGGGGCGGGTGCCGGGGGTCGCGGTGGCTGCGGGGTCGGGATCTGCGCTGGCAGCTGTTGGCATTGTCGGGCGTCCTTGGTTATTGGGGGTAGTAAGGCGTAGTTGGCTTAATTATGCAAGTGTATAATTAGCTTGACGCCAGGGAGAGGGCAGGAATGCAGGAAGAGCGCCGAAAATTTACCCGCGAAAGCGCGGATGAACGCAAGCGGGCCTTGATCAACGCAACCCTGGAGCTGGTGGCGGACAAGGGGGTGCGCGGTGCAACCGTGCGTGGCATTGCCGAGCGGGCCCAAGTCACGCAGGGGCTGATAAGACACTATTTTTCCTCAAAAGAGGACCTGATAACCGCCGCTTTTGAATACCATATGACGCAGATGACGGACCAGACCTTTGCTCCGGCGGCTTCGGTCACGGACTCGGCGCGGGCGCGGCTGCGGGTTTTTGTGAAATCCTCGCTAGAGCCGCCAGTGGTGGACCCGCGCTCCATTGCGCTCTGGGCTGGGTTTCTGAACAAGGTGCAGCACGATGCGCAGATGAAGGCGACCCACGAGCGCACCTATGTCTATTTTCGCGATCAGCTAGAGGCCTTGATTCGTGCCGCCTTGGAAGAGGCCGGAATCGCCGCAGCGCCGGAACGGTTGTACCAGCTGGCAACTGCCTGCAACGCCTTGATCGACGGGCTATGGATGGAAGGCGGCGCACTGCCCGAAGCCTTTGCCCCCGGCGAGCTGCCGCAGATCGGGCTAACCTCGGTTGGGGCGATCATCGGTTTGCCATTGGAACCGTAGTCTGCGCGACACTGTTCTGCCCGAACTGTTCAGACGGGGATGCCGAAAGTGCCGGGGCGGCAAAAACCGGGGGAAGCAGTGTTGACTCTGTCTCCGTTGCGCCTATAAGCGCCTCTTCATTGGTGTTGGTGGACCCCGCAAGGGGAAACCTGTCATAGGTGTGGATCTTCGGACCCAACCCTAAGAGGACAACGCCCTTCGAATGTTGCGGTGAACCCGGAGCAGGTTAGCATTTTGGCTGGCATGTGCGAAAGCAGATGCAGCTGAACAGTGACAACCGGTTTTGGCAGAGCCCGTAACGCCATTTATGAAGGAGAACAGCCGTGACTAAACGTACGTCTGCCAAGTATAAAATTGACCGCCGCATGGGCGAAAACATCTGGGGCCGCCCAAAGTCCCCAGTCAACCGTCGTGAATATGGCCCCGGCCAGCATGGTCAGCGCCGCAAGGGCAAGCTGTCCGATTTCGGTATTCAGTTGCGCGCCAAGCAGAAGCTGAAAGGCTACTACGGCGATATCACCGAGAAGCAGTTCCGTCGCGTTTACGCCGAAGCTGAGCGTGTAAAAGGCGATACCGGTGAAAACCTGATCGGCCTGCTGGAGCGCCGCCTGGATGCCGTCGTCTACCGTGCAAAATTCGTACCAACCATTTTTGCCGCACGCCAGTTCGTCAACCACGGTCACGTCACCGTGAACGGCCAGCGCGTGAACATCGCCTCTTACCGGGTGAAAGAAGGTGACGTAATCGCCGTGCGCGACAAGTCCAAGCAACTGGCTGTTCTGCTGGAAGCCGTTGCCCTGGCCGAGCGCGATGTGCCTGACTACATCGAAGCCGACCACTCCAAAATGACAGCCACATTCGTGCGCGCCCCCGGTCTGGCCGATGTGCCTTACCCCGTTGTTATGGAACCAAACCTGGTCGTGGAATTCTACGCCAAAAACTAATCCCGTCGCCCCTTTGGGCGCTGGATTGGACTGTTTTGCAAAGGGCTGCCTTCGGGTGGCCCTTTTTGCGTATTGCGCTTTGCTGACGCCCGGCGCGCTGCACGATTGAGCCAGATCAGCGCCTGTCACGGACAGGATGTGGTATAATCATGATCTGACCCACGCGGAAAAGCAGTTGTCTTTTGCCGGGACTCGTCGCTACCGTATGGGAAATCGGCCGGGCCAGTTTGGTGTCGGGCAAAACGGGAGTGTAGAATGAAACGCCTTTTGACCAGTGCAATTGCCGCTATTGTTGTGACCTGTGCGACGGCGCTCAGTGCGGCACCGCTGAAATTGCAGCCTGCCAGTCCACAGCCCTCTGGCCTGCAGCCGGGGCTTTCGGTGCGCTACGCCTATCCGCATGATGTGAAAACGCTGGTGGATGCGTCATCTGCCTTGAAGATCAAGTCTGAGCGGGGGAGCCCATTAAGCGGGCTGGATTACCGCGATACCAATGAAGGCGACCTGACCCTGACCTCGAAGCGGGCCGAACATGTGGTGGCCGCAATCACGGGCTATGTGCATTTCGACACGCCCGGCATTCACAATATCGACTTTCTGACCAACGATGGGCTGCGCGCCAGAATCGGCGGCCAGGTGGTGGGCCAATTTGATGGGCGCCAGACCTGCGACACCACAATCATGAGCGAAGTTGAGGTGCCATCGGCTGGCTGGTATGATCTGGATATCCTGTATTTTCAACGCTATGGCACCGCCTGCCTGCATATGCGTATGGGGGCGGCGGGCAAGCGGGTCTCCTGGATGGCAAACAAGGCTTTTGGCCACTAGGCGTTTACGATCCTCTTTTCAGGCCCCACTCGGTGGTCTGAAAAGGCACTGCTATAGTGGCAGGGGGCGCGCCTCGGCAATGGTTTCCATCGCAAAATAAGAGGTGACGCTGTCCAGTTCGACGCCGCTGATCAGCCGTTGATAAACCCGATCATAGCTGGCCATATCCTGTGTCACCACCTTGAGTTGATAGTCGTAATCGCCGCCGATACGGTGGAAATCGACCACTTCGGGGATGGTCAGCACATGGCGGCGAAAGGTGTCGAGCCATTCAGCCGAATGGTGCCGGGTGCGCAGCATCACAAAGACCACCAGATCCAGACCAAGTTTGACCCGGTCCACCCGCATGCTGGCGCCCTTCAGCACGTTCTTGTCATTCAGCGCTTTCAAGCGGCGCCAGCAGGCGTTCTGCGACAGGCCGACGACCTCGGCCAGTTCGCGTTGGGACAGGCTGGCATCGCGTTGCAGGGCACGCAGGATGGACAGGTCTATTTGGTCTATATTTTTGCTCATACTAAGATCATATGACACATATTTTTCTGGTTTCAATGAAAAAGATAGGAAGTTTTCGCGGGTTTAACGTGGGAGATTATCTGAACAGATACTTTGGAGACTCGCGCATGACCCTGGCAATATTCAAGGAAGAGCTGCAGCAGGCGGCGGTGGACGGCAGCCTGGCACAGGGGGTGATCGGTGAGGGGGCGATGATCCCCGGTGCCAAGGGTGATGTTCCATTGGTCTATGCCGATTACGTGGCCTCGGGGCGGGCGTTGCGCCAGGTCGAGGAATATATCGCCACGCAGGTTTTGCCCTATTATGCCAATTCCCATACCGAAGCGTCTTTCTGCGGTGCCTATATGACCCAGCTGCGCCGTGCGGCCCGCGCGGAAATTGCCCGCCTGACCCAGGCAACAGAGCGCGACGCGGTGATTTTTGCAGGCGCCGGGGCGACAGCGGGTCTCAATCGGCTGGTGAGCCTGTTTGGCGTCAATGAGGCCCGCAACCCGGTGGTGTTTATTGGCCCGTATGAACATCATTCGAATATTCTGCCCTGGCGTGAAAGCCGGGCCAGGGTGGTGGAAATTCCCGAAGCGCCAGAGGGTGGCCTTGATCTGCAGGCGCTGCAGCAGGCCCTGTTGGATCACGCCAGCAGTGATTTGATCATTGGCAGCTTTTCCGCCGCCTCCAACGTGACTGGCATCCTGACCAATCCAGATGCGATAAGCTGCATGATACATGCAGTTGGTGGGCTGGTGGTCTGGGATTACGCCGGGGCCGGCCCCTATGTGCCGATTTCCATGGCGGGCGGTCAGGACGCAGCGGACAACCAGCCGAGCCTGGGTACCCATAAGGATGCGGTGGTGATTTCGCCGCATAAATTCGCCGGTGGGCCGGGGGCGTCCGGGGTGCTGATCGTCAATCGCGATGCGGTGCGGCGGCGCAGCCCATCCTGGCCCGGCGGTGGAACGGTCAGTTTTGTGTCGCCCTGGGGGCATGACTACAGCACGGATCTGGTTGCCCGCGAAGAAGCTGGCACCCCCAATGTAATTGGCGATATCCGCGCCGCCCTGGCCTTTCTGGTGAAAGAGGCGGTCGGCGCGGATGAGATCGCGGCCAAAGAGGCCCGCTTTGCCGCCATGGCGCGCGCCGGTTGGGGGGGGAATCCGCAGCTTACCCTGTTGGGCCACCCTTCGGCGCACCGGCTGCCGATCTTTTCTTTCACGGTGCGCGGGCGGTCTGGCGCACCTGTGCATCAGCAACTGTTCACCCGTATGTTAAGTGATCACTATGGTATCCAGGCCCGTGGCGGCTGTGCCTGTGCAGGCCCCTACGCCCATCGCCTGCTGGATATCGACGAGGCGGAATCCACCGCGCTGTTTGATGCGCTAAAGGCAGGCAGAGAATTGCAGAAACCCGGTTGGATACGGCTTAATTTTTCCTATCTGATGACAGAGGAAACGGCGCAATACATTATCGACAGCGTCAATGATTTGGCCCTGCGCGCCGAAAAACTGGCAGCCAGCTATGAAGCCGATCCCAAGACCGCCCGCTTTCAGCCCTTTGCCGCCTGAGGGGGAAAGCGGCAGTCAAATCACCCCTGACAGGGGTCTGAACCTGTGGCAGACTTTACCTCTGTTACCTTTGTTTATTAGTTCGGAGCCTTGTTATGGCAATAAAGTTGTCAGCCCCGGTTGGGGATAGCACCCGCATTACCAAACCTGATGCCAAGGCGGGTGAAGGGAAATTCAAACCGGTCAAAAACGCTGCCGCCGACGTAGAACTGGTGCGTTTGATGCTGAAGGCAAATGGCTTTGGCAGCATCAAGATCTCTGGGAAATGCGATGCCGGGCTGATCAAGGATATCCGCAGCTTTCAGAAAAAATCACTTGGTTTCAAGAAGCCGGACGGCATCGTCGACCCTGGCATGCGCACCTGGAAGGCGGGGTTGGCAAAGCTGCAGGCCATGATCGCCCAGGATCAGAAGGTCGCGGTCTATGAGGTCAAGGAAGACGGCAAGATCAAGCAGGTCGAGGTGGCAGAGTTTGAAGCCGCAGAAAAGGCGCTGCGGCATCAGATCCTGTCAAAGGCCAATATGATGCGGGGGCAGGCCGATACCTGGGTAGATTTCTGCGACGATGTGGAAAAGACCCGTCAGGCCGAAGAGGGCCTGATGATGGCAATTACCGAATTCACCATGTCGACGCTGAATGACGATACCGACCCGCCCTGGACACCGATCTTGAATGCACGCTCCGAAGCCTCATTTCTCAAGACACTGGCGAGCCAGTCCAAACCGGATTGGAAGAAGATCCAGAAACAGGATGCCAAGGCAACCAAGGCCTATAATTCCGGGCAAAAGGCCTTTGATAAATTCATCAAGGCCCGTATCGGCACGGCGGGTAAGGCGGTCTTTACGCTGGAAATCGTGCGCGAGACCTCTTTTACTGTGATCGAGGTCTATGCCACGGCACGTCTGATGGCAACCAAGGGGATGGATCCGGTACGGGCCCATGCCATTGCAGCTGCCGGGACCGAAGCGATGAAATCCAGCGCAGGGCAATATGGCGAATACCTGGCTGGGAACAAGGTTACCTTTGACGGCGCTGCCAAGAAGGTCGTGCTGGACACCCTGTTTGCCGGAGCGGCGGGTGCGGCGGGGGGCAAGCTGGGCGGTGCGTTTCTGAAAGGCATCGCAGGAAAAGTGGCGGCGCAATTGCCGGCAAAGATGTTCCAGACCTTTTCGCAAAAGGCGCTGACCAAGTTCATGGAAAAGATGCTGACCACTGGCGTTGGCCAGGAAATGGTCAAAAATGCCGCCAAAGAGGCGATCATGCTGTTCAAGCCGTTGGTGGAAAAGGGCCGCGCCCCCAACCAGAAAGAGGTAACGGATGCTGTGGTCAAGATCCTGTCTGGCGGCATCATGGCCTCGGGGCCGATGAAAAGCGTCTCCAGCTTTGGTGCAAGCTACATCTCCAAATCTCAGGGTTTTCTGGCGCAGAAACTGGTGCCCAGTGCCATGGATGGGATGGTAAAGAAGGATCTCGTCGCCAGATATGGTGCCGATGTAGTCGAAGAATTCTCCAAGAAACATGGGCCTGCGATCTATGCGGATGTGGCTGCGGCAGTACAGGACAAGGTCTTTGTTGCCTATGGCAACAAGGTGCTTGAAAGCTCGGATGGGACGCAGTCTGCCAAAGTCTTGCAAAAGATGATGGAGGAAACGCTGCGCAAAGACACCCAACTGCGCAAAGAACTGGCGAAGATGGTGAAAAAGCAGGCCGAGGCCAAGCTGGATAAAATGGCTGGGGCCAAAGCTAGATAATACCGGCGCAGTGATCGCGGGCCGACGGAATTTTCGTGCCCTGTCCCGTGCGCTGTGCCGTTTTGCCCCGCGTCTTGGCACAGTCCTACCCAGGCTGTGTGGGCGGTGCCGCTCTCTGGTTGATCTTGCCGCTTTCCCATTGGCTTGCGCCTCGTTATTACGAGGAGAACCAAGGAGCCAGACCAATGACCCAGATCACGCCGCAGCCAGGTATTATGGATATCGCCCTCTATCAGGGCGGCGCGGCCCATGTGGCGGGGGTGAGCAACGCAATCAAGCTCTCCTCCAATGAAAACCCACTGGGGCCCAGCCCGCTTGCGATTACAGCCATGCAAGAGGCCGCGGCGGATATGCATCGCTACCCCAGCTCTGACCACAGGGCGCTGCGTCAGGCGATTGGAGCGGTCGAGGGGTTGAACCCAGAGCAGATTATCTGTGGTGCCGGCAGTGACGAAATCATCGCCTTCCTGTGCCAGTGTTATGCCGGGCCGGGGGATGAGGTGCTCTATACGGAGCACGGGTTTGCCATGTATCGTATCAGCGCACTGGCCGCAGGGGCCACCCCGGTCGAGGTCAAGGAACGCGAGCGTGTCACCGATGTGGATGCGCTGCTTGCGGGCTGTAGCGACCGCACCAAGCTGGTCTTTATCGCCAATCCGAACAATCCGACCGGCACGATGATTTCGGCGGCCGAGGTTGCGCGTCTGGCCGATGGCCTGCCCAAGGGGGTGCTCTTGGTGCTGGATGGGGCCTATGCGGAATATGTCGAAGGCTTTGATGCCGGGGCGGATTTGATCGCGGCGCGCGACAATATCTTCATGACCCGTACGTTTTCCAAGATCTACGGTCTTGGCGGGGCACGCATTGGTTGGGGCTATGGCCCGGCGCCTATCATTGATGTGCTAAACCGGGTGCGCGGGCCGTTCAATGTCTCCGCCACGGCGCTGGCCGGGGCCGAAGCGGCAGTGCGCGACCGGGACTACCTGGAGCGCTGCCGACAGGAAAATGCCCAATGGCGCAGCTGGTTGGCACGCGAGCTGGCAGAGCTGGGCGTGGCGTCGGATACCTCTTGTACCAATTTCATTCTGGCACGGTTTGCCGATCAGGCCGAGGCCGAGGCCTGCGATCTCTATCTGCAACAACAGGGGCTGATTGTGCGCCGGGTGGCTGGATATAACCTGCCCAATGCCCTGCGTATAACCGTCGGAGACGAGGCGGCCTGCCGCCGCCTGGTTGCTGCGATCCGAGACTTCAAAGCAAAGCAAGGTGCCGTATGAGCAATGTCGTTTACAACCGTGTCGCCCTGATTGGCTTGGGGCTGATTGCGTCTTCGATGTTCTGGGCCATGAAGCGCGCCGGTTTGGCAGGCGAGGTCACGGGGTTTGCCCGCAGTGCGCAAACCCGTGAAACCGCCCGTCGCATTGGCCTGTGTGATCGCATCTGCGACAGTGCCATCGAGGCGGTCGAAGGTGCCGATCTGGTGGTGCTTTGTGTGCCGGTGGGGGCCATGGGGCCAGTCATGGCTGAAATTGGTCCGCATCTGAAACCCGGCGCGACGGTTTCGGATGTGGGGTCGGTCAAGGGGCATGTGATAGAGGTGGTGACACCGCATATTCCCGAGGGGGTTCATTTTGTGCCAGCCCACCCGCTGGCGGGCACCGAACATTCCGGCCCGGAATCCGGCTTTGCTGAACTGTTCGACAACCGCTGGAGCCTGCTTGTTCCGGTTGATGGCAGCGACCCCGCAGCGGTGGCACAGCTGCGCGCCCTGTGGGAAGGCATGGGCGCCAATGTCGATGAAATGGAGGCGGACCATCATGATTTGGTACTGGCTGTCACCAGCCACGCGCCGCATTTGATTGCCTATACGATGGTAGGGGTTGCGGATGATCTGCGCCGGGTGACCGATAGCGAAGTGATCAAGTATTCGGCAGCCGGCTTTCGGGATTTCACCCGCATCGCTGCTTCGGATCCAACCATGTGGCGCGATGTCTTTTTGACCAACAAAGAGGCAACGCTGGAAATCCTCGGGCGCTTTACCGAAGAACTGTTTGCACTGCAACGCGCCATCCGGACCGGAGACGGCGACCATCTGCACGACTATTTCACCCGCACGCGGGCGATCCGGCGCGGTATCATCGAGGCGGGCCAGGATACAGCCGCGCCTGACTTTGGCCGGGGCAACAAGCCGTGATCGGCGGGGAACAGCTCCGGGGCTGGGCGGTGGCGCTGGCCACTGTGACCTGCCTTCTGCCCGCCAGCAGTCTGGCCGTTCAGGCCGACGCGCCTGAAACATCGCTGCGTCCGATCCTGCGCCCCAGCCCGGCACCGGCCGTGGCAGCGACCGTGGCATCAGATGGGGCGGTTGCGCGTGCCGATGTGGTGGCAGCAGTCGCCACCGGTGCGGGATCAAGCCGCGTGGCCAGCCCTTCATCCGGGCTGCGGCCCCAATTGCGCCCGGTATCAGCCCAGCTCCTCGCGGTGGCGGCGCGGCCTGCGGATCTGGATGCGTCGCTTCTGGATCAGTCCTTGGTGCCGCTAGTCCGCCCGGATGGCATTGCGCAACAGGCCCTGTTCAAACGCCGCCGTCTGCGTCAGGGCTCTGTCTGCGGTGATATTGATATTCAGGGCAAAGAGATTGGCGCAGTGGTCGGCACCATGCCCGGCTGTGGGGCCGCGGATGCGGTGCGGGTGACCTCTGTCGCCGGGGTCACGCTGAGCCAGAGTTCAGTGATGACCTGCGAAACCGCTGCGGCGCTGAAACGATGGGTTTCAAAGGATGTGGAAAAGGCCTTTGGTCGCCGCAATCGGGTGGTCAGCCTGCGGGTGGCGGCGCACTACGCCTGCCGCACCCGCAACAATCGCCCCGGCGCCAAAGTGTCGGAACACGGGCGCGGCAAGGCGATTGATATTTCCGGCTTCAAACTGGAAGATGGCACCCTGGTAAGCGTGCTGTCAGGGTGGAACGCCCGTGCCACCCGCAAACCGATGCGCAAGATGTGGAAAGCGGCCTGTGGTCCCTTTGGCACCGTTCTGGGCCCCGAATCTGATCGCCATCACCGGGATCATTTCCACCTTGATGTGGCCAGCTATCGCAGTGGGTCCTACTGCCGCTAGGGCTGGGACATGCGGGGCAGGGCGCGGTGGTCTTAGAGCATATCGCTCGAAAGTGGTTGCCGGTTTCGAGCTATTCGACATGCGACATCAATAAACGAGCGCCTGTCGCCTGAATGCAAATGAACGCGACAGGCTCTAGCGCAGCCGGATTGGCGGTGCGGTGCCGATGGGCAGCGGCCCGATCCACATCTGCCCCTGCTGAAAGCGCAGGGTGGTGTTGATTCTCTCCCCCTGGCCAGCAGGGCTGGAAAACAGCGCCAGCACCCGTTCTATGGCGGCGCGGGTCTGCGGCGGCAGCAGGCTGCTGCGTTCTGCCATATCAAGGATCGCGCGCCAGTTCCTGACCTGTAGCGCCAGATCGCCCGTTGCGCGGCCCTGATCATCCATCTGCAGCTGGCCGCTGGCCTTGAAATGCATCTCGCCCCATTTGGCCTCGGCCAGGTCAAGGGTGATCTGACGCGGCTGCGGGCGGCGCTGTTCAAGCGCCCGGCGATCCCAGGGGATATCAAAGTCGATCGCCCCCTGCAGCTGTAGCGCGTCAAACTGTTTGGGCAGATCATTTGCCAGCTGGCTGATGCGGCGAAAGGCACCACCGGGGGCAAAGCCGGTGATGGCCATACGCAAATCATACTGGTTTGGCTGCGCGCTCTGCTGATGCAGGATCAACTCAAGATCCTGCGCCTGCCACTGGGGCATGGTCGCCTGCTGTTGCAGGATCTTCCAGACCTGCGCCTGCAGTTCAAGGCGCTCTAGCGTCAGGGCTGCCCCCGGTGCCAGCTGCATTTCGGCGGTCATGTCCTGCGCGGTAAGGGCGCTGCTTTGATCAAAGACGGAAAACCGCTGCTGGGTCTCCGGAAAGGAGAGCGTCAGCGCCCCGGGCCAGATCGCCGGGCTGTCGAGATCCAGCCAATCTGCGCTCCAGGCGGCGCCGGTTCCGGGGTCGGCCAGCAGGGGCTGATCAATGCGGGTGCGGTGGCGCAGTGGAAAGCCAGCAGTCGAGAGCTGCCCATGTGAGACCTGCCAACCCTGGCGCGCTTGTGCGTCGAACCAGCTTTCCAATCCGCTGCGCAGTGCCCAGGCCGCCAGCCCCCAGTAGAGCCCCCAGACCAGTGCCCCAAGGCACAGGTATTTCAGCAGTCGCATTCTGCGAAGACCCCTTTTTCTAGCCGTCAATTTGCTGTTTATAGGCGAGGATAAGAAAGGGCCATAGATCATGACAATGTGGGTATTCGGATATGGATCGCTGCTGTGGAATCCGGGCTTTCCGGTGGCTGGCAGCGAGATCGCAACCCTGCAGGGCTATGCCCGCTCTTTTTGCATGTCGTCGATCCACCATCGTGGCAGCGAAGAGGTGCCGGGGCTGGTGCTGGCCCTGGATGAGGTCCAGGGGGCACAGTGTCAGGGATTGGCGCTGGCGGTTGCGAGTGGCGCGGAAGACCAGACGCTGGACTATCTGCGCGAGCGCGAATTGATCTCTTCGGCCTATCTGGAGCGTAACCTCGCGGTGCAGCTTGCTTCTGGCCAAGAGGTCATGGCCGTGACCTATGTGATTGATCCGCATCACGAGCAGTATTGCGGCGGCATGGCGCTGGAAAAACAGGCGCAGATTATCGCCACTGCGGTGGGCGGGCGTGGGCCCAATACCGAATATCTGTATAATACCGCTGAACATCTCAGCGAAATTGGCCTTGGCGATGCAGAACTTGAATGGTTGATGGGACGCGTGCGGCAAATAACAGCATAAAGCCTTGGGCTTTGCGATCTTTGTCTTTAAGCTCTTTTGGGAATTGAGCAAAAATCCGTCAGGACCTTTTGAATATGGCCCAACCAGCCCGTAAGACAAGGCCGCAGTTTTCCCAACCGGTCAGACAGATTATCATGATGCTGATTGCCCTTGGCCTTGCTGGCTTTGGGATATTTATGGCCCTGCCCAAGGTGCTGCCGGTGTTTCAGGCAAATCCTTGGCTCAATGGTTTTATCGTCATTGTCTTTGTCATCGGGGTGCTGGCCTGTTTCTGGCAGGTGGCGCAGCTGGTCGGATCGGTGCGCTGGATTGAAAGCTTTGCCTCTGGCGGTACGCGCGGCGACAAACGGGCACCGTCGCTGCTGGCTCCGCTGGCGGCTTTGCTACGCTCGCGGGCGGCGCGGATGCAGTTGGGGTCATCGTCGACCCGGTCTATTCTGGATTCGGTGGCACAGCGGGTGGACGAAGAGCGTGAGATCACGCGATATATTGTCAACCTGCTGATTTTTCTTGGACTTTTGGGCACGTTTTATGGTCTTGCCACCACTGTGCCTGCGGTTGTCGATACCATTCGCAGCCTGGCCCCGCAGGAGGGCGAGGAAAGCATTGCGGTCTTTAACCGGTTGATGACCGGGCTGGAAGCACAGTTGGGCGGCATGGGCGTGGCCTTTGCCTCTTCGCTTTTGGGACTGGCAGGGTCGCTGATCGTTGGCCTGCTAGAGCTGTTTGCCGGCCATGGCCAGAACCGGTTTTACCGCGAGCTGGAAGAATGGCTCTCTTCTTTCACGCGGGTCAGCTTTTCCTCTGGCGAGGAGGGCAGCGGCGGCGAGACCGGCGTTGTATCCGAGGTGCTGGATACCATGGCAGAGCAGATGGACGCCTTGCAGGCGATGTTTGCCCAAAACGCCGAGAGCCGGGCCGAGATCGACAATAAACTGTCCAATCTGGTGGATGTCATCAGCGATATGAACGCGCGTCAGGATCAGTCCACTAGCGTTGCCAATGCGCTAGAGCGGGTTGCCGTGGGGCAGGAAACCCTGACCGAGATCATGCGCGCCCACGGCGATGTGGGCATGGATGCCGAAAGCCGGATGCGGCTGCGCTCGATCGATGTGCAGATGCTGCGCATTCTGGAGGAAATCTCTGCCGGTCGACAAGAAAGCCTGGCAGAGTTGCGCAAGGATATCGACCTCATGGTCAAGGCCTTTGCAGTGCCGCGTGGCCGGGGCCGTCGGCCGGCAGAGCTAGCGCCAGCCGGGCCGGACGGCGGGCAGTTTCTGCAGGGCGAGGATTAGAGCATGGCCTTGTCGCGGCGCAGTGGGCAGCGATTTCAAAGCTCGATCTGGCCGGGTTTCGTCGATGCGATGACCGGGCTGTTGCTGGTGCTGATGTTCCTGCTGACCATCTTTATGGTGGTGCAATTTGTCCTGCGCGAAACCATTTCAGGCCAGGAAAGCGAGCTGGACGAACTGTCCACTGAAGTGCAGGCGCTGGCCAATGCGCTGGGGCTGGAAGAACGTGACAACAGCCGCCTTTCGGCGCGGCTTGGGGCGCTAAGTGCGACGCTAACCACCACCCAGAGCGATCTGGCGCAGGCGCAGGATGCCATTGATCAACAGCGTGCGGTGATTTCTGGGCTGACCGCCGAACGCGACCAGCAGCTGGCAGATCTGGCGCGCGCCCAAAGTGATATCACCGCCTTTGAGGCCCAGGTGGCGACCCTGCTTGCTGGTCGCGCCGAGGCCGAGGCACAGATCGCGCAGCTGAGCGAAGACCGCGACCAGTTGGATGCGCAGCGCGCCGACTTGGTTGATGAACGCGAGTCCTTGAATCTGGCGCTGGCACAGGCGCGGCAGGAAATTGACGCTGGCGTAGAGACCGCGCGCCTGGCCGCAGCCAGACGCGAGGCGCTGGAGGCAATGATTGCTGATTTGCAGCAGCAAGACGATGCCCGCGCGGCAGAGATGGCTGATCTTTCAACCCGGCTGAGCGCCGAAGAAGAGGCCCGCCTGGTTGAAAGTGCCGCTGCCGAGGCCCTGCGCGCCCGGCTGCAAGACGCCGATGCCGAGTTGACGGCCATGACCCTGTCGCTGGAACGTGAGCGGCAAGAGGCCGAAGATACGCTCACGCTTTTGGCTGCTTCCAAATTGGCACAAGAGCGCCTAGCACAGGATCTTGAAGAGGCGCTGACCACGCTGGATGCCGCCACAGCGCAGAGCAAAGAGCGTGATGCCCTGGCCGAGCGCCTGACCCGTGTTCTGGCGCAGATGCAGGTGTCGCAATCCTCTGCCGAAGGCCGGGTCACTGCCCTGGAGGCAGAGCTGGACCGGCTGCGCCTGGAAAATGACACAACCCAGGCCCGGCTGAACCAGGAATTGGACAGCGCCCGCCAGCAGGCCGCGCAAAGCAAGGCCGCGCTGGAGGCAGAGCTGGCCCGTCAGCGGGCAGCAAACGTCGAGACCGAAACCCAGTATCAAAGCGAATTGACAAATCTGCAAAAACAACAGGCTGCCGCGCTTGAGAAGTTGGAACAGCAACTGACCCGCCAGCGCAGCACGGCAGAGGCAGAGCAGCGTCGCCTGCAAGAAGAACTGGCCAGCCTGCAGGCCGATACCGCCGCAGTGATGTCTGGTCTGCAGGCCGAGTTGGCCCAGGCTCAGGATGATCTGGCCGCCGCCCGCAAGGCCGCCTCTTCGACGGCGCAGGATCGGGCCGCGGTAGAGCTGCGTCTGCTAGCCGCGCTGGATGCGCTGGAAAATGCCCAGGCTGCCGCTGGTGATCAGGCTGTCTTGCAACAACGGCTCTTGGCGGCGCTGAACGCGCAGGACGAGGCCAGGGGGAGCGCGGCAGAGGCGCGCAGCCTTGCCGAGGAACGCGCGGCGCTGTTGGCGCAGGCCAAGGCGGCGCTGTCAGAGCAGACAGCAGTTTCGACCAAGGCGCAGCGCGAGACCGCCTTGCTGAACCAGCAGGTGGCGGCGCTGCGGGAACAACTGGGCGGATTACAGGCGATTCTGGATGACTACCAGGCACGCGATGCTGCCCAGAAGGTGCAGTTGCAAAACCTCGGCCAGGATCTGAACGCGGCGCTGGCACGGGCCGCCTCGGAAGAGCGCCGCCGCCGTCTGACAGAAGAAAAAGAGCGCAAGCGACTGGAGCTGGAGGCGGCAGAGCTTGCCAGCAAGGCGGATAGTCTGGAAACCAAGGCCGAGGAGTTGGAGCGCTACCGCTCTGAGTTCTTTGGCCGCTTGCGCAACGTGTTGGGCAAGCAAGAGGGGGTGCGCATCGAAGGCGACCGCTTTGTCTTTGCATCAGAGGTGCTCTTTGCGCCGGGCAGTGCCAGACTGTCGTCGTTGGGCGAAGTCGAGATCGCCAAGGTGGCGCGAATTTTGCAGACTGTGGCGGCAGATATCCCACCCGAGATCAACTGGATCATCCGGGTGGATGGCCATACCGACAATACCGCCATGCTGGGCCACCCCAAGTTTTCCGATAACTGGGAGCTGAGCCAGGGTCGGGCACTGTCGGTGGTGCGCTACATGATCGAGAGCCTCGGCGTGGCGCCGGATCGGCTGGCGGCAAACGGATTTGGTGAGTTCCAGCCGGTAAACACGGCTGATACACCGGAGGCCCGCGCCCAGAACCGCCGGATTGAGTTGAAGTTCACTGAACGATAAGGCGCCCCGGTCTGGGGCAAGAGGCCGCAGCCCGGACCCAAAGGGCGCCCTGGGCCGTTATCTTAAAGAAATGGCTTGCTCGATCCGATCGATTTCCACGTCATCGCGCAGCAATACTGCCAGACCGGTATAGAGGCCATACTCCCAGATCTGGTCGCGCAACCGTTTGCCCGAAGCGCGGAAAAACTGGGCCTGATTGCGATCCAGCGTGATTTCATGCACCGAAAAGACCCCGGTTGGGCCAGAAATGGTCAGCCGCACCCGGTCGCCTTGTTGGCCGCCAAAGGCATAGGCCCAGAAAACCAGGGCCGGTGATTGCCGCGTCATGCGGATCTGGCTGGCCTTGCCGGATTTGATCTGCCGGAAACTGGGCACCTGGGTGCTGAAGCCAGCGCCCAGAAATCCCCCGGGTTCATAGGCAGGCGGATCGGCCCAGAGGTTGGTCGTATCGGCGGTTGCACCGGCCGCGCTTACCTGATCGATGCCAGCCGCACAGTCCTGCGCTCCGTTGGGGGCAAAGGGATCGATCACCTTCCCATCGCGGCGCAGGGACAGATGAAGATGCGGGAATTGTGTCTTGCCGGAAAGGCCGACCTCACCCAGCTGGGTGCCGGCTTGAACCTGCTGGCCCTTTTGCACCCGCACAGAGCCCTGGCGCATATGGCAATATTGGGTTTCCCAGCCATCCGCGTGCAGCAGGACCACGCCATTGCCGCACTCGCGCCCCTGCAGGGCGGCAGCGTTTTCTTCGGTGGAATAGGTGTCGGGCATCCGATTGCGCAGGCCCTGAACCACGCCTGGTGCGGCGGCGCGCACGGCAACACCGCGATACATATCGCTTAGATAGGGCAGGGCGATATCTGTTCCCTTGTGACCAGAGTAAGTCAGCCCTTGGCAAGCATAGTCACGGCTGCCGGGGCCGGGATCGTGGTCGACATATTGCTGAATGTGACAGGTATCGCCCTGGCTGCAATCAAGCGGCCATTGCAAGGAAATGTCGCCCGCCACGGCGGGGGCCGTGACGAGCGTGAGCAGCAAAGCTGCAAGGGAGAGCCGCATGATTAGTCGGCAGTCAGCAATGGCGGCTTGTCACCAGAGATGCGCGGCTTGATCGGACCTTCTATGCGCAGATCCAGCTTGCCATCCTTGATGCCAACCTTGACCAGCCCACCCTTTGCCAGCTTGCCAAAGAGCAATTCTTCGGCGAGTGGTTTCTTGATGTGCTCCTGGATGACCCGCCCCAAAGGCCGTGCCCCCATGCGATCATCATAGCCCCGGTCCGCCAGCCATTCAGCCGCCTTGCGGGTCAGTTCGATCGAGACATTCCGGTCCATTAGCTGGGCTTCCAGTTGCAGGACGAATTTCTCGACCACCTGCAGGATGACCTCTTTGGGTAGCGGTGCAAAGGCGATCACGGCGTCCAGCCGGTTGCGGAATTCCGGCGTGAAGGTGCGTTCAATCGCGGCGGTGTCTTCACCCTCGCGGCGATCACGGCCAAAGCCGATGGCAGCCTTTGCCATATCCGATGCACCCGCATTGGAGGTCATGATCAACACAACATTGCGGAAGTTCACCGCGCGGCCGTTGTGATCTGTCAGCTGGCCGTTATCCATCACTTGCAACAGGATGTTGAACACATCCGGGTGCGCCTTTTCGATTTCGTCCAGCAGCAGCACACAGTGGGGATGCTGGTCAACGCCATCGGTCAGCAGGCCACCCTGGTCAAAGCCGACATAGCCCGGAGGCGCGCCGATCAGACGGGAAACCGCGTGTTTCTCCATGTATTCCGACATGTCAAAACGTAGAAGCTCTACCCCGAGTGTATCGGCCAGTTGTTTGGCCACCTCGGTTTTGCCAACCCCGGTGGGGCCTGCAAAGAGATAGTTGCCGATGGGTTTTTCCGGTTCGCGCAGCCCTGCACGGGCCAGTTTGATGGCACTGGAGAGCGCGTCGATCGCATCGTCCTGGCCAAAGACCACGCGCTTCAGGCTCTTCTCCAGATCTTTCAGCACCTCTGCATCGTCTTTGGTGACGCTCTTGGGCGGAATGCGGGCGATCTTGGCCACCACGGCTTCGATTTCCTTGACGCCAATGGTTTTGCGACGTTTGCTTTCCGGCACCAGATGCTGTGCCGCACCTGCTTCGTCGATCACGTCGATCGCCTTGTCGGGCAATTTGCGGTCGTTGATATACCGCGCCGCCAGTTCCACGGCGGATTTGATCGCATCCGCTGTAAACTTGACGCTGTGATGTTCTTCAAAATAGGGTTTCAGCCCTTTCAGAATTTCAACCGCATCCTGTACCGAGGGTTCGTTCACATCAATCTTCTGGAAGCGCCGCGCCAGGGCGCGGTCTTTTTCAAAATGCTGGCGGAACTCTTTGTAGGTAGTGGATCCCATGGTGCGCAGTTTGCCGCCCTGCAGGGCAGGTTTCAGCAGGTTGGAGGCATCCATTGCCCCACCAGAGGTGGCACCCGCACCAATCACGGTGTGGATCTCATCAATGAACAACACACCATCCGGGTGGTCTTCCAGCTCTGTCACCACGGCCTTCAGACGTTCTTCGAAATCGCCACGATAGCGGGTGCCAGCCAAGAGCGCCCCCATGTCGAGCGAGAAGATGGTGGTCTTGGACAACACTTCAGGAACTTCGCCCTGCACGATCTTGCGGGCCAGGCCTTCCGCGATGGCGGTCTTGCCGACGCCAGGATCGCCCACTAGCAGCGGGTTGTTCTTGCGGCGGCGGCACAGCACCTGGATGCAGCGCTCTACCTCGTGGCTGCGTCCGATCAGCGGGTCAATGTCGCCTTCGCGCGATTTGGCGTTGAGATCGACGCAGTATTTATCCAGCGCGCTCTCTTTTTTGTCGCTCTCGGGGGCACCGCCGCCCATAGAGGCATCTTCGCCCTCGGGGGCGCCAGTGATGGGACGGGATTCGCCAAAGGCAGGATCCTTGGCCACGCCATGGGCAATGAAATTCACGGCATCATAGCGGGTCATATCCTGGTCCTGCAGGAAGTAGGCGGCATCGCTTTCGCGTTCTGCAAAAATCGCGACGAGGACATTGGCCCCTGTAACTTCGGTGCGCCCCGAGCTTTGCACATGGATCGCGGCGCGCTGAATGACCCGCTGGAAGGCTGCGGTGGGGACCGCTTCGGACCCGTCGACATCAGTCACCAGATTGGCAAGATCTTCATCGACAAATTCAATCAGTGAAGTGCGAAGATGCCCAAGATCGACGCTACAGGCGCGCATTACACGGGCGGCTTCCGGTTCTTCGATCAATGCCAACAGCAGGTGTTCCAGCGTGGCAAACTCGTGGCGCCGCTCATTCGCCAACGCGAGCGCGGCGTGAATGGCTTGTTCTAGTGTGCTCGAGAATGAAGGCACGGGCGTGCTCCTCTGTTCTTGGGGTGACCGGGGCTTGGACGTTCTGCCGCTTCCCCTGTATCAACCATGTCCTGATAGTATTAGAGTTTGGTTGATAGACGCGGAGCTTCAAGGGCTTTCTTTCAAAATTAGGTCACATTCTTTGTGAGAGAGGTTAATTTATGACCCCTTTGAGCCGGTCACGATAGCATCAGACCGGCAGAAATGGGGTTAAAAGCGGTCTTTCAGACCCCGAATTTTTGCAAAAACATCCTTACTTTCAGCGCCTTGCATCCCGATAGCGGTTTTTACCTCATCCAGGTGGGCCCGCAAAAAGGGATTTGTCTCCAGCTCTTGCTGCAACAGTGACGGAATCGTGGCCTCGCCTTTTGCGCGTGCCTTGATGATTTGCGCAGCGCGCAGTTGCAATGCGGTGTTGTCCGGTTCAATTGTCAGGGCAAAGCGGGCGTTGGATTGGGTATATTCATGGCCGGAATAGACCCAGGTCTGCGGTGGCAGGGCCATCAGACGGTTGAGGCTGTGCCACATCATATCGGGGGTGCCTTCGAACAGGCGCCCACAGCCAAGCGCCATCAGGCTGTCGGCAGTAAAGACGGCTTGGCTTTCGGGCAAGTAAAACGCGATATGGCCGATTGTATGGCCCGACACATCCAGAACCTGGACCGGCTCCCCGAAGAGGTCAAAGCTGTCACCGTCTTCCAGCGCATGGGTCAGGGGCGGCAGGCGGGCGGCATCCGCCTTAGCGCCATAGACCGCAGGATTATACTGCGCGCAGAGCTCGGCGACGCCATCGATGTGATCATAGTGATGGTGCGTCAAGAGAATCACATCCAGGCGCCAGCCACGGGCCGCGAGCGCGGTTTTGATGGCATCGGCCTCGGGCGCATCGACCAAAGCGGTTTTACCGCTCTTGGAATCATGCAGCAGATAGGCATAGTTGTCCGAGAGACAGGGCAGGGTAACGATTTCTAGGGGCATGGTCTTTCGCCTCCGCATGAGTAAACTGCCCCCAGATTGGCCCAAGCAGCAGGCACCCGCAATGCACCTTGATGTTCAGGACCTTAGGAATTTCTACTATCGCAGCACCCTGGGGCGGGCGTCGCAGGCATCGGTGCGCAATCGGCTGCTGGAGTTCTGGCCGGAAGCAGCCGGGCAGACCGTGGCTGGCTTCGGCTTTGCCGCGCCCTTGATGCGCCCCTATCTGGCCGAGGCCCGCCGGGTGATTGCCCTGATGCCGGGGCCGCAAGGGGTGATGCAATGGCCGGCGGGGATGCCGAATGTATCTGTGCTGTGCGAAGAGACCTTTTGGCCGATTGAAACCGGTCGGGTGGATCGGCTGGTGGTGATGCATGGGCTGGAAACCTCGGAACGGCCCACCCAGGTGCTGGAAGAGTGCCGCCGGGTGCTGGGGCCTGGCGGGCGGGCGATCTTTGTGGTGCCCAACCGGGCCGGGTTCTGGGCGCGGTCGGATAATACGCCCTTTGGCTATGGGCGGCCCTATACCTTGACCCAGCTGGAAAACCAGCTGCGCCTGCATGAATTCACCATCCAACGTCATACAGCGGCGCTGTACCGGATGCCCAGCCAGAAACGGTTTTGGCTGAAATCCGGGGCACTGCTGGAACGGGCGGGGCGCCGCCTGCCTGCCATGTTGGTGGGGGGCGTCTTTATGGTCGAGGTCAGCAAACAGACGCATCCCCAGCATGGGCATATGACACGCGTCAAACGGTCTAGTCCGATCCGGGTTTTGGAGGGGCTTTCCAACCCGGTGGCGGAACCGGCCTGAGCGGGTCGGCTGACAACAAGGAGGCATCGGGCAAAAGAGGTGCCCTGTGGTCGATCCGGGGTGACGCGGACAGATGATTCTGTTTTTCAAAATTGTCGATCCGCGGTGAGGCCGGAAAAGACCTGTGAGCGCTGATTTGCGCCTTTCGTGCGGATTTTGACCTGTTCGGAAAGGTAAATAACACGCCCGAGGTGCATAAAAATAGTCGAGTTTCGGGAGGCAAAGAGCCGCACTTTGGCTAAGGTGTTGAAAACATTAAGGTCGATCATTTTGCCCCTGCCACTATAGACAGTTGATAGGTTGCTACCGCTCTGTTACATCCACGCTGATTTTAACGCCCTGCCGTCTTGGTGGGGTATGCTCACGCCCCCGGTGCCGTCTGTCTTGCGACAGGCCAGTCGGGGCCAAATGTCGGAAGGGTGGACGTGTCCGAACCAGCTTCGATTTCAGCAGGCATTGCTGCACGCTATGCCACTGCGATCTTTGAGATCGCCGAAGAGAGCAAGGCACTTGATAGCCTTGAAACCAGCATCAATGATCTGGCAGCTGCCCTGGCTGACAGTGACGACCTGCAAACCCTGCTCAGCTCTCCGCTGATTTCGCGGGATGAGCAGGAAGCCGCAATTGCGGCGATCGCCAAGAAAATGGGTCTGGCACCTGTTTTGGGCAACAGCCTGGCGCTGATGGCGCAAAAACGCCGCCTGTTCGTGGTTCCTGCTCTGATTTCTGCCCTGCGGGATCGTCTGGCAGAGGCACGCGGTGAAGTGACCGCCGAGGTGATTTCCGCCAAGGCACTGACAAAAACCCAAAGCGACAAGCTGGCCAAGACGCTGGCCGCGCGCGTGGGCAAACAGATTACCATCAATGCAACCGTCGATGAAAGCATCATTGGCGGTCTCGTCGTTAAAGTGGGCTCGAAGATGATCGATAGCTCGATCCGCTCCAAGCTCAACTCCCTACAGAATGCAATGAAAGAGGTCGGATAAATGGGTATCCAAGCAGCAGAGATTTCTGCGATCCTAAAAGACCAGATCAAGAACTTTGGTCAGGAAGCCGAGGTGGCTGAAATTGGTCGCGTGCTGAGCGTTGGCGATGGTATCGCCCGCGTCTACGGCCTTGACAATGTTCAGGCTGGCGAAATGGTCGAATTCCCTGGTGGGATTATGGGCATGGCGCTGAACCTGGAGGCCGATAACGTAGGTATCGTTATCTTTGGCTCCGACCGCGACATCAAAGAAGGTGACACTGTAAAGCGCACCAACTCGATCGTGGACGTTCCTGTCGGCCCCGAGCTGCTGGGCCGCGTTGTTGACGGTCTGGGTAACCCGCTGGACGGCAAAGGCCCGATCAACGCTGCAAAGCGTGGCGTTGCCGACGTCAAGGCACCTGGCATTATCCCACGTAAATCGGTTCACGAACCGATGGCGACAGGCCTCAAATCTGTTGATGCGATGATCCCCGTTGGCCGTGGCCAGCGTGAGCTGATCATTGGTGACCGTCAGACCGGTAAAACCGCGATCGCCCTGGACACCATGCTGAACCAGAAATCCTACAACGATGCAGCAGGCGACGATGAGTCGAAGAAACTGTACTGCGTCTACGTAGCGGTTGGTCAGAAGCGTTCCACCGTTGCCCAGCTGGTGAAAAAGCTGGAAGAAGCCGGCGCCATGGAATATTCGATCGTGGTTGCTGCAACCGCGTCCGATCCTGCGCCTCTGCAGTTCCTGGCCCCCTATGCGGCCACCGCGATGGCGGAATATTTCCGCGACAGCGGCAAGCACGGTCTGATCATCTATGATGACCTTTCCAAGCAGGCTGTTGCCTATCGTCAGATGTCGCTGCTGCTGCGTCGTCCGCCCGGCCGTGAAGCCTATCCTGGTGACGTTTTCTATCTGCACTCCCGTCTGCTGGAACGTTCGGCCAAGCTGAACGAAGATTTCGGCGCTGGTTCGCTGACGGCTCTGCCCGTTATTGAAACCCAGGGTGGTGACGTTTCCGCCTTTATTCCAACCAACGTGATTTCGATCACCGATGGCCAGATCTTCCTGGAAACCGAACTGTTCTACCAGGGCATCCGTCCTGCTGTGAACACCGGTCTGTCGGTTTCGCGTGTTGGCTCCTCTGCGCAGACAAACTCGATGAAATCTGTTGCGGGTCCGGTGAAACTGGAACTGGCTCAGTACCGCGAAATGGCGGCCTTTGCGCAGTTTGGTTCCGACCTTGACGCCGCCACCCAGCAGTTGCTGAACCGTGGTGCCCGTCTGACCGAACTGATGAAGCAGGCTCAGTACTCGCCGCTGACCAACGCAGAAATCGTCTGCGTGATCTTCGCCGGGACCCAGGGTTACCTCGACAAGATCGACGTAAAGTCTGTTGGCCGCTACGAGGAAGGCATGCTGGCGCATCTGCGCAGCAAGCACGCCGATCTGCTCGAGTGGATTTCCAACGAAGATCCGAAGATCAAGGGCGATGCTGCCGACAAGATCAAAGCAGCGCTGGACGAATTCGCCGCAGATTTCGCGTAAGGGGATAAGGCAATGCCAAATCTCAAGGACCTGAAAAACAGGATCGCGAGTGTCAAAAGCACGCGTAAGATCACAAAAGCCATGCAAATGGTGGCCGCGGCGAAACTTCGCCGCGCCCAGGAAGCTGCTGAAGATTCGCGTCCCTATACCAAACGGTTCAATGCCGTGATGGCAGGGCTTGCGGCTTCGGTTGGCGGCAGCGATAGCGCACCAAAACTGCTGCGCGGCACCGGCAGCGATCAGGTACAACTTCTTGTTGTTCTGACCGCCGAGCGGGGGCTGTGTGGTGGCTTTAACGCCAATATCGCCAAGCTGGCGCGCCAAAAGGCGCAGGAGCTGAAAGCGGCTGGCAAGACGGTCAAAATTCTGACCGTTGGCAAAAAGGGCCGCGACGCGCTGCGTCGTGACCTGGGTGATGATTTCGTCGGCCACGTGGATCTGAGCGAGGTCAAGCGGATCGGCTATGCCGATGCGCAGGGCGTCGCCAAGGATATCCTGACCCGCTTTGACGCTGGTGAATTCGATGTTGCGACCCTGTTCTTTGCAGAGTTCGTCAATGTCGTGACCCAGGTGCCAACAGCGCAGCAGATCATTCCGGCCTCTTACGAGGGCGGTGTCGTCGAAGAAGCATCGGCCGTTTACGACTACGAACCCAGCGAAGAGGCAATCCTTGCCGATCTGCTGCCACGTGGCGTATCGACCCAGATCTTTTCGGCGCTGCTGGAAAATGGTGCATCCGAGCAGGGTGCCCGGATGAGCGCGATGGATAACGCCACGCGTAACGCTGGCGAGATGATCGACAAGCTGACAATCGAGTTCAACCGCTCGCGTCAGGCCGTCATCACCAACGAGCTGATTGAAATCATTTCGGGCGCAGAGGCGCTCTAAGAGACAACCGGAGACAAACACATGGCAAACGCAAAAGGCAAAATCACGCAGGTGATTGGCGCCGTTGTGGACGTGCAGTTCGAGGATGCCCTGCCGGAAATCCTGAACGCCGTTACCACGGACAACAACGGTAAGACACTGGTTCTCGAGGTTGCTCAGCACCTGGGTGAGAGCACAGTTCGGACCATCGCTATGGACGCAACCGAAGGTCTGGTTCGCGGCCAGGACGTGACCGACACCGGCGCGCCTATCTCGGTTCCAGTTGGCACCGCCACACTGGGCCGTATCCTGAACGTCATCGGCGAGCCTGTTGACGAAAAGGGCCCCGTAGAGGCGACCGAAACCCGTGGCATCCACGGCGATGCACCTTCCTTCGCTGATCAGTCGACCGCAACTGAGATCCTGACCACAGGTATCAAGGTTATCGACCTTCTGGCCCCCTACACCAAGGGTGGTAAAATTGGTCTGTTCGGCGGTGCCGGCGTTGGTAAAACCGTTCTGATCATGGAACTGATCAACAACATCGCGAAGGTGCACTCTGGTGTGTCCGTGTTCGCCGGTGTGGGCGAGCGAACCCGTGAAGGTAACGACCTTTACCACGAGATGATCGAATCCGGCGTTATCGTTCCCGATAACCTGGTCGATTCCAAAATTGCGCTGGTCTACGGCCAGATGAACGAACCTCCCGGTGCGCGTATGCGGGTTGCTCTGTCGGGTCTGACCCTGGCGGAACAGTTCCGTGACGACAGCGGCTCGGACGTTCTGTTCTTTGTGGACAACATCTTCCGCTTCACCCAGGCCGGTTCCGAAGTTTCGGCTCTGCTGGGTCGTATTCCTTCGGCTGTTGGCTACCAGCCAACACTGGCCACCGACATGGGTGCGATGCAGGAACGGATCTCTTCGACCAAGAACGGTTCGATTACCTCCGTTCAGGCCGTTTATGTTCCTGCGGATGACCTTACCGACCCTGCGCCTGCAACCTCGTTTGCGCACCTGGATGCGACAACCGTTCTGGATCGTGCGATCTCGGAAAAGGGTATCTACCCTGCGGTTGACCCACTTGGTTCGACATCGCGTCTGCTGGATCCACTGATCATCGGTGACGAGCACTACAAAGTTGCCACCGACGTGCAGCAGATTCTTCAGCGTTACAAATCGCTGCAGGACATCATCGCGATCCTCGGCATGGACGAGCTGTCAGAAGACGACAAACTGGCCGTGGCCCGTGCACGTAAGATCGAACGCTTCCTGTCCCAGCCGTTTGACGTTGCTAAAATCTTCACCGGTGCCGACGGTAAGCAGGTTCCGCTGGAAGAAACTATCGCATCGTTCAAGGCCGTTGTGGCTGGCGAATACGATCACCTGCCCGAAGGCGCCTTCTACATGGTTGGCGGCATCGACGAAGTGATCGCAAAAGCCGAGAAAATGGCTGCTGACGCGGCCTAAGGAGGGCCCTGATGGCTGATACCATGCAATTTGACCTCGTAAGCCCGGAGCGCAGCCTCGCTTCGCTTCAGGTGAACGCGGTGCAGATCCCCGGCGCGGAGGGTGACATGACGGCGATGCCGATGCATGCACCCACCATCACCACCCTGCGTCCGGGTGTCCTGCGGGTTGAAAGCTCGCAAGGCACTTCGGAATTCGTGGTCACTGGCGGTTTTGCCGAAATCAGCGCCGAGGCCCTTTCGGTTCTCGCTGAAAAGGCAATCCCAATGGATGAGATGACCCGCGCCCATCTGGACGAGCTGATCGAAGAGGCCCGCCAGACCTACAAGACCGCCAAGGAAGACGATCAGCCCCATGGGTTGGTCGAAGATGCAGCCAAGCTGTTGGCGGATATGGAGGCCCTGGGCACCCATATGAGCCTGTAACGGCGCATGTGATCACCTGCCTGGTGTATCTCTCTGCACTTTTAGAACCGGCCCTCCGTTGTGATGGGCCGGTTTTTCCGTATTGTTACCTTGACTGTATCAAGGGCAAAGACCGGGCCTACACACCGGCAAGCTCTGGTGCGTATGCGAGCGGAGCCGAGGGTGATGAAAAGACTACGCAATCTACATATCGGAATAGACCAGGGCGATCTGGCGCTGTTCTCTGAGTTTGAAGAGGGCGGCAGCATGTGGACCGGCGAGGGGGCACGCGAGCGGCGCATGCAGGTCCCCTTCAAACAGACCTATCGGCGGGTGCCGACGGTGCATGTGTCGATGTCGCTCTGGGATATGGACACCAGTGCCGCCATTCGCGCCGAACTGGTGCCCGAGAACATTACAACCTCTGGCTTTGACATGGTCTTTCGCACTTGGGGCGATAGCCGTGTGGCCCGTGTGCGTGCGGCCTGGATGGCCATTGGCGATCTGCCGCATGAGGATGACTGGGAGGTTGACTAGACCCTGTTGCGCAACCTGGAAGGAGATAAGCGGGCAGGATCTGCCCTGCATTTCACCGGGCCAGACCATAAAAAAAGGCCCCGCGCAGGATACTGCGCGGGGCCTTTTTCTTGTCTCATTCCTTGGCGTCAGACGCCGTTTGAATAAAGCGACTCGTAGATGGGAACCAAGGTCTTGTCTTCAAACAGCGAGGACACGGAGGTGCCGTGCCAGATGTTCAGGATCGCCTGGGTAAACAGCGGCGCTGTGGGCAGGATGCGGATGTTGGGTGTGTTCAGGATCTCTTCGCTGGGCTGAATGGAATCGGTCAGCACCAGAGATTTCATCACTGAGTTCGACACACGCTCAACCGCAGGGCCGCTCATCACGCCGTGGGTGATATAGGCGTGGACTTCCTTGGCCCCATTGTCCAGCAGCACCTGGGCGGCCTTGCACAGGGTACCGGCCGTGTCGCACATGTCGTCGATGATCAGGCAGATCTTGTCCTGCACATTGCCGATGACGGTCATCTCGGCCACTTCGCCGGCTTTTTCGCGGCGTTTGTCGACGATCGACAGCGGCGCATTGATGCGCTTGGCCAGTTCCCGCGCGCGGGCAACGCCGCCCACATCAGGAGAGACCACCATCAGATCATCCATGCTGTCCTTGAACTGGTTTTTGACATCCAGTGCAAAAATCGGCGAAGCGTAGAGGTTGTCTACCGGAATATCAAAGAAGCCCTGGATTTGCGCGGCATGCAGATCCATGGTCAGGACCCGCTCTACGCCGGCGCCGGTCAGCATATTGGCGACCAGCTTGGATGAAATCGGTGTGCGGGCCTTGGTGCGGCGGTCCTGACGGGCATAGCCGAAGTAGGGGATCACGGCGGTAATGCGTTGCGCAGAAGAGCGGCGCAGCGCATCAGAGATGATCAGCAGTTCCATCAGGTTATCATTCGCCGGATTGGAGGTCGGCTGAATGATGAACATGTCCTCACCGCGTACGTTCTCGTAAACCTCGACAAAGATCTCGCCGTCGTTAAAGCGTTCAACGCGAGCATCAACCAGACCTTGGTCGACACCACGGTGCATGCTCATTCGGCGGGCAATGGAAGTGGCAAGAGGGAGGTTGGCGTTCCCAGCAATAAGCTTGGGTTCGTGTAAAGTCGGCATTGGCTGATATCCCCGGCAGCAATGGCTATGTGACAGATTCGTGATCTTGCTCACCGCTTAACATGTGCGTAGCTTTCAGCCTAGTTCTAAGCGGGAGAAAACCACCATGGCCGTCATTGATTTCTACTTCTCGACCCTGTCGCCCTACGCATATCTGGCCGGAACCCGACTGGAAGAAGCGGCAGAGCGACAGAATGCGACGATCAATTACAAACCTTTGGACATTATTGCCCTGTTTGGTCGCACCGGTGGCACCCCTCCGAAGGATCGCCATATCTCGCGCCAGGAATACCGGGTGATAGAGATGCAGCGGCAGGCAAAAAAGAATGGGCTGGTGCTGAACCTCAAACCCGCCCATTGGCCAACCAACCCGGCGCCGTCGTCCTATGCGATCATTGCCGCACAGGCCGCAGGCGGCGGTGATATGGGGGCGCTTGTGCATGGGATCCTGCGGGCCGTCTGGGCGGAAGAACGCGATATTGCCCAGGACGATGTGATCAAATCCTGCCTGCAAGATGCCGGCTTTGACCCTGCACTGGCGGATAGCGGTCTCTTGGCCGGTGCCGAGACCTACGCGCAAAACCTAGAGGATGCCGTCAATGCCGGTGTCTTTGGTGTGCCGTTTTATATCACCGAAGATGGTGCGCGGTTCTGGGGACAGGACCGGATCACCGATCTGGAAGAACATCTTGCGGGCTGATACGGCTGGTGGGGATCAGATGAAGGATATCATTTTGAGCGAAGTTTTTTCCCGGCGTTTTGGGGCTGGGCCCCGTCAGGTTCTGGCGGTTCATTGTTCGCTTGCCCATTCGGGGGCCTGGCGCGGGCTGGCCACAGAGATGGAGCAGGAGATCACGCTCACCGCCTTTGATATGTTTTCCCATGGCCGCAGCCCGGATTGGGATGAACAGGCGACGGATTATCAAACGGCCAATGTGGCGGCCGGGCTGGCGCAACTGGGGGCCGCCGGGGTGCCGATGGATTTGATCGGCCATTCCTTTGGAGCCACCGTGGCGCTGCGCATGGCGCAGGCGCGTCCAGATCTGGTTAATAGCCTGACCCTGATCGAACCCGTGCTTTTTGCGGTGACGCGCCAGGACGCCCCCGATGCGCAGGCGGCACTAGAGGCCATAGAAGCCCCCTTTGCAGAGCTTTATGCCGCCGGAGACATTGAGGGTGCCACCCGGTTTTTTAACCGTATGTGGGGCACGGGCAAGCCAAAATGGCCGGATCTGACAGAGCAGGCGCGTGCGGCGATGATCCGCGCCATGGCAGTAGTCCCCAAGAGCTATGACACGCTATATCTGGACAACAACGGGGTGCTAGAGCCTGGGGCCTTGGCGGCTGTATCCATGCCGGTTCTGTTGCTCAGCGGCGGTGACAGCCAGCCGGTGATGCCGCTGATCAACGAAGGGCTGGCCCGGCGCCTGCCACAGGCGGTGAGCGTGGTTGTGCCTGAGACCGGGCATATGCTGCCGATCACCCATCCGACCGCGACCGCAGATCTGCTGCGCCGTTTCTGGGGGCAGGCTGCCCGCTAGAGCAGGGCCAGAAACTGATCCATCTGGGCTGTACTGATGGCCCAGTCGCAGACAAAACGCGCGGTGACCCGTTCTGTCAGATCACCCTCTAGCGGGCCATCCCACAGATGGTAGGCGGCGCCCGCTTCAAACAGGCGCTGATGGGTGGCACGGGGAAGGGCGGCAAAGATCATGTTTGCCTGCGGCTCATGCTGAAAGCTGGCCCCGGCCTGGCGCAGACCCGCCGCCAGATAAGCGCAGTTTGCATTGGCCTTGCGGGCGCTGTCGCGCCACAGGTCATCGCTCAGATAGGCCAGCATCTGTGCCGAAAGGTAACGATGCTTGGAAAACAGGTGGCCGCCGCGCTTGCGCCGTAGCTCAAACTCGCGGGCGTGTTTTGGATCAAAGAAGATCACCGCTTCGACCCCCATCAGCCCATTCTTGGTGCCGCCAAAGGACAGGGCGTCGACGCCAGCTTTCCATGTCATTTCAGCCGGGGTGCAGTCCAGGGCCACCATGGCATTGGCAAACCGGGCACCATCCAGATGCAGCGAAAGACCAAATTCGCGGGTCACAGCTGAAAGCGCCTGCAGTTCGTCCAGACTATAGAGCGTACCGCGTTCGGTGACCTGCGTCAGCGAAACAGGCCCACGCTGTGGCCCATGTACGCCGCGGGTTTCCTCTGCTGCGATGGTGGCGTACAGCGCCTGCGGTGTCATCTTGTCGTCACGCCCGGGCGCGCCAGGAACCAACGTCAGCTTGGCGCCGCCTGTGTAAAATTCCGGCGCATTGCATTCATCTTCGTGGATATGCGCGGTGGGGGTGCAAAAGATGGTTTCAAACGGCTGGCTCAGGGTGGCCAGCGCGATAGAGTTTGCCGCAGTGCCGGTAGCCACCAGATGCACCGCTGCCTCGGGCGCCTCGAAAATATCCCGCAGGCGTTTGGTTACTTCGGCCATTTCCGCATCGGCACCATAGCCCATGGCATAGCCTTCGTTGGCTTTTGCAAGGGCGTGCAGAACCTGGGCCGGAACCGGACCGGAATTGTCAGAGGCAAAGTACATCAGATCGGCTCCTCGATGATATGGTCTTCCCAGTCTTCTTCCGGGATATCGAATTCTGAAACGGTCCAGCCGCGCACGGTAACGCCTGCGGCATGGGGGCTATCGGGGTCGCCAGTCAGCAGGGGGTGCCACTGGGGCAGGGGCTTGCCTTGCCAGAGCAGCCGATAGGCGCAGGTCTGTGGCATCCAATAGGCATGGGTATCCAGGTTATCGGGCCGGAGCACGATGCATTCCGGAATGAACTGGTGGCGATTTTCATAATGGGCGCAGTGGCAGCTGTTGTCATCCAGCAGGCGGCAGGCCACGCGGGTCAGGGCGATCTCACCGCTGTCCTCGTCTTCAAGCTTGTTCAGGCAGCATTTTCCGCAGCCATCACAGAGAGCTTCCCATTCCTGTTGGTTGAGCTTGTCGAGCGGCTTCTTCTCCCAAAAGCGCGGCGTCAGCCCTCTGCGATCAATCCCGTCGCTCATGTGGTCACCTGCGGTTCAGCGGCAAGGATGGCGCGGGCACGGGCGCAATCGGCGTTCATCTGTTCAATCAGTGCCTCAAGCCCGTCGAATTTCATTTCCGGGCGCAGATATTCCACCAGCGCCACCGAAAGCGTCGCGCCATAGAGATTGCCTGTAAAATCAAACAGGAAGGTTTCGATATTGGGGTGGGCCCCGTCAAACATGGGTCGCACCCCAATAGAGGCCGCCCCCTGATAGCTGCCCTTATGTGGTCCATCCAGCACATCAACCAGCACCGCATAGACGCCGAAGGCCGGGGGATGCAGCCCGTCGATCGACATATTTGCAGTGGGAAAGCCCAGGTCACGGCCGCGTTGTTCGCCGCCGATCACCTTACCTTCGATCCGGTGCCAATGGCTGAGCATGGCCGCCGCATCCCGCGGTCGTCCCTCGCTCAGCGCAGTGCGGATTGCGGTAGAGGAAACGGTATGTTCTGAATGGGCCATCAAGGGCGCGATGGTGACGCCAAACCCCATTTCAGCACCAAAACGCTGCAGATCGGCGGCAGTGCCGCTGCGCCCCTTGCCAAAACAGAAATCAGCCCCCACCACCACATGGCGCAGGCCAAGCCCATCGGCGATGACGCGGCGGGCAAAGTCTTCCGGCGGCAGGCTCGACAGGGCGGCGTTGAAATTCAGCTCATAGAGCCGCTCTACCCCCAGTTTTTCCAACCGCGAGGCGCGGGCCTCGGGCGACATCAGGCGGAACGGTGGGGCGTTGGGGGCAAAAAAGGCGCGCGGGTGGGGTTCAAAGGTCATCACCCCCAGCGGGGCATCGGGGGCCGCGGCGCGGGCCTGCTCGATGACCGATTGATGGCCCCGGTGAACGCCGTCAAAATTGCCGATCGCAACGCTGGCGCCACGATCTTGCTGTTCTACGAATTGATAGTCTCGGATGATGCGCATGGCGTCTGCCTAGCGCCCTGCACTGGGGCTTGCAAGCACCGGATGGCTGTGCAGGCGGTGAAAGATGACCGGACTGCGGATCCGCCTTGGGCTACAGCCCCGCGCTGCAGGTGGCGCGTCAGTCGAACTTGCGCGAGGGGGCCATGACCATGGCTTCACCGACCAGAACCTTTTTGCCATCCACCATGCAGCGACAATCCAGTTTGACCCGGCGTTTGTCGATGACGATATCAGTGACTTCGACCTCGGCCAGGACCATATCGCCGGGCCGCACCGGGGCGAGAAATTTCAGCGATTGGCTCATATAGATGGTGCCATGGCCGGGCAGCTGTTCGCCAATGACCGCAGAGATCAGGCCGGCTGTCAGCATGCCGTGGGCAATGCGACCCTGAAAGATGGTGTCCTGAGCGTAAGCGTCATCCAGATGCACCGGGTTGCGATCAGTGGAGACCTGCGAGAACATCTCGATATCTTCGTCGGTGATCACTTTGCGGACAAAGCGCGTCATGCCCATCTCTATGTCTTCGATGCAGATGGTTCCGCGCGGCAGGTTATCCAACATTTGACCCTCCATGAGATCACCCTGACCGGGGCGGTCTTGCAATTTTCGAGCGCAAATATGCGCCATTTGGTAACTTTATTACTTTGCAGGTGCAGAAAATCAAGTGGTTTTTATGGCTGTTCCGGTGGTTCTATAGCCTGGTGCTGGGGGGCAGTGCGTGAAAGCTCGACGTCAGAGGGGGCGACGTCGAGCGAAGGAGGATGTGCCATAACTTTGAAAGTTAGGTGTTTTTTGCTACCGAAGAAACCCGATGCTGAAGGTTGGCGCTGCGCTTTCCTGTTCCAGATAGGCGGTGAGCGCTGCAGCATCTGGCTGGGTTGTTGTTTTTGTTTCACGGGCCGCCAGCCCGCCGGTGATAAACAGGGAATCAATTCCTTCGCCCATCGCGCCGGCCACATCGGTGTGCGGCCCGTCGCCAATGGCCAGAATGTCACCATCGGGAATATCGGTGCCCAGCTCGGCCAGACGACGACGGGCAAGGTCATAGATCGGCGGGTAGGGCTTGCCAAAGTAAAGGCTCTCGCCGCCCATCTCGGTATAAAGCCGCGCCAGCGCACCGGCACACCACTCCCGCTTTTCGCCGCGATCAACGATGATATCGGGATTGGCACAAAGCAGTTTCATGCCCATTTGTTTGGCCAGCATGAAATCGGCGCGGTTCACCTCTGGGTCGGCCATGGTATCAAAGGGGCCACAGCAGACGATGCCCTCGGCCTCGGCCAGGGGAACGCGGGTGATTTCGACCGGGTTGTGAATCACGTTCAGGGGCTCAAAAAAGCCGGCATCACGCTGCCATTCACCCATGAAATAGACTTTGCTGCCAACAGCGCCCGTAAACATCGCCGAACGGGCAGAATCGCCAGAGGTGGCGATGGTGTCATAGGCATCCTCTGGTACGCCAAATTCGGCCAGCTGCCCGGCCACCCCGGCGCGCGGTTTTGGCGAATTGGTCACCAGCACCACGATACCGCCACGGGCACGGTAGGCCTGCAGCGCGGCGACGGCTTCGGGAAAGGCGGTAACCCCATTGTGGACGCAGCCCCAGAGGTCGACAAAAAGCGCGCTGTAGCGGTCAGAGACCTCTGCGAGGGATTGGATGATGCGGGACATATATGCGCCTTTCCTGTCTGCGCCGCGCCGTCTGGTTTTGACGGGGCTAGGCTGTGCGGGGCTAAATATGACCGAGTTCCCCGGCCGATGCCACCGCGAAACGTGCAGGCCGCACTGGCGCAGGGGGAAATCGCCAGCAAACCGACATCCGGAAAAAGACGGGGAAAGCGCAGGCTGGGGCGGGTGGACCGGCGGCACCAAGGCGCCGCTGGCCAGAGATAACAAGCAGCGCTTAGGCGGCTTTTTTCAGCGCTTTTTTAGCGGCCTTCAGTTTTTCTTCCTGACGGGCAACCTTGGCTGCGCGCAGTTTGACTTCTTTTTTCAGGTCTTTGATTTTTGCTTTTTTGGCGTCGGCTTTTTTGCTCATGACGTTTGTCCTTGTCTCAAGTTTCAGAAGTAGTGTTGTCATGCTCACGCAGGAACCCACGGATGAAGCGGCGAATTTCGCGGGCGGCACTGGTGTCCAGCCCGTCGCACAGATCTACAAATGCGTCCCGCTCTTCCTTCGAGATCCGAATGATAAGCTGGGCATCCTTGCGGACCTTTTTGGTCTTTTCTGCTTTGGCCATCTGTGGCGGCTCCTAAGTAAGCGTGATTTTGTTACTGCAATGAATATCGTTTGTATATACATAAATTCCCCCGGTGGACGATTGTATCCGTCCCCAATCGAACAGGAGGGTATAAACAGGCTGGTATAAAACAGGCGGGCGCAAAAAGGGCGCCCCATTGGGACGCCCTGAAACAGTCAGCAGTCAGATGCTGTGGGTGACAGCCTGCTCATCAGAGTTTGAGGTTCGGAATGATCTGCTTTTTGCGGCTCATGACGCCGGGCAGGACAACCGAGTCGCCTTCAACAGTGACGCCAAAGCTCTTCTCGGCGACGGATTTCACCAGATCGTTGGGCACCATCAGGGTGGCTTCTTCGTTGAGGATATCCACCACAAAGAGCAGAACCTGATCAACACCGTCTTCGGTGGCCACGGTGGTCATGGTCTCCATCAGGCTGGCCTGACGGTCCAGCACCACGGCAGGAGCTGTGGTTTCCAGCACCGAGACGCGGAACTTGGTTCCCTCAACCGCGTATTCCTTGCTGTCCATGCGCAGCAGTTCTGCGTCCGAGAAGGACGAGACGTCGGATTTGGCGGCAAACATATCGGCGGCATAGGCGGCGATATCAATGCCCAGATCCGCGGCCAGCTTTTCGGATACGGCACGATCATGATCGGTGGTGGTGGGCGAGCGGAATTCCAGCGTGTCCGACAGGATGCAGGTCAGCGCCGCGCCTTTGATGGCTTCGGGCATCTTTGCCATGTCGTCACCGATCAGATCATACATGATGGTGGCGGTGCAGGCGAGCGGGCGGATGGTGATGTCGATGGGACCTTTGGTCTCCAGCCCGCCAACCAGTTTGTGGTGGTCGATGATGGCCTGAACGTCGGCGCCATTGATATTGGCGGGCAGCTCGGCGGGGTTGTTGGTGTCAACAATGACTACGGCCTGATCGTCGGCCACATCGGCGATGATTTCAGGTTTGTCCAGGTTCCAGCGCTGCAGCATAAAGGCGGCTTCGGTGTTGGGTTCCCCCAGCAGCTTGGCTTCGGCGGCGATGCCTTTGATCTCGTTCAGGTACCAGGCCCAGATGATTGGGGAGCCGGTGGAATCGGTATCGGGGGATTTATGGCCAAAAACTTGGACGGTCATGATGCTATCCTGTGAACAAAGGGGAGTTTGGCCGCCTTATAACAGGGTAAAACCACTTGTCACCCCACCAAGGCTGCAATGCGGCGCTTAGCCCTGTGCATGGCTTGTGCATCGGTCTGCACCGGCAATGCCGCCCGGCCGTCAGGCGCAGGGGCTGCGTGGCTATTTTGTTTTGCCAAACCTGCGGTTATGGTCGCGCGCATGGAGCGTGAAGATCAACTATATCCGCCTGTTAAGGCGCTGCTGCAATCCCAGGGCTATGAGGTCAAGGGCGAGGTCGGGGCAGCGGATGTGATGGCACGGCGCGGGCAAGAGGATCCGGTGATTGTCGAGCTGAAGTTGCGGTTTTCACTGTCGCTGTTTCATCAGGCGGTGACCCGCCAGTCGGTGACGGATCTGGTCTATATCGCAGTGCCGCGACCCAAGGGGCGGCAGTCGCGGCGGATGCTCAAGGATAATCTGGCCCTGTGCCGCCGTCTGGCGCTGGGGTTGATCACCGTGCTGCCAGATGGCCGCTGCGAGGTGCACTGCGACCCAGGTCCCTACGCACCGCGCAAATCGAAAAAACGCCAGCAACGGCTGCTGCGAGAATTTGAGCGCCTGCGCGGTGATCCCAACGCAGGCGGAGCCACCCGGCACGGCATTGTCACAGCCTATCGCCAGGATGCCCTGCGCTGTGCGGCCTATCTGGCCGAAGCAGGGGCCACCAAGGGATCCGAGGTGGCAAAGGCCACGCAGGTTGCCCGGGCCACAGCGGTGATGGCGGCCAATCACTATGGCTGGTTTGAGCGGGTGTCGACGGGCATTTATCAACTGACCGATGCAGGCAGCGCCGGGCTGACGCACTGGGCCTATAGCTGGGAAGGCACCGGTGGCGACTAATCGCCAAGCCGACGCGGGACCAAGAAGGCGGGCGCCTATGGAAGAATGCAGTCCCTATGATTTTACTGATGTTATAAATTACTATTAAAATTAAATGGCTTAGCTGTGTTCTCCGTGGCGCGGGGCCTGGGCGAAATCGCCGAAGGCGCTTGGGGCTGGGCCTGGCGGCATAAGGCGTGATCGGTTTCACTGCTTCCCCGTTGCGCAGCGGATGCAAGAAAAATGAATCCAGTGGTTGACTCACTCTGTTTTGGCTCCTAGCTATTCGATCGTTAGCACTCACCAGTCTTGAGTGATAACGCCTCTTGCAACGCGCAGGAGGGAACAGAGATAACAACCTTTGAGCCTATAAAGGAGCTGCAAAGATGGCCTTGAAACCACTCCACGACCGCGTGTTGGTTCGTCGCACCGAAAGCGAAGAAAAAACCTCTGGTGGGTTGATCATTCCTGAATCCGCCAAAGAAAAGCCCAGCGAAGGCCAAGTCGTCGCAATCGGCGAAGGCGCACGCAAGGACAGCGGTGAACTGATCGCGATGGCCGTTTCGGTTGGCGACAATATCCTGTTTGGCAAATGGTCCGGCACCGAAGTCACCGTCGACGGCGAAGAGCTGCTGATGATGAAGGAAAGCGACATCATGGGTATCATCGAGTAAGCTTTGCCGCTTCTCTGATCTCATATCACGCTTATTTACAAAGATTTTCTCGAGGAGAATAAAACATGGCTGCTAAGGACGTCAAATTTGACACCGATGCCCGTAACCGTATGTTGGCCGGCGTCAACATCCTGGCCGATGCTGTCAAGGTAACCCTGGGCCCCAAAGGCCGTAACGTGGTTCTGGACAAGAGCTTTGGCGCACCACGCATCACCAAAGACGGTGTGTCGGTTGCCAAGGAAATCGAACTGGAAGACAAGTTCGAAAACATGGGCGCCCAGATGGTGAAGGAAGTTGCTTCCCGCACCAATGACGAAGCGGGCGACGGCACCACCACCGCCACCGTTCTGGCCCAGGCCATCGTCAAAGAAGGCCTGAAGCAAGTTGCAGCCGGTCTGAACCCAATGGACCTGAAGCGCGGCATCGACCTGGCAACAAGCAAGGTTGTTGAAGGCATCAAAGCAATGGCCCGCGAAGTCAAAGACTCCGCAGAAGTTGCTCAGGTTGGCACCATCTCCGCCAACGGCGAAGCTGAAATCGGCCAGCAGATTGCTGACGCGATGCAGAAAGTCGGCAACGAAGGCGTGATCACCGTTGAAGAGAACAAGGGTCTGGAAACCGAGACCACTGTTGTCGAAGGCATGCAGTTCGACCGCGGCTACCTGTCGCCTTACTTCGTGACCAATGCTGACAAGATGGTTGCAGATCTTGAAGACTGCATGATCCTGCTGCACGAGAAGAAGCTGTCCTCGCTGCAGGCGATGGTGCCTCTGCTTGAGCAGGTGATCCAGTCGCAGAAGCCTCTGCTGATCATTGCTGAAGACGTCGAAGGCGAAGCGCTGGCAACTCTGGTTGTCAACAAACTGCGCGGCGGCCTGAAGATTGCGGCAGTGAAAGCACCTGGTTTCGGCGATCGCCGTAAAGCCATGATGCAGGATCTGGCCATTCTGACCGGCGGTCAGGTGATCTCCGAAGATCTGGGCATGAAGCTCGAGTCCGTCACCATGGACATGCTGGGCACCGCCAAGAAGGTCGAAATCACCAAAGACGAAACAACCATCGTTGACGGTGCAGGTTCCAAGGCCGAGATCGAAGCCCGCGTTGGCCAGATCCGCGCCCAGATCGAAGAAACCACTTCCGATTACGATCGTGAAAAGCTGCAGGAACGCGTTGCCAAACTGGCAGGCGGTGTTGCCGTGATCCGCGTTGGCGGCATGACCGAAACCGAAGTGAAAGAGCGCAAAGACCGCGTTGACGATGCCCTGAACGCAACCCGTGCGGCTGTGCAAGAAGGCGTGATCGTTGGTGGTGGTGTTGCTCTGGTTCAGGCAGGCAAGGCGCTGGAAGGTCTGGAAGGCGCAAACGCTGATCAGACTGCAGGTATCGTTATCGTGCGTAAAGCGATTGAAGCACCCCTGCGTCAGATCGCCGAAAACGCCGGTGTTGACGGTGCTGTGGTTGCTGGCAAAGTACGCGAAAGCGACGACAAGAACTTTGGCTTCAACGCGCAGACCGAAGAATATGGCGACATGTTTGCCTTTGGTGTGATCGACCCTGCCAAAGTGGCACGGACTGCCCTGGAAGATGCAGCCTCGATTGCTGGTCTGCTGATCACCACCGAAGCCATGGTTGCGGACAAGCCATCCAAAGACGGCGGCGCAGGTGGCGGCATGCCCGACATGGGCGGCATGGGCGGCATGGGCGGCATGATGTAAATCACGCCATCCTACCGGATGAATTGGGGGTCGCCTTTGGGCGACCCCCTTTTTGTTGCGCGCAGTCCTGCCGCGACGCCATCGCACCCCGCTTCACAGGGCTGCGAGTGTGGTTGCGCTGTCGTGCCCCCTGGGGTAGCGATCTGCTGACACGACATATCTGTGCCGGAATTCCCGGTCCGCGCGAGGCCCCGTGATGCAGCTGATCATACTGGTTCTTCTTGTCTTGATTGCCTTTGCGGCCAATTCTGTGCTTGGCCGGATGGCGATCAGTTGGGGCTATATGGATGCGCTTGGCTTTGGGCTTTTGCGGCTGGCTGCGGGCGCGGTGATGCTGTCGAGTCTGTGCCTGTTGCGCGGCGGTCATGGGCTGCGACAGCCGCTCTGGGCCAGTATCCGCGGCGGTGCGGCACTGACGCTCTATATGATTGGGTTTTGCCTGGCCTATCAGGGGCTTGATGCAGGGCTTGGGGCCTTGGTCCTGTTTGGTGTGGTACAGATTGCGATGTTTGGCTGGGGGGCGCTGCGTGGCAACCGGGTTGGCGCGGGGCAATTGGCGGGAGCCGGTCTGGCCTTTGTGGCGCTTGCCTATGTGGTCTGGCCGGACCAACAGTTGCAGGTGCCGCTGTGGGAGGCGGGCCTTATGGCACTTAGCGGGCTTGGCTGGGCCGCCTATAGCCTGCTGGGGCGTGGCGTGCGCGATCCGATTGCGGCCAGCGCGGTCAATTTTCTTTGGGCCACCGGGCTGATGCTGCCCTTTGTCTGGCTGTTCCAGGTCGAGGCGGTGATTTCTGCGCCGGGGGTTGCCCTGGCGGTTCTGTCCGGTGCGGTGACCTCGGGGCTGGGCTATGCGCTGTGGTATCGGGTCCTGCCGCAGCTGCAGCCCGCCGTGGCTGCAACAATCCAGCTGAGCGTCCCGGTGATTGCCATCCTCGGCGGTGTGATCTGGTTGAGCGAGCCCCTGGGGCTGCGACTGGTTCTGGGCACGCTTGGGGTACTGGCCGGCATTGCCTTGGTGATCTGGGCGCCAAGGCTGGCCAATTTCAAACGGGCCTGATTTGGGGTTTTCTCATCCCGTGCAAGCGCCTATCTGAAGGGTATGCAACCACTGACCAAAACCCTTGTACCGGCGGCTCTGTTGTTGGTGACCCAGCTGACCCCGGATCCGGCAGCGGCGGATTGTGTCGTGCTGCTGCATGGGCTGGCCCGCACCGAGAGCTCTTTTGTGGTGCTGGAGCAGGTACTGGAAAAACGTGGCTACCAAGTGGAACGGCCGGGCTACCCTTCTACGGAACACACCATCGCAGAGCTGGCGGCGCAGACCCTGCCAGCCGCGATCACCGCCTGCGGCAGCGATCAGCCAATCCATTTTGTGACCCATTCCATGGGGGGAATTTTGCTGCGCTATCATCTGCAGGATCCGGCGCACCGGCCTGCAAGCCTGGGGCGCAGCGTGATGCTTGGGCCGCCGAACCAAGGCAGCGAAGTGGTGGACGAGCTGGGAGACTGGGCCGTCTTTGGCATGATCAACGGACCGGCGGGCGGCAGCCTTGGCACCGGCCGTGACAGCCTGCCCAAACACCTGCCGCCAGTGGATTTCCCCTTGGGCGTTATCGCTGGAAACAGATCTATCAGCCCGGTGTTTTCGGCGATGATACCTGGTGATGATGATGGCAAGGTCTCTGTCGAGAGCACGAGGGTTGACGGCATGCTCGATCATCTCACGCTGCCTGTCACCCATACCTTTATGATGAATGATCCCTTGGTGATGACCCAGGTGCTACAGTTTATCGAACAGGGCGCATTTGACCCGGAAATTACCTGGATAGAGGGCCTGTCCGAGGTGATGGAGGGAACCTGCCTTGGCGCGGACTGTGGCTATGGGCTGCCGAATATCAGATAGAAGGGCATAGACCGATGACATTGCAAGAACTGCGCCTTCAGGGCGGTGATGTGCTGACCCCTGCGGGACTGGAGCGCAATGGAGAAATTGGCCTGGCGCAGGGGCGGATCAGTGCGGGCGGCTCTGGCCGTGCAGTCGATCTGTCGGGCTATCTGCTGCTGCCGGGCATCATTGATGCCCATGGCGACGGGTTTGAACGCCACTTGGCCCCCCGACGCGGCGCCATGAAGCAGATGGCCGAAGGGGTTGTCGCCACCGAGGCAGAGCTGGCCGCCAATGGCATCACCACGGCGGTTCTGGCCCAGTTTCACAGTTGGGAAGGGGGGCTGCGTAGCCCCGACTATGCCGGCCAGGTCTTTGCCGCCCTGGCCGAGGTTCGCGGCGATCTTGTGACCGATCTGATCCCGCAGCTGCGTTTTGAAACCCATATGCTGGACGATTATGCAGCGCTGCCACAGAAAATTGCAGACTGGGCCGTGCCCTACATCGTTTTCAACGATCACCTGCCGCATGACCGTCTGGCCCAGGGTAAAAAGCCGCCCCGGCTGACCGGACAGGCGTTGAAGGCTGGACGCAATCCTGACAGGCATTTTGAGATGCTGCTGGAGATGCACCGCCGCAGTGGCGAAGTCCCTGCCGCCCTAGAGGCGCTTTGTACGCAGTTGCATCACCTGGACCTGCGCATCGGCAGCCATGATGACCAGACTGCGCAGGACCGTGCCACATGGCGCGCACGCGGCGCGCTGATTTCCGAGTTTCCCGAAACCCAAGAGGCCGCCGAGGCGGCGCGGGCAGGCGGCGATCATATTATTCTGGGCGCGCCCAATGTGGTGCGGGGGGGCTCGCACAAGGGCAACGCCTCGGCGTTGGATCTGATTGCCATGGGGCTCTGTGATGCGCTGGCCTCGGATTACCATTATCCTAGTCCACGTCGTGCGGCCCTGATGCTGGCGCGGGCCGGACTGCTAGATCTGGGCGCGGCCTGGGGCCTGGTCTCTTCCGGGCCTGCGCAGCTGCTGGGGCTTTCTGATCGGGGGGATTTTTCCGTGGGAAAACGTGCTGATATGGTGATCCTGGACAGGGCAAGCGAGCGGGTCGCGGCCACGCTATCGGGCGGGCGGCTAAGCTATATGTCTGGCGAGATCGCAACACGGTTCATCGGGTAGCTTGTCGCAGATCAGGTTTGCCTGTCTGCGCCGAAAGACCAAGCGCCCGCCCTCAGTCGAGAGCGGGCGCTTTGCCTGTGCCATGAGAGGGATGTCACTTTTGCGCGCGGATGATCCGGTTCACATGGGCCATCTTGCGGCCTGGCTTGGCCTCGGCTTTGCCGTATAGGTGCAGGGCGCAGTCGCGCTCTTGCGCCAGTTCGGGCAGGCGGTCCATATCGTCGCCGATGAGGTTTTCCATCACCACATCCGCATGACGCTGCCCATCGCCCAGGGGCCAGCCTGCCACCGCGCGGATATGCTGTTCAAACTGATCAACCGCGCAGCCATTCTGCGTCCAGTGGCCAGAATTATGCACCCGTGGCGCGATTTCATTCACCACCAGCCCCTGTGGGGTGACAAACAGTTCGACGCCAAGCACACCGACATAGTCCAGCGCGTTCAGCACCTTGGCGGCAAGCAGCACCGCATCCATCCGCTGCCCCGCGCTAAGGCGTGCAGGCACGGTGGTGGTGTGCAGGATACCGTCGCGGTGAACATTTTCACCGGGGTCATAGCAGGCGACTTCACCGGTGATGCCGCGCGCCGCGATGACAGAGACCTCGTGGCTGAAGTCCACAAAGCCTTCCAGCACAGATGGGGCACCTGCCATGGCCTCCAGCGCGTCACCCGCCTGGTCAGGCGACATGATGCGGGCCTGGCCCTTGCCATCATAGCCAAAGCGCCGGGTCTTGAGGATTGCAGGCGTGCCGATCTCGGCCAGCGCGGCATCTAGGCTGGCGGTATCTGTGATATCGGCAAAGGCGGCGATTTTCAGATCCAACCCCTGCAGAAAGGTCTTTTCGGTCAGGCGATCCTGTGAAATTCGCAGCGCCTCGCGGCCGGGCCGAATGGGGCGATGCGCCTCCAGGGTATCCAGCGCGGCGGTGGGGATGTTTTCAAATTCATAGGTGACCACATCCACCGCATTGGCAAAACGCAGGAGCGCCTCGGTGTCCTCATAGCCGGCGGTGGTCACCTGATCGGCAACCTGGCCTGCGGGGGGATTGGCACCGGGTTCAAAGATATGAGTCTTGAAGCCAAGCCGCGCCGCCGCAACCGAGAGCATGCGCCCCAGTTGGCCGCCGCCTAGGATGCCAATGGTCGAACCGGGTTTTAACGCATCAGTCATCAACGGGTTCCTCTGGGATAGAGGCCGACAGGGCAGCGCGCCAGGCGTCCAGCCGTTCGGCCAAGGCCGGATCCTGCAGTGCCAGAATGCCCGCAGCCATCAGGCCCGCATTGGCGGCGCCGGCGGCACCGATGGCCATGGTCGCCACGGGAAAGCCCTTGGGCATCTGCACGATGGAGTAGAGCGAATCCACCCCCGACAGGGCGCGGGTCTGAACTGGCACGCCAACAACGGGTACCCGCGTTTTTGACGCCACCATGCCTGGCAGATGCGCGGCCCCTCCGGCCCCTGCAATGATCACCTGCAGACCGCGATCCGCTGCCGATTTCCCATAGGACCAGAGCCGATCCGGGGTGCGGTGTGCCGAAACGATCTTTGCCTCATAGGGGATGCCGAGTTCATCGAGAAGCGTGGCGGCCTCTTTCAGGGTGGGCCAGTCGGACTGGCTGCCCATGATGATGCCCACTTTGATGTCGCTGGGGGTGCTTGGCATGTGTTTTGTCCTGTCATGCCGCAGATTCCACGCGGGGAAGACTGCTTGGGTGGAAGGAGTGCGCACTATAGTCAAACTTGTCCATGGTGCAATGCGACAATGCGGTGATGTGCTGTAGAGGGCGGCTTGCCCTTGAAGAGGCCGCGCCGTGCAGATACCCGTTTGGCTGAAATCCTTAGCGGCAACCCTTGCCCTCCCTCAGGCGGGGGAAGGGGGCATTGGGGGGGCAATCCGCCGTGGCGCGGGGCAGGCCGTGACGTCAGGCAATGATATCGGGTGTCAGGCGGTCTTCGATCTGCGAGATCTTATCTTTCAGGCCGAGTTTTTGCTTTTTCAGCCGTCGGATTGTCAGCTGATCGCTGGTGCCACGTTCCTGCAGGGCGGTGATCGCCTCATCCAGATCGCGGTGCTGTCTGCGAAAGACTGCCAGCTCGACTGTGAGAACCTCGTCGTTCTTCATTGACATATCAGCAGGAGCATTCATGGGCGACTCAAACCATAAGGGAACCGGGAGGGCTAAGGTACTTCCTTAACGCCTTTTCCGCTAGACCTAGCGGTCAGAGACTTGAGAATTCTATATAAGTCACCATATTCTAGATATGCAGTTGCCGCTCAGGGACTGTGGATCAACGTCGCTTTGAAGTAAAAGGACGATACACGTGTCGAAACTCACCTTGGGTTCATACCCGCACATGCTGGGGTTTGAACAGTTGGAACGCCTGCTGGAACGCTCTGCGAAATCTGGAAACGAAGGCTATCCACCTTATAACATTGAACAAACTTCCGACTTTTCCTATCGCATCACCCTCGCTGTGGCAGGTTTTGCCGAGTCTGATCTGGCGATCACCGTCGAAGATCGGCAACTGGTAATCCGTGGCCGACAGGGCGATGACGGCGACGGGCGGGTCTTTTTGCACCGGGGAATCGCGGCGCGCCAGTTTCAGCGCATGTTTGTGTTGGCGGATGGCGTCGATGTGGGCGAGGCGGTTATGGAAAACGGGCTGTTGCACGTTGATCTCACACGCTCGCGTCCGGAAACTGTGGTTCAGACGATCAATATCAAAAAGGGGTAAGAGCAATGCAAACGCCATTTGACACCAATTCCACCGGTCCGCGTATCGTCTATGTCAAAGCGGTCGCGGTATCTGATCTGCCTAAGGACGTGCAGGCCAATGCCGAAGGGCGCGATCTACTCTATGCCGTGCATGATTCCGAGGGCGAGCAGCTGGCGGTCGTCACTGACCGGAAGCTGGCATTCTTGCTGGCGCGTCAGAATGACCTTTCTCCGGTTGCTGTGCACTAGGCCCTGGCCTCGAAACACCTGTAGGCTCTGGCCTCAAAACGCTTCTGCGCCCTCTCATCCGAGGGGGCGCTTTTGTTTGCGATGGCCAGAGGTGGTATTCACGTCGTTTAGGTGTGTTATGCTTTGGCAAAACTCAGCCAAACAGGTGGGGCGTGATGGGCAGATATGATTTTGATTGGGTCGATGCGTTTTCGGATCGTGCCTTTGGCGGCAATGGCTGTGCGGTGGTTCATGGGGGGGCGCATTTGCCGGTCGATATCTGCACCGCCTATGTGCGCGAAACGTCTTTGGTGGAATGCACCTTCACCGGCCCTTCTGAGGTGGCAGACCTTCAGGTGCGCTATTTCCTGGCCAGCCGCGAGATCCCCTTTGCCGGCCATCCTACCATTGCCACCGTGGCGGCGCTGCGCGACCGCGGCCTGATTGGTGATGGCGCGCTGCGGTTGGAAACCGGGGCAGGTGTCGTGCCAGTCGCGGTGCGCGGGGATCAGATCGAAATGACCCAGGTGGCGCCGCAGTTCGGCCTCTGTCCCGATTCGGCTCTGGTGGCCGCAGCAATTTCGCTGCCGGTCGAGGCCATTCTGGGGCGGCCGCAAACGGTCTCTACCGGGTTGCCCTTTTGTATTACCGTGCTGAAGGACCAGGAGGCGCTGGCAGCAGCCCGGCTTGACCTCGCGGCACTGGCGCGGCTGGGGCAGGCGCAGGGGGCGGATGGGATTGATATGATGGAACCCTTTCTGGTGACCCTGCAGGGGGCCACAGAAGTGGGCGATACCTATGCGCGGTCGCTGATGGCGCCCCCCAGTCCGCCGGAAGATCCGTTCACCGGCTCTGCCAGCGGCGCGATGGGCGCCTATCTGTGGCGCAACGGCCTGATGCAGAAAGATAGCTTTGTGGCCGAACAGGGCCATGGCATGGGTCGCCCTGGGCAGGCGCGTATCAGCCTGGTTGGCCCCGCCGAGGCCCCCGAAGGGATCCGGGTTGCGGGCACAGGGTACGTGCTGATGCGCGGCACGGTGGATCTGCCGGATTCAGCCTAACCCCGCTTCAGGCGTCGGGCGTCACGTTCTGCGCGGCGTTTGGATTTCCTGCGGTCCCAGGCGCGGCGCAGCCCTTGGGTCTTCAGCTCTGCTTCGGGGTCGAACATCAGGATCGAATTGCGAAAAATCCATTCGCCAACCGAACCGCGGCATCCCTTTTCCGGCCATAGGGACCGTTCTGACCAGATGTAATTCTCCCTGCGCTCGTCTGATTGTACCGGCTGCGCCATCGCCTGGTGCGACAGGCGGATCATCAGCTGCATGATGTTCTCTTCTTCCAGAACTTTGTCTCGGGCGGTGCGAATGGCTGCCTGGGCGCCTTCCCAGCGGCCATTTTGCATATCGCGGACCATGCGCTGGGCTTCCTGTTCCGGGTTGCTAAGGTCCAGGGTCGCAAAGCTGTCTTCTGGGAAATACGCAGGCACATTGGTGCAGCCGGCATAGAAGGGAAAGGACCAGCACAGCCATGGATCGGTCAGCTTCTCTGTCCAGACATGCGGGCCTTCGCCGTTTTCAATCGCAAGATTGTATTTGTTGGGCAGCAGCGCGTCGGCCTTGTCATCAACCGGGGTAAAGCCGCGACCGTATAGTTCGATATGTTCCGGGATCAGCTGGGTCATGGCCTCGACAAAGCGCATGCGCTTGCGGTGAAATTCCGTATAGACCTTGTTCGAGGTGACGATCGCGATTTTGTCTTGTTTCGCTGGGATGGCCAGAGTCTTGAACCAGTCATAGCCATGCGGCGCGCGCTGACCCGAAAAATCGGTACCAACCCACCAATACCAGCAGACGGCCCGGTGCCATTTCTTGGTGGTCAGCGGTTTGTCCGTGGTGGTCAGGGCCAGGCCAAACTGATTGAGAAAGCGGCAGCTATAGGGGTGAATGACATCCGGTTCCGCTGCGATAAAGATGCTGCGTTCGCGCGGTACCCGGCTTTTGATTGTGTACGAGGCGCGGTTAAACGCGATCAGGACGTCGGTATCTTCCGGGACGGTAGAGCCAAAGGTGAACCTGACATTTCCAATCTGCGATAGTCCGCCGGGTGCTTGTTTGAGAAATGAAATCTGGGGAATGTCGGTGAAAACATGAGTCTTAATCTGCTGGGGCATCTGTATCTTTACCTGTGAATAGGCCCAGTTTAGGTGGGAAACCGCCTACACGAAAGTGTGAATACCGCCGAAATCGCCATAAAATAACGCGCGCCCCTTCGTCAAAAGGGACGCGCGTCGCTGATATTTGTTGACTGCCTGTGGCAGCCTGGCGGGGCTGATCGCACCTTAGCCGGAGATCAGGCCCATGTTTTCCAGCTTCAGCAGCACCTGATGCGCGCAGTTGTCGACATCGACGTTTTCGGTCTCGACGCTCAGCTCGGGGTTGGTGGGCACGTCATAGGGATCAGAGATCCCGGTGAATTCCTTGATCTTGCCTTCACGGGCCAGTTTGTACAGGCCCTTGCGGTCGCGGCGTTCGCATTCTTCCAGCGAGGTGGCGACGTGGATTTCCACAAAGGCACCAAAGGCTTCGACATCTTCACGCACGGCCCGGCGGGTGGTGGCGTAGGGCGCAATGGGCGCACAGATGGCGATGCCGCCGTTCTTGGTGATCTCGGACGCCACATAGCCGATGCGGCGGATGTTGAGGTCGCGGTGCTCTTTCGAGAAGCCCAGCTCGGAGCTGAGGTTCTTACGCACGATATCGCCATCCAGCAGGGTCACGGGGCGGCCGCCCATTTCCATCAGCTTGATCATCAGCGCGTTGGCGATGGTGGATTTGCCGGATCCGGACAGGCCGGTCAGGAAGACGGTAAAGCCCTGCTTGGAACGCGGTGGCTTGGTGCGGCGCAGTTCCTTGACCACTTCAGGGAAAGAGAACCACTCGGGGATCTCCAGACCCTCGGAGAGGCGGCGGCGCAGCTCGGTGCCGGAAATGTTGAGGATGGTAACGTTATCCTTGTCTTCGATCTCGTCGATGGCTTCATATTGGGCGCGCTCGGACACCCAAACCATATGTTTGAAATCGACCATTTCGATGCCCATTTCTTCCTGATGGGTGCGGAACAGATCCTGCGCATCATAGGGGCCATAGAAATCTTCACCGGCCGAGTTCTTGCCAGGGCCAGCGTGGTCGCGGCCAACGATGAAATGGGTGCAGCCGTGGTTCTTGCGGATCAGCCCGTGCCAGACCGCTTCGCGGGGGCCTGCCATACGCATCGCCAGGTTCAGCAGGCTCATCGAGGTGGTGGAGGCGGGGTATTTGTCCAGCACGGCCTCGTAGCAGCGCACGCGGGTAAAGTGATCGACATCGCCGGGTTTGGTCATGCCGACAACCGGGTGGATCAGCAGGTTGGCCTGGGCTTCACGCGCGGCGCGGAAGGTCAGTTCCTGGTGGGCGCGGTGCAGCGGGTTGCGGGTCTGGAAGGCCACAACTTTGCGCCAGCCCAGCTTGCGGAAGTAGGCGCGCAGTTCGTTCGGGGTGTCGCGACGGGCGCGGAAGTCATAGTGCACAGGCTGCTGGATGCCGGTGACAGGGCCACCCAGATAGATCTTGCCGGCCTGATTGTGCAGGTAGTTGACCGCAGGGTGTGCGGCATCGTCGGCGCCAAACACCATTTCGGCTTCGCGTGCTTTGTTTGGCGTCCAGCTGTCGGTGACAGTCATGGTTGCCAGGATCACGCCTTCCTGATCGCGCAGTGCGATATCCTCGCCCACTTCCAGCGAGGCGGCAAATTCTTCGGATACATCCAGATTGATCGGCATTGGCCAGAGCGTGCCGTCGGCCAGGCGCATGTTTTCCACAACACCGTTGTAGTCTTCCTCGGTCAGGAAGCCTTTCAGCGGGTTGAAGCCGCCGTTCATCAGCAGTTCAAGATCGCAGATCTGGCGTGGGGTCAGGTCGTGGCTTTTCAGTTCGCCCGCCTCGGTTTTCAGCTTCTGGGCAGAGTCATAGGAGACATAGAGCTCGGGGATAGGAGCCAGGTTATTCTGCATTGGATGAGTCCTGTGTTTGATATGGGGCAAGCCGCTTGCGGTGCCGGTAAGTTCCGCGTGCAGCACATCGTATTCAGCCAGCTTGCGGGAGAGGAATTGATCGGTGAGTCGTCTTTTTTCAGCGGCGCCACGTCGTGTCAGCGTGTAGGCAAAGCGCTGCCGCTTATCGGGGCCAGCCCTGTCGCTTATGGTTATCAGCCCGCTATCGGCGACACTGCGCAACAGTGTGTTCAATCGCCCCAAAGAAAGACCCAGCGCTGTTGCCGTGGCGCGCTGTGACGCCTCCGGTGCCAGATCAAGCTGGCGCAGGAGGCGGAAGATCTGGTCTTCCTCGTTTGGGGTGGCGGGTGTGGCGGGCAGTGTCATGGCGCGATGGTATCTGGGTCAATGTGTGTTCACGCGTGAACGCATCGCATAAATGGCCCTGCGAGCAAAGGCCAAAAATACCTGCAATGCTTGGGATCGGGAGGCGTTGCTGCGCTGCAACGCCATTTGATCTGCTATGGCCTTGATTGCCGTAATACTGTCCCGTCCGGCAGGGATAATCAGGACTGTGGTTCAGATTTTTGCAAAATTTCGGGAAGTGTCGCAGCCTGACGCAGGGCAAGGGCCATCAGCGGCTCTGCGACGCCGCGCAGATGAAAGCTGCGCAGATCGAGATCTGAGGTGGCGTAGCCTGCCGCGTATAATACTGCGGCCGAAACCATCAACTCGACCCCTTCGTTCTTGCTGGCGCCCTCCAGGCGGCTGGCGGCATTGACGGTATCACCGATGATGGTGCGTGGGGCATGGCCTGCGGCGCCAATCTCGCCAATGACCAACTCGCCCAGATGCAGCCCCATGCCGATCTTTATGGGTTCATCCCCTTCCGCCTGCAGGGTCTGGTTGAAGGTTTCAAGTGCCAGGCCAATCTGGCTGGCGGCCCGAAGCGCCGCCTGGGCGGATTGCTTGGCCTCTGCCGCATCAAAGACGGCAAGAAAGCCATCGCCAAGGTATTTGTCCACATGGCCGCCGCTGCTGGTGACGCAGGGGACAACCGCATCAAAGAATCGGTTCAGCAAAAAGACCACATCATAGGGCAATTGCGCAGAGGTGCGGGCGGTAAAGCCGCGCATGTCGAGGAACAGGATCGCCAGCTGCTGTTCACGCCCCTGGCTGGCATGGGCGCGCTTTCGACGGCCGTTGGGGTGAAACATGCGGGTCACGGTGAGTGGTGTCTCTGGGCGGATCTGGCAGGCCAGCCGCATATTGGTCTGGGCTTTGACCGCCGCCAGGCTGCGTGCCTCGGGTGGGGCAGGGGGGGGCAGGCTGTCGCTGCCCGCGTCGATCACGACCCGGCAGGTGGTGCAGCGGCCCTTGCCGCCGCAGAGGGAGGTATGGGGCACTGCGTGGCTGCGTGACATTTCCAAAAGGGTCATGCCCTTTTCCGCGGTAATCGAGGGGCCGTCGGAATAGCTGATACGCACGGATCGGCCATTGCGGCGCAGCTTTTGTATCGCATAGGCGCAGGCAGTCAGGGCAAGCAGCAGCAAGAAGATCTGTAATAGCCGGGTTTCGGTCAGGCGCAGGGTGGCAAAACTCTCGGGGGTGGGCCAATTGAAATAGGCCATCAGATCGGCGCGCCTGCTGCCCTCGACAAAGATGTCATAGATCCGCCGCCCTTCGCTCAGCAATCCGGCCAGGGCGAAACTGGGAATGAAAACCGCCAGTCCGATCATGTAGGGGAGGGTCTTGCGCCACCATCGTGTGAGGCGCAGCCAGAAATGCAGCCCTATGCAGCCATGGATCCAGACCACCAGCAGCAGCGCCGACTGCCACCAGATCACCGGGCTGTTCCACATCAGCACGATAATATAGGGGTAGTCATCGCGCACTGCAAAGAGGTGATGCGCAACAGAGCTATGGGTGATGTGGGACAAGAGCTGCAGCGGGATCAGCAGGCCCAGAATGGTCTGAACAGCCTCGCCCAGGGGCATGCGCAGGCTACGTTTGCGCGCCAGCCGCCACAGCGCGAGGCCAGGATGCAGCAACAGGGAACTTGCCATGATGACAATCCCCAGGGGATTGCGCGTAATGACATGGCGCGCGTCTTGCATCGCCTCCATCGCGGTTGGTGAAAACAGTCCAAGCCCAAGGTTGATGAAATGAAAGAAAGCATAGGTCATCAACACCAGCCCGGTGATTATCCTGGTGCGGGTGATCCAATTCCCCTGCCAGAGTGCGCTTGCCACCCGCCGCTTCTCCTGTCTTGTGGGTTCTGTCCAGAAGCAGAGTGCCGGGCGTAGCCGCCCGGGTCAATGGCAGGGCAATGCCCCGTCGATCCTGGGTCGATCCTGCGGCGGCCGTGCCGATGCCAGGGCTGGGGCCGGGGCCAGGGCCGGGCGAGGGCGGTGTCTAGCTCTCCAGCCCCCAGCCATCGGGGGAAAACCCATGCTTCAGTGCGGCGCGGGTGGCCACTTCCTCGCCGATCCAGATGCCGGTGGCCGAAACCATCTGATCTGACAGCGTCGCGGCAAGATAGGGGGCACCATCTTCTGCGTCATCGGCACTGACATAGGTGCAGCTATACTCGCTGCGGCTCAGCTCCTCTGCCAAGGCACGCCAATCGGCCCCGTCGTGGGTGGGGACAAAGAAATAATCCACGTCCGCCACCTCGGGCAGGCCATGTTCGGCCTGCAGGGCGTTGAATGCCGCTACGGTTTCGGCGCGCTGGGTGTCGAAATCCTGCGGCATCCGGCTTACTCCTGTTCCGCGATAAAGCGTTCCGCGTCCAGCGCGGCCATGCAGCCCATTCCGGCCGAGGTCACCGCCTGGCGGTATTTGTGATCGGTCAGATCTCCTGCGGCAAAGATCCCGGGAACCGAGGTTTCGGTGGTGCCGGGCTTGACCGAGACGTATCCGCCATTGTGCATTTCAAGGCTATCCTTGACCAGTTCATTGGCCGGGGCGTGACCGATGGCCACAAAGACGCCCTTGCAGGGGATCTCGGTGATTTCGCCAGTCTTGCTGTGTTTGACGCGCACGCCCTCAACCCCAAGCGGGCTTTCGCTGCCGATCACCTCATCCAGTTCATGGAACCAGAGCGGCTCAATCTTGGGGTTTTTCATCAGCCGATCAATCAGGATCTTTTCGGCGCGCAGTTCGTCGCGGCGGTGGATCAACGTCACCTTGGAGGCAAAATTGGTCAGGAACAGCGCTTCTTCGACTGCGGTGTTGCCGCCACCAATTACCACGATTTCCTGGCCGCGATAAAAGAAACCGTCACAGGTTGCGCAGGCGGAAACGCCAAAGCCCTTGAACTTGTCTTCAGTTTCCAGACCCAGCCATTTGGCACGGGCGCCCGTGGCCAGGATCACAGCATCCGCCGTATAGGTGGTGCCGCTGTCGCCCTTGGCGGTGAAGGGACGCGCAGAGGTGTCGAGCGAGGTGATGATGTCGCCGATGATTTCGCAGCCCATGGCCTGGGCATGTTCCTGCATCTTGATCATCAGATCCGGGCCCTGCACCTCGGTAAAGCCGGGGTAGTTTTCCACTTCGGTGGTGGTGGTCAGCTGGCCGCCGGGCTCGATGCCCTGCACCAGGATGGGTTCCAGCATGGCGCGGGCGGCATAGACGCCAGCGGTATAGCCGGCTGGACCGGAGCCAATGATCAAAACCTTGGTGTGGCGCGTGTCGCTCATCTCGTATCCCCAATAACTGCGCAGTATTTGCACATTGAATCAGCAAAAATGGCGTCCGTGGCCGCCGTCAGGCTTGCATATAACGATAGGGGGGCGGCTCTTAAACCCCTGTTGCGCGGGCAAGGCGGGGCCTGGGGCGCACGATTTGGTGTGATCTGCGGCACCGGCTGCGCGACCTAGGGGAGGGGGCGTTTGCCGCTTGAACTTGGTAGGGGCAAAGAATATTGCGCCATTGTGAAATAATATTGCGCAGTCTTGCAGCAGTGCTATAAGAAACGCAATCTGACAGGAGCTTTACACCATGGTCACAACCCGTCTTGATCCGATTGATCGCAAGATACTCTCGGAGTTGCAGGCCGATGGGCGCATGACTAATGTCGAGTTGGCCAAGCGTGTGGGCATTTCTGCCCCGCCCTGCCTGCGCCGGGTGCGCGCCCTGGAAGAGGCTGGACTGATCGGCGGCTACCACGCCGATGTCAACGCCCGCGAGCTGGGCTTTGAGGTGCAGGTCTTTGCTATGGTGGGGCTGGAAAGCCAGGCCGAATCCGAACTCACCGCCTTTGAAGAGCAATGCCGCAGTTGGCCCTTGGTGCGCGAGTGTCACATGCTGAACGGTGAGGTGGATTTCATCCTGAAATGCGTCGCTCCGGATCTGAGCACCTTTCAAAGCTTTCTGACAGCGCAGCTCTTGACCACTCCAAATGTGGCCAGCGTGAAGACATCGCTGGTGATCCGTGGTGCCAAGGATGAACCAGGGGTGCCCTTTGATGTTCTGGAAGAACGGCTGCAGCGCGAGGCCTGAGCCGCGCGATCCCCCATTTCCTATCTTGCTGCGGCTGTTTGGCCAAGGGTGATGGCCCGGCTAGGGCTGGTCACCACGTTCTGGGGCCTGGCTGCGCTCATAGGCCAGTGGGCCAAAGCCTGAAATCGTATCGATATGGCTAAAGAGGTTGAGATAGAGGGTCTTGATGGCATAGCTGACCAGCTTCAGCGCCTCTGGGCCGGGATGATAGGTCTCGAACTCTAACCCGCCGACCCGGATCACCGCATGTTTGGGCAGGCAAAGGTGAAACAGATCCACCACTGTCGGTGGCGCGGTTTCAAAGATGTTCATGCCATCCTGAAATTCTTCCGCCAGGGTCAGCAGCGGTGGTCGATCGGTGCCGACCCGCAGATGTGGCGGCATCCGCAAGAGCCGCGCAGCAGGCCCCGCCACCACGCAGGAGGTTGGCTTTTGCAGGCCCAGGCTGTCAGCCATGAAACTGGTCAGGCGATGGCTGCGCCCCTTGGCATCAGCGCGGGCGGGCACCAGGCTGGTGCTGCCTTTCCAGATCAGCGGCTGGCAAGAGCCGTCCTGGGTGATCAGCTGGTCGCCGGGCAGCAGGTCTTCGACGGCGATTGGCCCGTTGCAGGTATCCACCATTGATCCTCGGGTAAAGGCGCTGAAGGCATCTTCGAAAATCGGCAGGGCTGGGGCGATATGGCGGGTTTCAGCGATTGCGCCATCGGGCAGCAGGGTGCTCACCTCATAGCGGCGCAGCTGGGGCTTTGTGCCCAGGCGAAGGGTCGCCGGATCCTGAAGCAAGGCCCGGGCTTCGGAAGCCCTGGCCGCGGCCTGTTGGAGTGACAGTGGCAGGGTCATGTGATCTGGCCCTTCGGTCGGCCCTGCCACCCGAATGCCGATCCCCATCGGCGCAGCGAACTGGCAGGGTGGTTTGGGGGAAAGATTATTGTCTGCATAATATGGCTCTGCACCAAAGTGCTTTACGGGTTACTATTTGGTCAATCTGCGAGATGCGGCCAATAGCCAGAGCATCCTGCGGGCGTTTCCTTAGGCGAGTGTGGTGGCGAATACCTAAGAAAGGGTCACTGCGCTCACAGATATCGCATGGTTTGCGGGCTGTTTACGGGCGGTTTGTCGTGGTTTTCGATCAGGATTGGCAGTGGCGCAGGCGGATCGGCCCTATGCTAGGCGCGCTGCTGTTGCGCAGACAGGTCGCTCTCCGCGGGATCCAGCGTAAATGGCTGTCTGGACTGCGGCAGCTGCCTTTTGCAATGTTTCTGCCAAGGGAGCCGCTGAATATCTGATTTTGCTTCTGAAATCATCGATTTTAGAAAACGTGATCCGGTGCTCATTTTGCAACTCCCAGCTGTAGGCCTCGGTGTTACCCAAGGCTTGTTTCAGCTTACTATCGGTAATCATTGCGTCATGAATATGGCTGGCCCATGGAAATTCCCAAGCACAGAGTTACCTCGGGCTGCGGCACCGTGTTCGAATGTTTCCCGGTTAAGGTGTTGATATTTAATTTTATTTTATTACGTTTTTGAGATCCGGGTGTCATCTGCGGCGAAATGGGGCCAAACCTGTGCGGCGCTGCCCTGATTTCGACCCTATAGGGCGATGCAGGAAATTAACCTTCCGTAGTCGGCTTCCCCCGCGTGGGTGGTGCGTCGGTAGGAATAAAACATATCCGCATCGCTATAGGTACAATGGCGGGTCCATTCGACCTGACCAATGCCTGCGGTGCGCAGCAGGTGCAGCCCCAGGCCGGGCAGGTCGAACTGATAGCGCCCCGCCGTACCATTGGCAAAGAAACGGGCGTGATCCGGGTCTTGCTGCAGGAAGTCTTCGTAGAACTCCGGTCCCACCTCATAGGCGCGTTGCGAAATGGACGGGCCGATCACTGCATGGGTCTTGCTGCGATCAGCGCCGAGGTCTTCCATCGCGTTCAACGTAGCCTCCAGCACGCCGTCCAATGCGCCGCGCCACCCTGCATGGGCGGCACCAATGACCCCTGCCTCGGCATCGGCAAACAGCACGGGCTGGCAGTCGGCGGTCAGAATCCCAAGGGCGATTCCGGGCGTTTTGGTCACCATGGCATCGGCGCGCGGGCGGTCGGTGGTGGGGGCGGTGATCACCGCCACATCGGCGGAATGCACCTGATGCACCCCAACCAGCGCTGTTGGTGCCACCTGCATGGCCTTGGCCACGCGCGCGCGATTCAGCGTTACCGCATCACGCTGATCGCTAGAGCCGAAGCCGCAGTTCAACCCCTTGAACACGCCGGTAGAGGCACCACCGCGACGGGTGAAGAACCCGTGATGAACACCGTCCAGTAGATCAGAGGTCAGAATTTCCAGCGTCATGAGATCAATCCAGGTGGTAATGAGGTCGTGGCGGGGGTGATCCCCAGAACTTTGAACAGGTTTCCCATTTCATCCGGGTGCGTCAACCGTCGATGTGCGGCAACCAGGCTGTCGAGCGCGGCGCCCTCCAGTCGGTTCGCCAGGGCGCGGGCGCGTTCGGTTATGCCAAGCCGCTCCAGAAAGACCCCCTGCGGTGTGACCCTGCTGTGGCTACAGCCCGCACCGGTCGCCACGCTGCACAGCACTTCAAAATCCACATGCGCGGTCAGGTCGGCAGTCCCTGGCACAAGCAGAGGATCCACTGGTGCATGCGATTTCAACGCCTGTAGCGTGTCACCCAAAGAACGCCAGTCTCCATAGTCGATGATCAGCGCAGCGCCGCCATGCTGGGCAATGCGCTGGGCCAGGCTGGCCGTGATGGGGGGGCTTGCGGGGCATAGCTCTACCAGATCGTCGGATTTGGTATCGGCCAGGCGGTGTTCCAGCGCGGGCTGTGGTGCTGCAGGGCCAAGCCCGAAGCACAGCGCGCCCTCGGCCAGGCCAACGCAGCGTTCGCGCCAGCCATCCCCATCGCGGACAAACTGGCGGATGGGAAGGGCATCAAAAAATTCATTGGCCACCAGGAACAGCGGCTGCTGCGGCAGCGCCTCTATGCTGTCGGCCCAGGTGACCTCATAGCCTTGCAGGGTCTCGGCCTGGGTGCGGCGCAGGCTTGGCGAGGCCTCAACCAGATGCAGGCGCAGCGCGGTGTGAAAGCCGGGCACGGCGCGGGTGGCGCGCAACAGATCCGCCATCAGGGTGCCGCGTCCGGGGCCCAGTTCGGCCAGGGTAAAGACCTTGGGGGCGCCCTGATCCAGCCAGCTTTGCGCCAGCGACAGGCCGATGAGTTCGCCAAACATCTGGCTGATCTCTGGCGCAGTGGTGAAATCCCCTGTCGTGCCAAAGGGTTGCTGGCGGGTGTAATAGCCATGTTCCGGATGCAGCAGGCAGTCTGCCATATAATCAGCCAGGCTGATCGGACCGTCGCTTCGGATACGGGCGGCCAGCTGATCCAGCAGCGATGTCATGCCGGGGCACCCACCACGGGCCGAGCTCGCAGAGCAAAGTACAGCCCCAGCGCAATCATCGGCAGCGACAGGATTTGCCCCATCGTCAGACCATAACCGCCCAGCTGCCAGGCCAGTCCCAGCGGGTTGCCCGGGCTGACAAAATGCGCATCGGGCTGGCGAAAGAACTCTACCAGGAAGCGCGCCGCGCCATATCCCGCCAGGAACAGGCCCAGGGCCAGACCTGGGCGCAAGAATGCCTGACGCCGCCAGACCAGCCAGATTAGCAGGCCGCCCAGCACCAGCCCCTCCAGCAGCGCTTCATAGAGCTGCGATGGATGACGGGCGCAGAGCGCGCCCAGGGCCTGTCCGCAGCTTTGCGCCGCGTCCCCCGGGAAGACCACGCCCCAGGGCAGCTCGGTGGGGCGGCCCCATAGCTCGGCGTTGATGAAATTGGCCAGTCGCCCTAGCAGCAACCCCGTCGGCACCGTATAGGCGACCAGATCGGCCATCTGTATCTTGGCGATCCCGTGGCGTGCGGCATAGGCCCAGGTCGCGACAATCACCCCAAGCAGGCCGCCGTGAAAGGCCATGCCGCCCTGCCAGATGCGCAGAATTTCCATCGGATGGCTGAGATAGTAGCCCGGCTGGTAGAACAGCACAAAGCCAAGCCGCCCCCCGAGAATCACCCCAAGAATGATCCAGGTCATCAAATCTTCGACCTGCTGGGGCTGCATTGGTGGGGTTTGCGCGGGCCAAAGGCGCTGCGTTTTCAGCGCAGCGACCGCCAGGCGCCAGGCAATCACGATGCCAACAATATAGGCCAGGGCGTACCAACGCAGGGCAAACTCCATGCCAAACAGGGAAATCGAGAAAATCTCGGGCGAAATATCGGGGAATGGGATCATGGCCTGCATGTGGTCCTGAATGCCTCTGGTCGTGAAGGGAAGTCAACGGCTTGCCGATGACCCTTTGCACCCCATATAGGGGGGGAGAGCGATACGGAGAAGATGATGCAGAGCCGCAACAAGATCATGGATGATATTTCCCAGCTGATGACCAATGCGATGGGCGTGGCCCAGGGTGCAAAGGACGAAGCAGATACCGCGATGAAGGGGCTGATGGATCGTTGGTTGGCCGACCACGATTTTGTCACCCGCGAAGAATTTGATGCGGTACGCGCCATGGCGCAAAAGGCACGCGAAGAAAACGAGGCCCTGAAGTTGCGCCTGGAGGCGCTTGAAGCCAAGGGCTAAGTGAGGCTGATCTGCCTGGCGCTGTTTGCCGGGTGCTTTTCGTCCGCTGTGCTGTACGGCGCAACGTGATGGCGTGCTGTGCCTGCGCCTGACGTGGTTGACCCATTCCATCCTGCCTGCGTCGATTTTTCAGGGCGCTAGCTTGGCTGTCCTCGCCCGTGCCTCTGCGCCGCTGTTTGGGGGCAAGGGGGCATTGGATCTGTGTCTCTCTGCTACCCTCACCCTCTGTTGCGCTGGGCAGTACCCGCGCGGCCTTCCCGTCGATTTATGCTTTCGCGGCCTGTTGCTGTGCCGGGGGTGCCGGTCCTGTTCATGGCCAGGCCGTGGAAGGTGCGAGGCGGCCTAGTATGCAATATTTTGCGGCTGAAGCGCTTTCGTCCACAACTTATTGCAGATATCCCCAGATAAAGGGTTGCCAGGATCACTCCCTCTTGCCACCATATATGGTATAGAGGCGGGGATGCTCCTCGTTCTGTAGACCAGAAACCTAGCTGTAGCGGGCACGCAGTGCCCCAGCGGTTAGAGACCCGAGAGGTGAGACTATGGCCCTTTCCGAATATCTTCTGGACGACGAGGCACACCCGATTGACATCGTCGAAAACCTTGCTGCGCATCATGATTGGGATTTTGACCGCATTGGCGACGATCAGATCGCCATGGCCGTCGAAGGTCAGTGGCGCACCTATTCGCTGACCCTTGCCTGGTCAGGTTATGAAGAAACGCTGCGGCTGATTTGCAGCTTTGAGATGGAACCACCCACCGCGATGATTCCGCAGCTGTATGAGCTGATCAATCTGATGAATGATCAGTGCTGGGCAGGCGGTTTCACCTATTGGGCGGATCACAAGGTGATGCTCTATCGCTATGGGCTGGTTCTGGCGGGCGGGCAATCGGCCAGCCCCGAGCAGATCGACGCGATGATCCATGCGGCAGTGTCTAGCTGCGAGCGCTACTATCCGGCGATCCAGCTGACCACCTGGGCTGACAGATCCCCCAAAGATGCTATTCAGGTCGCCATTGCAGAGACCTACGGCCGGGCATAAGATCTTGCCGTTCTAGGGTATTTTTGGAAACTTGTGCGGCGGGCGCCGTTTGGCGCGGTCGGCTGAACCCCTGACATTTTGTGCATTGGCCGATACGTGACGCGCGATTGACTTGGGAAGATGAACAGATGACCATATCACAGATTGAAACCGGCGGGCTGGTTCTGCTGGGCTGCGGCAAAATGGGCTCGGCTATGCTGGCAGGTTGGCTGGAGGGCGGATTGCCTGCAAGCTCGGTCTGGGTGCTGGACCCACACCCGTCAGAGTGGTTGCAGGGCACTGGGGTGCATATCAATCAAGACCTGCCCGGAGAGCCAGCTTTGGTGCTGGTGGCGGTAAAGCCCCAGATGATGGGCGCGGCATTGCCAAAATTGCAGGCGCTGGGCAATGGCAAGACGCTGTTTGTGTCGGTTGCGGCAGGCACGTCAATTGCCAGTTTCGAAGAGATCCTGGGCGATCAGACGCCGATTGTGCGCGCCATGCCCAACACCCCTGCCGCCATTGGCCAGGGCATCACGGCACTGGTTGGCAATCGGCGCGCCTCTGCCGCCGATCTTGACGTGACCGAAGAGCTGCTGTCCGCAATTGGCGAGACCCTGCGCCTGGAGTCCGAGGCCCAGATGGATGCAGTCACCGGGGTCAGCGGCTCTGGTCCGGCCTATGTGTTCCACCTGATCGAAACGCTGGCTGCCGCCGGAGAGGCCCAGGGCCTGCCGGCTGACATGGCGATGAAACTGGCCAAGGCCACTGTGGCCGGGGCCGGGGCATTGGCCAAGGTCGCCGAGGAAAGCCCCAGCCAGCTGCGGATGAATGTGACCAGCCCCAATGGCACCACCCAGGCGGCGCTAGAGGTTCTTATGCAGGAAGAGGGCGGCTTTCCCGATCTGTTGAAACGCGCCGTTGCGGCGGCGGCCAACCGATCAAAGGAGCTGTCGCGTGGCTGATCTTGATTTTGATGACTTCCTGAAGGTGGATATTCGCGTCGGAGAGGTGATCCGCGCGGAGCCCTATCCAGAGGCGCGCAAACCGGCGATCAAGATCTGGATCGATTTTGGCGCTGAGATCGGCGAGAAAAAGACCTCTGCCCAGGTGACGGCGCATTACACGCCGGAAACGCTGATTGGCAAACAGGTGCTGGCGGTGGTGAATTTCCCGCCGCGTCAGATCGGGAAATTCATGTCAGAGGTGCTGGTGCTGGGGCTGCCGGATGACGACGGAGAAATTCGCCTGGTTGGCCCCGACGGGCCGGTTCCGCTGGGGGGAAGGATGCATTGACGATGAAGCTGTTGATTACACGACCGATGACCGCCGCAGTCGAGGCCCGCGCGCGGGCTGAGTTTGATGTTGATATTCGCGCTGACACCCGCGTTATGTCCCGGCAAGAGATGACGGCCGCATTGCGGGACTATGATCTGGTGATGCCAACGCTGGGCGATACCTTTGATGCCAGTGTCTTTGCCGAAGTGGCAAACCCACGCTGCAAGCTTTTGGCCAATTTTGGCGTTGGGATCAATCATATCGATGTGGCCGCTGCACATGCCCATGGGGTGCAGGTGAGCAACACGCCCGGTGCCGTCACCGATGCCACGGCGGATATTGCCCTGACGCTGATCCTGATGTCGGCGCGCCGGGCAGGCGCGGGGGAACGGCTGGTGCGCAGTGGCGACTGGTCTGGCTGGCATCCGACCCAGATGCTGGGCCAGCATGTGACCGGCAAAAAGCTGGGTGTTGTCGGGATGGGCCGGATTGGCGCCGCGATTGCCCGGCGCTGCCACTTTGGCTTTGGTATGCAGGTTTCCTACATCGCGCGCAGCGACAAGGATCTGGATTTTGCCGCAGTGCGGATGCCCGACCTTACACAGATGGCCGCAGCGGTGGATTTCCTGGTGGTGGCGGTGCCGGGTGGGGCTGAAACGCGGCATCTTGTCGATACAGCGGTGCTGGCGGCGATGCAGCCAACGGCGCATCTGGTCAATATCGCACGCGGCGAGGTGGTCGACCAGGCGGCGCTGATTGCCGCCCTGCAAGCGGGAGGTATCGCAGGCGCGGGGCTTGATGTTTATGAATTCGAACCCGAGGTGCCGCAGGCGCTGCGGGATTTGGATAACGTGACGCTCCTGCCGCATCTGGGCACCGCCACCGAGGAGGTGCGCAGCGCCATGGGCCATATGGCGCTGGACAACCTTGCCGCAGGGCTTGCCAGTGAAACGCCGCCAAATTTGGCCTGAACCCGGCCCCTGGGTAAACAGGGGCGGAACAGGGGGGGGGGCGAGGGCGGTTAGGTCAATCGCCCGCCCGCATGGCGGCGCGCCAGTGGCGGCGGCACAGTGAAACATAGCTTTCGTTGCCGCCGATCTGCACCTGATCGCCCTTGGTGATGGCGCGGCCTGTCCCATCCTGGCGGATCACCATGGTGGCCTTTTTCCCGCAGTGGCAAATCGTGCGGACCTCGCGCATTTCATCGGCCAGCGCCAAGAGACTGGCAGAGCCGGGAAACAGCTGGCCTTGAAAATCCACCCGCAGCCCGTAGCACAGCACCGGTACGCCGAGATCATCCACGACATTGGCCAGCTGCCAGACCTGATCAGGGGTCAGGAACTGGGCCTCATCAACAAAAATGCTGGCCAGTTTTCCCTGGGCCAGACGGGTGCTGATCTTGGTAAAAAGATCATCGTCCGGCGCGAAGGTATCGGCAGCTGCGCTGATGCCAATGCGCGAAGCGATTCTTCCGGCGCCTTCACGGGTGTCGATCTGCGCGGTCAGCAGATAGGTGTCCATGTTGTTTTCACGGTAGTTATGCGAGGCCTGCAAGAGAACCGCCGACTTTCCCGCGTTCATGGTTGAGTAATTGAAATAGAGCTTTGCCATGGCGCTCCCATATCGCGCCGGAGCGGGGCTGGGCAAGGGGCAGAGCTGCCGGTGGCGGTGCCGGAACGACAGAAATGCCCCCCGGTTGTAGGCGCGGCTGATGGTTCTCTTCTGGCGATCTGCCAAGCCGTGGAGTTGCGCGGTCAACGCGCATCCCCTTAAATCTAGAGGGAAAATGGCAATCCTCCGAGGCCGCGTACGGGGATAGAGCAAATCGTACCCTTCCCGATCCTTCGCAGGTGATGGCCTGAAAGGGGAGGCCCGGCAAATGTGACCGGGCAGGCAGGAAGGGTACCTGTTTGAAAAGTTTGCCCATCTCAAAGCATGGGAAAATGCATTTTCTCTCGAAGACAGCCCACTCACAAAGCCGACTTCGCAATAAAATGGAGGCTGAAATATATCCTCCGTCACTCTCTAAATCCCTGAAAACCTTAGGGATGGCGCAAGAATAACAAATACTTTACAACACCCTTATGGGAAATTTTTCCCGACCTTCCCCTTTTGGCGCGGCATAGCTGGTGAGAGTTAATGGCAGAGATTGGTACCTATCTGAAAAAGCATACAGAGGCCCTGGTAAAGGATGTCGGGATTGAGGCGGCCTGCCAGATCACCGGAAAATCCAAGGCAACTTTGGGGCGGTATTATTCAGACAACGCAGAACACGCTGATCGTTTTATGCCGGTGGATGCGGTGGCCAAGCTGGAGAAAGAATCCTCTTATCCGCATGTGACCTCTGCGCTTGCGGATCTGAAGAATATCACCCTGTCTTACGAAAGCAGAAGTGGCGGCAATGCCGAAGGCGGTGCGGGTCGCAATGGCGGGGTCAACGCGGATGTAATCGCGCTCAGCCAGCGGTTTGCCTTTTTGATGAGCGAATACCAGACGGCAATCGAAGACGGTATTATCACCGTGAATGAAGCCAAGCGGCTGTTGCGGGAAACGGTGCTGTTGCAGCATGTCCTGTTGGATATGAAGCTGCATCTGGAAGAAGAAAGCGCCTAGCGCAAAAGGGTGGGCCAGGGGCTAGGCCAAGGCCAGACCGCTTTGATTGCGGGGCCTTGGCTGCCTTCTTCTGTATCGGCCTGCCTGCTTAGCTGCCGTGGTGGCGCCGCAGCAGAACCGATCCCACGGAATAGCCCGCGCCAAACGAACAGATCAGCCCCAGATCTCCCTCGGCCAGATCTTGCGAATATTTGGCAAAGGCAATGATCGACCCGGCAGAAGAGGTATTGGCATAGTCCTGCAGGATATTGGGTTGTTCCCCCGGCTGTGGGGTGCGGCCAAGGGCCTTTTTGCCGATGAAATCATTCATGGACTTATTGGCTTGATGCAACCACAGCCGCTTTAGCGCGTCGCTCTGAATGCCTTCATCCGCCATATGGGCGGCGATGTGCTGGCTGACCATTGGCAGCACTTCCTTGAAGACCTTGCGCCCGTTTTGCATGAACTGCATATCGCGCCGGTCTTTCACCCCATCAGGGCGAGAGCGCCGCAGGAAACCGTTGTTGTTGCGGATGTTGTTGGAAAATTCAGTGGCACAGCGGGTTGAAATCACCTCAAAATGATCGCCCTTGGCGTCTTCGATCCGCTCCAGCAGGGTTGCTGTTGCCACATCGCCAAAGATAAAATGGCAATCGCGGTCGCGCCATTCCAGATGGCCGGAACAGATTTCGGGGTTCACAACCAGGGCCGAACGAATGCTGCCAGAGCGGATCATATCGGCGGCAGTCTGAATGCCAAAAGTGGCCGAAGAACAGGCGACATTCATGTCAAAGGCAAAACCCTTGATCCCCAGAAGATCCTGGATTTCAATCGCAACTGCCGGATAGGCGCGCTCTAGGTTAGAGGCGGCGCAGATCACCAGATCGACATCTTCAGCGGTCTTGCCCGCCTGGGCCAGCGCCTTTTGGGCTGCGTCCAGTGCCATTTCGGCTAGGATGCCCGGCTCAGCGTCGTCGCGCTGGCGCAGCTGTGGATACATGATATCCGGGTTAAGCACCCCGGTCTTGTCCATGACATAGCGCTGTTCGATCCCAGAGGCCTTGAAGATGAACTCCTCCGAGGAATGCTGCAGCGGTTCAACGTCGCCTGCGGCAATGGCCTCGGCGTTTTCGGCGTTGATCCGGTCGGCATAGGCATTGAAGGCCTCAACCAGTTCGGCATTGGTGATGACTTGCGAGGGGGTGAAAACCCCGGTGCCGGTGATGGCGGCTGTGTACATGGCTTTGGACCTATGGGGATGAAACCCCGCAGTTGTGCCGCTTTTTTGTGCCAAAGGTCAAGGTTTACGACAGGTTCCGCGAAGGGGGCGCACAAAGATGGGCGCCGAACAAAGAAGTGTGAACTTCATCACATGAAAGGTTCATTGGCTGAAGTATGTCAGAGGGAATCACTTCTTTGCCGCCTGGAGCCAGATGTCACCGTCCTCACCAAAATCCTCTCTGCCTTCAGGGGCTGGTGCTGCCAGCGGGCCTGCCTTGTCGCGCGCGGATCAACCCAGTCAGCCTGCCAAGGTGATGCTGACGCCGGAAATGCGGGCGCTGCGGGGCGTCCTGGCCTTGCATCTGCGGATGGAAGAGGCCTTTGAACAGCAGGGGCTTGGTGCCGGGCTTGGCCGCATGGAGTGCTATCTGCTGATGCAGCTCGATTGCCCGCGCCGTATGGGAGAGCTGGCAAAAACGCTCTTGCTGGTGCCCTCCAGCGTGACCCTGGCGGCGGACCGGCTGGAACAAGAGGGGCTGGCGCAGCGCCAGCGTGATCCGCAGGATCGGCGTGCCCTGCAGCTGCAACTGACCGAAAAGGGGCGCCTGATGCGCAGCGCTCTAGAGGATCGCGCCGGGCGGACCCTGCGCCAGATCAGCGGGCTGACCCCGGATGAGATAGGCCAATTCGCGGAACTTTCCGACAAGATACAAGAGAACATTCTAGGCGCTGGTGACCAGCTGCTTGGCACAGAAAGGTAGAAGATGCAGCTATTGCAAAAATTAGCCGTGGCGATGGTGCCGGTTTTGACAGGTACTGCCCTGGCGGTTTCCAGTGTGGCAATATCTGGGCTGGCCCTGGCGGTGCCGGCACAGGCGGAAGAGGTGCTCAAACCGGTGAAACTGCTGACAACCCAGTCGGGCACCCGGTTGCTGGAACGGCAGTTCTTTGGCCAGGTGGCCGCCCAGCAGACGGTTGATCTGGCCTTTCAGGTGCCTGGCCAGGTGATGCGCTTCCCGGTGGCCGAAGGCTATATCGTGCCCAAGGGGCAATTGATTGCGCAGCTTGATCTGGAACCCTTTGAACTGAACCTGGAACAGGCGCGGCTGCAAAAGGAACAGGCGGATCGGACGGTTCACCGGCTGGAGCGGCTGAAAGGTACGGTAAGCGCGGTGTCGATCGAAGATGCCACAACCCAGGCGGGGCTGGCACGGGTGGCGCTGCGCAATGCCGAGTATGAACTGCGTCATGCCACCTTGAACGCCCCGTTCGAGGCGTTGGTTTCCACCCGCGAAGTTGAGAATTTCACCACCGTATCTGCCGGGGTGCCGATTGTGCGCCTGCATGACATGTCGGTGCTGCATATCGAAGTCGACGTGCCAGAGATCCTGTTCCAGCGGGCGGATCGTGGCGACGACGTTTCGACCACCGCGCGCTTTCCCGGCAGCGACGAGGAATTTCCTCTGGAGATCCTTGAATTCAAGGCCGAAGCCAGCAATATCGGCCAGACCTTCCGGGTGACCTTTCGTATGACCCCGCCAGAGGGGCGAGAAATCCTGCCGGGGGCCTCGGCCTCGGTGCGGATCAAGGTGGACACCGGCGAGCGGGGCATCCTGGTGCCGGGCACTGCGATTGTGACCTCTGCGGCGGGCGAAGTTGGCGTCATGGTCTTTTCCCCCAAGGGTGGCGAGACCGGGGTGGTCAACTGGGTCGCAGTAGAGCTGCAGGCGACGCAGAACGGCGATTTCGCCATTTCCTCTGGTCTGGACGGCGGCGAAGAGATCGTTGCCACCGGTGGCAATGCGCTGACCGACGGTCAATCGGTCCGCCGGTTTGCCGGTTTTGCGAGCTGAGGCCCGGAACATGGATATTGCACGCGCCTCGATCAATCGGCCACTTTATACTTGGATCATTATGCTGGTGGCCCTGCTGGGCGGCATATGGGGGTTCCTGAACCTGGGCCGCCTGGAAGACCCGGCCTTTACCATCAAACAGGCGGTCATCATCACGGCCTATCCCGGCGCCAGCGCCGAGCAGGTCGCCCGCGAGGTGACTGAGCCACTGGAATCAGCGATCCAGAAAATGGGCGAGGTAAAGACCATCACCTCGATCAATCGCCCCGGCAGTTCGCTGATCGAAGTGGAAATGCAAGACATCTATGATGGCAGTGAATTGCCTGCGATCTGGACCGATCTGCGGGCCAATATTCGCGACGCGGCGCGCGGGTTGCCCGATGGGGTTTCCCAGCCCTTTGTGAACGACAGTTTCGGCGATGTCTTTGGCCTGTTTTATGCAGTTACCACCGAGGGCTATACCGACGCCGAAAAACACGAACTGGCCACCTTTTTGCGGCGAGAACTGCTGGCGGTGGACGGGGTCGCGGATGTCGAGATTGCCGGCCTGCCGGAAGAGGCGGTTTTTGTCGAACCTGATATGGCGATTTCGGTCAATCAGAACATCTCTATCAATGCCATCGCCGGTTCTATCGCCACCTCCAATACTGTACGTTCTGGCGGGTTTCTTGATGCCGGACAGTCCGAGACCCGCATCAGCGCCCCGGCCGGATCAGATACCGTGTCGGAAATCGCCGGCCTGTCGATTGGCGCCCAGGGCGAGGTGATCAATGTGGTTGATATGGCCAAGGTCTTTCGTGGCCGTACCAGCAATCCCGACCTGATGATCCGGTTCAACGGGGTCGAAGCCTTCACCCTTGGCATTGCCGGCCTTGCCAGTGAAAATATCGTCGAAGTGGGCACACGGGTCGATGATCGTCTGGCCGCGCTGGACCGGCAGATCCCCTTTGGGGTAGAGCTGCTGCCGATCTATCAGCAGCATCTGGTGGTGGATCAGGCTTCCAATGACTTTCTTGTCAATCTTGCGACCTCGGTGGCGATTGTGGTTGCGGTGCTGGCCCTGTTCATGGGCTGGCGGGCGGCTGTGGTTGTGGGCACAACCCTGTTGCTGACTGTGGTGGGCACGCTTTTGTTCATGAACCTGTTTTCCATTGAAATGGAGCGGATCTCGCTGGGGGCGCTGATTATCGCCATGGGGATGTTGGTGGATAACGCCATTGTGGTGGCCGAAGGCATGCAGATTTCCATGCAGCGCGGCCGCGATTCCCGTGCGGCGGCCCATGATGCGGCCGCCAAGACGCAGATTCCGCTTCTGGGGGCGACGGTGATTGGCATCATGGCCTTTGCAGGCATTGGGCTAAGTCCGGATTCCGCCGGTGAATTCCTGTTCTCGCTCTTTGCGGTGATTGGCATTTCCCTGTTGCTGAGCTGGCTTCTGGCGCTGACCGCGACGCCGCTCTTGGGGCATTATTTCTTCAAACAGGGCGATGGCGACGACACGGATGCCTATGGCGGACTGTTGTTTCGCGCCTATGGTAGCTTGCTGCGGATCTCGCTAAAGCTGCGTTGGCTGGTGGTCGTGGGGCTGTTTGGCCTGACGGTGGTGTGCTTTGCCGCCTTTGGCACCGTCAAGCAGCAGTTCTTTCCCGATGCCAATACGCCGCTGTTCTTCGTGCACTACAAACTGCCGCAGGGCAGCACGATAGAAACAACTTCGGCGCATCTGGCCGTGGTTGAGGACTGGCTGAAAACGCGCGAAGACGTGGTGGATTTCACCACTTTCGTGGGGCAGGGTGCCACCCGTTTCATGCTGACCTACAACGCAGAGAAACCTAACCCAAGCTATGGTCATATGATCATTCGCACCGCCAGCCTGGCTGATATTCCGCCACTGCAGCAAGAACTGGAAGCCTTTGGACAGGCGCAGTTCCCCGAGGGCGAGTTCCGGACCAAGCGGCTTGTCTTTGGGCCGGGTGGCGGCGATCCCATCCAGGTGCGCTTCTCGGGCCCGGACCCAAAGGTGCTGCGTCAACTGGGAGAAGAGGCCAAGCGCCGCCTGGAGGCCGCTTCGCCCAATATCCTGAATACTCGGCAGGACTGGCGCGAGCAGGAACTGGTACTGACACCGCGCTATGCGACCGAGCGTGCCCAGACCGCTGGCATCGCCCGCGAAGACATTGCCGACACGCTGTTGTTTTCAACCGATGGGTTGCAGGCCGGGGTCTTTCGCGAACAGGACCGGCTGATCCCCATCATCATTCGCCGCCCCCGCGATGGCGCCTATAACATCATGGATCAGGTGGTCTATTCCAATAACGCGCAGAAGTTCCTGCCGATCGAACAAATGATCGATGGCGTCGATCTGAAGCTGGAAAACACCTTGCTGCACCGTCGCGACCGGGTGCCAACCCTGACGGTGGGCGCCGATATTCCGGTTGATTTGACCGCCGCCACGGTCTTTTCCGAAATCCAGGCCAGCATTGAAGAAATGCCGCTGCCTCCTGGCTATGCCATGGAATGGGGCGGAGAGCACGAAAGCTCGGGCGATGCCAATGAAAGTCTGGGCAAGCAGCTGCCTGTGACGGTGCTGATCATGGTGCTGATCTCTGTGCTCTTGTTCAACGCGCTGCGCCAGCCGATCATCATTTGGCTCTTGGTGCCGATGTCTGTGAACGGGGTGGTTGTCGGCCTGCTTGGCACCGGTCTGCCCTTTACCTTCACCGCGCTTTTGGGCCTGCTCAGCCTGTCGGGGATGCTGATCAAGAATGGCATCGTTCTGGTCGAAGAAATCGACCTGGTGCGCGAGACGGGCAAACCCCTGCGCGAGGCCATCGTCGAGGCATCCGTGTCGCGTCTGCGCCCGGTCATGCTGGCGGCGGTTACGACGATTTTGGGGATGATCCCGCTGCTGTGGGATGCCTTTTTTGTCTCCATGGCGGTGACCATCATGGGCGGTCTGGCCTTTGCCACGGTGCTGACCCTGGTGGCGGCGCCGGTGTTCTACCTGATCTTCTTTGCCCGTGATGAGAAGCGAGAGCGGAAGGCGGCACTGGCACTGGCGGCATAATGGGGCTGTGCTCTATCAAAACCATCTTGGGGGCTGCGGTGAAGACCGCGGCCCTTCTTGTTTCTATGCACTATGGTTCGCACAGGTAAGAATGGCGGGAGCAGTTTCCTTTCTTGGGGCTTCGCTGGTATCTTTGGCTGCGTGCGAAAAATGCAACGGATTGGACCATACGCCGCTTTATAAGTTTTTGCTGTCAAAGGTTGGGCAGGACTGGGACGATATCTATAGCGAAGCGGTGGCGTGGTTGGACAAGGATGAACCGATATTTCGGCTTGTCGCGCTGCAGCCAGAGGATGGCGAACGCTACGTGCGCACGGGGTAAAGCACCTATTTCAGCGGCCTGTTTGTGGGGGAAGACAATCGCCTTGCGCTGGTTGATCCCGAGCTTACGGTGGATCAGATGAAGCCCTGGTGCCCCTGCTGCACGCATACGCTTGACGGCGCGCGATTTACACAAAGCTTTGAAGGCGAGGATTGGGACCTGCCAAAAAACGAAACCCCGGCTCAATGAACCGGGGTTTTGTGTTTTCTGCTTTGAAAATGCGTCAACTAGCCCTGTAGGCTCTTCACTTCCACATCGCCTTCGGCCTGGGCCTTGATCGCCAGCGCCGCTGCATTCGAGGCTGCGGCGGTGGTGAAGTAGGGGATCTTGTCATAAAGCGCGACGGAGCGCATTTCCTTGCTGTCTTCCACAGCCTGTGCACCCTCGGTGGTGTTCATGAGCAGCTGCACATGGCCGTCTTTCAGCAGGTCCACCACATGCGGGCGGCCTTCATAGACCTTGTTGACAAGATCACAGGCGACGCCATGGCCTTCCAGCCATTTGTGGGTGCCACTGGTGGCCATCAGGGTAAAGCCTTGCTCGATCAGCACATTGGCGGCCTCGAGCATCGGGGCGCCCTTGTCGTCGTCTTTGATCGAGATAAAGGCACGACCCTCAGATGGCAGCACCATGCCGGCTCCCATCTGCGCCTTGAGGAAGGCGCGTGGGAAGTCGCGGTCCCAGCCCATGACTTCACCAGTCGAGCGCATCTCTGGCCCCAGAATGGTGTCAACGCCGGGGAAACGGGCAAAGGGCAGCACCGCTTCTTTCACCGAGAACCAGGGCATATCAGGATCGGCCAGGGTCATCGGGTCGGCCATTGGCGTGTCGACATCATAGCCGGCATCGGGCTTGTATGGGCCACGGTGCGGGAAGGCGGTGAGCTTTTCGCCGGCCATCACCCGCGCCGCAATGGAGGCGATGGCGCTGTCGGTGGCCTTGGCCACAAAGGGCACGGTACGGCTGGCGCGTGGGTTCACCTCAATGAGGAAGATCTCACCGTCCTTGATGGCAAACTGGATGTTCATCAGGCCGACAACATTCAGCGCCTTGGCCAGCGCATAGGTCTGGGTCTTGATCTCTTCGATCAGATCCTTGGACAGGGAGTAGGGGGGCAGCGAACAGGCACTGTCGCCCGAGTGCACGCCGGCCTCCTCGATATGCTGCATGATGCCTGCCACATGTACGTCGGTGCCGTCGCAGATCGCATCCACGTCCAGTTCAACCGCGCCAGAGAGATAGCTGTCCAGCAGCACCGGGCTGTCGCCGGAAACCACCACGGCCTCGGCGATGTAGCGGCGCAGCTGATCCATATCGCGGACGATTTCCATCGCCCGGCCCCCCAGCACGTAGGAGGGGCGGATCACCAGTGGAAAGCCGATTTCTTCGGCGATTTCCAGGGCTTGCTCATCAGTCGAGGCAATGCCGTTATGCGGCTGCTTCAACCCCAGATTGTTGACCAGTTCCTGGAACCGCTCGCGGTCTTCGGCCAGGTCGATGGCATCGGGCGAGGTGCCGAGGATTGGAATGCCTTCCTGCTCCAGCGCATTGGCCAGTTTCAGCGGGGTCTGGCCGCCAAACTGAACGATGACGCCATGCAGGCTGCCATTTTCCTGTTCAACCCGCAGGATTTCCATCACGTGCTCAAAGGTCAGCGGTTCAAAATACAGCCGATCCGAGGTGTCATAGTCGGTTGAAACTGTTTCCGGGTTGCAGTTGACCATGATGGTTTCATAGCCCGCGTCCGTCAGCGCGTAGCAGGCGTGGCAGCAGCAATAGTCAAACTCGATGCCCTGACCAATCCGGTTGGGACCACCGCCCAGAATGACAACCTTCTTGCGATCCGAGGGCCGCGCCTCGCATTCCACGTCGCCCATCATCGGGGCCTCATAGGTGGAATACATGTAAGGGGTCTGGGCCTCAAATTCGGCGGCGCAGGTGTCGATGCGCTTGAACACCGCAGTCACGCCTTTGGCAATCCGTGTATCGCGCACGGATTTTTCGCTCGCTTTGGTCAGGTTGGCCAGACGGGCATCGGTAAAGCCAAGCATCTTGAGGTGGCGCAGCGCCTTCTCATCGCTTGGCAGACCGTTGCTGCGCACCTCTGCTTCGGCTTCGACGATCTCGCGGATACGATCCAGGAACCAGGGGTCAAATTTGGTGACACCATGGATTTCATCATTGCTGAGACCGTGGCGCATCGCCTGGGCGATGGTGCGCAGCCGGTCCGGGGTCTGCTGGCTGATCGCCTTGATCACCGCGGCCTTGTCGGTGGCAATATCCCAGGTGCCGATGGTCAGACCAGGGATTTCGATCTCATCAAAGCCGGTGAGGCCCGATTCCATCGAGGCCAGCGCCTTTTGCATCGATTCGTGGATGGTGCGGCCAATCGACATGGCTTCGCCCACGGATTTCATCGCGGTGGTCAGATAGGGCTCGGAGCCGGGGAATTTTTCAAAGGCGAATTTGGGGATCTTGGTGACCACATAGTCGATCGAAGGCTCAAACGAGGCCGGTGTGACCTTGGTGATGTCATTGTCCAACTCGTCCAGCGTGTAGCCCACAGCCAGTTTGGCGGCAATCTTGGCAATCGGGAAGCCGGTCGCCTTGGAGGCCAGCGCCGAAGAACGCGACACCCGCGGGTTCATCTCGATGACCACCATACGGCCATCGGCAGGGTTCACCGCCCATTGCACGTTGGAGCCGCCAGTTTCGACGCCGATCTCGCGTAGCACGTTGATCGAATGGGTCCGCATGATCTGGTATTCTTTGTCCGTCAGCGTCAGCGCCGGGGCCACGGTGATCGAATCGCCGGTGTGCACGCCCATGGGGTCGATGTTTTCAATGGCGCAGACGATGATGGCGTTATCCGCCTTGTCACGGACCACCTCCATCTCAAATTCTTTCCAGCCCAGCAGGCTCTCATCAACCAGGATCTGATTGACCGGCGAGGCATCCATACCGGTGCGGCAGAAATGTTCATAGTCTTCGCGGTTATAGGCAACACCACCGCCGGTGCCGCCCATGGTAAAGGCGGGGCGGATGATCGCTGGCAAGCCGATATCTTCGAGCGTTTCCAACGCGATGCGCACACCTTCATTCAGGTCGGCCTTGCCGTCTTCCAGCTTGGGGGCGGTGACGATGGTGGCGCGGGGGTTTTCAATGCCCAGGCGATCCATCGCATCGCGGAACAGTTTACGGTCTTCGGCCATTTCAATGGCGTCGCGCGTGGCGCCAATCATCTCGACGCCAAATTCCGCCAGCACACCCATTTCTTCCAGCGCCAGCGAGGTGTTGAGTCCCGTCTGGCCGCCCATGGTGGGCAGCAGCGCGTCGGGGCGTTCTTTTTCGATGATCTTTGCAACCACTTCGGGGGTGATTGGTTCGATATAGGTGGCATCCGCCAGACCGGGGTCGGTCATGATGGTGGCCGGGTTGGAGTTCACCAGGATAACCCGGTAGCCCTCTTCCTTGAGGGCCTTGCAGGCCTGGGCACCGGAATAGTCGAATTCGCAGGCCTGCCCAATGATAATGGGCCCCGCACCAATGATCATGATCGACTGGATGTCGGTTCTTTTTGGCATGGGTAAGCTTCCTTCGTTATGTGCGAGCGGCAGGCCCGAGCGGTTTGCTCAGGTCGTTCAGAGATCGTTAGGCGAGTCGGGCAGCCCCAAGCGCCCAAATTGTCCTGCGTTATAGGGGTAGCGCAAAAAGGTGCAAGGGGGATCGGCGTTGCGCATCGAATTGCCGCTTTTATTGCTTTTGTTCGCATAGCGTACAGATATAAGCATCAGCAAGAGATTTGGCTGAATTCGGGGGCTGCGGCGTGCAAATTCGTTTTGATCAGGGGCCGCGTCTACAGGCGGCTATGGGGCAAGAGATGCTGTTTGCCGCGCCCCTGCGCATGATCCGGGCTGATTCTGTCGCCGAGGTTCCAAAAGCGCTGGCAGATCTGGAGACGGTGGGCCGTCAGGGCCATTGGCTGGCGGGCTATACAAGCTATGAACTCGGCTATGCGCTGGAGCCAAGCCTTGTGGCGCGTCTGCCGGTGAACCGGCGTCTGCCGTTGTTGTGTTTTGGGGTCTTTGACCCGCCGACCTGCGTTTCGCGCGCGAAACAATCGCCGCATCCGCACCATAGCGTTCAAAGTTCCACCGCAGGCCTGAGCGAGCTGCATCCGCGCTGGAATTTTGAACGCTATAGCGGGGCCTATAGCGAAGTGAACCGCGCCATTGGGGCAGGCGATATCTACCAGGCCAATCTGACCTTTCCGATTGATGCGGGTGTTGCGGGCCGTTCCAGCGATCTCTACGCGGCGCTGGCGGCGCGCCAGCAGGTCGGTCACGGCGCCCTGGTTCTGCAAGAGGGGTTGCCGGATCTGCTGTCGCGCTCGCCGGAGCTGTTCTTTCGTACCGATGCTGCGGGCCGGATCGAAACGCGGCCGATGAAAGGCACGCAACCGCGCTGTGCCGATCCGGTCGAGGACGCACAGGCCCGTGCCTTCTTGCAGCAGGACGCAAAGAATCGCGCCGAGAACCTGATGATCGTCGATCTGCTGCGCAATGATATCTCGCGCATCGCCGAGCTGGGATCGGTCTCGGTGCCGGAACTGTTCGAGGTCGAGAGCTATGCCACGGTGCATCAGATGGTCTCGACCGTGCAGGCGCAGCTGCGTCCGGGGGTCGGGCTGGGGCAGATATTGCAGGCGCTGTTTCCCTGCGGCTCTATCACCGGTGCGCCAAAAATCCGGGCGATGGAAATCCTGTCCGATCTGGAACCCTGGGCGCGTGATATCTATTGTGGCAGCATTGGCTGGCGGGCTCCGGATGGCAGTTCTGAATTCAACGTGGCCATTCGCACCTTGATGGTCGAAGAGGGGCGCGCCACCCTGAACGTTGGTGGCGGCGTTGTCTGGGACAGCACCGCCCAGTCGGAATATGAGGAAGCCCTATGGAAAGCCCGTTTTGCCCAGCTGACGCCATCGCCCAGGATGCCGATTTCCGCCTGATCGAAACCTTTGGTTACCGGGCTGGCTGCGGGATCAGGGGGCTGCAGCATCACCTGCACCGGCTGCAGCGATCAGCCAGGGTATTTGGCATTCCCTTTGACCCAAGGGCCCAGATGGCACCTTTGCAAGCGCTGCAGGCAGAAGAGGACCTGCGCTGCCGTCTCTCCCTGGCGGCAACTGGCGCAGTAGAGCTGAGCACGGTTCCGTTGCCACCCACGCCGCAGTCCTGGGTTGTTGCGCTGGCAAAACAAAGAGTCAGATCCGATGATGCCTGGCTGCTGCACAAGACCACCCATCGTCGGCTGTATGATGCGGTGCGTAATACTCTGCCTGCCGGGGTGGATGAGATGCTGTTTCTCAATGAAAGGGATGAGCTCTGCGAGGGCACGATCACGAATGTCTTTGTGACACTGCGCTCTGGTCGCCGGGTAACGCCGCCCCTTTCATCTGGCTTGCTGCCCGGCGTGCTGCGACAGCAGCTGTTGGAGGCAGAGCAGGTTTCAGAGCAGGTGGTCACGCTTCAGGACTTGCGGGATGCGCAAGCTGTCACCCTGGGCAATTCCCTACGGGGGGAGATCCGTGCGATCTTTTCCGGTGTGGTGGCGCCGTCTCGGTGATCCGGAATGCCGTCGGATGGTCCTGATGCTGGGCCCCAAAGCCCGACTGCGGGGCTGGTCCCCCGCCCGGCCTGGCCGGGGAACCAGCACGACGGGGGCAGTATATCTTCAGATTGCGGCGAAAACGTCGCGCTTTGCTTGACAAGCGCGCCGCAACCCTGTGTATCGGCCCAGACGAATTTTGCGCCGAATTCCCAGCGCCAACGCGCATATCCCGAATGACGGCCCGCCCAAAGACTAGACCCGCATACCGAAAGGTCACGCCATGCATGCCTATCGCAGCCATACCTGCGCCGAACTGAACAAATCCAACGTGGGCGACACCGTCCGCCTCTCCGGCTGGGTCCATCGTGTCCGCGATCATGGCGGATTGCTGTTCATCGACCTGCGTGACCATTATGGCATTACCCAGGTGATGGCCGATCCTGACAGCCCCGTCTTTGCCGAGATCGAAAAGGTGCGCTCCGAATGGTGTATCCGCATCGACGGCAATGTGCTGGCGCGCGACGCAAGCCTGGTCAATGACAAGCTTCCCACCGGTGAGATCGAGGTCTTCATCCGCGACATCGAAGTCCTGGGCAAAGCCGAAGAACTGCCGCTGATGGTCTTTGGCGAACAGGAATACCCGGAAGAAACCCGCCTGCGCTATCGCTACCTCGACCTGCGCCGCGAGAAGATGCAGGCAAACATGCTCTTGCGCTCCAACATGGTGCAGTCAATCCGCAAGCGCATGTGGAACAAGGGCTTCAACGAATACCAAACCCCCATCATCACCGCCTCCTCCCCCGAAGGGGCGCGTGACTTCCTGGTACCCTCGCGTCTGCATCCCGGCAAATTCTACGCGCTGCCGCAGGCGCCGCAGCAGTTCAAACAGCTGATGATGGTCTCGGGCTTTGACAAATACTTCCAGATCGCGCCTTGTTTCCGGGACGAAGACCCGCGCGCCGACCGCTCGCCCACCGATTTCTACCAGCTTGACCTCGAAATGTCCTTTGTTACCCAGCAGGATGTCTTTGATACCATCCAGCCAGTGATGCAGGGCGTCTTCGAAGAGTTCGGCGGTGGTCGCAAGGTTGACACAGACTGGCCGCAGATCTCCTACCGCGATGCGGCGCTTTGGTATGGCTCGGACAAGCCCGACCTGCGCAACCCGATCAAGATGCAGGTGGTCTCCGAACATTTTGCCGGTTCCGGCTTTGCCATCTTTGCCAAACTGCTGGAACAGGAAGGCACCGAGATCCGCGCTATTCCGGCGCCCACCGGCGGCAGCCGCAAGTTCTGCGACCGCATGAACGCCTTTGCGCAAAAAGAAGGCCTGCCCGGCATGGGCTATATCTTCTGGCGCAAACAGTCGCCGGACAGCATTGCCCAGGAGCGCGGCATCACCGTCAAAGAGGTCAACGCCCTGGTCAAATCCGGCGAGATCACCCTCGGCAGCGAGGCCGCAGGCCCCCTGGCCAAGAACATCGGCCCCGAGCGCACCGAAGCGATCCGCCAGCAGCTCGGCCTTGACGTGGGCGATGCCGCCTTCTTCCTCGGCGGCAAACCCAAAGCCTTCGAAGGCGTTGCTGGCCGCGCCCGCAACGTAATCGGCGAAGAACTGGGCCTCACCGACAAGGACCGCTTTGCCTTTGCCTGGGTTGTCGACTTCCCGATCTACGAAGCGGATGAGGAAACCGGCAAGATCGACTTCGAGCACAACCCTTTCTCGATGCCCCAGGGCGGAATGGAAGCGCTTGAGGGCAACCCGCTTGAGGTGCTCGGCTACCAATATGACCTGGCCTGCAACGGCTACGAGCTGGTCTCGGGTGCGATCCGGAACCACCGTCCCGAAATCATGTTCAAAGCCTTTGAAATCGCCGGCTACGGCAAGGACGAGGTTGAAAAACGCTTTGGCGGCATGGTCAATGCCTTCCAATATGGCGCCCCGCCGCACGGTGGCTGTGCTGCCGGCATTGACCGGATGGTGATGCTGCTGGCGGATGAGGCCAATATCCGCGAGGTCATCATGTTCCCGATGAACCAGCGCGCCGAAGATCTGATGATGTCGGCGCCAAGTGAGCCAATGTCTGAACAGTTGATGGAACTGGGCCTGCGGGTCATCCCCCAGGACCAGTAGGCCGCGTCTCGCGGTGGTCCCTGCAGCTCTGTAAAACGACGACACCCGGAAGGTTTCTTCCGGGTGTTTCTGCATCGACCTACCAGCGCCTCTCAGCAACAGTGGCATCGGGGTGCGCTTTGCCGACTTCATTTGGCCTGAAATATCCCGGGGGAGCGCCCGCCGGGCGCGGGGGCAGAGCCCCTATATTCAAACGCGGCAGGGCCCTCATAACTATCACCGGTCTTGGGCAAAGACGCGCATGGGCGGGAAGATGCGCAAGAGACCATGCAGTGGTGCAAAGCCTGCAAGTCGGGGGTAGCCTGTCAGTCAGGCCCTCTGGCTGACAGGCCCCCTCGCTGATAGACACTACGGCGCTCGGTGCTACAATACTGAACCATGTCGGGAGAATACGATGCCCTATGATCCTGAACTGGCAGCGATCCGCTTTGGCTGTGGGTTGTCGCCAGGGATCCCTGCGCCAGGATCGGCCGACCAGATGCTGGCGCAGTTGCAGGGGCCGGATCTGGCGTCGCAGCACTTTCCCATCGCGGGCGCTACAGCGGGCCTGGCGGCTGTGCAGGGGTTTCGCCAGATGCGCAAAGAGGCCCGGCGCAGTCAGGGCACGCCCGAGGGCGAGCAAAGCCAAGAGGCCTTTCGCCGCTATCGCCGCCGCCATTTGCAGCAGCGCGATCACTGGTTTCGCCAGCTGTTGTTGCGCCAGATCACCACCCGGGATGGCCTGCGGGAACGACTGACGCTGTTCTGGGCAGATCATTTCACGGCTCAGGGCAAAGGTCAGGCGATGCGGCCCCTGGGGTATGGCTATGTCGAAAGTGCAATTCGCCCGAATATAACTGGCAGGTTCGAAGATCTTCTCATTGCTGCCGTCACCAGCCCCTTGATGTTGCACTACCTTGATCAGACCCACTCTCAGGGGGCGCACAGCCAGGCTTCGCGGCGTCAGGGGGGGCGTGGCGGGCTGAATGAAAACCTGGCGCGCGAGGTGTTGGAGCTGCACACTGTGGGGGTGAACGGCCCCTATAGTCAGGCGGACGTTGGGCAACTGGCGGAACTGTTCACCGGGCTCAGCTATCGCGTCAAATCCGGTTTTGTCTTTCGCAGGGCCCTGGCCGAACCCGGCGCAGAGCAGGTGCTGGGCCAGAGCTATGGCGGCGATACCGCGGGGCTGGAGCCTGTGTTACAGGCGCTGCGCGATCTGGCCCGGCACCCGGCCACAGCCGATCACATTGCCTGGAAGCTGGCAGTGCATTTCACCCGCGACGCCCCGGACCCCGCCCTGGTGGCGGACCTTGCCGCCAGCTACCGCGACAGCGGCGGCCATCTCGGCGCGCTGTATGAACGGTTGTTGACCCATCCGCTGGCCTGGGAACCGGGGCTGCAGAATGTAAAACCCCCCTTTGATTTCATTGCCTCCAGTTGTCGCGCTCTGGCGCTGTCACCCGCTGCACTGTCCGGGCTGAACGGCAAGCGCATCCGACAGAGCTTTCTTGTGCCGCTGAAAGTCATGGGTCAGAACTGGCAGGCGCCGAGCGGGCCGGATGGCTGGGATGAGGCAGATGAGGCCTGGATTACCCCACAGGGGCTGTCAGCGCGGCTGCGCTGGTCTATGTCTGCCCCCAGCCGTCTGCTCGATACTCTGCCTGACCCCGACGCCTTTGCCCGCCAAAGCCTGGGCGCGCGGGCTGATGCGCAGGTGCGGTTTGTTGCATCGGCGGCCGAAACCCGGGCCGAGGCCATTGGTCTGGTGCTCTGTGCACCAGGTTTTCAACGGCGCTAGGCCCAAACGGGGCCGGTGCTACAAAAGGGAGATCGCAGATGACGCTCTCACGTCGTAAATTTCTTGCCCGTAGTGGCCTGTTGGGCTGTTCATTGGCAGCCAGCCCGCTGATCACCCCGATGAGCTTTGCCGCCGCGCCCTGGGATCGGCGTCTGGTGGTGATCATTCTGCGCGGCGGCATGGATGGGCTGGATGTGCTCAGGCCCTATGGTGATCCTGGCTTTGCCGGACTGCGCCCCGGCTTGTTGCAGGCCAAGAACGCGGATGCGGCGGGCGGGCTTGATCTTGATGGTTTTTTTGCGATGCACCCGGCGCTGGCACCGCTGATGCCCCTGTGGCAGCAGCAAGAGCTGGGCTTTGTGCAGGCGGTTTCTACCCCTTATCGCGACCGGCGCAGCCATTTTGACGGGCAGGATCTGCTGGAGGCGGGCACCATTGGACTGGGAGAGCGCCGCGATGGCTGGCTGAACCGGCTGTTGCAGGTGCAAACCGGGGTGGTCGCGCGCACCGCATTTGCCATTGGCAATGGCGATCTGCGGCTGTTGCAGGGGGCCGCGCCAGTGTCGGACTGGTCGCCGGATGCCGATCTGGCGCTTAGCCCGCAGGCGGAGCAACTGGCGACACTGATGATGCAGGAAGACCCGCTGTTTTCGGCGGCCCTGTCCGAAGCGCTGGCCCTGTCACGCGACGCGGCAGCGGCAGCGGCGGCGCCCGCCTTTGGGGGGCAAGCGGTCGACATGATGGCAGATATGGCAGCAGGCGCGATGGAAATGCCTCGCCCGGCCCCCGGCAAGCCGCATGTAAAGCTGGCCAGCTTTGCGGCGGAACAGTTGCGTGGGGATACCCGGATCGCGTCGTTCTCGCTGAATGGCTGGGACACGCACAACCGCCAGAAGGCATCTCTGAAACCGGCCCTGACACGGCTGAGTGATTGCATTTTAACGCTAAAACAAGAGCTTGGAGAAACTGTTTGGGACAAAACCGCAGTTGTTGCCATGACAGAATTTGGCCGTACAGTCCGCGAGAACGGCACCGGGGGCACCGATCATGGCACCGGGGGGGCGATGGTTCTTGCCGGGGGGGCAATCCGGGGGGGGCGCGTCTATGGGCGCTGGCCAGGGCTGGAGGAGGCGGCGCTGTATAATCGCCGCGATCTGATGCCCACGGGCGATGTGCGTGAGGCAACCGCCTGGATCATGCGGGGGCTGACAGCGACAGGCCAGAGGGATCTGGAAACCACAGTGTTTCCGGGGCTGCAAATGGGGCAGGACCCCGGATTTCTGCGGTAAAACTGGGGATTGGGTGCCCAGCCCGCCTGCCGATCAAGCGGCCCGCCAGCTGAGATAGCGCCAGACAGCAGCCGAATGAGAGGAACTGACACCAGAGTCCGTGGCGCCAATTTGCATTCGCGTGACTGGCTCTGCTTTTGTGGTGTCGCATGTCTTAGGTGCGCAAAACCGGTCCCCGGTGTTGCGCTACAGATTCTAGCGTTTCGTGGGGTGGATCAGCAAGGATTGCACGCTATCGGCTGCCCGAGCACGGTTGCGGCGGATGGCCCGGGCTGAATGTCGTGCTTGCAGGTAGAAAACAATGGCAAGGGTTGCCAGGGAAATGACAAGAACTTCCAGCATGATTAGATGGCGATCTTTTGTTCCAGTCGTTTATGCACCAGTCCGGCCATCAGCGCAGCATCACTGGCAACAGGGCGACCTTCCGACCGGGCGCGGGCCAAGTCTTCTGCGGCCTTGGCCAGGGGGGCATCGCCAGCGCTGCGGGCAACACCACCGACAAACTGTGCCAGATAATCCAGGGTTTTTTCTTCGCCCCTGTTGGTCAACAGGTCCGCCGCATGGGCCATGTCATCCATAAATGCAAGGAGATCTGGCTCTATGGTTTCAGCGCTAACCTGACGAGGACCGCTAGGTTGGTCGTCACAGGGAAGGCGCGACAGGATGGCGTTTTGAAAACTCGCGAGTGAGGTGATCGGCTTGGCGATGAAGCCATCGGCACCAGCCTTGAGCGTGGCCTCTTCGACGCCTTCATCGCCGGAAATGGCGAGGACAATCCGGACCCTTGGGCGCGCAGCGTTCATTTCTCTGATGAGATCCAGACCAGAGCCATCTGGCAGGCCAACATCCGTGATCACCACCGAGGGGCGGTAGACCTGTAGGTGACGGCGGGCAGATTTCAGGCAATCGGCACGTCGAATACGGGCGCCACTGCGCAGGCAGAGCAACCGCAGTGCCTCGCAGGCATAGCGACTGTCTTCGACGACCAGAATGGTCAGCCCCAACAGGGGGCGGCGGGCATTTGGCAATCTTTGGGCGGCAGCAAACAGTTCCGAATCGTCCATTACTCATACTCCTTCCGCGATACACAGGCTGACGCTATAAATTATTGGCTAATTCAAAGTTAACAGCGTCCAGCCGTGGCAGAGAGTGGGGCAGGGCGCAGACAGCGGCACAGGGCGCAGTTTGGCGGGCAGGGATGGCACGGGCGCGGTGGAACCCCGCGTGATATGGCGACCTGGGCGCATTGGCGCACTTGCACTGGCTGGCGGCACTTGTGCATATGGCAGCATAACGCATCGCCAAGGAGAAGCCAGATCATGATTGGACGCCTGAATCACGTCGCCATTGCCGTTCCCGACCTAGAGGCCGCATCGGCGCAGTATCGCAGCACGCTTGGTGCCAAGGTCGGCGCGCCTCAGGATGAACCTGATCACGGGGTGACGGTTGTCTTTATCGAACTGCCAAACACCAAGATCGAACTTCTGTATCCGCTTGGCGAAAACTCTCCTATCAACGGCTTTCTGGAAAAGAATCCGGCCGGGGGCATTCATCACATCTGCTATGAGGTCGACGATATCCTGGCCGCGCGTGATCACCTTCTGGCGGAAGGCGCGCGGGTACTGGGCGGCGGAGAGCCGAAGATCGGCGCCCATGGCAAGCCGGTTTTGTTCCTGCACCCAAAAGATTTCAATGGCTGTCTGGTGGAACTTGAACAGGTTTGACATTAGGTAGGTCCTGCTCTGACTGAGGGGCAGCATGCACGTAAGGAAGATGCACAATGGCGATTACATCCGGTTTGGTTTTGTTCGCGGTGATCTGGTTCATGACCTTTCTGGTCATCATCCCGATCCGCATTGAAACACAGGGCGACAAGGGGGTGATCGCACCCGGCACCCATGCGGGCGCACCCGAAAATCATTATCTCAAGCAGAAGGCGCTGATCACCACCGGTGTTTCCTGTCTGTTGTGGATGCTGATTGCCGGCATCATTTTGTCCGGGGTGATCAGCGTCAATGATTTTGACTGGTTTGATCGCCTGCCAGACCCTGTCTAAGCCGAGATGGACCGGGGTCGCTGTAATCTGACAAATCAGTAACCTGACAAACGAAAGACCCGGCGCCACAGGCTATGTGGCTGCCGGGTCATTGTTTTTTGGGTGCTTGCTTTGGCGTGTCGGCGTTTCAACCCTGGCGCCACAGGGCATGAAACAGGTGGGTAAAGGTCGCCGCGCCCAGGATCGGGATCACCAGATTGACCAGTGGGATCGACAGCGGCATGGCCATCAGGATGCCGGCCCCCCAAATCGTGCCCTGATGCCTGCGGCACATCTTGCGGGCCTCAACCGGGCCGACGCGGCGGCTGGCGGCCAGGGTGAAATATTCCCGCCCCAGCAAGAAACCGTTCAGGGCCCAAAAGATAAAGGGCGCGGCGGGTGGGAAGATGACATAGAGGATCAGCGCCAGAATATTGGCCCCGATCAGCACCCCCAGAAAATTCATCGTATCCTTGACCGCTTCCCAGATGGGAATAGCCGCGACCTCTGGAAGGTGGGGGAAATGACGGTCTTCTACCGCCTGCGCCACCTCGTCCAGAAACAAAGAGGTAATGGCCGAGGCCACCGGCACCATCAGGAAGACCGATAAAAACATCATCAAAATGACAGAGCCGATGGAAAACACATCATCCAGCCAGGTAACGGACCCAATCAATGGCAGGGTAACGCTGGACGCGGTCAGCCATTGCACCAGCCCCAGAAACCCAAGGGTGGCGCCAATCAGCAGCGCCAGCGTCAGTCCGACACCAAGGAACAGAACCCGGCGAAACCGTGGGTCGCCCATTTGGCCAAGAGTTTTGAAAAACGCATCAAATATCATGCCGACATCCAGGTGGTCAGCTCTTCAAGATCCGGGCGGGGGCGTTCCGGTGGGATGGCGCCCTGGGTGGCGATATGGATGATCCCGGCGATGCGCTCGTTTTTGGCGAGGTTAAAGCCTTCCTCGCAGAACTGGCGGTCATGGCTGGCCCAACCTGACAGCCAATTGGCCCCCCAGCCCGCCGCCAAAGCCGCATTCAACAGTGCCAGGCAGACTGCCCCAGCGCTGTAGCTTTGTTCGATTGCTGGAATTTTTGCGCTTTCTTTCTGCACCTCGATCACCGCCACGGCCAGATGCCCCAGCTCGAACTGGCTGCGGCCCTTGGCAATATCCTCTGGTGATTTGCCCAAACGGGCGCCAGCCTGGCTGGTCAGATCGGCGAGGCGCGCCATGGCCGCCTTTTCGATCACCACAAATCGCCAGGGTTCCAGTTTGCCGTGGTCGGGGCTGCGGGCCGCAGCCTGCAACAGCGGTGCCAGCTCTGCGCGGCTGGGGGCGGGTGCGATCAGTGTCTTTGCCGGACGAGAGCGCCGCGACAGCAGGAATTGGAGGGCAGGAGCATTGGGTTGGGTCATATGTAAAGCCTTTTTACATCAATGAGCGTAATTTCGGCATCTATAGGCGGAAATTCAAGAGGAGGGGAGCGCAGTTTCTGTGCAACCCGTCAAGAGGACCCGGCAGCAGCCTGGGACGCGGCAAAAATCTCTGGTCATGGGGGGGCTTTGCAGGCATCCCTTGCACATGGGAAAGCCAAAGAAGAAAGACCTGCCGGATCTGTCGCATCTTGCGGTCAGGGATGGATTGATTGCCGTGAAGGTGGTGCCAAAGGCGGCGAGGAACGCCCTGACCGTGGCGGATGGCCTGATCAAGGTTGCGGTGACGGCCGCGCCAGAAAATGGCAAGGCCACCGAGGCGGTGCGCCAGCTCTTGGCTCGCGCCATGGGGACGGCCAGCTCCAACCTGGAATTGCGCCGGGGTGCCACCTCTCGCAGCAAGGTTTTTGTCTATATCGGTGCAGAGCCGCGCTAGCGCATGTTGCGCAACTCAAACATGCGAAATCAGATGGGCAGGCATGCGGCCTGACTGCACATGGTTGCGACAAGCGCTAGACCAGATCTGATCTGTTTTGCGCCTAGGGCTTGTCTGTCACCAGTCGATAGACGCCTTCGGGCAGGTCCAGGGCGGCTGCAAGGTCTCGCACCTGAGTATAAGAGAGGGTGATCTTTTGCACCTGATCGGTGCGCGCATCCAGTTGTTCAATCGTCACACATTCTGCAAAGGCATTGAGTGTAATGTCTTCTTGCAGCGGTGTTACCCCTTCATCCAGCAAGGTGACGGTGGTGCAGTCAAAGTCATGTTCGATACTAAACATGGCTTATAGGGTGCCCCCATTTCCAAAGACTTGCAAGGCCATAGCGGGGCTGCCACAAGGTTCCCCAGATTGGGCCGGTGGGGTACAATGCCGCGAACTGTGATTGTACCCCAGGCTCAATGCGGCTTATGATCCATGGCAGCAGCAGGGAACCCGATATGCGCCGTCCAATTTCCAAACTGGCTCTTGCCGTCACCGTTGCGTTTCTGGCGGGCTGCGGCATTGACATTGATGCGCCCCCTCCCGGTTCAGCGGGGGGTGGGGGATCGGTGGCGCCGCAGCTTGCAGGCATGGCCCCGGCGCAGGCGCGGCAGGCCTTTGCCACGGTCAGCCGCAGCGTGGAACCGGTTGCTGAACGCAGCTGCCGCGAGTTGTCCAAAGGGGTGAACTGCGATTTCCTGATCCGGATAGAGCCGAACCCGAATGCGCCGCCAAACGCCTATCAAAGCCTTGATAAATCCGGGCGGCCGGTGATCACCTTTACCCAGTCGATGCTGGGACAGATTGCCAACCGCGATGAACTGGCCTTTGTCATGTCGCATGAGGCGGCGCATCACATCCGTGGCCATCTGGCGCGTCAGCAGCAAAATGCAGTTGCGGGGGCCGTTTTGCTGGCGGGCCTGGCAAGCCTTGCGGGGGCTACGGCGGCAGATGTGTCGGCGGCTCAGGACATTGGGGCCAGTGTTGGCGCGCGCAGCTATTCAAAGAATTTTGAGCTGGAGGCCGATGAACTGGGTACGCTGATCACCCACAAGGCCGGGTATCGGCCCAGTGTTGGCGTGCAGTTCTTTTATCGTCTGCCCGATCCGGGGGATCGCTTCTTGGGCAGTCATCCCGCCAATCCCGACCGGGTGCGCGTGGTGCAGCAGACCATTCAACGCTATGGTTTGAACTAAACCTTCACTGTGACAAAACGGATGCCCCCAGATGACCTCGACTGACACCCCTGCCATTCCGCTGACCCAGCTGGGGGTGGTTCTGACGGATCGTGGCTCGCGCTATGCGGTGACGGGCGCGCCTGTGACATCGCGCGGGCAGGTCGATCAGGTACTGGCCGACCTGAAACAGGATCGCAGCTACGCCAAGGCAACGCACAACACCTGGGCGGCCCTTTTGCCGACAGGCGGGCTAAAGGCGGATGATGGCGAAAGCGGCGCGGGCATGGTGATCCTGCGGATGCTGGAACGTGAAGACCTGCGCGATCACATTATCATCGTGACCCGCTGGTACGGCGGCAAGAAGCTGGGTGGCGATCGGTTTCGCCGGGTGCAGGACGCGGTGCGCGCCTATCTGGAACACCGCGCGGGATAAGTGGCCTTTGGCCTGTCTCTGCTTTCTGTGGCGTGCTTTCCGGCGCTGTCCGCGCTGGCGTTGATCTGCATCAAAGCAAGTGTTCCCCTTGGTGCTAGGTTGTTTTCCAGCCATCACAGACGGAGGAAAAAACATGCCTGACCTTCCAACACTCACGCGACATGCAGCCCTGTTTGATGACATGGGGCAGGCCCTTGGGCTGGATCTTCAGGAAGAGGCCATTTCCGGGCGGCTGCAGTTTGATGAAATCTGCGAGGCGGTCCTGCGGTGCGGTCGCTGTGCCCATCCAAACTACTGCGCGGCACAGCTCGCGCGGGGGACGAATAGGCTGGCTGTCGCACCCGACTATTGCCGCAACCGTGATCTGCTGGGGTTCCTGAAAGAGGCTGTCGCCTGATCCGCTCGGGCTGCTCTGATTGCCGCCACTCTCCACGGTAAAGGAACTTTGACATGCATCCGCTTGGGGAGCCAATGCAGCATCTTCATCTCTTGGCCCGGATGGGAAAGGCCCTGGGCGTAGATCTGACCGAAGCCTTTCACCGGGGCGAGATCAGCGCCGAAGACTGGGCTGGGATGATCACCTCTTGTCGTGGATGCGATGCGCCAGAGGGCTGTAGAAGATGGCTGGACGCGCAGGAACGGGCCAGGGGCGCACCATCTGCGGTTCTGCCATTGGGCCAGTGCAGCAACGCTGCGCGCCTGTTGCATCTGCGCGACGGATCCCGCTAGCGGTGGCAATCCATGACAGCGCGGTCAGCGCCCCTGTACCCAGAACATACGCTGCCAGAGCATATCTATTCCGGGATGCATCCCCAAAGGTCATATTCGCCAGCCTCGTCCACCTCGACCGTCACCAGATCGCCGACCGATAGCCCATCGGTGCCTTCATCAATGAACAGGTTGCCGTCGATTTCCGGCGCGTCAGCCTTGGTGCGGCAGGTGGCGATGCCGTCTTCGTCGATATCGTCGACGATGACCTGCATGGTCTGACTGACCTTCGCCTGCAGCTTGGCTTCTGAAATGGCCTGCGCCTTTGCCATGAAGCGTTCCCAGCGGTCTTGCTTTACCTCGTCGGCCACATGATCGGGCAGCGCGTTCGAGCGCGCGCCAGCGACGTTTTCGTATTTAAAGCAGCCAACCCGATCCAGCTGCGCCTCATCCATCCAGTCCAGCAGGTGCTGGAACTCGGCCTCGGTTTCGCCGGGGTAGCCGACAATAAAGGTGGACCGCAGGGTGATGTCGGGGCAGATCGCGCGCCAGGCGGCGATTTCGGTCAGGGTTTTGGCGGTATGGGCGGGGCGCGCCATGCGTTTCAGCACATCCGGGTGGGAATGCTGAAACGGGATATCCATATAGGGCAGCAAGGCATTGTCCGGGTCGGCCATCAGCGGGATCAGGTCGCGCACATGCGGATAGGGATAGACATAGTGCAGCCGGATCCACAGTTCATCCGCCGGGGCCAGCTTGCCCAGCTCGCGCGATAGATCCAGGATATGGCTGCGGACCTCTTCGCCGTTCCACGGGTTCACGTCGTATTTGCGATCCAGCCCATAGGCCGATGTGTCCTGGCTGATCACCAAGAGCTCGCGCACGCCGGCCTTGACCAGCTTGTCGGCTTCGCGCAGCACCGCATGGGCCGGACGCGAGGCCAGACGCCCACGCATATCGGGGATGATGCAGAACTTGCACTTGTGGTTGCAGCCTTCCGAGATCTTCAGATAGCTGAAGTGGCGGGGCGTCAGCTGCACGCCAGTGGCAGGCAGCAGATCAATGAATGGGTTGGGGTCGGCCGGCACGGCGGCATGGACCGCATCCAGCACCTGTTCGTATTGATGCGGGCCAGTGACGGCCAGAATACGTGGGTGATGTTCGCGGATGTAATCGGGTTCAGCCCCCAGACAGCCGGTCACGATGACCTTGCCGTTTTCCTTCAGAGCTTCGCCAATGGCTTCCAGGCTTTCAGCCTTGGCACTGTCGAGAAAACCGCAGGTGTTGACGATCACCGCATCTGCGCCTGCGTAGTCTGGCGAGATGCCATAGCCTTCGGCGCGCAGCCGGGTGAGAATCCGTTCGCTATCAACCAATGCCTTGGGGCAGCCAAGAGAGACCATGCCCAGGGTAGGCTGGCCCGCGCGGGCAGGCTCTCCCAGGATGGCTTTGGGGGCGAGGTCGGGGCGAAGCTCTGGCGGATTGCTGGTCATGGCTGCGCATATAGTACGGGCGGGCGCCTTTGGGAATGGAGGATTTGCATGCAGGCTCGGTGATGCCTCTGCGGTCTTTGTGCCGGGATTGGCCCCACAGGGCGGGGCAAGCGACGCAAAAGCCTTGCATTGCCGCATTGCACCTGCTGTGGCTTGCGCTAATCTGTTTGAAATCAAGGGGCAGGAGCAGAGCATGCGGTGGATTTTTCGGATATTGAGCGCATTGGTCGCGACGGCGTTGCTTCTGGTTGCGCTGGTCTTTGTGTTGCCGGGAGAGAAAATCGCTGGTCTGGCTGCGGATCAGATCGAGGCCCAGACGGGCCGACGCCTGACATTTCTTGGGGATGTGCGCTTTACGCTTTGGCCGATTCTCGGGGTGAAATCCGAGGCGGTCACCCTGTCCAACGCGGACTGGGCCGGGCCAGAGCCGATGCTGACCGCTGAACGCCTGTCGATTGGGATTTCGGCCTCTGATCTTTTGCTGGGTAAAGTCCGCGTTACCGAGGTTTCGGCGCTATTGCCGCACCTGAACCTGAGCGAGCGAGAGGATGGCCTGGGCAACTGGGTGTTGGAGGGCCGCGGCGCTGCGGCCCCTGCGGGCAGCGGGGGGCAGTCGCAGAGGCAGCAGGCCGACATTCCCGCTATCAGCATCGAAAAACTGACCCTCGCCGGGGCCTCTGTGCGCTATCGCCCGCACCAGGGGGCACCAGTTGAACTGTCGGCGATGGATCTGGTTTTGAACTGGCCGGACCCCAGTGGCACCGTCAATGTGGATTTGAACTTCCTCCCGCTTGGGGCACCCATGCGTGTACAGGCCGAGGTCGGCACCTTTACCTCTTTCCTGAGCGGCAATGTCGCCTCGGTCGGGGCCACGGTTTCGGCGGATGGTGGTATGCTGCGCTTTGACGGGCGGGCCGATCTTACCGGGGCGGCAACCGGGCGGATCACCGCCAAGGCGACAGATACCAGCGCCTTTCTCGCGGCCTTTGGTCAGGCTGGTATCACCCTGCCACGCGGTCTGGGTCAGGCGCTGAGCCTGGGTGCGGATGCGACCTATACCACAGACGGCCGCCTGGCCCTGCGGGATATGGCGTTGGATCTGGATGGCAACCAGTTGCAAGGGGCGCTGGATTTGACCCTGACGGAGGTGCCGCAATTCACCGCGCAGCTGAACGGCACGCATTTGCAGGTGCCGGGGCTTGCGCCTGTAGCGGCCGGGGGCGGATCCGGCGCGCCCTCCGGTAGCGCGGCGGCCAGTTCTGTCGGCTGGTCAAAAGAGGCGATAGATGCCGCGGCGCTGGGGCTGGCCAATGGCACGGCAGTGCTGAGCTTCAAGAGCCTGAATGCGGCTGGCTATGAGTTGGGGGCCAGCAAGCTGTCGCTGACCCTGGATCGGGCGCGCGGGGTGCTGAAATTGCAACCGGCGGTGCTGTTTGATGGGCTGGTGCAGGGGCAGGTGGTTGCCAATAACCGCAATGGGTTCTCGACGGGTGGCAAGCTGAGTTTTAGCGGTATCCGGTTGGAAAAGGCGTTGGACCAGGTCGCAGGCTATGACCGGATGAACGGCGAAGCGCTGGGCGAGCTGGAGTTTCTTGCCTCTGGCAACACGGTGGATGAGCTGATGCACTCGCTTTCGGGCAAGGGCTGGCTAGAAGTCAACAAGGGCTTCTTTTCGGGCTTTGACCTTGAGGGGCTGATGCGGTCTGGCAAGGGCAATGGCGGCAGCACGGTGTTTGACCAGTTGACCGGCAGCTATGACATCGCGCAGGGGAATATGCGAAATGATGATCTTCTTGTGACACTCAAGGGGTTGCGGGCCGAGGGGGCCGGGCGGATCGGACTGGGGGCGCGGGATCTCGACTATCTGTTTTCACCCACGATTGCCGGGGTGAACGGCGGCAATGGTTTGACCATTCCCGTTTCGATCACCGGTCCCTGGGCCGACCCCAAGATTCGGCCTGATCTGAAAAACGCGCTGCAACCGCAGATCGACGAGGTGGAAGCCGAAGCCAAGGAGCGCCTGCGTGAAAAGCTGAGCGAAGAGCTGGAAACAGAGATCACGCCAGAGCAGGACCTGAACGAGGTAATCCGCGACCGTATCGAGCAGGAGGCCAAGGATCAGTTGCAGCGCCTATTGCTGGGCGATTGATACGGGGAAGCGCGCCCTGTTACATTGGCCCGCCTGGCGGCGGGACCGATCAAGCAAAAGGGCCTGCCGTTCGGCAGGCCCTTTTACGATTGGAGACCCTGGCTGAAGAGCGATGATCAGCAGATCGGATCAGATGGTTTGATCGTAGTCCCCGACCAGGGGTTCGCTACGGACCACTGCGTCGATATCGGCAAAGATAGCGCGCATTTCTTCTTCACTTTCTGAACTTTCGCAGACCACAACCAGGTTTGGCGTATTGGAGGAGGCCCGCACCAGGCCCCAGGAGCCATTGTCGAGGATCACACGGGCGCCATTGACGGTGACCACCTCTTTGATGGCGCGCCCGGCGATGGTTTCTTTGGCGGCGTGTTTGGCGACCAGTTTTTCGACCAGGCGGTCCAGTACGGTGTATTTTTCCGTGTCGGCGCAATAGGGCGACATGGTTGGGGTCGACCAGGTCTTGGGCAGCGCCTTGCGCAGGTCCGACATCGACATTTCCGGGTTGCGGTCCATCAGTTTGCAGATCTCAACCGCAACGCGCATGCCACAGTCGTACCCGCGGCCTATGGGCTCGGCCAGGAAATAGTGGCCGGATTTCTCAAAGCCCGCCAGCGCGCCGATTTCTTTCACCCGGCGCTTCATGTGGCTGTGGCCGGTTTTCCAGTAATCTGCTGTCACGCCGTTTTTGATCAGTTCCGGATCTGAGGCAAAGAGCCCGGTGGATTTTACATCGGCCACAAAGGTCGCGTTAGGGTAGATCTTGCTGAGGTCGCGCGCCATGATGACGCCAACCTTATCGGCAAAAATCTCTTCGCCCTCGTCATCCACCACGCCGCAACGATCACCGTCGCCATCAAACCCCAGCGCCATATCGGCCCCCGAGGCTTTGACGCTGGCAGACATATCATGCAGCATTTCCATGGCTTCGGGATTGGGGTTGTAGTGGGGGAAGGTGTAGTCCAGCCTGTTGTGGCTGGGCACCACTTCGACGCCGATCCGTTCAAACAGCTCTGGCGCAAAGGCCGAGGCGGTGCCATTGCCGGTGGCGCAGACGACCTTGAGCTTGCGGGTCATTTTGAAATCGCCCACCAGATCGTCAAGATAGGCCTCTTTGACACCATCGACAAATTCGTAAGAGCCGCCTGCGCGGGCCTCGCCATCGCCGTTCAGCACGATATCGCGCAGTTCCGACATTTCGTCCGGGCCATGGGTGAGGGGGCGTTCAAAGCCCATTTTAACACCGGTCCAACCATTGGGATTGTGGCTGGCGGTGACCATGGCGACCGCAGGCACGTCCAGGTGGAACTGGGCGAAATAGGCCATGGGCGACACCGCCGGGCCGATGTCCTTGACCTGAATGCCCGCCTGCATCAGGCCCAGAATAAGCGCCTGTTTGATCGCCAGAGAATAGTCGCGGTAATCATTTGCAACGGCGATGACCGGGGGAATGCCCCGGCGATGCATCTGGGTGCCCAGGCCAAGGCCAAGCGCCGTCATGCCGGGCAGGTTGATTTCTTCGGGGTATTTCCAACGGGCATCATATTCACGAAAGCCGGTGGGGGTAATCATCGGGTCACGCAAAAAATTCCAGGTGTTTGGCTGCACCGGAGAGCTTGGTTTCTTCATCTTAAAAAAAATCCCTTTTGGGCTCAAATATGTATGGGGTTGGCTTTGGCGAGCGCATCAAAGGCCATCAAGGTCTCGATAAGTTTCGGCATCTGATCGAGATAAATCATGTTTGGCCCGTCGCAGGGGGCATTGTCCGGATCCTGGTGGGTTTCCATAAAGACCGATGCAATGCCAGTCGACACTGCGGCGCGGGCCAGGACCGGGGCAAATTCACGCTGGCCGCCCGATGCACCGCCAAGACCGCCGGGCTGGGCCACGGCATGGGTGGCATCCATCACCACCGGATACCCGGTGCGCGCCATTTCCGGCAGGCTTTGCATATCGACAACCAGACGATTGTAGCCAAAAGAGACGCCGCGTTCGGTCAGCATGATGCGGGTATTGCCGGTGCTTTCGATCTTGGCCACGACATTGGGCATGTCCCAAGGGGCCAGAAACTGGCCTTTCTTGACATTGATTACGGCACCTGTGTGCCCTGCCGCGAGCAAGAGCGAGGTCTGGCGGCACAGGAATGCCGGGATCTGCAGGATGTCGACCACGGCTGCAACGGGGGCGCAGTGCTCGGCCTCGTGAATATCGGTGAGCACAGGCACGCCGATGGCATCCTTGACGGATTGCAGCACCTCCAGCCCCTTGTCGAGGCCAAGCGCAGGCTTGGCATTGATCGAGGTGCGGTTGGCCTTGTCGTAAGAGCCCTTGAAGACATATTGCGCCCCGGCCTTGTCACAGGCTTCTTTCAGGGTGCCCGCAATCATCTGGGCGTGATCTGCGCTCTCGAGTTGGCAGGGGCCAGCCAGAATGGTCAGGGGGCGATCATTGCCAATGGAGAGGTCGGCGACTTGGATGTTTTTCATGACTTACGATGAAACCTGTTCCCGGAGAATGGATGCTGTGAGTGAACACAACAGATAGATACCGGAAAAGATCAGGAATGCCAAAATCGTATTTTCAAACTTGCGCGGATACGAGGGTTCCTGGCTTGCGACGGGGGCAACAGCGGTGGTCAGATACCGTACCTGGCGGTTGGCCTCCATACGGGTTGATTCCACTTGCTGCAAAGCCGATTGCAGCATCAAATCGCGGGTGGCGAGGTCGGCCTGGGCCATCTGGATTTGCACCCGTGAATTGGCCAGCGAATTTTCGCCTTCCGAGGCATCGGTCATGCGGTCATTCAGTCGATTGATCACCACAGTCAGGCGCGCGATATCGGCCTCGACACCGTCGACCTTGGCGCGGTTGGGGCGGGTATTGTCCATCAGGGCGGCCAGTTCCAGCTCTTTTTGCTGCAACTGCACCTCAAAGGTGTTTATCTGCGAGCGCAGCGACAGGATGACGCCTTCAGGATCCAGCACCGTGCCATCTTGTTGCAGCTCGACCAGGCGGCGCTGGGCTTCGCGGCGTTTGGTTTCGGCCAGCACCAGGGCGGCTTCGGATTCGCGCACCTGATCCGCGCGCTTTTGTTCCGACAGGTGGTTCACTTCTTCCTGGGCATAGGAAATCAGGCGACGGGAAAAATCAGCCGAGACCTCGGGGTCGGCGGCTGAGACCTCCATGCGGACCACGCCTTCGGTGGGATCATAGCCGATTTTCACGTTGCGCTTGTAGGTTTTATAGGCCTGCTCATTGGTTGCATTCGGATCCAGCCGCTGGATCGGGTCGATCCAGTCCTGGGAAAAATGGGATTTGAAGCCGATTTCATCATCCAGGCGCAGCATGGCGCCCTTGGATTCCAGGTAGCCTTGTACCGCGATGGAATCCTGGCTGGTGGCAAACTGGGTGCCGCTCAGCAAGCCACTGACAGCGCCGGCACCATCAGCCTTTAGCACCAGAAAGGCGGATTTGGTCGCATACATCGGAGTGGCGACAACGTAAAAGAAATAGCCGGTGATCAGGGTTGGCAGCATGACAAAAAAGGCCAGGCGCCCCATCAACAGAACCAGTTTACGACGGCGTCGTCTGGCGATATCTTGCTGAATTTCCTGAATTTCCCGGTTGCGTCGTTCTGCCGGGCTCAGATCGGTTGAGGGCAGATTGGTCTTGGCTGTCGGCACGGTCTGGGGCAGTTGTACCCGGCTGTCACCACCGGGGACACCGTCTGGCTTGGCCTTGTTTTGCGGCACCACCAGTTCCAGCATGTTGGCATGCTTAAAGGGGTCAATGCCCTTTTCGCGCAGCAGCCGCACGGCCTCAAAATCCGAGGTCGCCGGCAGGTTATGCTTTTGTGCGACGCGGCGTGCCATGCGCAGTTGTCGCCCCGTCAGCCCCTCGCTTCGGATCGCATCCATGTTGGTTTCCAGCTGGGTTTCACGGGCGGAACTGACCTCACCTGACAAGGCGCCCCCCGGTTTTGGCGCGGCCTTAGCCTTGTCGGATCCAGACGCTGCCCGGCTGGCAGAGCCGCTGACCTGCGCGGCATCGGACGGTATCGCCTCAGCCTGCCGAGAGCTGGCCGGGGCCATCTGGGCAGAGGCGCTGGCAGCGTCAGCACTGCTTTGGGCACTCGGCGCTGGGACTGCGCGTGCAGCTGCTGGTTCTGTCGCGGGACTGCCCCCCGCGGTTGCGGGGTTGCGGCGAATTCTGAACTTTTTAGCCTTGGGTTTGATAGTCATAGAGCTGTTTCGCTTCTTCCAAGGTTTCAAACTGATTTAATTGCCCGTCCAGCAGTACAGCCGCCGAGCGGGCAAATTTTTCCAAGGTCTTCGCCTGATGCGAGACGATGATGATGGTGGTGGTCTGCAAGCGTTCCTGCAGGATCGTGCCAGCCTTTTTGTTGAACTCCACATCGGTGGTGCTGGGCATGCCTTCGTCGATCAAGTAGATGTCGAAGTCCAGAGCCAGCATCAGCGAAAAGCTGAAACGGGCGCGCATGCCTGAAGAATAGGTGCCAATGGGCTGGTCGAAATATTCGCCCAGACCACAAAGCCAGCGGCAATAGGCTTCGACATAGTCGGGGTCCAGACCGTAAAGATTGGCGATATAGCGTGCGTTGGCCAGGGCAGACAGGCGGCTGACAACCCCCCCCATGAAGCCAAGCGGAAAAGAAATCTTGCAGCCGCGCCTGATTTCGCCCTCATCCGGTTTTTCCAGCCCGGCCATCATATTGATCAGGGTTGTCTTGCCCGTGCCATTGGGGGCCAGGATGCCAAGAGATTTGCCCAGCTCAACCCGAAAAGACGCCTGGTCGAGGATGACCTTGCGCTGGGTTCCAGTCCAGAAGGACTTGCTGACATTTTCAAATTCAAGCATCGTTTGTTCCGGTTGGTGCTGGTGGTCGGCTGGCTTTCTGGCCTTTGTGCTGGCCCGATGGGGCGAAGAATATATCAGGAATGTTAAGGGTATGGCCTCTGACTTGGGCTTTATTATGTCGAATTATGGCATAATTATTCAATCATTGAGTAACCAATTGGGCCAAGGTCAAGCAGGCATCATGCGCGAAACGATGGTGGATTATACCTTTAACTGTTTTGATTTTGGAAACAATGCGCTTGCGCAGCGCCATGCAGATAACTCTGTCGCGGCGCGGGCGGGTTGGCACCGGTGACGTAGCGCCGTAGTCGCGCGTCGGATCAGCCGTCGGGCCGCGATGAACAGGAGGAAACGATGCAGGCAGACGAGCTTTGTGTGCAGATCAGCGCCTGCCGAATTTGTGCCGATCGGTTTGCCAAGACGCAGACCGCGCACCAGCCGCGCCCGGTGGCCTGGTTTGCCACTGGCGCGCGCATCCTGATTGCGGGGCAGGCGCCGGGGCTGCGGGTGCATGACAGCGGGCGCCCCTTTACCGATGCCTCGGGGGATCGTTTGCGCGACTGGTTGGGGCTGGAGGAGGCGCAGTTTTATGATCGCGCACAGGTGGCTATCGTGCCGATGGCTTTTTGCTTTCCCGGCTATAACCGGCAGAAATCGGATCTGCCCCCGCCGCCGATCTGTGCCCGCACCTGGCATGACAAGGTGCTGCAGGCACTGCCGAATATAGAGCTGACCGTTCTGGTCGGTGGCCATGCGCAGTGCTATCATCTAGAAGGGAAGACCCCGGTCAATCAACGCGTTGCCGCCTGGCGGGACTATGCGCCGCGCGTCTTTCCCTTGCCTCATCCCTCCTGGCGCAATACCGGGTGGTTGAAACAAAACCCCTGGTTCGCGGCAGACCTGCTGCCGGTTCTGCGGGGCCGGGTAAAGGAGCTGATGAGATGAGCGAGACAACCCCACTGGATCAGGCGCATGCAGCCATGCAGGCCGCACCGGAGGATGATGGCGTCAGGCTGCGCTTCTATGAGCGGCTGGCGGATAGTGAACTCTTTATGATGCTGAGCCAGGAGGCCGATGGGGATCGCATCTCACCGGAGCTGTTTGAAACGCCAGAGGGGCGGTTTGTCCTGGTCTTTGACCGCGAAGACCGGCTGGCACAGTTTGCCGGGCGTGCGGTGCCCTATGCCGGGCTGGCCGGGCGCGGGGTGGTCGAAATGCTGGCGGGGCAGGGGATCGGGCTTGGCGTGAACCTGGAGGTTGCGCCCTCATCGACGCTGCTGGCAGCACAGGCCGTTACCTGGCTGCATGAGACCCTGCAGAATGTGCCAGATCAGGTGGAGGCAGCGATCCAAGAGCTCTTGCCACCTGGCGGTCTACCCGAGGTTCTGCTGGGGGCCCTGGATGCCAAACTGGCAACCGCTGCAGGTCTGGCCGCATCTGCCTATCTGGTCTCTCTGCGCTATCAGGGGGGTGGCCAGGGGCATTTGCTGGGCTTTGTCGATGCCAAGCCCGAGGCCGAAGGTGCCCTGGCCAAGGCGGTTGGCGAGGCACTGACCTTTTCGGGGATTGCCGCCGGGGCCCTGGATGTGGGGTTCTTCGCCGGGTCGGATCAGATGGCGGCCCGGCTGGCACGGGTTGGGTTGCGGTTTGATCTGCCACTGCCGGAAGAGCCAAAGATCTACCAGCCGCGCATTCCGGGCAGCGACCCGGAGAACCCGCCAATCCTGAAATAGTTGGGCCGACAGAACGTCATGTCGGCGGCTTTAGAGTATGATCACCCTGCAGGGGGAGGCTCCCGCCCGTCATCACCCCTTGCGGGGGTCTTCCCGTTGGGCCCAGCGCCGCGCGATGCGCGGCGATAGTGGCTGGCGACAGCGAGTGGCAAGAGCCTGAGTGCTGCGATTTGTTGCGGACTTGCACCGGTATGGGGCACCGGGACGGGTCACTGGGTCGGGTTCTGCCGATCCGGCAACGGCGTGGCCAAAGCATGTCCTGCTGGTGCAAATGCCGTGGCCACTCGCCATTGCAGCTTGCAGTATTGCGGTAGCGCACTGCGCTTTTGCGCAGTGCCGGGCCCAAGGCCATTGAGGTCATTTGGCCTTGGCCAAACGACCTCTGGGCGCGGGAGCCCCCGCCTGCCCGTGTTCTGGCGTTAGCTGTTGGTTTCGACCGCTTCCAGCTTGTCCTGCGTACGGGTGTCAAAGTCACTGGCGTCGTGGCGCTCGTGCAGCTGGGTGTGTGGCTCGCCAAAGGCGCGGTTGACCATGCGACCCCGGCTGACGGCGGGGCGGGCGTCGATCTCTTTGGCCCAGCGCATGACGTGCTCGTAGGATGCCACATCCAGGAATTCGGCCGCGCTATACAACCGTCCCAGCACCAGCTGGCCGTACCAGGGCCAGATCGCAATATCGGCAATGCTGTAGTCCTCGCCCGCGATAAAGCGGTTGTCAGCCAGCTGCCGGTTCAGCACATCCAGCTGACGTTTGGTTTCCATGGCGAAGCGGTCGATCGGGTACTGCCATTTTTCCGGCGCATAGGCGTAGAAGTGGCCAAATCCGCCGCCCAGATAGGGCGCACTGCCCATCTGCCAGAACAGCCAGTTCATCACTTCGGTCCGGGCCGGACCTGATGCAGGCAGGAATTCGCCAAACTTTTCCGCCAGATGCACCAGCATTGAACCGGATTCAAATACCCGCAGAGGGGTCTCTCCGGTCAGGTCATGCAGGGCAGGGATTTTGGAATTGGGATTGATCGCAACAAAATCAGAGCCAAACTGATCGCCTTCACCGATATTGATCAGCCAGGCATCATATTCCGCGCCGCTATGGCCCTTGGCCAGCAGCTCTTCCAGCATCACCGTGACCTTTACCCCGTTGGGCGTCGCCAGCGAATAAAGCTGGAAGGGGTGCTTGCCGACAGGCAGTTCCTTGTCATGGGTCGGGCCGGAAATGGGGCGGTTGATCGAGGCAAACTGGCCGCCATTGCCCTTTTCCCAGGTCCAGACGGCTGGTGGGGTATAGGTTGTATCGCTCATCGTGTGAAACCCTGTCTTATGTGAGTGATGGCCCCTGCGCCGAAAACGCCAGGCCGCTGCGTAAGCTAGATAAGACCCTTGCTGAATATTCCAATGACTGGAAGGTCTATTCTGATCAACTTTTTGCGTCATCACAATAACGCCGGGGAAGACACAGTGGCGTGAGCCCCCGTTTCGCGGTGCCTGGGAACCGGCTAGCTTGCTGTCATGCGGGCCGATCGGCCTGTCTGTTGCGGCTATGGCTGCCGCAGCTGTGAATGTAGAATAGATAGATAGGAGAGTGAGCCTGATGAAGAGATTTGCATATGCAGCCCTGGCAGCCCTGAGCTTTGGCCTGCCTGCCTTTGCTGGTGAACAATTTGTCGACCAGACCGGCTTTGCGGTCTCTGGCTATGACGTGGTGGCCTATCGCAGCCTCAAGCAGAGCCCAGTTGGCACGATGCAGGTGGCAGCCGTTCCTGGGCAGGCGGATATCACCGCAGAATACAATGGCGCTACATTCGCCTTTGCCAGCCAGGAGAACCGCGACATGTTCCTGGAAAACCCCGAATATTTTGTGCCGCAATATGATGGCCACTGCGCCTATGGGGTCTCCAAGGGGGGGAAGGTGCCGGGAAACCCCAATCTGTGGCGCATCGTGGATGACCGGCTTTATCTCAACATCACCAAGAATGTTGTTGGCTTCTGGGAAGAGGATATCCCCGGTAATATCACCTTGGCCGAAGGCAATTGGCCGGGGATCGAGCCAGACGCTGCCTCTGAAAACCCAATTCCCAATTTCACCTCTCAGGCGCCAGCGCAATAAGATCGCGCGCGCAGGCGAGGCAGAACAGGCAGGTGAGGCGGAATTGCCTGGCCCCGCATAGCAAAAGCCCCGCGCCATAGGCTGCGGGGCTTTTATCAAAATAGATCGCTGCGGACGAACGCTTGCGCATATTTTCAGCGACGCAATACTGGTCGCCACTATTGCATGGGGTGCTCTAACGTTTGCGGTCGCGGCGGGCACTCATTGGCTGGAAGGCGACGCCAACATGCGCCTCGCAATAGGGTTTACCCTGCTGCACTGGCAGGCCGCAGAACCAGAAATCTTCGGTGGCGGGGTCACCAACGGGCCATTTGCAGGTGCGCTCAGTCAGGTCCATCAGGGACAGTTTCTTGGCTTTTTTCTCAACCTCGTTGACCTTGGCAAGGGCCTCTGGGCTGATTTCATTGGCCGAGGGCTGCGGCGGCAGAGGCTGACCAGCCGGGATGATCTGCTTGCGGGCAGGCACCACGGGGCGCGATTCTGTGGTTGTCGCCGTATTTGCGGCTGGCGGGGTCGTGGGGCGCGCGGGTTCTGTCTTGGGTTGCGGTTTGGGCTTTGGCGCTGGTTTGGCGGCCGCGGCAGGCTTTTCCTTTGGCTCGGCTGCGGCCTTGGCGCCGGTGGTCGCACGGTTGGACAGGCCGAGGCGATGCACCTTGCCAATCACCGCGTTGCGGGTCACCCCGCCCAGTTCTTTTGCGATTTGGCTGGCCGACTGACCTTCGCCCCACATCTTTTTGAGCAATTCGACGCGATCGTCTGTCCAGGACATCTGTTGCCTTCCCAAGCTAAAAGCGGCCCCAGAATCCTGTGGCCGCCATCGAGTTCCATATTCTGGTCCTATCTTAATCACTGGTGAGCGAGTTACAAGAGACCTTGCACCTCAGAACCCAGCGGCTATGCAGGGAAAACACAACAAATGTGGGGAAATCATGCGCGACCATTCGTCAGACCAGCCGTCAAAGCCGCTGAACGGCTATCAAATCTCCCTCGGAGAGCGCAGGTTTGGCCGGATCAACTGGCTGGGGTTACAGACGCTGGCAGGGCGCGAAGTGACTCGGTTTCTGGTGGTCTGGACCCAAACACTTCTGGCACCACTGATGACGGCGGCCCTGTTCCTGATGATTTTCAACCTGGCCATCGGTCCTAGACGCGGTGATGTGATGGGGGTGCCGTTCCTGCATTTTCTTGCGCCAGGCATCATGATGATGACAGTGATCCAGAATGCCTTTGCCAATACGTCCTCTTCGATTGTGATTTCAAAGGTGCAGGGGAATATTGTCGATACCCTGATGCCGCCGCTTTCGGGGCTAGAGATCCTGCTGGGCTATCTGGCGGGCGCGGTGGTGCGGGGCACATTGGTGGCCTGTGGCATCGGGTTGGGGCTGGCGCTGGTCTTGCAGATGATCCCGGCGCATCCGCTGGTGGCCCTGGTCTTTATCGTGCAGGGGGCTTTGTTTCTTGGTGGCCTGGGTATCGTCGCCGGTGTTTTTGCGGATAAGTTCGACCAGATGGCGGCGATTACCAATTTCATCGTCACGCCCTTGGCCTTTTTGTCGGGGACCTTTTATTCGGTGCAGGCGCTGCCGCCGGTTTTGCGGACGCTGTCGCAGTTCAACCCGGTGTTCTACCTGATCGACGGGCTGCGCTTTGGCATGATTGGTACATCGGACAGCCCGCCGTTTGTGGGGATGATGATCTGCTCTGGTGCCAGCTTTGGTATCTGCCTGCTGGCCTGGCTCATGCTGCGCAGCGGTTATCGCCTCAAGGCCTAAAGGCTGGGGCTTGGGGGGTACCCTCTGGCAGGCGCGGCTTTTGCCGCCCCTCACGCCAGGCCAGCACCGCCGCCCCAGTCAGGATTGCACCCGCCCCGGCAAGGGTCACGGCATCCGGAATGACGCCAAAGCCGAGATAGTCATAGAGGCTGGCAAAGATTAGCGTCGCATAGCTGAACGGTGCGGCAAACGAGGCATCTGCCCGCGCCATACCATTGATGAAACAGGCCTGGGCACAGGCCATCAGGGTGCCAAGCGCCGCCAAAGCGCCCCATTGCATTGGGGTTGGCGCTTGCCAAACCGGAAGCACTGCCACGGTGGCGATCACCATTCCCAGCGCATTGTTGAACCATAGCACCTGCAGTGGGCGTTCGCGCCCGGCGAGCTTTTTGATAAAGATCAGCTCTAATCCGATCACCGCGGCGGCGCTCAGCGCCAGCAGGGCAGTGGGCTGAAAACTGTCCCCGCTGGGCCGCAGCAGGGTCATTGCCCCGAGCAGGGCCAGCCCAGCCGCGCCCCAGCGCCAGCGGCCCACCCGCTCCCCCAGCAGTGGGATCGCCAGCAGCATGGCAAAGACCGGGTTCAAAAAGGCAATTGCGGTGGCGTCTGCCAGCGGGATATGCGCGACAGCAGCAAACATCAGCGTAATCCCCAGCCAGCCACAGCTGGTGCGCCCCAGATGCAGCCGCCACTGCGGCCCCTGCAAGCGAAAGCGCAGCAGCACGACGGCGCTGGAAATCACCATAAAGGCAAAGAGAAACCGCCCATGGCTGATCTGCAGCGGGTGCAGCGGCGTGCCAAGCGTATCGGTCCCAAGGGCTTTGGCCAACAATGTGGTCGCCGCAATAAAGACCGAGGCCATGGTGATCAACGCGGCAGCCAGGGGCGGGTTTTGTGGTGTGGTATGCATCATGATCTGCAGCTTTACCGCTTTCGCGGCATTTGCAAGACTTGCTGCTGCAAAACCCGCCCCGGCTGTTTCGCCTTATCGCAGTAGGGGATAACGGCAGGCGCAGGGGCGGCGGAACTGCGGCAATAGGGTGGTTGCCAAATTGTCCGTCTGTGGTGGCAAAAGGGCTTTCATTTTGTCAAATCCTCCGATATGGAGCTGACTTATGATCAAAGCCACGCATATCCCTTTGTTGCGACGTCGACGCCGACTGGCGTAATTCGACCACTTTGACCTATGGCCTGGCCGCTTTTGCGGTGCATTGGCACAAAACCATTCTCTCTTTCTTGACCCCTTGGCCCAGCTCATGCACTGCTTTGGCCGCAACCTGTGAAAAAGGATGATCCCGATGATCCCGTCCGTACTGCCCACCTACAATCGCGCTCCGTTGGAGTTTGTCAAAGGCGAAGGTTCCTGGCTGTTTGAGGCGGATGGACGCCGATTCCTGGATCTCGGCTCTGGGATTGCGGTGAACGCGCTGGGCCATGCGCATCCAAAGCTGGTTGATGTGCTGACCACCCAGGCGCAGAACCTCTGGCATGTTTCCAACCTCTACCGGATCCCGCAGCAGGAAAAGTTGGCCGATCTGCTGGTGGAGCACACATTTGCCGATACGGTGTTCTTCACCAATTCCGGCACCGAGGCCTGTGAATTGGCCGTCAAGATGGCGCGCAAGTATTTCTATGACAAAGACCAGCCAGAGCGGGTGGAGATCATTACCTTTGACGGGTCGTTCCACGGTCGTTCTTCTGCGGGTATTGCAGCGGCAGGCACGGAAAAGATGGTCAAGGGCTTTGGCCCGCTGCTGCCGGGCTTTGTGCATCTCACCTTTGGCGATATGGATGGCCTGACCAATGCCATCAGCGATCAAACCGCTGCGGTTCTGATCGAGCCGATACAGGGCGAGGGCGGCATTCGCCCGCTGCCGGATGCCGAGCTGAAGGCGCTGCGCCAGATCTGCGATGCGGCTGGCATTCTGCTGATCCTGGACGAGGTGCAATGCGGTGTCGGGCGGAGCGGTAAATTCTTTGCCCATGAATGGGCCGGGGTCACGCCCGATATCATGATGGTGGCCAAGGGCATTGGCGGCGGCTTTCCCCTGGGCGCGGTGCTGGCCACGGAAGAGGCCGCGTCTGGCATGACTGCGGGCACCCATGGATCCACCTACGGCGGTAACCCCTTGGGCTGTGCCGTTGGCTGCGCGGTAGTCGAAGAGGTGATGGCGCCGGGCTTCCTTGCGGATGTGAACCGGCGCGCGGGCCTGTTTCAGCAAAAACTGGAAGGCCTGGTTGCCGCCCACCCGGATGTGTTCGAAGAGCTGCGCGGCGCCGGGCTGATGCTGGGGCTGAAATGCAAGGCTGCGAACATGGATGTCGTGCAGGCAGGCTACGACAATGAGGTGATCACCGTGCCGGCCGCCGATAATGTCATCCGTCTGTTGCCGCCACTCACCGTGAGCGACGACGAGATCAGCGAAGCCATTGCCCGTCTGGACAGGGCCGCCACCCAGGTGGCAAGCGCCTGAATTTCCAATCTTACCTTTCCCCGTTCGCAGGCAGCCGCCTGTGGGGCTGATATGAAAAGCGAATACCCCATGAACCACTTTCTTGATATTCACAAAACCAGTGCCGCCGATCTACATGGCATTATCGACCAGGCCAAGGCGATGAAACAGGCGCGCCAGGGGCGCCCCAAGGGCATGCTGGACGACGAGCTGCCCCTGGCTGGCCAGATGGTGGCGCTGATCTTTGAAAAACCATCAACCCGGACGCGCATTTCCTTTGACGTGGGGGTGCGCCAGATGGGCGGCCAGAGCATGGTTCTGTCGGGCAAGGATATGCAGCTGGGCCATGGTGAAACCATTGCGGATACAGCGCGGGTGATGTCGCGTTATGTCGATCTGATCATGATCCGTACCTTTGACGAAACCGTGCTGACCGAAATGGCGGAATATGCCACGGTGCCGGTGATCAACGGGCTGACCGATCGCACCCATCCCTGCCAGATCATGGCCGATATCCAGACCTATGAAGAACACCGCGGCCCGATCAAGGGCAAGAAGGTGGTCTGGGCGGGAGACGGCAATAATGTCTGTGCGTCTTTCCTGCATGCGGCGGCGCAGTTTGGCTTTGACCTGACCTTCACCGGCCCGGCACAGCTGGATCCAGAGGAGGAATTTGTCGGCCTTGCGCGCAGGGCGGGCAGCAAGGTGGTGATTGAACGGGATGCGGTCAAGGCGGTAGCTGGCGCCGATCTGGTGGTGGCCGATACCTGGGTCAGCATGCACGACAGCCAGTCCTCAAAGGAGCGGCGGCACAACATGCTGCGCCCCTATCAGATCAATGACGCGCTGATGGCCCATGCAAAGGAGGATGCGCTTTTCATGCATTGCCTGCCCGCCCATCGCGAAGAAGAGGTGACCTCTTCGGTGATGGATGGCCCGCAGTCGGTCATCTTTGACGAGGCCGAAAACCGGCTGCACGCCCAAAAAGCCATCATGCGCTGGTGTCTGGGCCTCTGAACCGCCTGTGCCCCCGCCTGGGCGGGGCCTGCGGCTGGTAAACGCGGAAAATTTCTGCAACCCTCGCGCAGCACAACCTGCGCGGGGGATTATTTTGACACAAACAACAGATCAGGCCATGGGGCCAAATTGCGCGCTATTGGTGGTCGATATGCAGATGGAAATGGCCAATGCCACCGCTGCGGGACGTCCACGCGCCAACCCAGATGCCGAAGACAATGTCGCAAGCCTGCTCGCGGGCTTTCGTGGGGCTGGGTTGCCGGTGCTACATGTGCTGCATGATGATCCGCGCCCCGAGAGTAAATTTCGCCGGGATCTGGCCTCTGGTCAGCCAATGCCCTGTGCGCAGCCGCTGCCCAGTGAAACGCTGTTCTGGAAAACCGGGTCTTCGGGGTTCGTTGGCACCGGGTTGGCTGCCACGCTAGAGGCCGAGGGGATTACCAATCTGGTTATCGTGGGCGGGGTGGCGGCGTTTTGCGTCAATTCCACGGCCCGTTCGGCGGCCAATCTTGGTTTTCAGATCGAGGTGGTCGAAGATGCGCTGATCGCCTTTGCGATGCCCGCGCGAAACGGCGGCGACATTGATGCGCATCTGGTGCTTGAGGTCACGCTTTCAGGTCTAGCGGCGGGCTTTGGCGCGGTGGTGCCCACGGCAGAGGTTTTGGCGCGGCTAAGCGTTGCTGCATGACCGCCCCCCCCCAAGGCGCTGCATGTAGCGCTGGTCGGGGAGGGGATGTTTTGGACCCGTCGGCAGGGCATTCGGTGACCCTGCCGGGGTGGCGGGGCAGCCTTCTAGTGGGTGACTGTGGCCAGCAGCAGGTAAATACAGCCGGAAAGCAGCGCGGCAGCCGGAACGGTTATCACCCAGGCGGCGGCAATGGTCATAAAGTGGCTGCGCCGGACCAACTTGCGGCGGCGGCGTTCTTCAGGGGCGATGCGTTTTTCTACCGGGCGGCCCACGGCGGATTGACGCGAGCGGCGCTCGTGATGCCATTCGCGGAAGAAGCCAACCCCAAAGACAGCCCCAACCGCAATATGGGTCGAGGAAACCGGCAGCCCCAGCCAGCTGGCGACAATCACCGTGATCGCAGCCGAGAGCGACACGCAGAAGGCGCGCATCGGGTTCAGCTTGGTGATCTGGCTGCCGACCATGCGGATCAGCTTGGGGCCAAACAGGAACAGACCAAAGGAAATCCCAAAGGCGCCAATAACCATGACCCAGGTGGGGATCGCCACCTTGGAGGCAAAGTCGCCAAACTCGGAGGCATGTACGATGGCGGCCAGCGGGCCAACCGCATTGGCCACATCATTGGCCCCATGGGCAAAGGACAGCAGCGCGGCGGAAATGACCAGCGGGATCCGGAACAAAACCTTCAGGGATTTGTTGCGGTTCTCCATGCCCTCGGACTGGCGCCGGATCAGCGGGGCGGTGATGACATAGGCCAGCGCCCCAATCATTGCACCGATCAACAAAGCCGTCTGCAGGTCAATCTTGACGATACGTTTCAGACCTTTCAGAGCCAGATAAGAGGCAAAGGCGCCAGCCATGATGCCGACCAGAACCGGCACCCAGCGCCGCGCGGCGGCAATTTTGTCGTCCTGATAGATGATCTTTGCTTTGATCAAGGCCAGGAACAGGGCGGCGACAAGACCGCCCAGAAGTGGTGAAATCACCCAGCTGGCCGCGATCTTGCCCATGGTTGCCCAGTTCACCGCGGCAAAGCCTGCTGCGGCAATACCTGCGCCCATGACGCCGCCAACAACCGAATGTGTGGTGGAGACTGGCGCCCCAATCCAGGTGGCAAGGTTGACCCAAAGCGCCGAAGAGACCAGCGCGGCCATCATGGCCCAGATGAAAATTTCCGAGGTGGCGACCACCTGCGGGTCGATGATGCCCTTGGAGATGGTGGAGACCACGTCGCCGCCCGCCAGAAGCGCGCCGGCGCTTTCGAATACGGCGGCGATGACGATGGCGCCGCCCATGGTGAGCGCATTGGCACCCACTGCCGGCCCCATGTTGTTTGCCACGTCATTGGCGCCGATATTGATCGCCATATAGGCACCAAAGACTGCAGCAGCCACCACGATCAGATTGGTCTGGCTACCCCCAAAGAGCATGGCAGCCCCAAGGCCGGCCAGAACCATGAACACCAGGGCGATACCGGGGGCGACCATGGGGCGGGCGACATATTGGGTTGCGGATTCAAGGTGCGAAAACCGGTGCAAGTCCCGGTCAAGCGTTTCGTGGTGATTGGCGTCGTTTGATGGGGTGCTCAAGATGATCGTCCCTTTGGCAGGCAGTTTGGGGACGCACTAAGTGAGCCCGCCGGATGGGGCAAGCTTAGCTGTCATAAAAATGTCGCGCCCGTGTTACAATTGACGCAGGATTTCCTGCAGCTCGGGTTCGCGTACCAGATTTGCAGCCTCTTGCGCAGAAAACCATTTGCGCTGCCGTTGGTGTGACTCGGGGTAGGTATCTGACAGCTCTACGTCGCCAACTGTATAGACATAGGTCTGAACCGGGATCGGCAGGCCTGTCTTCAACTCTTTTTCATAGCTGAAGGCACCAATGGGCGCGCCTTCGACACGGCCGTTTTGTACGCCAGCCTCTTCCCAGGCTTCCTGAAGGGCGGACTCACCGCCATCTTTGCCGTTGATTGGCCAGCCCTTGGGCAGGATCCAGCGTCCGGTGCCGCGACTGGTGATCATCAGGACTTCGGTTTCGCTGCTGGTTGTCCGGTGGCACAGGGCAGCAACCTGAACGCGCTTGGGGCGAAACAGAATAGGCTTGATCATTTCTTCCCAAGCCTGGGCGAAAATGTTGCTCATCTTGAACTGCCTTAATCGTGACTTTTTTGGCAACTGTGCTGGTGAGTGAGATACATCACCGCCGCTGCGTTTTCCTTAACTGCCTTTAAATTAGGGCTTCGTGGATAAAGTACAACCCTTCAACAGGTTAAAGTACAGCCCATTTACATGTTGTGTGGCGCTGCCGCCGCAAAAAGGCAGTGCCGCTCTTGCCGATCTGGGGGGGCATGCCTGGGGGACAGGGCGGGGTCATGATGACTTTGCAAGGGCTGGGTTGACTCTGCAAAGGCTGGCGGGCTCAGTGACGGGACTAGGGTTTTGAATGGGCAAAATGATGAAAACAGCACTGATTACAGGCGCGGCGCGCGGAATTGGCCTGGCCACGGCGCGGGGGCTGCAAGAGGCAGGATGGCAGGTCGCGCTGATGGACTGGGACGGGCCAGAGCTGGCAAAGGCGGCGGCCCAGTTGCCAGAGGCGCTGGTGATTGAGGGCGATGTCTCCAAGCCACAGGATGTGGCGGGGGCGGTTGCCGAGGTCACGGCACAGTTTGGCCGTTTGGATGGTTTGGTCAATAACGCAGGCGTGGCAGATTTTGGCCCGATCCGCGAAACGACATTTGAACGCTGGCGCCGGGTGATGGAGACCAATCTGGACGGCCCCTTTCTGATGACGCAGGCCTTTACCGATTTGCTCGCGGCTGATGGTGGTGGGGCGGTGGTCAATATCACCTCAATCTCTGGTCTGCGGGCCAGCACACTGCGGGTCGCCTATGGCACGTCAAAGGCGGCGCTGGCGCAGTTGACTCTGCAGCAGGCGGTGGAACTGGGAGAATTGGGTATTCGCGTCAATGGCGTTGCGCCGGGGCCGGTGGCGACAAAGCTCGCCATGGCGGTCCACAGCCCCGAGATCATTGCGGCCTACCACGATGCGCTGCCGCTGAATCGCTATGGCTCAGAAGATGAAATTGCCGCGGCTATCAATTTTCTGCTGTCTGACAAGGCGAGTTTCATCACCGGCCAGATCCTAGCTGCCGATGGGGGCTTTGAGGCGACCGGGATTGGTTTGCCAGCCTTGCGATCCTGACAGAGCGGTGAATTGCTTCATATGTTGCACGCTGGTCTTTTGATGCGAGGCTCTGCCTCGCGCTCCGGGATATTTGAGGCCAAATGAAGAGGCAGCAGTTTTCATTTGGCCAGAAATATCCTGGGGGTGAGCGTCTTGCACGCGAGGGGGCAAAGCCCCCTCATTTGGCAGAGTTGTCCTGGTATCATCGGCGCTTTTTTGCCCGCAGGGTTGGGTCTTCGCGGGTGGGATCCTCGGGCCAGGGGTGGCGCGGGTATTGTGCGCGCATGTCCTTGCGCACATCGGCGTAGGAGCCAGTCCAGAACCCCGGCAGATCGCGGGTGATCTGGATCGGGCGCTGGGCCGGAGACAGGAGCGTGATCTTGAGGGGCACACCGCCGACGCTGGGATGTCGGGTGACGCCAAACAGTTCCTGCAGGCGGACCGAAATTTCCGGTGCCTCGGCGCCATAGGTGATCGGGATCTTGCGGCCCAGCGGCGTGGTGAAACTGCCCGGTGCCTCGCGGTCCAACAGTTGGGTCTGTTCCCAGTTGAGCGCGGCGCGCAGAGCGGGCAGCAGGTCGAATTGTTTCCAGGCAGCGGCTGTTTTTACCCCGCCCAGCATTGGTAGCAGCCAGCTTTCCAGGGTTTCCATCAGGCCGGGCATGGAAAAATCGGGCAGGTCATGGCCATCGGCGCGCAGCAATTCAACCCGTGCGGCCAGCCGTGCGGCGGCGCCGTCCAGCCGCAGGCCCAGATCCCCCACGCCCTCTAGCATGGCCGTGGCCACCTGGTCTGCCGGGGCGTCTTTCCAGAGTCGGTCATCCAGGGTAATGGCGCCAAAGCGTTCCTGCTGGCGGGTGATCACCCGGCGATCGCGTTTGGACCAGTGGCAATTGTCCTGCCATTCGATCTGATCGGTAAAGAGCGCGCGGATTTCCCCGAGCGTTATCTGGCAGGCCATGCGCACGCGGGCTTCACGCGGGTTGCCATCGGTATCCAGTGCCACGATGAAGGGCGCGGCAGCAAGCGGGTCGCCGGGATCAAGCACAACGCCCTTGCCGCCCGAGAGCACATAGCGCGGCTGATCCCCCTTGCGGCGCTGCCCGACGCGATCGGGATAAGCCAGGGCAGCCATCGCCGCCGACGAGAGATGGACCCGGTCTTTTGGAGCCGAATCTCCATGTTTTTGCAAGCGTCGCGTTTCGCTGCGAATGCGCTCAACCACTGGATGGAAGAGCTGATAGGAGCGGTTGCGCTGAAAGCCCTTGGGGTTTTTCAACGCTTCAAGGCGCAACGCCAGATCGGTTGGGGCACCACGCAGCGGGTCGCGCTCTGCCAAAAGCGCTGCCAGCTCGGCGGCTTTGGGACCGGCGCGCAACAGCATATGGCCCAGACGGGGATGGAGCGGCAGTTTGGCCAGTGCCTTGCCGTGATGGGTCATCCTGGTCTGCTGATCCAAGGCCCCCAGCATCTGCAACAGCCTGCGGGCCTCTGCCATGGAGCCGCTGGGCGGCGGGGTGAGAAAGGCAAGATCGTCAGGCGCAGCGCCCCAAAGAGCCAGTTCCAGCGCCAGCCCGGTCAGATCCGCCGAGGCGATTTCCGGCGGTGGGAAGGCCGCCAGCGCGCCTTCCTCGCCCTTGGTCCACAATCGATAGGCGGTGCCGGGGGCCACCCGGCCAGCCCGACCCTGCCGCTGGGTGGCCTCGGCGCGGGTGACCTTTTCGGTGATCAGCCGCGACATGCCAGAGCCAGGATCAAACCGGGCCCGCCGCGCCTGGCCCATATCGACGACAACGCGGATGTCCTGAATGGTCAGCGAGGTTTCGGCGATTGAGGTCGCCAATACAATCTTGCGCCCGGATGTCGCGGGGCGGATGGCCGCCTGTTGTTCCGCAAAGGGCAGCGATCCAAACAGTGGCTGGATCAGACAATCGCCGGGCAGGCGGCCTTCCAGGTTTTTGGCGGCGCGGCGGATTTCGCCCTCGCCGGGCAGGAAGACCAGGATGCCGCCGCCCATCTGGGCGCCCAGGGCGGTATCGCGGCTATCGGCTTCAGCCCGCACCACCAGATCGCACAGCGCATCCAGGCGTCGCACCTGCGGGGCCAGCGGGCGATCAAGCCAGCGGGTTTCAACCGCAAAGCTGCGCCCCTCGGAGGTGACAAGTGGTGCCTGCATCAGCTCGGCCACCGGGGCGGCATCAAGGGTGGCAGACATGGCCAGCAGGATCAGATCGTCGCGTAGGGCGCCTGCTACCTCTAGACAGAAGGCGAGGCCAAGATCAGCATTGAGGGAGCGTTCGTGAAATTCATCAAAGATCACCGCGCCGACGCCGGGCAGGTCGGGGTCCGATTGCAGCATCCGGGTGAGGATGCCCTCGGTGACCACTTCGATACGGGTGGCTGTGCTGATCTTGGCCGCGCCGCGAATACGGTAGCCGACGGTTTGACCAACCGGCTCTTCCAGGGTTTCGGCCATGCGTTCGGCAGCGGCACGGGCGGCCAGACGGCGGGGTTCCAGCATCAGGATCCGCTGATCCGTCAAGCCCGCTGCGCGTATGGCCAGCGGCACCTTCGTTGTCTTCCCGGCCCCAGGCGGCGCCTGAAGCACGGCGCGGCGGTGCTGTTTCAGGGCGTCGATCAGCGCTGGCAGCGCGTCATCAATGGGAAGGCGAGGGATTGAAGGCTGTGTCATGCCCTGCTTATCGCCAAAGCGCCTGCCGGGGTCCAGAGCCGAGCTGTTGTGCAGCCCCAGCAGGGGCCGACCCGTGCCTGGCCTGCGCCAGCTTGGCTCTGGACAAGGGGTTCGCGGCTGCGTCAAGAAGGGCGGAGAAATTTCAAGACCTGACGAATAACGGGAGACCGGGCATGCAGATCGCCGCGTTGAGTGAGAAAATCCTTGAGGGAGATCGCCGGGCGCTGGCGCGGGCCATCACGCTGGTTGAAAGCGGGCGCGAAGATCACCGCGCCGCCGCAACAGAGCTGCTGGAGCGGCTGGCGAAATCCGGGCGACAGGCGCTGCGCATCGGCCTATCGGGCACGCCAGGGGTGGGGAAATCCACTTTTATCGAAAGTTTTGGCATGATGCTGGTGGCGCAGGGGTTGCGGGTGGCGGTGCTGGCGGTGGATCCCAGTTCCGCCCGGACCGGCGGATCCATCCTGGGCGATAAAACCCGGATGGAACACCTGAGCCGCGAAAAAGCCGCCTTCATCCGGCCATCGCCCAGCCAGACCAACCTGGGTGGCGTCGCGCGGCGCACCCGCGAGGCGGTGGCCCTATGCGAGGCGGCTGGCTTTGATGTGGTGCTGGTAGAAACCGTGGGGGTGGGGCAATCGGAAACGGTTGTGGCGCAGATGTCGGATCTGTTCTTGCTGCTGCTGGCACCGGCCGGCGGGGATGAGCTGCAGGGCGTCAAGCGGGGCATCATGGAAATGGCCGATATCATTCTGGTGAACAAGGCCGATGGCGATTTGAAATCGGCAGCCATGCGTACCTGCGCTGATTATTCTGGTGCCCTGCGCCTGCTGCGCAAACGGCCACAGGATCCAACAGGTTTTCCCAAGGCGCAGACGGTTTCCGCCCTGCAAGAGGCTGGGTTGGAAAGCGCCTGGCAAGAGATGCAGGCCTTGGTGACCTGGCGGCGAGAGCAGGGCCACTGGGACCGAACGCGGGCCGAGCAGGCGCGCTATTGGTTTGGCGAGGACGTGCGCCAGGCGCTGTTGGCGCGGTTGCAAACCCCCTGGGCGCGCGAACGCATGGCAGAGCTGTCGGATCAGGTGGCCGCAGGGGGCATGTCGCCCACCGTGGCGGCGCAGGATCTGCTGAAGGGGTTGGGGGTCTCGGCCTAGCCGTTTTGCGCGGCAGGGGCGTGTTGACACAAAAGGCAAAGAAGACTCGTCAAGGGCGGTAAAAGCCCCTATAGCGCTGTTGAAAATCACGGGTTGGGGTGGGTTTTGCCATTTCATCGGAGGGTTGCCACAAAACGCTGTCATATGGCTTGACCCCTGCGGCGATTCCTCCTAAACGCATCCAACCAGTTTTCGGGCGTCGCCAATGGCTGCGCCCTTTGAGATATGGTAGATGATTCGAGGACTGCCCTCGGATACTGCCCCAGATACGAAGGATGAACCTATGTCGCGCCGTTGCGAACTGACCGGAAAAGGCCCGATGACTGGCAACAATGTCAGCCATGCTAAAAACAGAACTCGTCGCCGGTTTCTGCCCAACCTGAATGATGTCACCCTGCAGTCCGAGACGCTGGGTCGCGGCATCAAGCTGAAGATCTCTGCTGCAGCTCTGCGCACCGTCGATCACCGTGGTGGCCTGGACGCTTTCCTGGCGAAAGCCAAGGACGAAGAGCTGTCCACAAGCGCGCTGAAAGTGAAAAAAGAAATCGCCAAGGCGCAGTCCGTAGAGGCCTGATCGTTGGCGCGTCTGGTCCAGCACCAGCGCATGTGATTTAAAAACGTCGTGTATCCTTGCGGATGCGCGACGTTTTGCCGTTATAGGCATATTTCATTTACAACTTGCAGCCCCTGTCAGGTGGGGGCATATGCTTGGGTATGGCACATCTTCTGCGGATATCTTTGGCCCTTGTTCTGGCCTTGGTGGTGACCCTGACGGGGCATGCCTCTGCCGCTGCGCAGGGGGCGCGCGATGCCAGTGGGCAGATAGTGATCTGTTCCGGCAGCGGCCCCGTGACCATCTATATCGACGATCAGGGGCAACCGACCCAGCCGCCGCATTATTGCCCGGACTGCGTGATGCATCTGCTGGATGCCGTACCTGCGCCGGATGCTCTGGTTCTACCGTCCTATGCCGGGCAGGCCTATGATCGCAGCTGGGTGAGCCTGGGACTGCATCATCGGCCCAAGCTGACCGCAACGGCACGGGCGCCTCCCGTCGCTGTCTGACGATCCAACAGCCAGAATTACACCTATAATTTCAGTAACTTGAGAAAGGAGACAGAGATGTCCCTGAAATCCGTTTTGTTTGCGGCGGTTGCCGCCGTGTCGCTTGCTGGTGCTGCCTCTGCCGAGGGCGCCAAGATCATGGTGCAGGACCAATATGCCCGCGTCTCTACCAAGATGGCCACTAGCGGGGCTGCCTTTATGAACATCATGAATATGAGCTCCGAAGCAGATCAGCTGCTTGCGGTGCGCTCTGACGTGGCCAAGCGGGTTGAACTGCACACCCATATGGAAAGCGGCGATGGCATCATGAAGATGGTGCATGTAGAGGATGGCTTTGCCATCCCGGCTGAGGGCAGCCATCTGCTGCAACGCGGCGGTGACCATGTGATGTTCATGGGCTTGACCGAAACGCTGGAGCATGGCGATGTGGTCTCCCTCACGCTGGTGTTTAAGAACGCCGGTGAGATCAGCATCGAAATCCCTGTGGATCTGGAACGCAAGCCCGGTCAGGGTGGCCATATGAAGCACACGAACTAAGCCGCAAGGCCGAGAGGGAGGCGGCGCGACCGTGCGGCCTTCCTCTGTATCGCGCTTGAGGGACCCGGCAGGGCAAACCGAGGCGCGAGGTTACAGCAATTCGTCCAGCAGCCGGAAGTCCTGCGCCAGCCAGGGCAGGCGGGCGATGGCGGGGGCCACCATCTGCCGCTTGATCAAGCCCTGGGTTGTCTGCGCCACAGTGCGGGGCAATTGATCGGCCCAGTCCTTGCCGGCAAAGAGCGATATCTTGCGCGCAGAAAGCCCGTCAGAGGGGCCGAAGGGCAGCGGAAAGGCGTCGATTTCATCGTGGAACCGCGCCGCACGCATATAGCCCAGCGGCGTTGTCACCGCCCAGCCGATACGGCGCGCTACCATGGCCATCAGCGCCAGGTGTGATCCAATTTCAAACCGATTTTCAAACGCTTGTTCCTGCTCTAGTGCCTGTGTGCGATCCTGGACCAGGGCTTCGATTTGCTGCGAAATCAGCTGGTCGGCAGCATAGCGCAGAAATGGCAGCCGACCGAGCTGCTCTGCGGTGACCTTGGGTGTGGGGTAATAGCCCTTGGGGGCCACCAGAATAAAGGGATCGCGCACCAGCGGGAATTCTATCAGCCCGCCTTGCGGGGCGCCGGTGGTGGCGGTGATCGCCAGATGAAGCTCCCCGGCTTCGATGGCGCGCAGGATGTCATGGCTGGAGGCGGTGATCATCTTGAACCGGCATTCAGTCAAGCTCTCGGCGAGGGACGTCACCAGACGGGGGGTGAGATCGTTGTCAAAGTCATCAATCAGACCAATCGACAGCTCTGGCAGGTGGCTCAGATCCATCATTGACAGCTCGCTCTGTGCCAGTCGCAGTTCGGACAAAACCGCATGGGTCCGGGCCAGAAAGTTCCGCCCGGCAGAGGTTGGCACCATGGGGCGGCGGCTGTGATCGACCAGCTCTGTTCCCAGAGCCTTTTCAAGGTTGCGCAGCTGTTGGCTGACCGCAGGCTGGCTGAGGCCCGTCACATCGGCGGTCTGCGCAACCGAGCCGGTCTTGGCCAGGGTTTCAAAAACCTCTAACCCTCGAAGGGTGACCCCCTTGATCAACATGCCCGCGCTCCTGAAAAAAATGTTTGCCTGACGATAGTTTCCTCCAGCGCTTGCTGGTGGGTCAAGGGTGCCAATCCCCCGGCTATTCCCCCCCAAGGTCGCATCTGACGAGGGTTGAAAGCCCGGATGCGGAGGGAAGGGGCCGTATTGGTGTCGGCTTTGGGTTTCTGAAATCATCCCGCGTCGCGGTCTGTCGCTGCCGCCTGGGGGCAGGCCGGGCCTGTCTGATCTGCCTGTCTGATCTGCCTGTCTGGCCGACCTGTTCAATCGGTGTGTATTGGGGAAGGGGCGGACTGGTGCCTTAGCCGCAGGTCTTGGCGGCGGTGTCACCAAAAACCTTGTAGCGCAGCCAGAGCTGTTCGTCGCGCTTATTGCTGGACTGGCGCACCACCTGGGCCTGATGCGGGTCGGCAAACCATTTGGACACAGTGCGCCGCTCGGAAGAGGAGAGCTGCTGGTTGGCCACCTTCTGGATGCAGTTGCACAGGGCCGGGCTGGCGGCGAGCCGGTCAGAGCTGCGGCAGGCCCGTTCGATCGCACCGGCCTGGGCGGGCTGTACAAACACGATCTGCGCAGTAAGAACCTGAGCAGCCAATACGGCACAAAGCCCTGCAGGACGCAGGCAGGTGGGCAGCAATTTCATCAAATGTCCCTCGTGTGATTGTCCCGGATCCCGTGCCCGGTTTTGCGGGAATATGGCGAAGCGCGGGGTAAGTTTCAATCGTGGTTAAATTCGCTTTACAAATGCGCAACATCTTGCCGGGTTCGGGGCTGGGGTGGGAACCGGTGTGGGGCGTGCCTGACCCTGGGCAGGTGCGACGCCATGTTTCCTCAAATAGGCGGGGTGCGATCAGCTGAGGTTTTGACCGGAGGCCCCCCGGTCAACGCCCGACCTTCACCACCGGAGGGTGCTTCGCCCCCACCCGTGGTCAGGCGCTGACCTTTGTTGGACTAAAGCAAACCCAAAATACGCAGGCAAACTTGCGCAATGGCATAAAAGTAGATGGAGTGCCGTACCGTCCACGTGTACCAGGCGAGCCGTCTTGATCTCATTGCGGTCGAAGACTTTCGCGCCTTTCTTCGTTGCGACAGGCATTTTCGATACTCGACAAAACACCCGTTTGTTGCGTCTGCGCGGATATGACGCTGGCGTGCAGTGTGGCGCGGGTGGTGATTGCGCGGCTGATGCTTTCATCTTGCGGCATTGGCCAGACATCCAGCGGGTCCAAATTTTTGCATTTGTCCAAATTCGCCAAGCTCAATTCGTCTTTGGCTGTCGATTTGGATAAATAACTTCATCCCAGCATAGACGCGCGCTTGACCAGGACAAGAAACCAAATCATATCCACTTGCATGACAGATCTCGCCAAAATCCGCAATTTCTCCATCGTCGCCCATATCGACCATGGCAAATCCACCCTCGCTGACCGGCTCATCCAAGAGACGGGCACTGTGGAGGTGCGTGATATGAAGGCGCAGCTCTTGGACTCGATGGATATCGAGCGCGAGCGCGGCATCACCATCAAGGCCAATACGGTGCGCATTGACTACAAGGCGGACGATGGCGAGCAATACGTGCTGAACCTGATCGACACCCCTGGTCACGTCGACTTTGCTTACGAGGTCTCGCGCTCGATGCGTGCGGTTGAAGGCTCTTTGCTGGTGGTCGACAGCACGCAAGGGGTTGAGGCGCAGACATTGGCCAATGTCTATCACGCGATGGAGGCCGACCACGAGATCGTGCCGGTGCTGAACAAGATCGACCTTCCGGCCTCGGACTGTGACCGGGTGGCAGAGCAGATTGAAGATGTCATCGGCATTGAGGCCACCGGCGCCATTCGGGTTTCGGCCAAGACAGGCCAGGGCATCCACGAAACACTGGAAGCCATCGTCAATGAACTGCCTGCACCGACGGGCACCCGCGACGCGCCGCTAAAGGCGATGCTGGTGGACAGCTGGTATGACGCCTATCTTGGCGTGATCGTTCTGGTGCGGATCATGGACGGGGTGTTGAAAAAGGGTGAGCGGATCAAGATGCTCTCCAATGGCTCTACGCACCATGTGGATCGCATCGGCGTCTTCCGCCCGGCCATGACGGTGATTGACGAACTCGGCCCCGGCGAGATCGGCTTTCTGACCGCCTCTATCAAACAGGTGCGCGATACCCGGGTAGGCGACACCATCACCCATGAGAAAAAAGGCACCGAAGATGCTTTGCCAGGCTTTAAGCCTGCGCAGCCGGTGGTGTTCTGTGGCTTGTTCCCAGTTGATAGTTCCGAATTTGAAGATCTGCGCGATGCCATCGACAAGCTGGCGCTGAATGACGCGTCTTTCAGCTTTGAGATGGAAACCTCGGCGGCGCTGGGCTTCGGCTTCCGCTGTGGCTTCCTTGGCCTTTTGCACCTGGAAGTGATCCGCGACCGGGTCGAGCGCGAGTATGACATTGATCTGATCACCACCGCGCCTTCGGTGGTTTATCACGTCTATATGCGTGATGGCAGCATGGTAGAGCTGCACAACCCCGCCGATATGCCGGACCTGACCATTGTTGATCACCTGGAAGAGCCGCGCATCAAGGCGACCATCCTGGTGCCGGATGAATATCTTGGCGATGTGCTGAAGCTCTGCCAGGATCGTCGCGGCATCCAGCTGGATCTGACCTATGCAGGCAGCCGCGCCATGGCGGTCTATGATCTGCCACTGAACGAGGTGGTGTTTGATTTCTATGACCGGCTGAAATCGGTGACCAAGGGCTATGCCTCCTTTGATTACCAGATGACCGGCTACCAGCAGGACAACCTGGTCAAGATGTCGGTGCTGGTGAATGATGAACCCGTCGATGCCTTGTCGATGATGGTGCACCGCGACCGTGCCGAGGCCCGTGGCCGCGCCATGGTTGAAAAGCTGAAAGATCTGATCCCGCGCCATATGTTCAAGATCCCGATCCAGGCGGCGATTGGCGGCAAGGTGATTGCCCGCGAAACCCTGTCTGCGATGCGCAAAGACGTGACCGCCAAATGCTACGGTGGCGACGCAACCCGGAAGAAAAAGCTGCTGGAAAAGCAGAAGAAGGGTAAGAAAAAGATGCGCCAGTTCGGCAAGGTCGACATTCCGCAGGAAGCGTTTATCTCGGCGCTCAAGATGGATAGCTGAACGCCGTCCGGGGGTAGGGCGCTTTGCGCCCACCCTGGGTTCGCCGCTGTCCTTTGTTTTGTCGTGGCCGCTGTAGCTATTTCTAGATTGTCTGAAATTCACGCATGTGGCTGTGATTTTATGCGTTGCGCAAGCGGTCTTCGCGAAATTGTCGCAACTTTTTGCTGATCTTCCCTCATTTTTCACGTCGTGAACTGCCTGTCCCTAACCTATGGTAGGATCGGGGCAGGTCACTGATTTGGGAGGGTCGGGGATGAGCTATTCAGCACAAAAAGCGATACTGGAGGCGCGTCGCCGGGCGCTGACGGTACCGGCGAAAGAGGCCGCACAGGTCTTTTCTGGCGCGCGACAGCAGGGTGGGGTACTGCCTGATCTGTTGCTTTATCCAGGTAGGCCTTTGGGTGACCAGTATGCGGATGAGTTGCACCAGATTGATGCCGCTCTGGCCCGCTTGCAGGAAGGCACTTACGGGTATTGCCAGATTTGCGGTGAAGAGATTGGCGGCCAATTGCTGGATTCGGTGCCGTCGACCCGCTTTTGCAGCACCTGCGCCGAATAACGCCCGGTTGCCCGTCGTCATGTGGAGCACAGGATGGCCTGTGTCGAGGGGGGCAGGGGGCGACGTATTGTCGGCGCTCGCGCGGGGCTTTGCCTGGGCGGTGGCAGCTGCCCCGTAGACCCGCGAGAGGCCCGCGAGGCTTTTCTTCCATGGAAGAAGCCGCTAAGGCGAGGGCAACCTAACCTTATTTCCTTTTTCCGGAGCCCCGCCATGTCCGCCGCCACACCAGCTTCCCCGGTTTGTGATCTGTGTTCTGCCGCGCAAGAGACCCGTTTTTACGCTGTCCCGGGCGGCCCCGAGGATGCAGGGGTGCAGATCTGCGCCACCTGTCAGACGCAGATCGACGGCGATCTGGATGCGGCGCATTGGCGCTGCCTGGGGGCGTCCATGTGGTCGTCAGAGCCCGCAGTGCAGGTTCTGGCCGCGCGGCTCTTGGCCCGGCTGGCAGAGCACGACTGGGCCCGCGATCTGGCAGAACAGCTCTGGCTGGAGGATGAGACCCGTGCCTGGGTGGACAACCAGGTGGTGGCTGGTGGCCATGTTGACAGCAACGGCGCGCCGCTTGCGGCTGGCGACAATGTGGTGTTGATCAAGGATCTGCCCGTCAAGGGCGCAGGCTTTACCGCCAAGCGCGGTACCGCGGTGCGGGGCATCTCTCTGGTGCAGGACAATCCCGAGCACATCGAGGGCCGCGTTGAGGGCCAAAGAATTGTTATTTTGACCAAATTCGTGAAGAAGAAATAGCTCTCAGTGCAACAGGACCTGCTTTTTGCCGCTGCGCGAGGTTATGCGTCGTTGCTGTAGATGCTGTGATATGGCACAATATCCCGCAAACAGACTGAACAAAAGAGTTTAGCATATGACCGACTTTGCCGAACGTCGCCGCATGATGGTTGACACCCAGGTCCGCCCTTCGGATGTGACCAAATACCCGATCATCGAGGCGCTGCTGGCTGTTGCGCGCGAAGATTTTGTTCCAGATGCACAACGCGAAGCCGCCTATGCGGACCGCAACATGGATCTTGGGGCCGGGCGCGCATTGATCGAGGTGCGCACGCTTTCCAAAATGCTGGACGCGCTTGATATCCAGCGGAATGAACTGGTGCTCGATGTGGGTTGCGGGCTGGGCTATTCCACCGCCGTCGCCGCCCAGATGGCGCAGATGGTGATCGGCGTCGAAGAAGATGAAGAAATGTCCGGTGAGGCCCAGTCGCAGCTTGCAGAGGCGGGCGCTGATAATGCCATCGTCCATGTCGGCCCGCTGACCGAGGGCGCTGCCGAACATGGCCCCTATGATGTTATCCTGGTGCAGGGCGGCGTCGAAGTCCTGCCCGACCAGTTGCTGGCACAGCTGAAAGACGGCGGTCGCATTGCCGTCATCTTCATGACCGGAGCCCTGGGCGAGGTGAAGGTGGGATATAAACAGGGCGATCAGATTTCCTGGCGCTTTGAATTCAACGCAACTGCGCCGGTCATGCCAGGGTTTGAACGGGCTGCGGCCTTCGCGCTTTAGGGGGGCTTTGGTTCGGGGGCGTTGCAATGATATGCTAGGTCCGGCTGAATGTGGGGCCTGATACATAATAATCTTCCCGCGGCTGGCGGCGCGGCAAACGAATAGGGTTACCGATGTACAAGAAGAATTTGGCAAGTTTGTTTAAGGCTTTTGTATTCGCAGGCACTGCGGCGCTTGCCTTCACACTGCCAAAAGCCGCCAGCGCGGATAATCTGTCAGACGCACTGATTGGCGCTTATAAATCCAGCGGCTTGCTGGAACAAAACCGGGCTTTGCTGCGGGTGCAGGACGAAAACGTCGCTGCCGCCGTTGCCGGGCTGCGCCCGATTATCAACTGGACGATCACTGCCAGTCACCGAAACAGCGATACGGGGCTTTCAGCCCGCGACATTACGAACGATGAGCTGAGCACGGGCCTGAACTTGAGCCTGCTGTTGTTTGATGGCGGCGCGACGCGCCTTCGACAGTTGGCTGCGCAGCAAACTGTTCTGGCCACTCGGCAAAGCCTGATCAACATTGAACAACAGGTGCTGTTCAATGCGGTGCAGGCCTATGTGAACGTGTTGCTGCAAAATGAAATCGTGCGGCTTCAGGGCAACAACCTGCGTTTGCTGCAAGAAGAGCTGAAGGCCTCGCAGGATCGCTTTGAAGTTGGCGAAGTCACCCGCACCGATGTTGCCTTGGCGCAGAGCCGCCTTGCTTCGGCCCAGGCCAATCTGATTGAAAGCCGTGGTAATCTGCTGGAAGCCAAAGCCTCCTATGTTGAGGCGGTTGGCAACCCCATCGGGACTGTTGCCGGCGCGCCCCCTTTGCCTAAGCGGGTGGCCTCTTTGTCCTCTGCCGAAGCCATCGCCAACCGCAATCACCCCAGCCTTCTGGCGCAGCAGCATTCGGTTAAGGCAGCTGATTATAGTGTTGAAGCCGCGCGCAAGGGGCTTGGCCCAAACGTCAGGTTTAGTGCGGATGTCAGCACCACCCTCGGGCTTTCCTCGACGGCTGACTCTGATACATCTGGTGCTAGCATCACCTTGACCCAGCCAATCTATGCCGGCGGTGCGCTGGCTTCGGCCCTGCGTTCCAGCATGGCCTCTGGCGATGCGGCGCGCGGCCAGTTGATCACCGTACAGCGGGCCGTGACCCAGGATGTCGCAGCGGCCTATGTCACGCTTGAGGCCGCCTCGGCCAGCCTTGTGTCCTCTAACGAAAGTGTGCGGGCGGCGCAGGTCGCCTTTGACGGGATTCGCGAAGAGGCCACCCTGGGTGCGCGTACCACGCTGGATGTGTTGCAGGCGGAACAGGATTTGCTGAATGCGCTGACCTCGCGGGTACAGTCGCGGGCCAACCAGGCGACCGCTGCCTATGCCCTGTTGCAGGCGCAGGGGCTTTTGACGGCTGAACACCTTGGCCTGGCTGTCGAAATCTACGACCCAACGCTGTATTATAACCTGGTCAAAAGTGCGCCAGCCCAGGTCAGCCAACAAAGCCGCGATCTGGATCGTGTGCTGCGGGCCCTGGGAAAAAACTAAAAGGCAGCAGAAATGTTGTGCGTGTGCAGCGGGGCAGCTACACTCGCGTAAAGGCTAGAGTGGTTTAAATACTATGTCCGATCCTGTAACGCAGGCTGAAATCGAAGATGTGCTCTCCTCTATCCGCCGTTTGGTGAGCGAAGATGGGCGCGTGGCCCCACCTGCGAGCGCGGCGGCAACGCCAAAGTCGCGGTTGGTTCTGACGCCTGCTTTGCGGGTGGCCGAGAGCGCACCGGAAGGCGCCCCCGCTGCCGCAGAACAGGACGCAGTTCCCCCCCTGCAAGATGAAGCGGCTATCGTACTGGATGCACAGCCGGAGCTTGATCCAGCCGAGGTGTTGAGTTTTCAGACCAATAGGGACGTCAAGGATGGTCCGCTGCCAGGACTGACAGCGGAGATTGCCGAGGCGGCGCAGGCAGCGACTTCAGAGGCAGAACCGCCAGAGACCGTGGTCGCCGATGCCGAGATGGAAACCCCGGATGACACTGCCCCCTGGCAGGAGCCGGGGGCAACTCTGTTTGGTGCAGCAGATCCCTTTGCCGCCCCGCAAGAGACCCTGCACGGCGCGGATGCGCCTGCCAGCCCGGATGCTGCGCGCCAACCTTCAGAGGTGCAACTGACGCCGGAGCTGGATGGCAGCGAACGGGTTTCGGCTGTGGTGCAAAAGATTGCCGAGCTTGAGGCCAAGGTGGCGCGGGCGCAGGACCAGTGGGAGCCTGATGGCGATTCCAGGGATCCCTATGCCGGCACCAATATCGAAACGCTGGAATGGCAGGACGACATTGTCGCGCCTGCAGAGGACGCAGCCGAGACCGCGTCTGCATCAATTGCAGATGAACCGGCTGAGCAAGAGCCTCTGGATGCGGCAGATCTGGTTCAGGACGCGGTGACCCGCGAAACTCTGGACCTGTTGGAGCAGGGTGCCGGGGATGATCGCTACCTGGACGAAGACAGCCTGCGCGAAATGGTGGCAGAAATTGTCCGAAGCGAGCTGCAGGGGGCGCTCGGCGAGCGGATTACCCGCAATGTGCGCAAATTGGTACGCCGCGAAATCCAACGTGCCCTCGCGGCGCAGGATCTGATCTAGCGCATTTAAGACATGCGAAATCAAAGCCTATAGGCCACCGTATGCTATCGGCATGTCGCCCCCGCCTGCCAAATCCGCTAGATTCCATGTCGATGGCTGTTAGGTCGCAGCACCCATCTGTGCCCGCATTTGGTGCCTCGTGGGGGCTATACTGTCAGATTTGGGGTGGAATCCGGTGAGGGGATCTCTGTTGCCAAGGCCAGCAGTTGGTCCAGATCCATATGCTGCTCCAGATGGTTGGCCAGCGCGTCAAGCGTGGTTTCAACGCCTTCGTCATAGGGGGTCTGGCTGCTGTGGCCCAGTCCGGCCAGATACTGGCCGCGAAAGCGATCAGAGCTGAACAACCCATGTAGATATGACCCCAGCACCCGCCCATCGGGTGAGGCGGCGCCCTCGCATCGGTCGCCGACCTGAAGCCAGGCGCGGGCGCAGTCGGCGCCGGTGGTGCGCCCCATGTGAATTTCATAGCCGCTGACCGGCAGCCCGGCCTCAAACAGGCCACCGCCCAGGCTTTCGGCCTCGGTCAGGGTGACGCGTTTGCTCTCGGCCATCACCGTATGCACATCCAGCAGCCCCAGCCCGGCAACCTTGTCTGGCCGCCCCTCGACCCCATGCGGATCGTCGATGGTCTGGCCCAGCATCTGATAGCCACCACAGAGCCCGAGCACATGGCCGCCGCGCCGGTGATGGGCCAGAATGTCGATGTCCCAACCCTGGGCGCGTAGATAGGCCAGATCGGCGATGGTGGATTTGCTGCCCGGTATCAGCACCAGATCCGCATCCCCCGGCAGCGCTTTGCCCGCGGGGACAATTTCAACCGTCACTTCTGGCTCTACCGCCAGCGGATCGAGATCATCAAAGTTTGCCATCCGTTCCAGCTGGGGCACGACGACCTTGCAGGCGCCGCCCTTGGTCGAGACGATATCCATCATGTCTTCTGCGGGCAGTTTCCAGGCCTCCCAGAACCAAGGCACCACCCCCAGTGATGGCCAGCCGGTACGTCGGGCGATGTCATCGCGCCCGGCGTCAAACAGGCTGATATCGCCGCGAAAGCGATTTACGGCAAAGCCAACAATGCGGTCGCGATCCTGCTGGTCCAGCACCGCCTGGGTGCCGACGATCTGGGCAATGACTCCGCCACGGTGGATATCCCCGACCAGCACCACCGGCGCCTGCACCGCGCAGGCAAATCCCATATTGGCAATGTCGCCCCGGCGCAGATTGGTTTCCGCAGGCGATCCAGCGCCCTCGATCAGCACCAGATCAACCCCCTTGGCCAGCCGGTGATAGCTGTCCAGGGCCGCCTCCATCAGGCCGGTCTTGTCGCGCATGAAAGAGCCCGCAGCCTGACTGCCGCGCCGCTTGCCCTGAACGATCACCTGGGCGCCGGTATCCGTTTCGGGTTTCAGCAGCACCGGGTTCATATCCACATGTGGTGCGCGCCCTGCAGCCCGCGCCTGCAGCGCCTGGGCCCGGCCGATTTCTCCGCCTTCTGGGGTGACGGCGGCATTGTTGGACATGTTCTGCGCCTTGAAAGGTGCCACCTTCAGGCCGCGCCGATGAAAAGCGCGGGCAAGACCCGCCACAAGCATGGATTTGCCAACATTGCTGCCGGTGCCCTGAATCATGAGTGCGCGTGCCACCATTGGGGTTCTCCTGCCTGTGCTGTGGTTTGACCTGTGATTGCCGATTGGGCGACAGAGGAAAAGCCCTTTTTGACAAGGCTAGCGCATTGGCGGGGTGGGGGGCGGAAATTTACGCCCCAAAGTGGCACCTGCGCGACAGCTGCCCTGGGCCTGGGCGCGGGGGGAAGGCGCTGCAAAGGGTAGTGCACAAAAGAAAAACGCGCCCCCCAGGACGCGTCTTTCTATAGATCGTTGGTCTGTCCCGGCCCTTCTGGGCCATGGCCAAGTTTAGCTTCAGGCAGCTTCTGCCTGGGCTGCATTGCGCCGTTCGCTTTCTTCGCGCGACAGGGCAACGGAGGTCCGAACCCCACGTCCGACAAAATCCATCAACCCGCCGACAACCCGTTCGTTCGGGTCAATGCCAGCACAGCTGAGGACTTCGCGCCCATCGCGTGAGCGTGCCCAGCGGGCAATTTGTTCAGGGCCGTTGCCATATTTTTTATCATCGGCAATGGCGTCATCCAGCGCGGCCAAAACAACAGCGGCAAAGAGCTTGCGTGCTCGGTTGCCCTGTTCATTGTTGTACGCGGTGCCGTCAACGAAATCTCGCATCCCGTTTCCTTTATTGTTCTTGCTATTGCAATTCGCGGCGTGGCGTTCCTTATGACGGAACTATGACGATTCGGATAGCCCGTGTGTGCATAGCTTTCATGCAAAATTTGCATGGCTTTAGTGCTTTACCTACGAGATATCGTTGTCTTGCCAGCGATGACCACGCCAGATATAGGGTCTCTTAAGATATCATCAACCTTCCCAGATGGATTTTTCAGATGCCCAAGATCAATGGTAACGAGATCCGCCCCGGCAATGTTCTGGAGCACAACAACGGTCTGTGGGCCGCAGTCAAGGTCGATCACGTGAAGCCTGGCAAAGGAGGCGCCTTTGCCCAGGTAGAGCTGCGCAACCTGCGCAATGGCTCAAAGCTGAACGAACGTTTCCGCAGTGCCGACAAGGTCGAGCGCGTGCGGCTGGAGCAAAAAGACCAGCAGTTTCTCTATGAAAGCGACGGCATGCTGGTGTTCATGGATGCCGAAACATACGAACAAATCGAATTGTCTGCCGAACTGCTGGGCGATCGCCGCCCCTTCTTGCAGGATGGCATGACCATCGTGATGGAATTCTACGAAGAGGAAGCCCTGAACGCGACCCTGCCGCAGAAAGTGACCTGCAAGATTGTCGAGACAGAGCCGGTGGTAAAGGGGCAGACTGCTGCCAATTCCTTTAAGCCTGCCATCCTGGAAAATGGCGTCAAGGTCATGGTGCCGCCCTTTGTCGGTCAGGACGAAATGATCGTGGTCAATACCGAAACCATGGAATACGCGGAACGCGCCTGATATTGGCGGTTCTGCCAGTTTAGATTTCTTCTAGCCCCCGCTGCCAGATCCTGGCGGCGGGGGTTTTGTCTATTTTGTGTCAGTTCATCTGATCGACGAGTTCGATGCTGAAGCCGCATTCATCCATCATCTTGCCATAGGCCGCAGTAAAGCCCGCCAGCGAGACCTGCAGCACGGGTTCACCGGCACCATAGGGCTGCACCGTACGGATATCGATGTTTTGCCCGGCCTTCATCCAGCGCAGCATGTTCAGACTATCCTGCCAACGTGGCGATACCCGCGCCTGGGCAAAGCCATCGGCGTCATAGTAGCCATCCGCAATGCCATAAAAGGCGGCCTGCTTGTCAAAGACAAACCCCAGCGCCTGACCGTTTTGCACCTGGGTCCCATGGCCGCGCGGGGCGCTTTCTTCTAGGGTTGGGGCGGGGTAGTCGGTGGGCGGGCCTGCATCCAGGTCATGCACCGTAAGGCTGAGCACGGGCAGCCCATCGCCGCCAGTGGAGGCCCGGCAGGTGCGGCTGACGTGTTCGGTGGTTTCCTGCACTGTGAGCGAGACGCGCCAGTCGCCAAATTCCCAATATTGGTTCTGTGCCTGGGCAGGCAGCGCCGTCAGTGCAGGGAGCACCGAAACGGCAAGGGGAAGGAAATGTCGCATATTGTCTCCGAAAAATTGATTTGTGACATAAGAAGGCGCGTGTCAGGGCGTCCAGTGGAGCTGGGCTGTCTCGGCCTGCATATCGCCCTTGGCACGGTCAAAGCGGAGATAGGCGATGGCCTGGCCATGCGCCTGGCTGTACAGGGTGCCAACAGGTTTGCCAGCGGCGGTGATGGCACTGCCTACGGGTGCGGTGCCGGTGATATTTACCCGGCGCAGGCCTTTTCGCAGCTCGGTCTTGTGCTTCATGCGGGCGGTGATTTCTTGGCCGACATAACAGCCCTTGCGAAAATCAACGCCGTTCAGCGCCTCAAAGCCGGCTTCCAGGATATAGCTGTCCTGCCCCAGCTCAATGCCGCTTTGCGGAATGCAATGGGCCACATGCAGCCCGGTCCAGTCGCTATCGTCCTCGCCGGTTTCAGCGCCAATCAGCCGCCAGCCTAGCGACGGGTGGCGCGGATCGGCCAGTGCGCCGTCGGGGGCGGGGCCTGTACCGCGTGTGACGCCAAGGTCGGTAAGGGCAATGTCGACCTTGGCCCGCAGCCGGTACATGGTCAGCCGCTTCATCAGCGCCTCGGCCTGTTCGGCGTCGGCATCCAGCAGCACGGCGTCGCCGTCAGCGGCAAGAAAGAAATCCGCGAGGTATTTACCCTGAGGCGTCAGCAGGGCGGCATAGGTCAGGCCCTGATCGATCTTGTTGATATCATTGGTGATCAGCCCCTGCAGAAAGTCTCGGGTATCGGGGCCCGACAGGCGAAGGATCTTGCGCGCGTGCATGGCGTGGTCTCCTGATGGGTCCACCCATTTGGGTGGCGCGGTGATACGATCATGGGATGGCTGGCCCGCCAACTGGGGCGTGGCCAAGTCCGGGACCAGTGATATAGAAATAAGACCTGAATTGAATAGGAAAATCCCATGACGGCGCCAATTACTGTTGTGATACCAACCTTGAATGCGGCGCAGGCCCTGCCGGGGTGCCTGGGTGCGCTGATGGAAGGTCTGGGCGAGGGGTTGATCCGCGAGCTGGTGATCAGCGATGGCGGGTCTGATGATGCCACAGTGCAGTTGGCCGATGAGGCCGGGGCGCGGCTGGTGTCGGGGGCTGCCTCGCGCGGGGGGCAGTTGCGGCGCGGCTGTGCGCAGGCCCGTGGGGATTGGCTCTTGGTGCTGCATGCCGATACTGAACTGGCCCCCGGTTGGGCCGCAGTTGTGGCGCAGCATCTGCAGGCCGGGGAACAGGCCCCCGCTTATTTCCAGTTGCGGTTTCGCGCTAGGGGCTTTTGGCCCGTTGTGGTGGCGGGCTGGGCCAATCTGCGGGCGCGGCTGTTTGCCTTACCCTATGGCGATCAAGGGCTGCTGATCCCGCGTGAAGCCTATCTTGCGGCTGGTGAATACCCGGATCAGCCGCTGATGGAGGATGTCGCCCTGGCGCGCCGTGTAAGGGCGCATCTGGGGAGGTTCAAACCCTTGCAGGTCTTGGCGTACACCAGTGCTGCGCGGTATCAAGAAGAAGGCTGGCTTCGGCGCGGGGCGGCCAATCTGTGGACCTTGTTGCGCTACGCCCTGGGGGCTGATCCTGCAACCCTGGCGCGGGGCTATCAGAAATAGCCCGCGCCAGAGGATCGATAGCGGGAATGGGTTAGCCGAGCAGGCGGCCCACAACCCGGCGAAGCCAGCCGGATTGTTCTTCTGGATCCTGTGGCTTGGCCTCTGACAATTGTGCAGCCATGCCTTGGCGGTCCAGCAAGGTCTTGCCGTCCTGAAATTGCAAGCGGTAGAGATCGGCATAGATGCCACCGCGCTCCAGCAGCTCTTCGTGGGTGCCTTGGTCGACAACCTTGCCGCGGTCCATCACGATGATCTTGTCGGCGTTGCGTACGGTCGACAGGCGATGTGCGATCACCAGCGTGGTGCGCCCACCTGCCAGGCGATCCAGTGCCTGCTGTACCACCTTTTCAGACTGCGCATCCAAGGCCGAGGTCGCCTCGTCCAGCAACAGCACCGGTGTATTGCGCAGCAGGGCGCGGGCAATAACCACCCGCTGACGCTGACCACCCGAAAGCGCAGAACCGCGCGGCCCCACCAGGGTCTGGAGCCCGTTTGGCAGTTTTCCCAGGAAATCAGAGACATGCGAATCCTTGAGCGCCTTTTGCAACTCTTCCTCGCTGACGTCTTCGCGCCCCAGTATGATATTTTCGAGCAGGGTTTCGTCGAACAGCAGCCCCTCTTGGGTGACAACTGAAAACAGCCCGCGCAGATCGTCGGTCGACAGATCGGCGACGCCGATCCCGCCAACCTGGACCGCGCCGGACTGTGGATCAACCATTCGGGTCAGCAGATTGAAGATGGTGGATTTACCGGCCCCCGAGGCACCAACCAGCGCAGTGGTCTTCCCAGCCTCGGCTTCTAGGTTGAGGCTATGCAGGATTTCGGCCTCACCATAGTTGAGATCCACGTTTTTCAGGCTGATGGAAGGCAGGCCCTTGGGGGGGGCGACTGGATTTTTAGGCGAGGTCAACAGGATCGGCGCATCCATCAGCGCCTTGATGCGCTCTAGTGCGGCGGCGGCTGCCTGCCAGATGCCGGCAATATTCGCCAATCGGCGCATGGGCTCAAAGGACAGGCCGATCGAGGTAAAGAAGCTCATGAACTGGCCGACGGTCTTGTCGCCCGCAATAATTTCGGACCCGCCATAGAGCAGCACCGACATGAAACCGACCCCGGCCATGATATCGGTCATGCCGGAAATGGCCGAGGTCCCAAAGGCAGATTTGACCTCGGCGTTCACAAAGCTTTCTGTGCTCTTGGTGAACCGGCCAACCTGATAGTCTTCCAGCTTGTTCAGTTTGATCGGCACAATGCCGTGAAAGATTTCATCCAGGCGGGTGGCCAGGCTGGCACCGAGATCACGCGCCGTAGAGGCTTGGCGGCGCACAAATTTCTGCAACAGGGAAATCGGCAGCAACATCAGCGGCACCCCGATAAGCAGAATTGCGGTCCAGCGCCAGTCGATGCTGATGGCGACGCTTAGCACCGCGATCAGCGCAACAGTGTCGCGCCCTGCACCGGTGATCATCGCCTGCCAGACGGCATTGATGGCACCAACGTCGCTTTGCACCCGTTGAAGCAGCAGGCCGGGGGCATGGACCTGGTGAAATGACGGGTCCTGCCGGATCAGCCGGGCCAGCATATCCTTGCGCAGATGCGCCGCAGATGTCTGTGAGACTTTGCTCAGCAGTACCTTTTGGGTGACGCTGGAGATGCCACGCAGGGTGAAAATGGCAAGAAAGGCAAGGCTGACCCAATACAGGGCATTGGTGTTGCCGGCGACAAAGATCAGGTCGAACATCGGCTGCATCATGTAGCCGAGCGCGCCCATGGTGGCACCTTCAAGCAGCATAAAGACCACGGCTATCGACAAGAGCCCCATGTAGTGCCGCAGATAGCCACGCCAAAGCCAGCCAAGCAGCTCGCGCGAGGAAGTGTATTCAGTTTTCATGAGGGGCAGACCTGATTGCAATAACGGCGGAATTGAACTGTCATTTTGCGCTTTCTAGTTACTTGCTGGCGCCATTTAAGCAGCTCATGGCTCAGGTGCAAGCGTTCTACCTTGCAGCGGTGGGGCAGTGGCCCTTGCTGGATGGGGCAAAGGGGCAATGTCGCGGCAGGCGCAAAGGCCCTGCGCCGGGCGTTTCGGCAATTGACCTCAGCCGGGTGCAGGCTAGGGTTGCGCCAGCGATAATCTGGCCGGGACACCGTCATGGCATCCCGGCCCCTGCAAGGGAGTGCAGATGAGCACCACAACAAACCTATCAGCCGGTCGGCCCTATCTTGCCATTCCTGGTCCCTCTGTCATCCCGGATGCGGTCCTTCAGGCGATGCATCGGCCCTCGCCCAATATCTATGCCGGCGAATTGCTAAGCCTGACCGATAGCCTGATCCCCGATCTGAAGGCGCTGGCGCGGACAGAACATTTTGTCGCAATCTATATTGCCAACGGCCATGGTGCCTGGGAAGCGGCGCTGACCAATACCCTGCAACCCGGTGACAAGGTTCTGGTGCCGGCCTCGGGTCGGTTCGCTATTGGTTGGTCGGAAATGGCCGCGGCCCTGGGAATCGAGATCGAGATCCTTGATTTTGGCACCGCCGCCCCCTGGGATCTTGAACAGGTGGCAGCGCGTCTGCGCGCCGATCCCGGCCATCAGATCAAGGCGGTTTTGGGTGTTCACGTCGATACCTCCAGTTCGATCCGTAATGACGTCGCGGGCCTGCGCGCAGTAATGGACGCGGCGCAGCATCCGGCGCTATTGATGGCTGATTGCATTGCCTCGCTGGGCTGTGATCGGTTCGAAATGGATGCCTGGGGCGTCGATGTCATGGTGTCGGCCTGCCAAAAGGGGTTGATGACGCCGGCTGGGATGAGCTTTGTTTTCTTCAATGACAAGGCAGCAGCGGCGCGGGCAAAACTGTCGCGTGTCAGCCGGTATTGGGACTGGACGCCGCGCGCCAATCCGGCTGAATTCTATCAGTATTTTGGCGGCACCGCGCCGACACATCATCTATATGGTCTGCGGGCGGCACTGGATCTTGTTCAGCAGGAAGGCCTGGAGCAGGTCTGGGCCCGCCATGCCCGTCTGGCCGAAGCCATCTGGGCCGCGTGCGAAAGCTGGGGGGCGATCGACGACCCTATGCAGGGGCTGCGGTTGAATGTTGTTGACCGGGCGCTGCGCTCGCATGCTGTGACGGCGCTGCATCTGCCCGCGCCCAGTGCTAGCAACCTGCGGCAGTGGCTGGAAGAGAACCTTGGCCTGACGCTTGGCATCGGGCTGGGGCTTGCACCTGCGGGCAGCCCCGAGTGGCATGGCCATTTCCGTCTGGGTCATATGGGGTATGTGAACGGTCACATGATCATGGGGCTTTTGGGCGGTATCGAAACCGGGCTCAAGGCGCTGCATATTCCGCATGGGCAGGGCGCGCTTGCCGCCGCCGCTACGGTTCTGGCACGGCCTGCGTAATCAGTGCCCCTCGCAGGGACAGGCCTTGCGGGGGGCTAGGACTGTTCCTGCGCGATGCGGTCTTCCAGCCGGTTGATCATATGGTTCAGCAGCAGGGCGAAGAACAGCACTGGCACCAGGCCAAACAGCATCCAGATGGCTAAGAAGAGCCAGATCAGATTAAGGCCGATAAACGACAGCGCGTTGGCAAACAGATCAAGCGAGGCCACCGGCTGCTGGCGCAGCCCATGCAGGTGATTGTTGCCTTTGTCATGGGACATGCGGGATCCTCCTGGGACATCTCTGCCAGGAAGGGTAGCGCGCAGGGAATGAAAACCAGGTAAAAACACCACAGCGCATCGGTACCATATGTGTTTTATTACGATGCTTAGGTTGATGCAGCCATCTGCGTCCGCGCTGACGTCAAGGCAATGGGTAGCGCTGCCGCAAAAAGGGCAAGGTCCTCTTCGGGGCCGCAGCTGACGCGGATGCAACGGTCCTGTGGCGCAGCAAATGGCATCCGCACAAAGACATCCTGGGCAAGCAGCGCCTCAAGCACGGCCTTGGCAAAGGCTCCGTCGCTGCCGCAGTCAACGGCGACAAAATTGGTTGCCGAGGGCAGGGCGGTCAGCCCATTTTCTGCGGCGATATCAGCAATGTGGCTGCGTGCTGCGGCGATTTCCCGTTGCACGTGCGATAGCCAGTCCTGATCCAGCAGAGCCGCCAGAGCACCAGCCTGGGCGGTGCGGTTCATGCCAAAATGATTGCGCACCTTATTGAAGGCCCGGATCAGATCAGCCTGCGCAAGGGCATAGCCGACCCGCGCGCCCGCCATGCCATAGGCCTTGGAGAAGGTGCGCATGCGGATGACGCGGGGATCATTGATGTCCACCGGCGCGGCGGTACCTTCCGGGGCGCATTCGACATAGGCCTCGTCCAGCAACAGCAGGCAGCCTTCGGGCAGGTCCTGCAGCGCGGCAACGATGTCGGCCCCGCTGTGATGGCTACCCATCGGATTGTCGGGATTGGCAAGATACACCAGCTTTGCGTCCACTTCCGCAGCCTTTGCAAACAGGGCCTGAATATCCTCGTGATCGTTCTTGTAGGGCACCATATGCAGGGTGCCACCAAAACCAGCCACATGGTAATTGAAGGTTGGATAGGCCCCCTGCGATGTCACCACCGCGTCGCCGGGGCCAATCAGCAGCCGCACCAGATAGCCCAGCAACCCGTCAATGCCTTCTCCGACCAGAATGTTTTGCGCAGGGATGCCATGATGCGCCGCCAGAGCCTGGACCAGATCATGGCTTTGCGCATCGCCATATTTCCAGATCTCTTCCGCAGCGCGCTGCATGGCCTCGATCGCCAGCGGCGATGGGCCAAAGATGTTTTCATTGGCACCCAAACGGGCGGCAAAGGGCTTGCCACGTGCGCGTTCTTGGGTTTCGGGACCAACAAAAGGCACGGTCGAGGGCAGGGATAGGGCAAGCGGGGTGTAGCGTGGCGTTTTCATGCCCAGCAGATAGCCCAGAATCTCAGCCCGCGGCAAGGCTTGCCTGATGTTGCAACCCAGAGCAGACTGCGCAAAACCTTGGGAGATTTGGAATGAAACGAATTCTGTTGCTGTTGCTCTGTGTGGGCTTGGGCTATTTGTCATTTTGGCCAGTCCCGCTGACACCAGAAGTTTATCGCCCGTTGAAGGCGCCGGGCTTTACCGGCGAGTTTGAAGCCAATGATGCCCTGGCCGGGTTGGATCTGGTGTCGCTGCCCGATGGGGCAATCGGCCCCGAGGATCTGGCGGTGATGCCGGATGGCAAGATCTATACCACCGATCTGGCAGGTGGGCTGTACCGTATTGATGGTGCCACCCCGGAAAAGATCGAAGATCTGGGCGGTCGTCCCTTGGGCCTGAAGGCGGGGCCGGATGGCGCTCTGTATATCGCGGACAGTTTTCGCGGCATCCTGCGTTGGAGCGGACCGGGACAGCTGGAAACCTTGGTGAGCGAGGTTGAAGGCGCGCCGCTGATTTATGCCAACCAGCTGGATATTGCGCGCGACGGGACGATCTATTTTTCCAATTCGTCGGATCGTTTTGATCCTGAAACTCTGGGTGGCACCAAACCCACCTCGGTGATGACCGTCTGGGAGCAGAGCGACAGCGGCTATGTGGCGCGGCGCCTGCCGGATGGGACAGTCGAAAAAATCGCCAGCGGCTTTGTCTATACCAATGGCATCGCCCTGTCGCAGGCCGAGGATTTCCTGTTGATCAACGAAACCGGTCGGGCGCAGGTGCATAAATTGTGGCTGACAGGCGACAAGGCAGGCGAGCAAGAGTTGTTTTTGGGCAATCTGCCTGGCTATCCCGACAATCTGGAGGCCCAGGGCGATGGCACCTTCTGGCTGGCCTTTGCCAGCCCACGCCTGCCTTCGGAGGTGCTGATGCCCTATCCGTTTTTACGCAGCGTGATCTGGCGTCTGGGGCCAAAGGTGCGCCCGGCGCCGGTGCATCGGGGCATGGTGATCCAGTTCGACGAAGAGGGAAATATTTTGCGAAATCTGCAGGATCCAGACGGCCTGCTGGGGGTGACCACCAGCGCCCTGGTAGCGGGGGATCAGTTTTATGTCATGTCCCTGGATGGGCCAGGCTTTGGTCGTGGCGCGGCGCGCGATTTGCCGCCTATGCAATAGGCAAGGCCAGGCTTGGGCCGCTGTTGAAAATATCGGTAACGCCGGGGGCTTCCTGCAGTGCCCCGGCGTTATGCTGGCATGGGCCGCGCCAACAGGGCACTCTGCCGCAAGCAACATAGATAACGCAGGGGAGGGGCCGCAATGGCGCGGGTTAACCTAGAAATCAAAGACCATATCGCCCATGTCACTTTGACGCGCGGCGACAAGATGAACGCCCTGGATGATGCCATGGTCAAGGCTATCCTGGCGGCGGGAGCCGAGGTCGCCGCCTCTGATGCGCGCGTGGTGGTGCTGTCCGGAGCGGGCAAGAGCTTTTGCGCCGGGCTTGATCTCATGAGCTTTATGGCGATGGGCAACACCCCCCCCGAGGACTGGCTGATGGAGCGCAGCCATCACGACGCAAATGAAATGCAAGAGGTTGCCATGATCTGGCGTCGGCTGGAGATCCCGGTTATCGCGGCACTGCAGGGGGCAACCTATGGCGGTGGCCTGCAATTGGCACTGGGTGCCGATATCCGCATTGCCGCCCCCGATACCAAACTGGCTGTGATGGAGATGAAGTGGGGTCTTATTCCCGATATGGGGGGGATGGTGCTCTTGCCAAAGTTGCTGCGCTCGGATGTGTTGCGCCAGCTGACCTACACGGCCAGCCCGATCACCGCCGCCCAGGCTGAAACCTGGGGGCTGGTGACCTCGGTCTGTGATGACCCGCTGACGGCAGCGCAGGCAATGGCGCAAGACATCGCCAGCAAGGGGCCAAATGCCATGCGCGCGGCCAAGCGGATGATCGACTATGCCGAATCCGGGGCTTCGCAAGCCGAAGTCCTGCTACGCGAAAGCGCCGAACAGGTGCAGTTGATCGGCAAGCCCGAGCAAATGGAAATGATTGCAGCCCAGATGCAAAAACGTGCTCCGGTCTTTAAATAGTCCGGCCGCGGCCTATATCGGGGGTACAGTCGTCCCTCCCAGACTGTTGAGACTTCTCACCCGGAAACGGGGTTGCAGAAGCAGGGGCGGTGCCGGTGAGCTGGCACCGCCCCTTTTTTGTTTGCAGGCCGGGCGCTTCGCGGGTGGTTCTGGCCTGCAGGTGGTTCTGGCCTTGGTCGATTGATCCTGTGGTCGTGCCCCCCATTGCAAAAGGCCGCCCATCGGGACGGCCTTTCACAACGGTTCAATGAGCCTGGATGTTAGAGCGAGGCCTGATAGATCTTGTCGATATTGGAGCCAAGCGCCTGATTATACTCGTCATCGGACATGGCGACATTCAGGCCCTCGGTCAGGGCGCGGCTAAAAGAGGCGATCATCTTTTTGTTCTGGGCCAGTCGGGCGCAGGCCTCATCGGTGCTGTAGCCGCCAGACAGGGCAACAACGCGCACCACGGCGGGGTGATCTGCCAGCGAATCATAGATACCGGCCTCATTCGGGATGGTCAGTTTCAGCGAAACCTTGGTGCGTTCGGGCAGGGCGTCCAGCTGATCCTTGATTTCCGCCTTCAGGAAAATTTCGGCCTCGCCCTTGGTGGGGGAGTTGATATCGACCTCGGGTTCGATGATCGGCACCAGCCCTGCGGCTGCGATTTGTTTACCAACTTCAAACTGCTGCGCGACAACATTCTTGATGCCCAGAGGGTTTGCCTCTTTCACCACCGAACGCATTTTTGTGCCAAAGATGCCCTTGTCAACGGCGCGCGACAGCAGCGCGTCCAGGTCCGGCATTGGCTTCATCAACTGTACGCCGTCCGCTTCATCTGCCAGGCCCTTGTCGACTTTGAGAAAGGGCACAACGCCGCATTTTTCCCACAGATATGTCGGGACAGGGATCCCGTCGATGGCATTGTCCATTGTCTTTTCAAACAGGATCGCGCCAAGAACCTTGCCAGAGCTGAAATCCGGCGCGCAGATGATACGGGCACGCATCTTCTGGATTTCGCCAAACATTTCGTCATCATTGGCATAGGCGTCTTCTGTCACACCATAAAGGGCAAGTGCCTTTGGAGTGGAGCCGCCGGATTGATCCAGCGCGGCAATAAAGCCGACGCCATTGGCGATACGGTCAAACTGTTCCTGGTGAATCTCTTGCGCCATGATCCTGTCTCTCCGCGAAAAAAACGTTTCTATATCTGGCCCTGTCTATAGCGCGCCTGTCACAGGAAACAAGTTGTGCTGTCGCCGCTTGCGCTAACGGAGTGGGGATTTCTGCCCATCGCGGCACTGCTTGGCGTATTGTCCGGTCCCGCACAAGAAACGGGCCCCCAAACTGGGGACCCGCATGAGATAGATTTCAGAAATCCGGGGCTGGATCACACCAGGCGCGAGGCCTCTTTGGCGGCGCGCACGAAGCCGTCAAACAGGGGGTGCGGCGCAAAGGGTTTGGATTTCAGCTCGGGGTGGAACTGAACGCCGATAAACCAGGGATGGTCGCTCCATTCCACGATCTCGGGCAGGCGGCCATCGGGCGACATGCCGGAAAAATTCAGACCGCAGGCCTCAAGTTTTTCTTTGTATTTGATGTCCACCTCATAGCGGTGGCGGTGGCGCTCTTCGATATGGCTGCTGCCATAGACATTGGCGACATTGGACCCTTCGCTGAGGGTGGCGTCATAGGCGCCCAGGCGCATGGTGCCGCCCTTGTCGTCATCCGCCTTGCGCTGGACCCGGTGATTGCCCTGCACCCATTCTTTCAGGTGGTAGACTACGGGTTCAAAACGCTTTTCACCGGATTCATGGTCAAATTCTTCGGAACCGGCTTCGCTGATACCTGCGACATTGCGGGCGGCTTCGATCACCGCCATCTGCATGCCAAGGCAAATGCCAAGGTAGGGGACCTTGTGTTCACGGGCATATTGGGCCGCCTTAATCTTGCCTTCGGTGCCGCGTTCGCCAAAGCCGCCAGGCACCAGGATCGCATGGAACCCCTGCAGATGTGGGGTGGCATCTTCACGGTCAAAGAGTTCGGCATCGACCCATTCGATCTTGACCTTTACCCGGTTGGACATGCCACCATGGGTCAGCGCCTCGGCGATGGATTTATAGGCATCTTCAAGCTGGGTGTATTTGCCAACAATGGCCACCCGCACTTCGCCTTCGGGGTTGTAGATGCGGTCGGCCACATCTTCCCAGCGGGCAAGGTTTGGTTTTGGCGCCGGTGAGATGCCAAAGGCATCCAGAACCGCCTGATCCATACCTTCACGGTGATAGGCGAGCGGGGCCTCGTAGATGGATTTGAGATCCTGCGCCGCAATCACCGAATCGGGACGTACATTGCAGAACAGCGCCAGCTTTTCGCGCTCTTTCTTGGGGATCGGCCCTTCAGACCGGCAGACCAGGATATCGGGTGCCAGACCAATCGAGCGCAGTTCTTTGACAGAGTGCTGGGTCGGCTTGGTCTTCAGCTCGCCGCTTGCCTTGATGTAGGGCAGCAGGGTGAGGTGCATGAACAGGCACTGGCCGCGCGGCTTGTCCTGGCTGAACTGGCGGATGGCTTCAAAGAAGGGCAGCCCTTCAATATCGCCGACGGTGCCGCCGATCTCACAGAGCATGAAATCAACCTCGTCTTCGCCAATCGAGATGAAGTCTTTGATCTCGTTTGTCACATGGGGAATCACCTGAATGGTCTTGCCCAGGTAATCGCCTCGCCGCTCTTTCTCCAGCACATTGGTGTAGACGCGCCCCGACGAAATCGAGTCGGTCTTGCGCGCAGGCACGCCGGTGAACCGCTCATAGTGGCCAAGGTCCAGATCGGTCTCTGCGCCATCGTCGGTGACAAAGACCTCCCCGTGTTCAAAGGGGCTCATGGTGCCGGGGTCAACGTTAAGATAGGGATCCAGCTTGCGCAGGCGGACTGAATAGCCGCGCGCTTGCAAAAGAGCACCAAGAGCGGCGGATGCCAGACCCTTGCCCAGTGATGAAACAACACCGCCAGTGATAAAGATGAAACGCGCCATGAGTGTCGGCTGCCCCCGTGAGAAGTCAGAATATAGCTGCCCGACGGTTGTGAGAAAACCGCTGCACCACGGGGCTATACATGTATAGGATTCGCGCAGAATGCGCAAGGGAACCGCAAGATGCTGTTACGGTTCCCGGCCAGAATTCTAGGTCTTGTAGATTTTATGTCGTGTTGCTTAGTCGGCGCTGGGAACCAGCGGCGCATTGTCGCCTTCGGCCGGTGGCAGCAGATCGCTGCCCAGGGGCGCGCTTGGCGCTTCAGCGGCTTCACCACCCTCTGTGCTTTGTATCTGGATGCCATCGGCAACCGAAGAACCAGCAGATTTCTGTGCCGCCAGAATGGTGAGGGTGATTGAGGTCGCAATAAAGGCCGCGGCCAGGACCCAGGTGACTTTGCTCAGCGCGGTTGCGGCTGAACGACCAGACATGGCACCGCCACCTCCGCCACCGCCCATGCCAAGGCCACCGCCTTCAGAGCGCTGCAAAAGCACCACGGCAATCAGGCCAAGAGCCAAAAGAAGATGGATGATGAGAACAACGTTTTCCATAGGTTCCTGCGGCTGTTGGCTAAACTATCGGGCGGTTGATAGGCAAGAATGGCGACAGGGGCAAGGGCTCAGTTTGCTTTGTTGCCACTGAGCGGCAGGCCAGACGCCGGGGACCAGGGCTGCAACGGCTGAAACAACCGTCAAATTATTGTCTGTTTCATGGGCCAAGCCGCGCGAAGAGCTGGAAAAAGTGGCTGGACGTGGGCGGCAAGGCTGGGGCATTCTCGGCCTATGCCACATGATCATTCTGACCACCCGCACGCTCTTTTACCGTCTGACCCTGCCTTGCGGGTCAAGGCGCTTGAAACGATTCTGACACGCAAGGGGCTGATTGAACCGGCTGCGTTGGATGAAATCATTGATACCTATCAAAACAAGATCGGGCCGCAAAACGGCGCCCGCGTCGTTGCCAGGGCCTGGAGTGATCCGGCTTTCAAGGCGGCGCTGCTGGCCGATGCCGATCCGGTCTTGGCCGAGCTGGGCTATTATGGCCGTCAGGGGGAGCATATGGTGGTGGTGGAAAACACCCCCGCCCAGCACAACATGGTCGTCTGTACCCTGTGCAGCTGTTACCCATGGCCGCTGCTTGGAATTCCACCCGGCTGGTATAAATCTGATGCGTACCGCGCCCGCGCCGTGCGTGAACCCCGCAGGGTTCTGGCCGATTTTGGCGTGACACTGCCTGCCGATACTGCAGTGCGGGTTTGGGATTCGACGGCAGAGGTGCGCTATCTGGTTCTGCCCATGCGCCCGCAAGGCACTGCGGGTTTGGACGAGCCCGCGCTTGCGGCGTTGGTGTCGCGTGATTCCATGATCGGCACGGCGTTGGTCGGGGCGCCCCAAAGCAACAGCGAGGCACCAGCATGAGCCGGTTGCACGACATGGGCGGGCGAATCGGCGATGGCCCTGTGGTGCCCGATCCGGCGGATGCGCCTGTCTTTGAACATGACTGGCACGCCCGCGCCCTGGCGGTGACCCTGGCCTGTGGTTCTTTGGGCAAGTGGAACATTGATGTGTCACGCCACGCCCGCGAGCGGCTGTCCCCCAAGGATTACACCCGGTTTTCCTATTACGAGAAATGGATCTCGGCGTTGGCGGATCTGCTGGTTGAAAACGGCGTCCTGACCCGCGAAGACCTGCGCGGGCAGGGGGATGCGGGGCCGCATGTGCTGGCGTCCAGGGCGCTCAAGGCGGAAGCCGTTTCCGCAGTTCTGGCCAAGGGCGGCCCTGCCAATCGCGACAGTGATATTGCCGCCGCCTATCGCCCCGGCGACCGGGTAAAGACCCGCCACCCCGGTGGCAGCGCGCTGGTGGATGGCGGCCACACCCGTCTGCCCGACTATGCGGCTGGGGCCTGCGGCGAAATTTTGTTGCAGCATGGGGCGCATGTGCTGCCTGACAGCAATGCCCATGGATTGGGAGAGATGCCAGAACCGCTTTATGCGGTCGCTTTCAAGGCCGGTGAACTCTGGGCGCATCCGGAACACCCCAATGACGATGTCGTGCTGGATCTATGGCAAAGCTATCTGCAACCTGATCCAGAGGCAGCCGGGACATGAGTGACTGTATCAGCCATAGCGCCCCGGAACCCGCCTTTCTGGAACCATGGCATGCCCAGGTCTTTGCGCTGACTGTTTCCCTGAACGAAGCCGGGCGGTTCAGCTGGGCCGATTGGGTCGAGGCGTTTTCGGCAACGCTGCGCCGCAATGGCCTGTCGCGCGAATTGGATGGTGGCGCGGATTACTTCAATGCCTGGCTGCAAACCCTTGAGGCGATTCTGGCCGCCCAGGGCAGTGCCAGCCCGCAAGAGGTGGCGCTGGTGCGCCGTGACTGGGAAGAGGCCTATCTGAATACTCCGCACGGCGATCCGGTGCGGCTGGCGCGCTGAGCCGCAGCCTGCGCGCCATTACTATTTAGCCTGCGGCGTTTTAGTGGTTTCCACGCGGGCGCGGCATCGCTATACGGGGCTCTGGTTTCCACCTGCATACATTTAAACCAGCATACAAAGGACCTGAGATGGCCAATGTCGTGGTAGTCGGCGCCCAATGGGGTGATGAAGGAAAAGGCAAGATCGTTGATTGGCTCAGCGAACGTGCAGATGTGATCGCGCGTTTCCAGGGCGGCCATAACGCCGGCCATACGCTGGTGATCGACAGCAAGGTTTACAAGCTGCACGCGCTGCCCTCGGGTGTTGTGCGCGGCGGCAAGCTGAGCGTGATCGGCAATGGTGTGGTGCTGGACCCATGGCACCTGCTGAAAGAAATCGAAACCGTGCAGGCGCAGGGCGTCGAGATCAGCCCTGAAACGCTGATGATTGCGGAAAATACCCCACTGATTCTGCCCATCCACGGGGAGCTGGACCGCGCCCGCGAAGAGGCGGCCTCCAAGGGCACCAAGATCGGCACCACCGGTCGCGGCATTGGCCCCGCCTATGAAGACAAGGTTGGCCGTCGCGCCATCCGGGTTGCCGATCTGGCCGATGATGCCACCTTGGAAGCCCGCGTTGATCGCGCCTTGCAGCACCATGATCCGCTGCGCAAAGGTCTGGGCTTTGAGCCGGTTGACCGCGACGCGCTGATTGCCCAGCTGCGCGAGGTTGCGCCTGCGATTCTGAAATTTGCCGCCCCCGTGTGGAAAGTGCTGAATGAAAAGCGCAAAGCCGGCAAACGGATCCTGTTTGAAGGCGCCCAGGGTGCGTTGCTGGACATTGATTTTGGCACCTATCCCTTTGTCACCTCGTCAAATGTGATCGCAGGTCAGGCCGCCACCGGTGTGGGCATCGGTCCAGGCTCGATTGATTATGTGCTTGGGATCGTCAAAGCCTATACCACCCGCGTAGGTGAAGGCCCGTTCCCCACCGAACTGCTGGATGCCAATGGCAAGCCTGACGCCGATGGTGAGCGTCTGGGGACACGTGGCCATGAATTTGGCACCACCACGGGCCGTCAGCGCCGCTGTGGCTGGTTTGATGCCTGCCTGGTGCGCCAGACCTGCGCCACCTCCGGTATCACCGGGATCTCCCTGACCAAGCTGGACGTGCTGGACGGGTTTGAAACCCTGAAGATCTGCGTGGGCTATGATCTGGACGGGACCCGGCTCGATTATCTGCCCACTGCCGCCGATCAACAGGCCCGCTGCACCCCGATCTATGAGGAAATGCCGGGCTGGTCCGAGTCGACCGAGGGCGCGCGCAGTTGGAATGAACTGCCCGCCAATGCGATCAAATATGTGAAACGCGTCGAAGAGCTGATCGAATGCCCTGTGGCGCTGCTCTCCACCAGCCCGGAGCGGGACGACACCATTCTGGTGACCGACCCCTTTGCGGACTGATGGCGGATAAACCCGGTCTCAGCTACAAGGCGCGCCGCCGTTGGGCGCTGGTGATCCTGTTGATTGGCATGCCGCTCTATATCATTGTGGCCGTCAATGTTGTCAGCCTGTTCGAGCGCCCACCGATCCTGTTGGAACTGCTTGTCTACGCGGTGCTGGGGGTGCTTTGGGTCCTGCCGTTCAAGTTTGTCTTTCGCGGTGTTGGCAAGGAAGACCCTGAAGAGACGGACCAGTAGGCAGGTCAGTGACCTGTGGCATCTGGCCCGTTGAACCGGGTCTGCCCCAGGCAAAATGCGCCAAAGCCGCAAAGAGAAAGGCCCGACCAGAGGAAACTCTGGTCGGGCCTTCTTGCCATGTGGCGGTTGGGTTTCGCAACCGGCGCTGCCGTCTGGGTCCTAGCCTGCGGCACGCTTGGCAGGGCGGAACCCGATATCGTCTGTGACCGAGAATTGACCGTTGGTGGCACCGCGTTGAATTTTACCCTCGCGCAGCATCTGGCCAAAGAAGCGCAGCCCGTTTTCACGGTTGAAATCGGCATGGCCGACGCTGCGCACCTTGTTCATCAATTGGGGCCGCGAGAAGTAATCGCGCCCTTCCACAAAGCTGAGATAAGCGGCGGCGGCCTCCAGCATCTCGTGCAGTTCGGCTGCACCGCGTTCCTGCACATAGTCGGCAAAGCTGCCAAAGGCAGCAGCCTGCGCCGGAAGTGGTTCTTCCTTGGGGGCCGAAATCCGGCGGGGGCGCACGGGATCAACCGGGCCTTTGGCAGCCGGGTCGATGCGCTGTTCGGCAACCAGTTTCAACGGGGCCGGACGGCTGCCTTTGCTGCGGGCGCGCGGCGTTTTGGCCGCGTTGGTTTCGGGGCGGCGGGGGCGTACCACATTGGCCAGGTCGGCGCGGTAGGGTTCGGCCTCATCCGCCTGGGCGCTGTTGTCACCGGCTGAGCGATCAGCCTCGGCAGCGGCAACAGCGGCGCGCAGATGGCTATAGGTCTCGCGCGAGGTTGCATTGTCGGGATCGCCCAACTTGCTTTCGGCGGCGGCCATCAGGCGAGAGACATCGCTGTCCGGTGACGGGGTCTTGTCGGGGCGTGTCTCTGTGCCTTCCGCCTGCTCGGCCGGTTCCTCTTGCGCGGAGGGCTTGCGGGGCTGCGGGGGCGCGGTTTCGGCGCTGGTTTTGCTGCTGGCCAGAAGATCGGCTTCGACCTCTGCCAGCTCTCGCATCAGGTCGGCTTCTTCTTCCGGGTCCAGCGAGCTGGTGATCTGGCTCTCGGCGCTTTCAGCGCTCATGGTCAGATCGTCTGCGTCGTCTTCCTCTGTGATCTCTTCCAGGTCGCCCGCGGCCATGGCGCTTTCTAGATCTGCGCGCTTCACCTTGACGATGCGCGCCCGCCGCTGGGGCTTGCTGGCATCTGTGGTCGGCGCTGGGGACGGGATAGCCGCTGCGGCGACCTCGGCCTGGGGTGCGGGGCTGTCAGGGGCGGCTGGCTCTGGCTGCCCCATTTCAGTTGCTTCCGCTTCTGTCTGTTCTGGTTGTTGCTGCTGAGGCAGGTTGAGACGAATCCCGCGTTTGGGGCTGCGGGGGCTTTCGTTCTGGGCCTCTGGCAGTGTGTCGTCCCGCTGTGTTTCGGCGCGCTTTTCCTGCGGCACGGGTTTCGCTTCGGCTTCAGGCTCAGCTTCCGACACGGGCTCGGCTTCAAGTTCGGCGGTGTGGTCGGCAGGTGCAGCGGCTGCAAGGCTTCCGGCGAGGTCAAGCCGATCCAGAATGCGGGAAATTTCATCGCCTTCTGCCTCGTCCTCTCCCTCTTCAGAGGTAAGATCCGCGCCCTCTGTGTCGTCGGCCTGTGCGAGGTCTGCGTGGACGGCGTCGATAAAGGTTTCGGCGTGCTCGTCTTCAGAGAACTCGTCATCGGCTGGCTGGCTATCGGGTGATTTGGCCACGACAGCGCGAATACGCTGCAGCTTGGCGGCAATGCTGTCAGCAGCGGGCGCCGACGCATCTGCAGTGTCGCGTGTAGTGGCTTTGTCGTTGCCCATGTCTTCAGCAAGGTCTTCAGCAGGCGCTGTTGCGGCGGTCTCTGTGGGCTCGGCGGATACGGCGGCCGAGATGGCGGCAATGGTGGCCATATCAACCGAGGCCGCAGGGGCTGTATCTGGCTCGGGGACGGGCTGTTGCTCCGCCATTTTCCCTGCCACTTTCTCTGCCTGTGACGCGACCTGCATCTCAGCCTCAGGTTCTGGTTCTGGTTGTGCCTGGGGTTCGACTGGTACTTCGGCTGCGGGCTCTTCTTCCTCTGCCTCTGCGGCGGCGGCCTCTGGTGCGGTTTTTGCCATATCCTGTTGTGCCACGGCCTCTGGCGTATCCTCCGCAGGATTGGCATCTGCTTCAAACAGATCAACACTGCTGAGATCAAGTTCCTCTGCCTCGGTGGGCTGGGTCACCTCTTGTACTGGGGGCTGTTGCGGCGTTGTGGCTGCTGGCTCTTGTGCCTGTGCAGCTTGTGCGACCAAGGGGGCGCTGGGCACCGGAGCCGAGGTCCGCAGGTGGATACCTGTGCTGCTGGTGCGGGCTTCAACCTGGCGGGCAACTTCGCGCTGGGCAATCCGGGCCAGCATATCCGCATCGGGCTGCGGCGGTTCGGCACCAAAATACCGGTCATCCGAGGCGAGATCACGAAAGTACTCGGCGATGGCCTTCATGGTGTCAAAGGAATCTTCAAAGCCTTCAAGCGTGCAAGAAAAGGTTCCGTAGGAAACCGTGAGAACTTTGTTGTTTTGTACCATCGGTTCGTGCGTCCTCGCCAAAGTAATTGCAATTTACTATATGGGCTAGCTCGTCAAATTATGCTCAAATCCGTGCAATTCATCGTATCATTTTGTGTTTAGATTGTGGCTGGTTTCCAATTCTGCCAGTAATCTCGGCATGAATAAGCTGATTGTAGAACAAAATACCCCTGTGACCTTGATTGGTGGTGGCGAGTTGGGCGAGGCAGACCTTGATCTGGCGCTTTCGCTGGCCTCTTGTCTGGTGGCGGCGGATGGTGGCGCGGCCCACGCCTTGGCGCGGGGGCATCTGCCAAGCGCAATAATCGGAGATTTTGATTCGATTGCACAGGATATTCTTGTGCAGATCCCGCCGCAGCGCCGGTTCCATGAGGTCGAGCAAGACAGCACCGATTTTGAAAAGGCGCTGCGGGCTATCCATGCGCCGCTGGTTCTGGCGGTGGGCTTTCTGGGCGGGCGGGTTGATCATCAACTGGCGGTACTGAATGCGCTGGTGCAGAACCAGGGGCCACCCTGTATTGTGCTTGGCGCGCAGGAGGTGATCTTTCACCTTCCGCCGTGCATTGCCCTGCCGCTTCTGGCCGGAGAGACGGTTTCCGTGTTTCCGCTGCGCCGGGTGCAGGCGCGTTCAACCGGGTTGGAGTGGAAGCTGGACGGGCTGACAATGCAGCCGGGTGGGCAGATTGGCACCTCTAACCGCGCCCTTGGTCCGGTGGAAATCTGGGTGGATCAGCCTGGGCTTCTGGCGCTGGTGCCACGGCACCATCTTGCGGCGGTCATGCAGGCTCTATTGGCTGCTCCGCAGGGGTAGGCTCTTCTGTGGTGGTCAGCGGTGCAGCAGGCAGGCTGGTGCCTGGCGCGGCGGCCAGCATTGCCTCTTGCTGCGCCTGTTGCGCGGCCTGCTGCCGGAGGCTGTGGTGTTCGCGCAGGATTGCATAAAGCCCCGCCGCGACGGTCAGCCCAATCCCGACGCTGGCCAGGCTGTTGGGCAGCTCGTTGAAGATCAGCCAGCCGACCAGGGTGGCGATGGGAATTTCCAGATACTGCATAGAGGCGAGGGTTGCGGCGGGCGCGTAGCGCAGGCTCCAGGTCATCATCAGATGCGCGGCGGTGCCAAACCCGCCGGCCAGCGCCAGCAGGGTCCAGCTGTCCCGGTCGGGCAGGCTGGGGCTTAGGCTGGCGATGTTCCAGCCCTGGCCCAGCCAGAACAGCGGCAGCATCAGCCCTGCTGCAATCACACCGGACATCGCCTGGAGCGGGATCGGGGCGGTATCCTTGGCGATGCGGCGGGTGACCAGCATGAACAGGGCAAAGATAACGGCCACGGCCAGCGGCCACAGCGCATTTGCCCCAACCACCGCAAAGCTGGGCTGGATCACCAAGAGCGTACCGATAAAGCCAACCACACAGGCGGCCAGACGGCGATAGCCGACCTCTTCGCCCAGCACATATTTACCCAACAGCAACATGATAAAGGGCATGACAAAGGCAATTGCCACCGCATCGGCCAGCGGTAGATAGCGCAGAGCGTTGAACATGGCGGTGATGCCTGCCATCTGCAATAGGGTCCGCAGCAGCACCTGCGGCAGCACCGCGCCGGGGATGCGCAGCGATTGCCGCAGCAACAGTGACAGCGGCAGCAGGATCAGCGCCTGGGCGGCAAAGCGCACAAAGACGATCTGCCCCACCGGCACCCGATGGGACAGCAGTTTGGCAATTGCATCGCCAAGCGGGATAAGCAGGCAAAAGCCCAGCATCAGGGCGATGCCGAGCAGGGGGCGATCTTGGGTGGTGTCTTGTGTCATGGCGCCACGCTAGGCGCGGCCGTAGAAAGGTGCAAGCTAAGGTTGCCTTTGAGCCGGTGCTACACCCCCATCAGCAATTTGGCACATTCACCGCCAGGCCGCCAAGCGAGGTCTCTTTGTACTTTTCGTGCATGTCTGCCCCGGTCTGGCGCATGGTTTCGATACAGGCATCCAGCGGCACAAAATGCTGACCGTCGCCGCGCAGCGCCAGCGAGGCAGCCGAGACCGCCTTGATTGCCGCCAGCCCGTTGCGTTCGATACAGGGCACCTGCACCAGGCCCTTGACCGGATCGCAGGTCATGCCAAGGTGGTGCTCCAACGCGATTTCGGCGGCGTTTTCCACCTGTTCAGGCGTGCCGCCCATAACCGCGCAGAGGCCAGCGGCCGACATCGCCGCAGCAGAGCCGACTTCGGCCTGGCACCCGGCTTCGGCACCGGAGATGGAGGCGTTGAATTTGACCAGCCCGGCAATGGCGGCAGCGGTCAGCAGGAAATCCTCTACATGCGATTCTGACGCACTGGGCACATGATCGAGGTAGTAGCGGATCACCGCGGGCAGGGTGCCGGCCGCGCCGTTGGTGGGCGCGGTGACAACCTGACCGCCGGCCGCGTTTTCCTCGTTCACCGCCATGGCGTAGACGCTCATCCAGTCGTTGATGGTATGGGGCGGGCTTTGGTTCATGCCGCGTTCCGCCAGCAGACTGTCATGGATGGCCTTGGCGCGGCGGCGCACAAACAGACCGCCGGGCAGGATGCCTTCGCGTTCTAGCCCGCGATTGATGCAGTCGTTCATCACCTGCCAGATCCTTGCAGTGCCCTTGGACAGGCTTTCCGGGCAACCACGGGCCACCTCATTGGCCCGCTTCATCTGGGCAATGCTCTTGCCGCTGGATTTGGCCATGGCCAGCATCTCATTGGCGGACTTGAACGGGAAGGGAACCGGGGCGCCCTCGTCGGTGTCCTTTCCCTGGGCCAGTTCTTCTTCGGTGACGACGAAGCCGCCGCCGATGGAATAAAACACCTGCCGCAGGATGACATCGCCCTGGGCATCAGTCGCCATCAGGATCATGCCATTGGCATGGCCTTCAAGGGCGTGGTCATAGTCAAAGACCAGATCGGCCTTGGGATCAAAATGCAGCGCAGGCAGCCCTTCGGGCTGCATTTGGTGGGTCTTGGCCAGCTCCGCCAGAAAGGCCTCTGCCTTTTCGTCATCATAGGTGTCGGGCACAAAGCCGCCCAGGCCCAGAATGGTGGCGCGGTCGGTGGCATGGCCCACCCCGGTAAAGGCAAGAGAGCCATGCAGCGAGGCGCGCAGCCCGTGAAATTCGAAGGGCGAGGCGCGCATCATGTCAAGGAACCGCGCGGCGGCGACCATCGGGCCCATGGTATGCGAGGAGGAGGGGCCAATGCCCACTTTGAACATGTCAAAAACGGAGAGGAACATCAGGTGGCTGATCCTTCTGGGGGAATTGCAGGTTGGGGCTGGGTAAAGGGCGCAGGTCCCAGGCCCTCGGCGGTTTGGGCGGCATGGGTGGCTGGACGGTTTTCCAGCCCTGCCAGCATACGGTGCAGATGCGGGTAGTGGTCAAGCTGGTACCAGCTCAGATCATTCTTGGCAGGATAAAGCGCCATCCAGCGCATCATTGCAGCAATATAATAGTCCAGCACCGAGGGTTGTTCAGCCCCCAGCCAGGATGGCGCATGGCTGGCAAGGGTGTCCAAATGTCCCAGATGCACCGCCAGCCGAGACTGCATGCGACGGCGCAACACCGCCTGATCGCCTGGGTCGGGACCAATGTAGATGTCGGGATAGAACGAAATCCGTAGATCCGCATGCAGCGTGTTGGAGGCGAAAAACAGCCATTTCAAGAAGGCGGCCCGCTCTGGGTCGTCGGGCAATGGTGCCAGCTGCTGGTGGCGATCGGCCAGCCAGAGCAGAATGGCGGCGGTTTCAAAGATCGCCCCCTGCGGCGTTTCCAAGACGGGAATCAACCCGTTGGGGTTAAGACTGCGATAGGCGCTACTGTGTTGTGCCCGCGCGCGGCGGTCTACCAGGCAGGTCTCATAGGGTTGGCCAAGCTCTTCCAGCACCAAGCGGATCACCAGAGAGGCATTGTCAGGGGCATAGTGAAGGCGGTAGCTGTGCATCATAGGGCCGTTGTACGGAGCGTGCTGCGGAAAATAGCGCCCGTTTCCGGCGTTTCCAATCGGAAACCCGCCTTTTTGCGACAGTGAACCAACTGGCTGCGGCCGGTGCGGTATCGGGGCAGGCCCCAGGGGGCATGGGACTGGCGTTTCAATTGCCGCTCGCGCTTGTCGGGTGCTTTGCTTATAAGCAAGCAAACGCCAATCACGGAGCCAGCACCATGACCGGAGAACTGTCCCCCATTGACCGGGCCAAATTTGTCGCCGCCAAACGCGCGGCAGGCTTGGTCGAGCCGGGCATGCGGGTTGGTTTGGGAACCGGATCCACTGCCGCCTGGCTGGTGCGCTGCCTTGGCGAGATGGTGCGCGAAGAGGGGCTGCAGATCACCGCAGTGCCAACCTCGACCCGCACGGCTGACCTGGCGCGCGAGGTCGGCATCGCTGTCACCTCGCTGGATGAGGCAAAATGGCTGGACCTGACGATTGATGGCGCCGATGAATTTGACCGGGATCTGAACCTGATCAAAGGCGGCGGCGGGGCCCTGTTGCAGGAAAAGATTGTTGCCGCCGCCTCTGATCAAATGGTGGTGATCGCGGATGCGGGCAAAGAGGTGGAAAACCTTGGTGCCTTTGCCCTGCCGGTAGAGGTCGTGCCCTTTGGCTGGCAGACCAGCCATGCCCTGATCGAGGAAACCCTTGTTTCCATGGATGTTCTCGGTCGTTCCGCCAGTCTGCGGATGCACGGGGATCAGGCCTTTGTCACCGATGAAGGCAACTATATTCTGGATCTGCACCTGAACCGGATTGGCAATGCCCGCCAGTTGGCCCTGGTGTTGAACCAGGTCCCCGGAGTGGTTGAAAATGGCTTGTTTATCGATATCTGTGACACCGTCATTATCGGATACGGCGATGGCAATGTGGAACTGCGTGATATCAATGAAGGCACGGTAGAGCGGGAAAAACTGGATTTTGTCGAAAGCGACAATCTGTTTTCCGATCTCTCCGACTGAAAGGCAAAATTAGAATGAGCTTCGACTATGATCTTTTTGTAATTGGCGGCGGTTCTGGCGGTGTGCGGGCTGCGCGGGTGGCCGCACAGGAAGGTGCCAAGGTGGCCCTGGCCGAGGAAGACCGCTATGGTGGCACCTGCGTCATTCGCGGCTGTGTGCCCAAGAAGCTGATGGTCTTTGCCAGTGAATATTCTGCCATGGTGGGCGATGCCCAGGCCTATGGCTGGGATATCACCGGCGGCGCCTTTAACTGGGATGCCTTCAAGGGCAAGCTGCACGCCGAGCTGGACCGGCTGGAAGGAATCTATCGCAACCTGCTGAAAAACAGCGGCGTAACCAGTTATGATTCCCGCGCCACCCTGGTAGATGCCCATACGGTGGCCTTGGCCGACGGCAGCCAAAAGACTGCCAAGCATATTCTGATAGCGACTGGTGGCTGGCCCAGTGTGCCAGACCTCCCCGGAGCCGAGCTGGCGATCACCTCGAACGAGATGTTCCATCTGGATACCCTACCCGAGAAAATCCTGATTGTTGGCGGCGGCTATATTGCCTCGGAATTTGCCGGCATCATGAATGGGCTGGGGGTGAAAACCACCCAATTCTATCGCGGCACCCAGATCCTGCGCGGTTTTGACGAAGAGGCGCGCGCGGTCGTAGCCGAGGGTATGGTCGCGAACGGTGTTGATTTGCAGCTGGAAACCAATGTGGTTTCGATGGTCAAAGAGGGCGACAAGATCCGCGTTACCGATACCAAGGGGCACGAGCACCTGTTTGACCAGGTGATGTATGCCACTGGCCGTCATCCCAATGCCGACAACCTCGGCCTTGAGGCGCTGGGCGTTGCGCGTGGTAAAAAGGGTGAAATCCTTGTTGATGCTTACAGCCAGACGGGCGTGCCCTCGGTGTTTGCCATCGGCGATGTCACTGATCGGGCCAATCTGACGCCGGTTGCAATTCGCGAAGGCATGGCCTTTGTTGAAACCGTGTTCAAGGGCAACCCCACCAGCCCCGATCACGATCTGATCCCCACGGCGATTTTCACCCAGCCGGAAATGGGCACGGTCGGGCTCAGCGAAGAAGAGGCGGCGGCGCAGGAACCGGTCGAGATTTATTCGGCCAGCTTCAAACCCATGCAGCAAAGCTTTGCCGGGCGGGCGCAAAAGGTTCTGATGAAGCTGATCGTCAGCAAGGCAAGCCGACGGGTTTTGGGCTGTCACATCGTGGCGCCGGGCGCTGGCGAAATGATCCAGCTGGCCGGGATCGCGGTAAAAATGGGGGCAACCAAGGAAGATTTCGATCGCACGGTTGCGGTTCACCCCACCATGTCGGAAGAATTGGTAACACTGAAACAACCAAGTCGAACGACTTGAAATCACAAGACAAGACCATAAATTTGACGATCATGCCGCAGGCAGCGGCAGAAAAGGGATAGGAGACAGATGGCGGGCAATAGCGGTGGCCCCTGGGGGGGCGGAGGCTCTTCTGGTGGCGGAGGCAATCAGGGCGGCAACAACAGCGGCAATGGCAGCGGAAACAACTCTGGTGGGAATAAGGGTGGCGGCGGAGGTCGGCGCCCCGAAGACCCGCAGATCCCCGAAATCGACGAGTTGGTCAAAAAGGGCCAGGAACAGCTGCGCGTCCTGATGGGCGGTCGTGGTGGTGCTGGTCAGGGCGGCGGTCGTGGTCAGGGTGGGGGCGGTGCGCCCCTGTTTACCAAGGGCACCATCGGCATTGCGGCCATTGCGGGTGCGGTGCTCTGGGGTATGGCCAGCTTCTATTCGGTCAAAACCGAAGAGCGCTCGGTCGAGCTGTTCCTGGGGGAATATATGGATACCGGCATGCCGGGTCTGAACTTTGCCCCTTGGCCGCTGGTCACCTATGAGGTGATTCCGGTGCTGGTGGAGCAGACTGAAAACATCGGCTCGGGTTCACGCGGCAGCGATGCCGGGTTGATGCTGACTGGTGATGAAAACATCATCGATGTTGATTTCCAGGTGGTCTGGAACATCAGTGATCCGGCCTTGTACCTGTTCAACCTGCGCGATCCAAAGGCGACCATTCAGGCTGTTTCGGAATCTGCGATGCGTGAAATCATCGCCCAATCGGAATTGGCACCGATTCTGAACCGGGATCGTGGTGCGATCACCACCCGTCTGGAAGAGCTGATCCAATCGACGCTGGACAGCTACGACAGTGGTGTCAATGTGGTGCGGGTCAACTTTGACGGAGCCGATCCGCCAGAGCCGGTGAAAGATGCCTTCCGCGAAGTGCAGTCTGCGGGCCAGGAACGTGACCGGCTTGAAAAACAGGCGGATGCCTATGCCAACCGCAAACTTGCGGCGGCACGTGGTCAATCTGCCCAGACCCTGGAAGAGGCCGAAGGCTACCGCGCCCGCGTGGTGAACGAGGCCCAGGGTGAGGCAAGCCGTTTCTCTGCGGTTCTGACCGAATACGAAAAGGCGCCAGAGGTCACGCGCAAGCGTCTCTATCTGGAAACCATGGAGCGGGTCCTTGGCGATGTGGACAAGATCATTCTTGACCAGCCCACCGGCGAAGGTGGCCAGGGGATCGTGCCCTATCTGCCGCTCAATGAATTGCGCCGCACGGGAGATAAATGATGAATAAGACAACTTTCCTTCTCCCCATTCTGGTGTTGGCCGTGGTGGGGGTGCTGTCTTCGATCTTTATCGTGGACGAGCGTGAAAAAGCCCTGGTGCTGCGCTTTGGTCGTGTGGTTGCCGTACAAGAAGTTCCCGGTCTTGCCTTCAAGGTGCCGCTGATCGACGAGGTTGTCACCTATGATGACCGGATCCTCAGCATTGAGGTTGGCCCGCTGGAAGTCACCCCACTGGATGACCGGCGTCTGGTGGTGGATGCCTTTGCCCGCTACCGGATTGTTGATGTAAAACAATTCCGCGAAGCGGTTGGCGCAGTCGGGGTCAGCGGTGCTGAAACCCGTCTGGACAAGATCATGCGGGCCCAAACCCGCGAGGTCCTGGGCTCTGTCAGCTCCAATGACATTCTGTCATCGGACCGGGCGGCCCTGATGCTGCGGATCCGCAATGGTGCCATCACCGAAGCCGAAGGCTTTGGGCTGGAGGTCATTGACGTGCGCCTGAAACGTACCGATCTGCCGCAGGCCAACCTGGAAGCCACCTTTGCGCGGATGCGGGCGGAACGGGAACGCGAAGCCGCTGACGAAATCGCCCGTGGTGACGAGGCGGCGCAGCGTGTGCGTGCCCTGGCAGACCGGACCGAGGTTGAGCTGGTTTCCGATGCAGAGCGCGAAGCCGAGGTGATCCGCGGTGAAGCCGATGCGGAACGCAACGCGATCTTTGCCGAAGCCTATGGCCGCGACCCGGAATTCTTTGAATTCTACCGTAGCCTGAATGCCTATGAGGGCGCGCTGAAAGGGGGGAACTCTTCCCTGGTGCTGTCGCCGGATTCTGAATTTTTCAATTATCTGAAATCTTCGCGCGGCGCCGCCACATCTAACTAGATCTCTGACCTGAAGAGGTGGAGATCATCAAGGGGCTGACCTTCGGGTTGGCCCCTTTTGTTTTGCGCCTTGGCGATGAACGAAGGCGCGTGATCAAAGGTTCTACTGTTAATGCATTCTTTTCCTTCTTTGTTTTCGACGCCTGATATCGGCAAAAAGGATGCTAAGACTGCCAGAGAGGGGACAATTTGAAGGGGTAACAGGGCTGGGGCGTTGGACGGTTTGGCGTTTCAAGCGGGATGTTGCCTGCTCGATTTCATCACTGTGAAACTGGCCGGCCGTGTTTTACCAGTATTTTCAGGAGCGGCGTTTGACTATGCGGCATTTCACAACGACTTGAACGGCCCGACCGGGTGTTGCGATTGTAAAAACTCCCCCTACATTGAGAGCGTAGTACTATAGGATCTCTGTACCCCCCAAGAAGGATGGTTTGCATAGCAAGGCGGGCGGGCGTTAGGCCAGTGGCAAATGCTCTGACAGAGTTTGCAAGCCCGGTTCTGTGGGAAAGGGCAAGATGATGGCAAAAACAGGAATGGTGATGACAAGGAGTAGCTTCGTGCAGCCTCAGGCGATTGCAGTTTCAAAAGAACAAAACGGACAGGCCACACTGTGGCGGATGCTGTGGCTGGCTGGCGTCAGCCTGGTGATGGTCCTGATGCAGGTGCTCACCGCACAGGCCCGGCCCGAAAGCCTGGCCCCGCTGGCCGACAAGGTCAGCCCGGCGGTGGTGAACATCACCACAACCACGGTGATCGAAGGGCGGACTGGCCCCCAGGGCATCGTGCCAGAGGGATCACCTTTTGAAGATTTCTTCCGCGAGTTCCAGGACCGTAACGGCGGCGACAATGGCAACCGCCCGCAACGCTCTTCGGCGTTGGGGTCGGGGTTTGTGATCTCTGAAGATGGCTATATTGTTACCAATAACCACGTGATCGCAGACGCTGATGAAATCGAGATCGAGTTCTTCCCTGGTGATGGCCAACCCAGAAAGCTGTTACCTGCCAAGGTGATCGGTACCGATCCAAACACCGATATTGCCCTGCTCAAGGTAGAGGCACCGTCTCCCTTGAAATTTGTCACCTTTGGCGACAGTGACACGGCCCGCGTCGGTGACTGGGTGGTGGCGATGGGCAATCCGCTGGGGCAGGGGTTTTCGCTTTCGGCCGGGATCGTTTCTGCGCGCAATCGCGAATTGTCTGGGTCCTATGATGACTACATCCAGACCGATGCGGCGATTAACCGGGGGAATTCGGGCGGGCCGTTGTTCAATATGGATGGCGATGTGGTCGGTGTGAATACCGCAATCCTTTCTCCCAATGGGGGGTCTATCGGGATTGGCTTTTCGATGGCCTCTAATGTCGTCAGCAAGGTTGTGGTGCAGCTGAAAGAATTCGGGGAAACCCGTCGCGGCTGGTTGGGCGTGCGGATCCAGGATGTCGACACCGACGTGGCCGAAGCCATGGGGCTCGACACTGCCAAGGGTGCACTGATCACCGATGTTCCAGAGGGTCCCTCGAAAGAGGCAGGCCTGCTGGCCGGGGATGTGATCCTCAGCTTTGATGGCGCCGAAGTGGCAGATACCCGCAGCCTGGTGCGCACGGTTGGCAACACCGAAGTGGGCAAAACGGTTCGTGTGGTGGTCTACCGGGAGGGCAAGACCGAAACCCTGAAGGTGACCCTTGGCCGCCGTGAAGATGCAGAGCGCCAGTCTGGCGGTTCGGATGATGATGGGTCTGACCCAGATGTCACCGAGAAAGAGCTGCTCGGCCTATCGATTGGGGTGCTGACCGACAAGATGCGCAACGAACTGAACCTTTCGGCGGATACCGATGGGCTGATTGTTCTTTCAGTGAACGAAGCCTCTGAAGCCTGGGAAAAGGGCCTGCGCGGTGGTGATGTGATCACCGAGGCAGGCCAGCAAAAGGTGGCATCGATCAGCGCGCTGGAGGCCCGTATCTCTGAGGCGGAAGAGGCTGGTCGCAAGTCTCTCTTGCTCTTGGTGCGCCGCAACGGCGAGCCGCGCTTTGTCGCGCTGAACCTGCAGTAAGATTGCCAAGCCCTGCGCGCCAGGGCCGCGCATTATCAGGAAAGGCCGGGGGAGATCCCGGCCTTTTTCTATTCAGCGGTGGCTTTGGGCCGGAAGATCGAACCCACAGGTGTAAAAAGGGAAAGAGCCATATGCTGGCGGGCATATGGCTCTTGTTGGAACAGGCAGTCATCGGGATGGAATGATAATGTCTGTCTTGCAGTGACTATGGCAGGATCGGGCAGGGCGCTCTGTGATCTGGTTCACAGCCGGGGCGGGTTTTGAATTTTATTCACCCTCCTTCTGGCAAGAAATGAAGCACTCTCTTGCCGTGAACTGGCAAGAGTTAACGGATTCTTGGCCTCTTTGGGTGCAAAGTCAGGTTGGACGATGACCTAACCCACAACAAGAGTGGCCACCTGATGATGAAAAGAACCTTTGTAAGCGTTGTATTTGCTCTGGCTGCAAACACTGCTGCCGCCTCTGATCTGCCGTTGGGAGATTCCGCCTCGGCGAAGGTGTTTTTACAGCTTAGCGGTATTCAGCAGTTGGCCGCTGTCATGGATCCGCTGCTGTCGGTGCCCGGCGGTGCCTTTCGCATCGTAGAGGGTGATTTCCTGGCTTTGGGGAATTTGCGCATCCGCTTGGCGGGCATTGATGCGCCCGAAATTGCGCAGCGGTGCAACACTGCCCAGGGCATGCTCTGGGAATGTGCCGCGCAGGCAGAGGACCGTATGCGTGATATCCTGCGCGCGGCTGACCGGGTTGAATGCTTTAGCAACGATCAGGACAACTATGGATACTACGTGGCATCCTGCAAGGCGGATGGCGCAGACATCGGCGCCCAACTGGTCTCTGAAGGGCTGGCCTGGGCAGATGAAACACAGGGCTACTACCAGGCCGAAGCAGCCCGGGCACAGGCGGCAAGCTTAGGGATCTGGCAGGCCGAAACCGCCTCTCCATCGGAATGGCGCCGGGCGCATAAATAATCGATAGTATCAGACAGTCCAGCCTAGGCCCACGTTCTGAAACCTGGTTTTCAAGGTTCGGTTGTGAGCGGCGGCTGGTCCGGGGTTAGATTGATTCCGGTTCAGCCAAGAGCGCCAGAGCGCTGCGGTCCAGAATCTGCAGACCGCCACGACTGATTTCAATCAATTGGCTGCGTTTCCAATTCGACAGGGTCTTTGACACGGCTTCGCGGGTGGCGCCAACATATTCTGCCAGTTCGGCCTGAGACAGGGCCAGACGGCCATTGCCATTGTCCGGCGCCAGATACAGCAGTTTGCGCGCAAGACGCACGGGCATTGGCAAAAACACCTGTTCGTTCAATTGCATATTCATCCAGCGCATGCGCTGCCCGGCAAGGCGCAGCAGGTCCCCGGCAAGTTCGGGCTGCTGTTGGATCTGGGCCAGAATATCGCGATTGCGCAGGCGCAGCAGCCTGCTGGGTTCGGCAGCGGTGACGGTTGCAGTGCGCAGGCCGGGATCAAACAGCACGATTTCGCCAAATACTGCCCCGGGGCGCATCAGATCAAGCGAGAGCTTGCGCCCTGCCGCCGAGAGGGTGGAAAATTCCAGCGAGCCTTCGATGATGGCATAAAAGGCATCCCCCGTGTCGCCCTGTTCGAACAGGACCTCGCCATTGGACAGACGCAGCTCGCTCGCCTGGCTTTCCAGCATTTGGCGCAGGGGGGCCGAGGCGGCAGACAAAAAGCCGGTTTCTGGCAAGCGGTCGTTTCGCATGGGATCGGGTCTCCGTCAGTATTGCGTTACGTGCCCAGGCTGGCTGGAAGAGCTGGCGCATAGGGGCCGGGCGGGGACGGAACTGGCGTCGCCACCTGTTGCTGCTGGCTTCTAGCAGAGCGCGGCGGTTTGTGAAACTCTGGCGTTTGCGCTGGCCGCCCTTTGGCGCGGGGGCTTATGTGGCGGGCAGGTGACACGGCTGGCGGTGTCAGCGGCGGCGCGTCTGTTCTACCGGGCGATCGCCACCAGTCCCAACTGGCGTGCTGTCGCAAGTGAAAGCGTGCTGCTATCCAGCCCTGCCTCTTTCTGGTAACGGCGCAGGCCAATCCTGGTGGCGCGATCCATCCGCCCGGTGGGGGCACCGCGATAATAGCCCCGTACGGCAAGGGCCCGTTGAACCGAGGCGATAAAACCTGGGGTCAACTCTGCCGGGCAGGGGGTTTCGACCCAGGTGTCACGCCGCGGCTGAACGATTTCTTGCCGGGTTACAGTGCGAAACACGGCAGGGCGGGTGATCTGGCCTGTGGCATCCTGTTGTGCGGGTGTAACCATGACTTGATCGGTGACGGTCTCGATCACGGCGGGGCTGGTGTTGCGGTGCCAGCAGGTGCCGGGGGGCGCGCCTGGCGGGGCGACGGGCGGGGCATCTGTTGCGGTCGGCGGCGGGGCTGACGGATTGGCAGGGATACAGGCCGCCAGGCCAAGCAGCGCGGTCAGCGACAGGGCCGCAACAAGGAAGTTGTTAGGTCTGCTCATGGCTTGGTGCTCGATCCCTTGGGGTGGTTTAGTCTCGCCCTTTGGGCGAGACTAAACCAGATCTGCAAAGGGCGCAAAGGCGGGATCGTGGCGGGATCTGGTTCGTGTGACGAACCGGCATGCAACAAATATGGAACAGTGGCGGCGCGGATCGGCAGAGGCCTTCGGTTGTCGCAAATTGGGCTGGTGCCGGGGCGGGGCCTTGGCTACATAATCAGCTAAGAACCGAGAAGGGGAAGAACCGACGATGGCAAAGATCACTTATGTCGAACACAATGGCACCAAACATGTCGTGGATGTGGCCAATGGCCTGACCGTGATGGAAGGGGCTCGTGACAACAACATTCCAGGTATTGAAGCAGACTGTGGCGGCGCCTGCGCCTGTTCCACCTGCCATGTCTACATCCATCCCGATTGGGTTGAGAAGCTCCCGGCGAAGGATGACATGGAAGAAGACATGCTGGATTTTGCCTTCGAGCCGGACCCTGTCCGCTCGCGCTTGACCTGCCAGGTCAAGGTCAGCGATGCCCTGGATGGGCTGGTCGTGCAGATGCCTGAAAAGCAGATCTGATGCGCTTTGGGGCCAGGGCGCGGCGTCTGCCGCTTCGCCCTTGGCCCCGTCTTATGCGCCGCGCGCTGCATGTTATGGCGCTTGCGGCAGGTGTTGCTGGTGTAGAGCCGCTGGCGGCTGAGGGTGCCGCAGACCTGTGTTCTGATCCGACCCTTCACTAACAGCATGGCGCGCTTGGGGGGGATCGAATAGAACCGCCGTTTTGTTCATTGGCGCAATAGGGGTGACGTAAGGCGAAGGTCGGCTGCCGACGCGCGGACTGGCATAGCAGGCGTGACCTTGCCCTGAACGCGGGTGTTTGAAGATCTTGCCCCAGGTCTGGTCGATCTTGATGGCGATCAGCGTGGTCAAAAGCGATGTCCAACCGGGCGCGGGGCGGGCGATTTATGATCATCAGGGCAATCCCAGTCGCCACGCCTGCCATCGCCTCCGCTTTCGCTGGCTGCCCAGGATAGGGGCGACGGATCTTGATGGCGGCGAGGGGCTGGGATTGCCTATATCGACCGCCCGTTTGCCGGGCCACCACCCAGCCTGGAGAAGGCGCTGGATCGCCTGTGATTGGCTAGGCTTTAGTCGATCGGCCTGAAATTGATCCGCCTGCGTTCCACCAACCCGTGGGTCTGACGTTTGGGTCGCGATAGCAACCACCGCGCCGCGCCTTGGCGCGGCGCTCGGCCCAAGGGTGCGGCATTCTTTGAATGCCAGAGCGCGCGGGAGCTTCCCCCCTTTTTTCTGCCCTGTTTGCGCCACTTCGCGGGGGCTATGACAAAGATCACATGATGCCGAAGCGCCCCGACCGCAGCCTGCCCAAACAGGACGATCCGGGGACAAATGGCTATCGCTGCGCGACTACGTGATCGCCGCCAATATCCCCCAGCGAAGAAAACAGGCTGGCGGTGTTGTTCACCCCCATTTTCTTCAGCAGCCTTGCGCGATGGACCTCTACGGTGCGGTAGCTGAGATTGAGAGAACGGGCAATTTCCTTGCTGGTCTGGCCTTCGCCAAGCAGGGAATAGACCTCTCTTTCGCGGCGGGTCAGTGGCAGATAGGGGCGGGATCCGGATAGATCGACAAAGCTCCAGACGGCGCGCCCCAATGGGGTGTTGGGGGTGAAGCTATGGCCGCGCACCCGAACCCAGAACAATTCGCCGGACCTGCGTCGCATGACCCGTTCGTCCCAGTAGGGATTGCCTGCGCTCAGGTTTTTATCGCCACGGGTGCGCAGGTTCTGGAATTCTTCCTCGGATGGGTAGAGGAAGGCAAAGAGCTGATCCAGCAGATCCTCACGCGGATAGCCGAACATTTCGCAAAAGCGCTGATTGCATTCCCGCACCACCCGGTTTTCGGTGACCACAAGGCCAACAGGGGCAAAGTCAAAGGCAAGTTTCGCCAGATCCCGGTTTGCAAAAAGGGGGTCGAGCGTATCAGAGCAGGGGTATTGTTCCATCGTCCCTCCAGGAGCTTATGGCGATTGTAGCCGCTAAGGACGCGGGTTCAAACAGATTTGACCAGCCGCGCTGAATTGCCACCCGGAGGGGATAGGCACCGCCCGAAGGGGACGGCGCGCGTGTCGCCCCCCCCCTGTGATACGCCCCGCCTTGTTGAGCCCTGCAAGAGGTAGGCAATTGGCGACAGCTCACCCGAGGCAGGTCCAGATATCATTCAGCCCGTATCATTCAGCTTGCGAGGTCGCCGGGCGCTAGTCCAGCGCGCGCCAGCCGATGTCGCGGCGGCAAAAGCCCTGCGGCCAGTCGATCTGATCCACCATGGCATAGGCGCGATCACGGGCTTCTTGCAGGGTGTCACCCCGGGCCGTCACATTCAAAACCCGCCCACCGGTTGCAATGATCGCGCCGTCTTTTTGCGCGGTGCCTGCGTGAAAGACCATATTGGCACTATCCTCGGGCAGGGCATCCAGACCTTTGATCGGGCTACCCTTTTCATAGGCACCGGGATAGCCGTTGGCGGCCATGACCACGGTAATCGCGTGATCCTCGGCCCAGTTTACCTGGGCCTCGGCCAGGCGTGACTCGGCGGCGGCCTGCATCAGATCCAGCGCCTGTGCACCCAGGCGCATCATCAGAACCTGGCATTCAGGATCGCCAAAGCGCACGTTATATTCCACCAACCGGGGCTGACCGTCCTTGATCATCAGCCCGGCATAAAGCACGCCTTGGTAGGGCGTGCCACGCTCTGCCATCACTTTCATTGTCGGTTTGACAATCTGTTCCATGGCGCGGGCTTCGATTTCAGCGCTCAGCACTGGCGCGGGCGAATAGGCCCCCATGCCGCCGGTATTGGGGCCGGTGTCGCCTTCACCGACGCGTTTATGATCCTGGGCGGAACCAATGGACAGAACCTCTTCGCCATCAACCAGCACGAACAAGGAGGCCTCTTCCCCCTCCATGAATTCTTCGATCACCACCTCGGCGCCGGCGCCACCAAAGGCACCGCCAAACATATCGTCAATGGCGGCCTCGGCTTCGGCCTCGGTCATGGCGATGATCACGCCCTTGCCGGCGGCCAGCCCATCGGCCTTGACCACTGTCGGCGCGCCATGTTTACGGATATGCGCCTTGGCAGCCTCGGCATCGGTGAAATGCCCATAGCCTGCGGTCGGGGCCTGGGCCGCATCGCAGACCTCTTTGGTGAAACTCTTGGAGGCCTCCAGTCGCGCCGCCGCCTCGGAGGGGCCAAAGACCAGAACACCCGCATCGCGCAGCCGATCAGCGACCCCGGCTGCCAAGGGGGCTTCGGGGCCGATGATGACAAAGCCGATGGCATTTGCTTCGACAAAATTGGTGACTACGGCCCCATCCATGATGTCGAGGTTGGCGCATTCCGCGATCTGGGCAATTCCGGCGTTACCCGGCGCGACGATCAGCTTGTCGCATTTTGGGTTTTGCATCACAGCCCAGGCCAGGGCATGTTCACGCCCGCCGCTGCCGAGGATAAGAATATTCATTGCGTCGTCTCCGATCTGCTGACCCGGCGCTGCTGTGGCAGAGACCGTGATCAGTTGCGCCCATGAACCCCGAAGCCGCGCGCCGGGGCTTGTCTTGCTTGCGGCGGGTTCTATGCTGCGCGAGCCCGCAAAACAAGAACCCGCAGGTTCTGCGGGTTCAGAACGCAAACTTTGCCGCAGGAGTGCCCCCCGCGTGTCCGACCTATTTGACGACCCCCAACCTGGCCAGAACGCGCCGGAATTCAGCGTTTCCGAAATCTCGGGCGAGGTGAAGCGCACGCTAGAGGGGACCTTTGGCCGCATCCGGGTGCGCGGCGAGGTGGGCCGGGTGTTCAAGGCGCGTTCAGGCCATTTGTATTACGACATCAAGGATGATCGCTCGGTCTTGGCCTGCACCACCTGGAAGGGCCAGATTTCCAGCCTCGCCGTGGTGCCGGAAGAGGGACTGGAGGTGGTGGTCACCGGGCGGCTGACCGCATTTGGGGCGCAGTCGAAATACAACATGAATGTGGATGAGGTGGCCGTCGCGGGGCAGGGGGCCCTGATGGCCTTGCTGGAAAAGCGCAAGAAGCAGCTCGAATCAGAGGGTCTGTTTGCGCCGGAACGCAAGAAACCGCTGCCCTATCTGCCGCATATCATTGGTGTTGTGACCTCGCCGTCAGGCGCCGTGATCCGCGATATTCTGCACCGCCTGCGCGAGCGGTTCCCGCGCAAGGTTCTGGTCTGGCCAGTTGCGGTTCAGGGCAGCAACTGCGCGTCAGAAGTGGCACGCGCCATCGAGGGCTTCAACCAGATGACACCGGGGGGGGCCTTGCCGCGCCCAGATCTGATCATTGTCGCCCGCGGTGGTGGTTCCATCGAGGATCTCTGGGGCTTTAACGAAGAGGTCGTGGCCCGCGCTGCTGCGGCCTCGCAGATCCCGCTGATTTCGGCTGTGGGCCATGAAACCGATACCACGCTGATAGATTTTGTCTCTGACCGCCGGGCGCCAACACCGACGGCAGCGGCTGAACTGGCGGTGCCGGTGCGAATGGAACTGATGGCCTGGGTTGAGGATCAGGGCGCGCGGCTGTTGCGGGCCTCAAATCAGGCGGTGCAGCAGCGCAGCCAGCGGCTGAGCGACCTGTCCCGTGCCATGCCCCGCCCCGAGAGCCTGTTGGATACGCCGCGCCAGCGCCTGGATCATGTCTCTGACCGGCTGCCGCGCGCTCTGATTTCCGGGGTGCAGAATCGCCATGTTGCGCTTAGCCGGGCGTCTGCGGCGCTGCGCCCGGCAACCCTGCGCCATCTCATCGAATCCCGTCGCGAACGGCTGCGCAATCTATCCACGCGGTTGAGCCTGCGCCCCATTACCCAGGAGGCTGCGCGCCAGAAAGTGCAATTGGCCCGGTTGGCAACTGCCCTGGAAACCGCCCAGACATTGCGGCTGGATCGCAACCGGCAACAGCTGAAATCTGCCGGACGTCAGCTGGATATCCTTAGCTATAAGGGAACGCTGGCGCGGGGCTATGCGGTGGTGCGCAGTGAAGATGCTATTGTCACCAGCCGCAAAGAGGCCGCCGCCGCCAGTGGGCTGCGTATTGAATTTGCCGATGGCGAGTTTGATTTAACGGCCCGGCGGGCGGATCAGCACGGCGTGAGCTAGACCCCAACCTCTGGGCCGAGGCAGATCATTTCCTGGTCGACCTCGTTGGCCTCATACAGATGGGTTGCCTGCGGATCGTTCTGGAACCGCGCATTCAGCCCATCGGGCGTCAGAGTAAAGCTCCAGCATTGGGGCGGGCCCAGATTCTGATAGACGAAACAGATCTGGTCTGCCTCCTGGTACCAGATGCCCTCTTGGCAGCGGCCATCGAGAAAGGACCAGATCACCCGATGGTTGGGCAGGTAGCGTTCAGCCCCGTAGGGGCTGCCATCCAGGCCGTAGAACAGCGTCTTGCCCTGTGTGTAGCGATCAAATTCTGCCGCGCTCATGGGCTCAGCCGCCTGGGACGGCAGGGGCAGTACGGCCAGCTCGGCCAAAAAGACGGGCAAGACGGCAAAGGGAATCAACATCTGGCGCATGTCCCAACTGTGCCAGAGCACAAGCGCCAGGCCAAGAATTTAGCGCCAGGGATACAGTGTCGTCGCGGCTGATTTCCTGGCGGCTTGCCTTGGCGTTGCCTTTGACCTGACCCGGTAATCGCGACACAGAGGGTAGATGCGGGGTGCGGAGGGCATAATATGGTCGCAGTGACATGTATCGAGGCAGTGGCAGGGCTGGCGGCGCTGGCCTATCTTGGCTTTACCGCCCGCGCCCCCAATGCGCTGCGGAGCCTGCTCAAAACGGCGGCGGTGGCGTTGCTGGCAGGAGCGGCTTTGGCCACGGGCGCGCCGTTCTGGCTGGTGGTGGGGCTGGGAGCCTGCGCCTTGGGGGATTATTGCCTGTCGCGCAGTGGGGAGACGATGTTCGTGGCCGGGGTTTGGGCCTTTGCGATGGGGCATCTGGCCTATGTCGCGCTGTTTCTGGGCGATGACAGCGCTGTGCTGCGCCAGATCTGGACCCTGCCTGGCCTTGGGCTCACTTCGGTCCTTGTGCTCTTGGGGGGGGGCATGGCAGCGATATTGGCACCTGTTGCGGGGCAGCTGCGCGGCGCAGTGCTGGGCTATATCCCGATCATCCTTGCCATGGGGCTGGCGGCGCTGACCCTGACGGACCCGGGGCTGGTCTGGGTGCTGCCGGCGGCACTGGCCTTTGTGGCTTCGGATGTGGCGCTCGCCTTTGAAACCTTTGTGCTTTCGCCGCAGCATCAACTGCGCCGGGTACTGCCCTATGTGGTCTGGCCGCTCTATTGGGGGGCGCAGGCGGGGTTTTATCTGTCTTTTTCCTGACCAAGGGGCGCATCCGCTTTGCAACCGGGGACAATCCGCATTAGGTGAAGGGGAAACCCTTTTGCGGAGGCCCAGATGGCGTTTTTCTCAAAGCTCAAGGAGCGCTTGTTCAAATCCTCTTCCAAACTGGACGCGGGGCTGGACGCCATTGTCGAAGAGGGCGACGGCGCCGAGCCATTGGCTGCGCCCGTCGCCGCTGCCCCGATCGCCGACCCCGCGCCGAAATCAGCACCACCCGCAGAGCTGAGCGAACCGACATCGCCGCAAACGCCCCCGGTGGCCGCCGCGCCGGATGCAGAAAAACCAAGCGGCGTTCTGGGGCGCCTGATGGGGCGCAGCGGCGGTACAGAACAACGCCGCACCCTTGATGATGAGATGCTCGAACAGCTGGAAGAGCTGCTGATTGCCGCCGATATGGGGGTCAATACCGCGCTGCGCGTCACCGCCAATATGGCAGAGGGACGCCTGGGGAAGAAACTATCGGCTCGTGAAATCAAGGAACTGCTGGCCGCCGAAATCGCGCGGGTGATGGAGCATGTGGCAAAGCCGATGCCAATCTACCCGCATCGCCCGCAGGTGGTTCTGGTTGTTGGGGTCAATGGCTCTGGCAAGACCACCACCATTGGCAAACTGGCCAGTCAGTTCAAGGGCGCAGGCAAAAAGGTTGTTATTGCCGCTGGCGATACCTTCCGCGCTGCCGCAGTAGAACAACTGCAGGTCTGGGGAGAGCGAGCGGGCGTGCCGGTGCTGACAGCACCCGAAGGCTCTGATCCGGCCAGCCTGGCCTTTGACGCCATGACCAAGGCACAAGAGGAGGGGGCTGATCTCCTCATGATCGATACCGCCGGGCGGTTGCAAAACCGGGCAGATCTGATGGAAGAACTGGCCAAGATCATCCGCGTCATTCGTAAAAAGGACGAAAGCGCGCCGCATAATACGCTTTTGGTGCTGGATGCGACTACTGGTCAGAACGCCCTGCGCCAGGTCGAGACCTTTCAAAAACTGGCAGATGTTTCTGGCTTGGTAATGACCAAACTCGACGGCACCGCCAAGGGGGGGGTGCTGGTGGCACTGGCAGATAAATTTGGCCTGCCCATTCACGCCATCGGCGTTGGCGAACAGATCGACGACCTGGATGCGTTTGACCCGGAAGATTTTGCTGCTGCGCTGACCGGTTTGGACCGCACCCGATGATCGCAGCCTCCCGTCTGCCCGCCTTTCCGGACCGCGCTCCGGGCTCAGGCTTCATTTGGCTGCAAATATCCTCCGGGGGTTTGGGGGTGGAAAACCCCCAAGCGCTGCCCCTGCAAGCAATGGATAACGCATGAGCGACTGGCTGATCTCGCTGGAGGGCACCGAGGCGGGCCACCAGGCAGCACTTTGGCTGGCGCTGATGGCGGCCTTTTTACATGCGGTTTTTGGCGCGCTGCAAAAGGGAAAACACGATCCTTGGCTGTCGCGTGGGTCGATTGACGCCTCCTATGGGCTGATGGCGGCCCCCTTTGCGCTGTTTGTGGTGCCCTGGCCCGAACCGCATATGTGGCCTATTTTTGCCATGGTCTGGCTTATTCACGTTATCTACAAGGTCTTGCAGGCGCTGGCCTATACCAAGGGCAGCTATACGGTGGTCTACCCGGTGGTGCGCGGGACCGGGCCGCTGTTCACCGTCATCGGATCTTATTACCTGTTCGGAGAGGTGTTTTCTCTGGTGCAATGGGCCGGTATCGGCGTTTTGCTGGCAGGGATTTTTGGGCTTGCAGCCTATAATTACCGCTATCTGGTGACCGACCGCGATACTCTTGGTCTGGCGATGGCTTTGGCGCTGGTGACGGGTCTCTTTGTGGCGCTTTATACCACATATGATGCCTATGGGATCCGCGCCACTGTCGATCCTTTCACCTTTCTGGCGTGGTTCTTCCTGATAGATTCCCTGGCGCTGCCGCCCTATGCCTATCTGCGCTGGCGACGCATGGCTGATCGGCCAGCTCTGGCGCCGCTTGCCGTGCGCGGGGTGTTTGGCGGGCTGGTGGCCTTTGCCTCCTTTGGCGCGGTGATGCTGGCAACCCGGCTGGACAAGGTGGGCGAGGCCGCAGTCTTGCGCGAAACCTCCACCGTTTTTGCCGCCCTCATCGGCTGGCTGGTGTTAAAGGAAACCGTTGGTCCGCGCCGCATTGCCTTGATGGCTTTGATCGCGCTGGGGGCCGTGATAGTGGAAATGGGGGGCTGATCTCAGTTGGCAGACAGCCCATGGTACAGACCCCAGTCGGGTAAAGAGACAGCAACAGGAGAGCCCATGACGCGCCCAGAAAAAACTGCAGACAAGCAGATCAATCCCACCCTGAAGATGGTGCTGGAGCTTGGTCCTATTGTGCTGTTTTTCATTGGCTACCTGAAGCTGCGCGAGGATGTGTTCTTGATCGCAGGTCAGGAATACAAAGGCTTTATCGTGGTCACGGCCGCCTTTATCCCGCTGATGATCCTGTCGACCCTGGCCCTGTGGAAACTGACCGGGCATTTGTCAAAGATGCAGATTGCAACGCTGGTGCTGGTTGTCTTCATGGGGGGGCTGTCGGTCTGGCTCAATGATGAGCGGTTTTTCAAGATGAAACCGACGCTGATCTATTTGCTGTTTGGTGGCGCGCTGGGGGCTGGGCTGTTGCGGGGGCAAAGCTATCTAAAGCTGGTGATGGAAGAGCTGATGCCGCTGGAACACGAAGGCTGGATGATCCTGACCCGGCGCATCTGCCTGTTCTTTCTGGCGCTGGCCGTCGCAAACGAGGCGATCTGGCGCAGCCAGAGCACCGACACCTGGGTCTATTTCAAGACCTTCGGTTTGCCGGTTGCGATGTTTGCCTTCTTTATGTTTCAGGGGCAGGTCTTTCAGAAGCATGGTATTCCTGATGACGATGAGAACGAGGTCTAGGCCCCTAATCTCTTCAGTCGGCACCCCAGGGGCGAGCGCCTAGGCAATTGTCAAAGCCTTGTCCCGTCGGCGCCTGCCACTGATGCAATGCGATCATTTGCCAAACAATACCTTCTGCGCCTGGCTGTCAGAGCGATCGGCGCGCCTTTCGGCTTCCAATTTGCGCCCGGCAATGACGCCAGGCCGTGCCCATAGGTCCTGCAACCAGCGCGCCATATGCGGCTTGTCTTCAAGGGTTTGTTCCTGCCCCTCCCAGAGAGAGGCCCATGGCCAGATCGCCATATCGGCAATGGTAAAGCTGTCGCCTGCCACAAACTGATGATTGGCAAGCTGGCGGTTCAATACGCCGTAAAGCCGCGCAACTTCGGACCGGTAGCGATCCTGGGCATAGGGGATGGGATTCGGGGCATATTTCAGAAAGTGATGCGCCTGACCGGCCATCGGTCCCAGCCCGCCCATCTGCCACATCAGCCATTGATCCACGGCCAGCCGCTCTCGTTCGGTATCGCCGTAAAACTGCCCGGTTTTGCGTGCCAGATACTGCAGGATTGCACCGCTTTCAAACAGTGAAACGGGCGCGCCATCCGGCCCTTGCGGATCAATGATGGCGGGCATCCGGTTGTTGGGGGAGATTTGCAGGAAATCCGGTGCGAACTGATCCCCCTTGGAGATATCGATCAGGTTGACGCGATAGGGCAGGCACATTTCTTCAAGTGCGATAGAGATCTTCCAGCCATTTGGCGTTGGCCAATAATAAAGCGTAATTGGGTCCTGCATGATCCGTCCTTCTGTAAACCGCGTTGCGCCAAAGCAGAGCATGTGCCGCGCGCAAGAACAAGGTGGCCCTGTCTGGTCTGCGCAATCAGCAGGCTGGCGCGCGGACCCAGACCACCAGGGGCGGACAGGGGGGCTGCCGTTGCCAGACCGGCGTGCGTATCCGCGAAACTTTTTCAATCCGGTGATGGCTATAGTGGCGCAATATTTTTGCACGAGGACCTGTATTTGCGGACCCGGATTACCAAAGCGCTGGGCTATTTTGCGTCAATGGCATGCTGGCAAATCTTGCCGAGGTTCTGACCCAATCGGTCCCTTGCGGGCCAGATCATTCACCCCAATCCATGAGGCCAAACCATGCCACAGACCGATCCATTTGCGACCCAAGCCCGTGGGCTGACCAGCCCGGCGACCCATCATTTCACCATTGCGCCAGCCGATGGCACCGATCTGCCGACCCGCCCCCGCGTGTTGCGCGCGCTGACGTCGGGCGATGTTGCGCTGCGTGATGCCGCCGGGATGGTGATCACCTATCCCGTGGCTGCCGGGGAAACCCTGCAGTTTTCGGCGGTCGGGGTTGAGGCAACCGGCACCACTGCGGTCCTTGTGGGGTGGGTGTAATGCTGGGGCTGGGCCTGGATCTGTGGAGAGGGGGAGTGCCCCAGCCGAATGAGGGGGGCAGCGGATTTAATCCGGCGTCTCTTTTTGCGGGTGGGGAATTGGGGGTCTGGTATGACCCCGCAGACCTATCAACGCTCTGGGCTGATACATCCGGCACGACACAGGCGGGCCTTGGCGATGCCGTTGCACGCATGGATGATAAGTCCGGGAATGGAAATCACATTATCCAGGTCACGGCAGCCTCGCGGCCTATCCTGCGCCAATCAGGCGGTGGAGAGTATTGGCTGGAGTTTGACGGGGTGGATGATTACCTGCTCACTGCACCCGGCGCGCTTGGTGGCAGTGCCACAATCTTCACCATGGCCGCTGGGGTTTCAACTGATGTTGGTGCTGGGGCTTCTGGCAACCACCGCCCCCTGTCCTTGGGTAATGTAACCCATGGCACCGCTACCTCTGGCGCTAAAGAAGCATTCGGCCAAGCTCAGGACGGTACGCTGCGATACGATGGCGCCTTTACGGCTGGTGCCATTTCCGTGCCAAGTGAGATTGTCCGATTGTCCAGCCGCGACGGCGGATCAGTTGTGGATCGGGTGAATGCTGCTGCGAGCATCAACATGGTGGCCCCTCTGGCGCCAACCGTTGATGAGGTGGCAATATGCGCGCCCGGTGGATCAGTCTATGCCCAGGCAAATGTCCATGGCGTGATCGTCATTGGCCGAATTCTAACGGCCCAAGAGATCGCCGATACCGAGGTCTACTTGGCTGAAAAGAGCAGGGTGGCGCTATGAGGGGTACAGCAGCCGCACCAGTTGCCATGCTGAATGATTGCAATGAGTTTGCAATGGCCTTGGCCTTTGGCATCCAGCTGTCGAGCAATCCTTGTGAACTGTGCAGCATCACGCACTTTGGACTCACAGCCGACCTTGCTGTTAGGCGTACCATCGAAGGCTACTACTTAAACCTATAACGGTCTGCTGCCCTGCTGAGGTGTTCGGCGCGGTTGGTTTCAATCACGCCTCTGGGCAGGACGCCGGAACAGTTTTCGAGTAGATCTGTGGCAATGACGCTGGCGACCTGTTGCCAAAGGTCATGTGTGGGCCAGCGGGCGCGGTTGCTGTCACTGGTGGGGCAGGTGTAGCGGATCTTGTCGCAGAGCTCGGCATAGGCGTCGCCAACCATATCGCGCAGATCTTGCCAGCTTCGCATTTCCCAGCGATTGTGCCGTTGCTTGGACGCCATGCGTAGCGCGAACCGCCAGACTTGGCTTGCCAGTCGGTCAGACAGATCCAGGGGCGGGCGGTTCAGTTGGCCGCGAGCGTCGTTCCAGATGGTGAGCCAGCCCAGCTTGCCCCTTTTGCATCACCTCTAGTCGTTTGTCATAGATCGCCTATTGTCTGTTGGCGACGGCCCCGGCGCGCAGGCTGGGGAGGTGTGCGCCGGTGGCGTGGGTTTACTACCGCCGAAGCTGGTGGAGGCCAGGTCTTCCCTGGTCATGACAGAAGCAAACGACGCCTATCCGCAGAGCAAAGTGGACGTCGCCCTCAAACATCACAAAATTGCCTGGCTATATCGCCTGCTGTGAAGCCGTGAACGCGCGTATGGCCATGACAGCGGTGCTCAGAGAAAATTTGGCCCGTACCCTGCCGCGCTGGAAGTGAGCAATCCGGCAGTCATGGTGTCGTGTGAGTGGTCCCGCCTGACGGGGTGGTGCGGGGATGTGCGCCTATCGTTTTGGTTTAGCCTGCTTTATAGATTGGGGTCGCGGTGGAGACCGTTACCAATCATAAAGAAATGATGGCCGATGTCTGCTGGCTGCAGACCAGACATGCCAATAATCACACTCAGCCAAGGACGGCGCAATGACAGACACAACCGCAAACTCCGACAAGACGCACTATATCTGCCAGACATACGTTGAAAAGGCGGGGGCCGCTGGGCAGGTCAGCCTGCAGATCGACAAGCAATTGCAGTATTCGTCAGAATCGCAAGCGCAAGACAGGGCAGACCGAGAGTTTGAGAGGGGAAACTGTGTAGGTGCAGATGCCTATATGATTACGGAGGACGCAGGCTCGGGCGAGGTCAGCCCCCCAACCTTTATCGTAAGGCACGGGACTGTCCCGGATATCGACGATCTTTAATCTGTGGAAATCTAGAACATATCGTTCAAAAGCGTGTGCAAGTACTGCGCAACTAAAATAAGTGAAATCAAATTGGTAAGGCGTGATTTCTTGAGGTCAGCAAAGATCATGCCCACCAATTCTGATCGCCTTGGTGCGGTTGCCACCCTGCATTTCGGGTCAATCGGGCGTCGTGTCAGTCGTTCAATCCAGTATCGCGGCAACCGCACCGATCAGATCAAGCACTACTTTGGTGTCGCGGTCTACTTGGTAGACATAATCGCCAAGCCGATAGTAGGTCTTTCCCGGTTCCAGGCCATATCGGCCGGGTTTTTTGACCAGTGTATAATCGCCTTCAAGGTAGTCTCCGCGCCCAAGTATCCTCTTGGCGTGGCCAGGAGGCAGGCAGCCGTTGTTCTTTCGGGCCAAGCCAGGGGGGCAGCCTTTTGGTCCGCCTGCCAATACCGCAATAGGCGCAACGCAGAGCAGCGTTGCCATCGAGAACTGGATAAGTTTGCGCATCGCAATCTCCTGTAGCTGTGGGGACCGAACCTGGCAAAAACGTTGCGCTTTGCAACGCATCGGGCGGCAAAGCAGCAAGGCTCTGCCGAGCCTATTTGGCGATGGACAGCCTTGTTATCCTGGCACGCGACAGCGGATCGACTTCTGGGTATCTCGGGGCAGGTTCACATGTTTCCTTGCGCACGCGCGAGATTTCTTTTCTGTCGCTTGGGGGTCATTTTGCGCAAACGGTTCACCATAGAGAGCAGTGCCTTGAACTTTTGTCGCGACAGCAGTGCCTTGCATGCGGCCCGAAAAGGGGCGTTGAACAGTTCCAGCTGATACTCGGCGATTTCCAGCTTCTTCTGCAGCAGCTTGATCACGCCGGTCTGGTCGGGGCGCATCTTCTGACAGTCCTTCAGACGTTGGCGATAGGTGTCATGGGCCCGCTGCCAGTTCTTACGTTCCTGCGCGACACCTTGCTGAAAGGATTTTGCTTTTGGCTGAGAAAGCCCCACACCCAGGCGGTAATCGACCAGCGGTTCTGGCACATGGATAATCCGGTCCATCAACGTGGCGCGGAAGAAGAAGATCAGATCATCAAAGGTTGCGTCCCCTTCAATCGGACCAAAGAGGCGCCGAATGTCGGGGTGCCAGGCGCAGGTCGCCCCGATGCCAAGCGCCAGCGAGCCAGCAGTATCTTCCAGTGTCATATCGGCAAGGATCTTTTGGCGTGACGTCGTGGACCCGGTCAGCATGCCGTGCTGATCCATGTTGTTGACGTCCGAATGCACCAAAAGCGGCCGGTCCTGTGCAAAGGCATGATAGAGTTTACTACAACGATCGGGGTGCGAAATGTCATCGCCGGGGGCGTAGACGATCAGACCTCCACGGCTAAGGTCGAAGATCTTGTTGAGATGACCAATAAAGCCCAGGTTTGTTGGGTTTAGGTTCAGTCGCACCTGGTGCGGGCCCTGATAGTCTTGGGCCAGGCGCTGCATGATTTCAAAGGTGCCGTCGGTTGAACCGTCATCCGACAGGATGATTTCAAGATTTGCGTAGGTCTGGGCAAAGGCGGATTTTACCGTTGCCTCGATATAGTCTGCCTGATTGTACGACATGACAAACATCGAAACCAACTCTGGCTCAGGGTTGGGGGATGCTTCTGCAGGGGCGGCCGTTTGGTCGAGTGCAGTGTCTTTTTGTTGCGGCATGATTTTGTCTTCCACTCGTTGCAGGCCCGGGCTGGTCAATACAGCCTGAACAGTACTGGGTGTCCGTGTCATAGAACATGCCGAGCGGTTTATCCACTGGGGGCGATGCATGTCACGCAGGTCGCGGGGTGCGCAAAAAATTGCCAATATCCCGGTTCGAGCGCGCCTCGGCTATTGCCAGACGCAAAAAGCAGTCGCATATTTTGAGGGCTTGTGTATCTCTATGTCGACCTACTGTCTCCTATTTTACGGCGTTCAGACTTCGATTACAGACCAGACAACGCCGGGCTGTCGCACTCCTGCGGGCAGCAAATCAAAAGGGAGAATACGGAAATGGCCACTGGCACCGTGAAATGGTTTAACGCAACCAAAGGCTTTGGATTTATCGCCCCCGATGGCGGCACCAAGGATGTGTTTGTGCATATTTCGGCAGTCGAACGCTCTGGCTTGACCGGGCTGGCTGACAATCAGAAAGTCAGCTTCGATATCGAACCCGGCCGGGATGGTCGTGAAGCCGCTGTGAATCTGGCACTGCTGTAAGGATCCGGTAGGCCAACAAGGCCCGCCAGACTGTGTTTTGTGAACGCGGCCCCGGAAACGGGGGCGCGTTTGTGTTTTCCATGCTTGCACGCACTGCGGGCAGGGGGCGGTGGTTTGGGCATATAAAACATGCCAAGCCAAATACTGAACATGCAGGATTAATGGGGCCTGACCCTAGCGCAGCCCGTTGATGTTCTGCATCAGGGATTCACGCGCCCCCGTGATATGCTGCCGAGTCAAATCGGCCGCCTGGGCGGCATTGCCGTTCACGCAGGCCTCCCAGATTGCGATATGTTCCTCATTGGCCCGCTGCATGCCGTTGGACATGACCAATTGCGCCCGCAGATAGCGATCCACTCGGTCCATCGCATTGTCAATGATGTCCAGATGGTACTGCAGACCGCTGGCCCGGTAGAGCGTGGCGTGAAAGTCCCGGTTTAGCTCTCCCCAGCGCATTGGTTCGGAAGAGGTGGAAAAGGCAGTCCAGGATTCGCGGGCACGTTCTAACGTTTCCTGCGACATCAAAGGCACGGCCCGGCGGATCACCTCTGGTTCTATCAGGGCGCGGAAATCGAAAATTTCTTCGGCCTCAGTTTGCGACAGCCCAGAGACAACGGCCCCCTTGTAGCGCTGGGTTTTGACAAGGCCTTGTTCTTCCAGCCGTGAAATCGCCTCGCGGACAGGGATTCGGCTGGTGTTGAATAGTCGGGCAATTTCATCCTGGCGCAGGGGTTCCCCTTCTTTGACGTCCCCTTCGATGATCGCCTTGCGCAGGGCATCAAAGACGATCGAAGACGCCGAAGCGGTCTTTGAAATATCGACGGAATTCAATTTCATAGGGGCCTCCTTGCGTATTTATACCGGCTTTTCCCGGGGGATGAAAGTTATGAAACAAAATATATTGTAAATTGGATCCAATATGAAATAGAAGATTGGCAGGTGCCGCACCTTCTGCCTTGCTGATACCCAGGGGCAATCCCCTTGGGGCCGTAGGGTTTGCGGCTGTCAATTGCCTGTCGCTTTGTCACCCGCTGGCTGGCCCGCTCGTAAGGAAAAGACCATGACCACAGATATCTTCTCCGGTTGCATTCCAGCCCTGATGACACCCTGCACGGCTGATCGCGGCCCGAATTTTGACGCCTTGGTGCGCAGGGGCCAAGAGCTGATCGCGGCAGGCATGACGGCGGTGATCTACAACAGTCCCTATTACGGCTTTGCCACCCGTGCCGATCTGTCTCTGGTGCTCTACTACAAGCATCTCATGGCGCTGAATGAAGATTGTGAATATGCGCTACGCCTCAACAAGAGTGATGCCCTGACCGATAGCCAGTGCGGCTATGCCGAGGCGCAGTATAGTCTGTTCAAAGCCTGGTATCAGACCTGGACTGCCCAGTCTAAGGCCCGGATCTGATCATGCGTGTCATTGACAGCCACACCGGCGGAGAGCCAACACGTCTGATCCTGACTGGTGGGCCAGACCTTGGCACTGGCCCCCTGGCAGAGCGGGCGGCGCAACTGGCAACCAGCCATGCGGATTTCTGTGCCGCAGTCCTGGCAGAGCCCCGCGGGCATGATGCCATGGTGGGCGCGCTGCTCTTGCCGCCAGAGGATCCGGCCTGTGTGGCTGCGGTGATCTATTTCAACCCGGCTGGCCCTTTGGGCATGTGCGGCCATGCTACCATCGGCCTGCTTGTCAGCCTGTATCATCTGGGGCGTATCGGGCTGGGGCAGCATAAGATTGAAACCCCGGTTGGGGTGATCCTGGCAGAGCTAACCTCGCCCAATCGGGGGGTGGTGCAAAATGTGGCCAGCTATCGCCACTCCAAGGACGTCCACATCGATGTGCCAGGGCAGGGCAGGGTGACTGGTGATGTCGCCTGGGGTGGCAATTGGTTCTTTTTGACCGCCGATTGTCCGGCCCCCCTGCTGCCCGCACAGGTGGGGCGCCTGACCGGGGCGGCGCTTGCCATTCGTGCTGCGCTGGACCGCGCCGGGGTAACTGGTGCACAGGGTGCACGGATTGACCATGTGGAATTCTGCGGTGCCGCCATGTCGCCCCAGGCCGATGGGCGTAACTTTGTGCTATGCCCTGGTGGGGCCTATGATCGTTCGCCCTGTGGTACGGGAAGTTCCGCCAAACTGGCCTGCCTGGCCGCAGATGACCTGCTGGCGCCCGATACGCCCTGGGTGCAGGAAAGCGTCATCGGCAGTTGCTACACCATGCGATATCATCTTGATGGGGCAGGGCAGGTGATCCCCACCATCGCGGGTGAGGCCTATGTCACGGCAGAGGCCTGTTTGGTCTTTGCCGCGCAGGATCCCTATCGCAGTGGGATCCCGGTCTGAGAACAGTGCCACAGAGACCGGGGCACGGCCTTTGCCATTAGCGGGATTGCCTCGCCGACTTTGCTAGGAGGCTGGGCCAGGCACCGCTTTGGTTGCTGGACCCAAAGGACCCGCTGTCGACCCTGCGGCGCTGTGCTTTGTAGCTTGCCCCCCTAGAGATCTTTGATCTGCCCCGGTCGGGCAAAACCTGGCGAACTTCAGGGATGATCTGTGCGTTTTGCGCGCGAAACGGCCGAAGTCAATCTTTTATAAGGCTTTCTGAAACATCATTCAGGCTGCTCACCTCATATGTGGCGAGGCCAGTAGTGCTGGCGAACGAAGGGCAGGATGGCCGCCCCAGATAAGGATCCGGTGATGTTTAATATGAAAAAGCTCCCCCTTACGGCAAAACTGCCGATAGTCATGGTGGCGCTGACAGCGACCTTTCTCGTTACTGTTGCCTTTCTGGTCTATTCGATGGCCGAGAAGAGTATTCGCAAAAACATCTATACGGCACATGAGAGCGAGGCCAAGGCTGGTGCGCAGGCGCTGGAATTCCTGATCTCTTCGGCCCATGCGAACCTGGCAAGCCAAGCAGCCCAGCCAACGGTTTTTCGCGCGGTCAGCAATTTTACCCGTGTGATCGGCATGATCGAAGAGCCGGACCCAATTGCCTATCTCAAGCGTGTCTATGGCAGCGAAAACCCCAATCCGGTTGATCAACGGGCGCAGCTGGTCGATCCGGGGGATGGGTCCTATTACAGCCAGTCGCATGCCAGCTATCACCCGACCTTTCAGCGCATCGTTGACCTGAATGGCTATGAAGATCTCTATCTTTTTGATGAGGCGGGACTTCTGATCTATTCGGTCAACAAGCTGGACGACTACGCCAATAGCTTTGCCACAGGGGAATTGGCCGAAACCGGGTTGGGGCACCTGTTTGCCGAAGCTCTGGCCGTGGAACCGGGCCAAGTGGTGAATTCCGACTTTACCCTCTACGGCCCGGCCGGCGATGTGCCCTCTGCCTTTCTGGCGACCCCGGTGGTCAACAAGCAGCAAAAGACTGTTGGCGTGATCGCCGTGCGTCTGGGCAGTGCTGGGGTGGTTCAGGCCCTGACGAAAAATCTGGAAGACCTGGGGCATCAGAACATCTATCTGGTCAGCCCGGATGGACTGGCGCGCAGCCCCTCTTCGCTGGGGGATCAGTTCGGTGTGTTGGATGCCTTGCCGGATCTGCCGCAAACCCAGGCGGCCCGCACCAGAGAGACAGCCCGTTTTGATGGGGTTCCTGCCATGGCAGGGGGCACGGCAACCGCCCTGGTCATGCCGCTGGAGCTGCCTGGTTTTACCTGGTCTCTGGTGCTGGAAACCGACGAGGCAACCGCCTTTGCAGAGCTGAACCAAATTCGCCTGATTGCCATGGCGGTAATTGGCGGGGCTGTGTTGATTGCTATTGTCGTGTCCTTTGTCGCTGCACGCCGTGTGACGGTGCCTATCCAGGCCCTGCGTCAGGTAACTAATGCCCTGGCCGAAGATGATTATCATATTGAGATTACGGGAAAATCACGCGGAGATGAGCTGGGCGACCTGGCCCGCAGCCTGGACAGTTTCCGTGATAAACTGAAGCAGGCGGATGCCGCCGCCGCCCGCGAGGAGCAGACCGCCCGGCAAACTGCGGCTGTGGTTGATGAAATGAGCCGAGCGCTGTCGCAGTTGCAGGCTGGCAACCTGGCCTGTGATATCCGCGCGCCCTTTGCGGATAACTATGAAACGCTGCGCGAAAACTTCAATCATAGCCTGGCCAACCTGCGCGATTCCATGGGCGAAGTTGTCAGCGCCTCGGAGCATGTCGGTAGGTTTTCCCAAGAACAAAGTACCGCAGCAGATGAGATGGCACATCGTACCGAAAGCCAGGCCTCTACGCTGGAACAGACAGCCACGGCGCTGCGTGATCTGACCGCGAATATCCGAACCACCGCCGAGCAGGCGGCGCAGATGGACAAGGCAATGGGCCGAACCCGGTCCGAGGCCGAAGGCAGTACCAAGGTTGTGACCGCAGCCGTAGGGGCAATGGATCAGATCCAGCAGACCTCTAACGAGATTTCCAAGATTATCAACATGATCGATGACATCGCCTTTCAGACCAACCTGTTGGCGCTGAATGCCGGGGTCGAGGCGGCGCGGGCGGGTTCTTCCGGGGCAGGGTTTGCCGTGGTGGCCTCGGAGGTGCGCGCCCTGGCGCTGCGGACCTCAACGGCGGCCGGGGAAATCCAGCAGTTGACCTCGGCGAGCGAGGCCCATGTGGCCAATGGCGTGGATATGGTGGGCCAGGCCGGAGAGGCCTTGTCGAGGATCATTGGCAAGGTGAGCGAGGTTTCCGGTCTGGTGAGCGAGATCGCTGGCGGGGTGCGCAAGCAATCCAAGGGTCTGGAGGATATCAATGGTTCGATGGAGACCATGGATGGGGTCACCCAGCAGAATGCTGCCATGGCGGAAGAGGCCTCTGCCGCCAGCCAGCTGTTGCAGCAAGAGGCGACCAGCCTGTCAGGCATCGTCGGCCGTTTTGATCTTGGGCAGGGCCAGCTGCCTGCAGATTGGAGAGTGGCGCAGGCCGTCGGTTGGCAAGAACCCACAGACTGGGCGGATGCAGCGGATCAGCAGCAATCAGCCTAGATATGCGCGAAGACCGCTGCAAACGGCAAGGGGCGCAAACAGACGCCGGATACCACACAATGGACGGGCAGGGCCAATGGCGCTGCTATTGGCCTGTAGTGAAAGGGTGGTGGTCGAAAGTGGCGGCGTCAGGGAGAGGCGACAGGCATGAAACTGCGCTGCAAGATCGCCGTGGCCGAGGGCATGCCGTCAGTGCTTGACGCGGAGGAGCGGGAGGCCATGCGCTCCAGGTTGACGATGGTCGACAGCATCAACCGGTCATGACTCCAGTCGCCGGGGCGCTGTATCAACATGGCGGTGGCGAGCACGGCAGTGATCATCATGCCCGAAACCAGTGCCCAGCCAAGGCCCGCTTCGCCATGTGGGGCATTGGTGGTGACCGCAATGATCCGCTGCTGCAGGGTGGAACTGCTCCGGGTTTCGCGGCGATCCACCAGGGCCACAGCAGGGCTGCGGCGGGTAAAGAAGACCCGCTCTCTTGCGGCTTCGGCGCAGGCACGGATCAGGCATTCGCAATAGGCGCGCAGATCCAGACCTGGCCGCGCCATTAGCGCCTGATCACAGGCAAATTCACGCAGATGGCGCACTTCACGACGCCAGAGGAAAAAAGCAGGATTCCAAAACAGCGCCGGGCGCAGCATTTCCAGCAGGAACTCGCATTCGATGTCGCGCTGGCGAAAATGCTGCAGTTCATGCGCCAGGGTCAGCTTGAGATCCTGCGGCGCGGTCAGCAGGGGAGATGGCAGCACCACGTAGCGGTTAATCAGCCCCCGGGTGGAATAGGCTACCGGGGTCTCATCCGAGACCAGGATCCGGGTTTTGCCAATGCTTTTCCACAGGAACGCCCGGCCCAGGGCGCGGCGCAGACGCAGCACCGAGATGACCACATGGATGGCGCAGACCAGCCCGCCCATGGCAAGTGCGGCAGCAACCAGCCGGGTCCAGAGCAGTTGCTGGGAGGACAGTACCCGCACGGTGTCTTCGCGCAGGCCCAGAAGGGTTTCAAAACTGGCGGCGCTCATGCTGACGTTGCCTTGCAAAAACTGCGAGACCATCAGGTCGGAAATATTGGGGGGGTGGGCCATTACCAGCCGGGTGAAGCCAAACATCAAGAGCGGCGACAGCGCCAGCAGCAGCGTCAGCGCATTCATCAGCCGCAGTTGTGCGCCAAAGGCATGTGCCAGCCTGGTAAGGGACAAGAGTTTTCGCGCTGAAAGCCAAAGCAGGGTGCCTGCAAGCACCAGAAGATTCAGATCCAGATATCCATTGATCAGCGCGTCAGTTTCCATTGTCCCCCAACCTTTCGTTCAGCAGCGCCCGCATCTCAACGAGCATGTCGTCGGTAACTTCCTCATCATCAACAAGGCGGGCGACCAGAGCCGCAGGCGCGCCGTTGAACAGCTTGCTCGAAAGGTTTTTCAGAGAGATTTTTTGATACTCTGCTTTGGGAATGGCGGGGCGATAGATCAGCGAACGGTCTGCCCTTTCGCTGGTTAGAAAGCCCTTTTGTTCCATGATCTTGAGCACCGTTGCCACCGATGTGTAGGCGCGTTCCTGTGCCTGGTTCAGCACCGCAAGGATTTCCCTTACGGTACCGCCCCCGGTAGCCCAGACGACGGTCATGAATTCAAGCTCAACCTCGGTCAGCAGTGAATTGTCCTGTTTCTTACGCATGTCGTCTGATGTCCGGTCCATTTTGGTCTTTTCATGATGATAGGGGATGGCGGTGTCTATTGAAAACTATTTCTTTAGCAGCGTGCTGGTTCAGGGCCGAGGGATGTCACAATGAGCGCTTCCGCGCGCCTATTTCTGCCTGGGGCGGGGGTGATATGCCGGCCCTGGCCAGGGGGAAGCTGGCCAGGGGGAAACTGGTAAGGATTTGCTGAGAAGGTCTGAATGGGCAGGACTGTCCATTCAGACCCTTGGCAATTTTGTTCAGGTAGACGCGTCAAGGGCAAGCCGCTGGCGCGGGGCCTTTGTCCCCCTTGACCCGCCACTCCAAGGCGGCGCTGTTACACCTTCCAGAAGGTGAAGATGCCCCAGAGAATGGAAAGCCCCAGCGGGTACCAGAGCGGCATGCCGAACAATCCAAGCCAGGCGAGGAAGATGTAGCTGGTGCCCAGAAGGGTGATGAACAAACGGTCACCGCGTGTGGTGGAGAGCCCCAACACACCTTTGCGTGTATCCCCACCGGGGCTGCGAATTTCCAGCAGGACAAGCACGCCAATGGCAGAGAAAATACCGATAAAGACCAGGGCTGTCGGCCAGGTCCAGGCCATCCAAGAAAGCATTATACCCTCCCCATCGCAAAACCTTTTGCGATATAGTTTCGGACGAACCAGATCACGATGGCCCCCGGAATGATTGTCAATGTGCCCGCGGCCGCCAAGAGGCCCAGTTCATAGCCGGCACTTGATGCGGTTTTGGTCATGGTGGCGGCGATGGGTTTTGCCGCCACGGCTGTCAGGGTCTTGGCCAAGAGCAGCTCCACCCAGGAGAACATGAAGCAGAAGAAGGCGGCAACGCCGACGCCTGCCTTGATCGAGGGGATAAAGATGGTGCCAAAGAAACGCGGGAAGGAATAGCCGTCCACATAGGCGGTCTCGTCCAGCTCCTTGGGGATGCCGCCCATGAAGCCCTCTAAGATCCAGACTGCCAGCGGGATGTTGAACAGGCAATGGGCCAGGGCCACCGCCAGATGGGTGTCAAAGATTCCCACCGCCGAATAGAGCTGAAAGAAGGGCAGCGCAAAGACCGCAGCCGGTGCCATCCGGTTGGTCAGCAGCCAGAAGAACAGCTGCTTGTCGCCCAGAAAGCGGTAGCGCGAAAACGCATAGGCGGCCGGCAGCGCCACGGCGACCGAGATCACCGTGTTGATGCTGACGTAGAGTATCGAGTTGATATAGCCCCAGTACCAGGTCGGATCGGTAAAGATGGTGACGTAGTTTTCCAGCGTGAAGGTCTGCGGGAACAGCGAGAAGCCCGAGAGGATTTCATTGGTGGTCTTGAAGCTCATCGCGACCAGCCAGTAGATTGGCAGCATCAGGAAGAGAATATAGACAATGGGGATGATGGATCGTTTTTGCATCTCTCAAACCCTCCTTAGTTCAGGTCGTCTTTGGTCATCAGCGTATAAAACAGCCAGGAGACCAGAAGCGTGATTGCGAAATAGATGAGCGACATGGCAGCAGCCGGGCCAAGGTCAAACTGACCCAGGGCGATTTTCACCAGATCAATCGACAACAGCGTGGTGGAGTTGCCAGGGCCACCACCGGTGAGCACAAATGGCTCGGTGTAGATGTTGAAACTGTCCATAAAGCGCAACAGAATGGCGATGGTGAGGACGGTTTTCATTTTGGGCAGCTGGATGAACCGGAACACGGCCCAGTTGGAGGCGCCGTCGATTTTTGCCGCCTGGTAATAGGCATCCGGGATCGACACCAGGCCAGCATAGGCCAAGAGCACCACCAATGATGTCCAGTGCCAGACATCCATGGTGACAATGGTCACCCAGGCCGCCAGCGGATTCTGGGTCATGTCATAGGAGACGCCCAGCACATGGTTGAGGAAATAGCCCAGGAGGCCAATGTCGGGCAGGGTAAAGATGTTCCACATCGCGCCAACCACGTTCCAGGGGATCAGCATCGGCAGCGCCATGGTGACCAGACAGACCGGCACCCAGAAGCCTTTGCGCGGCATCGCCAGGGCGATGATAATGCCAAGCGGCACCTCGATGATGAGGATCAGAAAGGTAAACAGGAACTGCCGCCCCAGCGCAGCATGAAAGCGATCAGAGCGCAGGATTTGTTCGAACCAATCCAGGCCCTGCCAGAAAAACACATTGTCGCCAAAGGTTTCCTGCACCGAGTAATTCACCACGGTCATCATCGGGATCAGCGCGTTAAAGGCCACCAGCACCAGCACGGGCAGCACAAAGAACCAGGCTTTTTGGTTTTCGGTTTTCATTGTGTCGCCTCCGCTGCGGTGTCGGGGGTGTCGGGGGTGCTGGCCAGCCAGCCGTCCACATAAAGCCGGGTTTGGTCCCGGCGAAAATCAAGATGCACCGGGGTGCCGGTTGCAGGGCCGGCGCCCTCGATCACTGCGTTGATGCGGCTGCCACTGGCCTGGCACTCCACCACCGTGTGGCGTCCCACATCGGACACTTTGGTCACCGTTGCGGGCAGGCCGGTGTCAGCCAGCGAGACAAATTCCGGGCGGATGCCGACTTCGGTTTTGCCCTGGGGCTTGCCACGGATTGGTCCTTCCAGCGCAATGGTCTGGTCTGCAAAACGGGCCGCGCCGGCCTGCAGGGTGCAGGGCAGGATATTCATCCCCGGCGAGCCGATGAAATGGCCGACAAATGTATGGGCGGGGCGATCAAACAGCTCGACCGGCGTGCCGATCTGCACCACTTCACCGTCCTGCATCACCACCACCTGATCGGCAAAGGTCAGCGCCTCTGTCTGGTCGTGGGTGACGTAGATCATCGTGGCCTTGACGCGCTGGTGCAGTTCTTTCAGTTTTGAGCGCAGCTTCCATTTCAGATGTGGGTCGATCACTGTCAGGGGTTCGTCAAACATCACCACATTGACGTCTTCGCGCACCAATCCGCGCCCCATGGAGATCTTTTGCTTGTTGTCAGGGCTGAGGTTCGCCGCGCGGGTCTGGAGCATGTCGGTGACTTCCAGCATTTCGGCAATCGCCATCACGCGGGTTTTTACCGTCGCTTCATCGCGGCCGCGATTGCGCAGCGGGAAGGCAAGATTGTCGTAGACCGTCATGGTGTCGTAGATCACCGGGAACTGAAACACCTGGGCAATGTTGCGCTGATCCGGCGGCAGGGCGGTAACGTCCTGACCATCAAACAGGATCTGGCCCTCCGAGGGCACCAGCAGCCCCGAAATGATGTTGAGCAGGGTGGATTTGCCGCAGCCGGATGGGCCAAGCAGCGCATAGGCGCCGCCGTCGCTCCAGTCCAGATCAATCTCTTTCAGCGCATAGTCTGACGGGGATTGGGGGGCGGGCATATAGCTGTGTCGCAGCTTTGAGAGTGTAATTTTTGCCATTCTTGAGCCTCAGGCTGCGCGGGAGCCATCGGGTGCAAAGAAGTAGCACGCCGAAGGGTCCATATAGAAATCATGCATTTCGCCAATCTTGTAGGGGTGGACGCCCGCCGAGAGGGATACCCAGTTGGCCTGGGCCTCGCCGCCTGCGGTGCCGCCAAGGCCAAGATCGAAATGCGCAGAACTTTCCGAGCCTGACAGCTCGGTCACCAGTACCCGGCCATCAAGGCGCACAGAGGCCTTTTCGCTGGCGCTGGGCAGGACGTGATAGGGGCGGATGGCGATGGAATAGCTGCCATCGCGCAGACCCGCAGCAGCGCCGTCCAGCTGCCACTGCACATCGGCGCCCAAACGGGCAGTGGTGCCTTCTTTGGTCACCGTTGCGGTATTGATCGGCGGGTCCGAAAACACCCGCGCCGCATCCAGATTGCCGGGGTCGCGGTAGATTTCGGCCGTAGGGCCAAACTGGGTGACGCGCCCGTCGCGCATCAGGGCGGTTTTGCCGCCCAACAGCAGCGCCTCTTCGGGTTCCGATGTGGCATAGACCACCACGGCACCGCGTCCGGCAAACAGCTCGGGCAGCTGGTCGCGCAGCTCTTCGCGCAGCTTGTAGTCGAGGTTGGCCAGCGGCTCATCCAGGAACACCGCGCGGCTTTCCTTGGCGATGGCGCGGGCCAGGGCACAGCGCTGTTGCTGGCCGCCGGACAATTCGTGCGGGCGGCGGTGCAGCATTGGCTCCAGTTGCAGGATTTTGGCCGCTTCCGCGACGCGATCTTCGATCTCGGATTTTGCCATTCCGACCACTTTCAGCGGCGAGGCGATGTTCTCGTAGACCGTCATATGGGGGTAGTTGATGAAAAACTGGTGCACCAGACTGATGTTGCGCTTCTGGGTGCTGAGCCGCGAGACATCCTCGCCCTCCATAAGCACCTGACCGCTGGCCATCGGGTCCAGCCCGGCCATCAGTTTGATCAGCGAGGTCTTGCCCGACCCGGTGGCGCCCAACAGGACGTTAAAGTGACCAGGTTCCAGCAGCAGGGACGTGTCCTTGATATGCTCGATCGCGCCAACGCGCTTGGTCACGTTTCTTAGTTCAAGTGCCATCGTTATTTAACTTTCCGGCAACCGGCCATGCAGCAAAAGCTGACTGGGGCCGTGTCTGTATTTTGCGGGGGAGAAAGAGCCCCGAAGCATTGCAAAACAACGCTCCGGGGCAAAGTGTCGGGCCAGAGACCGAAAGGGTCAGGCCCGACGGGGAGGAGCGGTTACTGCGAGGCCCAGCGGGCGACCAGTTCGTCATAGTTGACGGTCTGGCCTGCAGGTTTTTCGTTCTCCAGTGGTGGCTTGGCGCCGCCATTGGCATACCACCACTCAGCGTCTTTTTCCTCGTTCAGACGCGGGCCGCAGCCGCCGTAGATCTCAGCCTGCTCGTCTGCACGCTGCATCCGGGCCATGGTGATATCCATTTCTTCGGCCAGACGGTTCATCGCTTCTTGCGGGGTAAAGGCCCCCGAGTTCACGTCGCCGATCTGCTGCCACCAGATCTGGGCCAGCTTTGGATAGTCGGGCACGTTCACGCCGGTTGGCGACCAGGCCACACGATCCGGCGAGCGGTAGAATTCTACCAGACCGCCCAGGTTTTCGGCCCGCTCCGAGAAGCTCTCGTGGTTGACCGAGCTGTCACGAATGAAGGTCAGACCCACATGGGACTTCTTCACGTCGACAGTTTTGGACACAACAAACTGAGCATAAAGCCAGGCTGCCTGCGACCGCTCCAGCGGGGTCGATTTGAGGAAGGTCCAGGAGCCAACGTCCTGATAGCCAACTTTCTGACCTTCTTCCCAGTAGGGGCCATGTGGGCTTGGCGCCATCCGCCACAGCGGCTTGCCAGCTTCGTCCACTGTGTTGTTGCCTTCGGACTGCGGCTTTACCATATCGGCGGTAAAGGCGGTGTACCAAAAGATCTGCTGGGCAACATTGCCCTGCGCCAAGGCTGGCAGCGACTGGTAGAAGTCATATGACGCGGCACCGGGAGGCGCATATTTGCGCAGCCATTCGTCCCATTTGCGGATCGCATAAACAGCGGCCGGACCGTTTGCAGCACCGCCACGGGTGACAGATGCGCCAACGGGGTTACAGGTGCCGGCTTCCATGCGGATGCCCCATTCGTCGATTGGCACGCCGTTTGGTTCCCCCTTGGAACCGGCACCGGCCATCGACAGCCAGGCATCGGTCATACGCCAGCCAAGGTCAGGCGCACGTTTGCCGTAATCCATATGGCCATAGATCGCTGTGCCGTCGATTTCCTTTACGTCTTCGCTAAAGAATTCGGCGATGTCCTCATAGGCAGACCAGTTGACCGGAACACCCAGATCATAGCCGTATTTTGCCTTGAAGGCCTCTTGCAGATCGGCGCGGTCAAACCAGTCTTTGCGGAACCAGTAGAGGTTGGCAAACTGCTGGTCGGGCAGCTGATACAGATCCCCATCGGGACCGGTGGTGAACTGGGTCCCCATGAAATCGTCAAGGTCCAGGCCAGGGTTGGTCACCGACTTGAAATCGCCCGCCATCATATCCGTCAGGTTATGGGCCAGCTGCAGCCGCGAGTGGGTGCCGATCAGATCCGAGTCATTGACATAGGCATCATACAGATTGCGCTGTGTCTGCATCTGGGTCTGAACCGCCTGTACCACTTCGCCTTCGCCGAGGATCTGGTGGTTGACCTTGATCCCGGTGATTTCTTCAAACGCCTTGGTCAGAACTTCCGACTCGTAAGAATGCGTCGGAATCCCCTCGGAGAGCACGTTGATCTCCATCCCTTTGAAGGGCTCCGCGGCGGTGATAAACCACTGCATCTCGCTCATCTGTTCATCTTTGGTCAGGACCGAGGGCTGAAATTCCTCATCGATCCATTTAAGTGCGGCTGCTTCATCGGCATAAACCGCCTGTCCCGCAGCCACGGCGCATACCGCTGCTGCGGACAAAAGATACCTGCGCATCTTTTCCCTCCCTAAAAGTCTGTAAGGCCAGCTACGCTTTTTCGCATCTGACTGCTAATTAGCTTTCATGTTGGCGTCACAGTTGTCAAACTAATTTTTTAGTTTGTTTTATTGCATTGAAATATAAATGTTTTCATGGGGGCGCTGTGGTGGCTACGGTTTCCAAACTTGGACACAGATTATAGGGGGTGGTTGTAGTTGTAGCGGGACACCGATATCTGCAGCAAATGATTTTGGGCAGCAGATAGCCCCGCGCGCCCCGCTAGCGCATTGGCTTGAGGCTTTGCAAGGCCGTTTCAAATGGCGCGTTAAAGGCGGTTTGAAAGCCCCCTTTCAACGGTCCTGGATGTGACTGTAATCCGGCCTGAGGTGCCCCCCAGGTGGCGATGACCTGCGCCGCACTCAAGGGCTTGGACGGCGCAAACACGGCTATCTTTCGGGATCGACTAAAGGCCCCGGCTGACTGCCGAAATACCAGCTTCATTTTAGTTGCAACCGCACCCTAGCCAAGGGATTGACGCGGTGCCGAGATCAGCCCAGCCGCAGCCTGCAGGACCGCACATGTCGAGATGTAAATGGCCCACCATCGTTGTGGGCCATTTCGCTTGTTGCCGTATCAGTCAGGCTGGAACGATGATCCCGGGCAGGTCGTTTACCAGCATGGTGTCCGACGGCTGGAAATGGATCACCGACCGGATCGACTTGCCTGCGTGTAACAGGTCAAAGGCCGTGTTGATCTGATCGTGCGTCATATTGTGGGTGATGTAGGGATCGACGTCAAAATCCCCCCGCAGCCATTCATCCACCATGCCCGGTAGCTGGCTGCGCCCCAGCACGCCACCAAAGGCCGATCCGCGCCAGACCCGTCCGGTCACCAACTGGAACGGACGCGTGGCGATCTCGTCACCGGCACCGGCGACACCGATGACCGTGCATTCGCCCCAGCCTTTGTGGCAGCACTCCAGGGCCGCGCGCATGACATTGACGTTGCCGATGCACTCAAAGGAGTAATCGACGCCGCCGCCCGTCATCTCGACGATCACGTCCTGAATGGGCAGTGAGAAGTCCGCCGGGTTGATGCAATCATGCGCACCGAGGCTGCGGGCCAGTTCGAACTTGTTCGGGTTGGTGTCGATGCCGATGATGCGGGAGGCGCCTTGCATTTTAGCGCCCTGGATGACGGCCATACCGACCGCCCCGAGACCAAAAACCGCTACCGTTGCCCCAGGTTCGACCTTGGCCGTGTTGCGCACCGCGCCCATGCCGGTGGGAATGGCGCAGCCCATAACGGAAGCTTTGGCCAGCGGGGCCTCCTTTGAGATCTTTGCCACCGCGATTTCAGGGAGAACCGTGTATTCGCTGAAGGTGGATGTGCCCATATAGTGATGGATCATCTTGCCTTTGTAGCTGAACCGCGAGGTGCCGTCGGGCATCACGCCCTGGCCTTGGGTCTTTCGGATGGTCTGGCAGAGGTTGGTCTTGCCCGACTTGATATAGGGGCAGTTCGGATCCTCGGGCGTATAAAGTGGGATGACATGGTCGCCGGGCGTCAGCGAGGTTACGCCCTTGCCCAGTTCCTCGACGATGCCGACGGCCTCATGGCCCAGAACAGCCGGGAACAGGCCTTCGGGATCAGCGCCGGACAAGGTGAACATATCGGTATGGCACAGGCTGGTTGTGACGATACGGATAAGCACCTCGCCCTCTTTTGGCCCATCGAGATCAATCTCTTCGATTTCAAGCGGACGGTTGGGTTCCCAAGCGATGGCGGCACGGGTTTTCATGGCATTTCTCTCTGTTATGGAGTGGTTGCCTGATGATACACTATCACATTGCAGGGGCGAGGCGTTCGATCCCTCAGATCTGGCCAATCAACGGGCCGTATTGGCCACAATGGGGATCAGACATGTCTGCATATCAGCATCTTGCATCAAGAATGGATCAACGGCGGCCAGTTGCTTTGGTGATCTACCCGGGCTTCAAGACACTGGAGGCGACGGGGCCGCTCAGTGTTCTGGGTTATGCCACGCGACATCTGGCCGAGGCGGGGCACGCCGGGGGGTATGACGTCACCATCGCAGCTCCCGAGGTCGGTCATGTCCCCTCGGATACGGCAATGTCGCTCGAGGCAACGGTCGCCCTAGAGGATTTTGGCGCGCCGGATACGGTCCTGATCGCTGGCGCTGCCCGGATCGAAGAGGTGCTCGGTGGACAACACGCGCTGGTGGACTGGTGTCGCGAGAACGGACCGAGGGTTCGGCGCTGTGCCGCGCTTTGTACGGGGTCGTATTTTCTGGCGGAGGCTGGTCTTCTGGAGGGTCAGCGCGCGGCAACACATTGGAATTACGCCGAACGGCTGCGCCAGCGCTACCCGGAGATTGATGTGGATGCCGATGCGATCTTTGTACAGGCGGGCCGTTTCTGGACCTCTGCGGGGGTCACGGCGGCGATCGACCTGACGCTGGCCTTTGTCGAACAGGATTACGGTCGTGACATTGCGCTCGGGGTGGCGCGCGACATGGTGATGTACCTCAAACGCCCCGGCGGGCAATCACAATTCAGCACCTTGCTGACGGGGCAGATGGCGGGCGCAACCAGCATGACCAAGGTGCTCACCTGGATGAGCGACCGGCTGGATCAACCGCTGAGCCTGAGCGATATCGCCGCCGCGCATGGGATGAGCGTGCGCAGCCTGACCCGCGCGTTCACGGCCGAGTTTGCAGTCGCCCCGATGACCATGCTCGAAGCCCTGCGATGTGATCGGGCCAAGGCGTTGCTGCTCGATACGGACCTGCCATTAAAGACCCTGGCCTACCGCGCCGGGTTTCAGTCGGACGAGCAAATGCGCAAGGCCTTTCGCCGCCGCTTTTCCCTGTCGCCGCGCGACTACCGGGCGCGGTTTGCGACCTCTGGCACACAGCCTGAGTAGCGCCCCGCAGTGCGAACACCTGGGGCGCGTTGCGGTCAGTGCTTGTAGGCCGCCGCCGCTTCCTCTGCCGGATCATTGATCGGGTCGAGCACCAGCAGCAGCCGTGTTTCACCGGTGCCCGCGATGGGCGGCGAGCGGTGCAGCAGCCCCGAGACCGGAGTTTCCGGCCACCGCGTGCCGCGCAGAATGATCGGCGCGCCCGTTGGGACGGTCAGGATCTGCGCGGGGTCGTGGCCATTTTCGGACAGGCCATACTGCGTGCCGGTTCCGCGATAGGTGCAGACCAGACGGGCCTTCACGGCATCGATATGAAACTTGCGACACGCATTGGTATCGACGACGTCCAAGCGCATCCTGACGTAGGCACTGTCCATGACATTCGCAAAAATGGACGCCAGTGCAGAGGCATCTTCGATCAACATGTTGCGCTCCTCACATGTCGGCGTACCGCATTGATTGGCAATATTGATGAGCGCGTCACAGACCGCATCCGGCCGCAGGATCAGCCGCGTCTTTGGCAATTGTTCGGGCGGCAACGCATCGATCCAGCTCTGGAATCGTGGCAGCGGATCGCGCTTCCAGATCGTCGCCGCGCAGGCGGGCTGGTGAATGGCCGTCAGGCCGCTTGGTGCGGTGACCGATGTCGTACAGTCGTCGAGCGCGGGGGGCGTGTCGAGGATCATCTGGCGAACTCCTGTTTCAGGCATTGATTTCAGGGCTGGTAGGGCAGGGACGAATGATGAAGGACGATGCGCAGGGTGCCTGTTTCATCCTTCGTGTAGCCAAAGCTCTTGTCCACCGTGGTGACGGACCCGTCCTTGTTGGTGAGCTTGACCCAGCCCATCCACATCGCGACATCTCCCTGGATGAAGTGGGCCGAAGGGATGCTCTCCATGGCGCGCCAGCCCATGATCGCAAAACCGTTGTCGAGGGGGTATTCATCGGAATGGCCGCAGAAATAGGCCAAGGCCCCGGCTTTGGTCGGACGAAAGGTCTGCGCGCCGCTGGCCATGGTCGGTTTGAACAAGACAGGCCCGAGGGTGTAGCCGTAGTAAGTGTCGATATTGGTAGCGGCGACCGCGCGGGCAGCCTCGATACCGCCGTTCTCAAAGGCCTTCGAGATGGCGATTTTTCCATTCCCCCAGATGGTCAGGGCGTTCTGGATGTCTTTTTCGGTGATCTGCAAGGAAAAATCCTTTTGTTTGTTGGGGTCACAAGGGGGGGCGGTCAGCCCCCTACGGCAGAGTGGGCGACGGGGCCTTATGCGCCGCTGGGAGAACGCGCCTCTGTCACCAGCAGTCGGACCGCCTCTTCCAGGGGCAGGGTCTCGGTCTTGTCGGTTCCGTGGCGCCGGATGGTCACGCTGCACGCGTCTGCCTCGCGCCCGCCGAGCGCGATCTGGACGGGGATCTTTTGCAGCGCGTGTTCGCGCACCTTGTAGCCGATCTTCTCATTGCGCAGATCGGTCTCGACCCGCAGCCCCGCCGCCTTCAGCGCCTGTGCAACCTCGGTGGCCCAGCCATCGGCGGCTCCGGTCACCGTGGCGACAACCGCCTGCACCGGTGCCAGCCACAGCGGCAAATGCCCGGCGTGGTGTTCAATCAGAATGCCGGTGAACCGCTCCAGCGATCCAAACAGTGCGCGGTGCAGCATGACCGGTGCCAGCTTGTCGCCTGACGAGGCCACATAGGTGGTGCCGAACCGTTCCGGCAGATTGAAATCCACCTGAAGCGTGCCGCATTGCCAGTCCCGCCCGATGGCGTCGCGCAGGACATATTCGAGCTTTGGCCCGTAAAACGCGCCTTCGCCTTCAAAGATCGTATAGGGATGACCGGCCTGATCCAGCGCCTGACGCAGCGCATCCTCGGAGCGGTCCCAGCTTTCGTCACTGCCGATACGGTTCTCCGGGCGGGTCGAGAGCTTGATGCGCACATCGTCAAAACCGAAGTCGCGATAGATCGACATCACCAGATCGTTGACCTTCAGGCATTCCTCGGTCAGCTGCTCCGGCGTGCAATAGATATGGGCATCATCCTGCGTGAAACTGCGCACGCGCAAAAGCCCGTGCAAGGCGCCTGACGGCTCGTAGCGATGCACCTTGCCAAATTCGGCGATCTTCAGCGGCAGGTCGCGATAGCTCTTGGTGCCTTGCCCGTAGATCAGCATATGGCCGGGGCAGTTCATCGGTTTGAGCGCGTAGTCGCGGTCGTCCTCGGTCTTGGCGAGGAACATGTTCTGGCGGTAGTTCTGCCAATGGCCCGAGGTCTCCCACAGGGCGCGGTCCATGATGTCGGGAGAGTTGACCTCGATATAGCCCGCTTCCTCCTGGCGCTCGCGCATGTAGCCGATCAGCGTCTGGAACAGGCGCCAGCCCTTTGCGTGCCAAAAGACAGACCCGGGCGCGACCTCCTCAAAGTGGAACAGGTTCATCTCGCGCCCCAGTCGGCGGTGATCGCGTTTTTCGGCCTCGGCCATCATGGACGTATGCGCATCGAGCGCGGCTTTGTCGGCAAAGGCGACCCCATAGATGCGGCTGAGCATCGGGTTGTTGCTGTCCCCACGCCAATAGGCGCCCGCCACGCGGGTCAGTTTGAACGCGCTGCCGGCATCAGCGGTGCTGCGCATATGCGGCCCCCGGCAGAGGTCGAGCCAGTCCCCCTGGCGATAGATCGTGACGGTCTCGCCCTCGGGGATCGCATCAAGCAGCGCCAGTTTGTATCCTTCGCCTGCGGCCTCAAAATGCTGGCGGGCCTCTTCGCGGGTCCATTCCTCGCGGGTGAAGGGGGTTCTGGCGGCGATGATCTGGCGCATCTTTTTCTCGATCACGGGCAGATCCTCGGCGGTGAACGGCGTGTCCCGCTCGAAATCATAGTAGAACCCGTGTTCGATGGCCGGTCCGATGGCGGTCCTGGTGCCGGGCCACAGCGCCTGAACCGCTTCGGCCAACACATGCGCGAGGTCGTGGCGGATCAGCCCCAGCGCCCGCGGGTCATCCCGCGTCACCAGCTCCACCACGGCACCGTCGGGCAGGGGGCGGGACAGATCCGTGACCTCTCCGTCAACAACCGCAGCGACCGTGCGCTTGGCAAGGCTCGGGCTGATGGCGGCGGCAAGGTCGGCGGCGGTGCTGGCAGGCTCAAGCGCGCGGGTTGCGCCATCGGGCAGGCGGATATGGATCATTTCGGGGTCTTTCTGTCAGGGAGGGGAGGCACCGGGTCATAGCCGGATCCTCCCCAGGGATTGCAGCGGGCGAGACGCCGGAGCACAAGCCATGCCCCGCGCCACGGGCCATGGATGTCGAGCGCCTCGATCGCATAGGCAGAGCAGGTGGGTTGAAAGCGGCAGGCATGTCCCAGCCAGGGCGAGAGCAGCAGCCGATAGCCGCGCACGGGAAGGATCATCAGCCAGATCACAAGTCGCGCCAACGGGCCGCGCGACGGATGCGACGGGGCGGCGTCGCGGGTGCAGTAGCAACAGACCGGCATGGCTCAGAACGGCAATTCCAGGGTGTCGACCATCATCCCGCCGGGCAGATCCGGCGGTGCGGCCTCGGCCTTTGGTTTCATCAGGAGCATGTCGAGGCTGGCCTTGAGGTCGGCCTCGTCCATGTCGCGCGCGATGACAACGACCCGGCTTGTGGTATCCGTGCCCGACCAGCTTTTGAGCGGCACAGGGGCGTCAAAAATATGTTGCACCCCGTGAAAGACAAACGGGTATTGCAGACCCTCGACGTGCAGGATGCCCTTCATGCGCAGGATGTTCTGCCCCTTGAGCGCAATCAGCGAGTCCAGCCAGAAATCAAAGACATTTGCGGCAATGGGATCTGTCACTGCGATCGAGGCGGAGGTGATCCGATGGTCATGTGTGGCGGGCGCTGATGGGCTGAAGGCCGGCGGGGCCGGGGGCGTTGCCGCGGCGGCAAAACCGGACAACCCGGCCAGCGGATCGGGCTGTGCCATCTCTTGCGACAGTCCCAGCCAGCGGTCCACCTCCGGCGCGGCCACGCCCTCGCGCAGGGCGGAAAGGCCAAACAACGCGCCCACGGGCACGCGCCCATGGTCGGCCCGGATGCGCGGGGCGGTGGCGTTCAGACCGTCCAGGCGTTTTTCAAGCCGGGACAGGTCAAACCCGTCGGTCAGATCGGTTTTCGACAGGACCAGCGTATCGGCCATGGCGACCTGCTGCACTGCCTCGAACTGCCGGTCGAGCGTTTCCATGCCCGTCGCCGCATCCACCAGGGTCACCACCCCATCCAGCCGGAAGGCCTGTGCAATCTGGTAATCGGTCGTCAGCGTGTGCACGATCGGTGCCGGATCGGCGATGCCGCTGGTTTCAATCACCACCCGGTCAAATTGCACCTGACCCGCGTCCCGCTTTGCGATCAGGCCCTCGAACGTCTTGGCCAGATCCCCCAGGATCGCACAGCACAGGCAGCCCGATGGCAGCAGGATGGTCTCTTCGGTGGCTTCTTCGATCAGGTCGTGGTCCAGGCCGATATCGCCGAATTCATTCATGATGACGGCAATCCGCCCCGCGTTTGGGTCGCGGATCAGATGGTTCAACAGCGTGGTTTTCCCGGCCCCCAGAAACCCGGTCAGCAAGGTCACGGGAATGCGTTTGTCCTGCTCGGTCATCACGACGCTGGCCCCTTTACAGTGTGTTGCCTTTCGTTTAAACTTGTTACGTTATAACGAAACGTTTTACAAGGAGCCGGAGAAGGCGATATGACACAACTGTACTTCCAGCCCCGCACCACCGTGGAACAGGTCGAGGAAAGCACCGACCTTGCGCCCAAATTCGGCGAGGATGGTCTGATGCCTTGTATCACCACGGATGCAACCACGGGCGAGGTGCTGATGCTGGGCTGGATGAATGCCGAAGCCTTTCGTCTGACCATCCAAACGGGCGAGGCGCATTATTTCAGCCGCGCCCGGCAGGTGCTGTGGCACAAGGGGGCGACCTCTGGCCTGATTCAGACCGTGGTCGAAGCGCGGATTGACGACGATCAGGACGCCCTGTTGTTGATTGTCACTGAGAACTGACCCGGTATGCCGATAAATTGTCACTGAGAATTGACCCATGTGAACACACTGCCCCGACGGTTTTCGTTGGGGGGATTGGGAGTGATAGACATGGGAT
>NZ_JARJEF010000066.1 GCF_029697505.1 Pseudophaeobacter profundi | reverse complement strand
CAGCAGGCATCATGTACTCACTCGCCTTCGGCCTCCTCGTTGCCTGCTCGGCTGTACTCGCCGCCCCCTACCCCGGACCCCAGCCCGGCCCCGCCCCGTACGCTGGACCACAGCCCCAGCCAGGCCCCAACCCCTACCCCGCCCCCCAGCCCGGCCCCGCTGGCCCCATGGCAGCCGGACCCCAGCCCCGTGCCCAGCCTTCCCAAGCTGGTGCCGGCGCCGGTCCCAACGCTAACCCGTTCTTCGGCGGATACGGAGGCTACGGAGGATACGGATTCCCCGGCTACTATGGCGGTTATGGATGCGAGTTCCCTATTGTTGAGGAGGTCCTGTACGAGCCCTTCGGCTACGGCTATGGCGGCCTTGGCTATGGCGGCCTTGGCTATGGTGGCATTGGAATCTATTAAACAAATCTGACCCCTTCTCTATAACTCTATATTTAGGCTTAGGATTTTGTAATAGAAATA
>NZ_JARJEF010000065.1 GCF_029697505.1 Pseudophaeobacter profundi | reverse complement strand
GCTCCCGGCACGTCTACGCTTCCCGACCAAGCCCGATACACCCCGATCCTCAGAGCCAATCCTTGTTCCGAAGTTACGGATCAAGTTTGCCGACTTCCCTTACCTACATTATTCTATCGACTAGAGGCTCTTAACCTCGGAGACCTGCTGCGGATATGGGTACGATCCGGTGCGAACTTTCCACGTAGCCCTCTCCCGGATTTTCAAGGTCCGAGGGGAAGATCCGGACATCGCCGCAACTGCGATGCTCTTCGCATTCCAAACCCTATCTCCCTGCTAAAGGATTCCAGGGAACTCGAACGCTTATAGAGAAAAGAAAACTCTCTCCGGATCTCCCGACGGCGTCTCCGGGTCTCTTTGGGTTACCCCGACGAGCACTCAATGAGGGCCCGCATTGGAACGGTTCCGCTACCGGGTTCCGGAATAGGAACCGGATTCCCTTTCGCCCCGTGGGTGCCGTCAGGCCGAGCTATGGGACTCGCTCGCGCTGGGGCGGCGTGACTTGAGCTCATTTTTAAGCGCTTCGGCAACCCATCGACATA
>NZ_JARJEF010000064.1 GCF_029697505.1 Pseudophaeobacter profundi | reverse complement strand
CCCGACACTACTCAAAACCACCAACATGGACGCGATCAAGAAGAAAATGCAGGCGATGAAGCTGGAGAAGGATAACGCGATGGACCGCGCTCTGCTGTGCGAACAGCAAGCCCGCGACGCGAACCTGAGAGCCGAGAAGGCCGAGGAGGAGGCGCGTGCCCTCCAGAAGAAGATCCAGACCATTGAGAACGAGCTGGACACAACACAGGAGTCGCTGATGCAGGTCAACGCCAAACTGGAAGAGAAGGACAAGACCCTGCAGAACGCTGAGAGTGAGGTTGCTGCGCTGAACCGGCGTATCCAACTGCTGGAGGAGGACCTGGAGAGGTCTGAGGAGCGACTCGCCACCGCCACCGCCAAACTGGCCGAGGCCTCCCAGGCGGCCGACGAGTCCGAAAGAGCGCGTAAGGTGCTTGAGAACCGCAGCTTGGCGGATGAAGAGCGGATGGACGCCCTGGAGAACCAGCTGAAGGAGGCTCGGTTCCTGGCTGAGGAGGCCGATAAGAAATATGATGAGGTCGCTCGTAAGTTGGCAATGGTGGAG
>NZ_JARJEF010000063.1 GCF_029697505.1 Pseudophaeobacter profundi | reverse complement strand
TTCCAGAAGGCCATTCGCTCTGGGAAAACAATTCCCTCAACAGGCTTGATTTCTTTGCCGAGTTCTAAATAACTTGGGTTCTCGAGACTGTCTTCTTTCCACGTCTTTCCAAGTTCTTCGCAGTTTGGATTTCCTGTTTTGGCGAATGACGTCCAAGCTTTTATAAACTTTTTCATGAAAGCCAGATCGTCGGGGGTGGGGGGGAGGATGGGGGCCTGAGACATATTGGTCTTGAACTGGTGTACCAACTCATCTCCGTGCGAAGCCCCAGATCCGACGAACCTAGAAGCGTGTTTGGGATACGACATTGGAATGAGGAAGCTGGAGAACGCTCGTAGACTGGTGTAGGTGAGGAGGTAGAAGTAGACGGGCTTGGAGTCGTGTTTCAGGAGGGCCTGCCTCGTGTTCTGGAGCCCGAGGACGAAGCCCACGTCCGAGATGAAATTGACGTAGCCGTCCATGACATCCCACGAGAGCTGGTCGCTGTCTGTGTAGAACCGCAGGATGTCCCCGCCAAGACTTGCCCCCGCCGCGGGGCTCGATAC
>NZ_JARJEF010000062.1 GCF_029697505.1 Pseudophaeobacter profundi | reverse complement strand
GCGTGAGCTGACTGAATAGGACCATCTAGGCAAGGACACAAGACAGAACAAACACATCAAACATGCTTCTCAAACAACACTTGGACATGATTGGCAGAAACGAACCCGTCCAGCGCAAGGCCAAGTTCTGGCAGTCCTACGTCAGAGCACTGAAAGGCACAGACGACATGAAGGCTCCAGACCTCTCGCACTACAAACCTCCCAGGAGTGTTTTCAGGCCACTGCTCAGCGATTTCCCCACGTGGCCTTCCAAGTCCATATATGACGACCCCATCCACGCGGGTGAACGCATCAATACTCCCGGTTACCGATACGTCCCGGTCTCGCGAGAAACCTACGGGATCACCCCCCGACCCATTTACGCCCATCACTTCTCCAGCCCCAGATTCGGCACGAGCCTGTAGGCTAAGAATCCTCGAACCGACATCTGCGAAAAGAACTGTTTGAGGGTCCGAGAACGAGGATCGTCACGATCTCGAGGGGGCGTCGCGTCGAACGATACTCACCGACAAAACACTACATTTCCGAACAAACAGTACGAAATACGCTCAAAATTATAAAATA
>NZ_JARJEF010000061.1 GCF_029697505.1 Pseudophaeobacter profundi | reverse complement strand
CTGGCATGTCTTGTGGGACGTCCTGCCGGTGGTGGTCCGGGCCCTCGGATTTGTGTAGGGTTCGCCCGAAGCATGCCGTGGGTTCCGGCTGCCGATTCAATCCCGCCGCGGTGCTCTTGACTGAGTGTCGAGGTGGGCCGGCACGTTTACTTTGAACAAATTAGAGTGCTTAAAGCAGGCTGATTTCTGCCTGAATACTGTGTGCATGGAATAATGGAATAGGACTTCGGTTCTATTTTGTTGGTTTTAAGAATCCGAAGTAATGATTAATAGGGACAGGCGGGGGCATTCGTATTGCGACGTTAGAGGTGAAATTCTTGGATCGTCGCAAGACGTACCTAAGCGAAAGCATTTGCCAAGTATGTCCTCGTTAATCAAGAACGAAAGTTAGAGGTTCGAAGGCGATCAGATACCGCCCTAGTTCTAACCATAAACGATGCCAGCCAGCGATCCGCCGAAGTTCCTCCGATGACTCGGCGGGCAGCTTCCGGGAAACCAAAGCTTTTGGGTTCCGGGTGAAGTATGGTTGCAAAGCTGAAACTTAAAGGAATTGACGGAAGGGCACCAC
>NZ_JARJEF010000060.1 GCF_029697505.1 Pseudophaeobacter profundi | reverse complement strand
ATGCCCGGCGGCGGTTGCCTGTTCCACCATGGCGGCGTTTTGCTGGGTCACCTGATCCAGCTGGGTCACCCCGGTGTTGATCTCGTTCAGGCCGGTGGACTGCTCCACCGCGCCCTCGGCGATACCGGACACCAGCTTCGAGATATGGCTGACCTGGCCGACGATGCTTTCCAGCGCTTCGCCCGCCTTGCCCACCAGATCAACGCCGCGCGCCACCTGTTTGGAGCTGTCACCGATCAGCGTCTTGATTTCCATCGCCGCATCCGAAGACCGCTGCGCCAGGGCGCGCACTTCAGAGGCCACAACCGCAAAGCCTTTGCCAGCCTCGCCAGCCCGGGCCGCCTCGACCCCGGCGTTCAGCGCCAAGAGGTTGGTCTGGAAGGCAATATCATCAATCACCGAGATGATCTGGCCGATATGGTTCGAGCTCTGCTCGATCTCGGTCATCGCCGAAACCGCGCTCTGCACCACCTCGCCGCTGATCTCTGCCTCTTTCTTGGCTGCCTCCATCGTCGCCTCGACGCTGCGCGCCCCTTCGGCGGCCGATTTGACGCTTGCGGTCAGCTCGTCCATCGC
>NZ_JARJEF010000059.1 GCF_029697505.1 Pseudophaeobacter profundi | reverse complement strand
CCGGTTTAACGCAAAGCTTTCTGGAACTCTTCAAAGTCGACGGTCCCGGAGTCGTCAATGTCAATCTCGTTGACCATGCCGATCAGCTCTTTCTCCGGAATATCAGGATCAAGTTCCCTCAGAATCTCCTTGAAGTCATCCGTCGTGATGTAGCCATTGCCTTCTCTGTCGTAGAATCTGAAGGCCTCTTTCAGTTCTGAGTTCAACAGTTCAGCGTTGGCGTCTTCCTCTTCCTCTGTCAGAAACTTTGAAGCCAGGATACAAAACTCTTCAAACTCCAGCTCTCCGGATCCGTCCACGTCGACCTCCTTGATGATTTGCTCCAGCTGCGCTTGTGTCTGCGCATGTCCCAGCAGTTCCAGGATTGTGCCAATCATGTCAATCCCTATGCACCCCTTCTTCTCATGGTCAAACGCCACGAACGCATTCTTCAGCAAATCAATTTGGTCCTTCGTTAGACTCAGTTCATCAAGCTTGGAGTTGGCGGTCGAGGACGCTGTGGAGCCAGAGGAGGTGACCGAGGAGCTAGACTCGCTCCTGGAGACACTGGCGGCCTTCTTGGGCGCGGGAGGGGCGAG
>NZ_JARJEF010000058.1 GCF_029697505.1 Pseudophaeobacter profundi | reverse complement strand
CTCAACGGCCTCTCCGTGGCTCAAGGGATGCGTCGGCGCAAGTATCTGCTGTCAGGCCTGTTGTCCTGTGGTCAGTGTGGCGGCACCCTCGCCGTGGCCGGCAGCGGCAAGACGCGGCGATGCTACTGCGCCAACGCCAAAGAGAAAGGCGCATCCATCTGCACCGGGATGCGCGGACTGAAAGAAGAAGATGCCGCGCTCTCGATTCTGTCTGGGCTAAAGGTCGGTCTGATGCAGGACCAGGCCTATGCAGAGTTTCGGGAGAAGTTTCTGGCGCGCAAGAAAGTTGAAGAGAAAGAACGCGATGATTTGCTCCGGCTCCATAGCCAGGCTGTGCGTCAGCTCGAGCCCCGGCACGCAAACCTGATGAAAGCGGTTGAGGATAGGGACTATTCTGCCCCTATCATAGCGCAGCTCAACAAGGTGGATGCTGAACTGACCCAAGCACGGGCCAAACGGGACGCCGCAGCCCCAGAGCCCATCTTCTTGCCCCAGGACCTCCCTGTCTTCTACCGTGCCCATATTGACGATCTGGTGGGCACCCTATCAGACGAGGGCGTCTCTGGGCGTGCCAGCGAAGAACTCC
>NZ_JARJEF010000057.1 GCF_029697505.1 Pseudophaeobacter profundi | reverse complement strand
TGTTGATTGTCACTGAGAACTGACCCGGTATGCCGATAAATTGTCACTGAGAATTGACCCATGTGAACACACTGCCCCGACGGTTTTCGTTGGGGGGATTGGGAGTGATAGACATGGGATTTTTGAGTGTCATCAGACGCTGGGCATTGCGTGACAAGATGCCAATCAGAGAGATTGCCCGTCGGACGGGTTTGTCTCGAAATACGATCAAGAAGTACCTGCGCGAAGGCGCGGTAGAGCCAAGGTTCAAGACGCCCAAGCGTGCAAGCAAACTGGACCCCTATGCGGATCGGTTGTCTGCGTGGCTTTTGATCCAAACACGCAAGTCGCGGAAAGAACGGCGAACCTTGAAGCAGATGCACGCGGATCTGGTGAAGTTGGGGTATGACGGATCTTATGAACGCGTGGCGGCTTTTGCACGAGCCTGGCGTGATGATCGGCATCGTGCTGAACAGACGACAGGGCGGGGCACTTTTGTACCTTTGGTGTTCCAGCCAGGGGAAGCCTTTCAATTCGATTGGAGCGAAGACTGGGGCAATATCGGTGGTGAGCGGGTCAAGCTTCAGGTCGCTCATATCAAGCTGTCACATAG
>NZ_JARJEF010000005.1 GCF_029697505.1 Pseudophaeobacter profundi | reverse complement strand
CCCATAGCGCCTGCAAACGTCAGCCGTCTTCTCGCCAGCTTCCTGCTCCTTGATCATTTGGATGATCTGTTCGTCCGTGAATCTCGTCTTCATTTGTCCGTCCTTCGGTTGGGCGGACTCTACACAAAACTGGAGGAAATTCAGGGGCTCAGGTCACAAGGCAGGCGGTCGCCCGCCAAGGGCGGAATCGACGACTGGTGATGGAGGACTGAGCCACTTTTGTTGAGGCTGCCCCTGAAGCAAAGCCGTGATTTTCCCCTTCATGTCATCACAAAATGCTTTTCAAAGGGGCATGCGTCGTCCGTGTTGGATACATCTTAGCACGCTGTCCAGTTTGCCGGGCCATTTCGCTCCCGAGGGGCTTAAAACATGCATCAGAACTTTTTAAAAAATATTCTCAAGCGACATCCTTAACGAGCGCCATCAAATCCGAATAACTGGTTACGACATCATACTTCACCTGATCTTCGTTGATACGTCGGCCAATCTCGTCAAAGAATTTTCGTGCGCATTTGATCTTGGTTTGCTCCAGCTCTCTCATCTTCATCGAGGGCTGGTCAGATTTCGTTTCAGCGACAAAATAAAGATGCTTGATGCCCCCGTCTTTGAACGCGATCGCCCAGTCTGGATTATAATCTCCCACCGGTGTAGGAATCAGGAAGCTGCGGGGCAGCTTTGAATAAACGATCACCTCGGTGCTGGTGTCGAGGTCCTTGACAAATTCACGCTCAACTTGCGAGTCGACGATCGCGTAATCATAAACGTGGTTTTTCAGCTTTTCGGTTGCTTTCTTGAAGTCATTACCTGTTTCTCCTGCCGTAAACAGCTCTGAATCAAATCGATCTTCCAGCGCGTCATAGGTCAGCTTCTCTATAATCGCAGTGGCTTTTTGCTCTTGGATCATGTGCGATGCATCAGCGATGAATTGTTCGGGGTTCTTTGCGAATTCACCAAATTTTGCAACCTGAATACCTCCGAGAATATCGCCCACGGTTTTCCGGGTCAGATCTGTGCTCTCTGCAATCGCACCTATCAAATCGTAGGACACCCGTGACCGCGCGCTGGTCCCACTTTCTGTGCGCAATTTCCCCTGAATAAAGGCGTCGCCTGCGCGCAGGCTTTCGTCGCTGACATCGTCAGACAAACTGCCTTCAGTCACCAGATATTGGAGCGGTGCCACTTGCAAATCTCGTTCTAGTCGGTCGATGCAGCTTTTCACCAGCGCCGTGCTGTCGAAATCGACCTGATAAACGGCCTTGCGATTGATGCGCCGCCACAACTCCTGAAATTCCTTGCGCTCAAAATTACTGTTCAGCCTGTTTTTTTTCGGCACGCGACCATCGCTTAGCATGTCGTTTAGGGCAGCACTGTTAAATACCGTATCAATCAAAGCGAAGACTGCATCGCTGTGGGCTTCCAAACCCTCAGGCAGATCAAGCAGTGTCCCGGACTTTCGGGCTGCATGGTAGGCTTCCGTGATGTGGCCATCGTCATCCACGTAGTCGTTCTTGATCAGGAACCGTTCAAGTTTTTTCGCAAGTGGCTTGTCCAGCACCAGTTCCAGATCGCCTGTCTTCAGCGTTTTTCCTTCGAAATACTCGGCGTCAGCCAGTTGAGGCCGGGCAGATAGGTTTTCGGAAATTTCCTTCTGCAGCCCTGCTACGAACCCTTTGTAGCTCTCGGATGCGACAACGGTAAGCACGTTGATGTCATGCACTGTGGCCGGGTGGTCCATTCTTTCGCCGTTCAGGTTAACTGCAATTCGTAGACCACGCCCGACCTCTTGGCGCCGAGAAAGAGTGTTCTGACTTTCATTATGCTTGAGCATGCACATCACGAAGACATTGGGGTTATCCCATCCCTCACGTAGGGCGGAATGGGAAAAGAGAAACCGTGTAGGCTCTTCAAAGGATAGCAGACGCTCTTTATCCTTCAGTATGAGGTCATAATCGCTGGGTTCGGTCGATTGCCCGGCCAACTCTCCCCGCGCAGCCGCTTTTGGGTCTTTCATTCGCCCCTTTTTGTCGATGGAAAAGTAGCCACGGTGGGTTTTCCCAACATCTATCCCCTCAAGGTGTTTGCGATATTCGACATTCTCCAACGGCAACTCATTCAACAAAGCTGCGACCGCCTGCGCGTATTCTTCTTCGAACACACGGGCGTATTCTCCTTTATCGTCATCCTGATCGTAGTCGCGATACTTCACGACCTCGTCGATAAAGAAGAGTGATAGAACTTTGACACCACGCGCAAACAACACCTGTTCGCGCTCGAGATGCGCGGTAATCGTTTCGCGGATCTGAATCCGACGGATATCTCGCTCGGTCACATCGCCTGATGCTTCACCGGCATGCAGGACGTCACCGTTGGTAAAATGCACGGTATCATCGCGCGCGTCGATATTGCTGACTGTGAAGCCGCGATAGACTTCCAACCCTTTGGACATGTCAAAGAGATTGCGCCCCTGCTCAAGCTTGCGGGCTACGCGTTTTATGCCGGATTTGGTTTTTACCTCGATATCAACGAATGCCACGGGGGCCGAACTGGATGTTTCGATCCGGTGCAGGAAGAGATAGGGATTGGTGCCGCTTAACCCCTTCGTCTCTACGCCATGGACACGTATCTTCTTGACCAGCTTCTGATTAAACGCATCCACGGCGTCTAACCGATGCACTTTGTTGTGAACAGTGCGATGGGTCGCAGAATAGCGTAGAATGAATAATGGGTTGAACTTCGGCAATGCCTTCTGCGTTGCCGGCCCTTCCATTTTCTGCGGCTCATCCAAAATCAAGATGGGCCGGTTCTTGGCAATCACGTCAATCGGTTTGCGCGATTGAAAGTCGTCCAACTCATCATAGATCCGACGGTTATCGGCGCCGGACGCATTGAATGCCTGCACATTGATAACCATCACGTTGATGCCCGAGTCAGAAGAAAAGCTCTCCAGCTCGTGCAACCGTTTCGAATTGTAGACGAACGAACGAACCTTCTTGCCGTATTCCTGTTGAAAATGCTCGGCAGTCATCTCGATCGACTTTGCCACCCCTTCACGGATCGCCACACTGGGCACCATGATGATGAACTTCGACCAGCCGTAACGCTTGTGCAGCTCGAACATCGTCTTGATGTAGACATAGGTTTTACCCGTTCCTGTCTCCATCTCGACATCCAGATTGATCCGCGCACCGGGTTTGTAGCTGGCAGGCTTTTTCTTGCCTTTGTCATCCGCAAAGTAGGTCAGGCTGTCTGAAACCGGCAGCATCGCTAGCCGCTGAACCTTTGTGATGTTGTCCAGCAATCCATCTTCGGTTAGTTTGATCGCCCCGTTGCCAAAGCCTTCAACCTCCATCTGAGATTGTGCTGCTGCCCCGGGGTCAACGGTGTATTTCAGTGGGTCCTGACGGGGCTGGCCTGTAAAGCAATCGACTACGGCCTCCACGGCCTGCGTCTGGTAGAGCTGCGCCTTAAACTTGATCTTCATGGCAGTCTCTTTCGTAAATTCCGTGTTTCTTTCGTAACTTCTTTCGTGAAGTGTTCTCGTTTCATTCGCATAGTCTCCATGATGGCACGGCCTTGGAGCCAGCGTTGATAATCACCTTTTTGCGCCGTAAGCTTCCGAGAATATTACCTATTTTATTCTTCTTCTGCGTTTCATCCAGCGCATCGCTGAGCTTATCCCAGAGTAGATCATCAACATCCTTTCGTGAGGCGGTGCCGAACTCACGTAGATACTGCACGATCCAATCCGCATAATGTTGCTCTTCGAACGCACGATGCTTGATGTAATCCACTTTCTTGGATGAGGCCGCAGCGACCGCAGCCGACACCCGGAACCGTGGTTTGCGGCCTTCAACCAGCCTCTTCCGCTTCAGCGCCTGAATCGCAGCGTCCGGCACTTCAAGCCCCTTCTGCACGCGGTCCAGCGCCAGCACGTCAACCAGTTGCAGTCCGCCGTTCTCCATCAGCACGCGCGTATAGGCGGGATCAACCACCCCACCATAGATCGTCATCTCGACCGCATCATCAGATACTTCATAATCCGGCATCGGCAGGTAACGCCTGCGTTGGGTCTCATACATCTGCTGAATACCGTAGCCCATCTGGTCGATCATGTTCAGCTCGACCATCGCCTGCACCAGATAGGGGTTGCGATAGCCGCGGGGTGATTTGTCACCGCGCACATAATCCTCTGGCATACCCTCGAAAAACCGGCCTGCGTTCTCGAATACCAGTCGGTCAGGCTTCTCGGTCACGATGATCCGCTGATGCAGGCGGTAATCCTGATGGGCGATGCAATTGTGCAGGGCCTCCAGCACGACCTTTTGATCGTATTTTGATACCTCATGCGGCAGCAACTCATCATCGGGCAGCAGGCGTAGCTGAATGTTCCGGATCCGTTGATACAGCTGTGATGTCGCTAACAGAAACGGCGGGAGGAAATGCTCATAAGCATTTTCCTGCCCTACCAGCTTCCATGTGATCTGTGCGGGATGCGGGGACAATAGGTAGGCACTCTCAGCACGACCCAATAACAGCAAAGCCGCGCGAGTGACTTGACCGCGTTGCGTGACCTTGGCGCGGTCCAACAGGGTGGCGACGGACCAGCCGCGCACTTCTTCGGGGGAAATACGGTTTTGGTGTTTCAGGGAGAAATCGCTGCGCGCGCGCTCAACGGCCACCGGATCCAGATCCTCCAGTGTCGCCCCTTCGACCAGCTGCGCACTCCAATCCGTTGTGACCGTCTGGGCACGGATTTCATCCAGCTTAGCAAGGCTGAGCGGAGCGAGGCTTTCGCCCGACCGCGCATAGTAATGCCCCTGCCACGCAATCGGGATACCGCGCGGGGCGGGCGGGATTTCCATCATCACCACGCGCTGACCGTCTATATCCGCTTCATGAAGCTGACGGAATGTGGTTGTCGGGTCGGCGCCTTGGGCAATCTGGTGCTTGAGACTATGCAACCGCTCGGCATCTTGCCGATAGGGCGTGCCGGTGACCTTGCGGGTCTTGTTGCTGACACCAAACACCAGCCATCCGGCATCTGCGTCACGCAGGTTTGCTTCATTCGCCAGTGCCGAGAAATAGCGGCCGATTTTGTCGGTATCAAAGTCCTTCGACACTTCTTTGAATTCGACCACCTCGTTTTCCCAGGTGTCGATCAACTCGGTCAGCTTCTGGCGCAGCGCACTATGACAGACGGGGGGAGGCATCAGATGGCTTTGACGTCTGTGTCGGGGGACAGGGATTGGAAAATCTGTTTCACGTTGATCTTGGTAGCGTCATCCTTAAAGCCGGTGTCCTTGAACACCACGCGCATGGGCGCACGGGCAGCGAGGTCTTTGACCAGCACCTCGTCTACGCCATCATCAAAGCAGGCGGCAAGGGCGGTGCCGGCGACGAAGAACACGGTTTTGCCGTGCAGCGTCTCACGAGTAATAGGCAGGGTCAGGTCGACGCCCCAGTCCAGCAACACCTGAAACAACAGGTCCTCTGGGGTGCGGCCCTCCTTGATGTTGTCCACACGGGTCAGCAGGTCGGCCTGTGTGGTGGCATCGGGGGTGTAATAGACATCGGTCATGTTAGAACTGTCGATTTTCAGCACGCGAAAGCCCACGTCCTTGTTCCAGTCGGGGTGGGTGTCCCCTTCGAGGATTTTTGCGCCTGCTCGGCGGATGCGCTCTTTGGAAAGGTCGGAAATTGTGGAGTAGCCTGCTTTGTAAGCAGGCTTGCTCTCTTCGACGGGCTCTGGCAGCTGAACTAAGACAACTTTCCTATTCAATCCGTCGTCAGCGTTTTGTTGAAAAACGGCGTGGCCAGTGGTGCTCGATCCGGCAAAAAAATCAAGAATGATGTCATCAGAACCAGTGGCAAGCACCATCGCTCGCGCCAGTAGCCTTGTAGGTTTGGGGTTGTTGAAAAGCCCCCCTAACCCTAATGCCTTCACTTCGTTATTCGCTTCGTGATTGTGGCCGACTTCATCGTAAGGCCAAATGGTCACAGGGCTGACGCCCGCTTTCACTTCTGACAAGAAGCTCTTGCGCGATGGCATTTGACTACCGTTAGAACCAAACCAAATAGCATCCTCTTGCTCCATCCGTTTCATGGATTCGTCATTGAAGCGACGAAAGGTCCCCGTTGGTGGCGTCCATGTCACGCCACTTTCGAATGTAAAACTATTTGTATTTGTGCCACTTTTGGCGTGTAGTGGGGTCGCTTTCCACGGACCCTTCGGGTGGTTATCAGGGTTGGAATACGCTGCAAGCTGCTCTTCATTTCTTGGAAGTAGGTTCAGGGACATGCCCTGTTTATCACGTGCATAGCAGAGGATATGATCATGATTATCGGAAAACCACCGCGCGTCGTTTGCGCGCGTGTATTTCTTTTGCCAGATAATATTTGCAATTAAATTCTCTTCTCCGAAGACTTCATCAGCAGCTTTACGCAGGTTTCCGACTTCACCATCATCGATGTTAATGAAAATCACACCGTCAGCACAAAGCAGACTCCGCGCAAGTTTCAAACGCGGGTAAATCATCGACAACCAGTCCGAATGAAACCGCCCATTACTGGTCGTATTCGCTACCAGCCTGTTCCCAGCCTCATCTGTCTGGTTCGACCGCTCCAAAAACTCCGCCGTGCTTTCGGAAAAATCATCGTCATAGACAAAATCATTCCCCGTATTATACGGCGGGTCAATGTAGATCATTTTGACCTTACCCAGATAAGTCTCTTGCAACAGCTTGAGCGCCTCAAGGTTATCGCCCTCAACAAACAGGTTCTGCGTGGTGTCGAAATCCACGCTCTCTTCACGGCAGGGGCGCAGGGTTTTGGCGATTGGTGCATTGGCAGTGATCAGCGCTTCGCGCTTGCCCGGCCAGTTCAGGTGATAACGTTCCTGCGGCCCCTCCACGATGCTATCCGACAATTCCTGTCGTAGCTGGTCAAAGTCGACCTTGAGCGTGGGCGCGCCATCCTCCCCCGCCGCCTCGGTCACACAGCCGGGGAAGAGGGCACGGATCTTGGCGATATTGTCTTGGGTAAGGTCGGGGCTGTGCATTTTCAGCTTTTCGATGTCATCACTCATGGTGTCCCCTTACCGCCGCCTTTCGGCGTCTTCATATGCTCAAATTCCGCTTGCGCCTCGGCCAGTTGGCCATGCAACGTCACTTTGATATTAAACTGGTTTTCGCGTTTCAGCTTGGATTGAAGCTGCGCAATCTCACGCTCTTTTGCCTTGATTTCAGCCCCGCGCGCAAGGCTGCTCTCCACATCCTCCCCCGCGACAGGGGCGACAAGCATCAGCGGCGATAACATCCCCTCGTAAAGCGCGCCAAGCGTCACCGCCACGGGGAGGGGGCTGCGCGGTGCCTCACGTGCAGTCCATGCCCCGCGCATATGGTCGGACACCACCCATTTTCCTGTGACGGCATCAGACGGGCGCTTGAACGCGGAGGCAGCTTGAATCCGCTCCCCCGCCAGCAGCTCAAACATTACCGGAAAGGGAATGGAGCGATCAATGGCGCGCAATATATCGTCATGCAGGCTGTCCCCCTTGAGCGTCAGGCGGAATACCTGAATCTCCGGCACAGCGGCCGTGGCAGGCAGGTTCAGCGTCTCGGGCGCGAGTTTATGCACCCAGACGATTTGGTCCACCTCGCGCACGAACCGTTCACGCAGTGCGGTGCTGGCCTTGGTCCCGTCATAGATACGCGTTTTTGGGATCACCCGTTTCAGCGCCGTCTGGGGTGGGTATTGATAGAGAGCAGTCATTCGGCACGCACCACGATGAAGGCAATCAGTTCAAAATCCTCAAGCCCCGCAATCGTCTGCGTCAGCGCGGTGGTGTGCCCGCCCGAGAACAAGCTGTCGATGTCGCGTTCTTCCTTTACCTCGATCATCGACCGGATCGCGTCATTTAGTAGGTCGGAGTAGGCGCCCATGTTGCGCCCGTCCTGGGTTTCGGCATTGAAGGCGGCGCAAAGTTCGCGAAACGGAATGGTATTTCCCTTGCAGCCCTTGCGGATCAGGTCGAGTAACCGTTTCACTTGTGTTTGGTCTGCCACGATCTGCCCTTCCTCGCCGATATAGATGAGGTAATAGGGATGCAGGCGATTTTGTTGGCCAACGTTGACACTGTCATGAAGGTTGCGCAACGCAAAGATTACCCCAGGCACCAGCCCGCGTTGCGGATCGGCAGGCACGACCGTGTGTAGGCCATTCGGCATACGGGGCAGGTCGTCATGTGTTTTTAGGTAGTTCAGCAAATCCATCCGGAAGTCGTTGAGCCCCAGGTCAGTGATTGAAATGCCGGTTTTGACGTCCTCCAGCTCGATCACCTCGTCCTGTAGGCGTTGAAGTTGTTCCTTGCGATAGGCGACATCCGAGCTTTTGGAAGTCAGCACGTTGTCTTCACCCGTGCCCGCCATATCAACGATGTGCATCCGATTTTCGACCCGCTCCTTGAGGTTGATGTATTCATCAAGGCTAATGTCTGGCCAGTAGTTTGACAGCTGGATCTGCGTGTTAGGCGAGCCGATCCGGTCGATCCGACCAAAGCGTTGGACAATGCGCACCGGGTTCCAGTGAATGTCATAATTTATGAGGTAGTCGCAGTCCTGAAGGTTCTGCCCTTCCGAAATGCAATCGGTGCCGATGAGAATGTCCAGCTCTGCCGGATCGTCGGGCATGATCTTATCCTTCTCCTTTGCGCGCGGCGCAAAGAGGGTCAGGACAGATTGGAAGTCATACGTTTTCTTTAGGGTCGTTCTGGGGCCACCCGAGCCGGTGACAATTCCAGTATGGATGTTCTGGGCTTCGGCGAAATGTGGAGCAAGTTGGGCGAAAAGGTAGTTGGCTGTATCCGCAAAGGCTGTGAAAACGACAACTTTACGGTTACCATCATTCAACGGCTTGGCCATCTTACCTTCGATTTCGGCGATCAGGTGCTGAAGTTTCGCATCATCTGCGGGCTTTACGCGTTCCATTTCTCCGATAAGACCGTCGATAATGATCTTGTCCGCAACCAGTTCGTGTTTCCACGCTTTGATATCCATGTCCGCCAGATCAATCTTGATCTTCTTGCCAACAGAGAAGTCTGCGAAATCGTCGTCTTCTTCGGCGGCGTTTTCGAAATTGACATCCAAATCAGCAACCAGCCCGTCACCTCCAGAAGCTTCAAATCGATCTATAGCTTCCAAAGTTCGTCCGATATTTCCGGAAAGGGCGCCAAGGGTCTTGCAGAAAGCGTAGACTGAGCTTTCCAGGCGCTTGAGCAAGTTTGTCGTCATCAAAGCCTGCAGACTTTTCTCGCGGTCCGCCTGCTTTAACGTGCCTTTGCCACCTTCGGTTTTCGTATCGTAAAGGTCTTCATATTTCTTCAACCTGCTGGGCTGAATGTAGTTGACCGGCGCATAGACAGCCATCTTAAGTGCGCTTAGCTGCGCAAAGATGTCGTTGAACCCGATCACATCCGGTCGATGGGTGATGGGTAGGTGGTGAGACAGAGGCTTTAGCCGCGTCGGAAAAGTTCCAATGTCAGCGGTATCGTAAAAGGTCTCAATGTGTTTGCGTGAACGGGCGATTGTTACAGCGTCTAACAGCTCGAAGAAATCGAAATCGAGCGCCCGGAGGATCGACGCCGGCGTTCGTTGCTCCGGAGCCAAATCTGACCACACATTGAATGCCGCCTGAGCACGGCGGAAAATTTCCTCTACGCTAGTCTTAGTTTTTAGGTTCTTGCTGAGCGCGTCTGAATGCCCCTCATAGGCTAAGGCTAACTGGTTTCTAAGGTCTGTGAAACGATTATTAACTGGGGTGGCCGACAGCATCAAAACTTTGGTTTTCACTCCCGCCTTGATGACTTTCTCCATCAGCCGCTGATAACGGGTCTCCCTATCTTTATAGACATCGTTGTTCCGGAAGTTGTGGGATTCATCGATGACAACAAGATCGTAGTTCCCCCAATTCACACGATCAAGACGCATCCCAAAGGACTCGCCAGACGTCCGTGACAGGTCGGTGTGGGACAGGACGTTATAGCGAAACCGGTCCTTGTTAAAAATGTTGGTGGTCAGGTTTGCATTGTAGTTCCGCCAGTTGTCCGCGAGCTTCTTGGGACACAGAACAAGCACGTCCTTGTTGCGAAGCTCGTAATATTTGACGACTGCGAGGGCGGTAAAAGTTTTACCAAGCCCTACACTGTCTGCAAGAATGCAGCCATTGTAGGTCTCAAGCTTGTTGATGATGCCGACAGCGGCGTCTCGTTGGTAGTTGAAGAGCTTTTTCCAGACCAAGCTATCCTGATACCCGGTGCGGTCTTTCGGTAGGACGTCCTCATCTATCTCGTTCAGAAAGTCGCTGAATAGGTTGAATAGGATCATGAAGTATACACGTTCGGCGGGGTTCTCCTGATAAACAGCTTCGATATGCTCGAGCACTTCGTCCGTGACGTTCTTGACCTTTTCTTCGTCGCTCCAAATTTGATCAAAAAGGCTTAGATATTTCTGGGCGAACTGCGGTTCATCCATCACTTGGGTATAATTAGAAATCGCATCACCTTGCTGATACCCGAGGTCCACAGCTGTGAAACCGGACAGGGGCATATAGGCAACTCCGTTCTTCTGCCTGTCGACATGAGCAAACTGTTGCATAGGTGCGGGTGTGGAGTTGGACTTGAAGTTAGCCTTGCGGCGAATCCAATTTGCACATTCTCGGGCGACGGCGCGTTGGGTCATTTTGTTGCGAAGTTGAATTTCAAATTCACTGCCAGACAGGGCACCGGATGCCTCCGTTTTCGGAATAAAAAATTCGCGCTTTTCTTTCTTGATTTTATCGATCGCACCGGTAGGCAGAAATGAGGGCGATGTGAAGATGAACTCGAATTCAGCCAGATCTTCCAATTCTGCCTTCAAAGCGTCAAAGGCGTAGATGGAAAAACATCCTGCAGCCACCCGCAATTTTGCTCCCTGGGAGAGCTCTTGCTTCAAGTCGTCGCCAAGAAGAGTGGTCGTGTTATCGATGATCCGCAAGCTCAAGCCTCTCTAACAAAATTCCTTTGTTTCAGGACACCTTATCGTGAGGACTTGAATGTGCAATGTTTACAAGAGGTGACGTGCCCCGCGAAAAGCTGGTGTAATAAAGTTTGCCTGCTCTCCAAACAAGGAAACGGAAGATGCAAAAACCGTTTTTCCGCGAAGAGCAGACCCAGCCGTCGGCCTATGTCATATTATGGATATCAGCATGCGTGAACTGCATGCGTTCCGGGGCTGATTTTGTGACGTTAGCGCACATCAAGGAGTAAGCCCGTCTCGGCTTGGGTAGTTAATAAGCCTTCTCCCTCGCTCAGCCTTCGGCTTCTCTCAGTCCGAGGAGCACCTCCCTACGGTCGGCGCTCAGCCAAGTCTTGTAATTTATCTATTGTTATGTGGGGGTGGTCGATGATGTTTCCTTTGGGCCATAGAAAGCCATTACGGCCAGATTGAAGGCCGTGCAGGAGTAAGCCTGTAAAGGAAGTTGCTGATCACCTGTAGCGTTGCAGACAGGCCTCTGGCGGTCACCTAGATGTTAATGAATTCCCGGAACACGACGAATTTCTCGAAGTGCGTCTCCTCGGCGCTCACTTTGGTAATATACTCGATAACTCCCGGAGATTCAACGCTCTGGCAGTCAAAAGATCCCTGTGGAACCAAACTCTGCCAGTGAATGTGCCCGATCTCGGGCAATCGACGCGTCCGTTCGGCACGAGTGGAAGAAGTGATACAGGGATCCACTTCGGCGATCACGTGCCAGTGGGGGTTCACGTCCATCTTTTCCGGGAATGCGAACCAGACCAGCCGCTCGTCCGGCCGCTTGGCCCACTTGGGGCCGTTAATTTCACGGTTCACGCGCGCATCCCACTCTTTAAGCAAAGCGCGCATGCGCGGATAGCTCAGCGACTGATAGTTAGATGCTAGGGTGATGAAGTGGGTGAATGCGTAATCTAGTAGCTTGGCGCGAAGTTCATGGCGCATGCGTCTGTATGGCGGTAGCCCCCCGAAGTTCCGGCTGGTGGTGGCCCAATCTTTCATGTGAACGGTTCCTGAAAATTCATTGTTCTATCGAGCATTATAGCGCCCATGACCTCAGATGCAGAAATTTACCAAAAGAAATTGCCGCGGCACTGAACATCCAGGTGAAACCTGCTCTCATCAGCGCACAGCGCCAGGCCGGGTGGGGGCTCTGGCCGCTTCCAGTGTTGTTTTGAAGGTTTGGAGCAGCCAGAGGTGTAACGCGCACCTCTGGCTCTCTCAACGGCTATTTGATAGCCACAATCAAGCATTGGCAGGGCCGCAACGCAGCGAGGTTCAGCAGATACTGTTCTGATACAGGGGCAATGATTAGGGTAGCATTCAGAATGGGAGGTTCCAAATGCCGCAATACGGTGGCGCCAGAATGCATCCCCATCGCACCCATGCGCATTTTCTAGGACTTCGTGCGCCCTATTGGAATGACCACCGATATCTACCAAAATGTCTGGTCAGACTTGCGTTGACGTCGCCCTTTGCGGGTCCTGTTGGGACGATGGATACATACGGCAAGCAGGTCCGTGCTGACCACCTACCTGCACCAGAGGTCATCGTCCTATGGACCATAGGTCAATCATGCATTAGCTTTCAATTTGGACCACACAGGTGGGGCTGCTCAACTTTCTTTTGATGCCACGATATTCCTACGGCTGGACTCCGGATTTGTGTGGCCGCAAGGAAATAAACTCGGGGGCATCAAGCCAGATATGACAAATCAGCAAGGCCGATTGACGGCCGAGGAAGCCAAAGGCCTCCGCACAGCCAAAGAACTCGAAGGTCATCTTGCATGGCTCGATACGTTCACGCCGGCTGCCTTGGGTGTTCTCGCCATTGCTTCGGGCATTTATACTTACCTCGGCGTGTCGTCACTTCTGGAAGACAATGGTGCTGTATCGTTCTTTGCAGCAGTTGCCTATTCGATTGCCGTTTCCGTTGGGATTTTCGTATTTTGGAGCTATATGCTGCGGTTGTTGCCATCCATGCGTTCTGCGGGGGGCTTTATTGGATTGACCATTTCCACGATGGTTGGCTCAATTGCGATTATCGCTATGTCGAGCTGGCTGAATGCGGCTGCACTTGCCGGATCCGCTGCCGTGGAGCAACATCTCGAAAACACCGTGCGTGACTATCAGTCAGCTCTCGAACAAGCGCACGACATCGCTCTAAGTGGTCAGGCTCTTGGCCGTGATGTAGAACGAGCTCGCCAAAGCTTTGAAGAGCTGGCGGAACTGGAGCAGTCTGGCTCTCTGTCCGGAACCGCTGGCCGTGGGGCTGTGTTTCGGGTTCTGACGCAAAAATCTGAAGAACTTAGAAACCTTGAGGATCAGATATCCTCACAACAGCCTTTGATTGAGGAAGCCTTCGAAGACGGTAATAAAATTCTGGCACGGATGCGAGAGCTAACTGTCGCGCCAGGTCCAGTAGATCGAAGATCCGTGCAGTTCTCCGAGGAAAGCGTCAAACTGGCGGGTGTTTTGTCTCAACTCAACCAATACAGTGTGGCATCCTTGGTGGTTCGGGCGGCCGAGGATCTGCCAGCTTCGGTAGTCCTTCCCGAACTTGATGGTCGCAACACCACGGTTCGTGACGCGCAATCCGCTACAATCGGATCTGTTTTGGATGCTTTGGACCAACGTAGCCGAACGTTGAAAAACGCCGCTGAAGATGTTCTAGAGATGGAACCGCCCATCGAAACAGCTTACAATCCGATCTCTAGCGCTGATGCAGTAATTCGATATGCGCATAACTTTGTGCCCTCTTGGGCCGGCGCTATTGCGATTGACCTTCTACCTGCCGTTCTTGTGTTTGTTTTGGCGATTACCCAGGCCGCCATTCGAAACGGACGTGATGGTATTAGCATTGAAGAGACGCTTACGTTGGCCGACTTAAAGGCTGCGATCAGCGCTATGAAGGATGTTGAAATGACCATGGGTGCTGCTGATGCGGTTATTCAAGAGCGGATTTCCGGTGGGAAATCAGAGAAAACCGACGCCTCATGATGCACCTCATTCCCAAAACCGACCCACGCAGGGGGCTTCGGTTCGTCCTGCTTGCACAGCTTGTGATGGCAGGTTTCTTGTTGGTAATAGATCTCGCCGCAACATTCCCGAAACCCTTTCGGAAAAATGTTGAATTGCCAACGGGACCTGTGTCGCCTGGTGACCAACGACGACAGTATCGCACCGATCGGACAAACCCCGGCTTACTGAATATTGACGACCCACTTGATCTACCGATGCCAGAAGCTTTTCCGGATAGGCTCAATTTTTCTGAATCCCTTGTGGATGGCATTGGCACGGTTCTGCTTGTGTCGGGAAGCATTCAAGATGGTGACGCCGCACGTTTCAAAGCTCACCTTTCAGGCATGAAAGAAGCCCCGGATTTAATTGCGCTGCACAGCCCAGGTGGGTTGGTCTTTGAGGCGCTTCAGATAGGGCGCGAAATGCGCGATAAAGGGCATTCATCCTCAGTGCTTGCAGGTGCGCATTGTATGTCAAGCTGCCCCTACATTCTGGCCGGCGGAGAAGAGCGAATCGTCTCGCGCCGAGCTATTGTCGGGTTGCATCAGCATTACTACGACCAACCAAAACTCATGCCAGTTGTGTTTGCAGTCGAGAGCATCCAAGCTGGGCAGGGAGCGACCATGGAATACCTTATTGAAATGGGCATAGATCCATCCCTGATGTTATATTCCCTAAAAACACCACCGGATCAGATTTACGCACTGGTCGAGGAAGAGTTAACCCATACCCGAATTGCGTCCAAAATTGTTGAGTAGGACCGCACAGGGAAATGTATGATTTTTTCTAGCTTTGGCTACCCTCGTGATAGCTCAACACCAGCCATGGCTGAGAGTGTTCAAATCCAGGGTGCGGACGGATGAATTTCGCCAAAATGCGGCGCGGATCGCACTGAACAGCAACGAGTCGTAGCAAATGGGCCGTTGTCTGCAACGTGCTGATGGAACAAGCTGTTCCATAGTCTCTTGTAGGCCATACAGATTGATCTGGTGATTCCGCCTATAGAGCGGCCAAGAGGCAAGCTTCTAAGCACTGGGTGCGGAGGGCTGGGCGGCCCGGACAGAGATGCGACAGAGGATCGCGGGCGGACAGGTAAGCTCCGCTGGACGATCCGAAATTGGTTATAATCTGTCAGCCCCATCATGCATTACGCCACCGTATTATCTATGCGCTCAAGTTTTTTGGGGAAATTGCCTATCCCTCTTAGCCCCTAAGCGAGGCCCGCGCGTTACCGAAACCGAAAATCTAAGGGCTGGGATATTTTCAATACCCTTGTTTTACTGGGCACACCGGCGCGAAAGGTTTACATAATCTCATTTTTTTTGTTTTCAGGCTCGGATTTGTCAACTTAATGTAAACCTTAGGGAAACCTTTTGGCCCATTTTTGCGCGTTTTGGGCATCAAAAGGTTTACATAGATCAGGCTTGGCGGCGTCCGATGTAAACCTTTGTCAACCTTACGCAACCTTTGATCGACGTAATCGGGATCCGGCGAAGCCAATGCATGGTCCACTCATCGCTGCGGCTTTCTTAAAGCGTTTGCGGAATAGCTAACCCTGCTTATCCACAAAAGCATGCCCTGAAAATTCCTACTCAGATCGTTAAGGCCGTCAATGCGGCGGTCACCGCCATCAAGATTACTGCGCAGAGGGTTGGCACCAAAATTGAACTGATACTTACGCGGTGAGGGCCGGATAGCATCTTAGCCAACTCGGTGCGCATCCTATGTTCCGCAATCACCATGTCATTTGTGCAATTGTCGTGCATTTCCATCTCCTCCTATGGCACTGCCTGACTCTGTGCTTCCTAAGCTATCGTGTCAAATGATGGGGGCGTAACTAGGTATATTGGCAGAGTGGTCGCAGGTAGCTGGCGAGGCGAAGACATTCAGCCATTCCTCGCCAGCGCCAAGCGGTGTAGTAGTGAGCGGCTCACCTGAGGCCGCAGATGCGCCGCAGGAGTTGCACACGCCGCAGTGTTGGAGCAGGGTCAGTGCCTTTGCTCACATCGCGCAGAAAGCGCAGCCAGGCACGTTCATTTTCTGTGATGGGGTCTGTTTCGGCCATACTACTCATCCCCCAAAGACCGCCCTGAGCGCCGCGCGAGACCTAGTGGTCAGGCGAGGGTTCTTATTGCGTGAGGCATCGCGGATCTCTTCCAGCCAGCCCAACTCGTTTTCGGTGATGGGCGTGCCGTAGATGTCCTCAATGGCCTGCGCGGCAGTATCTCCCACGGCCTGCTCCAATGCCAACCGCATAAGATATGCCGGATCGCACTCCAGGGCGCGCGCCATCGACGGCACACGATCCAGGGCCAACTTGCTTGTGCCATTTTTGATCATGGTCACCATGTTGGGGTTTGGGAAACCTACCTCGCTTGCAATTTCCCCTTGGGATTTCTTCGGTTTCAGTTCCAGAACACGGCGTTCGATATATTGTGCCAAGGGTGTGTCCGCATGTGGTTTTTTGGTCATTTCAGGTCTCTCAGATGTGACGCAGCATGCTGCATACTTCTGTTATAGCAACGGCCAGCATGGGGTTTGTGCAGCGGAAGATGGGATCTTACACTCTACGATCAAACACCTCTCAATCACGGGAGAACGTCCTCCACGCCATCAAGACGTCGATTTCAATCCAAGTCGTATTTTGGCATCTTACTGATCGCTTCAACCTTAGTCTTCAGGGTCACATCGCCATAGTCACCGCCAGAGGTTCGCGCCGCGTGCCCTTGGATCGCGTCTAACACACGATCTTGTATTTCCAGCTCTCTGCCTACGGTCTTAAATCGATGCCTCCAACCATGCGATGGTTGAACACCAGGCGGAACGAGGTTTTCTTCGTGCAGCCAGTCACCAACACGGTTGGCCATCTTTTTTGCATGACGCAGATAATCTGTCGGCTTGGTAGCATTATGGAATATCGGACCATTCGGGATGGTGTCCACGTATCTGAGGAAGCCAAGCGAGACGATCTGCGGGTGCAATGGCACATCACGCCATCCACTCGTTTTGGTTCCCCCTGCATCTGGCGTAATTCGAACAACATGCGCACCATCTTCTTCTCGGAAATCTTCACGCCGCAATTGAGCGATTTCAGCCACCCGTGCGCCGGAAAAAGCGCACAGCCAAGGTATCCACACTTTCGCTGCAGTTGTTTTCGGAGCTTCCAGCGTTTTGCCCTTGGGCGACGTTTTCGGCCTGTAACTCTGAGTTGCCATAAGAACCTTAAGCGCTTCCCTGTCTGTATAACCGCGCTCGCGGGTTTGGGTTTTCTTGAGGGTAGGCAAGCGGATATCAGAAGCTGGATTCTCCTTTATCAGCTCCTTTTCTACCGCCCACTTGAACAGACTACGGATCGTCGGCAGATAGACTTTGCTGATTGTCGTAGGATGCTTTTGAGTAAGCGTATAGTCTAACCATTCAGTCATATTTGTCTTAGAAATTTTGGCGGCGTCATCATGGCGTAAAAACGAAATAAGACTGTCCACGGCGAGCACCTGCCTCCGACCGCCGTCACGCATGTAGCCAAGCTTTTGGCGCCTGACCACATAGTCGCTCCAAAGCTGTTTCACGCTCACCGATTGAGAAAGATCCTCCGGCGGCTGTGCGTCCTTGATGATAGGTGTAGTAGGCTGACCACTGAAGTCACCTTCATCACGCTCTGCGACCCGTGCCAGCGCCTCTAGCTCTGCACTACATAGTGCACGTGCAATCACACGCCACTCTTGGCTGCCTGCCTCAGCATCAAGATTTCCGACTAGCCGAAAACGTTCGATTTGAGCGCCCACAAGCGCGGACAGTTCATCATCATCAGCTCGACCTGCAATCGCCATTCGCAACCGACTTACCAGAACATCATCAATTCCAACACTAGCATAGCGCAGATCGTTTCTAAGCTGATCATCAAAGGCCAAGCGTTGTGCGTAATGGCTATGCGCTATCTGATCAGGCGCCAAGGGGTAACGCACTTGGGCACGCGGCGGCTTTGCCTGACGCTCTGCTACTGCGATCCGATTCTGAAGTTGGGAAACAGCCCCAGGCAGAAGTCTGACGGCCGCCCTAAAATCCCCACCAAGAGGGGTCCGCAACTCCGTTTTTCCAACAATTCCGCGCAGATCCTTTGGAACAACCAGTCGGGCAGAATAACGGCCATTACGGTTGACCATATTTTTGATTTTACCGGTCATCACCACCCCCCGTTTGTAACCAATGTTGTAACAACAAAACGGGCATACGGCCTTGGTTGCAAGGCGTTTATTTATCATCAATGACTTAGCAGGGGATAAGGTGAGAGGTTGGACATCGACCCAAGCGGGGCTCGTTGTGGCTGCTTCCTTCCGGACCTGACCAGGTTGGCGAGGCGCTTGCCCGCGCCAACCTCTCGAATCCCGATATAGGCGGAGATCCCAGCAATGACAAGGGTACTGACGCTAAAGCTTGAGGCGCAGTTTCAGAAAACCATTTGGCGTCACGCCCTGATCTTCCACCTGATCGGCAGGCAACTCTGCCAGGTGATTGCGGGCAACCGGCCCGGTGAAGACAACCACCCGCGCCCCCGGCATCGGCGCCAGCCGCCAGGGATAGGGGGCCTGCTCCAGCGCGTCTTTTGGCAGGCGGCCCGACACATAATCACAGATGGCATCGCGGATCTTGACCGTGGGCAGATGCAGTTGCTGCGCCTCTTGCACCATCTTGTAATTCCCACCGCCGCTGACCCGATAACTACTTGTAGCAACTACAAATTGTTGCGCGCCAGTGACGGGTTCACCGTTCCACCGCAGCCTGCGGATGCGGCGCGCTTCCGGGTTGATCAACACCCCGGACGACGAAAAGCGCGGCGGCTGAGACAGGTCAATTTCATATTCCAGACCAAAGATCACATCAAAATTATGCCCGGCCCGGTCGAGGTTGACCAGGTCCACATTGCGCGCCCCCTGAGCGACCTGATTGAACAACCCGGCCGACATCTCCAACCAATCGCGCAGCTGATCACCGCTGACCTGCACCACCCAGATGGCATTGTGAAACACCTGCAAATCCGCGACGTTGCGCATACACAGATCCCCGGCAGCAATATCGGTATAGCTTTCCGGCCCCGAACGACCGCCAAATTTACCCGGCGCCACCGCTGACAACAGCGGAAATTCGCCCGCCGGAGTGCCCTGCAACATCGGCCGCACCGCCGCCATCTGGGCGCAGGACAACAGCGCCAGCCCGTGGTCCTTGGCAAAGAAGGTAAAATACGAATGCAAGGCTTCGGCACTATGGCCAACCGGCTCTTTCATGCGGGCCTGTGTCTGGGTATGGGCCTCCGCCAGGGTCGCGACAAACTCTGCGTCCTCGGGCACCTTCGGCGTCAGCTTGCCCCAGGCATCGCGGCGCGAAATCGGTTTGGCGCAGGCGCTCCAGGTCTTGATCTTCCACCCATCCCGCCCATGGGTCAGCTGCAGATCAATCTGCCCCAGATGCGAGCCATGCGCGCCCGGCATCACCACCGGCTTGGCAAAGGCCTGCGCCGGGTCCGGCAGGACCAGATGGGTATGTCCACCAATTACCGCATCAATGCCTGCGGTGGCCACAATGGGGCGCAGGGCGTTTTCCATCTGCGGCACCGCATCCGCCCCCCCCACCCCGGTATGGGCCAGGGCAACGACCAGATCACAGCCCTGCGCGCGCAGCTCGGCCGCGCTTACGGTGGCAGCCTGGACCATATCCTGCACCCGGACCTGCCCCTGCAACAAATGCGCGTCCCAGATCATCGTCTGGGGCGGCAGCACCGACAATACGCCCACCCGCACCGGTGGCGCATCCGGCAGGGCCGCAAACCGGCGCTCCAGTATGCATGTTTTGACAAAGGGCAGGTCTTGGCCCGGCACAACCGGGTGCATATTGGAGCAGACCACCGCACAGGGGGCATCGCGCAATATGGCCTTCAAGACAGGCAGGCCAAAATTGAAATCATGGTTGCCCAGACCAAGCACATCGTAATCTAGCGCTGCAAACGCCGCCATCAAAGGATGGGGCCCAGTGGTTACATCCCCCGAGCTGCCATCCGGCGCCGGCATCGCTGCCTCACCCAACGGAGAGCCCTGCAGGGCATCACCGTTGTCCAGCAGCAGCGCGACCCCGCCGCAGGCCTCCGCATCGCGGCGCGCCTCGCCAATCAGGCTGGAAATCCGGGACAGGCCAACACCCGGATCGGGGCGATCAGCAAAATAGTCATGGCTCAGCAGGTTGCAGTGCAGATCGGTTGTCGCAAGGATGCGCAATAGGCCAGAGCCTTCCTCTGCCCCTTCATCCAAGAGGTCAGAACCTACAGATGTAGATGCCGTAAACGCTGTCATACCGCTGAATTCGCAGCTGTCACTGCCCGCTCCAATCCGTGCTTTATCCGCCCCCCCGAGAGGGGTCTCACCTTTGAATCAGCGTTTCGCAGGTTTGCAAAGGCACCAAATGCCCCATCTTAGATAAAATGTCGCCAAGTTGCAGGTCAGCTAGCCGCCAAACACCCAAAGTCAAGACAGACCGGAACGGGCAAGAACCGCCCAAAACGCGGAACCTGCGCGAATTTTATGTCAGATCGGCTGGCCTTTCGCGCCACAAGGGGGCATCACAATGCACAACAGGCCAGCACAGGGGGCAAGGAATGAAACGTGCAGAACAGGTAACCTTTGGTGGTGGCGGCAGGCTAGATCGCAAAGCACAGCTGCGCGAAGACCCCACCGCGCTGGCCCAGGCCTGGGGCGCTGCAACCACGCAGGTTCTTTTAACCTGGCGCGGCAAGGTTCTGAGCCAGCGTTCGGATCCGGCGCGCGGCCCGGACGGCCTGGCCTGGGTTGACACAGACCACCCTGTGGCTGCGGCCTACCAAGACAGCGCCCTGTATTTGGGGGCGGATCCCAGCGGCGCTGATCTATTTGCCTGCGATCTGGGCAACTGGCATCCTGATGCACTGGACGAAATGGCACTGGCCAGTTTTGCCGATCTCAGCGAGCAGCAGCATCCCGACCTGCCAACCGGCCATGTCTTTGCCGAGCTGCGCCGGATCATGGCCCGGCTCACCCCGCTGGAGGCCGAACTGGCCGCCACCGCCAAGGCGCTGCTGTCCTGGCATCAATCGCACCCGTTCTGCGCCCGCTGCGGCAGCAAAACCCAGATCACCCAGAGCGGCTGGCAACGCCAATGCCCGGACTGCAAGGCGCTACATTTCCCCCGTACCGACCCGGTTGTCATCATGTTGATCACCCAGGGCGAAGAGGTGTTGATGGGCCGTTCTCCGGGCTGGCCTGCCGGGATGTATTCACTGCTGGCCGGATTTGTTGAACCCGGCGAAACGCTAGAGGCTGCCGTGCGGCGCGAAGTCCTGGAGGAGACCGGCGTCACCGTGGCCGAGGTTGGCTATCTGTCCAGCCAGCCCTGGCCCTTTCCCATGTCCCTGATGTTTGGCTGCCAGGGGCGCGCCACCAGCCGCGACATCACCATTGACCCCAAAGAGATCGAAGATGCGCTCTGGGTCAGCCGCCAAGAGATGATGACGGTCTTCGCTGGCGACCACCCAAAGATGCATGCCGCGAGAAAAGGTTCAATTGCGCATTTTCTTCTGGAAAACTGGCTTGCAGACACCTTGGATTAAGAAGATGATTCTACCATCAAAATTCGACAAGACACCCTGAGGGCTGGCCAAGCGCCAGAAGGCATAGCATGGAATTATCAAGCAAAGAGGACGTCGATGCGCCCCTCTCTGACGTCTTTGACGCACTTTCTGATTTTGGCAATTTCGAACGCTCGGCGATCCGGCGTGGCATCGAAGTCCAGCGGCTGAGCAACGACAGCACGCCGCAGGTTGGCCTGGCCTGGGATCTGCGGGCAGATTTTCGCGGCAAGCCACGCGAAGTCCACCTGGAACTTGCCACCTATGAGCCAGCAACACTGATTGGCCTGAACGGCGACAGCAACAGCCTGACAGGTCAGGGCCAGATCGAACTTATGGCGCTGTCACCAAAGCGCACCCGCATTTCGGTCAAGGTGAAGCTAAAGGCCAAGACCCTGTCAGGGCGACTGCTGCTGCAATCCCTGAAACTGGCCCGCGCCAAGGTCAACCGCCGTTTTCGCCACCGGGTGGCGGAATTTGCCAGCCTTACCGAAGACCGGCTGAACCATACCGCCTAGGTCCAAATACGTCAGCTCTGCCATCCTGTCAGCGCCGCCAATTCCTGCCCCACTGCAAATGGCGATTGACGACTCATCCCTGACGGCGTTAGCGGTGAAGGGATGGTTCTCGAGGCGCATGATTTTGTGTCCGGGATGAAAAGGGAACGTGGTGCGGCATGGGTTTTATACCTTTGCCAATTCCACGACTGCCCCCGCAACTGTAGGCGGTGAGCGCTTCGGATAAACCACTGGCACGGGGCACGCCCCAGCCGGGAAGGACCGAACCCGCAACGACCCGCAAGTCAGGAGACCTGCCATCGCATGGAAACTCGAAACTGGACGGGGAGTCCGGGCGGGTGTCAGCGTTGGATAGGCGATCATCGCCTAGGGAAAATGCTGACCCTCTCGCGCCTTCCTGCCCCGCGCGGAGGGCGCATTATGACAGCGACATCAACCAAAGCGGCCGTGCAACCGGCCCGCAGCAAAACACCCAGCGATATCGGCCAAGGCCATGCCGATCGCACCAGCCAAAGCCTTTGCCTGCATACAGGGGGCCCCTGCCCGGCCCTGGCCCGTATGGTCACCGCCCTCACCGGGGCGCTGGACAAGGCCCGCCCGGTAACCACACCTGAATTTGAGCTCAGCGGTGAAAGCAAGCTAGAGGGCTGCCCCCGGACCTGCGACGCACGTTTTGTCGCCAGCCATCACCGCATTCGCGTCTTTTGCGACGTGCCCCCTGCGGCAGAAATCTCGGCGCTGGACAGATTTGCCGATGCCTTTCTGGCCCCAGCCCAAGCGGACTTTCCCCTTGTCGCAAGCACATTGCCACACCGTCCCTGCGCCCTGGCGCAAGTGCTGACAAATCCTATGGTTCCCGAACCGGCCTAGGGGCCAGCGCCGGTCACGGCCCAATGCATCTGCGGCTCTGTCTCGACAGCACAGGGCCGCACCGCCCGCAACCGCTGCAACGCTTGATCCGGCGGCTCGCCCGCCTCAATCATCAGCCGCAGCACCACCATCCCCGACCGGCCACAGCCACCCCGGCAATGTACCAGAACCCGCCCTCCGCCGCGCAGTGCCTGGCGTGCAAGGGTGCTGATCCCGGGCCACTGGTTCAGCATATCCGGCGTTGGTGGTGCATAGTCCGGCACCGGCAAATGCTGCCAGCGGCAACCCATGGCCTGAATATCCTGCCCCAGACTCGCGGCACCTGCGGCAAGATGTTCCACATCGGTGGTCATCGAAATCACCAACCCCGGCTGCCAGTCATGCAGATGCGCCATATCCCCCTGAAAATCACCTCCCGCCCCCGGCAAAGGGCAGAGCGCAAGAATACCCTCACCCACGCTGAGCGCGTGCAGGGTCAGCGGCGTCACATCACGGCAACTGATTTCGTCATCCATGGCCGGGCCTCCTGTCGGGCGGGCAGCTGCACAAGCAGATCACAACGATCTGAACCAAAAGACTGGCCTGCGTCCCGGCATTGGTCAACAGCGGTGGACGAAGCCCCTCTGCCCGCGTACCTTGCCCCACGCGCGATCCCGCCCATCCGAATCCGGCAAGAGACCTATGAACGATAGCACAAGCGACAGCAGCCAATCCCAGTATCAAGTCTTGGCGCGCAAATACCGCCCCGAGACATTTGCCGATCTGGTCGGCCAGGATGCCATGGTCAGAACGCTGAAAAATGCGTTTGAAACCAACCGGATCGCCCAAGCCTTTATTATGACGGGTATTCGCGGCACCGGCAAAACAACCACCGCGCGCATCATTGCCAAGGGCATGAACTGCATCGGTCCCGATGGCACCGGCCAACCCACCACAGAGCCCTGTGGCCAGTGTGAACACTGCACCGCCATCATGGAAGGCCGCCATGTCGATGTGATGGAAATGGATGCCGCAAGCCGTACCGGGGTTGGCGATATTCGCGAAATAATTGATTCGGTCCAATACCGCGCTGCCTCGGCCCGTTATAAGATCTATATCATCGATGAGGTCCACATGCTGTCCACCAGCGCCTTCAACGCGCTGCTGAAGACGCTGGAAGAACCGCCAGCACATGTGAAATTCATCTTTGCCACCACCGAAATCCGCAAGGTGCCGGTAACGGTCCTGTCACGCTGTCAGCGCTTTGACCTGCGCCGGATCGAACCCGAAGTTATGATTGCGCTGATGCGCAAGATCGCATCAGCCGAAGGTGCCGCGATCAGCGAAGACGCCCTGGCCCTGATCACCCGCGCAGCCGAAGGGTCGGCCCGAGACGCGACCTCATTGCTGGATCAGGCCATTTCCCACGGGGCTGGCGAAACCACCGCCGATCAGGTGCGCGCCATGCTGGGGCTAGCCGATCGCGGTCGGGTGCTGGATCTGATGGATATGATCCTGCGCGGCGATGCTGCGGCGGCACTGACCGAGCTGAGCGCGCAATATGCCGAGGGTGCCGATCCCCTGGCAGTGCTGCGCGATCTGGCCGAAATCACCCATTGGGTATCGGTGGTGAAGATCACCCCCGATGCCGCCGAAGATCCCACCGTCAGCCCGGATGAACGCACCCGTGGCCAACAGATGGCCGAGACCCTGGCGATGCGGGTGCTGACCCGCATGTGGCAGATGCTGCTGAAGGCCCTGGAAGAGGTCGCCGCCGCGCCAAACGCCATGATGGCGGCTGAAATGGCGGTGATCCGCCTGACCCATGTGGCCGACCTGCCCAGCCCGGAAGAGCTGATCCGCAAGCTGCAAGACACCCCACCGCCACCCATTGGCCCCGGTGGCGGGGCAAATGTCGGCGCATCGGCGGGCACGCCGGTACAGGCCATGGGCGGTCATATGGCCGGGGGCAACACGGCCCCCTCTGGCAACGCCCCCATGGCATCAGCGGCGGTCTCGCATAGCGGAGTCGGCAGCGGCCCGGCCACCGCGCTGGCGCCAGAAACAGCCCAGGCGCTGGCCCAGTATCCCAGCTTTGAACATGTGGTTGATCTGATTCGGCTGCGCCGCGACGGGCTGCTGCTGGAATATGTGAAAACCTACCTGCGCCTTGTGGCCTATCAGCCGGGCCGGATCACCATCCAGCCAACTCGGGACGCCCCCAGGGACCTTGCCGCCCGGCTGGGACAACAGCTGCAAACCTGGACCCAGGCCCGCTGGATCATCTCGCTGGAAAACGACGGCGGCGGGGAAACCATTACCGAACGCGAGAATGCGGTCGAAAACGCCCTGCGCGCTAAGGCAAGCGAACACCCGCTGGTACAGGCAGTCATGGAGAGCTTTCCCAAGGCGAAGATCACCCGCATCCGCACCGCAGAAGAGCTGGCCGCCGAGGTCGAGGCCGAAGCCCTGCCGGAAGTAGAAGACGAATGGGACCCCTTCGAGGAAGACTGACCCCGCCCGGATATGCACCGTAGGGCCGGATATTGATCCTGCCCTGCCCCTTGTACCACAGCCGCACCGCCCGTATTTAAGGCACAACAGAACACTTCAGGAGAAGACAGATGCTCAAAGGCCTTGGTGGTCTTGGCGATATGGCCAAGATGATGAAATCGGCACAGGAACTGCAAACCAAAATGGCAGAGATGCAGGAAGAGCTGCACAATGTCATGGTGGTTGGCGAGGCCGGCGCCGGCCTGGTGAAAGCAACCGCCTCTGCCAAGGGAGAGCTGAAAGAGCTCAACATTGATCCCTCGATCTTTTCTGGCGACGACAAGGAAGTTGTCGAGGATCTGATCCTGGCCGCTATCAAGGATGCCCAGGCCAAGGCCACCGTGAAGGCGCAGGAAGAAATGACCCGCCTGACCGAAAGCATGGGCCTGCCCAAGGATATCAAGCTGCCCTTCTAAGGGGGGACGGCAGATCAAAACAGCAAAGGCGGCCCTTAGGGGTCGCCTTTTTTAATGGCCCATTTAGGCGAATCACAGATTTCGGCAGGACATCGGCCAAAGAAAAACGCGGCCTCCACTGGGGAGACCGCGTTTCAAATTCTGGCTCGGAAAAGGCTTACGCCAGTTCGAGGTTCACAGCGGACTCACGACCGTCGCGGCCGGGTTCGATGTCGAATGTTACTTTCTGGTTGTCGGCCAGACCGGTCAGACCGGAACGCTCAACAGCAGAAATGTGAACAAATACGTCTTTGCTGCCGCCATCGGGTGCAATGAAGCCGAAGCCTTTGGTCGAGTTAAACCATTTTACGGTGCCTGAAGCCATGTCCGTAATCTCCTATTAAATGCTGCCCGCGTTGGTGCGGCAGCCCGGCGTGGTAGGTCTGGATCGAAGACTGAACGCCGTAAACGGGAGACAGTGGGTCGAAAAAGAAAAACGTTAGCCCTGCCTATATGCGCGGGCTACGATTATTTTTCAAGAGGTAATATCATTCAGACGGCATAAGACGCCAAGGTGAGGCCACATCACGCGTACCATAGCCTAGTAAAAGACCCGCAACCAGAAACAAAGCCCGCCCGACGTTCCCATGGGCCTTGCAGCGCCCCGCCGCTTTGCGCCTATATGCGGACAAGCGCAAAGGATCCTATATGACCGACGACAGCCTCAGCGAGATCGAGCACCTGATTGCCCTTATGGCGAAACTTCCCGGCATGGGGCCTCGCTCTGCCCGCCGGGCGGTGCTGCATCTGATTCGCAAACGCGCACTGCTGCTGACGCCGCTGGCCGATAGCCTTGGCGCGGTGGCAGCCACCGCCCGCGAATGTCTGAACTGTGGCAATGTCGGCACCAGCGATATCTGCGGTATTTGCAGCGACGAGCGGCGCGCCAACGGCGAAATCTGCGTGGTGGAAACCGTTTCCGACCTTTGGGCGATGGAGCGGGCGCAGGTTTTCAAGGGGCGGTATCACGTGCTTGGCGGCACATTGTCGGCGCTGGATGCCGTCGGTCCGGACGATTTGCGCATTCCGCGCCTGGTGGACCGGGTCGCAAGCGAGGGCCTCCGCGAGGTGATTTTGGCGCTAAACGTCACCATAGACGGCCAAACCACGGCCCACTACATTGCCGACCAGTTGGACGATCAGGTGCAGATCACCACCCTGGCCCAGGGCGTCCCCATCGGCGGCGAGCTGGATTACCTGGACGATGGCACCATCAGCGCCGCCCTCAAGGCCCGCAAACAACTATAGGATACGGCGGCCGCAGCACAAAAAAAGACCATGCCCGGAAGAGCATGGTCTGAAATTTTTCCAGCGCGGGGCAACGGCGCTGCCCGCGAAACGATCAGCTGCGCGAGGTCTCGCCGCCTTCTTCGTCTTCGTCGTCATCCGCTACATCGGGCAGGTTGAAAAAGCTATCCGCGTCAACAACCGGATCGGCCGAGGGGCGCGAACTGCCACCGCCAAGGGTAAAGCTCTCCAGGCCTTCGATCCCGGCGGGGATCTTGGATTCGGTTTCCATTTCCAGCGATTGCTCGGTCGAAACCAGCTTGCGCCGTTCATCGTCGCTCATCACGCCGCCTTCAGCCGCTTTCTTGGCTGCTGCCTTCTGCACGATCGCGTCCAGTTCGGACTGCTTGCACAGGCCCAGAGCAACCGGATCAATCGGCTGCATGTTGGAAATATTCCAGTGGGTGCGTTCGCGGATCGACTGAATTGTTGGTTTGGTGGTGCCGACCAGCTTGGCGATCTGGCCATCCGACAGCTCTGGGTGGAACTTGACCAGCCAGAGAATCGAATTGGGCCGGTCCTGACGTTTGGACAGCGGCGTGTAGCGCGGGCCACGGCGCTTTTCCTCGCCGGCCGCTGCCGCGTTGAATTTGAGCTTCAGCTTGTACAAGGGGTTGGCTTCGGCCTTGTCAATTTCATCCTGGGTCAGCTGATTGTTGGTCACCGGATCAAAACCTTTGACGCCGGCCGCCACATCACCATCGGCAATGCCCTGAATTTCCAGCTCGTGCATGCCGACGAAATCCGCGATCTGCTTGAAGCTGATCGTTGTATTGTCCACCAGCCACACGGCGGTAGCTTTGGTCATCAATGGTTTTGCCATGTGCTCATCTCCTAAACCTGGCGTCCTGTCCCGAAATACAACTTTCCCGTCGCCTGAATTAGGCTGCCCCGGTCATTTGGGGTCGGTATCCATTGTCGGGGAACTTCCATTCTATATAGTCGTGCTGATTTCATAAGGAAAGAGGCGATGCGCAGGTTCTTTTTAGCAATATTTCTCGCCCTGACCGGGCCTTTCACCCTTGCCGCTTGGGCAGATGGAGAGGTCGCCGGTGAATTTGACTATTACGTTCTGGCGCTTAGCTGGTCGCCCAACTGGTGCGAGATCGAAGGCGACGCCAAGGGGTCCGACCAATGTGATCCGCGTCACGACCATGGCTGGACCCTACATGGGCTTTGGCCGCAGTTTCATCGCGGCTGGCCCAGCTATTGCCGCACAACCCAGGCCCCGCCCCGGCGCAGCGATACAGCGAAAATGGCTGATATCATGGGGACTCCCGGTCTCGCCTGGCATCAGTGGAAAAAGCACGGCACCTGTTCCGGTCTAGGCGCCCGCTCCTATCTTGATCTGTCGCGCGCGGCCTATGACAGCGTCACCCGCCCGGCGATCTTTCGCAAGCTGGAGCGCGCCGTGACCCTGCCCGCCACACTGGTCGAACAGGCGTTTTTGCAGGCCAACCCGCAGTTTGATGCCGACAGCGTCACCGTGACCTGCCGCGATCATCACATCCAAGAGGTCCGCCTGTGCCTGTCCCGCGACCTGCAACCCGTGCCCTGCGGGCGTGACGTGATCAAGGATTGTTCGCTAAAGGATGCGCATTTCACACCAATTAGGTGACATGAGAATCGGACCGGTCGTCACCTTTGCCGCACTCAACCTAGCTGCCCCTTGGGGCGTCAGGGGCCTGATAGATGCCTTGGCAGAGGGGCGGCAAAGGCAGCTCCTCTTCTGGCTGATCGTGATTGTTCTTTTCACCGCAAACCAATTGGCAGCACGCCAATGGCACTCCTGGCGGTGGACGTTCTGGGGCATCTCGACCGCCAATATCCTTATGCTTCCACTTGGCGCCGTTTCATTGGCAACTGCGATCCCGAGCTTCCCCAGCTTGGTCTATTGGCCCCTTTTGTACCAAAGCTGATATCTCGCACTCGCGCCCCTGTCGCGGGCTTGTGAAGGTCGGTGGGCTGGATGTGATCACGCTATGCGCTAGATCTTGATAATATGGGTCCTGTGCCGCATTGGCCCGACTCTGCAGCGCGAGACGGCTCTGCCCCCTGGCGCGGCTTTGCGGCATCCTTGATCCGGGCCCTCTTATGGGATGAAAGGGAGCACGCACATGGCACACACAATCGGAAACCCGCTCAGTTGGCTGGCACAGCATCTGGGCTTAACCTCGGCACATGTCTCGGATTCAGTGGCACACCTGGGCAGCGATGAGACCACGGCCCGACCCGAGTTGAACCACCTGGAAATGTCGGATCTGCGTGCCGCGCTGAAGGCCGGGGTCGAGGATTTTGCCGCCTGCCGCAGCGATGCAATGTTTCTGATCCTGTGCTACCCGCTGATCGGCCTTGGTCTGGTGATCATGAGCCTGCACGTCAACATGCTGCCGCTGATCTTTCCGCTGATTCTGGGCTTTGCCCTGCTGGGCCCCGCAGCTTCTGTCGGGCTGTATATGATGTCGGCGCGTCGGGCTGCCGGCTTCACCCCGCGCTGGGGCGATGCCTTTGAGGTGCTGCGCTCTCCGGCGCTGCTGTCGGTCCTGGCCCTCGGATTTTACCTAGCGGTGCTATTCACGGCTTGGCTGATGGTGGCGAATGCAATCTACAACCACACCCTCGGCCCCGAGGCGCCAAGCTCTCTCAGCTCTTTCCTGCTTTCCATCGTGCAACAGCCCGAGGGCTGGCAAATGATCTTTTGGGGCGGGCTGACTGGCGCAATCTTTGCAATCACTGCCCTGGCCGTCAGCCTGGTCTCTTTTCCGCTGCTGCTGGAACGTAATGTCGGTCTGCCCGTCGCCGTCATCACCTCGGTCAGACTGGTGCGGCGCAACCCGCGCGTGACCCTGACCTGGGGGGCCTTTGTGGCGCTGGCGGTTTTTCTCGGCTCCCTGCCTGCCTTTGCCGGGCTGGTGTTGGTGATCCCAATCCTGGGACATGCCAGTTGGCATCTCTATCGGCGCGCGGTGCGCTGACAGCTTCCTCCTCTTACGCTGCTGGGGACAGCCGAGGAGGTATCGCCCGGCGCCCACCGGGCGGCGCTTGGCCGTCCCCACCGTCCCCCGGGGTCAGGCGCGTTTTCCCAACCTTCTGCAGGTGCCCTGCGGCTTCGGTGCGGCGACCTGCACCGCACCTGTCCGGCTAGATGTCGGAAACTTTCAGAACGATCTTGCCGATATGGCCCGAACTTTCCATGCGAGCATGGGCGGCGGCGGCCTCTTCCAGCGCAAATTCACTATCCATCACCGGAGCCAGCTTGCCAGCCTCGATAAGGGGCCAGACCACTTCGAACAGATCCTGCGCGATGCGGGCCTTGGCCAGATCGCTTTGCGGCCGCAGGGTTGATCCTGTCACCGTCAGGCGGCGCGCCATGATCTGGGCAAAGTTCAGCTCGGCCTTGGGACCGGACAGGAACGCGATATGTACCATGCGGCCATCATCCGCGAGAGTTTTGATATTGCGGGGAATATAATCTCCGCCAACCATATCAAGGATCAGGTCAGCCCCGCCCTCGGCGCGCAGCACCTCGACAAAATCCTCATCCTTGTAGTTGATCGCACGTTCCGCCCCGAGATCCAGGCAGGCCTGGCATTTCTCATCCGACCCAGCGGTGGTAAAGACCCGCGCGCCCAGCGCCGTCGCCAGCTGGATCGCTGTTGTACCAATGCCGGAGGATCCACCATGCACCAAGAAACGCTCGCCCGCTTTCAGCCCGCCACGGGTGAAAACATTCGACCAGACAGTGAAACAGGTCTCGGGCAGGCAGGCCGCCTGCTTAAGGCTCAGGCCATCTGGAATGGGCAGGCAATGGGCCGCCGGGGTTGCGACATATTCGGCGTAGCCACCACCGGGCAGCAGGGCACAGACCCGATCGCCAATTTCCAGCCCCGTGACACCGGCGCCCAGCGCCACCACTTCGCCAGATGCCTCTAGCCCCGGTAGATCACTGGCACCGGGGGGCGGATTGTAGGCGCCGGCGCGTTGCAGCGCATCGGGGCGATTGACCCCGGCATAGGCCACCTTCAGCACCACCTGACCATGGGTCGGCTGCGGCATGGGCCGCTGGGTCAGGGTCAGCACCTCTGGCCCGCCTGGGGTCGAGATTTCAACGGCACGCATCGTATCGCTCATGCGGGGGATCCTCTTGTTCCGGCCCAGCCGTCAGGTCTGAGCTTCTTGTCTTCTTTGGCACCAGCTTGTCACGGGCGCCGGGCATTGCCCAGCCTGATGCGAAAGCCTGTCGCGTTCCTTTACCGTCACGCGATTTTCTCTTACTTGGTAATCTATCATGCTGCAGGAGCACGTAACCGATGCACAGTGTTACGCAACCTGCCCTGGGTCACAACCCGCAGTCACGAACCGCGAGACTGCCCCGGCAAATCGTCGTGCGGGGCCGGGCGTCTGATCTGGGCCGACAGCCAAGCAGGGCCGGCCAGGAACGGCTTGAGCAAGGGATTCTTGTTCAGGTCCGCCTTGACCTTTTCAAACTGCATCACATTATCGATGCGCCGATCCAGAAACTCCCAGGTTGCCTGATGATCAGGACTGTCATCGCCCAGCCAATACAGCAGCGTCGAAGAATAGACCCCCGACAGTATGGTGCGCTTGCTGTACCAGTTCAGGTCGTCCGATGTGTCGCCCAGCGCTGTCCAGATGGCATCGCAGGTTCCCCAGACCAGCTTGGCACCTTCGGCGGCGTGGTTGGGCAGCGCAAAGAGCGTCACACCGCGCCGCACCGCGTCCTTGTCCTCGGCCGCGTCCAGGCGATAGCGCACAAGGGCGGCAATCTTGTCACGAAACCGCAGCCCCGACAGATCTGACGCCGCCAGACGCGCCAGCATCGCCTGATCGCCGCGCTGGTGATAGGCCACCGCCAGATCCAGGGCACCGCGCGGGCACAGCGCCTGCGCCAGCACCGGATTTACATCGGCATCGGCAATCGCTGCGTCAAAACTCGCCTTGGACCAGCCATCAAATACCACATGCAGCAGGGCCGCATCCAGCAGCTGATCCATCAGACCGTCATTGCCAGCGGGGGTGTCTTGATTTTCCTCGGTGCTCATCTTGGCCTCTCCAGGTTATTGGTGCGAGATCGGATCGCAATTGCCCGCGCCCTGATAAATAGGGTCTGACAGCGACATATCACAGTACTAGACAAGATGCAGGGGCTTTGCTATATGGCCACTTCCTGCAAATCCTTGCAACTCTATCTAGAAAGGTGGTGAAAACCACATGCAGGTTAGTGTTCGTGACAACAATGTCGATCAGGCGCTCCGCGCTCTGAAGAAAAAGCTGCAGCGTGAAGGCGTCTTCCGTGAAATGAAGCTCAAGCAACATTTCGAGAAGCCGTCCGAGAAAAAAGCGCGCGAGAAAGCTGAAGCTATCCGTCGTGCCCGTAAACTGGCGCGTAAGAAAGCACAGCGCGAAGGTATGCTCTAAGCTCCTTCTATCCGCCTTTTGGGCTTCCAGTTTTCTTCTGGACACAAAGTTGATGACCCCCGCGCCCTGGCTCGGGGGTTTGTCGTTTTGAGGGCCTTGAAACCATGTGTAGCGCGCCTTTGGCCCTGTTAGCGCGAAAATCCGCTCACCACTAAACTTTAGCGTGTATTCCTGCACAGCTTGCCGTATGGTTCTCTTACGGGGCAACACACCCAAGGGTGTCCGCCCATGTGCTTGCAGCCGGATTTGGAACGCCCGGCTCTGCCCGAGATGACAATGCGCGGCTTTTGGTACGATAGCGGCGCGCGCCTTCCCCCTGCGCACAGGCAATTGTCATCTCGGGGCCTTCCCCTGATGCATCCAAGACAGATCAAAGGCGGCGCGCCTTGGGCAAAGCCATGCTACCGGCAGGTCAGCGTGTGTTGATCTGTCAACACGGCAGCCATAAGATGCCGCCATGACACAGCCCCCATCAATCGTGCCGCCCCCATCTGACCTGCCCGGCCTGCCCCACGAGGCGCAAGATGCCGACGACCCGTCAGCGCTGAGGGATGATTTATTCCTGGTCACCGCCACAGGTGCCCCGGATGATCCTGCTGCGACGACCCTCAGCTATCGCAACAGCCCCGTTGTTCTGGTTACCTTTGCCGGCAACCGCCTGACCCGAGAGGCAACGCGCGCCTATCAGGCGGAATTTGGCATCGGCGTGATGGATTGGCGTATGCTGGTGATGCTGACCCGCAGCCCCGGCTGCCCCGTGGCCGAAGCCACGCGCGTCACGGGCATCGACAAGGCGGCCGTTAGCCGCTCTTTGCAGCGGTTAGAGACCAACGGTCTGGCGCGTGCCCTTGCCACGACAGGCGGCGATGAACGGCGAAAGGCCTGGTACCTGACCCCAGAGGGACAGGCCCTGCACGCCCGCATCCTGCCCCGCGCACTAGAACGCCAAAGAGACCTGCTGAAGGGTTTCACCGAGGCGGAAACCATCAGTTTCACGCAGTATCTGCAACGCTTTCTCGATAATGCCAATGCCCTGGACTAGCCCCTCTCGCGGTCAGTAGACCTTTGGCACATAGAGTTCATCCGGCAGCACCCGGCGTTCGTAATCAGGGTTATATTCCCGGTCCGGCAGCGTGACTTTTTCGCTGGGGACGTCCTGATAGGGGATCTTGCTCAAAAGGTGTTCGATACAGTTCAGGCGTTCGCGCTTTTTATCATTACCTTCAACGATATACCAAGGGGCCTCGGGGATGTTGGTACGTTCGAACATCTCTTCCTTGGCTTTGGTATATTGCTCCCAGCGAATGCGGCTTTCCAGATCCATTGGTGACAGCTTCCACTGTTTCATCGGATCGTGAATACGCATCATAAAGCGCAGCTGCTGTTCTTCGTCGGTGATAGAGAACCAGTATTTCAGCACGATGGTATTGGAGCGCACCAGCATACGCTCAAACTCGGGCACATCGCGGAAAAATGTCTCGACCTGGTCGTCATCGGCAAAGCCCATCACCCGTTCAACCCCGGCGCGGTTGTACCAGGATCGGTCAAACAGCACGATTTCGCCCCCCGAAGGCAGATGCGGCACATAGCGCTGGAAATACCACTGGCTTTGCTCGCGGCGGCTGGGCGCAGGCAGGGCGACGACCCGCGCCACCCGCGGGTTGAGCCGTTGGGTAATACGCTTGATTACTCCGCCTTTGCCGGCACTGTCGCGCCCTTCCATGATGACCAGAACCTTGGCGCCGGTTTCGACCACCCAATCCTGCAGTTTGATCAGCTCAGCCTGCAGGCGCAGCAGGTTGCGGAAATAGACCTGCCGATCCAGCATCTCGGGGTGCTGCTCGCGGTAGATCTTGCGCAGCTCCATCGACAGCATCGGTTCTGCGAATTCAATTTCGATATCCTCGTCCAATGTGTCCTGAAGCTCGGCTTCAAGCCAATCAAAGGAGTCGGGTTCGATATCGCTGGTCACAGGCCTATTCCTTTACTGTGTTATCTGTTGCGGATGCCACTAACACGCCAGTGTAATCCTTTGATGTCAGTCTTGAAACCAAACAGCGTTCACATCGCAGTCAGCTCAGCGCCGGGCCACGCGCCCAGCGCAACACAAGACACCTTTGCCTCAATGAATGCGAGATCGCCACCGGGTGCAACCATCTTTGCCCGCTTTGCAGCATTGCGGTATCACCGGGAGCCCGGAGTTTAGGCAGCCGCAGCCTTTGCTGTGGCCAGGATCAGATCAGCGGCTTTTTCGCCAATCATGATGCTGGGCGCATTGGTATTGCCGCTGGGGATGGTGGGCATGGCGCTGGCATCCGCCACCCGCAGCCCCCGGACCCCGCGCAGCCGCAAATCGCCATCCAGCGGCGCAGTCTCATCCGTCCCCATATGCACGGTGCAGGTCGGGTGAAAGATCGTGGTGCCAATGTCGCCCGCCGCCCGCATCAGATCCGCCGCATCGTCAGACCCGCCGCCCGGCTTCATTTCTTGCGGGCCATAGGCGCGCATGGCAGGTTGCGCCATGATCGCCCGCGCCTGCCGAATCGCCGCAACCGCCACCTGCCGGTCGCCTTCGGTGGACAGGTAATTGGGCGCAATCACCGGTGCCTGATGCGGATCCCCCGAGGCGATCTGCACCGTACCCCGGCTTTCGGGGCGCAGGTTGCAGACACTGGCAGTCAGGCCGGGAAAGTCATGCAGCGGCTGGCCAAAGGCCTCAAGCGTCAGGGGCTGCACATGATATTCCAGATCCGGCGTCGCCAGATCTGGACGCGAACGCGCAAAGGCCCCCAGTTGACTGGGTGCCATCGACATCGGCCCCGAACGTTTCAGCACATACTCCAGGCCAATACGGGCCTTGCCCAACACAGAGTTTGCCAATGTGTTCAGCGTGCGCCCCTGTTCCAACCGCCAGGCACAGCGTAGTTGCAGGTGATCCTGCAGATTGGCCCCAACGGCCGGCATGTCCCGCCGCACCTCGATGCCGTGCTGCTGCAACAGCTCCCCTGGCCCCAGGCCGGACAGTTGCAGGATCTGCGGCGAGTTCACCGCCCCAGCCGAAAGCACCACCTCGCCGCGCGCCCGCACCTGATGAGTGACACCGCCCTTGTCATATTCCACCCCAACCGCGCGGCCGTCTTCGATCAGGATGCGGCGGGTATGGGCCTGGGTCTCTACCTTCAGATTGATGCCGGTCACCGTGCGCAAGAACGCCTTGGCGGTATTCATCCGCCAGCCACCACGCTGGTTGACCCGAAAATACCCAACGCCTTCGTTGTTGCCGGTGTTGAAATCGGTGACCTTGGGCAGCCCCCAACTGGCAGCGGCCTCCATCCAGTCGTCCAGCACATCCCAGCGCAGCCGCTGGTTTTCCACCCGCCATTCGCCGCCTTCGCCGTGCATGTCCGAGGCACCTTCGACATAGTCTTCGGATTTCTTGAAATAGGGCAGCACATCGTCCCAGCCCCAGCCCACCAGCCCACGCTGACGCCAGCCATCGTAATCCGCCGCCTGACCACGCAGATAGAGCATCCCATTGATCGACGAGCAGCCCCCCAGCACCTTGCCACGCGGATAAAGCAGGCTGCGCCCGTTCAGCCCGGGTTCAGCGGCGGTGCGATACATCCAGTCGGTACGCGGGTTGTCGATGCAATAGAGATAGCCCATTGGGATATGGACCCAGTGGTAATTGTCCTTGCCGCCGGCCTCCAGCAGCAGGACCCGATGGCCTGCCTCGCTCAGTCGTTTGGCAATAACACATCCGGCGCTGCCTGCGCCCACCACGATATAGTCCCACTCCATGGCCTGCCTCCCGCTCTCAATCCCCCGCAGCAGAGCACAGTTCGGCGCCGCAAGACAGAGGCAAATCTGCAAAACCCATTTGCCATCAACAGCTTGTACAATTCACCCTAAACCGGCAGCGCTGTGGTCTTGAAGACCGTGCGCAGGGCAAAACTGGATTGCATCTGCGCCACCCCCGGCAGCCGGGTCAGGTGCTGGCGGTGGATGCGCGCAAAATCATCCGTGTTTTCCGCCACCACCTTGAGCAAATAATCCGCCGTTCCCGCCATCAGGTGGCATTCCAGCACATCCGGGATCCGCGCCACGGCGCGTTCAAAGGCATCCAACAGCTCATCCGCCTGGCTTTGCAGGGTGATCTCAACAAACACCGTCGTTGAAACTGCCATCTTGCGGGCATCCAGCAGCGCGACGTAATCTTTGATATAGCCATCGCCTTCCAACCGCTGTACCCTTCGGTGACAGGCTGATGCCGACAGGTTGACCCGCTCGCTTAGCTCTGCGTTAGAGATCCGGCCCCGCCGTTGCAACACCTGCAAAATCCGACGATCCGTGCCATCCAGAGACATTTTTTCAAAGATCCTTGCTACTTTCCGCTGGTGTATTCGAAGAATCTTCGAATGTCATGTTTTTATTACGCACAGAAAAGCAGCACTTTCCCCGCCAGCTGCGTCAGACTGACGCAATAATATGGAGGAGAGATCATGAAAATCGGCTGCCCTACAGAGATCAAGCCACAGGAATTTCGCGTCGGCATTAGCCCTGACGCCGCCCGAGAGGCCGTTCAGCATGGCCATCAGGTGCTTATACAAAAAGGCGCAGGCCTGGGCGCAGGCTTTACCGATGCTGACTATCTTACCTCTGGCGCTGTGGTGATCGACACCGCAGAAGAAATCTTTGCCACCGCAGACATGATCGTCAAAGTGAAGGAACCCCAGGCCGTTGAGCGCAAGATGCTGCGCGAAGGCCAATTGCTGTTCACCTATCTGCACCTGGCCCCAGATCCGGCCCAGACCACCGATCTGTTGGAATCCGGCTGTACAGCCATTGCCTATGAAACCGTGACAGATGCCCATGGCGGCCTGCCGCTGCTGGCACCAATGTCCGAAGTGGCCGGTCGGCTGGCCCCACAGGTCGGCGCCTGGACCCTGCAAAAAGCCAATGGCGGGCGCGGCATTCTGATGGGCGGCGTGCCCGGCGTGGCCCCGGCCAAGGTCGCGGTGATTGGTGGCGGCGTTGTCGGCACCCATGCGGCCAAGATCGCCGCAGGCATGGGCGCGGATGTCACCATTCTGGATCGTTCCCTGACCCGGCTGAAATATCTGGATGATGTCTTCGGCCGCGATTTCAAAAACCAATATTCTACCGCTGGCGCCACTGCCGATCTGGTGCGCGATGCAGACATGGTGATCGGCGCAGTGCTAATCCCCGGCGCCGAAGCCCCAAAGCTCGTTTCGCGCGCCATGCTAAGCGAAATGAAACCTGGCGCTGCGCTGGTGGATGTGGCCATCGACCAGGGTGGCTGCTTTGAAACCTCTCGGGCCACCACCCATGCCGACCCGATCTATGAGGTCGACGGCATCATGCATTACTGCGTGGCCAACATGCCCGGTGCAGTTGCCCGCACCTCGACCCAGGCGCTGGGGAATGCCACCCTGCCCTTTATGCTGAACCTGGCGAACAAGGGCTGGCGGCAGGCCTGCGAAGATGATCCGCATCTGCTGAACGGTCTGAATGTCCATGCCGGCAAGCTGACCTATTACGCGGTTGGCAAAGCCCTGGGGCTAGATGTGATCTCTCCGGCCATCGCGCTGAAGTCGTAGGGTCGCAGAACGCGCCAGCCAGGCCCGCTGGCCCGCATACCATTCGCAAGCCCCCAAATCCGTTTGGGGGCTTTTTGCCGTGTAACTCCCCTTGCGGGACTGGGCCAAGACGTGTTTCACAAAAGATAGGCCTTAAACAAACCAAAAAGAGTGAGACAGAGATGAACGGTGTTATGGAACAAGGACTGGCCTACTGGCCCCTGGTATTAAGCGGCATCAAGGCGCTGGTGGTGCTAATCATCGGCTGGATTGCCGTCGGCATGATCAGCGAAACCGTGCGCAAGCGGATCAATTCCACCCCGGAGATTGACGCCACTTTGGGCAATTTCATCGCAAGTATGCTGCGTTGGGCCCTGCTGGCGGTGGTGCTGATTGCCGTGCTGGGGATCTTTGGCATCGAGGCCACCAGCCTGGTTGCCATGATGGGTGCCGCCACCCTGGCCATTGGCCTGGCCCTGCAGGGCACCCTGAGCGACCTGGCAGCAGGCTTTATGCTGATCCTGTTTCGCCCCTATAAGATTGGCCAATATGTGGATATTGGCGGCACCAGCGGGACCGTCAAGGATCTCAACCTGTTTGTGACCGAACTGACCACCCCTGACAACGTGCAGATCATTGTACCCAATGGTCAGGCCTGGGGATCAATCATCACCAACTTCTCGCATCACGCCACGCGCCGGGTGGATCTGGTCTTTGGCATTGACTATGGCGATAGTGCCGATGCTGCCAAGGCTGTCATCCTTGAGCTGGCCGCAGCCGACAGCCGCATCAAGACAGACCCGGAACCCTGGGTGCGGGTCACCAATCTCGGCGATAGCTCTGTGGATTTGACCACCCGCCTGTGGTGCGACGCGGCAGACTATTGGGAGGTGAAATTCGCCATGACCCAGGCTGTCAAGGAAGCCTTTGACAAGAAAGGTATTTCCATCCCCTACCCACATACAGTGGAAATCAAACGCGACGCATAAGGGTAATCACCCTTCTACCTATGCGCCCCAGCACCCCGCCAATGGCGGGGTGTTCTGTATTACGACCTGGTAGACAGAGCAGCGGATCTTGCATCTGTCCGCGCGGTCACACACCCCCGGTCAGGTAAAGGGCGACCGCCCGCCCAAGTTTGTCATCCCATCTAAATCGGCATAGGCCCAGCGCGCGGCCAGCAGTTGATAGCTGCGGTGTTCCCAGCCAGAGGTATCCCTTTGGAACCGGGGCCGCCAAGATCCTTCCACACGAATGCCCAGGCGAACACTGTTGATCTGCGGTGGCTCGGTGCCAGATTTTGCCGCCGCATGGTTCAGGCGTGCATACATGGTCTTCAGCCGGCTTTCGATCCCCAAGGCCTCTTTTGTGCGACGCCCGGCAAAGATGACAAAGACTTCAGCGGTCCCATTGAGATAGCCACGGATCACCAGATCCCCCCGGCTGCTGCGCTTGATATGAGGCACCAGGGCCACCCGGAACTGGCCCAGGTCTTTTTTGAACAGCCCCCTGTCCTCGACTTTGGGCGTAATGTCTTTGAGCGCGCTGCGACGGTTCTGCATAGGTATTTTCCACAAGAGCCCCACAGGCGAAGCCCCTAAATGACTGAAAGAGAGATATCTGCCAAGCAACCTAGAGGTTGGCCGTTAAAGATAAGTTTTCACAAAACCAAAACCGCCACCCTAGGTGCAGATCTTTGTGACATATCTGGGGGCTATGCCTTCAGACAGATGTGGCAGTCGGTCCAGGGCGTGTCAAAACCTGCATTTCCGCGCCCTGATACCGGGCCATCCCCGTTGGCTGATAGCCCAAGCCCGAAGCCAGCCGCAGCGAGGCCTTGTGATCCGGATCAATGATCGCAATGGCTTGGTCCCAATCCTTGTTTTCATCCGCCCATTGGTGAAGGCAGGCCAGGGCTTCACGTGCCAGCCCACGCCCCTGCGCGACAGGGGACAGCAGCCATCCTGCCTCGGGCACCACAGGCAGGGCTGGCGTCACCTCGCGGTGATAGATGGCAAATCCGGCTTCGCCCAGAAAACGGCCATCACTGCGATCACAGATCGCCCAATAGCCAAAGCCCAGGGCCTGCCAATGGCCAATGTAGCGCAGCAATCGCGCCCAGGACATCTCTTGCGTGCAGGGGCTGCCCCCGATGTATTTCACCACCTCGGGATCGGCCCATAGCGCCGCCAGATCGGCAAAATCCGCGCTGGCATGTGGCCGCAGGACCAAGCGTTCGGTTTCCAGAATTGGCACCTTCATCGCAACCTCCATCATTGCAGCCCCATTAGTTTGGCAGGCTGCCGTCCAGGACATAGGTCAGGATCTCAACCACCTGGCGCGGCTCTTCCGCTACGGCAAGGGCCGCAGCATGGACTTCTTTCAAGGCATGCTGATGGTCTGGCTGGCTAAGCACGATGATGGATTTCCCCAGCGCCGCCGCATAGCCGGCATCAAAGGCGGCGTTCCACTGTTTGTATTTTTCACCAAAGCGCACCACCACCACATCGGCCTCTTCCAGGCCTTTACGGGTGCGGATCGCATTCAGCTTGGCGCCCTTATGGTCATGCCAGAATTTGCTGTCCTCGGCGCCCAGGATCGCCACGCCGCAATCGTCGCTGGCCCCGTGATCAGTCACAGGGCTTTGAAAGGTCACATCCAGCCCCTTGGCGCCGTCGATGATCTGTTCACGCCAATCAGTGTGGATCTCACCGGATAGATATACATTCAGTGTCATGTTGCGCTCCTGCTCCAGTTGGTTTGTCCCAGACCTATGTCGGATCGCCCGACCACACCAGAGCACAAATCAAAGACGACGCGCCACGATATAGCGCCCCGGCGTTGAAACCGGGTAATTGCCGGTCTCGACCAGTTCAAACCCGGCGGCCTTGATCGCAGCTTCAAGCGAGGTGATATCGAAAAAATGCACCGGACTGGTTGGCGCTTTGCCAAGAAAGCGCATCACCGGGATCATGGCCTTGAACAACCAATATTTGGCACTGCCTCGCGTCTCCCCCAGGCAGGGTGTCTTGGATATGAACAAAGCGCCCTTTGGCAGGCGCGCAGCGACCAGCGCCAGCGCTGCCTCCAGATCAGGCAGCAGGTGTAAAAGGTTATGCGCCAAGACCACATCAAATGAGCCCTCTGGGGCCTGCGCCACGCTGCCCTGATGAAAATGGATATTGCCGACCCCGGCGGCGGCCGCCCGGTCCCGCGCAATGGCAAGCATGCCCTGTGACAGATCCGAAACGGTAATCTCGGCCACTTGGCTCGCCAGTTCAATTGCGGTCGAGCCCGTGCCGCAGCCCAATTCCAAAACCCGATCATCAGGTTTCAGATAGCTGCAGGTCCGCGCCAGCGCCTGCCGATAGGCCGCCTCATCACGAATGGGGTCTTCAGCATATTTGGCGGCAATTTTATCCCAGAACGGCGCGTCGGTTTTCATTCTGTCTCTCCTGATTTGGCCACAGCTTATCCATACGGAAACCACATATAAATTGCCAAAATTCGGGGATAACTTATACATATTTGCATGAACAAACCTGACTGGACCCATATCCGCGCCTTTCTCGCCACTGCTGAAACCGGCTCGCTGTCTGCGGCGGCGCGCCAACTTGGCCTGACCCAGCCAACGCTGTCCCGACAGGTCTCTGCGCTGGAGGCCGATCTGGGGGTCATGCTGTTTGAACGCCTTGGGCGCAGCCTTGCCTTGACAGATGCCGGGCGTGAGCTTTTACCACATGGGCGCAAGATGTCAGACGGTGCCGATGGGCTCAGCCTTGCCGCCAGTGCGCAGGCCCAGTCCATCGAAGGCACAATCCGCATCACCGCCAGCGACATGATGTCGGCCTTCGTGTTGCCACCTGTGTTGCAGACGCTACGGCAACAGGCCCCACGCCTGACCATTGATATCGTGGCCGCCAATGACATCCGTGACTTGATGCGGCGCGAGGCTGATATTGCCATTCGCCATGTGCGCCCCGACCAACCAGAGCTGATCACACGTCTGGTCCAAGAGGCCACGGCGCATTTTTACGCCGCGCCCAGTTACCTGGCTCGCCGGGGGCATCCCGGCTCACTCGCTGCTCTGTCATCTCATGAATTTGTAAATTTCGGAGATATCCAGCGTTCTATCGAATTTCTTGCGCCGCTTGGCATTCACCTGACACACGATAATTTTCGCATCGGATCCAACAGCGGGCTCGCAGCCTGGGAGCTGGTCCGGCAGGGCTTTGGCATCGGGGCCATGGCAGATGATGTTGTCGAACACTCCAGCGGCGTCGAACGGCTGTTGACGGATCAGCCCCCCATCCGCTTTCCGGTCTGGCTGACAACCCACCGTGAGCTGCACAGCAGTCGGCGCATACGCCTGGTCTATGATCTGCTGGCCGAATTCTTTGCGGCAAAATAAAACGCGCCCCGAAGGGCGCGCTTTACTGCATTGGATCTGGTATCGCCAAACCGGCAGGAGAGCCTGTCGCAATCATTCACATTCAGGCGACAGGCTCTCGTCTATTGATTTAGCATGTCAAATAGCTCGAAACCGGAAACCACTTTCGAGCGACATGCTCTAGCCCCGCAGAGTGCCGCCAGTGGCCTTGGTCACCTTGGCAATGATCTTCTCGCTCACCGCCTCGATGTCCTTTTCCTTCAGCGTCTTGTCGCTGGGCTGCAGGCGCACGGTCACGGCGAGGCTCTTTTTACCCTCACCCAGGGCGCCGCCGATGAATTCATCAAAGATGCGCACCTCGGAGATCAGCGCCTTATCGGCACCAGAGGCCGCATTGACCAGTGTCAGCGCCTCGACCTCGGCATCCACCACAAAGGCGAAATCGCGTTCAACCGCCTGCAGGTCGCTTTGCGCCAGCGCGGCGCGGGTGGTGCCGCTTTTGCGTGGCAACGGAACCTCATCGGGCCAGATGCTAAAGGCAACGACTGGTCCTTTGACGCCCATCTCGGCGATCACCTTGGGGTGCAATTCACCAAAGATACCCAGCACTTTTTTCGGGCCAAGGCAAATCTTGCCATGACGCCCAGGGTGCCACCAGCTCTGCGCGCCGCGCAGGATCTGCACTTTGGCCGGGGCACCGATGGCCGCAAGAATGGCTTCGATATCGGCCTTGGCATCAAAGGTATCCACCGCGCGGGCGCTGCCATGCACATCCTTGGGACCGGTACGCCCCACCAGGATGCCCGAAATCAGGTTATGCTGCTCGCCCGGTTCACCACCATGAAAGGCCGGACCAACCTCGAACAGGGCCAGATCCATAAAGCCACGCGCCTGATTGCGCGCCGCCGCCTGCAACAGGCCTGGCAGCAAGGCAGGGCGTATATGCGACATCTCGGACGAGATCGGATTGGCCAGCATGGTCGCGTCATCACCGCCGCCAAACAGGGTCGCCGAGGGCTGGTCGATGAAGGTATAGCTGACCACTTCGTTATAGCCGAGGCTGGCAGCCGTGCGCCGCGCCATCTGCTGGCGGCGCTGCTGCGGTGTCATCACCGCCTTTGGAATGCCATCAGTGATACGGGGCAAGGGTTTGCCCTGCAATTTGGTCAGCGAGGCAATGCGCGCCACCTCTTCCACCAGGTCGGCTTCTCCCTGCACATCAGGGCGCCAGCTGGGCACATGGGCCATGTTGCCTTCCAGACGGAAGCCAAGGCGGGTCAGGGTCTGACGCTGGTCGCTTTCGGGGATTTCCATACCAACCAGCGACTGCACCCGCTCCGCATCCAGCTTATAGGCGCGGCTGTGGTCGGGCGCGTCGCCCGCGATCACCACATCAGAGGCTTCGCCACCGCAAAGATCCAGGATCATCTGGGTTGCCATATGCAGCCCCTGAATGGTGAATTCAGGGTCGACACCGCGTTCAAACCGATAGCGCGCGTCCGAATTGATCTTGAGCGCACGACCGGTGAGCGCAATCTGTACGTGATCCCAAAAGGCGCTCTCGACAAAGACATCCACGGTCTCGTCGGTGCAGCCGGTCTCTTCGCCGCCCATGATACCACCGATGCTTTCTATCGCCTTGTCATCCGAGATCACCATCTGTCCGGCCGAGAAGGTATATTCCTTCTCGTCCAACGCCTTGAGCATCTCGCCGCCAGCCGCGCGGTGCACCCGCAGATTGCCACTGACCTTGGCGGCATCAAAGACATGCAGCGGGCGGTTCTGATCATAGGTAAAGAAGTTGGTGATATCGACCAGCGCCGAAATCGGCCGCAGACCAATCGCCTTTAGGCGATCCTGCAGCCACTGCGGGCTTGGGCCATTCTTGACGCCCCGGATCAGACGCCCAGAGAACAGCGGGCAGCCATCGCGGGTGTCTTCGTCAATGCTGATCTTGATCGGGCTTTCAAAGCTGCCTGCAACCGGGGCGTAATCCTTGGTCTTCAAGGTGCCAAGACCGCGCGCGGCCAGATCGCGGGCGATGCCATAGATTCCCAGCGCATCGGGGCGGTTGGGGGTAATGGCAATCTCGATCACCGGGTCCACCTTGGCGGGCTGGTTTTCCGCCAGCCAGTCGACAAAGCGGTCGCCCACTTCGCCCGAGGGCAGTTCGATAATGCCGTCATGTTCATCCGACAGCTCCAGCTCGCGCTCGGACGCCATCATGCCAAAGCTTTCCACGCCGCGGATCTTGCCGACGCCAATGGTGATGTCGAGACCGGGGATATACATGCCCGGCTTGCAGACCACCACGGTGATGCCTTCGCGGGCGTTGGGCGCGCCGCAGATGATCTGCATCTCGCCCTCATCCGTGTCCACCTTGCAGACCCGCAGCTTGTCCGCATCCGGGTGCTTTTCGGCGTGTTTCACATAGCCCAGGGTAAAATCCTTGAGCCGATCGCCGGGGTTGCTGACCTCTTCGACCTCAAGGCCAAGGTCAGTCAGGGTTTCAGCGATCTCATCCACTGATGCGTCAGTGTCGAGGTGATCTTTCAGCCAGGAAAGAGTGAATTTCATCGGTCAAGAGTCCTATGGCAAGCCATGCGTATACAGGCATAGGCAATGACAAAGATTGACGCCCGGCGCAAGTCTTGCTGGCCCTACCCGGCACGCTGGGCTGAGACTGCGACGTAAATGCGAGGGGAAGCCGGTCATGACCACCAAACAAGGGCGCATGGTGGTACTGTAGTGCACATTCCCAACCCTAGGCACGCTCGCTCCTGCCCGGGTGGGCGCAACGCGCCCGCCGTGGGGCGGGCAGGCGCGTGCCGAGCCGCAAGCGGCCCGGCTTATTCAATTTATTGTTCTGGCTTCCTATTCTTTCTGCTTTGAAGCCGAATTTCTCCCTGAAGTCCGTAAGCGCTTTCCCTTATACGATTAATGACACCCTCAGTGGCTGCGTCCAATTTCTTAATTCTACAGTCCAAAACTTCCTTGAAGACCCCTTTCACATCTTTCACTGGAGGCTCGGGAACCAAGCTGTCTTGGGTTTCCCGCAGTTGTTGTAGCTCATTTCCAATGTCAGACATGACCGAACGTGCCTCGCTGAAGTAGCGTTGGAATTCATTAGCAATCTTGGGATCAATTAGTACCGTTGAGGCCAAAAATTGTCTTTCTCCGGCATTCAACCTCTCAAATACAGACGAAATACGTTTTTGCAGATCAGCAAAGTCTGAGAAACTTCCAAGTTTTTCCAAAGCAAATCGAACGTCGTGTAGTGGGAATATCAAATCACGATATACACCGCGTTGTTCCAATTGAATTTGCAGTTTGCGGTCTCGTTCTTTTTGCCATGGGTACGCATAAAATGCGATGATCAGGGCGACAGAGCTTGCCAATAGTGCAGGCCCCCAATCGGAGAATTTACCTAGCCAAGAAAAATCTCGACAAACATTCTCGCAAGCCGTCATCACTTCAACAGAAGCCATTCGCTCAAATCCTCAAATCAATGCAATTTTGAGGAGAGCATAGCGCCCGAACCGGGGTGGGCGCAATCGCGCCCGCCCATGGGGCGGGTCGGGCGCGACGCGGGGCTGGCGCCCCGCGAAACAAGTAATATTAGCGGCTCAAACCACCATGCAGCGTTGGCACGTCCAGGCATTGGAAACCGTAGTGGCGCAGCCAGCGCAGGTCGGAATCGAAGAAGGCGCGCAGGTCGGGGATGCCGTATTTCAGCATCGCCAATCGGTCGATGCCGATGCCAAAGGCAAAGCCCTGATAGACATCGGGGTCGATGCCACCAGCGGCGATCACCTTGGGGTGCACCATGCCAGAGCCGAGGATCTCCATCCAGTCGTCGCCTTCACCGATCTTCAGCTGGCCATTGTCCCAGGAACAGCGAATGTCGACCTCGGCCGATGGCTCGGTGAAGGGGAAATGTGACGCGCGGAAACGCAGCTCGACGTCGTCCACTTCAAAGAAGCTTTTGACAAATTCCTCCAGCACCCACTTGAGGTTCGCCATAGAGATATCCTTGTCCAGCGCCAGGCCTTCGACCTGGTGGAACATCGGCGTGTGGGTCTGGTCATAGTCGGCGCGATAGACACCGCCGGGGCAGATGATGCGCAGGGGCGCGCCCATCTTTTCCATCGAACGGATCTGCACCGGGCTGGTATGGGTACGCAGCACATGCGGCGGGCGGTCGTCGCCTGTCGCACGGTGCATGTAGAACGTGTCCATCTCGGCCCGTGCGGGGTGATGGCCGGGGATGTTCAGCGCGTCAAAGTTATACCAGTCGGTATCAATGCGCGGCCCTTCGGCGACGGAAAAGCCCAGCTCGGCAAAGATCGCGGTCAGCTCTTCCTGGGCCTGGCTGATCGGGTGCAGGCTGCCCTGACGCGAGGGACGGACCGGCAGGGTCACATCCAGCCATTCGGTGCGCAGACGTTCGTCCAGCGCCGCATCGGCAAGGCCGACCTTTTTAGCGGCGAGGGCGGAATTGATCTCATCCTTCAGCGCGTTCAGCGCCGGGCCGGCCACCTGGCGCTCTTCGGGCGTCATCTTGCCCAGCTCGCGCATCTTCAGTGCAACTTCGCCTTTTTTGCCGACGGCGGCGACCCGAATGGTCTCTAGCGCGTTTTCATCGGCAGCATCGGCAATCTGCCCGAGGTATTTTGCTTTAAGATCGTCCATGACGGTCCCCTGAATTTTGGCTTAGGCTCTGCTACCACAAGAGCGCGCGAAAGCAAGTGCTGGCGTTGGGACCAATCCAGATGCCAGAAGACTATGGCTGATTGGCCCTACCCAACACGCAGATGCATCAGGCAGAGATACAGGACATATGAGCAGCGACCATAGCAAAAGGCCGCCCCAAAGGAGCGACCTTTCAGATCTGCGAAGCTCAAAAAAGCCTTAGGCTGCCAGTGCAGACTGGGCCTGGCGCACGATGGCACCAAAGGCTTCGGGCTCGTGCACGGCCAGGTCGGCCAGAACCTTACGGTCAACTTCAATACCGGCCAGGGTCAGACCATTGATGAAGCGGCTGTATGTCAGCGCTTCGTCATGGCTGCGGACGGCGGCGTTGATACGCTGGATCCACAGGGCGCGGAAATTGCGCTTACGCTGCTTCCGGTCACGGGTTGCGTATTGATTTGCCTTGTCGACGGCCTGACGGGCGACCTTGAAGGTGTTCTTACGGCGACCGTAATAACCTTTGGCTGCCTTGATGACCTTCTTGTGACGGGCGTGGGTTACGGTACCACCTTTAACGCGGGACATGTCTCAAACTCCTCTTAGCGATCGTAGGGCATATAGCCCTTGACGATTTTTGCATCGGGAGCAGACAGCTCCGCCGTACCGCGGGCGTTGCGGATGAATTTCTTGGTGCGTTTGATCATGCCGTGCTGTTTGCCGGCCTGAGCAGCCATGACCTTACCGGTCGCGGTCACCTTGAAGCGCTTTTTGGCGCTCGACTTCGTCTTCATTTTGGGCATTTCCGTCTCCTTCAATGCGGGTTCGGTCTATGCGCGACTCGGCATGCCACTTCCGGCCGGCCACGCGAACAGGATGGCCATGTACGAAAGCTGCCGGCAAAGGGCAAGCGAATTATCCCAAAAAACGCCCCAGAACCGAGAAAAACACATCCGGGATCTGTTCAATACGATAGCCACCGGGATGGGACAGCACGGCATAGACAATAAGGCCCGCCCCTGACAGCAACAAGAATGCTGAACTGCGGGGCGGGCGATTCTCGCTCAGATTTGAAAGAATAGCGGGAATGGACAGGCCGCCAAGAATGATCCCCAAGATCAAAGCCAGATCACTATCCATTCCACCCCCTACGAAACACCAAACTCCGAAAGGTGAAGCCTACTCTGGGTCTGTGCTGTAAATCAAACGTTCATCACAGGGCGCAACCCGCAGGATATTGGTGGTGCCGGGCACGTTGAAGGGCACACCCGCAGTCACCACGATCTGATCGGTCTCATTGGCGAAACCGCCTGCCCGTGCAGCCCGCGCCGCGCCGACAACCGCGCCTTTGAAACGCGACTGATCCGGGGTCAGCACACAGTAGCAGCCCCAGCTCAGCGCCAGGCGTCGTGCGGTGCGCGCCAAAGGCGTCAATGCAATGATCGGGACACCTGGACGTTCACGCGCCGTCAGCAGGGCAGTGGTGCCGCTTTGGGTATAGCAGCAGATCGCCTTGATTTCGGTTTTCTCGGCGATCTCGCGCGCCGCCGCAACGATGGCATCGGCAACGGTATCGCCCTTGGCCGAGCGAGACGCGGAAATGATCTGGCTATAGGTTGGGTCGGCCTCGACCTCGACGGCCACCCGGTCCATGGTCTGCACCGCCTCGATCGGATAGCTGCCCGCCGCGCTCTCCGCGCTCAGCATGATGGCATCCGCGCCCTCATAGATTGCGGTGGCCACATCAGACACTTCAGCGCGGGTGGGCATCGGGCTTTCAATCATGCTCTCCAGCATCTGCGTCGCCACGATCACCGGCTTGGCTGCCGCACGGCATTTGCGCACCAGGCGTTTCTGGATTGGCGGCACCGCAGCCACAGGCAGTTCAACCCCAAGATCGCCGCGCGCCACCATGATCCCGTCCGAAGCATCAAGGATTTCGCTAAAGCGTTCTATCGCTGAGGGTTTTTCGATTTTAGACAGCACCGCAGCGCGGCCATCTGCCAGGCCCTTGGCCTCGAACACATCCTTGGCGCGCTGCACAAATGACAGCGCCAGCCAGTCAACGCCCAGGTTGCAGGCAAATTCCAGATCGTCCCGGTCTTTTTCCGACAGCGCCGCCAGCGGCAGCTCTACATCCGGGACATTCACGCCCTTGCGGTTGGAAATGGTACCGCCGATGATTACTTCGCAATCGGCAAAATCAGTGCCACAAGACAGCACTTTCAGCCGGATCTTACCATCATTGACCAAGAGATGCGCACCAGGTTCCAGCGCGGCAAAAATTTCAGGATGCGGCAGGCAGACCCGTGTCAGGTCGCCCTCGGCTTCATCCAGGTCCATGCGGAAAACAGCCCCTGGCACCAACTCCTCCGAGCCATTGGCAAAGACACCCACCCGCAGTTTCGGCCCCTGCAAATCAGCCAGGATCCCGATAGAGCGGCCCAGATCCTGTTCAACCTGTCGAATGATCGCGTGTTTTTCTGCAATCTCGGGCTGGGTGCCATGGGACATGTTCAGCCGGAACACATCGGCGCCCGCCTCGAACAGGGCCCGAATGGTATCATAGGTTTCCGATGCGGGACCCAGAGTGGCGACAATCTTTACGTTGCGCGAGCGTTTCATCAGGCTTCTCCTCAAGGGGTTTTGATGATCACTGTCAAAATAGTCTGGCAACACAGACAAAATGTTACCGCAAACAGCTTTTGTGGGGCTTATCGCCCAATTCCCATTCTGCTGCAACTGCCGTGATGGTATTCGCAACAACAGGTAACAGATCCACGACACCCGCCCCGCCTTGTATCTACAGGCAGTTTCCCCCAGACTGAACGGAGCAAGAGCACCAATTTTTGCAAAGGAGCACGTCATGACTGGAACAGCGCTCACAGAAATTCTGACCACCTTCTTTGGTTGGACAACGGTTTTGCACCTTGGTTTTCTGACGGTCACCACCTTGATCCTGATGGTTTTCCGTGATCCGCTGGCAGCCCTGCACGCCAGCCTGCTGGGGCTGAATGAAGCTGAGGTCAAGCGAGGCTACTTTTCCTATCTGGCCAATTACAAGATCCTTATCTTTGTCACATCGCTGATGCCCTATCTGGCGCTTAAACTTATGTAGCCCGCCAGGCACGCTTCCCAGGCACGCTTCGTTGTGCCGACAGATCGGGGTTGCTAGAATGGGGGCAGACGCATGCACAGAGTTGAGGACCCCACCATGGACCCGCAGACAGAGATCGAACTTCAGGCCGCCGCTTTTCGTCGCCTGCAAAGGCACCTGATGAAAGACCGCACCGATGTGCAGAACATCGACATGATGAACCTGACCGGGTTTTGTCGCAATTGCCTAAGCCGCTGGTATCAGGAAGCCGCCAATGAACGCGGCATAGAGATGAGCAAGACAGAAGCCCGCGAGGCCTACTACGGCATGACCATGGACGAGTGGAAAGCCAACTACCAGACTGATGCCAGCCCTGAAAAACAGGCAAAGTTCGAGGTCGCCTTCAAGGAAAACGTGACCGATAAGGGGTAGCCTGACAGAAGGCTCGCGTTTCGGGTGGCCATGCTTGAACAAGCCCTTAAATCGCGCGAACATCCGCTACATATTTATCAAGGATAACGAGATGCGCATTTTTCTGGCCGCCTGTGCCGCCTTCTGTTTTTCGGCCAGCTCCGGCCTTAGTCAAAGCCCCTCTTCATACCCAGCGATAGTGACGCTCGGCGAGGGGACCATTCTGGAACACGGCGGAGGCTGCCGCAAATCATCACCACCGGGGCAGTGTTGTCACAAACAAACCAGCACAGGCCGCGTGCACTGTCACTAAAGCGTCCCGCCTTTGACCTGCACCAGATGGCGACATGACTAAAGGCCAGACTCCGTCGGAGCCTGGCCTTTTATTGGTCGTATTGGTTTTCCCAAAGGGAAATTCAGATCGCCGCGTTCAGGCTCTCTTCCAGATAGATTTCCCGCAAGCGCTTGGCGATTGGGCCTGGGGTGCCATCGCCCAGCGCGACGCCGTCGATTTCGATCACCGGCATCACAAAGGCGCTGGCCGATGTGGTGAAGGCCTCGTCGGCCTCTTTGGCCTCATCAATGGTAAAGAGACGCTCTTCCACCACCATCTGGGCCTCAGCTGCCATGCGCAACACCGCCTTGCGGGTGATGCCATGCAGGATGTCGTTGCTCAGCGGGCGGGTGACGATCTTGCCATCCTTGACGAAATAGGCGTTGTTCGAGGTGCCTTCGGTGACATAACCATCTTCGATCAGCCAGGCATCATCGGCGCCCGCCTTCTTGGCCATCATCTTGCCCATCGAAGGGTAGAGCAGCTGCACGGTCTTGATGTCGCGACGCCCCCAGCGGATATCTTCGATAGAGATGATCTTGGCGCCCTTCTTGGCGGCAGGGTTGTCGGCCAGGCCGGGTTTGTTCTGGGTGAACAAAACGATTGTCGGCTTGGTGGTTTCGGGATCGGGAAAGACAAAGTCACGATCCCCGTCCGACCCACGGGTAACCTGCAGATAGACCAGACCTTCGACGATCTCGTTGCGGGCGACTAGCTCGCGGTGGATCTCCAGCAGTTCTTCCTTGGTGCAGGGTGCCTGCATGTCGAGCTCATCCAGCGACCGCGCCAGACGCACCGCGTGGCCGTCAAAATCAATCAGCTTGCCATTCAGCACGCTGGTCACTTCGTAGACGCCATCGGCCATCAGAAAGCCACGGTCGAAGATCGAAATCTTGGCTTCGGTTTCGGGCAGGTATTCGCCGTTTACATAAACAGTGCGGGTCATGTCATTTTCCTTGTCTCTGCGGGCCTTGCCCGTCCTCACCAAAGAGGATCCACCGGATCGCCTATATGGTCGTTCTATCCCCAAAGCGCGGTCTGCGGTGGGTGTACACCCTCGGCGTCAAATTTCAATGGGACCTCGCGGTCTTCGGCCAGTAGCAGCGGCCCGTCAAGATCTGTCACCAAAACCCCCTGCGCCAGCAAGGTCGCAGGGGCCATCGCCAATGACGATCCCACCATGCAGCCCACCATGACATCATAGCCCAGTGCCAGGGCCTCTTGGCGCAGCTTCAAAGCTTCGGTCAGCCCACCGGTCTTGTCCAGCTTGATGTTGACCACATCATATTTGCCTTTCAGCTTGGGCAGGCTGGCACGGTCATGGCAGCTCTCATCGGCGCAGACAGGCACCGGGCGGTCCAGACCGATCAGCGCGTCATCTTCACCAGCTGGCAGCGGCTGTTCCACCAGTTCCACGCCAAGGCGCACCAGATGCGGGGCCAACGCGGCATAGACTTCGGCCGACCAGCCTTCATTGGCATCGATAATAATCTTGGCCTCTGGCGCACCGGCGCGCACGGCCTCTAGCCGGGGCATGTCGTCCGGGGTGCCCAGCTTGATCTTCAACAGCGGGCGATGTGCGTTTTCAGCCGCCTGTTTGCGCATCTCGTCCGGGCTGGCCAGCGACAGGGTATAGGCGGTAATTTCCGGGCCGGGCGCGGGCAGACCGGCCAGTTCCCAGACGGGTTTTCCTGCCTGCTTGGCCTCCAGATCCCAAAGGGCGCAATCCACCGCGTTACGGGCTGCCCCGGCGGGCAGCAGGTCTTGCAGTTCGGCGCGGGTGAAATCGGCGGGCAGGCCCTCGATCTCGGCGGTGACGCTTTCCAGCGTTTCATCATAGCGGGCATAGGGCACGCATTCGCCCCAGCCAGTGACGCCATCCTGTTCAACCCTAACCGTCAGCACCTTGGCCTCGGTGCGCGACCCACGAGAGATGGTAAAGACCTGCGCCAATTTAAAAACATCGGGCGTCACAGAGATATGCATGTCGCATCCTTTCAAAGGGTAGGCAGAGCCAAACAGCAGGCAGAAAAAGGGCGCCTGTTCCCAGACGCCCCCGTGTAAAGATCAGATCGCGGCGAGCGCGTCTACCAAACGCCCAGCGCCGTGGCGATAGGGGTCAACCGCCGGGATGCCCATACGTGCTTCGACTTCGGAAAGATATGCCACCGCGTCTTCTTCGGTCAGATGCTGGGTGTTGACAGAAATACCAACAACCTTGCAATCGGCATTGGCCCGCAGCGCCAGAGGCAGGGCCACATCGCGCAGCTCTTCCAGGCTCGGCACCGAGTAATCCGGCAGGCCGCGCATGTGCGCGCGGGTTGGCTCATGGCACAGGATCAGCGCATCAGCCTGACCGCCATGCACCAGCGCCATGGTGACCCCCGAATAGGAGATGTGGAACAAAGAGCCCTGCCCTTCGATCAGATCCCAGTGATCGTCGTCATTGTCGGGTGTCAGATATTCTACTGATCCCGCCATGAAATCGGCAACCACCGCATCCAGCGGCACGCCGTGACCGGTGATCAGGATGCCGGTCTGGCCAGTGGCGCGGAAGGTCGACTTCATGCCGCGTTCCTGCATTTCGGCGTCCATCGCCAGGGCGGTGTACATCTTGCCAACAGAACAATCGGTGCCAACCGCAAGACAGCGTTTGCCCCGGCGCTTGACGCCATTGGCAATCGGATAGCCAACGGTGGGCACACGCACATCGTGAAGGGTACCGCCATAGGTCTGCGCTGCAGCGACAAGATCGCCTTCATCGCGCAGCAAGTTGTGCAGGCCAGATGCCAGATCATAGCCCATTTCCAGCGCCTGGATCAGCACTTCTTTCCAGGCCGCAGAAATCAGCCCACCCCGGTTGGCAACGCCAATCACCAGAGTCTTGGCGCCGGCCGCCTTGGCCTCGGCAAGGGTCATCTCGGTCAGGCCAAGATCCGCGCCACAGCCGGGCAGACGGATCTGGCCCACCGCATGGTCAGGGCGCCAGTCACGGATGCCAATCGCAACCTTGGCAGCCAGCATGTCGGGCGCATCGCCCAGGAACAACAGATATGGTGTCTCGATCATCTCGGGCCCTCCAAAGGATTTCTAGTTCTGGGCGATTCTAGTTGAAGGGCAAAGCGATGCGGTCCCGTTTTTGCTTTTGCAGCGTAGTAGTTTTGGGAGAATACAGCACAATCGATGTAAATAATCGAAGAATATTCGATCATTATTCAAAATACCGCCGATCCCTGCGCCCCACTGCCGATTATTGCGCACATGCCGCACAGAAAATGCTGCGCCTGCAAAGTAAGGGTTGCAAGGCCGCGCGCAATTTCTTACCACTTTGCGGGATCAAATCGTAATTTCCTTACCCAAAGGATTGCCTCTATGAGCTTTCGCATTCAGCCCAGCCCAGTCGCCCGCCCAAACCGCTGCCAGTTGTTTGGCCCCGGCTCCAACACCAAACTGTTCCCCAAAATGGCGGCCTCGGCGGCGGATGTCATCAACCTGGACCTGGAAGATTCGGTTGCCCCTTCCGACAAGGATATTGCCCGCGCCAATATCATCGAGGCCCTGAACACCATTGACTGGGGCAATAAATGCATGTCGGTGCGGATCAATGGACTGGATACGCCCTACTGGTATCGCGATGTGGTTGACCTGCTGGAACAGGCCGGTGATCGGCTGGACCAGATCATGATCCCCAAGGTGGGCTGTGCCGAAGATGTCTATGCGGTGGATGCGCTGGTCACTGCGGTTGAACGCGCCAAGGGCCGTAGCAAACCGGTTTCTTTTGAAGTCATCATCGAATCGGCTGCGGGCATCGCCCATGTGGAAGAGATCGCCGCCGCCTCGCCCCGGATGCAGGCCATGTCGCTGGGCGCGGCCGATTTTGCCGCCTCGATGGGAATGCAGACCACCGGGATCGGTGGCACCCAGGAAAACTATTACATGCTGCACGGCGGCGAAAAGCACTGGTCCGACCCCTGGCACTGGGCCCAGGCCGCCATTGTCGCCGCCTGTCGCACCCACGGGGTGCTGCCGGTGGATGGTCCCTTTGGCGATTTCTCAGATGATGAGGGCTATATCGCACAAGCAAAACGTTCGGCCACGCTGGGTATGGTGGGAAAATGGGCTATCCACCCCAAGCAGATCAGCCTTGCCAATGAGGTCTTCACCCCCTCTGAAACCGCCGTCGCAGAGGCCCGCGAAATTCTGGCCGCGATGGAACAGGCAAAGGCCAATGGCGAAGGTGCAACCGTCTACAAGGGCCGCCTGGTCGATATCGCCTCGATCAAACAGGCCGAAGTCATCGTGGCCCAGTCAGAGCTGATCGCCAATAGCTAAAGCCTTTGACGCAAAGCACTCTACCCGCAAAGATCAAAGGGCGCCTCTTGGGTGCCCTTTTTTTTGCAATCACGCGCGCCTGAAGGTGATGTCATGCCCGATTTGACCCTGTTTCATACCGCCGAAGTCCATGTGGCGAGCTTTGATGTACTAGCCCCGCAGGCACTGCTGGCGCATGTGGTGCGTCCAGACTGGCTCACACGGGCGCAGACCGGCATGACAGCAGAGCTGCGGCAGGAAATCTCTGCCGCCATTGAGGCAACACCGGGGCCTGTGCTATGCAGTTGCACCACCATCGGCGCAGTGGCCGAAATGGCCGGTGCCACCCGCATTGACTGGCCGATGATGCAGCGCGCCGCAGAGATCGGCGGGCCGGTGATGATGGTCTATTGTCTGGACAGCACCCGCGCCCCTTCGACTGCCCTGTTAGAGCGCGCCTTTGCAGAGCGGGGCAGAGCCGCCGAGATCCGCCCCCTGCCGCTTCCCGACCTCTGGCCCCATTTTATCGAGGGCGACACCCCGCTGTTCCACGCAAAAATCGCAACCCAGGTCGAAACAAGCCTAGCCCTGGCGCCTGACACCTCTTGCGTGGTGCTTGCACAGGCTTCCATGGCGGGGGCAAAGGACCTGCTGCAGCACTGCACCGCCCTGCCCGTTCTTGCGTCCCCGGCGATTGCGATTGCAACACTGCTGCCCCTCCGCAGCTAGGCCCGTAGATCCTTGGGAGAGCCCATCACCACATAGGTAGTGATAGCAGTCACAAAGGGAGAGGTGCCCAGAATATCAGTGTGAAACCGTTTGTAGCTGGGCAGATCAGCGCATTCGATCCGCAACAGGTACTCGATGGTGCCGGTGATATTATGGCATTCCACCACCTCCGGGGCCTCTTGCATGGCGCGTTCAAAGGCCGTCTGCGCCTCTTTGGTGTGTTCGCCCAGGCCAACCCCAATATAGGTAACAAACCCCGCGCCCATGGCATCGCGGTCCAACACGGCACGGTAACCGGTAATCACCCCAGCCTGTTCCAGATCCTGCACCCGGCGCAGACAGGCCGAGGGCGACAGCCCAACGCGATCAGCCAATTCAAGATTGCTGATGCGGCCATCGCGGGTGAGCTCACGCAATATATGTTGGTTTATCTGATCATTCTTTGCCATTGATTGCAAAAATACGCAGAATACACACGAAAACGCAATTTCATTTGGGGCAATACGCAGCAAATTCACTCAATGACATATGAACTCTTTCTGGCGCTTGCGCTTTTTGCCTTTGTGTCCTCGATCACGCCGGGACCGAACAATCTGATGCTGATGGCCTCGGGGGCCAACTTTGGCTTTCGCCGCACCATCCCGCATATGCTTGGGGTGGCGCTTGGCTTTGTCTTCATGGTGGTTCTGGTGGGCGCAGGGCTGGTGCAGATATTTGATGCGATACCGCTGACCTATACCCTGCTCAAGATCTGTTCAGTGGTCTACCTGCTGTACCTGGCGTGGAAAATTGCCAATGCCGGCCCCGCGCAGGCCAGCGGTGCGACCGGAACGCCGATGACATTTCTACAGGCAGCGGCCTTTCAATGGGTCAACCCAAAGGCCTGGGCCATGGCGCTGACCGCGATCACGGCCTACACCCCCGACCAAACCCTATGGGCGATCTTTCTGGTCGGTGCGGTCTTTGGCGCGATCAACCTGCCTTCGGTGGGATCCTGGACCATCCTGGGCCAGCAGATGGCACGTTTCCTGACCAATCCGCGCCGCCTGACACAGTTCAACTGGTTGATGGCCGGGCTGCTCGTGGCCTCGCTCTATCCGGTGATCTGGCCGCAATAACTGCGGCCAGCCCTCTCCTACTTCAACGGCAGGCAGATCTCGGTCAGCAGCTCTTCCGGGGCGACCTCACGCGGATTGTTAAGATAGATCTCGCAACAGGGGGCCTCTGCCGGTTCTTCACCTGCTTCCGGCAACCAATTGCCAAACAGGCTATGATAGGCTGCCGAAATCCCGGCATAGGGTCCCTTGTAGGTCAGCACCGCAACCCTGCCCGCAGCTATGGTCGCATCCCCCAGACCGTCTGGCGTTGGGCCGCCTTGAAATTCGCCACCCGCAAAGCTGCGCAACTGCGCCTCTGGCGTTGCATCGGGGTTGTCGTAATTAATCGCCACCGAGGCACCGATCTGCGCCAGCCTGGTCTCGCCGGTGACAGCATGAAACACTCGGTGCCAATGGAATCGCGACATCGCCGCCATATCAGACAACTGATCTAGGACAGGTCTCCAGCCGGGTTATCATGGATATAGTCGAGGACGCGCAGAATGCGCTTTTCGTAGGCAGAGACCCTGACCTTGGGGTTCCCTTTGTGGTGTCCGAACAGATTTGGCATGGTTGCAATCTACCAATCTTGCGGAACCGATGCCCGCATCGCATTCTTTTGCCGCCCACAGTCTATACCCCGGCAGGGCACAAATTGACGGCGCAGTCGGGCAACAGTTGCATCTGGGCGCGCAGAGGGCCATATACGGCAAAACGCGAGAGCGAGGCGATATGACACAGTATCTGGAATTTGAAAAACCGCTGGCCGAAATCGAAGGCAAAGCAGAAGAACTTCGCGCCCTGGCACGGGCCAATGAAGAGATGGATATGGCCGATGAGGCCGCAGCGCTGGACGTCAAAGCCGAGCAGCTGCTGAAGGATCTTTATAAAGAGCTGACCCCCTGGCGCAAATGCCAGGTAGCGCGTCATCCGGAACGGCCCCATTGCCGCGACTATATCGACGCGCTCTTTACAGAATACACACCGCTGGCCGGCGACCGGAACTTTGCCGATGACCTCGCGGTCATGGGCGGATTGGCCCGGTTCAATGATCAGCCCGTGATGGTGATCGGCCATGAAAAGGGATCCAACACCAAGGCGCGCATCCTGCACAACTTTGGCATGGCCCGCCCCGAAGGCTATCGCAAGGCCGTGCGGCTGATGGAAATGGCCGGCCGCTTTGGCCTGCCCGTGGTCACACTGGTGGATACCACCGGGGCCTATCCCGGCAAGGGTGCCGAAGAACGCGGCCAATCCGAGGCCATTGCCCGTTCAACCGAGATGAGCCTGAAAATCGGCGTGCCGGTGGTTTCAGTTATCATCGGCGAAGGCGGGTCCGGCGGCGCTGTGGCCTTTGCCACCGCCAACCGTGTCGCGATGCTGGAACATGCGGTCTATTCGGTGATTTCGCCAGAAGGCTGCGCCTCTATTCTGTGGAAAGACGCCGAAAAGATGCGCGAAGCCGCCGAAGCCCTGCGTCTCACCGCGCAAAACCTGCATGAACTCGCGGTGATCAACCGGATCATCCCCGAACCCCTGGGCGGTGCACATCGCGACGCCAAGACCACGATGGCTTCGGTTGGGCTTGCCATTCAGGACATGCTCGACGAGTTGAAGGACCTGGATGGCGCAGAGCTGATCAAGGACCGTCGTCAAAAGTTCCTCGACATCGGCTCCAAAGGGCTGGCAGCCTAAGGCTATCCCAACCAACAAAAAAGTCGGCGAATGCGTCGGCTTTTTCAGGGCTGGCTTGCTCACACGGTTCTCTTGGCGGTTCCCAGATTTTTGCGCATCGAAACGCGATTGCCTTTGCGTTCGTATTCTTGCCAGCCAAGGTATTGGTACAACCGCACGTTCTCAGGCATATCAACATGTGTGCTGAGACGCATTTCGCTAACCCCCTGCCGCTTGGCCTCGTTTTCCGCGTATTCCATCAGCGCACGACCCAAGCCCTTGCCCGCGTGATCGGGGTGAACCGCGATGTTGGCTAGCTTCAAGACCCCCTCATGGGCAGAGAGAAACAAGCCCGCAATCACTTGACCGCTTTCGGTCGCGACCCAGACTTGGCTCTGCTCAATTTCCTCTGAAATCCCAGAGGAGACGGGTGGCAGGTCGGAAATACGGCTGGCATATTTAGCATAGGCTGCATCAATGCAGGCGGTCAGAGCCTCTGCATCTGCAGCATTTGCCTTTCGTATTTCTCTAGGCATCTGTTCCAAATCTCTTTCCACGTTCACTTGTTTGGGCCTAGACCACCAGCAGCCGCAGGCCCTGTGTCACGTCGGATCGCACCGCCAGACGCAGGCCCGGTTCGTCACCAGCCTTGAGGGCGGCAATGATCAGCCGGTGGTTCTGCGGCGGATCGGTGCGCCGCAGCCGCCCATAGAGCGCCCGCATGGTAGGCCCAAGCTGCAGCCAGACCGTTTCTGCCATGGCCAGCATAGCCGGCGCCTGCGCCCGCAGATAAAGCGTGCGGTGAAATTCAAGATTGGTGCGAATATAGCCAACCGCGTCCCGTTTAGAGACCTTCTCGGCGATGGTCATATTGATGGCTTGCAGCCGATCAATCAGCGCCATATGCGCCCGTGGCAGGGCACGGCTGGACAGCTCGACCTCGATCAACGCCCGCAGGGCCGCCAGTTCTTCGATCCGCTCATTGCTCAGCTCAGGCGTGGCAACTCGCCCCGAGGAGGACAGCGACAGCGCCCCCTCGGCCACCAGACGGCGCAGGGATTCGCGCGCCGGGGTCATCGAAACCCCATATTCGCGGCCAATACCGCGCAGGGTCAGCGCCTCGCCCGGGGCAATGTCACCATACATGATCCGCGCCCGCAGCGCCCGGTAAACCCTATCATGGGCCGAAGCACTGGTATCGGTGGCGGGCGCTGCAATGGGTTTGACTGGTATCGACATGGTGCATGTCTGTGATCACAAACATAGCGCAGGTCAAGCGCCGAATGCATGCCGCGCCATTTGCTGCAACCAGCCAGCCCAGATTTCGGCCGAGGCCCGCCTAAACAGGCTCAAACCGGTAGCGATGCAGCCCGCCCCCCTCTTGGCGCAGCCAGCGGCGCGGTGCCGTGCTGTCGCCATAGAGCCGCGCCACCACGGCCCAGAAATCAGCCGAATGGTTCATCTCGACCAGATGCGCCACCTCATGGGCGGCGACATAAGACAGCACCTCACGCGGGGCCAGAATCAGACGCCAGGAATACATCAGCGTCCCGGCAGAGGAACAAGACCCCCAGCGCGAGCGGGTGTCGCGCAGGCTCAGCTTGGCATAGGCGCGCCCGACCTGCGCCGCATAGTGATCGGAACGCTCTGCCAGCCGATCCCGGGCCAGTTCTTTCAGGTAGCGTTGCAGTGACTTTGCCGGGTTGCTACCGCCAATGGCAACTGTGTCCTCGGCCAGTTTCACCCCGCGCGCCGACCCGGGCACGATGCGACGCGGCACTCCTTCAACGGGAAGTATACTGCCAAAACCAACCGCAACCGGCACTGGATGGCGCGCCAGATGATCGCGGATCCAGGCCTCTTTTTCAGCGGCGAAGTCCAGTGCTTCGCGCGCCGCCAGCCGCTTGGGCAGCGTCAGCGTCACCCGCCCGTCCAGCGCCGATATGCGCAGGCTGATCCGTTTCGCCCGCGCCGAGCGCCGCAGAATCAGCGGGACCGGTGGATCTCCGGGCAGGTGATATGCGCTCATGGCGGTGTCCCTTTATGGCAAAGGCTTTGACAGTGCCTACCTCATATGGCAAGGCAACTGAATCGTCGATACGACTCACCAGTAAATCAAGGGGACCCACATGCCCAACGAAGAATGGGGCGTAAAGCGCGTCTGCCCAACCACCGGCAAGCGGTTTTATGACCTGAACAAAAATCCGATCGTCAGCCCCTACACGGGCGAAGTTGTTGAACTCAGCACTGGCAAAAGCCGGATGATCGAAGCCGACGCAGCGGATGCCGCCAGCAACAAAGCCAAAGAAAACGACGCCGATGACAGCGATGTTCTGGACGATGACGACACAGACGTCGATCTGGATCTGGGCGATGACGTTCTGGACGACGACGACGACGACGATGATACCGTGCCGCTCGAAGAGATCGCCGATGTCGCGTCTGAAGACGACGATACCTAAGGCCAGCCCAGGCTGCGCAACCTCTCCCAAGCAGCCCACCGGCTGCCTGGGGATCAGGCAAGAAGCCTTGGCAAAAAAACTCGTGACGATGGTGCATTTTCCTCTTGCGGCCCGCTCCATCGTCCCTTAAATCACCCTCACACCGCAAGACGGACAGGCCTACGGCCCAGACATCTAGCGGAGTGATTTGGGGCCTTAGCTCAGCTGGGAGAGCGCCTGCATGGCATGCAGGAGGTCAGGAGTTCGATCCTCCTAGGCTCCACCAAATCACCCTTTGAAAATCCCACGACAGTATAGAGTTTGGTCATAGGCTTTGCAGCTGACGCGTGGGCGCGTATTGTTTTCCACTGGAAAATCAATGCAACTGCGTTTCACGCCAATGGCGTGAAAACCGCCGTGCAGCCCTCTCCCGCGATAAAACTCGAGGATCGCCCATGAGCGACCACGTCTTCGTCGTGACGGGTGGTCCGGGTGCGGGCAGGACCAGACTCATTGAAGAACTCGCCCACCATGGCCTGCACACAATCCCCGAAACGGGCCGCAGGACCTGATCGCCGACGGTGCGGCACAGGCCATCTCCGCCCCCCCCTTATCGTCGACCGCGGCATTCCCGACATTCTGGGCTAACTGATGCTTTGCTCCACTCCCATGGCCGCCCCACATCGCCGAGGCGGCCAAGGCAAACCGTTAGAATGCAAAGGAATAGGTTCCCTCCACACCGTAGCTGGCGTAGCCACGGGCGCCGATGCCGTCGCCGAACGCGTTGAATTGGAACCGGCCACCACCGGGCAACACACCACCGTAGCCCAGTTCCAACCGCAGGCGTCCACCTTCATAGGCGGGCTCGCGCAGGGCGGCAGCACCGGATCCTGAGGTTGCCGACCAAATCCCCGAAAGACCGCCCGTCAGAACCCGCTGGCCGGTCTCGCGCGCCAGCTGCAGTTCGAAATCCGCGCCCAGCTCCAGATTGGTCAACTGAAACCCCTGAGCCGGGATCGTGTTGCCAAGGCTGTCGGTATAGGCATGCTGATCATCGCGGGCATGACTGGCCGTCAGGAAGGGAAAGACGCTCCATCCGCCGCTGATGACCTCTCCGGTGATACCGAGTTGGGCGAGCCAGCGTTCGGTTTTGAACTGATCGCGATACGTGCCAAGCGGTGCGATATCGTTGTTGGATTGCCCATAAAGAATACGCGCGCTGAAAATCACCGGCTGATCGGGCAAGCGATACACCGCATATGGTCCGACCAGCCAGCCATAGCCGTCGACCTCGGCGGGGCCTTCGGTGGTTTCGGCATAGTCCAGTTGCAGCATCGCCCCCAGCAGCAGATTTGGCTTTACCTCGATATGCCGCCCAATGGTCGCAAGCGCGTAGCCACTGTCTTGACCATCGCTCTCGCTGACGGCAGCGCGGAAGGTGCCCCATGCTCCGCCTTGCGGGGCGATTGCCATATCCATGTTGAACCGACCACGGGTGACGGCAGCATTCATCTGGTTGCCTGTGCTGCGCCCAAGCAAGAAATCAGCCACGCGCGGCTGGTTGCTGATCAGATTGTTGGTCCGGGCCTGCATGAAGCCTGCAATCAACTGGCTGGTTTGTTCCACAATCCGGTTCACCGCCGTCATCTCGTTTGACGCCGCATTGGGAATGCCGTTGCTGTCCTGTGCCACACCCGCCGGGAGGGAAACCGCAAGATCCCCCTGACCACTGGCCCGCAGTTGTGCCTGATAGGTCGCACCGTTGCCGCTGAGCGACTGTACCTCTCCGCCAGAGATCACCAGATCACTGGCCGTCAGCCCGGTGACCGCACGCGAGAACTGAATGTTGATCTGATGCTGCCCCGGACCGCTGAAGCTATTGGGAAGCCCTGCGAGGGTTACGCTTACATCCGTACGCAGGATGATCCTGACCTGATCACTATGGGTTTCGGTGCCATCATCTACGGTAAGGGTGAAATCCAGCTCCTGATCTGGATCTCCGGGGGAAATGCCGGGGGTGGTAAAGCTGGGTTGTGCCGCAGCCGGGTCGCTCAGGCTGATGCCCGCAGGGGGCGTCCAGCGGTAGCTCAGGCTGTCGCCATCGGGATCGGTCGACCCTGATCCATCCAAAGTGACGAGCACACCACCACCAGCAACCTGGTCCGACCCGGCGTCCGCTACGGGGGCCTCATTGGTGAAACCTGTGGCCGAGAGTGTGGCAACCGCATTGGTGTTTCCTCTGCTGTCCTGCGCGACGCCTGCGGGCAGGGTGATCGAAACCGGACCACGCGCCACCGGGGTAACATCAAACTGATAAGAACTGGGTGAGCTCGCCGAAAATGCACTGAGGGTGAGGTTCTGAAGCTGTAGATCCGCCTCATCAAAGCCGGTCACATCGCGGCTGAAACTTACAGTTATCGTCTCGGTCCCACGAATGTCGGACGGCAGCCCCGAAAGCGTGGCGGCAACCTGCGCCATTACCGTCACGCCAACGGTGTCTTGATGCGTCTCTGTGCCATCATCGACCGTCAGCGTGATCGACAGCACCTTATCCGGATCACCGGGCGACAGGGTCGGCGCGGCAAAGCTGGGCTGTGCCATCGTCGCGTCGCTCAGCGTAACCCCTGCGGGCGCGCTCCAGTGATAGGTGAGCGCATCGCCATTGGGGTCGGCACTCGCGCTGCCGTCCAATGTGACGTCTGCGCCGCTTTGCACCACCTGATCTGGCCCTGCGTTGGCCACCGGCGTGGTGTTATAGACTGTGCTCACGGGGGCTGCGGCGACAGAGAAAACACCGGGCACCCCTGCGACTGCCACATGTTGTGCGGCATCCGCAGGGATAGAAATTGTGATGGAGGCACTGCCGTCCGGGGTAATCCGGGCGGTATAATTCGCACCGCTCCCCGCAAGGGACGAGAGCGTACCACCGCTGATCTGAATGTCCGACCCGGTGAACCCTTCGACGGTTTTGGAAAACGTGATGGTTGCATCGAACGCACCACCAACCGATGTGGGCATACCAGTAATCTCCGGTCGTGGCTCGTCCACATCCGCATAACCAAGATCTATCCGGGTCTCGGCGCTGAGGTTTCCGGCGACATCCCTGAACATCCCGGCAGGGAAGGTCACATGGACCGGGCCGTCACGTTGCGGGACAATCGTATAGCGCATTTTGTTGTCAGGAAGAATGCTCCTGCCCATGCGCACGACTGTATCGGGAAACGTGGCTGAGTATCCGAGTACAAATATCGTGCCAGATGGGTATTCGACAACAGAACGATAGCCAACATAGGGGGTGGTACTGGCGCCCGCATCCACCAGCGTGATGGTGGGCGCAGTGGTGTCCACAACACCAGAGAGCGTGTTGGAGGCCGTGTTTGCTACGCTGCGAAAGTTGGACACCGCACCTGCTGGCAGGGTCAGCGATATGGCGCCGTCCCCATCCGGCGTCGCGGTCAAAGTGTAGGTCTGCGTCTGGCCATATGCGGGCGTCGGCGACCCTGCAGACAGGTTCGAGAGCGTCAGATTGGTTGCGTCAAAATCCGACAATTGCAGCGCATCCGAAGTATCCACGCCCGCATTGAATTCCACCGTCACGGTCTGCGCGCCGACCACATTGCCGCTAAATCCGGACAGAGACGGGGTCATGGTGGCAGGAACATCCACCACTTCGATGGTCATGCTCTTGGTGTCGCAGGTCGTGTAGACGCAGGTTTCCAGCGTTGCGGAAAAAGTACCGAAGGTCATGTAAGTGTGAATCGGGTTCTGTGACGTGCTGGTATCTCCGTCGCCAAAGTCCCAGTTCCAAGTCTTCAACGCCGGTGGAGTAGATGAGGATTGGTCTGTGAAGAAAACGGTATGCGGCACCGAAATTCCGAATCCAGGGTTAGCAGTGAAATCCGCTGTAACACTGACCGTTTCCGCTGTGCCGCTCAGCGTGTTGGAAACAGGATTGGGCAGGGATACACTGTCGGTGACGCTATGTGCAGGCACCTGGACCGTCACGGTACCCGGTCCATCGGGTGCAACCGTGAACGTATAGGTGGCACCCGATCCGGCGAAGCTGGAAATGGTGGCATTTGTCACCTGGATGTCCGACGCGTCAAAGCCGTCGACTGTCTCGCTAAAGGTGGCGGTGACGATCTGTGGATTGATAAAAGTGCCGCTTAGCCCCGAAAGGGTGACGGTCGGAACCGGATCAAGCAAGGTTTCTTCTGAGACCAGCTGGGTGCCTGTGGCTCCCGTCAGCCCGTGCCTACCGCGGTAGAGGCCATCCCCAGGCCTGACGAACTCGAACTCGAACCCAAACCAATCCTCGGCTGCATAAGACGCGGCGGGCGTACTCTGCACGAGATTTCTGACGGATGTAAAACTGCAATAGTCTTCCAAGATCGTTTCTGTGATGGCAGGGCGACTGATCATACTGCCATCATAATAACTGTACATGTAGCCACCAGCGTCGCGCCCCGCAGCACGAACTTGAGCCCCCGTGCCGCTGCTCTGCATTTCGATGCGGCAAGTGCCGAAACCTTCGTTTCTGATGCTGCCTCCATTCCATCTGTCCAATGCCAGCGCAGGTTCGCCGCCTACGGCGAAAAGCGCTAAGAGCATCGCGGCCCCCATCACCGATCTGCCACAGAGCATTTCAGCTCCCCTCAGCCCCGCCGCTGCGATTCCCTCCAATGTCACCATGCTCCGCCTCCCATCCGGTTCCCCCGCCTTGCGTCTCCAGCGCAAAAGCACGCCAAAACATGCCGCTGCCGGTGAGAGCGCGATCAGAAGGAAACCAGTTATTATCTGTCTTAAGGGCCGCCCGTGTTAGACATGCGCGGCATCAGGCAAATCATATCCAATTCGCGCGGGGTCGCGTAGGGAGCGTCTTTGTCGAGATAGCGGCTTTTTTTGTCGAATTCCTGCATCGGGGATAGCACTTGCAGGACGCTCTTCATGGTGGTGGCGAATGAGTGGCATTGCTACCCTTGCCTGTGCGGCGAGGTTCCCCTAGCTTCGGATCGGTCCTTGTTTCTATTGATGTTTATCTTCTTATGTCTCGCAATCCTCCAACCCCTGACGCCGCCCAGCCCGTCGAACTATGCTTATCCGGTCTGGAGACCGTGAAGGTAAAAACCGAAACCGTTGATATCGAGGTGCAGCGTGCCAAGGCGGCGCCGGATACCGGGATTGCCTGGACCAAAACACGGTTTCGCTCCAACGGGCCGGATACGGTCGAAGTCGTCAGCAACCGGCCTGCGGATTACGTGTTCACCCAAGTGCCTTTGGGCGGCAGCTTTGCCGCCGAGTTGACCTGTGGTGCCCTTTATCAAAGCGAAACGGTCGGTCTGATCCGTCCCCGTGAATCCGGCGCTTTGTTTCGGCTGAACCGGCGTGAAGCCGATATCTTTGGGGTAAACGCGCCGCTGGAAATGGTCGAGAGATGGTTTGCGGGTAAGGTCCCCAAGGCAGTTCAGAGGCTTCTGGACGGGATGGGTGGACCGTCTTTTCTTACCAAAGCGCCGCTGCCCAGCTACCTCAGGATATCGCTTGAGCAGGCACTGCACAGCCGTTTGCCACTTCGCACTCAGTTGATCGAGGCAGCCGCCCTGCAGATCCTCTGTTATCAACTAGAGACCCTGTCCACCGACAGGCCCCCCGGCGTTGCACCACGTGAGGTGCAGGCTGCGCATGAAGCCCACGTCATGCTACAGGCCGAAGCGATGGCACCGCCCGGATTGGGCGAACTGGCGGCCCGACTTGGGCTGGCGGCCAACCGATTGGCGCTGGCCTACCGCGAAGTGTTCGGCTGCACCGTGGCGCAGGATACCGAACAGGCCAGATTGCGCTCCGCATGTGATGCGATACTCGATGGAACCCCCATCAAATTGGTCGCCAGCCAGCTCGGCTATGCAAGCGTCAGCAGTTTCACCTACGCATTTCGCAAGAAGATGGGCATGCCGCCGCGCAAGTGGCGCAACGCGCAGGCGCGTGCAGTGAAACGGATCGAATAGCCCCAGGTGAGTGTTTCACATGGAACGCGAACCGTGCATGCCCTTTTCGAAGTGGCCAATATCCAATTTTCCTTACTGCCCCCCCGTTCACCACGACCCCGCATGAGCGCATGCCGCTTGACCAACGCCGTGCAGGTAAATCACGAGATCAGCTTTGGTGAAGGGATGTGCGCTCTGTAAAGATTGAACGCAATGTTGATCCTGTCACCGTCAGGGTCAACGGAATCCTAGGGGACGGAGATATCGCCACAGATAGCGGCCCGACCGCACCCTTGAATTTTGCATTCGGTTTCTTCGCCATAGACATCACTTACGCGGGGGCACCGTTGCCCATCACCAGCCTGTCGGCACGTCGTAGGTTCCAGAGGTCTCGGTCGCGCATTGCGCACCGATGTAGACGCCGTCGCCTTCCTCGACCCGGACACCAGGCAGCGAGTCGGCTTTGTCAGGGGCAGGTCGTGTGGTGACGCCCTGCCCTTGGCACTTCAGATCAGGTGTGCCCTGCGCCAGCCTGTTGCGACAGGTGCGATATGAGGCTGCCCAGAAAGTCGACGCAAAGGCCCAACTGCTCGAGCGAGACAAACTCGTTCGGCCTGTGCGCCTGCGCGATCGAACCTGGCCCGATGATGACTGAGGGAATGCCGCCCAGTTGCTCGAACACGCCGCCTTCGGATCCGTAGGAAACCTTGCCGCCCCAGGCCGGCAACAGAGATGCGTAGCGGGTAAACCCAGCGGTGTTGCGCGCCTCACCCATCGCGGGATAGGCAAAAATGCGTTCAAAGGTGATGCCGGTGCCTTCAACCTTCGCGGCCATGGCCGCACTCACCTCTGTCTCGATCTGGGCCAGTAGCGCGGCCATGTCAGCCTCGGGGTCCATCTCGGGGATCGCGCGCAGCTCGAAGGTGAAACCGCAGCTTTCAGGGGTAACATTGGTGGCGACGCCCCCTTTGATCATGGTTGCCAGCATGGTCGCATGTGGCACCGTAAAATCCGCATCAAATGGCCCTTCCTGCTCGTAGCGGCGGCCGCGTTCAGAGATACGCGCGATGGCCTGGGCAGCGTATTCGATGGCGTTCACGTGCTCTGGTGCAAATGAGGAATGCCCCGAGGTGCCGTTGACCTGTGCCCGCATGGCAATCTTGCCCTTCTGGCCGGTCACCAGCTGCATCATCGAAGGCTCACCAATGATCGCGAACTCTGGCGGGGTGGGCAGTGCCGCCAGATACCGCGCAATCGCAGGCGCCCCCAGGCAGCCCACCTCTTCGTCATAGGAAAAGCACAGGTAAACGGGCCGCGTCAGCTTTGCAGCAGCCAAATCGGGGGCAACTGCCATGGCGCAGGCCGCAAAGCCCTTCATGTCGCAGGCCCCCCGCCCATAGAGCTTACCGTCCCGCAGCTCTGCGACGAAGGGATCGCTTTGCCACTCTGGCTCAACTGCGGGCACCACATCGGTATGACCGGACCAGACCAGGCCAGCCACATCTTCGGGACCGAAGGCCGCGACGAGGTTGGCCTTGGCACCGGTTTCGTCGGGCAGGATGGTGATGCGTGCGCCTAGATCCCCGAAATAGGCCGCCATATGGTCGATCAGGGCCCGGTTGCCATTGCACGACACCGTATCAAAGGCGATCAGATCGCAAAGATGTTGACCTGCGCGTTTCAGCCGGTCCTCGGCGCAGAGGGTCTCGCTCTGGTGTGTCATTGTGCAACTTGTCTTTCTGTCTTGGTTTTCCGGATTTCACGGCGCAGCGTAAAGCCAAGCGCAAACACGATGAGTGCAGCAAAGATCCAGGTAATCGGGGTGGAGAGCAGGACCGATGGATCCCCGCGTGAGATCGCCATCGCACGGCGCAGGTTTTCTTCCAGCATCGGGCCAAGGATAAAGGCGATCAGGAATGGCGCAGCCGGAATGTTCAGCAGGAACATGCCAAAGCCGACCACGCCCATCACCAGCAGTACCGCCACATCAAAGGTGCTTGAGGCAATCGAATAGATCCCAAAGATGCACAACAGCAGCACCAGCGGTGTCAGCAGCGTCTGCGGGATATACGAAACCTTGGCAAACATACGCATGGTTGCCTTGCCTGCAAAGAACAGCAGAACAGAGGATATCAACATGCCGATCAGCAGCATATAGACCTCGTGCATGTTGGTCTGGAACAGCAGCGGGCCGGGCGTCAGGCCCTGAATCATAAAGGCTCCCAGCATGACGCCAGTGATCACGTCACCCGGCACCCCAAGCGCCAGCAATGGGATCATTGTTGCGCCACAGGCACCGTTGTTGGCCGATTCCGACGCGGCGATGCCCTCCAGCTCTCCCTTGCCAAAATTGCTGCCGCGCTTGGAACTGCGCTGCGCCTCGCCATAGGAAAAGAACGCCGCCGATGATGGGCCAATACCGGGGATTGCCCCCAGAACAGAGCCGATCACAGAGCCTTTGAGAATGCTGCGCAACGAGCCCATGAACTCTTCTCGCGTCACATGCTGTGCGCCAAGTGTCGCGGCCTTTTCCTTCTTGGCCACCCGCATCACCACGAGTTTTATTAGCTCAGGCAGCGCAAACAGGCCAATCAGCACTGGCGCAATCGACAGCCCCGCCTGCATGTCAGGGGTAAAGGCGAAACGGAACGAGCCGTACATGTCTTCGCCCACCGTCGCCAACAGCAGCCCAAGGGCCGCAGACACCAGGCCAAGCAGTAGTGAATTGCCGGACACGCCAGCCACGGTGGTCAGCGCAAACAACATCAGCATAAAGAACTCAGGCGGACCGATCCGCAGCGCCAGGATGGCAAGCGGCGCGGCAAAGAAGATCAGCGAAAGATTGGAGATAAAATCACCAATCACCGAAGAATACAGCGCCATGTTCAGCGCCTTGCCCGCCTTGCCCTGTTGAGCCAGCGGATAGCCGTCAAGCGCGGTACAGGCAGCCGAGGCGGTGCCCGGTGTCTTGATCAGGATGGCCGAGACCGACCCCCCATAGGTCGAGCCCTTGTACAGGGCGACCAACAGGAGAATCGATGGCACCGGATCCATGTAGAAGGTGAAGGGCAGTGCCAAGGTCACCGCCATAGTTCCGGTCATGCCGGGAATGGCGCCAACAATGACCCCACCCCAGATACCTGCGATCATGATCAGCAGGTTCTGAAGCGTGGCAACCGATTGCAGCGCCGATAGAATTTCGTTGAGCATGGATATCTCCTATCAGAAGCCAAAGGGCTTGGTCAGCGCGCCCTTGGGAAACTGGGTGCCGAGCGAGTAGGTGAAGAAAAGAAGCAGCAGCCCTGGCCCGACAAAAGACAGCAAAAAGATCCACAGCTTGTGGTCGCGCTCTCCGGTCATCAGCACCACAACCAGCGTCAAGGCCATGGTCGAGAGCAAAAAGCCAAGGTACGGTATCAGCAGCAGGAACAGGCCGAAAACGCCCACCAACCCAGCGAACCGCAACCCCATGCGCCATGGGCTGCTGCCATCGGTTTCGACGGGCTCTTCCTGTGCTGCGGGCCGGGTCAGCGCCAGGCACAACGCCAGCAGGCCAAGTGCAATCCCGATCAGTGAAACAGCGCGTGGCCACATGTCCGGCGGCGGCGCAAAACCGGGAATGAACGCGGGACGGGGCACAAATGTAGGGACCAGGGCGAAGGCGGTAAGCGCGAAGAAAGCAGCAATTACCAGCCCCCGCAGGACGGGCTTGGACATGGCGGGACTCCTGGGGGAAAAAGGTCCTCGTATGAGGAGAGCGGCGCGGCCCGATCCGGGCCACGCCAGTAGGTCGTCAAGCGGCCGGTGCGGCGCGCCCTTAGTTGGGCAGGTAACCGAAGTCCTTCGCCAGACCGTGGAACAGTTCATACTGCTGCTTGGCAAACTCGGTCATGTCGACGTCACCGATTGTCGAGATAGACCCACGACGGCGCGCGAGTTCCAGCCACTGTTCATTGGTGGCCACGTCAGACAGGACGGTGTTCCACTTGGCGACAACCGCTTCGGGCAGGTCCTTGGGACCGTAAAGCGCGCTCCAGCCAGCGATCTGGCCAGCGGTTTCATACCCCAGTTCTTGCGCGGTGGCGACTTCGGGCAGGCTCTCCATACGCTTGGGCGCAAAGACCATCAGCGCCTTGAGATCTCCGCTTTCGATATGCGGCATCAGCGATCCTGCGGACATGGCAACAAAATCCACGTGACCGCCCAGCAGCGCCGTGGCCAACGCACCGCCACCTTTGTAGGGCACCAGGGTCGCGGCTGTCAGGGGGTCAAGATCGTTGTCGGCCAGCAGAGCCTGGGTGGTGAAACCGTCAATCGCAGTGGCGCCCGACGCGGCATAAGTCATGCTTCCCTTGTCGCCTTCGATAGCCGCAATCAGCGCCTCGACAGAATCATATGGGGCATCGCTGCGCACGGCGAGAATCATTGGCGTGGCTTCCAGCATTCCAAGGAAGGTATAGGAATCCCACGGAACGGCAGAGCCCGGCATCACGGCGGGTGACAGCGCCATGCCAACGCGGGCCAACAGCAGCGTGTAGCCATCAGCATCAGCAGCCGCAACCGAGCGGGCGCCGTTCATGCCACCAGCACCGGGCCGGTTCATCACAGTCAGAGGCTGGCCCAATGCGGGCTGCGCGGTCTCTGCCAGGGCGCGCCCGGCAAGATCAGAGGCACCGCCGGGGCCATAGGGAACAACCAGCGTCACCGCCTGTTCCGGATAGGTTTGAGCCGCAAGCGGGCCGGTCATGGCGATCATAGCAAGAGCAATCGATCCGAGTAGTTTTTTCATGTTCACCTCACGTCTGGTCCGGAAAATCCGGAGCTGTTGGATTGGCGACACCATCCACAGTATGCGATTGTTGACAATGGCATGCCGTGAGTTGCATAAAATGCATACTGAGAGGCGATCATGTACAAACTCAAAGAACTGGAGGCCTTCGACGCCTACATGCGGCTGGGCGGCGGCAAGCTCGCGGCCGAGTATTTGGAGACCAGCCAGCCGATGATCAGTCGGCTTTTATCCGGGCTTGAGGACAAAGTCGGATTTACGCTTTTCTTGCGTAAACGCAATCGCTTGGCCCCCACGCCAGAGGCCTTTCGCTTTCACCAGACAGTGGTGCGTCACCTCGCCGGGCTGCATGATCTAGAGCAAGAGGCCGTGGCCATAGCCAATGGCCAAGTCGGCCACCTCGTGATTGCCGCGCAGCCGGTGTTCTGCGACACATTTCTGCTCGATGCGCTGCAAAGATTTCGTGAAACCCACCCGCAGGCGACGGTGCAGATCGTTGATGTCGGCATGGCAGAGCTGCTGCGGATGATCTCTGAACAGCGCTGCGACCTTGCTTTTGGCATCACCCTCAACGCCGAGGCCTTTGGCGGTGATGCCAAGCCACTGGGCCATTGTGCCGCGCGCTGCATCATGCCTCGGGGACACCCGCTTGGCACGGTCGAGGAAATCCCCCTGCCCAGACTGCGCAAGGAATGGTTTATCGACCTCTCTCCGGACAGCCCGCTGCGCCAGCGCGTTGACAATATGATGGACACGATTGACGTGCGGCGCACCATCGCCGCCGAGCTGCGCACCCTGCAGGGGGTTGTGCGGCTGGTCGAGCGCGGCGTTGGCCTGGCCATCGTCGACCCGGTGGCGCTACGTCTGATCGACACCAACAAGGTCACAGCGCATCAGCTGATCCCTGAAATCACCTGGGACATTGCCCAATTCGTACCGCGCGGCCGCCCGCTCAGCCCAGTGGGGCAGGCCTTTGCAACGGCCATCGCCGACGAGATCGAGAACCTCAAGCGCGAAGGGCTAGTGGTATGACCCCCTGCGTCAACCAAATTTATAGCCTGATCGGCGCGCCTGGGGTAGAGTCGCCTAAAAACGATCAGGGGCCGATCATGTACAGGACAGTCTATATTAGTGCCGCGATGAACCTGTTTTCAGACGCGCAGCTTGAGGCCCTGCTGGCCGTGGCCCGCCGAAATAACCAACGCGATCATATCAGTGGCTTATTAATGTACCATGACGGGTCATTCTTGCAGGTGCTGGAGGGAGAGCGTGAAGCGGTCGAGGCCTGTGTCACCCGTATCGCCGCAAACCCCAACCACAAACAATTTCTACGGCTGGTTCAAGGCGAGGTATCCGACCGCCTGTTTCCCGCCTGGTCGATGGGTTTCGCACGCCCCGAGGATCTGGGCGACCAGGACAAAAATGCGCTGACCGGGCTGGATCAGGTGCTGGAAGAATTGCCTCGGCTACGCAGCCTGGATCACCAGGTTGCAACCCTTATCCGCTCTTTCTTTGCCACCCATTCAGACTACTTGGCGCGCCTGACCGACTGAACGCAGCTGCAACGCATCCGCGATAGATGAATAAAGCGCCTTCCATGCAGCATCGCTGCGGTCTTCAGGTTCCCGCTTTCATGTCTCTGAACCTCCTGCCAGTATGCAACCTATATGATGACTTGAGGCAGCAGGTAGCCAATGAGACTGGCAAGCTACAATATCCGCAAGGCCTTTGGGCTTGACTGGCGGCGAGATCCGCACCGGATTGTGGATGTTATCGGCGAACTTGATGCAGATATCGTGGTGCTGCAAGAGGCAGACAAACGCCTTGGCCAGCGCCCCGGCGTTCTGCCGCTTGACCGCCTGCAAAAAGAGCATGGCCTTGTTCTGGCGCGGCATTCGTTAAACAGCCAGAGCCACGGCTGGCACGGGAATGCTATTTTGTATCGGGTCGGGCATTTCCCGACTCCAGGAACCGAACGTATCGCCCTGCCTGCGCGTGAACCGCGCGGCGCGATTGCCGCGTATTTCAAGATGACGGGATTCGCCGTTGTCGGCGCGCATCTCGCCCTCACCAGCGGCATAAGAAAGCAGCAGTTCAAGGCGCTCTGTGCCCATGTCGGCAATTCCGGCATTCCCACGATTATCGCCGGCGACTTTAACCACTGGGGCCGAAAGCTGCCAGTGCATGGGCATGAAGTGATCACCCCCGGCTTCAGCTTTCACGCCAGCCGCAGGGTTGCTGCATTGGACAGGTTTATCCTATGCGGAGAGATATCCGCGATTTCATCCAGCGTTCACACCTCACTGAAAGCGCGCCGCGCATCGGACCATCTACCGGTGTTGCTCGACTTTGAAATCTCAAGGGGGCACCCGACGTGCTGATCGTCCTGACCACTGGCCACGCACTTCTGGTCCTGGCATTTACCATCCGGATCCTGCTGCGAGATGACCTGTCGCCGCCTGCACGGCTTGCCTGGTTTATCGTGATCAATGTCATCCCCTACTTTGGTAGCTCTGCATATTTTCTCTTTGGGGAAGTCGATATTGGCCATCGCGCCAGTAAAAAACGCCGTGAGATACGCGCAGAACTCGACGCACTGACCAGCGCGGTGGCCGGGGATCCGGAGACCGGCACCAACCTGATTGACCCGGCCTATATTCCGGCCTTTCAATATGCCGCCTCGATAAACGGTCTTTACCCCCTGCCAAACAATCAGGCGGAACTGCTGGAGACGCCCGAAGAAACGATCAACCGGATGGTGCAGGACATCGACGGCGCAACCGATCATGTTCATGTGCTCTATTACATCTGGCTGGGTGACCGGACCGGAACCCGCCTTGCCGAAGCGCTGATGCGCGCCAGCGCCCGTGGCGTGACCTGCCGTGCCATGGCCGACGGGCTTGGCTCACGCAGGCTCATCGCATCGCAGTTGTGGCAACGAATGGAGAAGGCCGGCGTGCGGCTTGCCGTGTCGCTCTCGCTTGGCAATCCGGTTCGTACGGTACTGACCAGCCGCATCGACATGCGCAACCACCGCAAGATTACCGTGATTGATGGCAGCATAACCTATTGCGGCAGCCGCAATTCAGCCGACCCGGAATTTCTGGTAAAGCCGAAGTATGCGCCCTGGGTTGATATCATGCTGCGGTTCAAAGGGCCGGTTGTTGCCCAGAACCAATTGTTGTTTATAAGCGACTGGACGGCAGCAACAGGTGAGAAATTCGACAAGATCCCATCCGGTGAAACCGCCCAGTCAGACGGGTTCCCCGCTCTGGTTGTCGGCGACGGCCCGACAGTGCGCCGCAGCGCGACGCCGCAGCTCTTTTCCAGCCTGATCGCCTGTGCTCGCAGCGAGATTACAATTTCAACGCCCTACTTTGTGCCGGATGCGACATTGCTGGAATCGCTTTGCGCGGCGGCATACCGCGGCATTCGCGTGACCCTGATATTCCCGGCGCGGAACGACAGCTGGATTGTAGCAGCCGCTAGCCGCAGCTTTTACCGCAGATTGCTGGAAGCAGGCTGCATCATTCACGAATTTCAGGGCGGATTGCTGCACGCCAAGACCTTCACAATGGATGGGAAGGTCTCTGTTATTGGGTCAACAAATCTAGATCTGCGCAGTTTCGACCTGAACTACGAAAACAATATCCTGTTTCAGGATCAAGCCATGACAGACCGTATTCACGCAAGACAACAATCCTATATCGCCAAATCGCAATCGGTTGGTCTCGCCGATGTATTGGCCTGGTCACCACAGCATCGAATCTGGAACAATGTTATCGCAACCGTGGGTCCGATTTTGTGATCTGCACGGCTGCGGCTGCCCCCTCCGGTCCTGAGGTACGCCGCCGCCCATTCACGAAATGACGATAGAGCCAACCAAGCCGAGCAGAAAACCGGCAACCGCGCCCAGCGGAGGCGCCCAATGGGCTTGCAGGACGGCCTGCGGTGCAATGTCTTCAAAGGTCAGATAGATGATGCCACTTGCGGCGAACAGCATCACCCCACCAATAAGGGCGGGACTGTCGGCAAGAAATTGATGGCCCAGAAACGCGGCAGCAGGCCCGAACAACGCCAGGGCAAAGAAACACGCCAAAAGCGCCTTTGGCTTCTGATTACTACCGGCGCTAATCTCCCGGTAGGCGTTAAACCCTTCGGGGAAATTCTGCATGGCAATCAGCAAGGCCAATAAAAACCCGACTGGTTTTCCGGTCGCAAGCGCCGCGCCCAACGCTATGGCTTCGGGGATGAAGTCAAGCAACATTGCCATGACCTGCCCGCCTGCACCGCCGCGTCTTGCAATCAACCGATCGATAAGAAAGAAGACAATGCCACCGGCGGAAAAGCAGGTAACAATCCAGAACAGCGACAGCTCTGCGACCCCTTCAGGCACCAGCACCAGCGACACAGCCGCCAGCAATGCACCGCCGCCAAAGGCGATCACCCCGTGGCGAAATTCGCTTTCCAACCAGAGCGGTCGGATATGCTCAATGCTTGCGACATAGGCTCCGAGGGGAATTGTTGCGCCGGCCAGCAGCGACAGCAAAAGTGAGAGCAACAGGCTATCCATATTCATGCCACTGTTCCAGCCTCATGTTGTGCTGTGCCTCCTGTGCACGGTGCCACCGCCCTGCCCTGCCCGCAACAACATGAGCGCCAAAGCAATAGGTTTCAAGCAGCCGCCGACGGCCCAAGCCTAACGGTTAACATGGCTGCCACCCTGCAGCACAACACCTGTGGTTGCAAAGAAAATATCCCCCAAAGCAAAGCGACCCCTAGCCCTATCCTGTCATGAAGTCCGGCTAGTACCTTGGCTGGGCTGTGACCAGACCATCAAACATCGCAAACTGAATATTGCGCCTCAGCCAGACAAACTTCCAATTGAGTCGGATATGGTAGAGTATGGCGAACAAATCCAAGCCGGGGCGCTGATGTCACCCAAAACCTCACATGCCGAAAAGGTGCTCGAAGCGGCCAGTTCCGCTTCTGCGGCGGCGCGTTCGCAAGTGGCGGCAAGCTGGCATCGTTCTGCCCTGAAACATGGGTTGAATCCCGATAACACAAGCGCGCCGGAATTGATCGAACACTCGGCGCTGCGTGATCGGCTGAACATCCATGAGCAATTCATGATGGTCGCCGCCCCCCGGCTGGACGCGCTCTATTCTCTGGTTGGCCAGTCCGGGTGTGCCGTTTTACTGACGGATGCAGAGGGGGTCATCCTGGACCAACGGGTATCGGATGCGGATAAGCCGACCTTCGAAGGCTGGGGCCTGCGTGCCGGTGCGGATTGGAGCGAAGAACGCGAAGGAACCAACGGGATTGGCACCTGCCTGACAGAGCGCCGGAATGTCATCATTCACCAAGATGAACATTTTCACGCGCGCAACACCGGGATGAGCTGCATCGACGCGCCAATCTTTGGTGTTGACGGCCAGATCGTCGCCGCCCTTGATGTGTCATCTGCGCGGGCCGATCAGACCGAAGCCTTCAACAGGCTGATCGCAGCACAGGTGGCGCACACGGCGCGGGCGATCGAAGAAGCCAACTTTCGGGCGGCCTTTGCAACCTCGCGGATCATCGTCGCAGACTGTGATGATGGAGAATCGGCAACCCTTTTGGCTATTGATGGCAATGATCTGGTCGTGGGGGCCACACGCGAAGCCCGCCGCGCGTTTGGCCTGGCAGGGACCGGGCCGCTCAGTGCCCGTCCGGCATCGGATCTTCTGGGGCGCGAGGACGGTCCTACGGGATTCGAACGGGCCGAACGGGCCGCTGTGATCAGGGCCCTTGCGCGGGCGGATGGCAATGTCTCGCAGGCTGCGCGGCAGCTTGGGGTGGCGCGCGCAACGCTCTATCGGCGCATGAAGCGGCTCGGGTTGAACGAAACCTGATCCAACCTGTCTCAGGGCTGAGACACTTTTCCTGAACAATCTGATCCACGCTGATGACGGCTGTGTCTTGCTGCGGCAGTCATGGTGTCAGCCCGGGTGGAGGACTTGGGCATATAGGAGGAGATACCATGAAAGATCTAGCACACACCGCGCCCGGCACCTATACGTCGCCCTTCAAAACCCGGTATGACAACTTTATCGGCGGCCAGTTTGTTCCCCCGGTGAACGGTCGGTATTTTGAAAATGTGACACCAATCACCAATGAGAAAATAAACGATATCGCCCGTTCGGATGCGGCTGATGTCGAATTGGCGCTGGACGCGGCGCATGGGGCCAAGGCCGCATGGGGCAGCACCTCTGCCACGGAACGCGCAAACCTGTTGTTGAAAATTGCCGATCTGATTGACGACAACCTGGAGCTTCTGGCGCAGGCAGAAACCTGGGACAATGGCAAACCGATCCGCGAAACCATGGCGGCGGATATCCCGCTTGCCGCCGATCATTTCCGCTATTTCTCTAGTGTCTTGCGCGGCCAGGAAGGCTCGATGAGCGAGATCGACGCGGATACGGTTGCCTACCACTACCACGAGCCGCTGGGCGTTGTCGGCCAAATCATCCCGTGGAATTTCTCTATCCTGATGGCTGCATGGAAATTGGCCCCCGCCCTGGCTGCAGGCAATTGCATCGTCCTGAAACCCGCCGAGCAGACCCCGGCCGCGATTATGGTCTTTGCCGAGATCATCAATGAGCTGCTGCCAGCCGGGGTGCTGAACATCGTCAACGGCTTTGGCGCCGAAGTCGGAGCCGCGCTGGCCACATCAAAACGCATCGCCAAGATCGCCTTTACCGGTTCCACGGAAACCGGCCGCACCATCATGAAGGCGGCGACGGAAAACCTGATCCCGGTAACCCTGGAACTGGGCGGCAAAAGCCCGAATGTCTTTTTCTCGGACATCATGCGCGAAGATGACGCCTTCTTTGACAAGGCTATCGAAGGCTTTGTCCTGTTTGCCTTCAATCAGGGTGAGGTCTGCACATGCCCTTCGCGTGCGCTGGTGCAGGAAGACATCTATGAGGCCTTCATGGAACGGGTGATCGAACGGGTGAAAGCCATCAAGCACGGGGACCCTCGTGATCCGGAAACCATGGTCGGCGCACAGGCAAGCAAGGCACAGCAGGAAAAAATCCTGTCCTATTTCACCATTGGGGCTGAAGAAGGGGCCGAGGTTCTGATCGGCGGCAATGCGGCGAATTTCAGCGGTGAGCTGGCAGGCGGCAACTACATCCAGCCCACCATCCTCAAGGGTCACAACAAGATGCGCGTGTTCCAAGAGGAAATCTTTGGCCCGGTTGTCTCTGTCACGACCTTCAAGGACGAAGCCGAGGCTTTGGCGATTGCCAATGACACGATGTATGGGCTTGGTGCCGGCGTCTGGTCACGGGATATGAACACCTGCTACCGCATGGGCCGCGCGATCGAAGCCGGCCGGGTCTGGATCAACAACTATCACGCCTACCCCGCCCACGCAGCCTTTGGCGGCTATAAGCAATCCGGCATCGGGCGTGAAAACCACAAAATGATGTTGGATCACTACCAACAAACCAAGAACCTGCTGGTCAGCTACAATCCCAACAAGCTGGGTTTCTTCTAAGATACATATGCTGGCCCTCGCACAGGATTGCGAGGGCCAGTCCAATTCGGGCCACCCAGGCTGGCCTGCCAGTACCGGCAGACGCAACTGTCGATAGGTCGATGCGCGCCTTGGGCCAACTGCCGCGCCATCAGATCCGCGCCCAACCCATAATCTTTTCCTATCAAATATATACAAAAGTACGATTTCATTTTATCAATTTCCCCTGCTACCCTCTGGGCATCTCAGCACGTGTAGTGGTGTATTTGTTGCTGACCCCGCGCCGGGCCGGTGAAAACACACCAGCAAAACAACCAGATAGGAGAGCACAGATGGACGGAAACGACACCCCAGAGACAGGCGGTTGCCCGGTGATGCACGGTGGAGCACAAAATGCCACCCATGCTGCGCGTTCCAACAAGGACTGGTGGCCCAATCAGCTCAACCTGAAGCTACTGCATCAGAATTCTGAAAAGTCGAATCCGATGGCAGCAGATTTCGACTATGCCGAAGCCTTTAAGTCACTGGATTATAAGGCGCTGAAACAGGACTTGTTTGCCCTGATGACCGACAGCCAGGACTGGTGGCCTGCGGATTATGGCCACTATGGTGGGCTGTTCATCCGCATGGCCTGGCACAGCGCCGGCACCTATCGGACCTCGGATGGCCGGGGCGGCGGCAGCACCGGGCAACAGCGCTTTGCACCGCTGAACAGCTGGCCCGACAATGGCAACCTCGACAAGGCCCGTCGCCTGCTGTGGCCGATCAAACAGAAATACGGCAACAAGATTTCCTGGGCGGATCTGATGATCCTGGCCGGCAACTGCGCCATCGAGAGCATGGGCGGGCGAACCTTTGGCTTTGCTGGCGGACGCGCCGATGTCTGGGAACCGGAAGAGGATGTCTACTGGGGCCGCGAAGACGAATGGCTGGCCGACAGCAGCGCGCCAAACAGCCGCTACTCTGGCGAGCGCGACCTGGAAAACCCGCTGGCTGCGGTACAGATGGGCCTGATCTATGTGAACCCCGAAGGCCCGGACGGCCAGCCAGATGCCCTGGCATCCGGCCGCGACATCCGCGAAACCTTTGCCCGCATGGCGATGAACGACGAAGAAACCGTGGCCCTGGTGGCCGGCGGTCATACCTTTGGCAAGGCGCATGGCGCCGGTGACCCCGCGCTGGTTGGCCCAGAGCCAGAGGCAGCCCCGATCGAGGAAATGGGTTTAGGCTGGATCAACGCCTATGGCAGCGGCAAAGGCGGTGATACCACCACCAGCGGCATTGAAGGTGCCTGGACCGCCAATCCCACCCAATGGGACAATGGCTATTTTGACCTGCTGTTCGGCTATGACTGGAACCTGACAAAATCACCCGCTGGTGCCTGGATCTGGGAACCTGTGAATGTGCGCGACGAAGATCTCGCCCCGGCGGCGCGTGATGCCAGCCAGAAGGTCAAGACCATGATGACCACCGCCGATATGGCGATGCGCATGGATCCGATCTATGGCCCGATCTCGAAACGCTTTCACGAAAACCCGGAAGAACTGACCGAAGCCTTTGCCCGCGCCTGGTTCAAACTGACCCACCGCGACATGGGGCCGCGCTCGCTCTATCTCGGCGAAGAAGTCCCCGAGGAAGAACTGATCTGGCAAGACAATGTGCCAGCCGTCGACCACCCGCTGGTGGGCCCGGATGACATTGCCGCCCTGAAGGCGCAGATCCTTGCATCTGAGCTGACGAGCGCCGAGCTGATCTCGACCGCCTGGGCTTCGGCCTCGACCTTCCGTGGATCGGACAAGCGCGGCGGTGCCAATGGGGCACATATCCGGCTCAGCCCGCAAAAGGACTGGCCCGTCAACCAGCCAGCGCAATTGTCAAAGGTGCTGACCGCGCTGGAAGCGATCCAGACCAGCTTCAACGCTGCCGCAGGAGATACGCGGATCTCCATGGCAGATCTGATTGTGCTGGCCGGGTCTGCCGCCGTGGAACAGGCCGCCGACAAGGCTGGTCACCCGATCGAGGTGCCCTTTGCGCCGGGTCGCACCGATGCCAGTCAGGAACAGACCGATGTAGAGAGCTTTGCCGTGCTGGAACCAGAAGCAGACGGGTTCCGCAACTATCAGAAGAAGCACTACCGGATCGCACCGGAAGAAATGCTGCTGGACAAAGCGCAGTTGCTAACCCTGACGGCACCTGAAATGACGGTGCTGATCGGTGGCCTGCGTGTGCTCGGGGCGAACCACAATGGCACAGATCTGGGGCGTTTCACCCAGACTCCGGGTGTTCTGAACGCTGATTTCTTTGTGAATCTGCTGGATATGGGGGTGAAATGGGCACCACAAGACGATGGCACCTATATCGGCAGTGATCGCGCCACTGGCACCGAAAAATGGCGCGCCACCCGCGTAGACTTGATCTTTGGCTCTAATGCCCAGCTGCGCGCCCTGGCCGAACGCTATGCTCAGCAAGATGCCAATGCAGCATTCGTACAGGACTTTGTCGCGGCTTGGGTCAAGGTAATGAATGCAGATCGCTTTGATCTGAAATAATGTATTGCCCCCGCCTGCTGGGCGGGGGCGGCTACACCGTTGCCAGGGCCTGGGTGATTGCCAGGTCAAGCTTATCCACCACCTCAGTGATCTGGGGTTGCGAAATAATGAACGGCGGTGCCAGCAGGATGTGATCGCCCTGCCGCCCGTCGCGGGTGCCAGACATCGGATAGCAGATCAGCCCACCGTCGAACGATGCGCGCTTTATCCTGGCCGCCAACCCGAGGACCGGATCAAAGGGGGACTTGGTGCCACGGTCCGCCACCAGCTCTATACCGCGAAACAAGCCCCGGCCGCGGATATCCCCGACGTGAGGGTGATCGCCAAAGCGGTCGACCAGCGCCGCTTGCAGCTGCTCTCCCATGCTGGCACAGCGGCTGACCAGATCCCGGCTTAGCATCTGTTCCACCACTGCAAGCCCCGCCGCCGTGGCAACCGGGTGGCCAATATAGGTATGTCCGTGCTGAAAAAAGCCGCTCCCTTTTGCCACAGCGTCATAGATCTGGCCACTGCACAGCATGGCACCGATGGGCTGATACCCCGCCCCCAGTCCCTTGGCGATGCAGAGAATATCCGGCGCGATGCCATCTGCATCGCAGGCAAACAGATGCCCGGTGCGCCCCATGCCGCACATGACTTCATCCAGGATCAGCAGGACACCATATTGATCGCAGATCTCGCGGATACGTTTGAAATATCCTGCTACCGGGGCCACGGCACCCGATGTGGCCCCAACCACCGGTTCAGCCATGAAGGCCATGACCGTTTCCGGGCCAAGCCGCAGGATCTCCGCCTCCAGCTCATTGGCAACCCGCTGCCCATAGTCAAAGGCGCTCTCATCCGGTTTGCGCTCGGCGTATTCATAACAAGGGGCGATATGCGAGACGCCGATCAACAGCGGGTCAAATTGCTGCCGCCGCCAGGCATTGCCACCCGCCGCCAAGGCCCCAAGGGTATTGCCGTGATAGCTCTGGCGGCGCGCAATCAGATGGCGGCGCGCAGGCTCGCCGCGTTCCAGATGATACTGCCGCGCCAGCTTGATCGCCGCCTCGGTCGCTTCAGAACCGCCCGAAACAAAATAGACCCGGTCCAGATCACCCGGTGCCTGGGAAATCAGCAAATCCGCCAGCGCCTCGGCCGGTTCCGAGGTCATGAACCCGGTATGGGCAAAGGCCAGTTTGCCGACCTGATCCTGCACCGCGCGGATCACCGCCGCATTAGAATGTCCAAGGCAGGACACCGCCGCACCGCCCGAACCATCGAAGTATCGTTTCCCATTGGCATCAATGAGATAGCATCCATCACCGGCAACGGCGGTGGGCAGGTCGGCCTTGGTATGGCGGGGAAATACATGGCTCATGCTGGGCTCCTTTGTAGGGTGTGACCGGCTGCGCTGGCAGCTTTGATCAGGGCGGCAACCGATGCCGCATTATCTGCCAGCACGCGGCCATCCGGGGTTTCAATGTTGTTTTCAAACCCAACCCGGACGTTCCCCCCGGCGGCAATTGCCGCCAGCAGACAGGCCTGCTCGGCCCGGCCAAAAGCACAGAGGCTCCAGCTCAGATTCAGCGCTGCGGCATCAACCGCCACCCCGGTCACCGCATCCGGTCGGGCCAGTACCGGCGGCACATATTGCCCAAGAACAAAGATCGCGTCCCGCATCGTCGCGGCAACCACCCCAGTGTCGTACCAAATCTCTAGCTGCGCAAGGCAGCCCGGACCATAAAGGATATGCTGCACCTCTGTGCCAGCTTCGGCACAATGGGCATAGACCCGCGCCGCAACCTCGGGGGCCTGGGCCATTTCACGAATAGAGATCGAGGCCGCAGAGGGGCACAGCGCCTGCAGGCAGGCAAACTGGTCATCGGGGGTATAGATCCCGGCGCTTTCGGTTGTGATCTGCACCGCCATGCCGGGCGCGGTTTCGGCCACTGCTGCCAGTGCGCCCCGGTAGCGACCGGCATCCAGCGAATGCCGCCCCTGGTCATCCCGCACATGCAGGTGCAACGCCGTTGCCCCGGCGACCTGACAGCGCTGCGCAACCCGTGCCAGCTCTGCCTCTGTCAGGGGCAAAGCCGGGTGATCGTTTTTCTGACGGCGCGCCCCATTGGGGGCCACCATGACCTGATAGGGTGCCATAGCTGACCTTCTGCCTTGATGTTGTTCAGGCACAGGATGGGCCCAGCAACCATTTGATCTCAACACCTTAAAATAAGATCATTTGCTCTTTCGCGATCCCTTGCGGCAAAGACCGGCCGGTCTTTGCATCTTTTATTCCACAATTGTCAGCGCCGACCACTGCGCGCTATGTGACCGCTTCAACGCGATTGGGAAAAAAGTCAATTTTACCAATCGGTTAAAAAATTACGGTATGAAAAGCAGCCACCCGCGCCCCCTAGGCACAGCCTGCAGCGCAAAACTGGACATAAAACACCCCACCACCTGGACCTAGAGTATCTGGCGATTTTGGCGTTTCGTCAAAATACAACGACTCCGGCTGACAGGCAGCTGGCAGACACCCCCACTTTTATATTTATGGAAGGACATGTCATGGACGGCACGTTCAACGAAAACGATCTCAGCCGGGTAGTTGCGGCTGACAAGGCCCATGTCTGGCACCACCTGATTCAGCATAAACCCTTTGAAGAAAACGATCCCCGCATCATCGTCGAAGGCAAAGGCATGCGCGTCTGGGACCAGAACGGCAAGGAATTCCTTGATGGGGTGTCGGGCGGCGTCTGGACTGTCAATGTCGGCTATGGCCGCGAAGACATCTGCAAGGCCGTCTACAACCAGATGATGAAGCTGTGCTATTTTGCCCAGTCTGCAGGCTCGATCCCCGGTGCCTTGTTTGCCGAAAAGCTGATCGAAAAAATGCCCGGCATGAGCCGCGTTTACTACAACAACTCCGGCTCTGAGGCGAATGAGAAAGCCTTTAAGATGGTGCGCCAGATCGCCCATAAGAAATACGGCGGCAAGAAAACCAAGATTCTGTACCGCGACCGCGATTATCACGGCTCCACCCTGGCGGCGATGTCCGCTGGCGGCCAGGATGAACGCAACGCGCAGTATGGTCCCTTTGCACCCGATTTCATCCGCGTGCCCCACTGCATGGAATACCGCAAGCACGAGCTGGGTCTGGAGCATCTGTCGGGGCGTGAGTTCGGCATTGCCGCAGCAAACGCCATCGAAGAGGTGATCCTGCGCGAAGGTCCCGAAACCGTCGGCGCGCTTTGCCTTGAACCGGTGACCGCCGGTGGCGGCGTGATTGAAGCCCCCGAAGGCTATTGGGAACGCGTGCAGGAAATCTGCACCCAATATGACATTCTGCTGCACATCGACGAAGTTGTCTGCGGCGTCGGCCGCACTGGCACCTGGTTTGGCTATCAGCACTACGGCATCAAGCCCGATTTTGTCACCATGGCAAAAGGCGTGGCCTCCGGTTACGCGGCCATTGCTGTGCTGGTCACCACCGAAGAAGTCTTTGACATGTTCAAGGATGACGCTTCGGATCCGCTGAACTATTTCCGCGACATCTCCACCTTTGGCGGCTGCACCGCCGGCCCTGCGGCGGCGCTGGAAAACATGCGCATCATCGAAGACGAAGGCCTGTTGGAAAACTGCACCGCCATGGGCGAGCGGATGATGAACAACCTGCGGGCGCTAAAGGAAAAGCACGCCGTAATTGGCGATGTCCGTGGCAAGGGCCTGTTCCTTGGCGCCGAACTGGTCACCGATCGCGAAACCAAAGAGCCGGTGGATGAAAAGCTGGCCCAGCAGGTCGTGGCCGACTGTGGGGCTCAGGGCGTACTGATTGGCGTCACCAACCGGTCGATCCCCGGCAAGAACAACACCCTCTGCTTCAGCCCGGCGCTGATCGCCACGGCAGATGACATCGACGCCATCACCAATGCGGTCGACAAGGCCCTCACCAAGGTCTTTGGCTAGGGCAGATCCCCGCAGGCCAAGCCATGAACCAGAAGCAACACCCTGGCCAATTGGACTGGTGAAATTATAGAAAGGCGGCCCTGTCTATGGGGCCGCCTTTTTGGCATTTCTGTTGGGACAACCAACCGCAACAGCTCAAAGGATCGTCCCATGTGGGCACAGCCCGTCACGCTCACAGGCCAAAAGGTCACCCTTGTCCAGCTCTCGCAGGACCATGCCGCCGATCTGGCCAAGGCCAGCGCCGATGGAAACCTCTCCGCGCTTTGGTACACGATGATCCCGGCACCGGACGCGGTTCCAGCCGAGATCGAACGCCGTCTGGCGCTGCAAGACACAGGCAGCATGCTGCCCTTTGCGATCCTCGACGCCACAGGGCAGGCCGTTGGCATGACCACCTATATGAACATCGACGCTGCCAATCAGCGGCTCGAAATTGGCTCTACATGGTATCGCAAATCGGTACAGCGCTCGGGGGTGAACACTGAATGCAAACTACTGATGCTGCGCCATGCCTTTGAGGATCTTGATGCCATCGCCGTGGAATTTCGCACCCATGTGATCAACCATCAAAGCCGACGCGCCATCGAACGGCTCGGTGCCAGGCTGGACGGCATCCTGCGCGCCCATATGAAAATGGCCAATGGCACTATGCGCGACACCGCTGTCTATTCGATCACAGCCGCTGAATGGCCCATGATCCAGGCTCATCTGCACCACCTGATACAGCGCTGATTCAATCCACCGGCGGGTCAAGGAGGCCAAAGGCCCCGCCGAATGGCAGCTTGTCCTTGAGGCGCCTTGCAAAATACACTCAAAACCGGCCCTGCAGGGCAGGCCTGCCCTGCAGGGCCATCTCAGCAATAAACCTATCATTTCCAGCCTAAACCTCCGCCCATAGTGCAAAGTGGCTGCCACAAACGCCACTGCGCCGCGCGCAAGCGCGGCGCCGGGCCCAACGGGTGGCAGGCCTTCTTTGAAGGCCAACACCGGGCGGGAGCCCCGCCTGAAAACCGCCTGAAAACCCGCATCCTCAGTCCTGCGGCAATAGCCGCCAAACCAATGCCGTCGCCGGGATCAAACTGACAGCCCATGCGCCATATCTTCCCTGACCCGTCCGTCCCGCCCAAAAATCCAGCAAAGGCGTTGCGTGGTCCCGCCGCGACAGACGCAGGCCAAGGAATTTTCATCCAGCGGCGTAAGTCCAGATTGCGCCACAGTTATGTCCACCCTAAGGTGCCCCATGGCAATTTCTGTTGACACCTTCTTTTTGAACTCGGACGCCCAGGGCACCCTGCAGGCGCAGATCCAGGAAATGATCGCCGAAGGCATTCTTTCGGGGCGCTTCCGCGTCGGAGAAAAGCTGCCCTCCTCGCGCAAGCTGGCGGTGCACCTTGGCATCAGCCGTATCACCGTGACGCTGGCCTATACCGAACTATTGGCAAATGACTATCTGACCTCGCGCGGGCGGTCGGGATATTTTGTCTCGGAAAATGCGCCTGTGCCCCCCAGCTATACGCCCCCGGTGAAATCCGAAGAGGCGGTGGACTGGAGCCAGGCGCTGGTGCGCACCTTCACTGGCGGTGACACCCCGCGCAAGGCCCGCGACTGGCGCAGCTATCGCTATCCCTTTATCTATGGGCAGGCGGATCCATCGCTGTTTGACCATGCCAACTGGCGGCTGTGTTCACTGCGCGCTCTGGGGCAAAAGGACTTTGCCGCGCTGACGGATGATTACTTTGATCAGGACGACCCGCTGTTGATCGAATATATCGCCCGTCACACCCTGCCCCGGCGCGGGGTGATTGCACGCCCGGAACAGATCCTGATCACCCTTGGTGCCCAGAATGCCCTGTGGTTGGCCAGTCAGTTGTTGCTGAACCGCGGCCGCAAGGCCACCATCGAAGACCCGACCTATTACACCCTGCGCGACCAGCTTTCGCATCTTCGCTGCCAGGTGGATTGCATTCCGGTGGATGGCGATGGCCTGCCGCCGCAAGACATCGCAGAAGACACCGACGTGATCTTTTGCACCCCCAGCCACCAGAGCCCGACCACCGCAACCATGCCGATGGCCCGCCGCAAGGCCCTGTTGCAACGGGCCCATGATATCGACGCGGTGATTGTCGAAGACGACTACGAATTCGAAATGTCCTTTCTTGGTGCCCCCTCGCCCGCGCTGAAATCCCTCGATGCCGATGGCCGTGTCATCTATGTTGGCAGCTTTTCCAAATCGCTGTTTCCGGGCCTGCGCCTGGGCTACATGGTCGGTTCCGAAGCCTTTATCCGCCAGGCCCGCGCCCTGCGCGCCAATGTTCTGCGCCACCCGCCCGGCCATATCCAGCGCACCGTCGCCTACTTCCTGTCGCTGGGCCACTACGATTCCCAGATCCGTCGCACCGCCAAGGTGCTGCATGACCGCCGCCATGTCATCGAAGAAGCCGTGAATACCCATGGGCTGACGGTCTCTGGGGTTGGCGTTTATGGCGGCTCGTCCCTATGGATGCACGCGCCCGACGGTGTTGATATGGCTGAGGTCGCAGCCAGGCTGAAACCCGAGAGCGTGATTATCGAACCCGGCGCGCCGTTCTTTTCCGCCCAGAACCGCCAGCACAATTACTTTCGGCTGGGCTATTCCTCGATTGCTGCCAATCGCATCGCACCAGGGCTGGCGCTCTTGGCAAAGGCACTGAAGCAGGGCTGAAGTCCGATCTTCTGCGCCCGGGGTGAAAGGCGTCGGCAGCACCGCGACGAGCCGCCAAAACAGGGCTTTTGCATCGGGGGGCATCATGGCGCAAATCCTTGGCTATATCCGCCTCTGAAACTGGCCCTATCTGCACGCGTCCTCTCTGGCCTAAACCAGTGGGAACCCCCGGTATCAGACCGGGGATCTTCATGTTTCACCCAGGAGCACCCGCCATGAAAATGACCACCGAGGAAGCCTTTGTCAAAACCCTGCAAATGCACGGTATTCAGCATGCCTTTGGCATTATCGGGTCGGCCATGATGCCGATTTCCGATATCTTCCCCAAGGCCGGCATCACCTTCTGGGACTGCGCCCATGAAGGATCGGGCGGCATGATGGCGGATGGCTACACCCGCGCCACCGGCAAGATGTCGATGATGATCGCCCAGAACGGCCCCGGCATCACCAACTTTGTGACAGCTGTGAAAACCGCCTACTGGAACCACACACCACTCTTGCTGGTGACCCCGCAGGCCGCCAACAAGACCATCGGCCAGGGCGGTTTCCAGGAAATGGAGCAGATGCGCATGTTTGCCGACTGCGTCTGCTACCAGGAAGAAGTGCGCGACCCATCCCGCGTGGCCGAGGTGCTGAACCGGGTGATCATGCAGGCCAAACGCGCATCAGCCCCCGCTCAGCTGAACATTCCCCGCGATATGTGGACCCAGGTGATCGACATTGCCCTGCCACAGATCGTCGAATTCGAACGCCCCGGTGGCGGCGAGACCTCGCTGCAAGAAGCTGCCGATCTGCTGTCCAGCGCCAAGTTTCCCGTCATTCTGAACGGCGCAGGCGTGGTGCTGGCCGGCGGTATCGAGGCCTCGAAAGAACTGGCTGAACGGCTTGGCGCGCCGGTCTGCGTTGGCTACCAGCACAACGATGCCTTCCCCGGTTCCCACCCGCTGTTTGCCGGGCCCTTGGGCTACAACGGGTCAAAGGCAGGGATGGAACTGATTGCCAAGGCCGACGTTGTTCTGGCCCTTGGCACCCGGTTGAACCCGTTTTCCACCCTGCCCGGCTATGGTATCGACTACTGGCCAACCGAGGCCAAGATCATCCAGGTTGATATCAACCCCGACCGCATTGGCCTGACCAAAAAGGTCACTGTGGGCATTGTCGGCGACGCCAAAAAAGTTGCCACCTCGATCCTGGCGCGGCTGTCGGACAGCGCAGGCGATGCGGGCCGTGATGAACGGATTGCGCTGATCTCGACAGCGAAATCCACCTGGGCGCAGCAGCTGTCCTCGATGGATCATGAAGACGACGATCCCGGCACCACCTGGAACGAACGCGCCCGCGCTGACAAACCCGAATGGATGAGCCCCCGCATGGCCTGGCGGGCAATTCAGGCGGCCCTGCCAAAAGAAGCGATCATCTCGTCCGACATCGGCAACAACTGCGCCATCGGCAATGCCTACCCCTCGTTCGATGACAGCCGCAAATATCTGGCACCGGGCCTGTTTGGCCCCTGTGGCTATGGCCTGCCTGCGGTGGTCGGCGCCAAGATCGGCTGCCCCGATGTGCCGGTTGTCGGCTTTTCTGGCGATGGCGCCTTTGGTATCGCGGTGAACGAGCTGACAGCCATTGGCCGCGGAGAATGGCCCGCCGTCACCCAGGTGGTGTTCCGCAATTACCAGTGGGGCGCGGAAAAGCGCAATTCGACCCTGTGGTTTGACGACAACTTCGTTGGCACCGAACTGGACCAGCAGGTGTCCTACGCCGGTATCGCCAGCGCCTGCGGCCTGAAAGGCGTTGTCGCCCGCACCATGGACGAGCTGACCGCAGCCCTGGCCCAGGCGGTTACAGACCAGAAGAATGGTATCACCACCCTGATCGAGGCGATGATCAACCAGGAACTGGGCGAGCCTTTCCGCCGCGACGCGATGAAAAAGCCCGTATCCGTGGCAGGGATTGACCCGGCAGACATGCGCGAACAGCAGGTCTGACCCACATGAACCTGCCCTTTGATCTGACATCTGGCCAAGGGGCATATCTGGCCGCCGCCTTGTTTGCGGCGGCCGGGATTCGTGGTTATTCCGGCTTTGGATTTTCCGCGATCTTTATCATTCTGGCAGCCCTTACCACTAATCCGCTGCCGCTGATCCCGGTGATCTTTACCTGCGAAATCACCATGACGCTGTTTCAGGCGCGCGGCATCCGGGCCCATGTCGATTGGCGCCGGGCCAGCGGGCTGCTGCTAGGCGCAGTGCTTACGGTGATCCCGGCGGTGGCGCTGATGGCGCGGCTTGATCCCCTGCAGGCGCGGCTTGCGGTCTCGGGGTTGATCCTGGTGCTAAGCCTGATCCTGCTGAGCGGCTGGCAGTTCACCCGCCCCATCGGCATACTGGGCCACACCGGCATTGGCATGATCTCTGGCACTGCCAATGCGGCTGGCGTCGGGGGCCTGCCCACCGCAGCCTTTCTATCGGCGCAGGTGATCGCGCCCGCCACCTTTCGCGCCACAATGATTGTATTTCTGACCGGGATCGACCTGATGGCGCTGCCCGCGATGTCCGCGCATGGGCTGGTCACGGGCGAAACGGTTATTGCAGCCCTGCTGGCCTTTCCCATCCTTGGCGCTGGCGTCTGGCTTGGCAGTCAGGGCTTTGCCCGCGCTGATCCCGCCGGGTTTCGCCGCAAGGTCGTTCTGCTGCTTGCCGCGCTTGCGGGCCTCAACATCGTGAAGGTGGCGCTATGAGCACCCCAGCCGACATCCTGGTCCTGAACACAGGCTCTTCTTCGGTGAAGTTCGCCCTGTTCGACGCGACCCTGCAAGAACGGCTCAGCGGGGTAGCCGAGGGCATTGGCGGCGGGGGGCATCTGCGGATCGCAAACACCGACAGGGCCTTGGATCTGCCGGATCACAGCGCCGCGCTGGCGGCGGTTCTGCAAGAGCTTAGCGAGGCAGGCACCGGCCCGGCCAGCCTGCGGGCGGTGGCGCATCGGGTGGTCCATGGCGGCACCAGCCTTACCCGCCCCACGCCTATCACAGACGCGGTGCGGGCCGGGATCAACGCCTGCGTACCATTGGCACCTCTGCACAATCCACATGCGCTTGCGGCGATTGATGCACTGGACCACCTGGCCCCCGATCTGGCGCAATATGCCAGTTTCGACACCGCCTTTCACGCCACCGCCCCCGAGGTGGCGCAGCGCTACGCCCTGCCCCCGAAGGCAGAGGCTCTGGGGCTGCGTCGCTACGGTTTTCACGGGCTGTCCTACGCCGCCCTCTGCCGCCGCCTGCCAGAAATCTCGGGGCGGCCGCTCCCCTCGCGGCTGCTTGCCTTTCACCTGGGCAATGGGGCATCCATCTGCGCCATCCATGCGGGTCAATCCGTCGCCACAACCATGGGATATTCGCCGCTAGAAGGGCTGACCATGGGCACGCGTGTCGGCACGCTTGATCCCAATGCGACCCTGCGCCTGGTGGAAGAAATCGGCCTGCGCGAAACCAAGCTTCTGCTGAACAGCCACTCCGGCCTTGCCGGCCTGTCTGGCGGCCTGTCGGATATGCGGGCACTGGAACAAGCGGGCACGGCAGCGGCGGATTTTGCCATTGATCATTTTTGTTACTGGGCCATCCGCCATGGCCACAGCCTGATTGGCGCCATGGGCGGCTGTGATGCCATCGCCTTTACCGGCGGTATCGGCGAGAACGCCCGCAACATCCGCGCCCGCATTCTGGATGGCTTTGCCTGGCTTGGCTGTGCCATCGACCCAGAGCGCAACGCTCAAAACGCCGCCTGCCTGACGCGCCAAGCCGATACACCAGCCGCCTGGATCATCCCCGCCGAGGAAGAACGCCAGATCGCCATGGATGCCCGCACCCTGATCGAGGCGCAGCAATGACGCGAAAGACAAACGCCCTGATTCCTCCACATAATCGGAACGCGCTTCCTGTTTTTGATGGTGAAATAGAAAAATTGCTTTGCATCGTGGGGTATGCGCAAATGACGACTGAAATTCCACGCCTGCGTTTTGCAGCTCTGCCGCGAAAGCCCTGCCTTGACTGACACCGCCCTGCCCACCCGCATAACGCTGACAGCCCAGGCCCTGCGCAGCCATGCGAAGGAACTGTTTCCCGGCGTTGCGGTCTCGATCATCGTTGCGGTCACGGCACAGTTTCTTGCCGAACACTATGACACCCCTGCAATGTTGCTGGCACTGCTGCTGGGCATTGCCGTCAGCTTTCTGGGAGAAGAGGGCAAGACCGTTCCAGGGATCGCCTTTTCGGCCCGCACATTGCTGCGCCTTGGCATCGCCTTTCTGGGGGTGCGGGTCTCGATGGGGGTGATGATGGGGCTGGGCTGGCAGTTGATCGCCCTGGTGGCGGGGGGCGTTGTGGCCACCATCTGCTTTGGTTTGCTGGTGGCCCGTGCCTTTGGCCACAAATGGCGGTTTGCCCTGTTAACTGCGGGTTCCGTCGCCATCTGCGGTGCCTCGGCGGCCATGGCCATCAGCGCCATCCTGCCCCGGGATGAGCGCTCGGAGGAGCGGCTGATCTTCACCGTGATGGGGGTGACGGTCTTGTCGACCATTGCGATGATAGCCTATCCCATTCTGGTCAACCTTCTGGAACTAGACGCCAATCAGGCCGGTGTTTTCCTGGGCGGCACCATCCACGATGTCGCCCAGGTGGTCGGTGCCGGCTTTTCCATTTCAGAACAGACCGGCGACAGCGCCACCCTGGTCAAGCTGATCCGGGTGGCCATGCTGGCCCCCATTGTTCTGGTCGCCTCTTTGCTGATCCGCGCCTATGCAAAGCTACCCGCAGACGGCCCCCGCCCGCCGCTGCTGCCCGGCTTTGTCATCGCCTTTCTGCTGCTCGCCGGGCTCAGCTCTGCCGGGCTGGTCCCCGCTGCGGTAAGCAGCTTCCTAAGCCAGGCCTCACGCTGGCTGTTGCTGACCGCGATTGCGGCGGTGGGCATGAAAAGCAACCTGAAACAGGTGCTGGCCGTCGGAGGCGCCGCCATTGCCCTGCTGATCATTGAAACACTCTTTATTGCCGGGTTTATCCTGGCGGGGATCATGGTTCTGACCTGATCCGATACTCAGACAAGCCTGCACACAGGCAAGCCAACAGGTTAAGGGAGGCCAGATGACATTCCAGCAACCCCAGGTGGAGACATCCCCCAAGGTATCAGACGAAATCCGCCAGACCACCTGCTACATGTGCGCCTGTCGCTGTGGCATCAATGTCCATATGAAGACCAATGAGGATGGCAAGAAAGAGGTCGCCTATATCGAAGGCAACCGCGATCATCCGGTCAACAAAGGCGTACTTTGTGCCAAGGGCTCCGCCGGGATCATGCAGCACAACGCCCCCTCGCGACTGCGCGCACCGCTGAAACGGGTGGGGCCGCGCGGATCAGGCGAGTTTGAGGAAATCTCCTGGGACGAGGCGCTGGAGATCGCCGCGGGCTGGCTGGAGCCGATCCGCCGCGATGATCCCTCCAAGCTGGCCTTTTTCACTGGCCGGGATCAGTCGCAGTCTTTCACCGGCTTCTGGGCGCAAAACTTTGGCACCTGTAACTACGCAGCACATGGCGGCTTCTGCTCGGTCAATATGGCGACGGCCGGCATCTATACCATGGGCGGTGCCTTTTGGGAGTTCGGCCAGCCCGACTGGGACCACACCAAATTGTTCATGCTGTTTGGCGTGGCCGAAGATCACGACAGCAACCCGATCAAAATGGGCCTCGGCAAAATCAAGGCCCGCGGCGCGCGGGTGATCGGCGTCAATCCAATCCGCTCGGGCTATAACGCCATCGCAGATGACTGGGTTGGCATCACCCCCGGCACCGACGGGTTGTTCATTCTGGCGCTGGTGCATGAGCTGATGAAGGCCGGCAAGATCGATCTCGATTACCTCAGCCGCTACACCAATGCGCCGGTGCTGGTGAACCAGGACCCCAATTCACCAGACAAGGGCCTGTTCCTGCGCGACGACCACGGCACCCCGCTGGTGATCAACCGCAAGTCCGGCAAACTGGCCCCTTTTAACATGCACGGCGTGCGCCCCGACCTGGGCGGCAGTTTCAAGATGGGTGATGTCACCCATGTCTCGGTCTTCCAACTGATGGCCCAGCGTTACCTGAAAGACGAATACGCCCCCGAAGCCGTGGCCGAGCGTTGCGGCATCCCGGCCAAACGCATCCGTGCCATCGCCGCCGAACTGGCCCGCGTCGCCTTTGACGAAGCCTTTGAGCTGGACCAGGAATGGACGGATTTTCGCGGCGAAAAACACGACAAGATGATCGGTCGCCCCGTGGCCATGCATGCCATGCGCGGTGTCTCAGCCCATGCCAACGGCTTTCAGACCTGTCGCGCCCTGCATGTCTTGCAGATCCTGCTTGGCACGGTCGAGGCCCCCGGCGGCTTTCGCTTCAAACCCCCCTATCCCAAACCGGTTGAGGCCCACCCGCCCCCCCATTGTCGCGTCACCCCCAACAAACCGCTGGATGGCCCGCACCTGGGCTTTGTGCATGGCCCCGAACATCTGGCGCTGAAAAGTGATGGCAGCCCGGCGCGCATCGACAAGGCCTTCACCTGGGAAAACCCGATGTCCAGCCACGGGCTGATGCATATGGTGATCTCCAACGCCCATGCAGGCGACCCCTACAAGATCGACACCCTGTTCATGTATATGGCCAATATGTCGTGGAACTCCTCGATGAATACCGGCGGCGTGATCGAGATGCTGACAGACAAGGACGCCGACGGCGACTACAAGATCCCCCGCATTATCTATTCCGATGCCTATTCTTCGGAAATGGTGGCCTATGCCGATCTGATCCTGCCGGACACCACCTATCTGGAACGCCACGACTGTATTTCCATGCTGGATCGTCCGATCTGCGAAGCCGACGGCGCCGCCGACGCAATCCGCTGGCCAGTGATCGAACCTGACCGGGACGTGCGGGGGTTTCAGACTGTGCTGGTGCAATTGGCCAACAAAATGAAACTGCCCGGCTTCACCCATGAGGACGGCAGCGCCAAATGGCAGGACTACGCCGATTATATCATCAACCACGAGCGTAAACCCGGCATCGGCCCGCTGGCAGGTTTTCGAGGCCCCGATGGCGACAAATCCGGACGCGGTGCGCCAAACCCGCAGCAGCTGGACAACTACATCAAAAACGGCGGCTTCTTTGTCGAACATATCCCCACCGAGGCCAGCTACTTCAAACCCTGGAACATGGCCTATCAGGACTGGGCGGTGGACCTTGGGCTGTATGACAGCCCCCAGCCCTATCTGTTTCAACTCTATGTAGAGCCAATGCGCAAATTCCAGCTGGCCGCCGAAGGCCACGGTGAACGCCAGCCCCCGGAACACCTGCGTCAGCGCATCAAAGACACCATGGACCCGCTGCCGATCTGGTATCAGACCGACCAGCAGGGCAACGAGGGTTTCACCGTCAACGCCCTGACCCAACGCCCCATGGCGATGTATCACTCCTGGGGCAGTCAAAACGCCTGGCTCCGCCAGCTGCATGGGCACAACCCGCTCTATCTGCCGACAAAACTGATGCGGCAGCACGGTTTGGCGGATGGCGACTGGGCCCGCGTCTCCTCTCCCAATGGTGAAATCACTGTGCCGGTGATGGAAATGGCCGCGCTCAACGACAACACGGTCTGGACCTGGAACGCCATCGGCAAACGCAAAGGTACCTGGGGCCTGCAGGAAGACGCCCCCGAAGCCACCAAGGGCTTCCTGCTCAACCACCTTATCCACGAGCTCATGCCCGCCAAAGGCGACGGGCTGCGCTGGGCCAACAGCGATCCCATTACCGGCCAGGCCGCCTGGTTCGACCTCAAGGTGAAAATCGAAAAAGCCGGCGCACCACAGGATTTCACCGAAAGCCAGCCGACACTGGCGTCGATCAAATCTCCTGCCGGCACCGGCCCCAAAAATCTGGCATGGAAGGTGGGAAAATGACCAAGCTCCTTCTCTGGCTCCCCGCCCCTTCATTTGGCCACAAATATCCCGGGGTCCGGGGCAGCGCCCCGGTCCGTCCCAGCCCAAAACCGAAGGCCTGTTCTGATGACTGAACTCCCGACCACGACCACCCGCAAGATGGGCCTGGTCATCGACCTGGACACCTGCGTTGGCTGCCATGCCTGCGTGATTTCCTGCAAAGGCTGGAACACCGAAAACTATGGCGCGCCGCTGTCAGATCAGGATGCCTATGGCGCCGACCCTGTCGGCACCTTCCTCAACCGGGTTCACAGTTTCGAGGTGCAACCTGTCGCGTCACCGACACAGCCCAACCCGGCCGCGCAGCTGATCCATTTCCCCAAATCCTGCCTGCACTGCGAAGACGCCCCCTGCGTCACCGTCTGCCCCACCGGCGCCAGCTACAAACGGGTTGAGGACGGCATTGTATTGGTCAACGAAAGCGACTGCATCGGCTGCGGGCTATGCGCCTGGTCCTGCCCTTACGGCGCACGCGAACTCGACCTGGCCGCCGGGGTGATGAAGAAATGTACCCTTTGCGTCGACCGTATCTACAATGAAAACCTGCCGGAAGTGGACCGCGTGCCCTCCTGTGTGCGCACCTGCCCTGCCGGGGCACGCCACTTTGGCGATCTTGGAGACCCAGACAGCGCGGTCAGCCAGTTGGTGGTTGAGCGCGGCGGCATGGATCTGATGCCAGAAATGGGCACCAAGCCGGTGAACAAATATCTGCCGCCGCGCCCCAAGGACACACTGGAGGATCAAGTCGACATTCTTGCACCGCTGCTGGCCCCCGCGATAGAAGATCCCGGCGGCTTCTTGGGCTGGCTGGACAAGGCGCTGGACAAACTTCCAGGAGGGAACGCCTGATGCATCCGGCACCATCTGTCATTCTTTTCACCACCCTGTCCGGCCTTGGCTTTGGCCTGCTGGCCTTTCTGGGGCTAGGCTATCCCGGAGTTACCGGTTGGGTGGCCTTTGTCTTTTACGCCATTGCCTACGGGCTGGCGGTTGGCGGCTTGCTGGCCTCGACCTTCCATCTTGGCCGCCCTGAACGCGCGCTCAAAGCCTTTGGCCAATGGCGTACAAGCTGGCTCAGCCGCGAAGGCATATGCGCCGTGGCGGCGCTGCTGGTGATGGGGCTCTATGCCATTGGTGCTGTCTTTTTTGAAAACCACTGGCCTGTTCTGGGCATGATCGGCGCAGGGCTCAGCCTCGGCACGGTCTTTACCACCTCAATGATCTACACCCAGCTCAAGACCATTCCACGTTGGAACATGCCGCTGACACCGGTGATGTTCCTCAGCTTTTCTCTTGCCGGGGGAGCGCTGCTGGCTGGGCAAGAGAGCCTCGCCACCTGGCTCTTGCTGACGGCCGCAGCGATACAGCTGGCCTACTGGTGGCAGGGCGACAAGGCCTTTGCTGCCTCTGGCACTACCATGGCCAGTGCCACCGGGCTGGGCGGAGCCGGCGCAACCCTGCGTGCGTTTGAGCCGCCCCATACGGGCAGCAACTATCTGCTGCGCGAATTTGTCCATGTAGTCGGGCGCAAACACGCGCAAAAACTGCGCGCCATTGCACTGGTTATCGGCTTTATCCTGCCGGTTCTGTTGCTCGTGCTGCCGGTCGAGTCCACCCTGGTGAAACATCTGATGGCAGCCCTAGCCGTCGTGGCCCATATGGGCGGGGTTGCGGTGTCTCGTTGGCTATTCTTTGCCCAGGCCGAACATGTGGTTGGCCTGTATTACGGCAAACGCTAGGCGCAGCCCCGCAGCACTACCCCTGATCGGATAAATCCCATGCAGGCAATGGAAGAAACCATTGCCAGCATGAACCAGGGACACAGTCTGATCGCGCTGGTAAACCTGCGCCTGCAGCATCCATAACCCCTCATGTGGCCCTCGCCAAAGGCGTCAGCGATCAAAGTTGGGAGGCTGCAGCGGATCTGCAAGCCCCGCATGCCAGACAAGACGCAACACCTGAACGGCGCTTTGACTGCGCCCCAAATTCAAGCGGGATGATCATAGACGATACCTTTAGGGGTCAACCCCTCTGCGCCTACGGCGCATTCACCCCGAGGTATTTTGCGTAAGATGAAGATGGGGTCGCGGTACTGGGGACTGCGCAAACGAAACAGGCCCTGCAGAGCTGCAGGGCCTGTTCTATTTAAGAATAATCCGGGCTGAGACTTACAGCAGGCCGGCGTGCACCATGGCAGCGTCGATTGCGGCCTTGGTGGCATCTTCCAGGCCAGTCAGGGGCGAGCGGACGTCTTCGCTGCACAGGCCGAGCTTGCTGAGGCCATATTTGGCACCAACAAGGCCCGGCTCAATAAAGATCGCCTCATGCAGGGGCATCAGTTTATCCTGATATTCAAGTGCCTTGGAATAATCACCAGCGAGCGTTGCTGCCTGAAATTCTGCACAGAGGCGTGGCGCCACGTTGGCGGTGACCGAAATACAGCCAACACCACCATGGGCGTTAAAGCCCAGCGCAGTGGCATCTTCGCCCGAGAGCTGCACAAAATCGGCCCCACAAGAAGCGCGCTGCTGGCTGACCCGCGCGATATCGCCTGTGGCATCCTTGACACCGATGATCCGAGGCAGTTTTGCTAGGGTGCCCATGGTGGCGGGCGTCATATCGACGACGGAACGGCCGGGGATGTTGTAAATGATGATCGGTACATCGGCGCAGTCATGAGCCGCCTGAAAATGCGCCAGCAACCCGCGCTGTGTTGGCTTGTTGTAGTAGGGGGTGACCACCAGCGCCGCGTCTGCGCCGACCTTGTGTGCAAATTCAACGAAGCGAATCGTCTCAACCGTGTTGTTGGAGCCGGCACCGGCGATTACCGGCACCCGGCCTGCGGCGGCCTTGACCACCTCGGCGATCACTGCCTCGTGTTCTTCATGGGTGAGCGTCGGGCTTTCACCGGTGGTTCCAACCGGGACAAGCCCGCTGGAGCCTTCAGCAATGTGCCAGTCTACCAAGCGTTTAAGCGCATCCAGATCCAACGCGCCGTTTTGCAACGGGGTGACGAGGGCTGGCATAGAGCCTTTAAACATGGGTGCGCTCCCTTTGAGTTGGGTCTGGCAGGCGGAGGCCCGCCATCAGTGTACGCGTGATTGGTTTTCGAGTTGATCCCAACCACACACGGATTATCGTCAATGGCTCTATCCTCGGATCTACTATAAAAGCAAGCCATGACACGCATTCTCCTCATGATATCGCTGATCCTTTCCTTTGGATCTGTTACAAAAGCTCAGGCAACCCCCTTGCAGCGCGCATTGGAGTTGGTCCGTGCGGAGAAATGGCCAGAGGCCCTGACTGCCGTTGGGATGCAGACCACGGTGGCGCATGACATCGTTGAATGGCACCGGCTGCGGGCCAAGGAAGGCACGGCGGCGGATGTGGAGGCATTTCTGGTGCGCCGTCCTGACTGGCCCGGCCTGCCCTATCTGCGGCGGCGCAACGAAGAGCTGATCATCGAGAAATCCCACGCCCGGGTGCGCGCATTTTTTGCCGATCAGCCCCCCCAGACACCGGAAGGGGCCGCCAGCCTGGCGCGGGCGCATTTTGCCAAGGGCAATCAGGCGGAGGGCGAGGCAGAGCTGATCCGCGCCTGGCAGAAAATGCCGATGAGCGAGGAAACCCAGACCGCCTATCTGGCCGATCACGCCGCGCTGTTGCAACCACATCACGCGGCACGGATCAGTCAGCTGTTGTGGGATGGCCATGATGTCAGCGCCAGTCGCATGTTGCCCCTGGTCGCAGAGGGGCCACGCGCCCTGGCAGAGGCCCGCATTGCCCTGCAAAAGCAGGCCGCCGGGGTTGATGCCAAGATCGAAGCCATCCCCGCCCAGCAGCAAGGCGATCCGGGCCTGGCCTATGATCGCTTTGCCTGGCGCGATCAAAAACGGCGGCAAGAGGACGCGATTACCTTGATGATGGATCGCAGTACCAGCGCCGAGGCCCTGGGGCAGCCGGAAAAATGGCTGCGTCGGCGCCGCGATCTGGCCCGTCAATTGATGCGCGATGGCGAAAACGAGCGGGCCTATCAACTGGCAGCGCATCATTTTGCCGCGCCTGACGCGGGCTATGGTTATTCCGATTGCGAATGGCTGGCCGGTTATATTGCACTGCGCAAACTCAAGGATGCCGAATTGGCAGCCTATCATTTTGAACGTTTCCTGGCCTCGGTTGAGACACCGATTTCTGTCGGGCGTGGCGGCTATTGGCTGGGACGCGCCCATGCGGCCCAAGGCAAGGTGGACAAGGCGCATGCGGCCTATGCCAAGGCCGCCAATTATCAGAGTTCATTCTATGGGCTTTTGGCAGCGCAGGCTCTGGGGCGCGGCTTTGATCCGGCGCTTGCTGCGCCACCGCAACAGCCTCCCTGGCGCAGCGCTGCGTTTATGGGCTCCTCCGTTATCGAGGCTGGATTTCTGCTGATGCAGGCGGGCGACCTTTCCCTGGCAGAGCGTTTTTTCACCCATCAGGTGGAAAGCCTGCCCGCCGATCAGGCGCGTCAATTGGGCCAGATGGCGGTGGATATCAACGAACCCCATCTAGCAGTGATGATTGCCAAGCGTGCAGCGCAGGTCGGCATAGAACTGCACGGGGCCTATTATCCGCTGCACCCGGTTGCGACAAAAACTCTGCCAATGGCACCGGAAATGACCCTGGCCATCGCCCGCCGTGAGAGCGAGTTTGACCCAAGGGTCATCAGCCATGCCGGGGCGCGCGGATTGATGCAGGTGATGCCTGCCACGGCCAAGCTGGTGGCAGGCGAACTGGACATTCTGGACAAACACAACACCAGCCGCCTGACCGCAGAATGGGATTATAACGCCAGACTGGGCAGCCAGTACCTTGCTGGGCTGGCAGGCAGGTTCAATGGCAATGTGGTGCTGATGGCCGCCGGGTATAACGCCGGCCCCCATCGCCCCACCGCCTGGATGGAACGCTACGGCGATCCGCGTGACGGCGACCCTGATATCATTGATTGGATCGAGCACATCCCCTTTAACGAGACGCGCAACTACGTGATGCGCGTCACCGAGAGCCTGCCCGTCTATCGCGCCCGGCTGGGCAAAACCCCGCTGCCCATCCCCTTCTCACAAGAGCTATCAGGCGCGAGCCTTGCGGCTTTCGCGCCAAAGGGTGAATAGGCCTGCCACCATGATCAGGGCCGCGCCGGTGGCCACATTGAGGCGAATAACTTCGCCAAAGATGCTGACCCCAAGGATCGCGGCCCAGATCAGGTGAAAATAGGCAAAGGGCTGCACCGCGCTGGCCTCGGCCATCTCGTAGCATTTGATCAACAACCAATGGCCCGCAACCCCAGAGACGCAGAGCAGCGCCATCCAGAGCCAGTCTTGCTGGCTCATCGGTTCCCAGAACCAGACCCCGATCGAGGTCATAAAGACCATGCCAGCGGTTCCGGTCCAGAAAAAGCTGGTGGCGGTGCTGTCCTGGCGCGCGACATAGCGGGTGATCAACCCATAAAGCGCAAACATCAGGGCCGCGACAAAGGGAATGACCGCCGCCGGGTTGAAGACCCCGCCCCCCGGCTGCAGAATGATCAGGACCCCAATCAGCCCCACCCCGATCGCGGCCCAACGACGCCAGCCGACGGTTTCGCCCAGGACCGGGCCGCTTAGCGCCGCCACCAAGAGCGGATAGCAGATAAAGACCGCTTGGCTTTCCACCAGGCCCAACAGGGTAAAGCCATAGACAGCAATGCATATCTCCGCCACGAGAAGCACCCCGCGAAACACCTGCAAACCCAGTTGGCGGGTACGGGCAACCGCGCGAATGCCGCCGGGCGCACGCAGGGCCAGGCACAGGACAAAGGCGGCAAAAAACCAATACCGCACCATGACCACCATATAGGTGTTATAAGTGCCCGCCAGATGGCGGGACATGCCATCCTGCAGGGCAAAAACAATCGTGGCGGCAATCATCAGCAGAATGCCCGCTGGCACATTGTTGCTCTGCGGTTTGGGGTCCGTTGCGATTGTGCTCATGCAAGCGTTGCCTTTGTCATATGTCTTTTGCGGCCAAATCCTGGCACCCGTGTCACGCTGAAGCCTGCCGTCTCCAGTCCGCGCCGCACAAAGCCTGCCGCCGTATAGGTGGCCAGCGATCCACCAGCTGCTGTATGCTTGGCCACCTGTTGCAGCAGATCCTCTTGCCACAACTCTGGGTTTTTCGCCGGAGAGAACCCATCCAGAAACCAAGCATTTGCCCGTCCTGTCCACTCTGGCAGCGACCTGCGGGCGTCGCCCTTGATCATTTCCAGCCTCAGCGTGCCAAGATCACAGCGACCGCTGCCCTGCCAATGATCCAGGAAACGGCTGGCCCAGGGGGCAATTTCGGGAAAAGCCGCCAGGGCCCGCGCCATATCCGCAGGCAGCATGGGATAGGCCTCGAAACTGGTAAAGCGCAGCGCGCCGCTCTGGCCGCTTTCTTCCCAGGCGCGCCAAGTCGCCAGCATGTTCAGCCCGGTGCCAAAGCCCAGTTCCGCGACATGGAAATCCGGCGCAAACCGCGCTGGCAGATCATTGCCGCCCAAAAAGACATGGGCGGTTTCAGCCAGCCCGTTGTGTATCGAAAAATAGGGGTCATCAAACTGATCCGAGACGGGAATACGTTCGTCCCGCCAGCTGAGCCGGGCCTGCTGGTCTGTCATGCCATTTTCCCCTAAGTGATATCTGAAGCTGGTGCGCGCTGAATCGCAGCTCCGTGCAGCTGGCGTGACACTGGCGAAAGGTCGGAAAAATGGCAATGGCAGATATCACAGTGCGCGGCGCTGGCGCCTTTGGGCTGGCGATTGCCTGGGCCTGCACCCAGCGCGGTGCCCGCGTTCAGGTGGTCGACCCGCAAGGCCCCGGCGCCGGGGCCAGCGGTGGGATCGTAGGGGCGCTGGCCCCACATGTGCCAGAGAACTGGAACCCAAAGAAACAGTTTCAGCTGGAAAGCCTGCTGATGGCCACCACGTTCTGGGCCGAGGTCGAGGCCGCAGGCCATCTCTCGGCTGGCTATGGGCGCTGCGGTCGGCTGCAGCCGCTGAAGGACGCGCGCGCGGTAGAGCTGGCCCATCAGCGCGCCATTTCGGCCAAGGATCTCTGGCAAGGGCAGGCGCAATGGCAGGTCCGTCCGGTCACGGACCTGGGCCCCTGGTGCCCGCCCAGCCCCACCGGCCTGGTGGTACAGGACAGTCTGAGCGGTCGGCTGCATCCGCGCCAATCCTGCGCCGCGCTGGTGGCGGCACTGACCGCGCATAGAGTTCCCATCCTGCGCGATGCCCCCGATGCCGGGCTGGTGCTGCATGCCAAGGGCCATGCAGGGCTGCAAGAATTGAACATCGCCTTTGACCGCCCCCTGGGCAATGGGGTCAAGGGGCAGGCGGCACTGCTGCGCTATGATGCGGGTGCGGTGCCCCAGCTCTATGCGGATGGGCTGCATATCATCCCGCATGCGGATGGCACGGTGGCGATAGGATCAACCAGCGAGCGCGATTATGACGACCCGACCAGCACCGATGCCCAGCTCGATGCGGTGATCGCACGGGCGCGGGCGGCAGTTCCGGTGCTGGCAGATGCGGCCGTGATCGAACGCTGGGCCGGGCTGCGCCCCAGAGCCAAGAGCCGCGCCCCCATGCTGGGGCAATGGCCGGATCGACCCGGACATTTCATCGCCAATGGCGGCTTTAAGATTGGCTTTGGCATGGCCCCAAAGGTCGCCAGCGTCATGGCAGATCTGATGCTGGATGGGGTGGATGCAATCCCGGCAGGCTTTGCCGTCAGCGATAATCTGTAGGCGCTGTCCGGCAGCCTTATCCAACAGCACTGGCCGGGACCGCACTGGCCTGCATGCATTGGCGCCCATCCGGTGCCCGCACCCACAGGTCTGTCCCGTTGCAGCACAGGGTCGCCTCTTCGAAATGCATCAATGGCGCGGTGGCACGGAATGAGAACTCTGCCAACGGCCCCATCAGATCCTCTGCCAAAAGCATCAACTGCTGTGCCAAAAGCGGACCATGCACCACCAATCCGGCATAGCCTTCCACGTCGCGGGCATAGTCCTGATCATAGTGGATCCGGTGGCCATTGAAGGTCAGAGCTGAATAGCGAAACAACAGGGTCGAGCTGAACTGCACGCTGCGAGCCACCTCTTCATCGGCACGCGCCTGCGGTGGGACTGGTTTGGCAGCGGATGGATCCGGGTCTTCGCGGTAGACGAGATCGTGCCATTCCTGCACGCACAGTACCCCTGCCTGCCAGATCTCATGCCGCAGCGTGACAAAACCCAGCGAGCCAGTGCGCCCCTGTTTGCGCCCCACGTGTTCAACGCAGGAACGTTTTTCCGCCTCTTGTCCGGCCAGCAGCGGGCGTTCAAAACGCAAGCGCCCCCCTGCCCACATACGCCGGGGCAGGCCAAGGTCCGGGATCAACCCGGATGCGCCGCGCCCCGGATGCCCATCCCTGCCCAGCTGCTCTGGCGCGACGGGGGTCCAGAAATACAGTTGATGAAAGAACGGCGGCAGCGCGGACCCGGATGTGATGTCCGGCGTCAGGCCCAGTGCCACCTGCAATGCGGCGGCACGGGCTGGATCCATCACATCACAGGCGCACAGGATCTGCGCTGTCCCTGGAAAATCTTCGGCGCCTGGCGGCGCGGCGGGAGCTTGTTTGTCAGTCATGAAGCCATCTTAGCGTCGGGCAGCACCTGCGCAACTGCAGAAAGGGCAATGAAAAAGGGCCGCATCACATGCGACCCCTCGCTTGGGCTTTCAGCCCCTCGCCCAAAGGCGCGGGTTCACCCAGAGGTGGGGACAATGACAATTTCAACCCGGCGGTTCTGCGCCTTGCCCTCGGTCGTCAGATTGCTGGCCACCGGCTGCTCTTCGCCGCGGCCAAAGATCTGCAGCCGGTTATAGGGCACGCCGCCCGCCTGCACCTGATCGGCCACGGTATTTGCCCGCCGCTCTGACAGGGCCTGGTTATAGGTCGCGTCACCGTCGCTATCAGTATGGCCAATCACCTGCACCGCGCTGTTGGGATATTTCACCAGGCTCTGCGAAACCTGACGCAGATCGCCCTGAACGGCGGGGGAAATGGCCGAACTATCGGTGGCAAAGGTCAGATCATTGGGCAGGGAAACGATCAGCCGATCGCCAGTATTGACGATGCTGATGCCAGAATTGGACAGGTTCTGGCGCAGCTCTGCCTCTTGCTTGTCCAGCTGGTTGCCGATCAGGCCGCCGACCAGCGCCCCGGCGACAGCACCGCCCGCCACAGCCGCGCCCTTGTTGCTGGAATTGGAAATCCCCGCAAGACCGGCCCCCACAAGCGCCCCCGCGATCAAGCCAGTGCGCTCTTTATTGCCGGGCTGACGGATATCGCCCGTATCGGTGCAGGCCGAGAGCCCAAGGGTCACGGCCAGAAGGCCCGCGCTGGAAATTTTCAAAATGGTCATTTCGACACCTATTTTTCTGCTCAATTGACACAGGGTTTGCGCCATCACGCCGTTATATCATGCCTGGTGGCAATTGGCTCAACCTCCCTAGCAGGAATCTGGGCGGAAACCTGCGCAAGTGCCGCGCTTTCAGCTCTGCGCGGGCATGCGGGGACGGGCCGTATCCTCGCTGCGAGCGCTTTCATAGGCCAGGATCGCGCGTTTCACTGGCTGCCCCCAATGATAGCCGCCCAGTTCACCGGATTTCTTCAGGGCGCGATGGCAGGGTATCAACCAGCTGACCGGATTACGGCCAACGGCAGTGCCAACGGCGCGCACGGCTTTGGGAGCGCCAATGGACCTGGCAATTTCCGAATAGCTGGTAACATGGCCGTCGGGGATCGCTAGCAGCGCCTCCCAGACCTTTATCTGCAGTGGTGCGCCAATCAGATGCAGCTTGGTTTCGCCCTTCTGGGCAAAGGCCGTATCCACCAGCGGGCGCAGCGCCGTGGGGTCTTCGACAAAGCGGGCCTGCGGCCAGCGCCCGCGCAGATCTGCAAGGGTTGGCTCTGCCCCGGTTTCCGCCGCAAAACCCAGCCCGCAGATGCCCTTGTCAGTGCCCATCACCAGGGCCAGCCCAAAGGGGCTGTCAAACCAGCCCCACAGGATCTCCAACCCGGCGCCTTTGCGGGCGTATTCGCCCGGGCTCATGGCTTCCCAGCGCAGAAACAGATCGTGCAACCGGCCAGATCCCGACAGCCCAACCGCATGGGCGGTATCAAGGGTGGAAAAGCGGTCGCGCAACAGGGTCTTGGCATGACCCAGCCGCAGATATTGTTGATAGCGTTTGGGAGAGACCCCCACCCAGGCCGAAAACAGGCGCTGAAAATGCGCCGGGCTCATCCCCATCTGCCGCGCCAGATCTTCCAGGGGCAGTTCATCGCCACCGGCATCAATCAATTCGATGGCGCGGCGCATCACACCATAGTGATAGCTTTCTTCGTTTGGCTGGATGGTCATCTGCTTTCCCCTGTCGCCTTCTGCCCCAGCATAGCGGCTGGCCACCAACCCCGGCGACCCGAAACCTGCGCGAAGCACAAAATCGCAGGCCAGACCGTTGCAAGGCAAGGACTTCGAAACCCTGTACGCCTTTTTTGTTTGCGCAGGGCCACGCCAAAAGGCATTAAGACCCGCGATGGCAAAACAACTCGATTATCATACCATCCGCGAGATATTCTCGCGGTTTCAGGCAGCAGAACCAGAGCCAAAGGGCGAGCTGGAGCATGTCAATGTCTATACGTTGGTGGTGGCTGTGGCCCTGTCGGCGCAGGCAACCGATGCTGGCGTCAACAAAGCCACCCGCGCCCTGTTCAAAATCGCGGACACTCCGCAGAAAATGCTGGATCTGGGACTGGAAGGCGTCACCGAACATATCAAGACCATTGGCCTGTTTCGGCAAAAAGCCAAGAACGTCATCAAGCTCAGCCAGATTTTGGTAGATGACTACGGCGGTGAGGTGCCAAATTCGCGCGCCGCACTGCAGTCGCTGCCGGGAGTTGGCCGCAAGACCGCCAATGTAGTGCTGAACATGTGGTGGCATCAGCCTGCCCAGGCGGTGGACACCCATATCTTTCGCGTTGGCAACCGGTCCGGCATTGCGCCAGGCAAGGACGTCGATGCGGTGGAACGCGCCGTCGAAGATAATATTCCCGCTGACTTTCAGCAACATGCACATCATTGGCTGATCCTGCATGGCCGCTATCACTGCAAAGCACGCAAACCGCTTTGCGGCACCTGTCTGATCCGCGATCTCTGTCAATATGAGGACAAGAACCTATGAAAACCTACCAGATCGTTGGCATCGGCAATGCTGTTGTCGACGTAATCTCGCAAAGCGATGACAGTTTTTTGGCCCATATGGGCATTGAGAAAGGCATCATGCAGCTGATCGAGCGGGAGCGGGGCGAGGTGCTTTATGGCGCGATGGAAGGTCGGGTACAGACGCCAGGTGGATCCGTCGCAAATACCATCGCTGGCGCCGGCACCCTGGGCCTGGATGCGGCCTTTATTGGCCGGGTACACGACGATGCCCTGGGACATTTCTATGCCAATGCGATGAATGAAGAGGGCGTCGATTTCGTCAATCCGCCAGTCACCGGAGGAGAGCTGCCGACCTCGCGCTCGATGATCTTTGTCTCCCCCGATGGGGAACGGTCGATGAACACCTATCTTGGTATCTCTTCCGAGCTGAGCAGCGCCGATGTGCCCGACGCGGTGGCCGGCAATGCCCAGATCATGTTTCTGGAAGGCTATCTCTTTGACAAAGACAAGGGCAAGTCAGCCTTTTTGGAAGCGGCGCGCGATTGCCGCAAGAGCGGCGGCAAATCCGGCATTGCCATCTCGGATCCGTTTTGTGTTGAACGCCACCGCGCAGATTTCCTGCAACTGATCGAACATGATCTGGATTTTGTCATCGGCAATCAGGACGAAATCAAATCTCTGTTTGAAACCGATGATCTGGAGACGGCCCTGGCCAAGACCAGCGCGATCTGTCCGCTGGTGATCTGCACCCGATCAGGCGATGGCGTCACTGTGATCAGCGGCGAGACGCGCCTGGATGTACCGGTAAAAACCGTGGTGCCTGTGGATGCAACCGGCGCAGGCGATCAATTTGCCGCTGGTTTCTTGTTTGGCCTGGCGACCGAGCGTGATCTGGAAACCTGCGCCAAGATCGGCAACCTCTGCGCCGCCGAAGTCATCAGCCATATCGGCCCGCGGCCAGAGGCCAATATGACGGAACTTCTGCGCGACGCAGGGCTTCTGTAACCCCAAGATGCCTGCGGAACAGGCCTAGCCAGCGCGTTAGGCCTGTTCCGCAGCAACCAGCGCCCGGGACAGCAAAGTCTTAAATGTGCTGCGTTCGTCTTGGGACATCGCCGCAAGCAGGCGCTCTTGCGTGGCCACATGTTCTTCGACCACCTGGTCAATCAGGGCCAGCCCCTCGGGGCTGAGTTCAATCAGAAAACTGCGACTGTCACCCGGATTGATCTGGCGCAGCACTAGGCCGTCGGCCTCTAGCCGGGCAATGCGGTTGGTCATGGTCCCCGAGGCCACCATCGTTGCAGACAGCAAAGCCCCCGGTGACAGCCGATATGGCGCGCCAGAGCGGCGCAGCGTGGCAAGCACATCAAATTTCGCCGCATTCAGACCAAACCGGCCAAAGGTCACCTGCATCCCCTCTTGATAGGCAAGGTACAGCCGGGCCACCCGTCCGATGATCGCCATGGCGCTGACATCCAGGTCGGGCCGCTCTTGCGCCCATTGGTCAGTGATAAAATCTACATGGTCCATGATCGATCTCTGGGCATCTTTTATCTTGACGTCAAGATAAAATCAATTATCTCGACATCAAGATAACTCGCAGGAGCCCCCAATGCCCAGACTGGATCTCATCCTTACCGCGCTTGCCCCGGCTATCTGGGGCAGCAGCTACATCGTCACCACCAGCCTACTGCCCGGCCAGTCCCCGCTGTTGGTGGCGCTGCTGAGGGCCCTGCCCGCCGGGCTGTTACTGCTGCTTGTCGTGCGGCAATTGCCACCGCTGAACTGGATCCCCCGGCTCTTGGTACTGGGGGCCCTGAACTTTTCGCTGTTCTGGACCCTGTTGTTTGTGTCTGCCTATCGTCTGCCCGGCGGAGTTGCCGCAACGCTGGGCGCAGCGCAGCCGCTTCTGGTGGTGTTCTTCTCGGCCTATATGTTGAACACCCCCATCCGCCCCGCCGCGTTGCTCGCTGCAGGACTTAGCATTGTCGGCGTGGCGCTTCTGGTGCTGTCTCCGGCGGCAACCCTTGATCTCTGGGGTATTCTGGCAGGATTGGGCGGCGCGGCCTCGATGGCAGCGGGTGTGGTCTTGACCCGCAAATGGCAGCCGCCGGTGCCACCGCTTACCTTTACCGCCTGGCAGCTGACCGCCGGCGGGCTGCTGCTGATCCCCTTTGCCCTGTTCGGGCTGGACACCGTTCCCAGTTTCACCAGTGCCAATGTGATCGGCCTGGCCTACATGAGCCTGGTTGGCGGCGCACTGACCTATATCTTGTGGTTTCGCGGCTTGTCGCGGATTGAACCTGCCAAGGTCTCCCTGCTGGGCGTGCTCAGCCCTCTGTCCGCGGTGCTCTTGGGCTGGATCATCCTGGCGGAACACCTGACCCCGCTGCAAATCGCAGGCGCGGCGCTGACCCTGTTCAGCCTTTGGCTGGGGCAGACGAAGCTACGCCTCTTTCGTGCCAAAACCGCACCGCAGCCCTAGTGCCCCACCAGGATATGGGGCGCTTACAGATGCGCCTCAAATTCCTGAACAACGCGGGCATAGACCTCGCGTTTGAAGGGGACGATCTTTTCCACCAGCTGATCCACCGGCTGCCAGCACCAAGCCGAAAATTCGGGGTGCTCGGTCTCGATATTGATCTGCTCGTCACGGCCAAGAAAGCGCATCAGATACCATTTCTGTTCCTGGCCGCGATACTTGCCGCCCCAGAACTTTGGCACCACGTCATGCGGCAGTTCATAGGGCAGCCAACCGTCGCTTTCGGCGATGATTTCAACCAGATCCTGGGTCACTCCGGTTTCTTCTTCCAGCTCCCGCAGGGCCGCAAGGCGGGCGTCTTCGCCCCGGTCGATCCCACCTTGCGGCATTTGCCAGGCATCCTGAAACCGGTCTTTGCGCTGCGCCACAAAAACCTCATTCTTGGCATTGATAAGCATGATACCGACATTGGGGCGGTAGGGCAGCTTTGCGATCTCTTGCGGCGTCATCTGGGGGTCCTTGGCTAGGGGCGGCGTTCGAAGGTGCCGATGCAGGAAAGTGATTTCGCCCCTTTAGACCCGGTGTCGCCGGGGCAGGCAAGGGGGTGACGCCGCGTTGAGGCGTGACAAGCGCCCGCCCGCAGGGCAATTTCACCGCAACTGCAAGGGAGAGTGTCATGACTGCGTACCCAAATCTTCTGGCGCCGCTGGATCTTGGATTTACCACACTAAAGAACCGCGTGCTTATGGGCTCTATGCACACGGGGCTGGAAGAAACCAAGGACTGGAACCGGGTGGCCGAATTCTACGCGGAACGTGCCCGCGGCGATGTCGCGCTGATGGTCACCGGCGGCATTGGCCCCAACCTTGAAGGTTCTGTCCTGCCCGGCGCGGCAATGATGACCACGGAAGAAGACGCTGCCAACCACGCCATTGTCACCCAGCGCGTGCATGAGGCTGGCGGCAAGATCGCCATGCAGATCCTGCACGCAGGCCGCTATTCCTATGGGCCAAAATGCGTTGCCCCCAGCCCGGTGAAATCGCCAATCTCCCCCTTTCCGCCACATGAGCTGGACGAAGCAGGCATCGAGAAGCAAATCGCCGATATCGTCAATGCGGCCGTGCTTGCCCAGCAAGCGGGCTATGACGGGGTGGAGATCATGGGCTCCGAGGGTTATTTTCTCAACCAGTTCCTGGTCACCCATACCAACAAGCGCGCCGACCGCTGGGGCGGATCCTATGAAAACCGCATGCGCCTGCCCATCGAAGTGGTCCGCCGCACCCGCGAAGCCGTGGGCCGTGATTTCATCATCATCTATCGCCTGTCGATGATCGACCTGGTGCCAAATGGGTCCACCCATGATGAGGTGGTGCAACTGGCGCAAGAGGTTGAAAAGGCCGGCGCTACCATAATAAATACTGGCATCGGCTGGCACGAAGCGCGCATTCCAACAATCGCCACATCCGTTCCGCGCGCGGCCTTTGCCTGGGTCACCAAGAAACTGATGGGCAAGGTCTCGATCCCGGTGATCACCTCGAACCGGATCAACACGCCGGAAGTGGGCGAAGAGGTGCTGGCCACCGGCTGCGCCGATATGGTGTCAATGGCGCGACCGATGTTGGCGGATGCGCATTTTGTTGCCAAGGCCAAGGCCGGCAAGGGCAATCAGATTGCTCCCTGCATCGGCTGCAATCAGGCCTGCCTCGACCATACTTTTGGCGGCAAGCTGACCTCATGCCTGGTCAACCCCATGGCCTGCCACGAGACCGAGCTGGTGCTTGGCAAGGCGGATGTCATCAAATCCGTGGCGATTGTGGGCGCCGGTCCTGCCGGGTTGTCAACCGCGCTGGCGGCGGCCGAGCGCGGCCACCGGGTCACCCTCTTTGACAGGGCAGATGAAATCGGCGGCCAGCTCAACATGGCAAAACAGGTGCCCGGCAAGGAAGAGTTCTGGGGGTTTGTAGATTGGTATCGCACCATGGTGTCCGAGGCCGGGATCACCCTGAAACTGGGGCGCAGCGTCACAGCTGATGATCTGACCGGATTTGATGAGGTGATCATTGCCACCGGTGTCATTCCCCGCGACCCGACCATTCCTGGCCAGGACCGGCCCGAAGTGCTGAGCTACATCGACGTGCTGCGCCACAAGAAACCCGTCGGCAAGACGGTTGCGGTGATTGGCGCTGGCGGCATTGGCTTTGACGTCAGCGAATACCTGCTGCACGAAGGCACCAGCCCAACCAAAGACCTGCCCTTGTGGATGAAGGAATGGGGCGTTACCGACCCGGCAGAACACCGCGCCGGCCTCGCCCCCGAAGGACCACAGCCCGAGGCACCAGCCCGCGACATCACCCTGTTGCAGCGAAAGAAGCAGGCCCATGGCAAGGGGCTTGGCAAGACCACCGGCTGGATCCACCGTGCAACGCTGAAAATGAAGGGGGTAAACTTTGTCGGCGGCGTCAACTATGAACGCATCGACGACGAGGGCCTGCATGTCAGCTTTGGCGAGGCGCGGGAAAACCCCACGGTGATCGCCGCTGAAACCTATGTACTTTGTGCCGGGCAGGTGCCCGACCGCAGCCTTGCGGATGCGCTAGAGGCCAAGGGAGTTTCCTGCCATGTCATCGGCGGTGCCGATGTTGCTGCCGAGCTGGATGCCAAACGCGCAATCAATCAGGGCACTCGCCTGGCAGCCACGCTGTAACGCGGACAACAAGCCCCGCAACATAAGGCGGGGGCACCGCATACTGGCGCGGTGCCCCCATTTTGTTTCCAGTGGTGGCAAGATCAGGCGATCAGGCGTTCGGGCTTGTCGCCCCCTGATTCGCCGGCAAACTTTTGCAACAGATCCGTCAGCCGCGAGGCTTCGTTCCGCATCGTCTGACTGGCGTTGCTGGTATCTTGAACCATGGCTGCATTTTCTTGGGTGACCTTGTCCAGCTGGGCAACGCCAACGTTGATTTCGCGCAGACCCGACGCCTGTTCCGTCGCAGAAGACGCTATGGAAGATACCAAGCCAGAAACGCTAGTCACACTCTCAACGATCTGAGCCAGAGTTTCACTGGTGGCCTGCACCAGGCGCTCGCCTTCGGACACTTGCGTCGAACTGTTGGTGACCAGCCCCTTGATGTCACTGGCAGATTTCGCTGCCAAATGGGCCAGGCTACGCACTTCCGAGGCAACAACAGCAAAGCCGCGACCGGCCTCACCTGCGCGGGCGGCCTCTACCCCTGCATTCAACGCCAGAAGGCTGGTTTGAAAGGCTATATCGTCAATTACGGTGATGATCTTGCTGATGCTTTCCGACGATTCCGCAATCGAAGTCATCGCCTGCATCGCCTCTTGCATCACCTCACCGCCCTGTTCGGCACGTCTGCGGCCTTCGGCGGCCTGCTGATCTGCGGCCTGGGCCTGTTCTGCAGCGGATTGAACGCTGGCTGACAGCTGTTCAAGTGCAGCAGCAGATTCTTCCAGGGTTGCGGCCTGAGTCTCTGCCCGGTGTGACATCTCATCAGACATGGTCGACAGGCCACGTGCATTTTCGTCTACTGCACGGGAGCTGGTGCGCAATTCATCAACCAACCCACCGATGGCATTGGCCAGATCATTGAAATCAATGCAAAGCATCTCATAGCTCTCGCCCAGATCGCTCCAGTCTCCTGCGGTGATACGCTGCTGCATATCGCCAGATTTCAGATGCGCCATAGCACTGCTGAGGGTCTGAAAAAGCTCTACCCGGCGCTTGTTTTCTTCCTGATTGCGCACCTCGATGGTCTGCGCCTCGCCCAGCCTGTCGCGCAGCGCAGCAAGATTGCGGGCAATTGCGCCCAACTCATCACGCCGGTGGGTATCTTCGATCTCGCTGCTATAGTCTTCCTCGGCCAATCGGCTGACCGCATTTGCAGCCTCAACCACCGGACGGCTGAGCAACTGACCAAAGACCAGCGCCATGACCAGAGAGCCAATCATCGCCGCCAGACTGGTCCCCAATTGAATCGCCTCACTGCGCGCGATCAAGGCCGTGATATGATCCTCAACCAGCTGCTTGCGTTGCCCCATCGTGTCTTGCAGCACATCAACCCCATCACGCAACGAAGAGATCGCAGGAATAATCTCACCATATGCAATATCGCGGCGGGCCTCTGGTTCGGCCTGTTCCAGCCGTGCGGTTGTGGCTGCAAACCCATCCAGAGTGGGCTGCAGCGCCATTACCGCATCAAAGACATCTTGCTGCTTTGCGCTCTCGATAGAGACTGAAACGAAACGACCTTCGGCGGCGGCGACCTCCGCAACCACCTCTTCGATGTTGCCACGCAGCCCGGCAAGTCCCTTGGCATCGCCCCCGGTATACGCCAGCAGATCCGCCAGACCCTGCTCGATATCTTCCTTCATGTCATCGAGGCTCTTGAGTTGTGCCACCACCACGCGGGATTGATAGATGCTATCGGTCAAACGATTGCTAACCAGCCAGGATGTTGCCGCAATTGCAGAAAGCATTACGACAAAGATGCCCCCCAAAATAAAAATCTGTGTCCGCAAAGAGAAACGATGCATTTAGCTTACCCTCAAGAATTAGTGCCGGGACCATGATGTCCAGTTGGGAACTACTGTGCCGGGGACAGGTATAGATTCAGTTATTTTCCGCCTACTTCTTGGGCACAACTGGACGAATACTCCTACCTTTTCGTTCACATTTTAATCTACGCAGCCCCCTATCTCCGCAGGGCCTGCAGCCTGATCATGCCCCACTGCGCAGCTAAGCGGTTGTGTAAGCCATGTACTGCCCATGCCCCAACCGGTCGCCACCGTTTCCACAATGCAAACGATCCGGCAAAAACCCTGCAATTATCCCACCCCCGCCGCGTTCTTGCCAGAATTCGGCGCCAAACCAAGGCTCAGAGAATGCACAACAAGGACCCCGCAAATGGATCGACTGACCGAAATGGAGGCCTTTGCCAATGTCGTGGACCAAGGCGGGTTCACGGATGCGGCAAAAAAGATGGGGATTTCCAAATCCGCCGTTTCCAAACATGTCTCCAGCCTCGAAACCCGATTGGGTGCACGACTGCTGAACCGCACCACCCGACGGGTATCGCCAACAGAAATTGGTCTCGCCTATTATGATCGTGCCCGCCGGGTGCTGAATGATGCCGGAGAAGCCGACGCCCTGGTCTCTTCCATGCAATCCGCGCCATCAGGCCTGCTGCGTATTTCAGTGGCCACCGATTTTGGCGTCAATCACCTGTCGCCGGTTCTGTCCAACTTTCTGCGCGATTTTCCCGATATCACCGTCAACATGGTTCTCAACAACCGCTATGTCGAGCTGATCTCGGAAGGGTTCGACATGGCCCTTCGGATTGGCGAGCTGGAAGACAGCTCCCTGAAGGCACGCAAGCTGACTGAAACCAACAAGCGCATGATCGCCTCGCCCAGCTATCTGGAACAATTTGGCCGCCCGCAAAAGATTGACGATCTGAACAGTCACAAGCTTTTGCATTATTCCAACCAGTCCAGCGGCAATGTCTGGAAAATCACTGCGCCATCCGGCGAAAAACGCCAGGTGCGCACCTCCGGCTGGCTATCGGTGAATGACGGACAATCCCTGCTTAACGCGGCGATTTCCGGGCTTGGGATCGCCTATCTGCCCAGCTATCTCTATTCCGAGGCGATGGCCGAAGGATTGGTCGAAGACGTCATGCCCAGCCTGCCAATGGAAACCCAGGGCATATATGCGGTCTACCCGCCCGGAAAGTTTACCCAGCCCAAAGTGCGCGCCTTCATTGATTTTCTGGCACATGCCTTTGCCGACAAGGACGCAATGAACTGGTCCCAGTCGAACTAGGCCCCGTATGGCGAGATAGCTTGCCGACATCGGGGACAAATTGCCGGGCGGGATCTGACGTTTCCCTTGGCAGCGCCCAGCGTGCAACAGCCCCTGCCCAGGCAGGGGCTGTGCCACCTTCAGCCCGCCGCAGCAGCAGGGGCAGTCGGGCCCAGCCTAGTTGGACAGCAGCACCACTTCGACCCGGCGGTTTGTCTCGCGCCCCTCAACCGTCAGATTGCTGGCCAGAGGCGCCATATAGCCGGCACCTGCGGCCTCAATGCGATCAGCCTCAATACCGTATTCCTGCACCAGGGCCTCTTTCACCGATGCAGCACGGCGTTGCGATAGCGCGACATTATCCGCCAGCCCGCCAACCGTATCCGTATGGCCGACAATCAGAATTCTGGCCTCTGGCTGGCCTGTCAAGAATGCCACCAGCCGTTCCAGGCTGGGACCTGCGCCCTGCCCCAGGGTGACCGCCCCGGTATTAAAGGCCATCCCCTTGAGCACCGCATGACCCTGTTGCAACAATTGCTGCCGCAGCTGCAGGGGCGCCTTGGGCGCGGGTTGTTCTGCGCCTGCAACCGCCAGCGGTGGTTCGGTTGGCGGGCCAAGTTCGATCAGCTGAATATAGCTGGCCTCACCACTGTGCGACACCAGAACGGAAACCAGCTGCGGTTCGGGGCTGTCCGGGATCTGCGCGGCCAGAAAGTGATAGTCCGACAGGCTGACCACCATATCAGGGGCTGGCATCACCTCGATGCCAAAGCGGAAATCAAAACCGCCGCACTGGCGCGCGGCGCATTGGAACAGGATCTCGTAGCCCTGCGCCACCAGTTGGCTGCGCAAAAGATCCAGCACCTGCAGCACCGTGGCTTCACCTTCCAGCTGCCAACTACGCCGCAGAATTCGTCCTTCGGCCAGGCGCTGCGGGATGCCCTGCTCGGAATAGGGGCCTATCGGCAGGGCATAGCTGCCCAATGCCGTTTCCCGCCGCGATCTGAGGCTGGCCCCTGCGGGCAGTTGCAAATCCATCTCTGCCACTGCCGCGTCGCCCTCTGCCAGAACCGGGGGTGCCACCACCCAAAGCCCCCCGCCCAGCACAGCAGCAAGAACAAGGGACACAAGGCCGACAGGGCGTTGCTTTGACGGGCCAAAGCCAGCCTGGCCTGGCGTGATCTGGCCAGATGTCATCTAGACTGGGCGTGATAGGCGTCGTTCGGCGCCATCCCCGTGGCTGAGGCAACCCGATTGGACATGTTATAAAAACCGGTCACATTGGCAATGTCCCAGATATCACGATCCGTGAAACCAACCTGGCGCAGGGCGGCACGGTCGCTTTCTTCGATCTCGGCGCTGGCCTTGGTCACCTTGACGGCAAAATCCAGCATCGCCCGCTGCCGGGCGTCCAGCGGGGCCACCCGGTAATTCATCACCAGCATTTCCCCCAGCTTGGGGTCGCCCGACAGTTGGCGCACCGCCGCGCCATGGGCTGCGAGACAATAAAAACAGCTGTTTACGGCCGAAACCACCACCGCGATCATCTCGCGCTCCAGCTTGCTTAATGCGCTGTCACCCAGCATTAGCTCGTTATAGAGCGCACTGAATGTATTCAGTTTGTTTTCATCAAAAGAATGGGCGCGCAGCACATTGGGCACCATGCCCAGCTTATCCTGGCAGACATTGAAATATTTCTGCATGCCAGCAGGCAGCGGATCTAGCGGCGGCAGGTCCAGTGCGGTGGGGGCGGTTTCCTCGGTCATGGTCAATTACTCTCCTGTTGGCAAATGGCGATAGTGATACTGTCCGCAGCAGGTCATGCCGAGGGATGCGTAGAGCTTGTTTGCGCCGGTATTGGCTTTGGTGCAGAGCACCGCCATTTCCTGCGCGCCAGCCTCGGCGGCCCAGAACCCGGCCTGCCGCATCATCCAGACCCCCATGCCACGGCGGCGCTGGTGGGGCAGGATTTCAAGCGCATGCACCATGGCCACATCATCATGCACCGCAACAAACCCGGCGCCGGCCGGCTTGTCATCATAGCGCCCCAGCAAGGCAGCCTTGGGGCCGGATACCCGCTCCATCACCGCCTGCCGTTCCATCCCGATCCCGCCGGAAATCCAGATCTCGCGCTGGATTTCCAACGGCGACCAAAGCGCAAAGGTGGTGACGCGGGGGATTTCAACCTGCGTCAACAGGGAAATCGGGCAGGTCCAGAGGTTGACCGGATCCTTGATCGCATAGCCACGATCCGCCAGTTGGGCGTCCAGCTCTGCCTGGCCATCGCGGATCATGAAAAGGCAGCTTTGCCCCATGGCACGCATCGCCTGTTCTGCCTCTGTAATCTCGGCCTCAGTGGCCGGACCCTCGACGCTGGCGGCCGAAACCCGGCTGCCTGCCTCCTGCCCTTCGCGCAGCGTAACAGGACCCAGGCGGCGTTTGCTCGCAGGCGGCCAGGTGGCCTCGACCACCTCGTAGTATTTGGGATCTGTCAGGGCATCCCTGTCAGCATCAGCCGATGCTTCGGTCATAGGCCCATCTCCTGTGCCAGTTCGCTCATGGCGGCATCAACTGCCGCGCCCTCCTGCCCCCGGATCACCACATTGGCACCATAGGCCCCATTATGCTGAAACGGATAGCACCCGATCGAAACATCACTGTGGCGCGCCGCGAGATCCGACAGGAAGGCCGCGATATCGCCCTCACCGCGCATCAGGCGCAGGCTCTGCGACAAGAGCGGCGCGCCGCCGCTCAGCCCTGGCAGCACGCTGGCCACCATGGCCTGAAACACCATTGGCACCCCGGCCATCACATGCACATTGCCCAGGCTGAACCCCGGCGCCGAAGACACCGGGTTGTCAATGAGAAGCGCGCCGTCAGGGATCCGCGCCATGCGCAGGCGGGCGGCGTTCAACTCCTGGCCAGAGTTGGCATAATGGGCCGCCAGGATCGCGCGGGCATCCTCGCGCACATCCAGATGCGCCTCAAAGGCCTGGGCAATACAGTCGGCGGTAATATCATCGTGGGTGGGCCCAATGCCGCCGCTGGTGAACACGTGATCGTATCCAGCGCTAAGCGCCTGAACTGCCGCAACAATTGCCGATGCCTCGTCGCTGACCACGCGCACTTCCTTCAGGTCGATGCCCTGCTTGGTCAGTTCGGTGGCGAGAAAATGTGTGTTGGTATCGCGGGTGCGCCCGGACAGGATTTCATCTCCGATGACCAGCATCGCTGCACTGGGGTTGGGCATTCGTTCGCTCCATGTTGCGGCTCTGAGTCTGGCCTGTTCTGCAGGATAGCTTCTCCTGCCTTGAGAGCAAGACGCCATCCTGCCCCAGTCGGCAATTGCGCCGAATTGCCCGCAAAGACCCGGTGCAGATCCACCCGGCCTACTGATAGTTTTCCCGTGATAGATTGACATCCCCGCCGCCTGCGTTACCCAAAGGCGCATGGACTTTACCACACCGCTGATCCGCGCCACCCTGCTGCGTCGTTACAAACGCTTTCTTGCCGATTGCCGCCTGGCGGATGGTCGCGAAATCACCGCCCACTGCGCCAACCCCGGCTCTATGATGGGGCTGGCCGAACCGGGCATGGTGGTCTGGCTGGAACCCAATGATGATCCAAAGAAAAAGCTGAAATACGGCTGGCGGCTGGTGGAGCATGATGATGGGACTTTTACCGGCGTTGATACCTCGGTGCCTAATCGTGCCCTGAAGGCCGCCCTGATGGCTGGCGAAATCCCCGCGTTAGCCGCCTACAAGACGGTGCGCCCCGAAGTAAAATATGGCGATAACAGCCGGATAGACTTTCTGCTGTCCCAGCCCGGTCTGCCCGATTGTTATGTCGAGGTCAAAAGCGTCACCCTGTCGCGCCAACCGGGGCTGGCAGAGTTCCCCGACAGCGTCACGGCGCGCGGCACCAAACATCTGAACGAACTGGCAAACATGGCTAACCAAGGCTATCGCGCCGTGATGTTCTATCTGGTACAGCGCACCGATTGCGACCGGTTCGCCCTAGCGGCAGATATCGATCCGGCCTATGCGGCAACCTTCAAGCGCGCCCAGGCGGCAGGGGTGGAACGGCTGATCTACGCCACCGAGATTTCCCCGCAGGCCATCACCATCGGCAAGGCACTGCCCGGCGTCTGAACAAACTGCGTGACCAGACCGCCCGCCACCTGGTCCCTTGGCTTTTGCCAAGTGTTCTTACAAACTGGCTGCAGGATTTGGCCGCAGATTTCGGATTTGCCGCGCGCCCTCTGGTTCTTTTCACCAAATCCGCTTACATAGCCCTGCAAGACACGAGCCTACGGAGCCCAGCTTGATGAGATCAAAAGACGGCCGCACCACCAAAGACGGCATTCGCATTTACCAAGAGGCCGATTTTGCCGGCATGCATGTGGCCGGAAAGCTGGCCGCGCAGATCCTTGATGACATCGCCGTGTATGTTGTGCCCGGTCAGACCACCGGGGAAATCGACCGCATCATCACCAATATGGTCGAAGAGGCCGGTGCAAAATCCGCCACCATAGGATACAAGGGCTATCAGCACGCCAGCTGCATCTCGGTGAACCACGTGGTCTGCCACGGCATCCCAAGCGAGAAAAAGCTGAAAGACGGCGATATTCTCAACATTGATGTCACCGTGATTGTCGATGGCTGGTTTGGTGATACCTCACGGATGTTTGTGGCCGGCAAACTGTCGCGCAAGGCCGAACGCCTGATCCAGGTCACCCATGACAGCCTGATGAAGGGGATCGAAGCGGTAAAGCCCGGCAATACCTTTGGCGATATTGGCCATGCCATCCAGTCCTACGCCGAAAGCCAGCGCATGAGCGTGGTACGCGATTTCTGCGGTCATGGCCTGGGGCAGGTCTTTCATGCACCGCCCAACGTGCTGCACTATGGCCGCCCCGGCACAGGCCCCACACTGGAAGAGGGCATGTTCTTCACCATCGAACCCATGATCAATCTGGGCCGCCCGGAAACCAAGATCCTGGCCGATGAATGGACCGCCGTCACCCGCGACAAATCGCTGACCGCGCAGTTTGAACATTCCATCGGCGTAACCGCAGATGGGTTTGACATCTTTACACTGTCGCCCGGCGGCAAGTTTCACCCGACCTACGGCTGACACAGCGCCCTGTGCGCCCCATCGCAAGGCCCCGACTGTTGTGGTTGGGGCTTTGCTGTTTTCTGGTGCCGTCGGATCACAGGCCGATCAGCGCCGGAACCTGTGCCATATCGGTAAAGATCTCGCCGCCCTGCGCTGCAAGGGTCCGGCCGTCCCCGTCTGGGACAAAGCCCAGACAGCGCATCCCGGCGCGCGCTGCCGCCAGGGCGCCGGTTGCGCTATCCTCAATCACCAGACAGTCTCGTGCCTGGACACCAAAATGGCTGGCCGCCGCCAGAAACAGCCCCGGATCGGGCTTGGACACGCCCAAGGAATGCGCCGAGAACATCGCGCTGGGATGAAACCGTTCCCACAGCCCGTTCTGCCCCAGGGTGATGCGCATCTTGTCCTCGCTGCCATTGGACGCCACGCAGATTGGGATGCGCTGCTCCTCCAGCCGGGCCAGCAGATCCGCCACGCCCGGCATCAGCGCCACACCCGTTTCCAAGGCCGCATAGATTTCGCGATATATTTCGTCCACCCAGTCCACGTGCAAATCAGCCCCCAGGGCGATGGCCCGCTGCATCACCCCTGGCATGGTGCCACCGACAAACAATTCCAACGATCGCTCTAGCGTCAGATGCAGCCCGTGCCGTGCAAGATTGTCGATCAACGCCTGGTTAGAGACCCGCTCGCTATCGACCAAGACGCCGTCACAATCAAAGATAATCAGTTTTGGCGTCGGAAAGGTTGTGGGCATATTGATACGGTCCTGTCACAGCGCCTGCCCGTCCTGGCCCGGCCTGCTGCTTTACACTACCATTCTGCGCAGCATCAGGGTGATATGGCTATCACCATATTTGCGGGCATCCCGTAAATCATAGCCCGCAGGCGGCGACATCGGCGCGTTTTCTTCCCAGATGATCAGCGCATCCTCGGCGATCCAGCCACCGGCTTCGGCCACCTGCAGCGCCTTTTCCCCCAGGCCCTTGCCATAGGGCGGATCAAGGAACACCACATCAAAGGGCGCATCCGGGTTTGCACCCAATTTCAGCGCATTGCGACTGATCAAGCTACATTGATCTGCAGCGCGGCACAGCGTGATATTCTTGCGGATCAATCCCTGCGACACCCGACCATCATCGACAAATGTCACGCTCTCGGCCCCGCGCGACAGGGCCTCTAGCCCCAGCGCGCCAGTGCCGGCAAAAAGATCCAGCACCCGCATGCCCGCGAAATCGACCTGATGCGCCAGCACGTTAAACAGGCTTTCGCGCACCCGGTCGGTGGTGGGGCGCAGATGCGCGCCCGCATCGCCCTTGCCCAGCGCGGTCAGTGCGCGCCCGCGAAAATCACCTGCGATGATCCTCATGCTTTCAGCAGCGGCTTCAAGTCTGCCGCGGGATCTGCCACCACCGCTTTGTCAGCGGTTTTGCCCATGTCAATCAACCGCTTGCCAACCATATAGGCGCGTGGATCATTCATCGCATCCACCGCAACCAACTGATCGCCCCGGTAATACCAGAATGAGGTTGTGCGCCCCTCACCAGCCCGCGTCACCACTGAATCATAACCGGTGTTCAACCCGGCAATCTGCAGTTTGACATCATATTGATCAGACCAGAACCAGGGCGTCGCAACATAGGTCTTGGCAGCGCCCATCATATTTTGCGCCACCACTTCGGCCTGATCAATGGCATTGGGCACGCTTTCCAATCGGATGCGCCCCCCCTTGTAGGGGAAAGAAGCACAATCGCCCGCCGACCAGATCGCCGGATCAGAGGTCCGCCCCTGCGCATCGGTCTTGATGCCGTTATCCAGCGCCAGCCCGGCCATCTCGGCCAGTTGGGTGCTCGGCGTGATGCCTGCGCCAACAACGACAAAATCAACATCCAGCACGGAACCGTTGCTCAGCTCTGCCCGGCTGACCTTGCCCGCAGCCCCGTGCAACTGTTGCAGCCCGACCCCTTCCAGAATATCGACACCATGGTTTTCGTGCAGGTCGCGAAAATAGTCGGATGTTTCCGGCGCGGCAACACGTTGCAGAATGCGCTCGGCCATCTCTACCAGAGTGACCTTGACGCCGCGCTTGGCGCAGACCGCAGCCGCCTCTAGCCCGATATAGCCGCCACCGACGATCAGCGCCCGCTTACCCTCGACCACATGCGGCGCCATTGCATCCACATCCGCCAGGCTACGCACCACAAAGACGCCGCCAAGGTCGCCGCCAATGGCAGCAGGCAGATGCCGTGGGTCGGACCCGGTGGTAAGGGCCAGCTGATCATAGGCAATCACTTCATCCCCGATGGAAACGGTTTTGGCCGCAGGATCGATTGCCGTCACCCGACAGCCCAGACGCAGTGTGATGTTGTTGTCGCTATAAAAACTCTCAGGGCGCAGAAACAGCCGTTCCAGCGCAAGCTCCCCCAGCAGATAGGCCTTGGACAGGGGAGGCCGCTGATAAGGCAGGGCAGTTTCGGCACCAATCAGGGTGATATCCCCGTCAAACCCATCATTGCGCAGCTTTGCCACCAGGGACGATCCGGCCTGCCCTGCACCGATTACAACGATATGGCTCATTTCACCCTTTGCCTTTCGCAGATATTCTGGTCTCTTGTCGCGGTGACCCTACAGGGGCCAAGAACCAAAACGCAATCACCACAACAGAGGAAAGCCGCAATGATTTCTGCCGGAGAGAAACTGCCCGACGCCACGCTGACCCAGATGGGCGCCGAAGGCCCGGAACAAGTGAAGATCACCGACAAGGTCAAGGGACGGAAAGTTGCAATCTTTGCGGTGCCCGGAGCCTTTACCCCCACCTGCCATTCAGCCCATGTGCCCAGCTTTATTCGCACCAAGGATCAGTTCATGGCCAAGGGCGTGGATGAAATCATCTGCATCTCGGCCAATGATCCCTTTGTGATGCAGGCCTGGGGCGAAGCCACTGGCGCCACCGCTGCAGGGATTACCATGCTGGCCGATGCCGAGAGCAGCTTCACCGATGCCATCGGCATGCGGTTTGATGCGCCCCCTGCCGGGTTGATCGGCCGCTCGCTGCGCTATGCCATGCTGGTTGAAGACGGCGTGGTCAGCGTGCTGAACATGGAAGAAAACCCTGGCCAGTGCGAACTCTCGGCTGGTGAAGGCCTGCTGGACGCAATGGGCTAACCCGGCCTTCTGGCTGCGCGAGGGATGCCACCCCTGCGCAGCCCATGGCATGGGGGACGCCCCTTCAGGCCAGGCTTTCCATCTTGCGCGCCAGTTTGGCATCCTGCGCTGAAATCCCCCCCACATCATGGGTGGTCAGCACCACCACCACCCGGTTGTAGATGTTGCTCCACTCTGGGTGATGGTTCCATTTTTCGGCCCAAAGGGCCGCACGGGTCATCCAGCCAAAGGCCTCGACAAAACTGTCAAATTCAAAGGTCTTGGTGATGGCATCGCGGCCCTCGACCATCTCCCATCCGTTTTGAAACAACGGATCCAGCAAAGGCCCTCGGGTGGCGTCTGATAGTTTTTCGTTCATTCCTGTTCCTCCACATTGGCGCGCCGAAACGGGCCATAGCTGGTCAGCACTTCGATTTCTTCAGCGATGGCATCGCGTTCTGCATCGAGATAGCGACTGACGGCTTCGGCGAAACCGGGATCCCCCAGCCAGTGCAGGCTATGGGTTTCAACCGGAAGATAGCCGCGCGCCAGCTTGTGGTCTCCCTGCGCGCCGGCCTCGACCCGCTGCAACCGCTGCGCGATGGCAAACTCAATCGCTTGATAGTAACACATTTCAAAATGCAGGCAGGGGTGATGTTCCAAACAGCCCCAGTATCGGCCAAAAAGCGCATCACGCCCGATAAAATTCAGCGCCCCGGCAACAAACGCGCCCTCCCGCTCGGCCAGGACCAGATGCATGTCTTCCACCATGGTGTCCTGCAGGATCGAAAAGAAATCCCGCGTCAGATAGGGCGTGCCCCATTTCCGGCTGCCGGTGTCTTGATAAAACGCCCAGAAGGCATCCCAGTGTTCGGGCCGGATCTGATCGCCGGTATAGCTGCGGATGGTGCCACCAAAGCCCTGCGCCTGGGCCCGTTCCTTGCGGATCATCTTGCGCTTGCGCGATGACAGCGCCGCCAGAAACCCGTCAAAATCGGGGTAGCCGTCATTGACCCAGTGAAATTGCTGACTGGTGCGCCGCAGCAGCCCCATTTGCTTACCCGACTCGGCCTCTGCTTCGGTGCAAAAGGTCAGATGCAGCGAGGACAACTGATTGTCGCGCGCCAGCTGCACCGCCCCCTGCACCAGCGCCGACTGGCCGATCCGCTCAAAACCGGGACGCACCAGCAGCCGCCGCCCGGTGGCGGGGGTAAAGGGCACCGCGATCTGCAGCTTGGGGTAGTAGCGCCCGCCAGCCTGCTCATAGGCATGGGCCCAGTTGTGATCAAAGATATATTCGCCCTGGCTGTGGGATTTGGCGTAAAGCGGTGCGCAGGCGATCAGCTGTCCACCACTATAGGCGGTCAGATATTGCGGCTGCCAGCCCGTGCCTGCCCCGACAGAGCCGCTTTGCTCTAGTGCGGCAAGAAACCGATAGGTGGTAAAGGGATCAACAGCACGTTGCCCGCCGACGCTTTCGGGGCAAGCACAGGCATCCCAGGCTTCTGGCGCGATCTGCGACAACGAGGCAAGCACGCGAATTTCAACCGGTTCTTGGTCCATTTGCTCTCCCTGCCCTGCTCTTATTTGGTCAATGTCTTGGGCGGATCAACCCGGCAGCGGCGAAAGATATTGCTCGAAGGTAATATTATCGACCCATTTGCGCGCCTCGGCTTCTGCCTCGGGCGTTTTCAGCGTCCAGGCCAGAACCGGAACCCCGGCGACCCGCAGCGCCTGCACCCGTTCGCGCGACAGATCGCCGACCTCATGGCTGATGAAACAGGCCTGGCTGCTGTCAAAGTCGGGGATCTCGCGCAGGCGATCGCAGACATCCACAGGCAGACCCTCCCAGTCTTTGGGATCATAGGCGCTGGTCACCAGACCACGGGGGATGTCGGGCGCATATTTGGCCAGCGCCGCAACGGCATGCGGATTAAAGGACATCACCGCCACCGGTCCGGCATAACCGGTCAGGGCGCGGGCGGTGGCCGCTTCCAACGCACCGGTGTTGGCACCAAGCTGGCCATCCTGATCCTTGATCTCGATCAGCAAGGGCACCTGCCCCGCAACCAGGTCCAGCACCTCTTGCAGGGTGGGAATGGTTTCGCCATTGCCGCCGCTTAGCGGGATCGCCTCCAGCTCGGCCCGGCTGCGGTCGCGCACCCGGCCCTGGGCTGGTGTCACCCGATCCAGCAGGTCATCGTGAAACACCATCGGGCAGCCATCACTGGCTGCCTGCAGATCAATTTCAATGGCATAGCCCGCCGCCATCGCAGCCCGAATAGCTGCACGGCTGTTTTCCGGGCGGCCATGCCGTAGATCGTGCAGCGCCCGATGCGCGACAGGCAACGTCAGGAACGCGGCAGGCAGCTCTGGTTTCATTTGATCTGGAACACCGCATCAATTTCAACGGCGACACCCATCGGCAACGATGGCGCACTCACCGCGGCGCGCGCATGACGCCCGGCATCGCCTAGCGCTGCCACAAGAAAATCAGAGGCCCCGTTCACAACCTGCGGCTGCTGAGTGAAATCGGCGGTGGAATTGACAAACGCCCCCAGTTTCACAACCTGCACCAGACGGTCGAGATCACCACCACAGGCGGCTTTCAACTGCGCCAGAAGGGAAATGGCACAGCGCTTGGCCGCCAGCTGCCCCGCCGCCACATCCATGTCAGCGCCCAGGGTGCCGGTAATCAGTCCGTTTTCGTCAGAGGAAATCTGCCCCGAGACATAGACCATGTCGCCAGCAACGACATAGGGCACGTAATTGGCCGCCGGAGCCGGCGCCTCTGGCAGGGTAACACCCAGATCTTTCAGTTTCGCTTCGATGTTCATTGCCACGCTCCTTCAACGGCCATGTTTCGCGGCGACGCTAGCGCCGATGGGCGCTGCCGAAAAGGGAAAAAACGCAACAAGCCGCCTTGCGTCTTGCGTCAGTCCTCGCGGAAGGCTTTGACAAAATAATCAGCCAGCGGCTTCACCAGATAGGCCATCGGTGATCGGTCCTGGGTGCGGATGTAGCTTTCTACCGGCATGCCAGGGATCAGGACCGCACCGGCTGGCAGGCGCTGGACCTCACCGGGGTTCAGCTCAATCTCGGCCCGGTAATAGGACACCCCTGTGCCTTCGTCCTCAAAGGCGTCCGCCGAAACCTGCGTCACCGTGCCAAACAGATCCGGCGTATTGCGCTGGTCCAGAGCCGAAAACCGCAGGGTCACATCCTGGCCGACATAGATCTGGTCGATATCGGTGGGCGCCACCTGCGCGGCAATCACCAGTGGCCGGTCCTGCGGCACCAGAAAGAGCACCGGATCCGCCGCCCGAATAACAGAGCGCGGCGTGTGCACCTGCATATCATAGACAACCCCCGAAACAGGCGCGGTGATATCCAGCCGGTCCAGTCGTTCCAGCAGGGTCGCGCGGTTCTCGGCCAGTTCCAGCTCCTGATAGCGCAGGTCACGCAGCTGGGTAATGGCCTCTTCGCGCCGGGCAGAGCCCAGTTTCAGGATCTCGATCTCGGTTTCGGTGATGCGCCCCAAGGCCTGGGCCTCGGTGGCGATGAGTTCCCCCAGACGACCGCTCAGGTCCGCTTGGGTACGGCGCAGGTTGAGCACCGTTCCCGCCTGGGCCAATCCACGTTCCAGCAGGGTCACCTGATTTTTCAACTCTTCAGCGATCAGTTCCAGCTGCAACTCCATCGAGCTCTGCTGCGCTTTGACCCCGGTAATCTGATCTCGCGTCTGCGCACTGCGCTTGCCCAGCTGTTCGATCTCGCGCGCGATGGATTCGCCGCGCGCCACAAACAGGCGGCGCTGGCCCTCGACCAGATCCGCCACCGCCGGGCGCGCCTGCGCCAGCGTCAGCAGCTCTGCGGCAAAACTGATCCCGGCGGCGCCGTCGCGCTCGGCCTCAAGGCGCCCGCGCCGCGCCATCATCTCAAACAATTGGCCCTCGGTGATGGCCAGTTGCGAGCGCAGTTCTTTGGCGTCCAGCCGCAAGAGCATCTCGCCACGCGCGACGCTGTCGCCTTCCTCCACCAGGATTTCAGCAACGATACCGCCATCCAGATGCTGCACCACCTGGCGATTTTGATCGACTTCAATCCGCCCCGAGGCAACAACCGCCCCAGCAATCGAGGACATCACCGCCCAGGTGCCAAAGCCGCCTAGCAGGATCACAAGCCCCCAGACTCCCAGCCAAAGCGGGCGGCGGGCTGACCATTCGGCATCGGTTTGTGCGGCGTCATGGTTCATCGTACCCCCCCCGCACCAGAAGACTGGCGGATGGTCTGATGGTTCGCCACCATATCCTGCAGAACCTTGTCTTTCGGACCAAAGGCGGCCTGGCTGCCCTTGTCGATCACAAGCAGCATGTCACATTCCTGGATCGCCGCCGGACGATGCGCCATGATAAGCACCGACTGCCCCGCCGCCTTCAGAGATTTGATCGCCTGATTCAGCGCGATGGAGCCTTCGTTGTCGAGATTGGAATTCGGTTCATCCAGGATCACAATGACCGGCGCATCATAGAGCGCCCGCGCCAATGCCACCCGCTGCATCTGCCCGCCAGACAATCGCCCACCGCCGGCCGAGATCCGGGTATCATAACCTTCGGGCAGGTTGACGATCATATCATGGGCAGCGGCCTTCTTGGCCGCGGTGACCACCTTTTCAGCATCTGGCGTATCGGCAAGGCGGGCAATGTTCTGGGCAATGGTGCCTTCAAACAGCTGCACCCGCTGCGGCAAATAGCCAAAATGACGCCCCAGCACATCTGGATCATATTGATCCAGCGCCGCGCCATCCAGCCGGATGGTTCCCGCTGCCGGACGCCAGGCCCCGGTTAGCGCCTTGGCCAATGTTGATTTGCCACAGCCAGACGGACCAATGACACCAATCGCCTGCCCCGGTTGCACCCGAAAGCTGATATTGCGCAACTGGGCGCGACTGTCACCGGGGGGGACCACAGCCAGCGCCTGCACCTCTAGATCTGCGCGGGGCCGGGGCAGTTCGGTGCGCGCCGCTTCTACCGGGACTTTGGTCAGCAGCTCGGCCAGCGCATGCCAGCCCTTGATCGCCCGCTGAACCATGGCCCATTGACCAAGACCCAACTCGATCGGGGCCAGCGCCCGCCCCATCAGGACAGAGCCGGCAATCATCGCCCCGGGCGAGACCTCACCCTGCAGCGCCAGATAGGCACCAAGCCCCAGCATCGCCGATTGCAGGAAAAGCCGCAGCGTTTTGGTCAGGGTGGTAAACCCGCCGCCGGTATCATTGGCTGCCAAGGTATCCTTCAGCGCCTCTTTGCGGATCTTTTGCCAGCGCTGAAACGCCGCCCCGCGCATCCCCATGGATTGGATCATCTCTGCTTCGCTGCGGATTTCCTCGGAGGACAGATTGGCCCGGTGCGACGACAGCGCCGCCTGTTGCAGCGGCGCACGACTGAACAGTTGGTTGAGCAAGGCAACCGCGACCAGAACCGCTCCGCCGCCCAGGGCCAACATCCCAAGCCAGGGGTGAAACAGGGCAATCCCCGCCAAAAAGAACGGCGTCCAGGGCAGATCAAAGGCCGCCCCCAGCACCGGCGAGGACATGAAACGCTGGACTGCCTCTAGATCGGTGGTACCTGTCTGGGCAACCGGATCCTGCGCCACCGCCGAGCGGCGCACCATGGCATCAAAGACCCGCCGATCCAGTTGCGCCTGAAACCGCGCACCGATTCGCGCCAGCACCCGGCCACGAACATAATCCAGCAGGCCCATCATTCCGTAAAGAAACAGAACCAACAGCGACAGCGCCACCAAGGTTGCCTCAGAGCCGCTCCCCAGGACCCGGTCATAGACCTGCATCATATAGAGCGGACCGGTAAGCATCAGCAGATTCACAAAAAAGCTGAAAACCCCAACGGCCCAATACAGGCTGCGACTGCGACGACGGCAGGAGATGAGCTCTTCATAGCCCGGCTGGAACGTTTTATTTTCCATCTTGCCTGTGCACTACCTGTTCAATTGCCCTGCGACGCATTAGACCTCTGGGCAACGACGTTTACCCGGAAACCTGTTCCGTATCTGCCACAAACGTACAAACAAATTGCTGTCGAATTGGGAAGCTGGGGGTTTTTCTCTAAATAGACGGCTCGTGCCTTTTTAACTACGCCCCAAGTGGATCTCTACTCGAATGCGAATTTTAATCAAAACGCGTTATGTCTTTGCGCTTGTTGCCCTGGTCTTGTCAACGGCAGGTTGCGCCACCCAAAGCCCTGAAGCAAAAGCCGCAGGAGAGGTCTTTGACCCCTACGAGCGCACCAATAGGTCGGTCCACAGCCTGAACCTTGCGGTTGACCGCTTTGCCTTCCGCCCCGCCTCTAAGGGCTATGTCGCCATCGTACCGCCACCGATGGTCAACAGCTTTTCCTATTTCGCCGAAAACCTGTCGATGCCGGGGCAGGCAGTCAACGCCCTGCTGCAAGGCAACCCAAAGATGGCCGGTCAGGCCCTGGCGCGTTTTGCCATGAACTCCACGATTGGCTTTCTTGGCCTTGCCAACCCCGCCTCTGATTTTGGCATGCCTGAGGTCGATACCGATTTTGGCGAGACACTCGCGGTTTGGGGCATGGGGGAAGGCGCCTATGTCGAACTGCCGTTTTACGGCCCCTCGACCGCGCGGGATGCAACCGGCATTCTGGTCGATTTCTTCACAAACCCCGTAGGCTATGCTCGGAACAATCCCGCCGATAACATCTCGGTCTATGCAGAGATAGTGCGCCGCATGGGCGACCGTGGCACATATTCAGATACTGTGGATTCGATTCTTTACGAAAGCGCTGACAGCTATGCCCAAGCGCGCCTGCTGTACCTGCAAAACCGCCGGTTCCAGCTGGGCGAAACCGCAGAGATCAGTGAGATCGATCCCTTTGAACTAGATACCGAAGGATTTTAAATGATGCATCGCCGTAGTTTTCTGACCGGCCTGACCGCCAGTGCCGCCCTTGTCCCAGCCACCCCGCTCTGGGCGCTGAATGAAGCCGGTGCCAGCAATTTGATCAACAGCCTGGTCACCGACATCAATACAGTCATCGCATCCGGCAAATCCGAAAATGCCATGTTCCGCGATTTTGAGCGCATTTTCAAAAAGTTCAGCGACACTTCCTATATTGCGGCCTATGCGCTTGGGGTGGATGCCCGTCGTGCCTCTTCCGGGCAAAAGCGCGCCTTCTCCAAGGCGTTTCAGGGCTATATCTCGCGCAAATACGGCAAGCGCTTCCGCGAATTCATCGGCGGCAGCCTGGAAGTAAAAGGCGTAAAGCGGGTCAAGAAATGGTACGAAGTCAGCACCATTGCACGGCTGCAGGGCCAGGCCCCGTTTGAGGTGACCTTCCTGGTCTCTGATCGCTCCGGCAAGGAGCTCTTCTTTAACATGTATATCGAAGGAGTGAACCTGCTGCTGACGGAACGTACCGAGATTGGCGCCATTCTGGACAGCAACAAGGGCGATATCGATGCAATGATTGCAGAATTGAAGCGCCAGAGCTAATCGCCCGCGCCCTCTGTGGCCGCATCAGACTGACACTACATAAAAAAGGCTCCCCTCGGGGAGCCTATTGTTTTTCCGGGTCTGCTGCCAGGGCTAGTTGCGGCCAAAGATATCCCGCAGCAGACCATCCACGGCTCGGCCCAGCTCTCGTCCTGGCTGAATCTGGTTTCGCCGCCGCGTCGTTTCAACCGGTGGCGCAATCGGCGCTGGTGCCAGCATCGGCAATGGCGTCGGGGTCAGCCCCTCATGCACCCGCACCATGGTTTCTTGCCAGATCTCCGCCGGCAGGCCACCACCGGTCACGCCGCGCAAGGGGGTATTGTCATCATAGCCCATCCAGACGCCAGCCACATAGTCGGCGGTAAAGCCGATGAACCAGGCATCCCGTGCCGCCTGGGTGGTGCCAGACTTCCCAGCCACCTGCCAACCGGGGATCTGGGCACGGCGACCGGTGCCTTCGGCGATGACCTTTTCCATCATCCAGACAAGTTGTTGCGCAGCCTCGGTGCGGATCACCCGCTCGCCCATGCCGCCACTACGGCCCATCAAGGGAACGTCATCTGTCACCAGGCGCAGCTCTGCGACGCCATAGGGTGTCACCGAAGATCCACCATTGAGAATGCCCGCATAGGCCCCGGTCATTTCCAGCAGGGTGCTTTCCGAGGCCCCAAGCGCCAGCGCCGGGCCTTCGGCCATGTCATTGTCGATCCCAAAATCCGTCGCGACACGGCGCACGCGGTCACGACCGACTGCCTCTGACAGCTTGACCGCCGGAATGTTCAGCGAATCCCGCAACGCCCGCGCCAGGGTCACTTCGCCATAGTATTTTCGGGTATAGTTCTTCGGGCACCATTCGCCCGAGCCGGGCACCGTCATGCAGTATTCTGCATCCAGCAACACATCGAGTGGCGAATAGCCCAGCTCCAACGCGGTGGCATAAACAAAAGGCTTGAAGGCAGATCCGGTCTGCCGCTTCGCCTGGGTCGCCCGGTTGAACACGCCAGACACACGGGTTCTGCGCCCGCCAACCATGGCCCGCACCGCGCCATCTGCGCTCATCACAACAATGGCGGCCTGCGCCTTGGAACCTTCGCGCACCTTGTTTTCAAAGACGTGCTTCATCGCCTGTTCTGCGGCGGTTTGCAGCCGCTGATCGATGGTGGTGCGGATCACCACATCTTCGGTTGTCTGGGCCCCAAAGTAATTGGGCACACTATCCATGATCCAATCGGCAAAATAGCCACCCGCGCGGGCCTCGGCGGCCTCGCTCAGCTCTGCCGGGGCCTGTTGTCCAGACCGGGCCTCGGCGGTGGTCAGGTAGCCCTGTTCCTCCATCAGACGCAGGACCGTTGCGGCGCGATCCTGCGAACGCTGCAGATTATTGGTCGGTGCCAGAGAGGACGGCGCGGTTAGCAACCCAGCCAGCATGGCACCTTCGGCGGCACTCAGCTGGTTGGCAGATTTTCCAAAATAGCGCTGCGCCGCCGCCTCGGCCCCATAGGCACCACCGCCCATATAGGCACGGTTCATATAGATAGAGAGGATCTCATCCTTGCTGTACTTAACTTCCATCGCCAGGGCGTAGACTGCCTCGGTTGCCTTGCGCCACAGCGACCCCTGGCGGCAATCATTCTCATAGGCGGCCTCGCTCTCCCAGTCGTCCGGATCATAGACCCGCCCCAGACAGAGCAGTTTAGCGGTCTGCTGGGTAATGGTAGACCCACCATGCCCCGAGAGCGGCCCGCGCCCTTCGCTGAGGTTGATGCGCACCGCCGAGGCCACACCACGCGGCGAGATCCCAAAGTGGCGGTAAAACCGCTTGTCCTCGGTGGCGACAATAGCGTTCTTTAGATTGGGCGAAACCGTCTGCGCCGTTACCACGCCACCAAATTGATCGCCGCGCCAGGCAAAGACCTCGCCGGTATTGTCCAGCAAAGTGACAGAGCCACGCGCGCGCCCATCCAACAGATCCGCCACAGGCGGCAGCTGCGAGGTCTGGTAGCCCACCGCCAGGGCAACCAGCGTGACGACAACCATCCCAACCCGCCAGGTAAAGCCCCAGACCAGGCGCAGGATCCAGCGAAACGGCGCCAGCAAAGTCCCAATCAGGCCACGGGGTTTCCGACTGCGAACAGCCCTGCGCGGCGCACCTTTTCTGGTGGCTGAACCCGGTTTGGAGCCGGGCTTTGGCCGCGCACGCGGCTTTGGTTTACCAAAAAGCCGCGCCCAAAGCCCGCCGCCAGACTGGCCCGCTGGCCGCCTGGCAGCCCCCTTGGAGCCGTTCTTTGCATAGCGTTTCTCTGCCACCAGTGGCCTACGCCCTGTTCCTTGCGCCATCTCGATAATCCTGCCCGGTTTGCCCGTTTTAACCACTCTACCCGCTTCGCGGCGCATTGTAGAGAGGGGGTTTGCGGGGAATTTGCCTTCGCGAACTGCTCAAATTGCGGGCGAACAGGCAATAATCCGCTCTTTTTTTAGCCGCGATACCAGATGGAGCGATACCACAGCGCCCCTTCGGTTCCCCCAACGCGGCCCCTTGGCTTTTCTGCATTGGCAATGATGCGGGTGCCCGCCTTTTGGCCCTGGATGACACAATCAACCCAGGTGACAGGCGCCCTCCAGAAAGGATGTCGAAATGAAAATGATCATAGCTGCCATCAAACCCTTCAAGCTGGAGGACGTCCGAGAAGCCCTGACAGGCATCGGCGTCTCGGGGTTGATGGTCTCTGAAGTCAAAGGCTTTGGTGCCCAGGCGGGCCATACCGAAATCTATCGCGGTGCCGAGTACGAAGTGAACTTTGTACCCAAGCTGAAGCTGGAAATCGTGGTGCCTGCCAGTATGGCCGATCAGGTGGTCGAAACCATCGCCAGCACTGCCCGAACCGGCAAGATCGGTGACGGCAAGATCTTTGTTCTCGATGTTGCGCAGGCCATGCGGGTGCGTACCGGCGAAACCAATCAAGACGCGCTTTAAGCGCCGCATTTGGAGGACTACTGATGCGTAAACTCTCTCTTTCCTTGTCGGCCCTTGCGCTGACGACACTGCCGGGCCTGGCCCTGGCGGATGAGGCCGCAGCCGCAGCCCCTGCGGATATCACGCCCTATATCTTTACCACGCTGCTGTTCCTGATTGGTGGCTTTATGGTGTTCTGGATGGCAGCTGGTTTTGCCATGCTCGAAGCCGGTCTGGTACGCTCCAAGAACGTCACCATGCAGCTGACCAAGAACATCGCGCTGTTCTCGATTGCCGCCATTATGTACTGGCTGGTTGGTTTTAACCTGATGTACCCCGGCGATGCCTGGTCCATTCCCGGCCTGCTGGGGGCCTTTGCTCCGACCTCGCTGGAACCCGTCGGCCTGGCCGCAGCGGATGCTTCGCTGGACTATGCTTCGGTCGGCTCTGACTTTTTCTTCCAGTTGATGTTCTGCGCGACCACTGCCTCGATCGTTTCGGGCACCCTGGCGGAACGCATCAAGCTCTGGCCCTTCCTGATTTTTGTCGCCGTCCTGACCGGCGTGATCTACCCTATCGAGGCCTCCTGGCAGTGGGGCGGCGGCTTCCTGTCGGAAATGGGCTTCTCTGACTTCGCTGGCTCTACCCTGGTACACGCGGCAGGTGGCTTTGCAGCCCTGGCCGGCGCCCTGATCCTTGGCCCCCGTATTGGTAAATACAAAGGCGGCAAGGTTGTGCCGATGCCGGGTTCCAACCTGGCCCTGGCGACCCTGGGTACCTTTATTCTGTGGCTCGGTTGGTTCGGCTTTAACGGTGGTTCGCAACTGGCGATGGGCACCGTGGGCGATATCACTGATATTTCGCGCATCTTTGCCAACACCAATATGGCGGCTGCGTCCGGTGCGGTCACTGCTCTGATCCTGACCCAGGTGATGTTCAAAAAGCCCGACCTTACCATGACGCTGAACGGCGCGCTGGCCGGTCTGGTTTCCATCACAGCCGGCCCGCTCGACCCAACCCTGTTTGGCGCTCTGTGGATTGGTGCCGTGGGTGGTCTGATCGTGGTCTTTGTTGTGCCACTGCTGGACAAGCTGCAGATCGATGACGTGGTTGGCGCCATTCCGGTGCACCTGGTTGCCGGTCTCTGGGGCACCTTCGCGGTTCCCTTTTATACTGCGGACACTTCGTTCATCACCCAGATCACCGGCTTTGTTGCCATCGGTGCCTTCACCTTCATCGTCTCCGGCATTGTCTGGTTGGTCCTGAAGTCCACCATGGGCATCCGCGTCAGCGAAGAAGATGAGATCAACGGTCTCGACATGGCAGAGCTGGGCATGGAAGCCTACCCCGAGTTCAAGGCAGGCTAAGCCGTCAGGAAATCCTGAAAGATTACAGAAACGCGTCCCTCAGGGGGCGCGTTTTTTTCCACCTCTTCGGCCATTCAAATTCAGCATCTCGTTAAGCAGCAAAAAGCGCGCCGCAAAGGGCGCGCTTTCAGTCTATGGGTTGTCAGGTCTTTGGGGTCAGACGCCGGCGTCTATGATCGCCTTGGCCAGCCTCGGAATGGTTGCGGAATTCAGCCCCGCAATATTCATCCGGCTGTCGCCCACCATGTAGATGCCATTGTCGACGCGCATTTTCTCGACCAGATCAGGGGTGGTCCCCAAGAGCGAGAACATGCCGCGGTGCTGCGCCAGGAAGCCAAAGCGGTCAGACCCGGAAAGGCGCTGCAATTCTGCGGCCAGATCGGTACGCAGCCCCAACATGCCGAGGCGGATCTCTTCCAGCTCGGCGGCCCAATCGGCGCGCAGGGCCTCATCGTTCAGGATCATCGTCACCAGACGCGCGCCATGATCCGGCGGGAACGAATAGTTCTGCCGGTTCAAAAACGCCAGGGTGCCCTGGTTCAGCGCCTGCGCGCCCTTATCCTGCGACAGCGCCATCAGCAGCCCGGTACGTTCCCGGTAGATGCCAAAGTTCTTGGAACAGCTGGCCGCGATCAGCACCTCGGGGCAGCCGGCAGCCACCATGCGCACACCCCGCGCGTCTTCTTCCAGACCATCGCCAAAGCCCTGATAGGCAATATCGATCATCGGGATCAGGCCGCGTTCATTCATCAGCGCGATCACCGCTTGCCACTGCGTCGCATTCAGATTGGCACCGGTGGGGTTGTGACAGCACCCATGCAGCAGGATCACATCGCCCTTGGCCGCCTGTTTCAGATCTTCGATCATGCCATCAAAGTTCACGCCACGGGTTTCGCGATCGAAATAGCGATAGCTGACAGCTTCGATGCCCACATATTGCAGGATCGACACATGGTTGGGCCAGGTCGGATCCGAGACATGCACCTTGGCTGATGGGTTGGCCATCTTGATCATCTCAAAGGCCTGGCGCACCGCGCCGGTCCCACCGGGGGTCGCCGCTGCCGCGACAGTGTCACGCGCCACAGCATCGCCGAGGATCAGTTTGATCATCGCATCGCTATAGGCAGGGTCGCCAGCCAGAGCGACATAGGATTTGCTGGTCTGCTCCTCCCAGAGCTTGTGCTCTGCCGCCTTGATCGCCCGCATCACCGGGGTCTGGCCCTCGGCATTTTTGTAGACGCCAACACCAAGGTCGATCTTGTTGTCGCGCGGATCTTCGCGAAACATCTGCATCAGGGCGAGAATTTTATCCGCAGGCTGCGGCTTTAGGGTCTCAAACATCAGGTCTCTCCGGTTGCAACGGGAAGGGTGGGAAACGCGCCCCACTCCGACCATGAGCCATCATAAAGCGCATGATCGGTCTTGCCGATCCGCTCTAGGGCGAGGCTCAGGACGGCGGCGGTCACGCCCGACCCGCAGGTGGTAATGGCAGGTTTGTTCAGATCAACGCCCGCCGCCGTGAAAACGGCGCGCAGCTCTTCCGGCGCTTTCATCGTGGCATCAGAGGCGAGCAAATCAGTGAAAGGTGTGTTTTTGGAGCCCGGAATATGCCCGGCGCGCAGCCCTTCGCGGGGTTCGGGCACATCGCCACGAAAGCGCGCCGCGGCGCGGGCGTCGATGATTTCGTGATCGCCCAGCTTGGCGGCAGAGGACACCTGCGTCACATCCCGCACCAAATGATTTTGCACCCGCACCGTCATGTGCCGGTCGCGGATAACCGGTGGCAGATCTTCGGTCTCGCGGCCCTCGGCCACCCATTTTGGCAGACCACCATCCAGAACCGCAACGTTGGCCTGCCCCATCAGGCGGAACAGCCACCAAACCCGCGCCGCAGATTTAAGCCCGGCGCCATCATAGACCACCACCTGATGCCCGTCACCCACGCCCATGGCGCGCAAACGGGACATGAACTTTTCGACTGGCGGCACCATATGTGGCAGATCTGACCGGTGATCCGAGATATCGTCGATATCAAAAAAGCGCGCATTGGGAATATGAGCCGCGTCATATTCCGCCTTTGCGTCGCGCCCTTCCTGCGGCAGATACCATGAGCCATCCAGCACCCGCAGGTCCGGGTCCTGCAGATGGGCTGCCAGCCACTCGGTTGATACAAGGGTTTTTGGATCGTCGCGCATAAAAGCCTCCCCGCACATGCCTTTGTCCCTGCGTACTACCCGCCGATGGGAGTCGCAAGAGAGGCCGGGCGGGAACGCAACAATCTATCGCGACAAATCTTCGATCCCCCGCCCCTAACGCACCAGCCGCAGGCTGGGACGGCTGGGCCTGTCTTTTGCAGCCATGTTCCCGGCCGGGAAGCGGGCGGCAAAGGACAGGCCCGCGCGGATGACATTCGGGTCCATGGTGCCACCAGTCAAATTGGCCAGCGCTGCGCGGGCTCGGGGGGTTTCGTCCCGGCGCATGTGATGCAGCATCTGCAACAAGGCCTGCTCATCCCGGCTTATATGGCTGCGGTCTTCAAGATCCAGCGGATCAAGGCATTCAAAGCGGTGATGGCGCGCCTGCCTGGTCTGCTGCACCAGCGCCAGCAGCGCCTGCGCCACAGGCAGGCCCAGGGTCTCTCCCCAGCGCTGCGCGGCAATCTGATAGGCGAACTGCCAGGTCTGGCGCTCAGGTTCAGCCAGGCTGATCATGAAATGGCGCATAACGGGTAGCAGCCCCTGTTCAAAATCATCCAGATCGCAAAAGACCAGCGGCAGCCTGTCGTTCGGTCCTGCAGGCTGGTCCGGCTGTTTTGGTGATTGCGGTGCGGCGGCAATGCTCTGGGGGCGTGTCATGACAGGATCCTCTGGACGGGTGGCACATTTTGGCAAAACGAGACAGGCCGGGCGGGATCACGCAGGATCAATCTGACTGGGCCGCGTCTTATCTGACAAAAACACTCGGAATACACAAGCCCTTTTCACGCAGCGCGATATTCCAGGCCACAGCACGGCCCAATCCCCCCGCGTCCGGGCGGCCAGAGACAGCATTCAATCTTCGAAGTTTCGGAAACGGGATATCTGTTCAGCGCCCCAGAGGTCGCGGCAACGCGCTGGTCGGGAATTAGCCGTGATCCTTCAGCAGGCGGCTTTTCTGGCGTGACCAATCACGCTTTGCCTCAGAGGCGCGCTTGTCATGCGCCTTCTTGCCCTTGGCGATGCCGATCTTGAGCTTGGCGCGGCCCTTATGATTGAAATACATCACGATGGGCACCAGGGTCATGCCCTTGCGCTGGGTCGCGTTCCACATATCGGACAACTGCTTGCGCGAAACCAGCAGCTTGCGGCGGCGACGTTCAACATGTTTGAACATCTTGGCCTGAGAATAGGGCGGCACGTAGGAATTCACCAGCCACAGCTCGCCATCTTCGACCGTCGCATAGCTTTCGGCGATATTGGTGCCGCCTTCACGCAACGCCTTCACTTCCGAGCCTTCAAGCACGATGCCACATTCCACGTCATCCTCGATGGCGTAGTCAAACCGCGCGCGGCGGTTTTCGGCAATCACTTTATAGTTCGGGTCTGATTTCGTCTGGGCCATGATGGGCAGATGTAAGCGCAGGCGCGGGCAGGTGCAAGATGACTCTCGCCGCCATCGCCCGCGTTCTGGCGCCGTTACGCTGTTGTCGGGGGGGCAAACCCGCCCACATGGTGGGGATAGTGGTGCATATTCAGGAAAACCGCGCCTGATGCGCCACCGCGATAGCCATGCGGCTGATCCGCCTGAAAGCGCAGCCCCTCTCCCTGTTGCAGGGCAACCCATTGACCATCCCGCAGGACCTCCATCTCACCCTGCAGGACAAAAACCTCTTCTGTGACGCCCGCCTCATGTGGCTGCGAGGCATGGCTTTGCCCGGCCGTCAGGCTGATCTGAAAGGTTTCTGCGCCGAGGCTGGGCTCAAAGGGAAAGACGATCTTCACCGCGATGCTGCCGGGAAACTGCACCGTTTGAAACCCGGCACTGCGTACCTTCTGCGGCTCTGGCATCGGGGCAATCAGAGCAGAAAGCGGCAGGTGAAAGCCCTTGGCGATTTTCCACAGGGTGGCGATGGTCGGGCTGGATTCGCCGCGCTCGATCTGGCCGAGCATTGCCTTGCTGACCCCGGTTGTCTCTGCCGCTTTGGACAGGCTTATCCCTGCCCGCCTGCGGATCTGGCGCAGGTTAATCGCAATAGCATCCTCGGTCATGTTGCGTGCTCCATCGCGCCGCAGAGACCGCGGCTGAAAATTTCTCTTGTGCGTTATAGCGCACAAGGCCTATCTTGGGCAAAATACATCGTGCGCTATAACGCACACCACTCTACCGCGCGCATCCCGGAAGGAAACCCCCCAATGCTCTCACAGCTCAAGCTATCGCATCTGGCGGCCGGCGCGATTGCGGTTCTGGTGGGGTACACCAGTTCCGTTGCCATCATCTTTCAAGCGATTGAAAGCCTCGGCGCCAGTCAGGCGCAGGCAAACAGCTGGCTGATGGCGCTGGGGCTGGGCATGGGACTGACCAGCCTGATCCTGTCACTGTGGTTTCGCATGCCCGTACTGACCGCATGGTCCACCCCCGGTGCGGCACTGCTGGCGATCGGGCTCAAGGATGTCTCCATCAGCCAGGCGGTTGGTGCCTTTCTGTTCTGCGGGCTGTTGCTGACTCTTACAGGCATCAGTGGCTGGTTCGAACGCCTGGCGCGGCTGATCCCGGACAGCATCGCCAATGCGCTTTTGGCGGGAATTCTGTTCAATTTTGGGCTCTCGGCCTTTCTCGCGCTCAATAAGGATACCGCCCTGGTGGCCAGCATGGGGCTCGCCTTTCTGGCCGGTCGGCTGTGGTTTGCCCGCTACACCATGCTTGGGGTCTTGCTGGTTGGTGCGCTTTGGGCTGCCGCTGCCGGTAGTTTTGGCGATCTCGCCCAGCTGGACACCAGCCTGCACATGCCCGAAGCGGTACCACCCAGTTTCTCTCTGCCGGTGATGCTTGGGGTTGGGCTGCCGCTTTATATCGTGACGATGTGCTCGCAGAACATGCCTGGCGTCGTCACCCTGCGCGCGGCCGGCTATACTCCGCCGGTGTCAGCCGGCCTGACCGTGACCGGAATCGCCACACTAATCCTGGCACCTTTTGGCGGCTTTGCCTTCAACTTTGCCGCCATCACCGCCGCCATATGTGCCGGCCCCGAGGCGGACGACGATCCACGGACCCGCTATCTGGCCAGTGCCAGTGCAGGTGTGTTCTACTGTCTGGTGGGCCTGGGCGGCGCAACAGTGATCAGCCTGTTCCTGATTGCGCCCAAGGCCCTGATCGCCGGGGTTGCCGGGCTCGCCCTGCTATCGACCATCGGCAACAGTCTGTCGCAGGCCCTGCAGGGTGCAGATGGACGCGAGGCCGCGCTGATCACCTTTATGACCGCAGTCTCTGGCATCAGCTTTTGGGGCATTGGCGCCGCCTTTTGGGCGCTGCTGTTTGGGCTACTAGTAAACAGCCTTTTGCATCGCCGCCCGGTGCAGGCACCACTAACTGCACAGCCAACCGCTCAGACCGCCACACAGCCCCACCTCCCGGCCCCGCCAACTGGCTAAGACAGAACCCGCCCTAGCCAAACGCCGCCGCCTGCGCAAACGGCCGACCAAAACACCCCCGACGCCCCCGCGCCGGGTTAATAGAACCAAAACACGTCCGCAGATATTGCGTTTGTTGCGCAAATCGTGTGTCTGAGGGCAAAGACAAGGGAAACAGCCAGATGCCAATGTACCGATCCAGAACCTCTACCCATGGCCGCAATATGGCCGGCGCCCGCGGATTGTGGCGTGCCACCGGCATGCAAGACGATGATTTTGGCAAGCCAATCATCGCTATCGTCAATTCTTTCACCCAGTTTGTGCCCGGCCACGTGCACCTGAAGGATCTGGGCCAGATGGTCGCCCGCGAAGTCGAATCGGCCGGCGGTGTCGCCAAGGAATTCAACACCATCGCGGTGGATGACGGCATCGCCATGGGGCATGATGGCATGCTCTATTCGCTGCCCTCACGCGAGGTGATCGCGGATTCGGTGGAATATATGGTCAACGCCCACTGTGCCGATGCCATGGTTTGCATTTCCAACTGCGACAAGATCACCCCGGGGATGATGATGGCCGCCATGCGCCTGAACATCCCGGTGATCTTTGTTTCTGGCGGCCCGATGGAGGCCGGCAAGATCGACATAGCCGATCTCGACATGAAAAAGATCGACCTGGTCGATGCCATGGTTGCCGCCGCCAGCGAAACCATGACGGATGAACAGGTCCAGCATATCGAAGAAAACGCCTGCCCAACCTGCGGGTCCTGCTCTGGCATGTTCACCGCCAATTCGATGAACTGCCTGGCCGAAGCCCTGGGCCTGGCGCTGCCTGGCAATGGCTCTACCCTGGCGACCCACGCGGACCGCAAGCATCTGTTCCTGGAGGCCGGCCGCAAGATCGTCGAGATAACCAAACGCCACTACGAGGGCAATGAACCAGGCCTGTTGCCACGGGAAATCGCCCGCTTTGAGGCCTTTGAAAACGCCATGAGCCTGGATATCGCCATGGGCGGGTCTACCAATACGGTGCTGCACCTGCTGGCGATTGCCCATGAGGGCGAAGTCAAATTCACCATGGATGACATCGACAGGCTGAGCCGCAATGTCCCCTGTCTGTGCAAGGTGGCGCCCAATATCGAAAACGTCCACATGGAAGACGTACACCGGGCCGGCGGCATCTTTTCAATCCTTGGCGAACTGTCCCGCGCAGGCCTGTTGCACAATGATTGCAGCACAGTGCATTCCGCCTCTATGGGCGAAGCGATTGCCAAATGGGACATCAAGGTCGCCAATAACCCCGAGGCCGAGCAATTGTTCAAAGCCGCCCCCGGCGGTGTGCGCACCACCCAGGCGTTTTCCACCGAAAACCGCTATAAAGAGGTGGATATCGACCGTGAAGGCGGCGTGATCCGCAGCAAGGAACACGCCTTTAGCCAGGATGGTGGTCTTGCGGTTCTGTTTGGTAATATCGCGCTGGATGGCTGTATCGTCAAAACCGCCGGTGTGGATGCCTCGATCCTCAAATTCACCGGGTCTGCCTATGTCTGCGAAAGCCAGGATCAGGCTGTCAGCGATATTCTGACCGGCAAGGTCAAGGCGGGCGACGTGGTGGTGATCCGCTATGAAGGCCCGCGCGGTGGTCCGGGGATGCAGGAAATGCTCTATCCGACTTCCTACCTGAAATCCAAAGGTCTGGGCAAAGACTGCGCCTTGCTGACCGATGGACGGTTTTCCGGCGGGACCTCTGGCCTCTCCATTGGTCACGCCTCCCCTGAAGCGGCCGAAGGCGGCGCGATCGGGCTGGTTGAAATGGGCGACAAGATCGAGATCGACATTCCCAACCGCACAATCCATCTGGCGGTCTCGGACGAGGTTCTGGCCGCCCGGCGCGCTGCACAGGATGCGGTCGGCTGGAAGCCCGCCAAACCACGCAAGCGCAAGGTCTCCAAGGCGCTGAAAGCCTATGGCATGCTGGCCACATCAGCCGCCAAAGGCGCGGTGCGCGAACTACCGGAAGACTACGACGGCTAACCGCACCGCAAATTCGCCCCCCCCCTTCTATATCTTGAATATTGGGGGGGGCTTTGCAGCCAAGTGTAGCTGCTGCAACGTAGCGCTCCCGCCCTCTCTGTCGGCTTTTGCCTGATGGCAAAACCCTCCGCGAGCTTGGGCCCCGCTCCGGGCAAAGCCCGGCGCGGGGCCTGCCGCCACCCAAACTGGAAAAAATACCCCGCCCCAGCCTGCCCGCCAGGAGCAATAATAAAAAGATCTGCTGAGAAGCGGTTTAGGGGCAGGTATGCCCCAAACGCGCCCTATCAAGTATTAGATAAAACGACCGCCTCAAGGGTAAACCGCGCTATCGCGCGGCGGCTTTGCCGCCCTTGACCCGGACGTTTTCGCAAGTTCAAAGAGACACCCTACCATCTGGCGCAACCGCGCCACGCCTTGGCGTGGCGCCGGGCCCAACGGGACAAGGGCCTTTTCAAGGCCCGCCGGACGGGCGGGAGCGCCCCCTCCCTGTTTGCCGCCTGTTTTACGCCTGCTATTCCGCAAGCTTGGCGTGGATCTCGTCGAGGTCAATTTCGCCAATGGGCATCTTGTTGCCCGGATTCTCAAAATCATATCGGAACAGATCAAAGTCGCGTTTATAGATCTCATAGATCAGGTGCATCGATAGATCGTCAAAATAGTCTGCAACCGGGTGCGCCCGCTTGGGTCCATGGCCTTCGCTTTCGTTGAAGCGGGGAATATTTGCCAGATCAACCCTATGCGGCGTTTCAATCGCGTCCAGCACATCCTGCATGCCGCTGTTGAAATCCTCGGTCCAGAAGATCTTGTTGTAGCGCCCACCATTACCGACATAGGTCGAGACATGGCCCGACATCGCGGACCAGTGGATATCCGGGTCCATCGGGCGGCGAAACCGGATACTGTCACGCACAAAGAGCAAAAACCGCCGGAAGCTCTTGATCTGGTCGAATTCTTGCTTGCCGTCCGCGCCGCCAACCTCGATGCCATATTCATAGGTCAACTTTGGCACCAGATTGCCGCGATAGCGTTTACCGTTGCGCTGAATGCCGCAGATCTTGTCAAAAAACGAGCTGAGCACTCGGGTATAGGGGTTGCGCACGCAGGTAAAAGCATAGCTGCTATTGTCCCGCACCTTGCGGCTGATCGGATCCTTGCTGTGCTCTAGCGCCCATTTGTGCAGTCCACTCTGCGCATCATGGATGTCACCGTCAAAAAAAGCGCCATGGTCAGAATAGTAGAGGATCTGGCCAATGGTCGAACAGGCGCATTTCGGCACCACGCGATAAATGACGCTCTCGGACTCGGTCATCCAGGTACCTGGGTATCCCATATCGCCTTCCTCCTTTTGTGCAGCGGAACCTGTACACTCAATATCTACAGATAAAATTAAAATAATCTGGTTTATTCAATGGCCTTGCCCCTTTATCAAGGGAACAATCAACTCACTTCAGGATGCATCGTCTCCAAAATGGCAAGAATTGCGTATATTTTGCTCTGCCATAAGGATCCAGAGGCGATCATCCTGCAGGCAGAGCAGCTCACCGCGGTGGGCGACTACATGTCCATCCATTTTGACCGCAGCGCCAGTGCAGAAGACTATGCAAGCATTCGCAAGGCCCTGTCAGGCAACCCGAACGTCTGTTTTGCCAAGACCCGCGTCAAATGCGGCTGGGGAGAATGGTCGCTGGTGCAAGCCACCCTGAACGCCCTGTACAGCGCCCTCGATAGCTTTCCGCGCGCCACCCATTTCTACATGCTGTCCGGCGACTGCATGGCGATCAAAACAGCAGAATACGCCCATGGCTTTCTGGATCAACAGGACTGCGACTTTGTCGAGAGCTTTGATTTCTTCGAAAGCGACTGGATCAAAACCGGCCTGAAGGAAGAGCGGCTGATTTATCGCCATTTTCTGAACGAACGCAAACACAAGGCCCTGTTCTACGCCAGCCTCACCCTGCAACAGAAGCTGGGGCTACAGCGACAAATACCGGCTGACATTCAGGTGCAGATTGGCAGCCAGTGGTGGTGTCTAAGGCGGCGCACGGTTGAAGCCATCTTTGACTTTGTGAAGCGGCGAAAAGACGTGGTGCGCTTTTTCCAGCGCACCTGGATCCCGGATGAGACCTTTTTCCAGACTCTGGTACGACATCTGGTTCCCAATACTGAAATCGACAGCCGTACACTGACATTTCTGATGTTTACTGATTACGGCATGCCGGTGAATTTCTACAATGATCACTACGATCTGCTGCTGAGCCAGGATTTTCTGTTTGCCCGTAAAATCAGCCCAGACGCCAAAGAGCTGAAACTGCGCCTTGGGCGGCTCTATGCGGCCCAAGGCGTTGATTTCCAAGTCTCAAACGAGGGACGCAATCTCTATAAATTCCTGGTGCAGCGCGGCCGTATTGGGCGCCGCTTTGCCACCCGGTTTTGGGAAAAAGAAAGCTCTCTCGGGCGCGAGCGCGAGCTGATCATCGTGGTCTGCAAAAAATGGCACGTCGCCAAACGGCTGATCGCCCAGCTGCGGCAACACACCGATATTGCCGCCATTGACTATCTGTTCCACGAAGAGGCAACACCGCTGCCGGATCTGGGTGGCATTCAGGCCTCTCTGAGCAAGCGCACACGGCATCGGCGCGCCTTGATGCGGATGCTGTTTGAGTATTTTGAAACCAACCAGCTGGTCATTTGCTTGGATCCGACCGCGCTGGATCTGATGAATGACTTCAACAGTGATCGCTCTACCACCCGCACGCTGCAGATCGAATGCGACTTTTCCGATGACTATCTGATTGGCCATGCGCACCGGGTTGGCCTTGCGGGGGAACACACGCCACAACAGGCGCTGAAGCGGCTGCTGCCGACCATTCGCAATGACATCCTCTACGAAGCCGACCGCCTGCGCGACGCCGGTTTCGCCAATTACCACCTGATACGCCAGTCAGACAGTGCCGAGATCAACGCCAGCCAATTGGCCGAGGTCTTCGGCCTGCCGATTGAAACAGCACAGACCCTGGCCAATAGCCCGCACCTGTTTTCCGACTAAAACAGGTCGCGCAAAGGTGGGTGTCGGATTTCAGTGTCTAGGACAGACGGAATCAAATAGGCAAAGCCCGTCTCGTGGCTGCAAAGGAATGCGGCAAACGCTCATTCCCGGTCAGGGCCGCCAACAGGCTAATTGCGCCAGCTGGAAAACCACCGCCGCAGACGGCTGCGCCGTTCGGACAGCGCATCCCCTGCAGCATAAAACCCGTCTTCGACATCCTCCAACATCGGGTCAATCCGGCTACGGCGAAATCTGCGCCAGCGCACATAGATCGCCCAGAACAGCGCTGCCAATAGCACCAGGATGACTGTGCTGATCCAATTGAATGGCTTATCCTCGGGGCCAGTGACTGGCTTGATCGAGATCGCATTGGGAAAGGTCGACAGGAAAACGCTGCGCCAGCCGTAGTGTAGCACCGAAACCCATTCAGGATTATCCTTGGTAGAGATCGCGTCATTGGCCTCGGAATACAGATTGGCGGTATCGAACTTGAAATAGGGTGGCCAGTGCCAGCCAGTGTCCTCGTTGCGATAGACAATGGCATCGCCATTGGCACGAAAGGCCTGAATGAACTGAACATCCCGCGTCACAGCAGCCTGCGTTTGGCTATCTGGGGTGGACCAGAAGATCTTCTTCCAATTGTCCAACTCCTGACGTTCTTCGTATGTATTGACGATCCGCACCACATCATATTGCGGCAGGGTATAGTGCAAGAACCCCGCAAAAGCGGACCAGATCGTGATCAGGACACCCCATTTGATATAGGCCATCAGACATGCCTCTCAGCTAAAGTTAACCAGGTAGATCACCAGCGCAATCGCGCCCAGCGGCAGAATATAGACCAATAAGACCAGCCTGCGCCGGAAAGAGCGATCATAGCGTTTCAACCCCCGCTGGATGAAGGCCTGCCGACTTGTGGTCAACCCCTTCTCTTGCCAACGCTGCGACAGCCGCGCCCGGCATCGCGACCGTGCGTAAAACAACAGGCCCCAGTAGATTGGGGTCAGACATATCAGTAGCACTACCAGCAGGCGTAAAAAGGCAAACATGCGTCGGCTTCTCCTCTGCCGTGGCTAGCGCATCTAGCAATTGATAACCGGGCCCCTCTGCTGCCTAGCTTCTGGCACACCACCCTCGGCAGTGGCGGGTCTAGTTCCGGTGCCGTTTCGATAGAACCAGAAAGGTCATCATGCCAAAAGGTGGCAGGGCTTGCTGGGTCTCGACCTGTAGGCGCTCTTCCTGCAGCACCCGTTCAATCGCAAAATCGGAATGCCAGCCCAGCACATTGGCAAAGGGGGCCGAAAACTTCTCGATCGATGCCAGCACGCCTTGCGTACTTTTGAAATGGTTCGAGATCACCACCTTGCCACCGGGGCGCAGCACCCGTTCAATCTCTGCCATGACCCGCTCTGGCTCTGGCACCACCGAGAGCACATGCATCGCGGCAACCGTGTCAAAACTATTGTCCGGGAAATCCAGCTGCCGCGCATCCATCTGGCGTAGGGCTATTACATTGTTCAGCCCCTTTTCCGCCACCCGGCGGCGGGCCTTGGCCAACATATCTTCGCTAAAATCAATGCCGGTAACGGCAACACCTGGCCCATAGTCGGGCAGCGACAGGCCAGTGCCGACGCCCACCTCCAGCACCGATCCGCCATGGCTGTTGATAAATTCGACGGTACGACGACGGCCTGCGCTTGTCACGGCGCCAAATGTCTTGTCGTAGACCGGTGCCCAACGGGCATAAGAGGTTTCAACAGATTTGATATCCAAATTAGAATTCTCCCAAGGTACCGGGTTTATACCGGCGTTTTTTTAATTAACCCCCACATCACCAGAACGATATAGCTCAGGCAGAGCACAACCAATGTGGTCCAAGCGTAGGTCAGAACTGCGGCACCTGCAAAGGCACAGGCCACCAAAAAATACTTCACGTTTTCGCGCGATATGCGAACCATCTTGGGCGACCAGGTCGGAATACGGCTAATCATAAGCAATCCGATGACAACCATGTGAAAGCAGATCAGCAACTTGGGAAACCCGCCCCCGGTATCAAAGGCAAAAGAGACAAACATTGGCAGCATCGCCAGCAGTGCCCCCGCAGGTGAGGGAATACCGACAAAGTAGCCGCTGGAAACCTCGCTCACCTTTTCCGATTTGGTGGCCACGTTGAATCGCGCCAAGCGCACCACGCAGCAGACCGAAAACACCAGCACCGAAATCCAGCCGGCATTGCTCATGTCCTGCAGCGCCCAGAAGTAAATCACCAGCGGCGCCGCAACCCCAAAGTTGAGAAAATCCGCCAGTGAATCCAGCTCGGCCCCCATTTTGCTGTCACTGCCCAGGGCGCGGGCAAGCCGCCCGTCCAACCCATCCAGGATCGCCGCCGCCAGGATCAGCTGTACCGCCAGCACATAGTTGCCCTGCACGCCAAAGCGAATGGCCGATAGCCCGGCGCATATCGCCCCCACGGTCATGATGTTCGGCAACAGCTGAATCAGTGCGAACTCGGTCAATCTTCGGTCGTGGGGGTCATCCATGGTGCAGCTTGGTCACTTTTCTGAAGCAGGTGTCATCTGTTGACGCGCATTTCCCCTGCAGACAGGGGCGGCTCTACAGCACAGCATCACAACAGAGCCCCCTTTTGCAAGAGAGGGGGTGGCTGCTACTCATAAGTGGTTTGGCCTTGAAAGCAAGGGGGAAGCCCTGCCTCCAGGAGCAAGCGGCGCAAAGCGGCAGGTCGCGCAATCGCCTGCGGCCAGATTCACCGCCCGCAACCACCACCGACAGCACCGCGCACTGGCGCGGTGCCGGGCCCAACGAGGTTTGATCCCGGCAGGGATCAAACCTGGGCGGGAGCCTTCGGCTCTGCCCGCCTGGCAACGCTGGCGCTTAGGGCCCTGCCCCTAGCCTACAACGTTGAACGCAGGCCCATAGGGGTACTTGGTGATATTCTCATTGCCATCCGAATGAATGATCAGGATATCATGCTCCCGGTAGCCCCCGGCACCGGGCTGTCCTTCAGCAAGGGTCAACATCGGCTCCATCGAGATCACCATCCCCGGCTCCAGAACCGTATCGATATCCTCGCGCAGCTCCAGCCCGGCTTCGCGGCCATAGTAGTGCGACAAGACCCCAAAGGAGTGGCCATAGCCAAAGGTGCGATATTGCAGCAGGTCGCGCTCTTCAAAGAAGGCGTTGATCTTATGGGTGATATCGGCGCAGCTGGCACCGGGCTGCAACAGCGATATACCGTATTCATGCGCCGCCACATTGGCCTCCCAGATTTTCAGGCTTTCAGGGTCCACCTCGCCCAGGAACAGCGTGCGTTCAAGCGCCGTATAATAGCCGGAAATCATCGGAAATGTATTCAGCGACAGGATATCGCCGCGCTGCAAGCGGCGCGCCGTCACCGGGTTATGCGCCCCGTCTGTGTTGATCCCCGATTGAAACCAGACCCAGCTGTCACGGTATTCAGCGTCTGGAAACCGCTTGGCAATTTCCAGCTCCATGGCATCACGCCCGGCCATGGCCACGTCGATTTCGCGCGCGCCTTCTTTGATCGCCTCGCGGATGGCAAAGCCGCCCACATCAGCCACCGCAGCCCCGGCGCGGATCATCTCCAGCTCCGCCTCGGATTTGCCCATGCGCTGCACCATGGTCGGCGCATAAAGATCCACCAGACGGGCAGGGCTAAGAAACGCCTCCAGCTTGGTCTTTTGCAGCAGTGTCAGATGGTCGCTTTCATAGCCCACCACGGCGCCTTCGCCCGTCACCGATCTGATGGCCCGCCAGAAATTGTCGCGCTGCCAGTCGGTATAGGTGATGTTGTCGCAAAAAGAGCGCCGCCAGGGCTGGCCTGCATCAATGCCGGCGGAAATGGTCACCGCTTCGGTCGCAGTAACGACCAACCCATAGGGGCGGCCAAAGGCACAATAGGTAAACCCCGAATAATACGAGATATTATGCATCGATGTGAAGACAGCGGCTGTTGCGCCGGTCTGCTCCATAATCTTGCGCAACCCGGCAATTCGGGCCTCATATTCAGAGGTGGCAAATTGCAACGGTGCTTTTTCACCATTGTGAAAGCGGTACATGTCAGGACGTGCAGTCATGCTGGATCCTTCCTTTTGACAGAAAGGTCCTGGCGTACAGGACGGAATGTTGAGAAAGACCCATGGCTGACTGCAATTGGGCCTGGCAGCGCCTGTGCTGCATATCGCCCGAAAGACTGCCATGTGGCGACGCCATCGCCCGGTCTAGCTGCAAAATGCCCCTGAAACGCGCCAGAGGCAAGTGATTTCGGCGCCCGCCCCTATCCGCCCTCCGGTCCGCTATTCCTGCGCGGGTACAGGCTCGCCTCGCGGTGGCCGGTCCAGCAAGCCAGGATCACGGATGGCAGACTAATCTGTAAGCAGGCGCACCAGGTCACTGGCCGGATCTGCCAGCGGGTCGATCACGTTGAAGTGATGCTTGCCAAAGGCAATCACATGATCTGCCTGCCAAGCATCCGCCAGCCACTGCGCCTGATCCAGAAAGGCCGGGCGTTCCTCGGCGCCGACCCAGACGGTGACATCGACACGATATCGCTCTTGCATTTCAACCGGGCTTTCGGCCTTGGCTGCAGGGCCATCCATCTGAAATTTTTTGTTCATTGTGGTGCGCAGCAGCGGCACAAGATCCGCCAGGGGCGAGATCGGCACCACAATCTTCAACCGATTTGCCACGACAGGCGACAGCACCTCCGGGTCCAACATGCGCGCCACCAGATGGCCGCCCGCAGAATGGCCTGCCAGCGAGATCGGCACCTCTGGCAATTCCTGTGCGATCTGGGTCACCGCGCTGGCCACCTGTTGGGTAATATCCGCGATCCGCACCTCGGGGCACAGATCATATGACGGCATCGCCACCGCCCAGCCATGGGCCAGCGCCCCCACTGCCAGATGTGACCAAGTGCTTTTGTCAAAGGCCAGCCAATAGCCGCCATGCACAAAGACCAAAACGCCTTTCGGCGTACTTTCAGGCAGGAAAAGATCAAACCGGTGCCGCGCACCATCACCGTATGGCAGATCAAGGCGCGCCCGCTCATGCAGGCTATTGCGAAAATCCTCTGCCGAGGCAGCCCAGCGCGCAGGATAGTTATCTGCGCCGGCAATATAGGCCCCATTGGCATAGGCGTCGTCTAAATCGATCGTCATCTGTCTCTCCTGCTTGCCACTCTAAGTGACAAGCTCTGCCAGCCATTGTCAAACTATCTACAGGGTTGCCTCCTCAATCCCCGACCCTGGACCTTTCTATGGCTTGAGAGATGCGCTTGGCACCGGCTCAATAAGGATTTGATCAAATCTGGACTTATCGTTCTTTCTGGACATATGAAGAGGCAGCTGTTTTCCATGCCTGCATATCCACTCCAGGAGGCCCCAATGCTGCAACAAACCACCGCGCTGAGATCGCTCTTGAACGATCCCACCCTATTGGAAACCCGCGCCTATGTCGGCGGCGCTTTCATTGATGGCGATAGCCAGTTTGACGTCATCAACCCTGCCCGCGGCGATGTCATCGCCCAGGTGGCCGATCTCAGCCGTGCACAGGTTGCCGGTGCTATCGCTCAGGCAGAGGCGGCGCAGAAAGACTGGGCCAAATGGACCGGCAAGGAACGCGCCGCCGTGCTGCGCAGGTGGTTCGATCTGATGATGGAGAATCAGGAAGACCTGGCGGTGATCCTGACGGCAGAAATGGGCAAACCCCTGGCAGAGGCGCGCGGCGAAATCGCCTATGGCGCTTCTTTCATCGAATTTTTTGCGGAAGAGGCAAAACGCATCTACGGCGAGACCATCCCCGGCCATCAGCGTGACAAACGCATCACGGTGCTGAAGCAGCCCATTGGTGTTGCCGCCTCTATCACCCCGTGGAATTTCCCCAATGCAATGATCACCCGCAAGGCCGGCCCGGCGCTGGCTGCGGGCTGCGCCTTTGTCGCCCGCCCGGCCGAACTGACGCCGCTGTCGGCCACAGCCCTGGCCGTTCTGGCTGATCGCGCCGGCATTCCGGCTGGTGTCTTCAGCGTTGTGCCCTCTACCAATGCTTCGGAAATCGGCAAGGAGTTCTGCGAGAACAACGCCGTGCGCAAGCTTACCTTTACCGGATCAACCCAGGTAGGGCGCATCCTGATGCGCCAGGCCGCAGATACGGTTACAAAATGCTCGATGGAGCTGGGCGGCAACGCGCCTTTCATCGTCTTTGATGACGCAGATCTCGACGCCGCGGTTGAGGGCGCCATCATGTGCAAGTTCCGCAACAATGGGCAAACCTGCGTCTGCGCCAACCGGATCTACGTACAGGCCGGCGTCTATGATGCCTTTGCAGCGAAACTGAAAGCGGCCGTCGCCAAGATGAAACTCGGGGATGGCCTCGAGGAAGATACGCTCTTTGGTCCGCTGATCACCGACAAGGCGGTGGTAAAGGTGCAAGAGCATATCGCCGATGCCAAGGCCAAGGGCGCAGAGGTGATCCTGGGCGGTGCCCCGTCTGACCTAGGGGGAACCTTCTTTGAACCCACAATCGTCACCGGCGCCACCCGCGACATGGCTTTCGCCACCGATGAGACCTTTGGCCCGCTGGCGCCCCTGTTCAAATTCGACGACGAAGACGAGGTCATCGCACTGGCCAATGACACCATCTTTGGCCTTGCGTCCTATTTCTACGCCAAGGACCTAAGCCGCGTCTACAAAGTCGCTGAGGCGCTGGAGTATGGCATTGTCGGCGTCAATACCGGCATCATTTCCACCGAGGTTGCCCCCTTTGGCGGCATCAAGCAGTCTGGCCTGGGCCGCGAAGGCAGCCACCACGGCATCGAAGACTATCTGGAAATGAAATACATCTGCATGAGCGTGTGATACACCCTTAAAAATAAGGGCATTTGTAAAATTTCAAATGCCCTTATTGGAACAAAACCTACTCACTATTGGGACACTTCTCCTATAGAACGACACCGGGCTAGACCAACGTAGGTGCTGGCGGCTCATCATATCATTTTGCGTCATTCGCTTATGAGAAGCTCGACCAATCCATCCAGATGATGCTTGGCCTTACGCCAGTCTCCAGCGTGGGCGTCGATCAGCTTCCAGAAGGCGGTGCCGTGGTCGTGGTGCTTGAGGTGAGCAAGCTCATGAACCAGCACGTAGTCGATACAGGCACGGGGTGCTTTGATCAGATGCGGATTTAGGATGACTTCGCCCGCTGGTGAACAACTTCCCCACTGGCTTGACATTTCAAGCAAGCGAAACGGCGGTGGAGAAGTGACCCACGGCAGCGACTGGGACAAGTTGTCGATCCGTCGGGCAAGATAGTCGCGGCCTTTGACACGATACCACGCTCGAACACGCCCCCTGATGTCTTCTGGTGTCCCAGTCGCGGATTGGACTTCCAGTCGGTTGCCTATGAGGCGGACCGCTGTTGGCTTGCCCGTGACGGGGATGATCTTGAGCATATAGCGACGCCCCAGATACAGGACTTGTTCACCAGACACATATTCCTTGGGCCTGACATGGGCATAGCGTTCTCGGGCATCTTTGACATGGTTGGCCACCCACTTGGCACGTTTCTGAACGGCGCTTTTGATGGTGCTGTCATTGAAGCCTTTGGGAGCATCGACAGACACAGAGCCATCAGGATTCACGTGGATTGCTACACGGGATGTTCGGGCGTCGTCATAGGCCACCTGATACGGGATACGGTCATCCCCATATACCAGCACAAACTGGGTCACTGAGAGTCTCTCACTGATCCAGCACGGACAACGGCGAGAACCTGATCAATCAGCGCGTATGCCGCATTGGTGCCGCCAAGCAGGTTGAAATACCGCACCAGCAGGCTCTTCTTGATCGCGGCCTCTAGGTTTCCTGGACTAATCGAATGGGACTGCACCGCATCTATTACCACAGACTCGATATACAGTGCTTCCTCGACAAGTTTGTCCTCGGTTGGACTCGTTCCGTCCAAATGATCAAGCAGCAGCCCGTAGTAGGCTTTAGCACGTGGCTGATCAGTGAAACGATCTGGGACGCCTGGCGTGTTGCGCTCAGCAACCTTTTCTTCAAGGTCTTTGAACATAGTGTATTGCTTACCAGGATGATCGAACATCGCCTCGGCGGCTTGGATCGCTTCTTTCAGCAGTTCTGAAAAAACACGTTGGGCATAGGGATCATCGATCAGGTCTTGCTCGATGGTTTTGCGAAGACGGGTTTTGATGACATCGGCTTCGGTGCGGGTCTTCTCGTCCGTCCAATCATCGGGGCCATCATCCTGTCCAAGCGTATCAACTCGTATAAAGCCTTCGGGATCAATGATCTCGATACCGTTGACCTGCTTATCAACCATGCGCCTGATCTGGTCTTCGTATGCCGAAAAATCGACAGTCTCACCAGCATCGCGCTTGGCCTGCACACGCAGTTCTGTGAAGAACCGCAGATCGCGTTTGTAGCGCTGGATCGTCTTCTCATCGAATGCACCATCTTCAAAGAAGGTGCGGGATGACAGGGCCAGCTTCAGGCACATGCCAAATGCCGTAAGCGCGTCGTAGAAGTCTTCGCGCACCTTCTGAGCCTGATCGAAGCTGTGGCCTGCCTCATCCTCTGTGACTCTTGGCACCAACACGCGGCGAAGCTGCTCACGGTCCCCTTTGTTTTGAACGGACCCAAAGATCGCCCATAGGGCATCATGCAGGCTTGGCAGGCGTTTGTATTCTGTCGAGACGTTGGAGAACGTGCCAACCAGATCATCAACCTCATACCCGTTCTGGGTCTGTGCCGCGAGGTCTTGGTAATCCTGAATGGATGTGTCCAGTTCGGCCAAGATACCACGGTAGTCGATCAGATAGCCGAACTGCTTGGCCTCATGCAGACGGTTCACCCGAGCGATGGCTTGCAGCAGGTTATGGCTTTTGAGGTGCTTGTCGATGTAGAGGACAGCGTTGCGCGGCTCATCAAAGCCCGTCAGCAGCTTGTCCACGACGATCAGGATGTCAGGCGCACCGTCTGTAGCAAAGCCAGCGATGACATCGTTCTCATACGCATCAGGGTCATCGCCGACGGTTTGGTTCCACCATGTTTGCACTTCGGGTGTCTTGGCCTCATCGGTGTCATCATGGCCTTCACGGGTATCGGGTGCCGATATCACAACGGCACTGGTGACCATACCAGTATCATCCAATGCTCTCTTGTATCTGATCGCCGACAATTTACTGTCGGTGGCAAGCTGCGCCTTGAGGCCAGGACTTTGATCAATGAAGTTTTGCTTGAAGTGTTTGGCTATATCCCGTGCGATGAGTTCGATACGACGCTCAGCTTTGTAGACTTGCCCACGGGTCGCATATTTCTGCTTTAGATCGGAAAGCTGTTGTTCGGACAGACCTTCGGTTCTTTGTTCGAACCAAACATCGACAGCACGTTCGTTGATATCAACGATGGGCTTGCGTTCTTCATAAACCAACGGGGTGACCGCACCGTCTTCAACGGCATCCTGCATGGTATAAGCATGAAGGATAGGACCGAACTTGTTACGGGTCTTGTCTTCTTTCAGCAACGGTGTGCCAGTGAAGGCGATGAACGCGGCGTTTGGCAAAGCCTGCCGCATCCGTTCATGGTTCTCACCACCTTGGCTACGGTGACCTTCATCAACCAGCACGATCAACTTGTCTGACGTATTCTTGCACTCGGGCATTTGGGTGGCTGAATTGAATTTTTGTAGCAGCGTGAAGATGATCCGACCGTTCCCCGATCCGATCTGCTTTGCCAGATCACGACCCGACTGCACCTTGGCCTTCTCACCGTCTTTCTTAGTCGCAACGACCGATCCGAATGCACCGCCCGTCAGGAACGTCGCAGCTAGTTGCTTCTCAAGGTCAACGCGGTCGGTGACGATGATGATGCGGCTGCTGGCAAGCTTGGGATCGAGCAACAGTGCTTTAGTCAGCAATACCATCAAGTTCGACTTGCCTGACCCCGTGGTGTGCCAGATCACGCCGCCTTCGCGACGACCATCGGGCTTTTGCTTGGCCACCTGTGACAGGATCGCTTTGACACCACCGAACTGCTGGTATCGGGCTACGATCTTTTTGGTGCCACGGTCGTAGAAAATGAAGCGCCTGGTGAAGTCGAGCAGCCTGTCGGGCCCAAGCAGGCTGATGATCATGCGATCCTGCTCAGTGGGCAGCACAAGGCCGCTGTGCAGGCGCTCAAAGTCATTCCTAGCCCAGCGCGGTTTGTCGGCAAACAGCAAGGCCTTCTGATCCTCGCTCAGGGGTGTGGATTTCACATCCTGCATCTGAGCCTCAGAAATTTCTTCCTCTTTCCACGATCCCCAAAACTTTTTCGGCGTTTCGGTCGTGCCGTATTTGGCATCGGTGCCTGAGATCGACAGCAGCAACTGCGAATACGCATAGAGGGTCTGGATGCCCTGCACCTTTTGGTTTCGATTGTGTTGGCTGATACCTTCGGCAACCATGGACTTTTCTGCCGACGATGACGTGGGTCGCTTCGCTTCGATCACCACCAGCGGCAGGCCGTTCACGTAGCACACAACATCGGGCCGATACCGTCCCATCCCCGCAGGGCGCTCCACGCTGAGTTCTTCGGTGACATGGAACAGGTTCGCATCGACGTTGGCCCAATCAACCAACGGGACTGTAACGGATGTCTTGTCGCCCCCGACAAACTCGTCAACCGTGACGCCAAGTGTCAACTGTTTGTAAATCGCTTCATTCGCCGCGATCAGACCTTCGTTCAGCTTGGTGGTCGTGATCGCCTTGATCACCTGATTGATACCACTCTCCGACAACGGATGCTGCTGGCCTTTGAAATCGAACCGATGCGCGGCCAACCACTCCCGCAGCACAGGCTCCAATACCACCGACCGTTCAGACCCACGCATAGCCAAGGCTTCAGCGGGTGGCAGGTACGTCCACCCCATAACCATCAGGACGTGCAAGGCGGGGAGCTTTGACGCTGCTTCTTCGCGGGTATCGGGGGTGGCGTTGGTCATAGAGTCATACTCAAATTAGTATCCAGAAAAATTAAAGAACAAAAACACGTTTGTGGTCACTTGTATCGATCACTTCAATTGCATCGAATGGCACCACGGTTGTCAGACGAAACCCGAGTTGAGCACATACAGCACTGTTTGGATCATCTCGCATCCGATCTAACAACGGGACCGCTTCGCCCTTCTCGCTCATCACCATATCTGCCGGTACAGGTGGCAACTTCAGGACAACCGGACGGGGTTCTAGGCTGATAAATTCTTTGATCTCAGGGAATTCAGCCAATCCATCACGAACGGCATCAACCCCACGATCATCGGCAACATCCAGCAATGTCGGCACGAACGACATAAGCTCTGGGGCGTTCAGGGCGTAATCAGCAGCTTTATGAAACCCGCCCGCAACATACACATCGCCGTATTCAAAATTCATTCCACCTGCACCACCTTTGGCCGCAGCTTTGATCGGCATAAGTCTAAGGTAGTCAGGATGCGCAAAGTCGGTTTCATCGACATCAACGAGCGGTAACGCCCATTGGATGAAATCCATGACACGCCAATCCTGCATGACATTCCGCCCACCAAGCCCGTGTTCTTCAATCTTAGGCAATAAATGTGCCGATGTTCCGTGCCAAAGTGTGAGGGGAAAAAGCGTCATACTACCACCCGCCGCTTGCCCGTGAGCAGTTGCTGCATCAGGGCCTTCTTCTCGGTGCGGAGTTTGGTGATTTGTTGCTCCAAGTCGGTTACGTCTCGATCTGCGAGGCCAACTGCTTCGGCAATACGTTCCTGCTCAGAGAGGGACGGTAATTCCAACGGTATTTTGAGCATGTCACCTTTGTTCAACTTGGAACGGGTTCCAGAGTTAATGAAACCGAGAATATTTCGATTTACCAAAGCATAGTAGAGCCACTCGGTCTGCACCTGTTCGCCCGCTCTCAAGATATGTGCGTGATTATTCACCCACGCCTTGCCATAGGACAAGCTGGCAATTGGACGTGTGGCAAATTCGTCAAAATACCCACCATCTTCGGCCAGTAACACTAGAGGTTCGTCAAAGATGTAGTCATTCACATAACCCACAATTCCATTCGCACCCCAGTATGGAATGTCGCCCTGCATTTCATTGCGTTGGCTTGAGTTTAGGGGGACACGCTTGTTGTCGAGACATTGCACAACATCCCCCAACCGCACTTCTTTCCATGGCTGGCCTTCGAACTCGGAGAAGCGGCGTTTTCCTGTGAGGAGTTGCTGCATTAGGGCGCGTTTTTGGGTGCGGGCGTTGCTCAGCAGGGCCTCGGTCTTTTCAATGGCCTGATCCCACGTCGAGAGGATATCCGCGATCTTCCGTTGTTCGGGGAGTGGGGGAACCATCAAGAGAAACTTCGAGCAATCGGGAACTCGAATGTGTGCCACTGTTCCACCGGCACTATCGGCATGGTATTGGCGAGTGAGGCTTGGGCCGATCATCGACTGGTATAAAAACCGCTGATCCATCAGTGCATCATCTGCCCGATACACCATTGTTCGTTGACCTAAGAACATTCCGTCAGCGTTTCGAAGCTGGCCAACCTCCCCGACAGGGGCTTCACGAGTTAAGATTATGTCACCATCCCGAAGTGCGCCACGGCGCGTCCAAGTGCGGTAGGTTTCTTCAGTGACATAACGGACACTTTCAGTGTCGACTCGCCCATGTCGAACGTTGGTAGTACGAATCATTTTGTAGGGTGTCGGTTGATCAACGACAGGTGCCGTTTTGTTCACACAATCTACAATTGCTGCGCAAACGTCACCAATCTGCTTACGTTCCCACCCCTCAGGAGCCATATCCAAGCTCCTGCAAATACCCCGCCATGCGGGTTTCCAACTCGGCCAGTTCGTCCTTCAACTGCACCCGTTCGGCCCGCACCGCCATCAGGTCGATCTCTTCCTCTTCCTCAAAGGTATCCACATATCGTGGTATGTTCAGGTTGAAGTCATTCTCTGCGATTTCGGCCATCGTTGCACGATAGGCGTATTTGTCCACCGATGTGCGATCCGTGAATGTCTGCATGATCTTGTCGATGTTGGACGGTTCCAGCGCGTTCTGGTTGGTACCAGATGCAAACTCTCGGCTGGCATCGATGAACAGCACGGAGTCGTCCGCCTTCTGTTTGCGAAACACCAGCAACGCGGCAGGGATACCAGTCCCAAAGAACAGTTTTTCGGGCAGACCGATCACCGCATCCAGCAGGTTCTCTTCAATCAGCTTCTGACGGATTTTCCCCTCGGTCGATCCACGGAACAGAACACCATGAGGAACGACGACCACAGCGCGGCCCGTCTTGGGTTTCAGCGTCTCGATCATATGCAGGATGAATGCATAGTCGCCCTTGGTCTTGGGCGGGATACCACGACGGAAGCGCCCGAATGTATCAGCCTCAGCGGTCGCAGTCCCCCATTTGTCGAGAGAGAACGGCGGGTTGGCGACGACCACATCGAAGTGCCGCAGCGCATCTTCCTTCACCCGTAGCTTCGGGTTGCGGATGGTATCACCCCAGAGGACTTCGTGGTTTTCTTCGCCGTGCAGGAACAGGTTCATCTTGGCCAAGGCCCATGTGGAGCCGATGGATTCCTGACCGTAGAGGGCGTAACGTTTGGTCCCCGTCTTGTTCCTGATCTGACGCCCGCATTTCATCAGTAGGGACGCAGACCCGCAGGTGGGGTCGCAGATGTCATCGCCTTCCTGAGGGTCAGCCAGACGCGCCATCAGGTCGGACACTTCGGGTGGTGTATAGAACTCGCCAGCCGTTTTGCCCGCTGTGGCCGCGAAGTGCTTGATCAGATATTCATAGGCCCCGCCGATGATGTCCAACTGCCCCACACGGGATGGACGCAGATCAAGCGCGGGCTTGGCGAAGTCCTCTAGCAGGTGGCGCAGCAGGTCGTTTTTCTGTTCCTCATCCCCCAGCTTGGTGCTGTTGAAGTGGATGTCTTGGAACACCTGATCCAGCTTGTTGCCGTTGGCCTCTTGGATGGCATGGAGGGCCTTGTCGATGCGTTCACCGTTACCAGCCTCATGGCGACGCTTGTGCAGCGTGTGGAAGCTGGCATCGGGTGGTAGCACGAACGACTCCTGCTGCATCATCGCAGCGACCAGTTCTGGGCTGTCAGGGTGTTCCGCCTGATACGTGGCGAGATGGTCTTTCCAAACATCAGAGATGTATTTCAGGAAGAGCATGGTGAGAACGTAGTCTTTGTAGATCGATGGATCGACCACACCACGGAAGGTATCACACGCCGACCACGCCGCATTGTTGATTTCGGATTGGGAAACTTGGGTCATTTATGTGCTGCCTGTTTGAATAAGAGAGCGATCAAGCCTTGGTATTGGGAGGGATCGAATGGGTTCGACTTAACCTCGGTCGGCTGGTTGGCTTCCTGTTGTAGGATTTCGACAACGGCCTCCCCTACCAGTTCTGGGGCAGGACGCGCATCGAGAGCTTGTGCCTGTTGTTCCACCATGGCCACGACTTCTGCAATACGGCGGTAGTGAGCATGGTGTGCGGGTAGCGCGTCATCACCTTGAAGAAGCTTTCGGGGATCAACGCCGTACAGGTCTGCCAATTCAAACAGACGTTCGGCACTTACAGTTTTGGATTTATGCTCCAGTCGCCAAATCTGTACACGACTGACACCCAAGGCTTTAGCGGCATCATCCATACTCATATCAGACCGCTCCCGAGCCGTTCGGATGCGGTCAAAAAGATGTTTCGTTGAATCGCTTGAAAGTTTGGCCATTTCATATCGTGTAACGATTTGGAAGAAAATGCAACAAACATGTAAATTACCTGTGACGAATCATTTGTTACATGATAGGTAACGACCTTATGACACTCAAGGATTACCTCGATCAGAACAAACTTAGCCTGAAAGCCTTCGGTGACCGCTGCGGCGTTAGTGCTCCGACGGTACTGAGGGCGAGAGATGGTATTAACATTCCATCCCGCAGAACGCTTCGGGCAATCGTCGACGCCACGAACGGGGCTGTCAGCATACAGGAATTGGTCAAGGTAGATCACGACACCGATGCGGCGCAGCAAAAGTGAAAACTGGTGAACGATAACATAAGCCGTAGCACTACGTTTGGCGGGTGCCCTGAAAAAAGACAATAATTCACACTGGGAGACACAAATGAAAATCATTCAAATCACGGCATGTTTGGCCTTGTTCGGCACCACGGCTCTTGCTGACAGTGATCCAAAATACAAAGACCCAAACGTCATTTTGCATGATCTGCGAGAACTGGCAGCCACCTGTGCCGCCATGAGCGATAATCAGACCAACGAAGAAATTTTCGGGATCACTTTCTCCCGAGTGGGTAATAAATGCCAGTACGCCAACGGGGAATTGGATGATAACGTCCGAGCCTTTCTCGAAGACCAAAAGCTGGATTGGGCTGGTGTCAGTGGGCACGATGGACTTTGGGTTATTGTTGATGGAAACTGAACGGTCATCCCTGACCTTCATCACCATCTTCATCATACTCACATGCATAATATTCACGAATGCAGTCGGATAGGATCGCACCACAGAATCTTTGTTCAACCTGACGAAGATGCAAAAGGATATCCCAAGCTTCTGTATCAACACCTTTGACTGTAACCTTTTTTCTATCCATCTCGCGTCCTCCGATTGTCTAACTGTATTTAGCACCAGGGGTCATCCCGATGGGCACAGTCATTCTGGACCGTATTTATTTTGCTTAACGTGAGCATTTCGGCGGGCGATTTACCTAGATACCTTTACGGGCCTCATTTTGTTGGTCCGAAAGGAACAAATAATGTCGAGATTATCAAAGAAGACACTTCAGAAAAGACGCCGGAGTGAAAGTATTCATAGTGGCACGGTATACCAACAAAAGGTTGCCATTCTTGAACACTTACAGCAGGCGCTTACACCTGAAAATGCGCGGTGGATTCAGCCGATCCTAAACCGAGTTGGCCGATGCAAACCAGCCTATAGATGCAACTCAAAGCACTGCCCCACTTGCTCTAACGCAAAACAATCCAAAGCAGTCAGAAAGAAAACCAAACAGTTGAAACCACTGGGCAAAGCCCAAGCAACAACCACCAGTGCAAAATCTAAAGAATATCGTGTACGCGGCGGGCAACGTATGATGGGCCCGTTTGAGGGCTTGCCTATAGCGATGCTACATAGCTTCACGGTTAATCTATGCCTTGTCTCTTTCGACGGTGATCTCAAGGAAACCAAAGAGCGGTATCATTTGAAGCTACGGAAAGTGTTAAACAAATTGTCCCATGGAGCCATTGCACGAGGAAAATTTGATATTGTATCAAAATATGCTGATGATCTGCCATCGGAGTTTCCAGATATCGATCTCCCCTTTGGCGTTTCCAACGCTGCATTACCTCACACTCGGCACGTGATGCTCCATATCCATTTTTTGCTGTTCGATCCGTGGATGACGCGAGTAGAGCTACGGAACCTCTTTGCCAAAGAGTTTCCTGGCAGCAATAGGGTTTGTGCACGTCGCACCAGAGATCATACTGTGTTGGAGTGCGGCACCATGGTAGGTGGCGCTCAGGGGTATCTAGAATACATGTGCATGGAGAAAGTTGAATTGCCCTTCGGAGATCAATCTGCTGACGCTGCTTTAGAATTCGTCCAGATCGATAGCACTTGGGACAGAAGAAACCGGAATTTCGCTTTTGGAAAATCTATCTCAGTCAGCGGTATAGTCATCGACCAAGATCGTGTGAAATACCTCGAGCGAGAAAACCGATTGCAATGGATCAAGAAGAACTGGTCAAAGTTGAGTTATGCTGAGAAGTTCATTCATCAGTGGATGTCCAACGGTATAGATATCTTGGCTGGTATCAAATCCCTGCCAAATTACCGCGCTCAGTTCATGGACAAGTTCAGTGCAGTCTTGCTCTTACATTGTAACTGGGTAAGGTTGAATTTCTTTGAAGTAATTGATTTCGTTGGCTTCATGAGTGCGTCAGACTCAAAGTTGGCCCTGTTAGAACCACCAGACTAGCGACTAGAGAAGACCTTTCTAGACTTGCTCAAAATTGGAATAAAATATCTCATCTCCCCGCTAAAAACGCAGGTTAATTGAGCATCAACGCCAAAACACGCTGTAAGTAAATGCAGCGAACGGAGAGCGTGTGTGTTACATAATCCAGACCTGCACTTGTTGGCCTAACATCGGTTCTTTTGCGCTGCATTCATAAATACAGTTGAACTAACATCAACTTGGAGACAGCGATGCCACGCAAACATCAGCCAATAATCACAGACATCGAACCCACCAAAGCCGAACGTCAAAAACTACGGGAGGAGATATCTCGTGAGAACAAGACGCGCGATGCTTCTGGATTAACACCGTTCAATGAAGCGGAAACGTTTGACCGACGCGCCGCAAAGCTGGCTGACGATAAGTTTGAAGAACTGTTGGAACCATATCTGGTTGCAGCGTACGAAATCTACACTGGTAGCCCTGGTGTGGCTAATAGGCTCAAGCAACACATTGACGTATACCAACACGCTGAAAAGGCATTGTTCGACGATACAGGGCTGCGTCGGCCAAATCCAAAGCCGTTCAACATGGTGAAATTCCTGAGCATGTATTTTGGTGAAGAGCTTCCAGTTACATCTCGACGGAACTGCTGACTGCAATATCGGCACCCCGATGGTAACGTGTCCGAATAGTGTATACCCAAGTCGGACCGATGTGATCGACCGCGTGGTGTTCGAATTGGCTATTCAACAACCCAATTCACTAGCCGCATAATCTCGGACACTCTAATCGGTCATGTCCGTACAAGTATACCTATACGTAACGACCGAAGCCAACCGTAACGATGTCCGCAAGACTTGACTCCACCATACGGACACCCCTATATACGGACACCATGTTAACGGACTTACTGGAGAGATTTTGACAACCATATTTTATGCACGTGTCTCGACGCGAGATCAGACGTTGGAACACCAAGTCACTCAAGCAGAAGCAGCGGGGTTCATAATTGACGAAGTCGTAGCTGACCACGGTGTGTCTGGTGTGAAGCACAGACTGCGTGATCGCGCTGAAGGACGCAGGCTTTATGACAAACTGCGTTCAGGTGACACGCTTGTACTGCGATGGTTGGATCGACTGGGGCGTAATTATGATGATGTGACTGATGCAGTCAGACATTTCATTCGGCAAGGCGTCATCATCAGAACAGTTATCAACGACATGACCTTTGATGGTTCTACAACGGACCCAGTGCAGCAAGCCGTAAGAGATGCCATGATCGCGTTCCTTGCTGCCACTGCGCAGGCGCAGGCTGAGGCAACAAGGGTGGCACAGCAGGCTGGCATCGAGCTTGCAAAGAAAAAGGGGGATCGGTTTCGTGGGCGCAAACCATCGTATGATCGCGCGACATTCGACTTGGCTACGAGTCTGCTGGGGCTTGGGAACGGGCCTAGCGTTGTATCAAAGCAAACTGGATTGTCACGCCAAACGCTGATCCGCATTCGTGATGAGCCTGCGGCGGCGGCGGCGGCAATGGAACGATGGGGGCTTTGATGATCATGGCCGAAAGACATCCAGTTAATCAAATCCCGTTCTTCGTTTATTGACCTGTGGATAGGCTGTTTCTGAGCAGACCCGTAGAGGGTTGGACAACTCTGGCATTCGCAGGCATGGTGAAACAAACTTGTCTGGAAGTTGTGTATGATTATTCCACCATTCGCCGCGTCAGGCGCGTTACCACCATTTATTGATGCAAGCCCGACCGACCCGGCCAAACGGTCCCCTTATCAGACCGATATGTTTCAGTTGGTGGAAAGATTTTGCACATCCCCCCATCGGGCAAAACTCATCTTGGGCCTGAACGCCTACCGCAAACATCTTTTCAATGGTGGCTTTGTGTCGGGCCATCAATGGGTGGACGGTAGCTTTGTTGAGGACGTGGAGGCCACTAGAAGGAGGCCACCCAGTGACATTGATGTTGTTACGTTGTTCAACCGCCCCATAAAATACCAAGGCAGTGACGCATCTTGGGCCGCAGCATACCAGACCGCCCTGCATTGGAACTTTTTCGAAACCAAGAACATGAAACCAGTATACAGTTGCGACACATTTTCGATTGATCTGGACGCTGATGCCACATCACTCGTCAGCGCGACGATGTATTGGGGTGGCTTGTTCACCGACATCAGAGGGTCAACCGAAAAGAAAGGTATTGTGAGCATACCACTAGCGAACGACCCAATGGAGTTTGTTGCTGTGACCAATGCGATAGGAGGTAAGTTCAATGTCTAGTCTTCAAGAAATCGCTGATCTTCGCCGCCAAAAGTCCGAGCTTCAGGCAAGAATTTCCGAAGCGTCAGGTTCATCTGACATTGTGGCCATGATGAATTATCAGTCACGCTTCGATATCATTTCTGATGAACTCGATGAAGCTGAGCGCCAAGACGCTCAGATCGCAGAGGTTTCTGTCCTATTCGATGGGCGACCCGTGATCGGAACATCTGCCATTGACGCTGGCTTTGCTGCACAAGCTTTGCTGCACTTTCAGGGCATTGTAACACGCCTGTATGCTGCAAGCATGAAGGGTCAGCTAAGCAGCAAGGGTAAGATAAAAGGTTCTGACATGGCGCAACTGAACCTGCGCGGCTTGGCGACGGGTTCGTTCGGGTTTGTTCTTGAAGAAAAGGAAGCCCGACAGGCAAGCGTCATGAAGACCCCGTTGCGTGAGGCGATGGAAGAAGCTGCGGACCTGTTCGAAGAGTTTGCGCAGGTTGATGATGATGAATTTCTTGTAGATGTGGACGACATCAACCCGCGTGTTTTCAACGAACTTGCCAAGTTTTTCCGTCACCTTGAAAAGAATGAAGCAACGTTGAAGGCAAACTTCCCCGACAAGGCGTATTCATTCGATAGAGCCGCAGTGAATCGTGCTTACAAGCGAATTTCGGATAGCAACGTCAACATTGCAAAAGAAGTTTGGACAGGCACCTTGGTCGGGCTGTCACCAATCAAGCGGACATTTGATTTCCGAAAACGTGGTGAAGAAACCATCATGTCTGGCAAGTTCAGTCATCAGATCAGTCAGGATTATCTCGAACGTATCGAAGGCCGCGATGGTATCACGCTGGGAGATACGTTCCGAGCTACCATCGAAAAGGGAACACTTCGCAAGCCAGATGGCACCATCAGCGTCTCATTCACGGTTATCGATCTCGTGGATGTCAGCGACTAACCGCATTGACGGACGTGGCTGGTAGCTCTTTGCGGCACCACCAGCGTGAGTTTGATCTTAGGGTTTTGACCAAATTGGTGTTCCCGTCCCAGCACCACCAGGAAACTGCCAACCCATATGTGTAACCGAGTTGATTACAGCACAGGCCAGTTCTGCGACATGAGCCTGTGTTTGCTGCAAGAATGCTACATCCACAGCCGTATCGAACACCCCCCGTATTCAGACAGTAGGCTTATCCACCAATACAATCCATTTTATTGACCCACTCCAACTGGTTGTCCAAGTCTTCAAAGTGAAACCTATAGCGTTTGGCAGAAGATGACTTCGAGTCGGACTTATGACCCATGATCGCATTGCGCATTGTTTCCGACATCCCAACCCTGACAGATTCCCCTGCCCAACTATGCCGCAAACTGTAGAGCACTTTTTGCGGATCAGCCGTTATTTGAGCGCGGAAATGTTTGCTCCAATCGGCCCCAATAGGGGTGGCGTAGCGGCCCTTTTCTGACATTGGTTCGAACGATGGGAACAACAATCCTGAATTGCTGACTTGGAGCACTTGCTCCATGTGTTCGGACAATCTTGGAAGTAAGGTATTGTGGATCGGTACGCCGCGTACAGATTCTTCATTTTTTAGTTTCCGATCAGATGCCTCAAGCTCATCAGTCTCGTTAGTGATCATAATGCCCATACGATCCAAATCCACATCATCAAGCCGAAGCTGACATACCTCCTCTGGTCTAGCCCCCGTCCAGACAAGCATATGTAACGCAGTGATCGAGTCTGTCATGCGTGACATCTGGGTTCGATGGGACTGGTAGCGTCGCGTGGTCCAAGCATTCGTCGCCAAATCAATCAACTTTCGCACCTCTGGCTTTGAGAAGGGCTTATAAGTCTGGTCACCTTGGGGGCGCGTATCCTTGGGGGCTTTGATGGACTTGCCAACATTGTAATCAACAGCATCGACCGTAGTTGCGAACTGCAAGATAGCGACCAGCTTGTCTAGGCGTTGCTTTACTGTGGTTGGAGCCAAGGGTCGGTTTCTAAATCTAATCGTACCCAGATATTCCAAGTATTCTGATACGTGGCGTTTCGTAATGCTGGCCACAGGAAGATCGCCATGCAACGCTATGAACTCTTCGATTGCCCGCTTATGACCATCCTTCGTTGATTGACGTGGCTGATACTGCTGGTGCATCTTCGGAAGAATTGTACGTAGCGTATCACCCTTTGGTGGTGCCAATTTATCAAGTTTGAGTTGAGCCTTCCTAAGTCGAAACCTCGCGAGTTCTTTGTCATCGCGTTCCTCAGCAAATTTAAACGACTGTCGCAGCTTTGAGAATTTGGTCTGCTGCCAAAACTCAGGGCCTGTCATAGCGAAATAACCTTCGGCCTCGGCTTGCTTCAGAAAATCAGGATCATTGCTTCCTGCAATCTTGTAAGCCTTAACGAGCTTACCATTTCGGTAAAACTCGAATGGCGGCACTTGTTTGTTGACCGGCAGGTTTTCGGGACTGAAGTCCAGCTTCACGCTTAGAGTATCATCAACCGGATTATGCTCTGAAGTTACGATGTCATCGAAATTCTCGATTGTCATCATCTTGTTGTGCTTGTGCGCCAAAGTGCCTGCCTCAGCCTTTCGACCCGCGTCCGTCGCAGCTTCCAACTTGATATTCCATTCCGTCTTGCCTTCAAAAAACGAACGGAACTTAACCGGTATGACACGGCGATAATAATAGCTCTTGCCACGTCGCTTTATATAGTTGGCATTACCGCTTCGTGGCGCAAACTGAGACATGTACCAGACCCCTTATTGGGACAACTTACACCCACTATTGGAACAACGAACAAACCCACAAAGTAGAAAGTGACTGCTCTTGTCAAGATTTTAACGATAAGTATCATGTATTTAAATGTTATCTCCTTGTGATCGCATTCGTCGCTGAGACTACAGAGAAAAATGAAATACATCTGCATGGCTGTGTGAACGACCTGCCAACAGGCAGTACCCAAGTCAGACAAGTGGCGGGCTCCAGTAGGTTTTCTGGGGCCCGCAGCGACAGCCCGGCCCGGTTTTCCGCTGCAGGATAGACCCTAGATGAAACATTCAGTGTTCTAGGCTTCTATCCGCCAGAACCAACCCCGTGATCCGGGTAATTGCCGCCCGCCAGACTTCGCGTTGGGAGGGAGCAAGATCACCCCCCAGCACATCGTCAAAGGCCGCCATCATCGCATCGATCGCCAGTTCCGCTTCCCGTGTACCAAGGTCAAAACGTGCATGAGTCTTGGCCAGGGTATCGCCTGCGTGAATCAGACTCTTGTGGTCGGAAACGCCTTTAAGGCAATAGGTCAACATCGAGGCAAACATCTCTTTTTGCTTGGTAAAATCCCCGACGAACATCGCTTCAGCCTCTGGCATCCGGGCAAAAAGATGAACATAGAAACGATCCGCAAATTCCGCCTTGCGCCCATAGATCGCCGCGAAACCCGCCTGCATCTCTTCAATGTCCTTCGGATCCATCCTCTGGCCTCTTAGTTGCAATTCTTAAAGATTGACCCCAACTAAATCTTTATTGGACACTTCAGACAAGTGGTAAAATTGATCGCGCTCCCCTTAAAGCTGTGCTGGATGTCTCATAGTCTGGCCGCGAGCAAAGCCTGAATTTGGACTGGGGAAATGTCACACAGCTGATCAACCACCTCCGGTCCAAACCTATGCGCCAGCCCGGCCTGCGCCGCCGGGAACAGGCAGGCACCGCCCAATAGCTGCAGGGCCGTGGCCAGAGCCTGCGCAAAGCTGCTGGCCTTGAAGCGCTCTGTTGCCTGGATCACCGCAATCAGTGGCTCAAGGAAATCCTGCAGGGGCAGCGGTTCGGCAGCGTCCCCGGATCCGGCCGCCCGCTCTTCAATCAGCACCCGCAGCAACAGCGACGGCAGCCAGGGATCCTGCACCGCTCTTGCGGTCAGCGCGGCAAAGAAACTGTCAAGCTGCTGTTCGGCGGGTTGCCCGTCCTGCATGGCTGAAAACAGCATCTGCAACAAATCCTGGCCCAGCTGATCCAGCACCGCGCAATATAGCAGCGCCTTTGAACCAAAGTAGTGCAGCAGGGCCTGCTTGCTGACCCCGACATCCTCGGCAACTGCTGCCAGACTGGTACCATGATAGCCCCGTTCGGCCAGCCTGATGCTGGCCACCTGTAGCAACCGGGTACGGGTTTGGGCAACAGCAGGCATGGACGTTTCTCCTGAAGGGACAATCAGTTCCTAGCATGGAGCCCGATACTTACCAAATGGTAAGTTGAGGCGCTTACCGTTTGGTAAGTTCTTGTTCAGCTTACCGGTGGGGATGCCCAAAAAGGGCGCACAAACACACATAGCCCCAGGTCAAAAGTTGACCTGGGGCTATGCACGGTCTGTTCAGGCCCCTGGAGAAAGCCAACAAACAGAACGGGGTTCGGCGCGGCGAGGTATTAGTTCACAGACTGCGCTTCGGCTTCGATCGAGGCTTGCTTGGGGCCTGTCGTGCTGATCTCGATACGCCGGGGCTTAGAGGCCTCGGGCACTTCGCGGTGCAGATCAATGTGCAGCATGCCATCGGCATGGCTGGCCCCGGTCACGCGCACATGGTCAGCGAGGGTGTAGCGACGTTCAAAGGCGCGGGTGGCGATGCCGCGATGCAAAAAACTGCGGCTTTCGTCTTCTTCCCCTTTGCGGGCCGACACCACCAGGGCATTTTCCTTCACCTCAACGGAGAGGTCATCATCGCTAAAACCGGCGACAGCGATGGAGATCCGATAGCTGTCATCGTCAGTTTTTTCGATGTTGTAGGGGGGGTAGCTGGGTTGGCTGACATCATTGGTCAGGGCGCGATCCATCAGATCGGCGATCTGATCAAAGCCAATGGTTGCGCGGTTCAGCGGTGCAAAATCTAGTCTACGCATGTTTATATCCTCAGATATGAGCGACATTCATAAGCCCTCCCAGTGGGACGGGCGGCTGCAGTCGGGGCCCCATCTTGGCGACCCTGACACTAGATGAAATATGCCTGCCCAACCCGATTTCAAGGGGCCTGCGCACCGGGTTTTATCCGCCGGGGCGGATGAATTTGGCGCCACCAGTTGGCCGCGCACCGCCAACCTGCACACGGCCCACGCCGGTCGGCAGGCGACTGCCAATCCGAGCAGAGGAAAACTGGGCGCGCAGCAATTGCAGTTCTTCTGCCAGCGCCGCCCCCAGAGACACCCGCTTGCCGTCGACCTCGGCCTTGGCAGAGACCACGGAGACGATGCGCGGCTTGCCGCCTTCAAAGGAAAAGACCGGGGCACCGGAAGAGCCAAAATCAACATCGCAAGACATGATCAGCACCCCGTCCTGCCGCGCCATCACAGTACAGAGCTCCTGGATCGAGGGCGCTTCGGAGCGGTCATGCGCATATGACACCACCCCGACATCAGCGCCCCTGCGCGGACGGCTATCCGTCTGAAATGGAATCACCGTGGTATTGCGGATTGGGCGCTGCAACTGCAACAGGGCAATATCCTTGCGCACCCGGTCGGTCGAAACCTCGCCATCAAAGATGTAATCGGGGTGCACCACTGCCCGCGCCACCGTGCGATAGGCCGACGCCCGGCCATTGCGCCAGCCCGCCAGAAACTCGATGGTCTCTGGCTTCATCCGGGTGCCACTGCGCGCGTCATACAGGCAATGGGCCGCCGTCAGCACCAGATCCGGTGCAATCAGCGCGCCGGTGCAAAAGCCTTCGCCATCGACATCCAGTCGCCCGACGGCCTCCCAGCCGCGCCCGGCGTCAGAGGTTTCCATGGGTTGCAAACGGCTGTCCTTGGCCCCTGCCGCATAGGGGAAAGCCACCACAAGGCCAAGCACCAGCCCAAGCACCCCTGCACCAAACCGCAATCCCTGCACATCTGCCTCCATCGTCAGTTGCCCGCATGTTTACCCGCAGGCTCCGGCAAAAATACGGCAAGCGGGCGCAAATGACAGCCCGATGGAAAAATAAACCGTGATGCCACCGAAGTGTTGCCATGGAACCCGCAGACTAGCGCAGGATGGGCACCCCGGCATTGGGCCGCGACTCGGCGCTCAGCGCCGGGGGCTGTGGGCCACCTGTCGCCCAATCCAGCAATTCCACCGTATGCACAATGGGCAGTTCCGTCGCAGAGCCAATTTGCATCATGCAGCCAATATTGCCCGCCGCAATCAAATCCGGCGACTTGGCCTCCAGCGTTTTAACCTTGCGCGCCTTCAACTCGCCCGAGATTTCGGGCTGCATCAGGTTATAGGTACCAGCAGAGCCGCAACACAGATGGCTGTCAGCAGGTTCAACCACCTTGAAGCCCGCACGTTTCAACAGGGTCTTGGGGTGGGTCTTGATCTGCTGCCCATGCTGCAGCGAGCAGGCGGCGTGATAGGCAACGGTAAGATCCTTGTCGCTACCCGTCGGTAGGTCCAGTTGCATCAGCAGCTCTGATATATCCATGGCGCGCTGCGACACCTGCGCCGCTTCGGCAGCGAGAGGGCCATTGCGGAACATATGGCCATAGTCCTTGACCGTGGTGCCACAGCCCGAGGTATTGATCACAATCGCATCCAGACCTTTGTCGGCGATTTCGGCACTCCAGGCGCGAATATTCTTGGCGGCGGTGGCGTGGCTCTCGTCTTCGCGGCCCATATGATGGGTCAGCGCGCCGCAACACCCCGCGCCCTCGGCCACCACAACTTCGCAGCCGAGCCGGGTCAGCAGACGAATGGTGGCATCGTTAATGTCGGTGTTCAGCGCCTTCTGCGCGCAGCCTGTCATCAGCGCCACCCGCTTTTTGTGCGGACTTTGTGGCGCAAAGCTTTGCGGATCATCATTGCGGCTGACCGGGGGGATCTGCCTTGGCACCATCTCCAGCATCGCCTTCAGACGCGGATCCGGCATCAATGGTTTGAACGGGCTGGCGATCTTGGCCGCCAACAAGGCCAGACGGAAGCGGTTTGGATAGGGCAGGATGCGGGCCAGCACCGCCCGCAGCAGCCGATCCATCAAAGGGCGTTGGTAGTTCTTGTCGATATAGGCGCGAGCGTGATCCACCAAATGCATGTAGTGCACCCCCGACGGGCAGGTGGTCATGCAGGCCAGGCAGCTCAGGCAGCGGTCAATATGCTTGACCGTCTTGGCATCCGGCACCCGGTTGTTTTCCAGCATGTCCTTGATCAGATAGATCCGGCCTCGCGGGCTGTCCAATTCATCGCCCAGCACCTGGTAGGTCGGGCAGGTGGCGGTGCAGAACCCACAATGCACACAGGCGCGCAGGATCTCGTTCGAGCGCGCAACACTTGGGTCTTTCAGCTGATCTTCGGTGAATGTCGTCTGCATAATCTATCCCATACGCCCAGGTGTCATCGGGTCTGTATCCATAAGGCCCGGGTTCAACAGGCCACGCGGATCAAACCGCCGCCGCAGCCCCTTGGAAATTTCTTCCAGCGGTCTGGCCTGCGGCTGAAACCGCCCCAGCGCCGCCAGAGTTTCGCCACTGCCGCGCACCAGGGTGGCATGGCCCGCAACCCCGGCCTGCGCCATGCGGGTCCGCAGGTCTGCGCCCTCTGGTGTCAGGGCCCAGATCAGCCCACCGCCCCAATCAAACTGCAGGGCTTCGGCCCCCAGCTGCGGGGCAAGACGCGGCGCATCCGAGGGCTTGACCGAAATCCGCCAAACGTCGCCGGTACGGCCCACGAAGGCCGCAGCAGAGCCAATATATTTCCAGAGCGCCTCGGAGCTTTGCCGGGTCTCTGCAGTGCCAAAACGCGCCAGATCGGCCGTCAGCTTTTCCTGGCGATAGGCAACAGACGGCGCAAAGCCTTCCAGCCGGATATGCACCAGCCCCACCGCCGGATCATAGGCGGCCCCGGTCACATCAAAGGGAGAGCCCAGCGCCGCTGACATCGCCTGAACCGCCACGGCCAAATCCGCCACGGCCAGGCTCACCGTGACGCTGGCCTCGGGAATCGGCAGCACCTTCAGCGAAACCTCGCTCAACACGCCAAGGGTGCCATGCGCCCCAGCCATCAACTTCACCAGATCATAGCCAGTGACGTTTTTCATCACCCGGCCACCATTCTTGATCACCTGGCCGCTGCCATCGACAAAGCGTACGCCCAGCAGGTAATCCCGCGCAGCCCCGCCCTGGATACGCCGGGGGCCAGAGCTGTTGACCGCAAAGGCCCCGCCAATTGTTGGCGTGCCACTGTCTCCCAGGAGACTACGCATATCCATTGGCTCAAACGCCATGCGCTGACCCTCGCTGGCCAGCAGGGTCTCGATTTCGGCCAGAGGTGTTCCGGCCTTGGCCACCAGCGTCAAAGAGCCGGGCTCATACAGCTCAATCCCGCTGAGGCCCTGGGTTGTCAGGGCATCACCTGCAACCGCGCAGCCGCGGGTGCCCCCACCAATGATATGAAGCGGTGCCTGGGCTGCCGTGATGCATTCGGCCAGCTCGGCCTCGCTCTGAGGGGTCAACATCTTGTTCATATCCAGTTATTCCGCCGCCAGCGCCGCACGACGCCGATCTTCGCTGATCGACAAGGGAAAGACCTTTGCAGGGTTCAGCAGCCATTTGGGATCAAAGACATCCTTGACCATCAACTGCGCCTCCAGGTCGCGGGGGCTATACTGATACAGCATCAGATCACGTTTCTCGATGCCAACACCGTGTTCACCCGTCAGGCAGCCGCCAACATCCACACAGAGCTTCAGGACCTCGGCGCCAAACTCTTCGCAAAGTTCCAGATCACCAGGTTTGTTGGCATCGAACAGGATCAGCGGGTGCATATTGCCGTCACCCGCGTGAAAGACATTGGCCACGGCCAGGCCGTATTGCTGCGACAATTCGCCGATGCGGCGCAGCACCAACGGCAAAGAGCCCACCGGGATGGTGCCATCCAGGCACATGTAATCGTTGATCTGCCCCATGGCACCAAAGGCGGATTTACGCCCCAGCCAGATGCGCGCCGCTTCATCCGCATCGCTGGCTTCGCGCAGCTCTACCGGGTTGTGCCGCTGGGCGATTTCTACAATCAGGCGCAGCTGATGGGCGATCTCAGCTTCGCTGCCTTCGACCTCGATGATCAACAGCGCCTCGCACATCGGGTAACCCGCCTTGGCAAAGGCCTCGCAGGCCTCGATACAGGGGCGGTCCATGAATTCAATCGCCACCGGCAGCACGCCCGCCTTGATGATATCGCTGACGCAGGTGCCGGCCACCTCATTGCTGTCAAAGCCGATCAGAACGGGCCGTGCCCCTTCGGGTTTGCGCAGGATGCGCAGGGTGGCCTCGGTTACCACGCCCAGCTGGCCTTCGCTGCCACAGATCACACCAAGCAGATCCAGCCCCGCCGCATCCAGATGCGCGCCGCCAATTTCCACCACAGTGCCGTCCATCATCACAAGGGTGACGCCCAGCAGGTTGTTGGTAGTGACGCCGTATTTAAGACAATGGGCCCCGCCAGAGTTCATCGCGATATTGCCGGCAATGGCACAGGCCAGCTGGCTTGACGGATCGGGCGCATAAAAGAAGTCTGCTTCCTCGACCGCGCCCGAGACGCTGAGATTGGTACGCCCCGACTGCACCCGGATCACCCGATCCTCGTAATCCGTTTCCAGCACCGCATTCATCCGCGCCACCCCCAGAATCACGCTATCCGCCGTCGGCAGCGCCCCCCCCGCCAGAGAGGTTCCGGCCCCGCGCGGCACCACCGGAACACCTTCCTCATGGCAGATCCGCAAGATATCCGAGACCTCTTGCGTGCTGCGTGGCAGCACCACCAACAACGGTGGGCAGCGATAGGCCGCCAGCCCGTCACATTCGTAGGCGCGGGTTTCACGCGGATCCTGGATCAGGGCATCCCCCGGCAGCACCGCCGCCAATCGCGCAACAAGATGCGCCTTGCGGGCCAGAATGGCGGGATCTGGGGGGGGCATCTCCATGGGGCTCTCCTTTGGGGTTACCGATCGGCGTGGCATTTGGTAAAAATATATTACCAATTCACCTCAGGTGGCAAGCGTGAAGTTGCCAGCCCCCAGATTTCCCCATGGGATGCCGCAATCGCCCCGGCACACGCCATCGTGACTTCCCGCCAGTCACAGTGCCGCTAGGCTGACCGCATGCCATACCACAGCCCTCCCCTGTCTGCCTGCCTGTTCGCTTGCCTCTGGGCGCTGCCCACGCTGGCAGATTCCCCAAAGATAGAGGCGGTCGATGCGCAACGCACAGGTGCGACCTGGCGATTTGCCGTCACACTATCACATCCCGATACTGGCTGGGGGCACTACGCAGATGGCTGGCGCGTGCTGGACATGCAGGGCACGGAACTGGGCCTGCGCCCCCTCGCCCACCCGCATGAACACGAACAGCCCTTCACCAGATCGCTGGGCAATGTCACCCTGCCAAAGGGCACCACGCAGGTGCAAATCCAGGCACGCTGCCTGCTGGATGGGTGGGCGCAGGAAACCGTTGTCGTCCGACTAGAGTGACCCAGAGCCACCCCCATGGTGCGGCCAGCGGATGGGTGACCCACCTTGCGGCCCATGCTATCCTGTGCCACAGGGCATCGCGACACGCTGCCTCTAGGGCCGGGCCGTTGTGGCCCTGCGCCCAAGACCATGCCACCACAGGACACGGGAACCGCCTCAATGACTGCCAAACCGCGCATCGTTCTTTCCAGCGACCATGCTGACATTCCGCTCCGACAGGCCATTGCCGACCATATTGCGCAGCAGGGCTGGGAGGTCATCGACATCGGCCCAACCACGCCGGAAAGCACCGACTACCCGATTCACGGCCGGGCTGCCGCCGAACGCGTTGCTTCGGGAGATTGCCAGCTGGGCATCCTTGTCTGTGGCACCGGCCAGGGCATCATGATGGCGGCCAACAAGGTTGCAGGCATCCGCTGCGGCGTCTGTGCCGATACCTTTTCAGCCCGCATGATCCGCCAGCACAACGACGCCAATATGCTGTCGCTTGGCGCGCGTGTTGTCGGCAAGGGGCTGGCGCTGGACATTGTCGATGCGTTTCTTGCGGCAGAATTCGAAGGCGGCCGCCACGCCACCCGCATGGAAATGATCGAACCCTCCGAGGGCTGACAATGCCTGCGCACCCTGGCATTGCCACAGCGCGCATCAGCCCTGTCAGCTGCGATGATAGGGGCTGCCTGACAGGATGGTGGCGGCGCGGTAAATCTGTTCCGCCAGCATTACCCGCACCAGCATATGCGGCCAGACCATCTTGCCAAAAGAGATCGAAAAATCAGCCTCGGCCCGCAGCGTAGGGTCAATGCCATCGGCACCGCCGATGATCAGCGCCAGATCTTGCCGCCCGGTATCGCGCCAATCACCCAGACGCTTGGCAAAATCAGGCGAGCTCATAAGCTTGCCCCGTTCATCCAAAGTACAGATCACCGCGCCCTTGGGCAGGGCCTTGCGCAGCAGGCTGGCTTCGGCCCCCATGCCGGCGTTTTTCTTGTCCTCGACCTCTATCAGGCGCGCAGGCCCCAGACCCAGCGCCCGACCGGTACGGTCAAAGCGGCTGAGATAGTCGTCAATCAGGGATTTTTCGGGACCAGCGCGCAACCGTCCAACCGCGCAGATGTGAAGACGCATCAGAAAAGCCCCCCTGTTCGGCCCTGCCCTCGCGCCGCCTGCCCCAACTATGCGCCCGGCCCGAAACGTCGCCCGATGGACCGTCTGGACATGATCGCAGCACAAAGAAAAGAGATGGCGCCGAAAGGTCAGGCGCCACCACATTGCATGGAATCAGACCTTTGGCCTGTCTAAGCCTCACCCTGGCCTGGGGTCATACCCGACTGCCAGAGCTTTTCGATCTGGTAGAATTCGCGCACTTCCGGGCGGAACAGGTGAACAATCACGTCACCGGTATCAAGCAGCACCCAGTCGCCAGTATCGCGGCCTTCGATCTTGCTAAGGATGCCATATTCATGCTTCAGCCGGTCAGCCAGCTTTTCGGAAATTGCGGCCACCTGACGGCTGGAACGACCGGTGGCAATCACCATGAAATCGGCAATCGCAGTCTTGCCGCGCAGATCGATCTGCACAACATCTTCGGCCTTGTCTTCGTCAAGGGAGCTCAGGATCCGCTCCAGCAACTCCACATTGGTTGGGCGGCTCTTGGCAGCACTCTCGGCTGCCTCGCTATCAGCGGCAGGGGCCGCGTGAGGTTCGGTCGACAGAACACTGTCCTCCAGTAAGGCGCGCCGACCCTCCCCCGGCGCTGGGGATATGCTAAAAATAGCAATTCCCGCGCCGCATTTCAATGAAAGCAGCAACGGGACTCGAATCATCGATACTCTCTGCCTGATCTGCGCCGCCGCCGAAAGAGGGAAGGCACCATATTTACAAGGTTTCGAAAGGAAAGATTGGCAGATTGTGCCGATCGCACCCTGCCTGCCCTTGATCGCACGCCCGCCCCCCTGTATCTGACCTGCATGACCCTCGTATTGGCCCAGAATATCGAATTGCAAGATCGCGCTCGCCTGCGCGAGCGATTCTATGGCGCCGCCCGCACGGTCCTGGCACGCCTATAATCGGCAGCCCACGCCCTACGCCAGCTATACCCACCTGAAAATACGGGAGAGGACACATGTCCCCCAAAACGCTTTATGACAAGATCTGGGATGCGCATGTCGCGCATGAAGCAGAGGATGGCACCTGCCTTCTTTATATCGACCGCCACCTGGTCCACGAAGTGACCAGCCCGCAGGCCTTTGAGGGCCTGCGTCTGGCGGGCCGCACCGTGCATGCGCCGGACAAGACCATCGCGGTGCCCGATCACAACGTGCCCACAACCGAGGGCCGCAACGATCCTGCACAGATGACTGCAGAAAGCCGCATCCAGGTCGAAGCCCTGGATAAGAACGCCCGCGAATTTGGCGTGCATTATTACCCTGTGTCAGATGTCCGTCAGGGCATCGTGCATATCGTCGGCCCCGAACAGGGCTGGACCCTGCCCGGCATGACCGTGGTCTGTGGTGACAGCCACACCGCCACCCATGGGGCCTTTGGTGCCCTGGCGCATGGCATCGGCACATCCGAGGTGGAACATGTTCTGGCGACCCAGACGCTGATCCAGAAAAAGTCGCTCAATATGAAGGTGGAAATCACCGGCAAGCTGAAGCCCGGCGTCACCGCCAAGGACATCACTCTCGCAGTGATCGGTGAGACCGGCACCGGCGGCGGCACCGGCTATGTCATCGAATACTGCGGCGAAGCGATCCGCGATCTGTCGATGGAAGGTCGCATGACCGTCTGCAACATGGCCATCGAAGGCGGTGCCCGTGCCGGCCTTATTGCGCCAGACGAAACCACCTATGCCTACGTCAATGGCCGCCCCCATGCGCCCAAAGGTGCCCAATGGGAAGCCGCTCTGAACTGGTGGAAAACTCTTTTCACCGATGAAGGCGCACATTTTGACAAGGTCGTCACTCTGCGCGGCGAAGACATCCAGCCGGTTGTGACCTGGGGCACCTCGCCCGAGGACGTTCTGCCGATCACAGGCGTTGTCCCCCACCCCGAAGACTTCAAGGGTGGCAAGATTGAAGCGGCGCGCCGCGCGATCGAATATATGGGCCTGACCCCCGGTCAGAAACTCACCGATATTGAAATCGACACCGTGTTCATCGGCTCTTGCACCAATGGCCGGATCGAAGACCTGCGCGCCGTAGCCGAAGTGGTCAAAGGCAAAAAGATCAAGGATGGCATGCGCGCCATGATCGTTCCCGGCTCTGGCCTGGTGCGGGCGCAGGCCGAGGAAGAAGGCCTGGCCGAGATTTTTGAACAGGCCGGTTTTGAATGGCGCCTTGCGGGCTGTTCCATGTGTCTGGCGATGAACCCGGATCAGTTGTCGGAAGGTGAGCGCTGCGCCGCCACATCCAACCGCAACTTTGAGGGCCGTCAAGGCTACAAGGGACGCACCCATCTGGTATCGCCCGCCATGGCTGCAGCCGCAGCACTGACAGGAAAGCTGACAGATATTCGTGAGCTGATGTAATGTTGCCAATCGAGGTGATCTTTACTGATGGCAGGCTGCGGGTGTCTCATTGTCGCCGGAATTCTGGCGCCACTGGGCAAACCCTCATTTCCTTCACCAGTATTGGTCACCATCTCGGTGGCATTGAGGTCCAAAAGCCAGAATTCTTTGCTGCAGGCACGGGCTATGACGACATTCTTTTTGTCGATGATTTGCAGAAATCCTGGGGAAGCAAGATCAACTTTGATCTGCTTCTCCGGGAAATCGCTCCGTTCACGACAGGCAAAAAGGTAGATACGCTGGGCAATTCCATGGGCGGCTTTCTCGCCTTCCTTGCTCCGCGCTTCTTTGATGTCCGCCATGCTGTGGCCTTTGTTCCTCAAATCGACACGAATTTTTCCGCGCTCCCCTGGGAAGGGCGCTTGGACAATTACCTGCCGGGCTTACGTCGCTGGGATTACAGCTGCGTTGCTGGGCATCTGGTCGATCAGACAAAATATATTGCCTTCACCGGGACAGTAGCACAGGACATCAAACATCTCGACCTGCTGCCACAAAGCGACAACATCGAGATTTTTCAGCTCCCAATCGAAAAACACATCATACCTCGCATCCTAAAAGCACACGGACTGTTGGACACTCTGGTAAGATCGGCTTTGTCTGGCACCATCACACCAGACTGGTTCCAGGACGAGATAATTCGCCTACTCCTATCTCGGCCCAGGATCGACCCAGAGAGCCTTCAACGCCCAAGTGCCTTTATTCCTTCAACCTAAAAATTGCGCCGTCGCCGACTGCACGCGCAAAAACCGCAGGACTGAAAATGGAAAAGTTTCAAAAACTCACCGGCATCGCCGCACCTATGCCTTTGGTCAACATCGACACCGACATGATTATTCCCAAGGTGTTTCTGAAAAGCATTCAGCGCACCGGCTTTGGCAAGAATCTATTCGATGAGATGCGCTACAATCGTGATGGATCGGAAATTCCCGATTTCGTGCTGAACAAACCGCAGTATCGCAACGCAGAAATCCTCGTTGCAGGTGACAACTTCGGCTGCGGCTCTTCGCGCGAACACGCCCCTTGGGCAATTGCGGATTTTGGTATCAAATGTGTGGTCTCTACCTCCTTCGCCGATATCTTCTTCAGCAACTGCTTCAAGAACGGCATCCTGCCGATCGTTCTGCCACAAGAGCAGGTCGACCTGCTGATGGCAGATGCGGAGCGCGGCGAAAACGCCCGCATGACGGTTGATCTGGAAGCCCAGGAAATCACCACCTCCGATGGTGAAGTCATCAAGTTTGACGTCGACGCCTTTAAAAAGCAGTGCCTGCTGGAAGGCCTGGATGACATCGGCCAGACCCTGCAAAAGCAGGCGGCAGTCCAGAGCTATGAAGGCAAGATGGCCCAGGAACGCCCCTGGGTCTAAGGGCGGCAAGCAGGCACCGGGCCTAATGAACCGGTCCTGCCCCCCTGCCCCGACAACACAGGCCAAACCCGCCCCAGTATTCTGGGGCGGGTTTTTTGCGCCAAGCCGCTCCCGCCGTCAGCGCGCCTGATCCCAATCCCAGCTGATGTTTCCACCCTATTCAGGCAAATTTGACACAAAGCTGCCGCATTTCACCACCGCCGCCAGCCGCGCCAATGGGCTTGGTTATGACGGCACAACAGACACCACATATAGTAACCATATCAAAACCCACTGTTTCGATGGGGGAATATTGATGCATTCCGGCACCAGACCAGGGGGTCTGCGCGGTGAAAGTGAATTTTGCACCAATGCAAACTTGAGCCCTGCGGCCAATCCATGCACAAATGGGGCGAAATTGAGGCGCGCATTCTGAGGTTCAGAGTGCATCAAGTTGGAACAAAGGCACGGCAAAGTACCGTCCAGTCCAGTTTGAAAGGGAAAATAAGCAGTGTTTGCTCGCATAACAGGCGCAGCAACTCGCGGGGTATTGGTTGCATTGCTGATTGTAATGCCATCGCTGCTCTTGCCGGTTTCTGCCACAGAATCTCCAGAGATCATCGCCCTGATGGCGATCCTGGGCGGAGCTTTGACCTTTGCCGAGTATTTTTCCAATTATCCCAGCTTTGTAGAATTCCGCGAAGCACCACCCTTGAACCGGATGCGCTATATCGCAGCCTTTGCCATGGTCGGCCTGCTAAGCCTGCTGACCCGCCACCCACTGGACCCCACCGGGTTGACCGCACTGGTGCATACCTTCGGAACCCACCTGGGCGCGGCGCTGGATTTCAGCTATTCCCCGGTGCAGTTGATCGTCCTGATGCTGCCGCTGGACACCGCGAGCGAGACCCAGCAGCTGATGCGCAGCGCCGCCAGCATTGCCTATCTCGTCGCCGGGTTGGCGGTATTGGGCTTTGTGCTGGCCATCCGTCTGGGCAACTGGCCCGTTGCCAATGGGGCCTTCAACGTCTGGGTGAACCTGCCACTGTTTGACCCGACCACGGGCGGCGATGTGGTTGCCCGGCTGCAGCGCGATGGCCGCATCAATATTATCATTGGGATCTTGCTGCCCTTTGCCATTCCGGCCTGCATCAAGCTGATGTCCGGCCTTATTGATGTCACGCATCTGACGGCACCGCAAATGCTGATCTGGCTGGTTGCCGCCTGGGCCTTTGTCCCTGTGTCGATGATCATGCGCGGCCTGGCCTTTCTACGTGTTGCAGAACTGATCGCGCAGAAACGACGGGCGGCCTATGCCCACGCCGAAGCTCTGCAGGCCGTGTGATGCGCCCCGCGGCAGAGAGCGCCCTCTCTGTCCTGCGGTTTCTGCTGCTCCTGTTGCCCCTATTGTCCCCCCTGACGCTGCTGGCCACCCCCCAAACAGGCCCTGCACCTGGGCCTGCTCCCGGCAGCCTGCGGATTGCAACCTTCAACACAGAACTCTCTCGCCCCGGCCCCGGCCTGCTGCTCCGCGATATCAACCGGGGCGAGGACGCCCAGATCGCGGCGGTGGTCACCGTCATCGCAGCCACCCGGCCCGATATTCTGGCGCTGCAGGGGATCGACTGGGATTATGACAATCTGGCGCTCAAGGCGCTGGAGCAGCGTCTCGCTGCGGCTGGTGCGCCCTATCCCCATCTTTTTGCCCAGCAGCCCAATTCGGGCCTTGCCACCCCGCTGGATCTGGACGGCGATCAGCGGCGCGGCGGCGCTGGCGATTCCCAGGGCTATGGCAATTACACCGGACGCGGCGGCATTGCCGTGCTGTCCAGATACCCCATCCGAACCGAGGAGATCAGAGATCTGACGCCGCTATTGTGGCGCGATATCCCTGGTGCCACCCTGCCACGTCACCCTGATGGCAGCGCCTTTCCATCCCCCCAGGCCCAGGCCATTCAGCGCCTGTCCTCGACCGCGCATTGGGCGCTGCCAATTGCCCTGGATGCCCAGACGCGGCTGACCCTGCTCAGCTTTCAGGCCACGCCGCCGCTGTTTGATGGCCCCGAAGATCGCAACGGGCTGCGCAACGCTGATGAAATCCGCCTCTGGCAGCGGTTCCTGGATGGGCAGTTGCCAGAAACGCTTGGACCACCACCGACGCAGACCTTTGTGCTGGCTGGCGGGGCCAATCTGGATCCCGACACCGGCGATGGCAACCGCGCGGCCATTGCCGCCCTGCTGCAAGACCCCAGGCTGCAGGATCCGCGCCCGGCTTCATCACAGGCGGGCACAAAGACCGTCGATTGGGGCGACGGACGCCGCATGCGGGTGGACTACCTGCTGCCGTCTCGCGACTGGCAGGTCACTGGTGCCGGAGTGGTCTGGCCGGACGACACTGTCTCTGCCGCCGCAACGGCCAGCCGCCATAGGCTGGTCTGGGTTGATATCTCCTTGGACTAGCCCAATTGCCGGGTCAAACCACCAGATCTTTGCACACTGCCGTAGACCCTTGATCCGACAAGAGCCCCCCTGGCAGGCAACGCGGCAGGGCCTGTCGCAGTGGTGTGTCGCGGAAATCCGGCAAGAGCTGTTGCAGCAGCCCCCCCGACAGGCTGTGCGGGGTATTCCATAGATAGCGCATCTCTAGCAGGCATCGCCCCAGGGGCCAGAAGGGGCGGGCCAGCTGCAACGGCAGCCAGGACATCTGCCGCAGCCGGGCCGGGTGACGCAGATGTCTGTTGATCGCTGACAGCATCTCTTGCCCCGACAGGGTATAGCCCGCAAAAGGCACATCCAGATGGCGTGGCAGGTTGGCCCGGATTTCGGCCAGGCCAACTGCGGCGCGGGCAACATCCGGCAGATAGGCCCATGCATGGGCAATATCCGCCCGCCCGGGATAGCTGAATTTCCCTTTGTGCAGCTTGGCGGTGATCATGGTATCGAACCAATTCCCCGATGCTTCGGTATCCAGATAATCCCCGGCTCGCAGCACGATCACCTGGGCGCTGGAGGCCCGGTAGGCTTTCTCCATCTCAATGCGAATGCGCCCCAGCGGGTTTTGCGCCGCATGCGAGCTGTTTTCACACCAGGGTGACGGTGTCTGCGGCCCAAACACATAGACATTGCCCGGCACAATCACCGTAGCGCCGCTGGCTTCAGCAACAGCGATCACCTGCCGATGCAGTTCCGGCACCTGCGCCGCCCAATCCGGGTAGGCCGGGTTCCAGCAACTGACGATAACCTGCGCGCCGCTTGCGGCCTCGGCCAGATCCTGCGTCCCGCGCTGAAAGCGCCGCACCTGCCAGCCAGCCCGCGCAAAAGCCTCGGCCGCTGATCGGCCAAACCGGCCCGAGGCCCCTAGTATGAGTGCAACCTGTGTCATCCGCTTGTCTCCTGTTTAAGATCTCCTGCAGGCACTTTCTCCCATTCATAAAAAACTAAATATTGCCAAAAAATTCTGATCTGCCATTCATTATTGAATGGATATCGCAAAACTCACCGATTGGTCCCTAATCCAGAGCTTCCTTGCCGTTGCAGACCACGGGTCGTTGTCTGCGGCAGCGCAGCAGTTGGGGCGCAGCCAGCCCACATTAGGACGCCATATACAAAGCCTTGAGGCGCAGCTTAGCCAGCAGCTGTTTGAACGCCATCCCCGCGGATTGCGGCTATCATCTGCGGGCACCGCCCTGCTGCCAATGGCACGCGAGATGCAGCAACAAATGTACCACCTATCGCTGCAGGCGGCAGGCCAGTCCGAAGCGCTGGTCGGCACGGTCCGCATCACCGCCAGCGTCTTTGCCGCCCATTACCTGCTGCCGCCCATCCTCGCTGAAATTCGCATCGCCGAGCCACAGATAGAGCTGGAACTGGTGCCGACAGATGCCAGCGAGAACCTGCTGTATCGCGCCGCCGACATTGCCCTGCGCATGTACCGCCCCAGCCAGCTTGATGTGATCACCCAGCATGTCACCGATTTGCCGCTGGGGATCTTTGCTGCCAAATCCTACCTCGACAGGCGGGGTCGTCCGAAAAACGCCCAGGACCTGTGGCAGCATGATCTGGTGGGCTACGACAGCAACGATCTGATCCTGCGCAGCATGCAGGCCCTGGGCTGGCAGGTCGAGCGCACCGCCTTTGCCCTGCGCTGTGACAATCAGGCAACCTATTGGCAATTGGTGCGGGCGGGCTGCGGCATCGGGTTTTGCCAAACTGCCGTTGCCCGCGCCGATCCCGGCATCGAAGAGCTCACCCTTGGCGTTGACATCCCGCCCCTGCCGGTCTGGCTGACCACCCACCGCGCGATGCGGGAAACGCCCCGCATCCGGCGGGTCTGGTCCCTATTGGCAAAGGCGTTGCAAAACACCAAAAAATCAACACCTCAGCCCCCCGAAACGCCCCCCGTTATTGACCCCGCAGCCCCAGAGAGGTAGGCCACTCCCAACTGATTTTTAGGAGGCACACATGTCCAATCCATCGATTCTGATTCTGCCCGGCGACGGCATCGGCCCCGAGGTCATGACCGAGGTACGCAAAGTCATCACCTGGTTTGGTGAGGCCCGCGGCATTCAGTTCGATGTGAGCGAAGATCTGGTCGGCGGTGCCGCCTATGACAAGCACGGTGTGCCCCTCGCGGATGCGACCATGGCCAAGGCGCAAGAGGTCGACGCGGTTCTGCTTGGCGCGGTTGGCGGCCCGGCCTATGACAATCTGGATTTCAGCGTCAAACCCGAACGCGGCCTGCTGCGCCTGCGCAAGGAAATGGATCTCTACGCCAACCTGCGCCCGGCGCAGTGCTTTGACGCGCTGGCGGATTTCTCCTCGCTCAAGCGTGACATCGTTGCCGGTCTCGACATCATGATCCTGCGCGAACTGACCTCGGGCGTCTATTTTGGCGAACCCCGTGGTATCTTTGAAGAAGGCAACGAACGCGTCGGCATCAACACCCAGCGCTACACCGAGTCCGAAATCGAACGCGCTGCCCGCTCTGCCTTTGAACTGGCAATGCGCCGCAACAAGAAGGTCTGCTCTATGGAGAAGGCCAATGTGATGGAGAGCGGAATCCTGTGGCGCGAGGTCACCACCCGCGTCGGCCAGGACTACCCCGAGGTTGAGCTGTCGCATATGTATGCCGATAACGGTGCCATGCAGCTGGTGCGGGCCCCCAAGCAATTCGACGTGATCCTGACCGACAACCTGTTTGGCGATATCCTGTCCGACTGCGCCGCGATGCTGACCGGCAGCCTGGGCATGTTGCCTTCTGCAAGCCTTGGCGCCCCCATGGCCAATGGCCGCCCCAAGGCGATGTATGAACCCGTACACGGATCCGCGCCTGATATCGCAGGCCAGGGCAAAGCCAACCCCATCGCCTGTATCCTCAGCTTTGCCATGGCGCTGCGCTACAGCTTTGACATGGGTGATGAGGCCGACCGGCTGGAAGGCGCCATTGAAAAAGTGCTGGCCGATGGCGCGCGCACCGCAGACCTGCTGGGCGAAGAAGGTGTTGATCCGATCTCGACCAGCGAGATGGGCGATGCCGTGGTGGCCGCACTTCAGGCCGGCCTGTAAATCAAACGCCGTCCCAATCGGGCAGAACGGCGCAGCAAGACATGGCAAGAGGGCGGCAACGCCCTCTTTTCTTTTGGGGTTGCCTATTTTGACGCCAACCTGCCCTGCACGCAGCAAGTCTCTGCCCAGGTTGGCACAGGGGTGATGACAGCCCCCCAGCCTTTGCTATACGAGAACAGTTTCTAGGTTTCCCCTGGTCCTTTTGAAAAGATCGCCCGCTGAATGCCAAGCCCCACGCCAAAGCCGCTGATTTCGGTCATCCTGCCGGTCTACAACGTCAAAGACCATGTTGCGGCCTGCATCCGCAGCCTTCAGGCGCAAGACCTGTGCGATTTCGAAGCCCTAGTGATCGACGACGGCTCCACTGACAACAGTGCTGATGTGGCGCGCAAGGCCATCGCACAGGACCCGCGTTTTCGACTGGTGCAACAGTCCAACAAGGGGTTGTCGGGGGCGCGCAACACCGGGCTGGATCTGGCACAGGCAGATTACATTGCCTTTCTCGACAGCGATGACCAACTGGCCCCCGACTATCTGTCGCAGCTGTGGCAGGCGCTTGAGGACACAGGCGCTGACTGGGTGTCCTGCGGCATTCGCTTTTGCTTTCCCGATGGCAGTCACAGTGACCATTCCGCCATTCACGGCCAGGCCGCGCGGCACAGCTCTGGCCAGCGCAGAACCTACCCGCTGACCACCTGGCAGCAGGCGATTGTCCACTTTCCTTCGGCCTGGAACAAATTGTACCGCCGCAGCTTGATCGCGGATCTGCGCTTTCGTGAAGGGACCTGGTTCGAGGATCACGAATTCTATTATCAGGCCGCCGCGCGCAGCGATCACCTGCTGCATATCGAAGCGCCGCTCTACCTGCAGACCCGCGCCCGCGAGGGGCAGATAACCGGCAGCGACAGCGACCGGGTTTTTGAACAATTCCCGGTGCTGGATCGCATCAAGGCCCTTATGGCCACCGCACCACGCGCTGATGCTGATGCCGCCTTTGAACAGATCGCCAGCCGCCTGCTGTTTGAACGCAGCACTGCCCTGCGCGCGCCCGAACGCCGCGCCCGTTATGCCGACGCCTGCATCAGGTATCTAGACCGCCACGGGCTGCGCTATTGCCCGGACTGGGACCCGCATATATCAGCGGCCTGGGGTCTCGAAATGACTGGCACCCTACCGCTGAGCGTGGTGCTGCCCTGGTCCGGCGGCGATACGGATCTGCTGAAAATCAGCCTGAACGCGCTGGCACAACAGGGCGCACCAGGGCGGGAGATCCTGATCCTGTGCAACAGCCAGCAGGCGGAAACCCAGGCAAGTCTCCTTGCGGCGGACCACCCAGAAGCGCGCGTTCTGCGCCACGCTGAGGCAGGGATCGCCGCCGCTTGCGCGGCCGGGCTGTCGGCGGCACGCGGCCGCTATCTCAACTTCCTTGTGCCAGGGGATGCATTGGGTGAAATGGCCCTGCACGACTGGGTGGATGGAATGCTGACAGCAGAGGCAGATTTTGCCGTTTCAGCCTATCGCTTGGGACTAGAGGGCGAGACCTATCATGCCGCCATCTATTGCGACGATGCGCAGATCCTGCAGCCGCTGGCCGCCGCTGATTTTACGTATTCCCCCGAACTTGCCCTGGCCCTGGATGGCCAGATTTCGCCAAAGCTTTATCGCCGTTCCTTTCTGATCGAGGCCGGGCTTGGCTTTGGCATTGGTGCCTTGCCGGGATGGCAACTGGCCCTTGAGGCGGCGCTTTTGGCACCAAAAGCGCTGTATTTTTCGCAGTCCGGCTGCGATGTGAACCAGTCTGACGCGGCGCTGGCACAGTATGCCCCGGGCCGGGCGGCCGCTGCCTTTGTGCGCTCGCTTGATCAACTGACTGCCCGGTTGCAGGCGGCTGGTCTGTCCAGCAAACTGCCCCAAGGCTGGCAACGGCGTCTCTTTGCGCGCGCCCTGCGGCAGCGCATGGCACAGATCCGCGCCCCCCTGCCTCGCCTGAAACTGGGTCTCTTATGCCTCACCGCGGTCTGGGCAGCCCTGCGCCGCGGCCTGACACGAACCCAAAGCCCCCTTGACCCTGGAGAGGGGCAACGGATAGCCACCTTACTGAGTATTGAAGCCCAACTTCGCCGCCGCCCCTAGTCGCCCTATCCGGCGCAAGAATACGATCAAACACGTCAAAATAGATGGAAAAGTCGATGCAGTCGTTCTTAGTTCAGGGTCCCAAGGTGTTTCGCTACACTGCCAGATTCACTGAGGTTCCTTACGCCAATATCTCGTTTTTTGATCGCGAGCAGGCCAACATTCTGTTCCATTTATCTTTGCGTCAGGACGAGGGGCTCTGCGTCTGCAACAAACGCACTGGAGAGGTCTGGGCCGCCGAGAAATCCTATAAGAAATCTCTGGATAAATCCGAGGCTGAAGTCACAATTACCTTTGCCCCACCATATGTTACCGTGACGGTAGATGAGGTGCGCGTGTTCCGCTTTGGCTACAATGTCTTCCGCCGCTCTTACCCGAATCTGGACCAGATCAGTTTTGTTTCCTACCAGGGTGGTATCGCAGATGCCGATATCGACTTTGGCGATGACGCGCGCCAGAAGCTATCTCTTGGGGCGCTCACCCGGAACAACCAGGCCAAACTCAACAAAGGGCAGCTGTGTCTCAGCAACCGGCTGGAGTTGCGGGCGCGGGTGAAATACACCTCCACTCTTCCCAGCCTGCACCTGGACCTGCCCGGAGAGGACTCGGTGCCGCAGGTCATTCTCTACCCGGATGCCACCAAAAATCGCGGCAGCGACAGGAGCGAACAATGCGCAGATGTCATCGTTTTGCTGCCCGGGCGTATCTGGAAAGGGCGCGCCAAGGATGACGCGCTGGATTTGGGGCTCCTGCATGCCGATGGCAGCCTCGCCTGCCCTCGCCTGCGCCTGACCCCTGCGGATCTGGTAGAACAGATTGAGCAGATTATCTGCGATGTGGATCTGTGCGGCGATTCGCTCACCGCAATGCAAATCTTTGAACATGTGCAATTTGGCGATTTGCAGACCCAGCTATCCGACCAAAGCCGTGCCCACCTTGCATCCGCACAGCAGTTTTACGGCATGAGCGACTATATCGAACCTGCTGAAGGCGGTTCTTCCCCAAAGCCCGAAGCCGCGAGCCTGCCTGAACTGGCACCACGGGACCCGGTGGTTCACGCCCATGGTGTCTTTGGCCAGCGGATGCGCGAAACGCCAGAGACCGACCCGCTGACGCTGCTGGGCGAACTGCTGCCTGACATTCCCAAAGATCTACGTTGCTATCTGTTTCTCAGCCTCAGCGAGTTCTTCAGCCACCCGGATCATGATTTTGACGGGTTTCATCAGCTCTACTGCGCCGAAGGGTTCCGTGCCAGCCTGTCGCCAGAGGCTGGCAACCTTTACAAAAGCTCGGCGCTCTTGCCTTTTTTGTTCCTGGAAGATCGCCACGCCGAGATCTGCCCAACACTGCGGTCTTTGATCGAACCGACGGCTGGATGGATTGTTACCCCGGCAGTTTCCTGGCTGCTACGCCGGGCAATTGCCGGCCAGGGTGTCGAGGAAAAGGTCCGCGAACACATCATCTATGCCTATATGGATCTGGTCGACCGGCAGGCGGGGCAATACTGGGGACGGGCCCATTGCCAGGATCTGACCGGTGTCGCGGTGGATCTGCTGCATAATATCGACAGTTTTACCGATTATATCCAACGCCCGATCATAGAATTCACCCTGCGTGCCTACGGGCTGTCCCGCCAGTTCTGGCACCAGATGGATGCCCGTGTCCCCCTGGAAACCCACTCCGAGCTAGCAACGCTGCGTCAAGCCTTTGCAGTGATCGAGGCCGCACTCGACCGCGCCGAACACGGGTCAACGGCAACCCTGGAGGTTAGCCAGGCACTCGACCTGTTCCAGGTCTATCAATGCAGCGATCTGATGCGCATTCGCCGAGAGCTGCTTGGCCCCGCAGCCACCTATCTGGCCGAGGATGCCCCCCTGAGCGTCGAGGCGCTGAAACGTGCCGAGATCCCGCAGGAAGAAGCCGGCCTGCGCCATATGGCTTTTCCTGGTGCGGCAGCTGTGGCGCAAGATCTGGTCTCTGCCACCGCCACGGCCCTGCCCAAATTTTACCGCGACATCCCGCGCGCGCCCTACTACCAATTGCAGCAAAGGGTCAGCCAGCGCTGTCACCTGCTGATCAAGCAGGCCGCGACCCAACCGATTTCCCCGACACAGATCCTCGATCTGGGCCGTGATCTGCGCCTGTTGTCGACACAACGCAGTCACTTTCTCGGCTTCGGCCTTACCCTTGCCCTGCTGCGGGCCCTGCATCCCCATACGCCCCAGAAAGAGGCACAGGAGGCCCTTATCGGATTGCTGACATCCCTGACCGAGGATCTGACCGCAACAGAAAAAAATGCCATGAGCAAAGCCACTGCGGCCAACCTGGCACTGTTGGCGCTGCGCGATACGCCGGAAAGCCAGCCGCTCTTTGCCAGGGTTCGTGACATTCTGCCAGATCTCGCCCAGGCCCTGCCAGCGCCCCACCCGCTGCCGGAAGGCGCCCCCGCGCTTGCGGGCTCGCCCCTGTTTGACACAATTGTCACGGTGTTTTCCTGCCTGCCCAACCTGAACAGCCGCGTTCCAGCCATGCGCGCAGGCTGGCTGACGCTACTTCAGGCGCTGGACATCCCCTATGTCATCATCGTTGGCGATGGCGATGGACGGCTTGACGGGGATATCGTGCATCTTGATGCCCCCGATTCCTACGAAGGGTTGCCGCAAAAGACCCTGGCCACCATCGCCTGGGTCTATGAAAACACCCGCTTTTCACACCTTATCAAGATTGATGACGACTGCTTTTTGAATCCGGATATTTTCTTTCACGGGCAAAGCTATCGCAAATTCGACTATTACGGCCGAATCCTGACCCGCCGCCCCGGCGATATGGACCGGGCCTGGCACAATGAAAAATCGACCTCTGATCGCGGGCGGCTGGAACTGGATAAATCTCCTGAACCATCAACTTATACCGATGGCGGCACTGGCTATGCGCTGAGCCGTACCGCCATGGCTGCAGTCTGTGCCGCAAGCGCAAGCCCGGAAGGACAGCACCTAATCCAGATGTCCTTTATGGAAGACAAGATGCTGGGGGATCTCTTGGCGCAACAGGGCATTCGTCCTGCGGATGAAGACTATCGCACCTCTATTCGCCGCCGCACCTGGGGCAAGGCAACACCGGTTTCGCGCTGGGTCAACAGCTTCGACGCCAGTCAGGCCGCACCGGTCTCTCTGGTGCATCTGGATGAACACGCGAGCCAGGCCCAGGCCTGCGCCAAACTGTCAGCGCCAAGCCTGACGCCCAAGAAAATCTGGCCCACCTATCAGGATGCCGCGCTGGTCTATCAAAGCAATGCGCTGGAACTGATCAGCAGCGAAGACCGCCTGGAGGCCGCACGCGGTGCAGAGATCGCAGTGGTCGCCTGTATGCGCAATGAAATGTTCATGCTGCCACAGTTTCTTGCCCACTACCGGCGCCTTGGCGTCGAGAGCTTTCTCATCGCTGACAACTGCTCTGATGATGGCACCCTGGAATACCTGATGGAACAGCCGGATGTGGCGCTGTTCTCTGTCGATACCGACTATAGCCTGTCGCACTATGGCGCGGGCTGGCAACAGGCTATGATTGCGGCCTTCCGTCCCGGAAAGTGGAGCCTGATCGCCGATACCGACGAATTGCTGGTCTGGCAGACTCCCCAAAAGCAAAGCCTGCCCGCCCTGCTGCAAACCGCCGCTTTTGAGGGGGCCGATGCCGCCCGCATCTTCATGCTGGACATGTACCCCAAGGGCTCTTTGGGGGACGCAACCTTCCAAACCGATCCCTTTAGCGAGGCGGGATATGTCGACCGCGAACCGTTTTTGGCCAATTGGACCGGACAGGGACCCTTTTCCAACATGCCCACCTGGACCAGCGCCGTACGGCATCGGCTGATCGCCGGTTCGCGCATGGATCTGTTTGTGGCGCAGAAAATCGCCCTGCTGAAGTATCAGCCCTGGATGCGGATTTCGGCCGGGTATCACTTTGTCACCGATATCAAACTGTCCAGCCGCGAGCTGATCTTTGGCCACTTCAAGTACAATGCCGATTTCCATCGCAAGGCCCAGATAGAGGTGGCGCGCCGCCAACACTTCAACGATGCGGAAGAATACCGGAAATACCTGGCCCTGATGTCAGAGGGACGCGATGTGATTTATGAAGAAGGACTTTCGGTGCCCTGGCAGGAAGCCAATTTTGTCAAATCCCGCCTTGAGAAGGCCTAGCGCCAGACGCCGAACAGACAACTGCGCGCCCGGCCCCCGCCGTGCGCGCCCCCTACCTAGCCCAGGCCTGTTTCTGCGGATCGGGTGAGGTCGGATGAGGTATAGACCTCGGTCAACTGCGCCAAATGGTTCGCCATTGAATTGGGCACACGTGCGCCAGCCCAATAGGTCTCCATGTTCACAGCGCCGGACAGGATCGCCTGCAGCCGATCGTGGAACGCCTGGATGTCGCCTGCGGCAAACACCATATCGCGGCAGTTTGACAGCTCTTGCGCGCCGCCCAGATCGCTGGTCAGCAGCGGGATATGATTGGCGTGCATTTCAATCGCGACCTGTGGCAGGTTGTCGTTCCACAGCACCGGCACCACCCCAAGGTCGATCTGTGAAAAGATCGCCGGCAGCTCGTCATGGGTGTAGCCATCGTGATACTCCAACCCGGCCAGATGTTGCCCCACCGCCGAGAGCTCTGCCATGGTATCCGCATCGCCACGCCGGGCTGCAACCACCAGCCGGATGCGTTTCGCCAACGGGGATGGCAGGGATTTAAGTGCCTCCAGCAGAAAGAAGAACCCTTTGTCCCGCCGCATATAGCCCAGATACCCGAGTGAAAGCACCTCTTGCTCTTGGATGGGCAGCCGACGCGGTGTGGTTCGTTGGTAGCAGTCAGCCAGCGCAGTACCGATATATGAGGTCTGCAACAGATCGCTACGCACCCCATAGCGACGCGCTACACCGGCAGTGAAGTCAGAGACCGCCAAAACCTGATCGCAATGCGCGTTAATCAAAGAGACCATCTCGGCCCGCCGTTTGGCAAAGGGAGTTGGCACAGTGACCGGGGCCGATTGGCGCTGCGGGTTTTGGCCGCTCGCCACTTCTGAGGAAACCTGTCGCCGGGTGCCGGTGATCTTGCGCAGACTGCGTCGCGCAGCATTCAGCCCGATCGACAGCCGCCGCCCAACCCGGATCGTCGGCTGGTACAGCAGCTGAAACATTCGGCTGTTGGGTTCGAACCCAGCAGCCTTCAACCGATAGGCCAAGGCATGGGCTAGGCGCAATTGCTTTTGGTTATGCGCCTGCGGCAGGCAACTACCGCATTTGGCACCACCTTTGAAATCCAGGCAGTTCTCACGCTCTTGAAACCACAGGTTCACCTGCGGGCAAAAGGGATAATAGTTGTGCAAAGACAGGATCAGCCGCATCTGAGGCCAGCGGGCTTTCAGCTTTAGGACCCGCGCGGGCAGACCTTCAAGATTGTTGAAATGCACCACATCATAGGGGCCAGTTGCCTCTAGAAAATCGTAAAAGCACGCTTCGGTGGCGGTGTCCTCACACTGGGCTGCACTGCCAAAGGAGAAATGCGCAGGCGACAGGACCGCAGAATTGACAATTTCATAGCGCCGCCCGCGATCCTGGCGTGGACCGTGGCGGGTCTGCTCCCAACGTGGTGGCCGCTTGCGCAGGTCATACGAAATCCCCGCAGACAAAAACACCGCGTCGATATCGCTGCCTTGATCCAGTTCCTGCAAGATATTGCGCTGATATTGCGACACCCCACCGCCCCGGTTCTCTGCGTCCAGGTAATCAACCCAATTGTAGTAAAGCACCCTCACGACGGGTCGCCATCATCAGTGGGCAGTCGCGCTTCAAGCGCATCTAGCCGCTCAGTCACCACGCGGTTCTGCTGCTGTGTCTTTTTGCGCAACGCCTGTAATTCAGCCAGCAAGTGCCCGGCCACAAGCCAACCCTCACGCGCGGTCTGTGTCTCTTGCTCAGGCAGATGCTGGTGAAAGGGCGCAAGGGTTGCGTCAAATTCAGGGATCTCACGCTGTAGCTCTGTCAGCCCATCCAGCGTTCTTTGACGAAGGGCCGCAAACGCATCACCAGCCCCCGTAGGGTTACCCGCCTCTTCGCTGGCCAGATGGGCAAGAAAACGGGTTGCCATTGGCTGGACCATCTTGTCTGGAATTCCGGCGTTTTGCAGCATGCGCACCATCTCAAGCAAGGTATCGTCCAGACGTGGATTTGGATCCGCCTTTGCCAGGACCAGGCCGAATTTTGGCAGGGCGACATCAATAGCAGAGAGGAAATCCTTGAAGAGCAAATTGTTCTCGCGGCTGGCCTCGCTATAGCTACGCAGGGTGACGGCCTCCGCTCCAAAAATCTCGATCCAAGGCCGCAACGCCAGGGCATAGTCATAGTGGATCGGTTCTACCAGATCAGTCATCGCCACGTTATAAGGGGGCGTCTTCATCCCCATCTTGATCAGTTGGTTATACCAGGATCGCAAATGGCTGTCTGGCGGGCGCAAGAAGGCGATCACCTTAAAGTCGATATCACGCGCGGATTTGATAATCCTGGACAGCGTCTTGACCGCCTTGGGAATACAGGCAAGCCGCATGAACTCTTCCGAGCTTACAATCATCCGGGAGTGCTTGCTGGTGCGCAACTCATCAAATAGTGCCGCCCAGATCTGCTGCGGGGTCTCTGGCTTATTGTAGCCATGCAGAAAGGTTTCAACCCCTGCCGCCTTATACAGGCTGTAGGCAAGATCGGAATGTTTGGAATACTGCAACGTCGTCTGGGCAAGCGCAAAGTCATGCCGTTTGAGCAATCTCGGGTTCAGATCCAGGAACTCCTGGATGGCGGTCGTGCCCGTCTTGAAGTGTCCGATATGAAGGTACAGTGTCTTGCGCATAAAGCCCCCATTACTGCAAGTTTTGCGAGAGGGCCAGCCACTCTGGCAAGGTTTTTTGGTGCGACAGCGTCACCTTCCAGCCTTCACAAAAGACCGCTCTCGCAGAGCACCTGCCGCTCTGCCATATTGCCTTAACACGCAAATACGACTACTCAACCTCCACCTCAGGCTGCCAGAAATTCGATCTTCGGAAAGACACATTCATGACTGTAATCCTAGACACGCAAAAATTCTTTTATGCGGCTGCGCCAAAGGTCGCGTGCTCTTCTCTGAAACTGGCGTTTTTCGAGTTGGAAAATGGCAGACCATTCGAAAAATACACCATCAACCGCAACAAAAAGCACATCCACAACGTTGGGTATCGCACCTTGTTGCGGTCTGCATACCCAGAGCATCGCATCAAAGATTATTTCCGCACGACTTTTGTCAGGGACCCCATTGCACGCTTGCTTTCAGCCTATGGCAACCGGGTAATCGCCCATAAAGAGCTCTCGCTTCAGATCGCCCGGAAAGGCCTGGAGGAACAGAAGCTAGAGCCAACACCAGATCTGGATCTCTTTGTTGACCGGTTGGCAGACTATCAAAAGGCACATCCGTCTATTCTCCACCACACCCAGCCCCTGGTGCTGTTCCTTGGCGCCGATGCCGACTATTTTTCGCGCATATATTTGCTCTCTGAAATGGCACAGTTTGTCAGCGATTTCACCGAACGCACCGGGCAGCCGCTCACTGTTGGCCGGGAACAGACCGGGGGACCAAAATTCAAACCCAGCGACCTGACAGAAAAACAGCGCCAAAAGCTGATGAAAGTCTACCGGGACGATTATAAGGCCTTTGGCAAGTATTTCTAACCTGCCAGCCCCCATCAGGGCGGTTAATACTGCTAGGCCATCGCAGTCGATCCTAGGCGGGCAGGATGCTGCCGCGCCATCGGCCCGGACCTGTGCACCCCATGCCGCCTTGGGTCCGCGCCGGGTGCGCCTGGCATTCAAGGAGGCGAGCTGAAGAAGGCTTCGGCAAAGGCGGTGAAAGCCTGGATGATGGGCCGTTTGATCGCCATATCGCGATGGGCAAGGGCGATCTGGTGCCGCGGCGGTCGACCAGCCAGCGGCACCCGGATGACTGCCTTGCCATCGTAGCACGCTCCGTTTGACAGATCTGTTGCAAGCAAACCGATGCCGAACCCATTGGCCACCATCGACCGTAGCATTTCGATCGAACCGGTTTCATGGGCCACCCGCACCGGCACCCGGGCGTTTTGCAGCAACGACAGGAAATAACCGCGGCTGTGCGGCAGGTTCATCAGGATGATCGGCTCCTGCGCCAGCTCTGGCGCGCTGACTTTGGCCTGCTGTGCCAGCCGGTGCCCCAGGGGCAGCAGTGCATAGGGTTCCGCCGCCATCAGCGGGGTGATGGCGAAATCGGACGGCACCCCGAAATCATATAGCAGCGCCAGATCAAGGCGGCCTTCGCTAAGCCAGTCGAACAGCGTTTGCAGATCGCCTTCAAGGATGCGGATTTCAGCATTGGGATGGGTATCCTTAAAATTGCGCACCAGTTGCGGTGCATAGCGTGGGCCGAGGGTGGAAAACACCCCGAGGTTCAGAAATTCCGGTGTGCCCTCGCCGCCGCTCAGCACCCAGCGCGCCTGTTTCTCCAACTCGCGCAGCTGCGCAACCTTGTGCTGCCCATAGGGTGTTAGTTCCATTCCCCGACCGGGAATGCGGACAAAAAGCTTCTGCCCAAAGACCTCCTCGCAGCGGGTAATAGCCAGCGAAACCGCGGGCTGCGAGGTATTCAGCGCGCGGCTTGCTGCAGCAGTGCTGCCGGTATCCGCAACCGCAAGCAGGATTTCGACCTGACGAAAGTTCAATGGTATATTCAATTTTGAATACCCCTTATATGCATCTTGTATTTCTGAGTATATCCAAACAAGCGCTATCTTCCAGCAAGCAATTGATGGTGGATATATGTTCAAACATGATGAAACTGCGGGTCACAGACCGCTAGAGGGGGTCCGGGTCTTGGACTTTTCCCGCGTGCTGGCCGGCCCCTACTGTACCGCGCTGATGGCCGATCTCGGCGCAGAGGTGATCAAGGTGGAACCGCCCTCGGGCGATGACTATCGCCACATCGGCCCGTTCCAGGACGGCGAAAGCCTGCTGTTCCAATCGGTGAACCGCGGCAAGAAATCCATTGTTCTGGATCTGAAATCCGCTGAGGGCGCCGCCGCGGCGCGGGCCTTGGCGGCTGAGTGCGATATTGTCATCGAAAACTTCCGCCCCGGCGTGATGGCCCGGTTTGGGTTGGGTCCGGATGAGCTGTGCGCAGCCCTTCCCCGCTTGGTCTATGTCTCGGTCTCCGGTTTCGGCCAGACCGGTCCGAACCGAAGCCTGCCAGCCTATGACATCATCATCCAGGCAATGAGCGGCCTAATGGATATGACCGGCGCAGAGGACGGCCCGCCGATGATGGCCGGGGATGCCTTTGCCGATGTGGCAGGTGGCATGTTTGCGGCCTTCGGCGCCATGGTGGCGCTGTTTGACCGCGCGCGCAGCGGCAAGGGGCGGCATGTTGATCTGGCACTGTATGACTCGCTCGTGTCCATGATGCCGGTCGGGGCCTGCCGGGCGCTGATGACCAAAGAGACGCCAAAGCGGACCGGCAGCAAGCACCCGCTTTCGGCCCCCTTTGGCACCTATCCGGCCAAAGACGGCAGCTTTACCGTTGCGGTGCTGAACGATCGGCTGTTTGCGACCTTTGCGACGGCCATCGACGCACCGGAACTGGCGCAAGATCCGCTCTTTGCCAGCGACACATTGCGGCGGCAGAATGAACCCGCGTTGGCGCAGCATATCGAAAGCTGGGCCGCCACGCGGGACGTGCAGAACGTGGTTACGGCGCTGTCAGATGCGGGCATTCCCGCTGCTGCGCTGTGTTCGGTGCGACAGGCTTGGGATTCGCCCCAGGTACAGGCGCGCGAACTGGCGACAGCGGTTGCCCATCCTGCTCTCGGGGAATTCACCGTGCCGGAACAGCCGGTGCATTTCAGCGGTGCCCCGCGTGGCGGGCGACAGGCGGCCCCGGAACTGGGGGCGCATACCACGGAAATTCTACAACGGTTGAAAGAAGGAAATGCCGGATGACCGATGATCTGAACACTGAAGAGCAGGCCGTCATCGGCCAGATAGAACGGTTTTCGAATGAGGTTCTGGCACCTGCCGCTGCAGGTATCGATGCCAAAGCGCAGTTTGCAACGTTGCATCAGTCGGCGCTGGCAGAGATGGGCATCATGGGGATGAACCTGCCCGAAGCCTATGGCGGTATTGGCCTGTCCGGACCTGCGCTCTATTGCGCGGTAGAGGCGATAGCCGGGGCCTGCGGCTCCACCGCGTCTATGCTGACGGCACATTTTCTGGCAACGGATTCGCTGCTGCTGGGGGCGGATGAGACGCTGAAACAGCGTTTTCTTCCGCAGGCTGCGGCGGGCACCACCCTTGGAGCCTTTGCGCTGACCGAACCGCAGGCCGGATCCAACCCGGCAGATATGCGCACCACGGCGACACGGGACGGCGACGGATACCGGTTGAAAGGATCCAAGTGCTTTATCTCAAACGCCGGTGCGGCGGATTTCATCGTAGTCTATGCCAAAACCGACAGCGCGGCGGGGGCCCGCGGGGTCAGCGCCTTTGTAGTCGAACCTGACAAGACAGACGGGGTAGAGATCGGTCGCCACGAAGAAACCATGGGGCTACGCGGTGGGCATGTCTTCCCAATCTCGTTTGACTGCCATGTACCACAGGAAAACCGGCTGGGCGAGGAAGGCACAGGGTTCCGCACTGCAATGAAAGTGTTGGACAATGGCCGCATCGAAGTGGCCGCGCAGGCAACCGGCATAGCCCAGGCCGCCCTGGATGCAGCGGTTTCATATGCCAAGGAACGCGAGGTCGGCGGCCAGCCGATCGGCAATTTCCAGGGGCTACAATGGATGCTGGCAGACAGCGCCACCGAATTGGCGGCGGCGCGGGCATTGGGGCTGCAGGCCGCCCGCAAACGGGGCACCGGTGCCCGCTATTCCTCCGACTCGGCCTTTGCCAAGCTGTATGCCAGCGAAGCGGCCTGGCGCATTGCCGACCGGGCGCTACAGATTCACGGTGGCTATGGCTACACTCGCGATTTCCCGCTGGAACGCTATCTGCGCGATTTGCGGATCTTCCGAATCTACGAAGGATCGTCGGAAATTCAGCGCACCATCATCGCCCGCGACCTGTTAAAGTAACGATGCAGGGAGGCTCAGTTAAACCTGGGCCTCCTTTACGGGCAGCTTCACTGCGAGCGCCCTGAAGGCACGAGAAGCTAGCGGGGCGGAACGACCCTCGACCAAAATCGCCCCCGGCACCCCGATCAACCCCTTGGTAAATACGGAAATCAGCGCTGAAACCCACGCGTAATCATCCCGAGGCTGGTTTTGTGGGGGGGGTATCGCACATCCAAATAGTGTTTGCCTTCAAGGCTTTATAGCTATCTTGGGTGAGAAGTCTTTACTGGTGCTGCTGGAGAGAATCGAACTCTCGACCTCTCCCTTACCAAGGGAGTGCTCTACCTCTGAGCTACAGCAGCGCCGGTGAAGGGGCTTTTAGGGATAAACGCTGAAGGGCGCAAGAGCTTCTGGACGGTTTTTTCACACTAAGTTACAGAAGGTCTATGGCAGAGAAAAAACCGCAAAAACCGAGCCCGGCCGCCTCGCAGCGAGAGGATCGACTGAAAGCCTCATTGAAAGCCAATATGGCGCGCCGAAAGGCGCAGGCAAAGGCACGCGCAGTGAAACAAGAGACAACGACCGAAGAGTCGGAAAGGTAGAGGCGAGATGGATTCGATTTTGGTAAAAGGCAGTGGCCCCCTGAAGGGCCAGATTCCAATTGCAGGTGCCAAGAACGCCTGCCTCGCCCTGATGCCAGCCACGCTGCTCAGCGAAGAACCGCTGACCCTGACCAATGCGCCACGGTTGAGCGATATCAAAACCATGACCGAACTGCTGCGATCCCTGGGGGCGGAAGTTTCCAGCCTGCAGGACGGGCAGGTTCAGGCGCTCTCCAGCCATAATATCGACAACCACGTCGCCGATTATGAAATCGTGCGCAAAATGCGGGCCTCCAATCTGGTACTGGGGCCGATGCTGGCGCGGCTGGGGCAGGCAGTGGTCTCGCTGCCGGGCGGCTGTGCCATTGGGGCGCGGCCGATGGATCTGCACATTCACGGCCTGGAAGCGCTTGGCGCCGAGATCGAGCTGAAAGACGGCTATCTGCACGCCAAGGCGCCAGGCGGACTCAAGGGGGCGATGATCGAGCTCAACTTTGCCTCGGTGGGGGCCACCGAAAACATCATGATGGCCGCCACCCTGGCAAAGGGCACCACGGTGATCAAGAACGCCGCCCGCGAGCCAGAGATCGTCGACCTGGCGGACTGTTTGACAAAAATGGGCGCCCATATTGATGGCGCCGGAACCGGAACCATCACCATTGAAGGAGTGGACCGGCTGCATGGGGCCACCCATCCCGTTGTCACCGACCGGATTGAACTGGGCACCTATATGCTCGCCCCGGCAATCTGTGGCGGCGAGGTAGAGCTGCTGGGCGGACGTCTTGATCTGATTGGTGCCTTTGTCGAAAAACTGGATGCGGCAGGCATTGATGTTACCGAAACCAAGGCAGGACTGATGGTCAAGCGTCGTGGCGACCGGGTCAAGGCAGTGGATGTCACCACCGAACCCTTCCCCGGCTTTCCCACCGACCTGCAGGCGCAGATGATGGCCCTGATGTGCACCGCCGACGGCACCAGCGTGCTAGAAGAGAAAATCTTCGAGAACCGCTTTATGCACGCGCCAGAACTGATTCGTATGGGCGCCCAGATTGACGTACAGGGCGGGCATGCCACGGTAACAGGCGTTGAACGCCTCAAGGGCGCACCGGTTATGGCTACTGATCTGCGGGCCTCTGTCTCGCTGATCCTGGCGGGCCTTGCGGCCGAAGGCGAAACCATCGTCAACCGGGTTTACCATCTGGATCGCGGCTATGAACATGTTGTGCGCAAGTTCTCTGCCGTTGGTGCCAAAATCGAACGCATCAAGGGGAGCTAGGCAAATGTCAGACGCCAGCTTTCATGATGGCCGCGAAGTTCCTGTGAACCTCGGCGCACTCAGCCCCGAGGATCTGGAGGTGATTTCCAGCCTGGTACAGGACGCGGTTTTTCCGGTCACGGAAATGAGCTGGCAAGCCTCGCAGCACCGCTTCGCTCTGCTGCTCAATCGGTTCCGCTGGGAGGACAAGCCAAGCGCCGAAAAACGCGCACGCGCCTATGAACGGGTCCAGTCTCTGCTGGTTATCGACACTGTTCTGGGCGTGGCCTCGCAGGGGCTTGATCGCGGCAACAAGGACCTAGTGCTGTCGCTGCTGTCCGTTCACTTTGAGCCCGGCGAGGATGGCGCGGGCCATGTGCTGCTGACCCTTGCAGGCGATGGCAGTATCCGCCTGTCGGTCGAAGCGCTCGAAGTCACGCTGCGTGATGTCACCAAACCCTATGTGGCCCCTTCAAAATCGGCTCCAGACCATAACCTCTAACTCCTTTGTGCGGGGCAACCCATCAGCCAGGGCAGACATCAGGACGGAAAAGTAAGACCGCCCGGCCACTGCCTTTGATGCCTTCATGACAGCGCAGCTGCAGCCTCCACAATTACCAGCACGCCAGAGCGCGCAACAGGCTGGCACAACCACAGCCCTGCGCCACAGGACCCGCCAAAGCCGCGGATGCGGCAGATAGGCAAAACGCTGCAAACCAAGCGCTAACGCTTGTCGCCGGCCCCGCGGGGCGATATGTCCGCACTACCAGCCGGAGAGAGCCAATATGCCCGTTTTCCTTGATTCATCTGACGCCGATTTCGAAACAGCCTTTGCCACCCTGCTGAACGCCAAGCGCGAAGACAGCCCGGATGTGGACGCCGCCGTCGCTGAAATCATCGCCGATGTGCGCCACCGGGGTGACGCCGCCCTGCTGGAGCTGACAGCGAAATTTGATCGGCTGGAGCTGAGCGCTGAGCAACTGGCGATTTCTCCTGCCGAGGTAGACGCGGCAATTGCAACAGTCTCTGCCCAGGATCGTGCCGCGCTAGAGTTGGCCGCTGAACGGATACGGGCCTACCACGCCCGCCAACTGCCCGAAGACGCCGAGTGGCAAGACGCCACGGGGGCCACGCTGGGCTGGCGCTGGTCCGCAGTGTCTGCAGCTGGCCTCTATGTACCAGGGGGGCTGGCCTCTTACCCCTCTTCCGTCTTGATGAATGCAATCCCCGCCCAGGTCGCCGGTGTCGAACGACTGGCTATCACTGTCCCCACCCCGGATGGGGTGCTGAACCCGCTGGTACTGCTGGCGGCCCGACTGGCTGGCGTCACCGAAATTTACCGCGTCGGCGGTGCCCAGGCGATTGCCGCCCTGGCCTATGGCACTGAAACCATTGCCCCCGTCGATAAAATAACTGGCCCCGGCAATGCCTTTGTCGCGGCGGCCAAGCGTCGGGTATTTGGCAAAGTGGGAATAGACATGATCGCCGGCCCGTCTGAAATTCTTGTGATCGCCGACAAAAACACCCCACCTGACTGGATTGCCCTGGATCTGATGAGCCAGGCCGAACACGACGAAAGCGCCCAGTCGCTGTTGATAACCGATAATGCCGACTTTGGCCGCGCCGTGGCCGCTGCAGTAGAAGCCCGGTTGGAAACCCTGGAACGCCGGGCCATTGCTGCAGCCAGCTGGCGTGACTATGGCGCCGTGATCACGGTGCGGGACCTGGACGAAGCCGCCGCCCTGTCCAACCGTATCGCCCCAGAACACCTGGAGCTCTGTGTTGCTGACCCACGCGCGCTGAGCAACAAAACCATCCATGCCGGCGCCATTTTCCTCGGGCAGTTCACCCCTGAAGCAATCGGCGACTATGTCGGCGGGCCAAATCACGTCCTGCCCACGGCGCGGTCAGCCCGATTTTCCTCCGGATTGTCGGTGATGGATTTCATAAAACGCACAACCCTAAGTCAGATGACGCCCGATGCACTGCGCGCCATTGGTCCTGCAGCAGAGGTCCTAGCACGGAGCGAGAGCCTTGAAGCGCATGGCCTCTCAGTCACCGCTCGCCTGAAGGCACTGAATAAGAAATAGGGGCGCTGCCCCTCTTGGCCTCTGGCCAATTCACCCAGGGATATTTTTCGCCAAATGAAACCTGGTTCACCTCCCGATTCCGTAGACAAAACCGGGAGGCTTCACTTGGCGCGGTCATCGGCGTCCCCGCCTGTACCGCGCAGACAGGCTAGAAAAGATTCGGTTGCAAACGCCAGCTTCATTTGGCCCGAAATATCCTCGCCGAAGGCATGCGTGCATTTTTCATAGAAAAATGACGCAAATATAATGCTGCCTTTCTGCTGGGCAAATGCTTGTTTTGAGAACTGGGCATTTGCCCCAGATCGCGCCATAGCTTAGGACTTGAATGAAACGCTATCCCGTCAGAGATCAAACGCCATGAGCCGCATCAGTCAAATCGAGTTGGACGACCGCAACCTCCCCCCGCCCACTGCTGAGATCGAGCAGGAACGCAAGGTGGCGATCTATGACCTGATTGAGGAAAACTCCTTTACCCTGCCCTCCCGCGACGGGCATTCAAGAATTGACGGCCCCTACCACCTGGGTCTTGCCATTCGTGAAAAACGCTTGGTCTTTGATCTGCAAACCGAAGCTGGGGCGAAAGCTGCAGAATTTCATCTATCGTTGTCTCCCTTCCGCCAAGTGGTCAAGGACTACTATCAGATCTGCGAGAGCTATTTTTCTGCGGTAAAGACACTGCCGCCCAGTCAGATTGAAACCATCGACATGGCACGGCGTGGCATTCACAACGAAGGCAGCCGGGTGCTGCAAGAGCGCCTGGAAGGCAAAGCAGAGGTCGACACCGACACTGCCCGTCGGCTCTTTACGCTCATCTGTGTGCTGCATTTCGGGGGCTGACGGGTGAAGGAGTTGCCGCAGTCCATCCTGTTCTGCTGTGACCACAACGCGGTCCGCTCGCCCATGGCCGAGGGGATCATGAAGAAATTCTATGGCACTGGCACCTATGTGCAATCCGTTGGCGTCAAGAATGATCTTGAGATCGACGGTTTTTGCATTGCGGTCTGTCAAGAGATTGATGTGGAGTTATCGCGTCATAGGTCACGCTCTTTCGACGAGATGGAGCAATGGGGCGACGATCTCTCCTCTTTTGATTTGGTGGTGGCGCTCTCGCCCGCGAGCCAACGCCGGGCGTTGGAACTGACGCGCGTCTTTCATCTAGAGGTCGAATACTGGCCCATCATGGACCCAACCGGGCTGGGCGAAACCCGTGCGGCCAAGTTGGACAGCTATCGCCAGACCCGCGACCAGATCATCAAGCATCTCACCGCCCGCTGGCCCCCCCCTCAAGAGATCACATAAGCCAAGACACCATCGTCAGCCGTTTCAGCGACATGGCCACCGCGCTGAAGTGTGATGCGCCAGAGGCGCCCCAATCCGCGAGACTATCAAAAAGTGCTGAAAGTCCCTGAGCGTCGCCTTGGTGCTGTCTGGCAGGTTGACACCGCGACCCGCATGCCATTGGTCGGCCACGCCAGGCATATTGCCAAGGTATTTTATCAAGCGTTTCACAAAGTATTTGCGACACCGAATCGCAACTATTGCCGAAGTCTCCAGGCCTGTAGAAGTGGTTCCCCCCTCCGCCTTTGCAAGGGGCACTCCCCCGTGCGCCCGTACGCGCCACAAATCACGCCCCGCTCGCCCTTGGCGACGCAAACGCGGATATCCCCAAGCAGGAGCCAGTGTTCGTTTCGCTTGGGAATGGGTCGGCAGCCGCACGGGCAGGCACGAACAGTTGCAATTTCAAACATACTCCCTCTGTCAGACAGCTTGGCCTGCGCAAAGCCAGTGCAGTGGTTGTCATTTCACCTCGGCTCTGTCTTGCTGCGCCAAACCAGAGATAACGTGAGGGCCTGATCCGATGAAAATTGCAACTGCAGCATATCCGCTTGATTGGTTCGATAACTGGGCGCAGTACGAAGACAAACTTTCTGCCTGGGTTGCTGAGGCCGCGACCCAGGGGGCGGATCTATTGGTCTTTCCCGAATATGGCGCGATGGAGCTATCGACCCTGGCGGGTGAAGAGGTCGCGGCGGATCTGCAACGATCCATTACCGCAGTATCTAAGCGGATGGAACAAGCTGCGGCACTTCATCAGGCCCTGGCGGCGGAACATAATGTATATATTCTAGGGGCTTCTGCCCCTGTCCATGCAGGGTATGATCTCCCTGTCAACCGGGCGGAATTCTACAGCCCCTGCGGCAAACGGGATCATCAAGACAAGCAGATCATGACAATGTTTGAGCGTGACCCCTGGAAAATTGGGGCGGGCGGGCCGTTGAAAATCTTTGACACGGCGCTTGGAAAAATTGGCGTGCTAATCTGCTATGATAGCGAATTCCCCCTGTTGGGGCGGGCGCTGGCCGAGGCAGATATCCTCTTGATGCCCTCTTGCACCGAGGCCCTGGCCGGCTATTGGCGGGTGCGGATTGGCGCCATGTCGCGGGCGCTGGAAACCCAATGTGTGACTGCGCAGTCCTCTGTTGTTGGTGCGGCGCCCTGGACCGCATCTGTGGACAACAATGTCGGCACCGGCGGCATCTTTGGCCCGCCAGATACCGGTTTTCCCGCCACCGGCGTGCTGGCTGAAGGAGAGCTCAATCAGCCGGGTTGGACCTATGCCGAAGTCGATGTAAAAACCATTGCCGATGTGCGCGTCGACGGCGTAGTACGCAACCGAAGCCATTGGCCAGAGCAGGAGCAGAGGATAAAAACCTCTAGAATCCGCCTCAAGCGGTGATTGCGCCCTTGATATATTGGCCAAATGGGATCATTTAGGCGCAGTTCCCGCAGACTGGCGGGGTAATGCGAAGATGGAGACAACATGGCCAAGGAAGATACGCTCGAATTTCCCGGTGTTGTGAAGGAACTCCTGCCCAATGCGACGTTTCGGGTCGAGCTGGAGAACGGCCATGAGATCATCGCACATACGGCAGGCAAGATGCGCAAGAACCGCATCCGTGTTCTGGCTGGCGACCGGGTCCAGGTGGAAATGACACCCTATGACCTGACCAAGGGCCGGATCAACTATCGCTTCAAGTAAGCCGTTGATCCACCAATTGAACCAAAGCCCGGCTGTTCCGCCGGGCTTTTGTTTTTTCCGGCCTGCGCTTATGACAGGCTGACAGACAGGGCCGACTGATACAGAGGCCGGGCACAAAGAATAGCGGAGAGCCAAGCATGGCGTTCATTCTGGGATCAGGCAGTCCACGACGGCTGGAGCTCTTGGCGCAACTGGGAATCACCCCGGATGACATATGCCCGCCGGATATCGACGAATCCCCCCTGAAGGGGGAATTGCCCCGCGCCTATTGCGCCCGGGTCACTCGCGAAAAAGTTGCTGCTGTGCCTGCCCAGGACAGCGACGTGGTGCTTTGCGCCGATACCACAGTGGCACTGGGACGGCGCATTCTGGGCAAACCCGCCGATGCGGGCCAGGCCGCTGAGTTTCTGCTGGCCCTGGCAGGGCGTCGCCATCAGGTGATTACGGCGGTTGCCGTGCGCAGGGGGGATCAGCTCTGGCAGCGCGCGGTGGTCAGCCAGGTCAGGATGAAGCGCCTGTCTGATGTCGAACTCAACGCCTATCTCGCCAGCAACGACTGGCAGGGCAAGGCAGGGGGCTATGCCATTCAGGGGCCCGCTGGGGCCTTTATTCCCTGGATCAGCGGCTCTTTCACTGGCATCGTTGGCCTGCCCCTGGCCGAGACCGCAAATCTGTTGCTGGCCGCAGGCTGCACACTCTACAAGGAGGCCACCGCATGAAGGGCCGCTCGATCATTCTGGACCACATTCAAGGCCGCGAAGCCGCTGCGTTGATGGTGGATGGCAAGCTTGAAGACTTCTTCATTGATGGTGATGCACCGCTGCCCGGCACCGTGTACCGCGCCCGCGCCGACCGCCCCGTCAAAGGCCAGGGCGGCATGTTCCTGTCAACCCCGGATGGCCCCGCCTTTTTGCGCCAGGTCAAGGGCTTGGCCCCGGGACAGATGCTCTTGGTGCAGGTCACCGGCTATGCCGAGCCCGGCAAGGCGATTCCGGTGACGCAGAAACTCTTGTTCAAGAGCCGCTACGCCATTGCCACACCTGATGCGCCGGGGCTCAATATTTCTCGCTCCATCCGCGACGAGGAAGAGCGTGACCGGCTGCTCGAAATCGCCCACGGGGTGCTGGAAGGGGCCAGCTATGGCATGATCCTGCGCTCTGCCTGTGCGGGGACCGATGCCGATGAAGTGGCAGAGGATATCGAAGCCATGGCTGATCTGGCAGCACAGGTTCTGGCCGATGCCGAGGGCGACACCGAGGTGCTGACCGAAGGCGATGGCCCGCATCTGCGCGCCTGGCGCGAATGGAGTGCGCCTGCGGATATCTACCGCGAAACCGGCGATTTCGAACATCACGGCGTGCTGGATGCGCTGGAAACAACGCTCTCCATCCGCGAACCGCTGCCCGGCGGGGCCCATCTGTTCATCGAAGCCACGCGCGCCCTGGTCGCGGTGGATGTGAACACCGGCAATGATACCTCTCTGGCGGCTGGGACCAAGGCCAATATCGCCTGTGCCAAGCACCTGCCCCGCGCCCTGCGCCTGCGCGGACTTGGCGGCCAGATCGTGATTGACGTGGCACCGATGCCAAAGAAGGACCGCAGCACCTTTGAAAGTGCGCTGCGCGGAGCCCTGCGCACCGACAGTGAAGACACCATCCTGGTTGGCTGGACCAATCTTGGCAATTTTGAACTGCAGCGCAAACGCGGCCGCACCGTCCTTGCTGACCTTTTGACATGAGCTGCCCAATCTGCAGCGCCCCGACCGCGCCAGGCTACCGCCCCTTCTGCTCCAAACGCTGCGCCGATCAGGATTTAGCCAAATGGCTCAATGGCAGCTATGCCATCCCCAGCAATGACCCTGAAGACATTGAAAAGGCAATAGAAGAATCCACTGACGCTGAGGCGACCGGCGATAGTTCTGCGCCAATCCGACATTAGTGCTTTTCTTGCAAAAAGCCTCTGGACACCGCCGCATGGACGTCTTAGAAGGCCCACACCCAAGGCGAACAGCCTTTCCCATGCCCGGGTAGCTCAGGGGTAGAGCAGTGGATTGAAAATCCTCGTGTCGGTGGTTCGATTCCGCCCCCGGGCACCATTAGATCAAACTTAAGTTCTTGTTTCTTCTGCTAAAACCAATGCAGGGACTTATGATTTTGTCACACATTCCGTACACAATTCTTCGAAAGAACGTCTTCTACTATAACCGTAGGACACCCAAGTTGGCTGTTGATCTTTACGGCCCATCTATCCGACTAAAGCTTGGGTCAGACGAAGCCCTAGCCTCATCAATGGCCCAGCGCTTGACGACCCTACTGGATCAAAGCTTTCGTTCTAATCACAAGCTAGATCTACAGGCGGTACTTGAGGCCAGTAAACCCAAGATCAAGCTTATGTCAGAGATAGCCCGGGAATATCTTGAACTAAAACAGATAGCTCCAAAGCCCATCGAACTGGCAGTACAAGCACTGTACGAGGTAGCGGGAGACCGAGACATTTCCAGCTACACCAGAGCGGACAGCAAAGCCTTTCAGAACCTTCTGTGCAGCCGTGGAAACTCAAGTGGCACTATGAGACGAAGGGTCAACAGTATTTGCGCCCTACTAAACTATGGTTTTTCTGAACTAGAGGTCGAAAAGCGAAACCCCTTCTCTCGACTGATCATCAAGGATGAAGGACAAGACAGAAAGAAACGGGGAGTTTTCACAAAAGAACAGCTACAGGACGGCTACAAAGAGGCTATGGCCTCCAGTAGTCCGATACGGCTGCTGATGCCTATACTTGGGGAAACTGGTTGTAGGCTTGGTGAAATTGTTGGGTTGAGGCTGGATGATGTAGACCTAACCAATGAGGTTATTCACATACGCCCAAACCCCATGAGACGCCTCAAGACAGCAGGTAGCGAACGTTCCTTGCCTTTGGTTGGTCATGGGCTAGAGGCCATGAGAATGGCCCTCAGGCAGTCTGACGATGAATGGCTTTTCCCCAGATATATCCATGATGATGGGTGTAGGGCCACACATGCTTCGAATGCCTTGAATAAGTGGCTGAAGGCTAGATTTGGTGGCCTAACTGCTCATAGCCTCAGACATACCATGAGAGACCGTCTCAGAGAGGTTGAGGCCCCCTTGGAACTGATTGACCAAATTGGTGGGTGGTCTACTGTGGGTGGTGTTGGCTCTAAATATGGTCAAGGCTACAAGGCTGAAATCTTGCGCAAGTGGCTAGAAATAGCGATGCTTCCTACAGTTTGCCACAAGTGAAGACGTCGATTAGACTCAAGCAACATTTGCCGACCTAATAGCACACGATATAAAGCAATAATTTCCAAGGGTTTGAATATGAAAGAGTACAAGATACTGTCACAGAAAGATAAATTCTTCAGCGGAAAGTTTGACCCTCAACTCCTAGAGCAGGCTATCAACGCCTATGCTGAACAAGGATGGGAGGTCGTATCTATGACAACAGCAAGTATGCCTTCTTTTGGTGGGTCCAGAGATGAAGTTATTGTCCTATTCGAAAGGGAAGCGTAATATGCCCCCTATTACAGAAAGGGGCGGAGTGAAGTTTGATGAAGGAATGCCCGAAAAATTTGTTGAACTAGAGAAACTCAGCACACAGCTAAATAGTGGGTTTGGGCAAGACCAGTTGAAAAGCCTCAGAGATGTTAAAGAGGCCATGGCCGTACAGGCTTTGTCTCTTGGTGGTAACTATATTGCCAATTTCACTTATGGCCAAAAAACTGGCGGAGTACTGCAGCAGCTTTGGAGTGTCGATAATATGCTCTGGTACGGTGACGGAACAGTGGGAAAGTTGGATGACTGAAGGGGGCATCAAGTACATGATCTTTTTTGGATTCTGAGGTGAAAACTAGCCAAAGCGAAAACGATCTGTGATTTTCAGGAGGGTCCCACCGTTACATGGGGCCTTCCGTACAGCTACAAATTCAAGCTTCTTCATTCAGTATCCTGTGGACTGACATTCGACTAATGCCCAGCGCCTCTGCAATTTTGTAGGTGGACAGGCCTTCTCGCTTCAGGTCCTTCACCTTCTCTCTGTCGATCCGCTTCTTGCCACCTTTGTAAACCCCTTTGGTTTTGGCCTTGGCTATACCTTCAGCTTGCCTCTTCCTAATGATATTACGTTCAAATTCAGCAAAGGCCCCCATCATCTGTAGTTGTAGCTTAGCAAAGGCATCATCTGAGCTTGCAGAAAATGTCAGGCTCTCTGACTTGAAAGAGATAGCTACCCCTTTGCTGTTCAAGGTTTCGATTATGCTCTGAAGGTCTCTTAGGTCTCGGGCCAGACGGTCAATAGAATGAACAACTACACAGTCACCCTCCCTAACGTAGTCAATCATCAACTGAAGCGCTGGGCGTTCCTTGGCTGATTTCCCTGAAGCCTTCTCTTCAAATAGTTTGTCAACTTTGCCTAGGTCCTGACGATCTAGGTTCTGATCGAATGTGCTTACCCTACGATATCCAACAAGTGCCATAATCCATCCCGCCTACAGTAACATTTGAATCTAGACTAAACTGATTCTAGTCACATCTGCAAGTAAATAAGCCCATATGTTACCGCTTAGTGGTCACAAAGGAACGGTAACAGCAGGCTGTAGGCTGATATTGCCATCCACACTGAGGTACGAGAGCCAGACAAGTGTACAAGGAAATGAAGCCACTTCCGCACCTCCAAACACCAGCCAAAATGCAACTTAAGTGTTTAATAACAATGGCTTAACTTGAAATTCGCAGGTGCCGATCTGAATTGCTCCATAGAGGGTAGAATCTAACACTCATATTCTTTCTGCAGAATATCTTGACTTCCTGACAGGCATAAGTATATATGCGTCTCCCCCAAAACAATTATATGCCCATTGCGGCTATCAGTCGTATCTATCGGCTAACAGGGGGCGAGCTGCGGCTGAGCTAATCAACCGTATCATTTAATATCTAGCACAACGTTCCCTGTCATTGCTGCAGGCTTAGACCCTTCTGGGGTCTTTTTTCGTTTGTGTTTTCTCATTGAAAGGAAATCATATGACTACAGAAACTACAGCTGTGAATTTTTATAGACCCACATGGCGAGCTTACAACCAAGAGGCGCAGATTTGGGTGACTACAGCTTTAAACCAAATGCACATTCCATCACCGAACCAAAACCAAAAGGATGCAATGGCCTCTTTCCTCTATACTGCACGTTGGTGCCTACAAACTAGCAGGCATTTGGCTTGCCCAAAGGTCAAAGACTTTTGGTCTAAGTATCCTTTGGTTAGCTGGTCGATTATCGGTAGTCTGGCTGCAGGGCTACAAGGGAAGATACTGCATCACGTAGAAGGGTCTGGGTCGTGGGATCATATCACGGATAAAGACGGGAAAAGCAGTTCAGAAAAGGTGACAACACTATACACAGTAGACCAATCCCTGAAGACTACGCCCTTCTATGATAGCTCCCAATTTATTGATGTAGGAAGGCCTAAAGTTCTAATCAGCAAGCCAGAAACTCGTGGTGAAAAGGTCATTAGAAAAGCTAATAGAAAATCATCACCCAAGTATGGCAAGCGCCAAGCAGAACAGACATTCAAAGGCCCTTACCACAGGCTTAAAGATGAGGTTGAAGAGTTAAACGCATTCTATCAACAGCACCCATTGCAACTCCCCTCAAATGGCCACTCAGAGGCCTTCTGTGGCTCTGTAGGTCGTGTGTTCCACCAGGGTAGGCTAGATGCTGGAGGTAGGTTCTATGGGGCCTATACGGGCCTAGATGGTGATTACAGGATGCAATGTAGGATTGATGGCGAACCTATCGTGCAGATTGATCTGAATGCTGCTCAACCTATCCTCTTTTCATCCCTGATGGGCTACAAAATCAAAGATACTGGTAGAGAGAATGGTGGGTGGTTTGACCTGTATGGTGAAATATCAGCAGAGTTTCACGGCCTAGCGACTGACGAGGCCGAAGAAGGTAGGGCTAAACTTAAAGCTGTAGGGGTGGAGCTGATCGGTTCCGGCAACCCACATAAGAGAAAACCTTCTCAGGAACTACAAAGAGAGCATAGAATTGATGAATGGTTATTTGAGATGTATCGGGGCAAGATTCTTGAGTGGGTGCCAGCTTTGAAGCATCTTGACAAAAACCACCACAATGGAGCTGGGTTTATTACTTATCACGAGAGCCAGATAGTGCTGAAAACAATCCAAAGGCTACACAGCTTGAGCATCCCTGCTTATCCAATGCACGACTGCCTGATTGTAGGGGCCTCACATCAGCAAACTGGGATCGAGACCTTCAGGGAAGTGGCTAATCGTTACATCCTAGAACACTGTCGCACCCACAATAGACCACAAGAGATCAATATTATGTTGGCTTATTCAGTAGAGGAGGCAGGAGTTAATAAGATTAGAAAGAAAGGCTTCTATCTATAAGTAAATAATTATAATGGGAATCATCTGAAGTCATTACTATAGTGGCAACCTTTGGTTCCCATATAATAGACAATTACCCCAAGTCTTTGATAACAATGTAATTAGAGAAAATCATGCCATCAAGATCTTACTATATATACGCCCTGAAAGATCCTCGCAATAACCCTGTTCTCCCCTTTTATATTGGGAAGGGAACCGGAACAAGAGCTTGGGACCATACTGCTAGTGTAGATGAAACTGCAAAGGGAAGACGAATTGCTGAAATTGTAGCATCTAAGCATGAGGTGGTCACTACAATACTGGCAGATGGTCTTACAGAAGTGCAGGCTCTGAAGCTTGAATCTGAGCTAATTTCATCCTTCGGAACCGAGCAAACAGGCGGCTTCCTCACCAATACAGTCATTCCATCGGGAAAACCCAACGCAACCAGGTCTGACATGAAGGTTCCCAGTGGAGTTCAAGAGAAAGCATCTATCGGCCTGACACTTCTCAAAGATGCTGTGGTTGAACTGGCGAAAGCAAACCCAAAAGGGATTACTAATGCCGATACTGCCAAGGCTCTAGGCTTACAAAGTAGCTACGGCGGAGGGGCGAAGGACTACCTCTCATATAGTATCTTAGGTCTATTAATGGATGATGGCAAAATCCTTAGAGACGATAGGCTTGGAAGAGGGAAGCACATATCACTAACTAAGTAGATCATGGCTGAGAGGGGCCCGGAGAGGCTGTAGTGGCCCTTCTTCGCTAACTGCCTCCTGTGTTGACCCGTGTGCCTGTGTGGCCTCTCAGTGGCTCTCAGAGGGGCAGCGTATGACTTTCAAAACTCATTAATGCCCACAACATTTGCAGGAGTGACCTTTGTTGCTTCGTCCAGAGCTTGGGGTAGCTGATAATCTGGAATACCCAATATTGATTACCCACTGCCATTAAATAAATAAGCTATGCTGGGCATCAGTCGGAGATCATGTTCCCAGAGCTCGAATAAGTCGGTCGTTATAATTTTGAAATGGATAATTCCCACTCACGCATCAACGTTCTGTTCAAGTAAAACAGCAGTTCCTGAAGCTACTAGAATAATCATGGTGCCAGTTGACGATAGCTCTACATAATCCAAGTCAACACCGACTACCGCATTAGCGCCAACCTCGTATGCTTCCTTTTTAAGCTCGTAAAGTGCCAATCTGCGACTATCACGCATTGTATTTTGCACAGCTTCCGATCTTCCGCCGAAGACATTGCGGGTACCTGCAAACAAATCCTTAAACATATTCATTCCAAAGGCACACTCTGCAGTAACAATCTCAATACGTTTGGTGATATTTAGATTAGGTGCCGCCTCGGTGGTTAATAAGATATCTTCAATTTCTTGTTTCCGGTGAGCATGCTGAACGATGTCATCGACTTCATTTGGAATTACAGACGCAAGGTAATCGCATTGACCACATAGGCCACCAACACCCGCTTCCAAAAAGCCAAACTTTTTCCCGCAACTCAAACAGCTTGCCACTTTTCATATCTCCCAATAGGATCTGGATTTCGGTGACTGTCACATTCTGGCAAGTAGTAGAGCCGTTTCGTGAACAGTTTAAGTGTAGTCTTGTTCCATTACTTCACCGTCCGCAAGGACGACTTGCCGTCGAAAGCTTTCGCCCTAGGTGGTTGATTGTGTAGCCTTTTGCAGTGGTCTGCTGAAGCCAAGGCCAAATGATCAGGCATCCGTTGCGCCTAATTGCGCTGGGCGTTAGGGACTATTACCCCGTCATTCACATCACTAAGCCACCAGAAGGGGCGCAAAGGGACATATAGGGAGGGCTTACGTTGCTGCTACAGTGCTTACTAGCGGTCCTCTGTGGCCCTCTGTGGCCCTCTGTGGCCCTCTGTGGAACTGTGATGACGTCAGCTCTCCCAGTCCAGCATCTCGACTGCATCTTGAAGCATTCCGAACGTCACACCGCCAGAGTACAGTCCGTATGTCATGGTCTTGAGTTCGTGACCTATCAAACGTGCCGAAATGTTTTTGGAAACGCCAGCTTCTTCAAGTTGTGTAGCTTCTCCACCCACCCTTATACCACTGTAAAAAATGACTAATTTACATTTCACCTATAAGCTGTACTGTAGCTTCAAATAAACCTATTTTGCACTCATGGAAGTTGCTTTGCATTGAAAAAATACTTCATCTTGATTAATCTAATCCTGATCTCCTCTGGCTGCGCCCCACCTTCACTTGCGACTTATGAACCCGTGGTCGATCCATATTCAACAGACATGGCAGCATTTCAGCCGGACCTTGTACAATGTCGAGGCATAGCATCAGCAGCTAAGGCCAAATATGAGAAACAGGCCTCTCAACAGGCAGCTACTAACCTAATGGTTGGGGCTGTAAGTGGTGCACTTGTCGGTGCTGCTGTAGGCACCGGGTCAGCAAACCAAGGAAATCTAATTGCCACTGGTGCTGCCGCTGGCGCTGCTGGTGGTGCTACTGCTGGAAGTGAATATGCGACTCTTGTGAAATATGGTCCAAACCGCATTGTAGACCGTTGTTTGACTAACAGAGGGTACAAACTATTGAATGATATAGGTATGGGAACGAACTAATGATCAACTTTCAATCCAAACTGAAATTAGGTGTGGTAGCTTTGGTATCTCTTGGGGCATGTAGTTCACTGTCGATACCCGCTTCTGGGGTGACCAGTGACGGTAAGGGCTGGACAGGTTATTTCACGTTAGACGAATTTACGCTCTCCGATGGATCAGTCATTTGCACAGGGGAGACACCGACAGGCACGGCTAAGGTTCAACGGGCCACATTTACCTGCGATGATGGCAGGACTGGTACAGCACAAACGACCAGAACAGGTATGGCTGGTGGCATCGTTGATGTTGATTTCAGTGATGGTACTACAGGAAAATTCCAGTACGGTACCTGACCCCCTACAACCTGACCTCAGCCCTTTTGTAGCTGTCACACATCTTGTCACACACTTGAAACCATAGAGCATATCAATGGTTTCTTTCGCTTGACTAAACCAATCCATTCCTATTGCTTCACACTCTAAGGAGAACACAAGCTCTACTTAAGTTATCTAATGTTCACAGCATCTTAACCGCCCACACCCAAGGCGAACAGCCTTTCCCATGCCCGGGTAGCTCAGGGGTAGAGCAGTGGATTGAAAATCCTCGTGTCGGTGGTTCGATTCCGCCCCCGGGCACCACTTTTTACAAGTAAAAGCAATGTGTTGGCGATTTGGCCGCTGTTGCACCTCTTTGGTTGATTACCCTGGACTGCACCGGGACTGCATATCATTATTTCATATGCGTTTGTTGTTGGGAACCAGTGAGCGCCCTTATCGAGCTTTACCCAACGACTCTGCGGCGCAGGATCGCAGCTATTTAGCGTCAGGCGATCTTGAAGTCGCTGCACTAACCCTTAACTTGACCTTGCATTACTCGGAGTCATTTTATGCCCACAACAAAAACAATTGTTTGCTTGGCAAACTCATTTCGCCCGGGCGGAAGCTGCGTAGCCGGGATCGAATACAATAACGGCGTATTTGGCGATTGGGTTAGACCCGTTAGTAATCGCGGCGATCAAGCAATCAATGTTGACGAGAAGACGTATGCCGATGGCACCCAACTTGCTTTATTGGATGTGGTTGAAATAACTTTTGACGCACACCATCCAGAGCAACATCAAACCGAAAACTGGGTGATTTCTGCAGGTGTTCGCTGGAAGAAAGTGGGGCAATTAAGCCCGGCACAAGCCCAAGATGCTGTTGCGCCTTCCAACAGAGCGCTTTGGGGCCCAGCTGGTAGCACTTACAACGGGCGCAAGGACGAGCTGAAAGCTATTTTTGCGAATGCAGCGACAAGTTCGCTCATTCTCATTCAGCCTGAGAGCGCAACAGTTGAAGTGATCCACAATCCGTTTTCTGGCGAGGATCATCTATGGGTGAGTTTCATTTGGGCAGGCGTGAGCCACAAGATCAAGCTCACTGACCCAGTTCAGTTTCAAAGATTTAACACCGGCGCTGGGGCGTCTCATACGCTTGAATATCCAATCCTCTGCGTAAGCTTAGCAAAGGTTTGGGAGAAGCGGGGCACAGCTTCCAAGTTGGTCGCTGGCTTGATAGTTTGACTTTATGGAAGGTGCGAAAAGCATATATACAGTGGGGCACTCGACGCAGCCTTTTGAGAGCTTTTTAAGCTTGCTGTCGAAGAACCAAGTTACCGCGGTGGCAGACGTAAGGTCTTCACCATACAGTCGCCATGCGCCGCATTTCAACACAGATACTCTGAAGAACGCGCTCAAAGAGAATGGGATTGCCTATGTATTCTTGGGGAAGGAGCTTGGCGCAAGGTCCGAAGATGATTCTTGCTACATCGACAACACCGTGAGCTACAAGAAACTGGCCAAAACGTCCCTCTTCCTGTCGGGCATCCAGCGTGTTGAGGATGGAAGCCAGCGTTATCGTGTTGCACTCATGTGCTCTGAGCGTGACCCTACTGAGTGCCATCGAACGATTTTGGTTTCGAAGGTGCTACAAGAGCGAGGTGCGCAGATCAGCCACATCCTTGGTGATGGGACGCTGGAACCACACAGAAATACCATGCTGAGGGTGCTCGACATTCTTGGAACACCCAGAGGCGACATGCTCGATTCTGAAGATGATCTGATTGCTCGGGCCTATGAAGGTCGTGAAAAGCAAGTTGCCTACCGGCGGGAAGGATGAAGACAACATGGTTCAAGTGTTTACTATCGGATTTACGAAAACCACTGCCGAGCATTTCTTTGGTCGATTGAAGGAGGCCCAATCCCGTAAGCTCGTCGATGTTCGTTTGAATAATGTTTCGCAGTTGGCGGGGTTTGCAAAACGGGACGACCTCAAATTCTTCGCCAGAAGTCTTTGCAATATGGACTACCTGCACGCGCCAAACTTCGCTCCAACAAAGCCAATGCTTGATGCATACAAGAAAAAGAAGATCGACTGGTCAAATTATGAAAACCAGTATCTTGATCTCATGATGAAACGGAAAGTTGAGAAACTGCGCCCGGCGGATTTGGACGGGTGTTGTTTGCTGTGCAGTGAGGACACTCCCCACTTTTGCCATCGACGACTATTGGCTGAATACCTTGATCAAAAATGGGGTAACATTGAGATCATCCACCTTTGACGACATGGTGCGCCTGCTGACGTCTCGCAACCAGCAGGGCAAGCTATCACACTTTACCCAACGATACGCAAAGCTGGGCGTTCATCGCCGCTACCAGCAGCACTTTGATCTGTTCGGGGCAATATCCCTGAAAGCAACATTTCCACTTCGCTTACTGGCAAAAATAGATCGTCAGCCAGGTTCTGAAGGTTCTTCCTATCTGACCACAGCTCAGACAGAATCTTTCCCCAGAGAACAGAGGTTTCTCTAACGATCCCATCTGGCTCCGCGCTTCTGTATCCGCGCTTGCCCAACTCAATGCAAATTGAACGATATTGCCATTCCGTCAGCAATGGCCTGTTGAAGTGGCTCAGACGATACGCCAGCGCCATAGCAGATACGCGCCACCGCTTCTTGGCTTTGATAATGAGGTCTGCCGTAATAAGGCGCGGCATTCGGGCGCGAATGTCTTCTTCAGGCATCAAGAATGCTGAAGCAAATCTGTTGGCCTCCATCTCAACTGACCGTGTGTCTCCGTTTGCGCCAGAGGTTTCGCCGTGTTTATGCAGCACGAGATGGCCCAACTCGTGCGCGGCATCAAATATGCTCCGCTCAGCAGATTTGTAAGAGTTCAAGAAGACATAAGCGCTGTCGTCTTGCCAGAAGGAGAATGCATCCACATTGGCAGTGTTTTCCTCCAATCCAAGAACACGAATACCCTTTGCCTCAAGTAGTTTTAGCAGGTTCTGGATAGGGTCATACCCGAGACCCCAATGTTGTCTCAGTGCCTCGGCGGCGGCTTCGGGCGTCAATTCCGGGTCAAAAGGAGGGAGATTCAACGACGGTAGATTGAAGTGATTATCCAACCAAGTATAGACCTCCACACCGATCTCGCCAGCAGACAACGCGGCATCACGTTCCTTGGCGCTCATACTTTTCAGGCTGCGGAAACTTACAATCTCTTTGGTCAGAGGCGTGGGTTCTTCCTTGAAAAAAAAGTCCGTTGGATAGCCAAGGACATCTGCAAGTTTTTCCACTGTCGCGGGTTCGGCTTCGTTTTGGCCGTTTTCCAATCGAGTGATTGTAACAGGAGAGACGCCCGCACCCTCTGCGAGTCCTTTCGCTGTCAGCCTCCGCCGTTTTCTGGCGAGGCTAAGTCTTTTGCTGCTAAACATAGTGTTTTACGTCATTTCCGAGTCAGGACAATATCCAGGTCGGTATCGTCGGCTGGTTCATCGACGCCGAAGTCGATCTCGTCAAGGTCATTCCCATCAATCAGAAAGATTCTCTCGACACAACGCAGGAAGTTACCACCCGCCTTCACAATCGGAAGGCTCAACTCCATCGCACCGTTTTGATCCACCATGAGGTAGTAGGTCTTGTAGTCGCCAGTGAACTTCACAACGCTGACTGGAAGATCGATTCCCGCTGCATCAAACATATCACCGCACGCAACGCGCTCTGATCCGGCACCTTTTCGGGAACGTGCCTGGGGGTCGTCATTCCCGCAAGCTTCATGGACATTTGCAAAAAGAACACGCTTCTTGAGCTTCTTGTTGCAGATGCCTTCAACTCCTTCGCTCCTGAAAAACTCCCAGTCATCGCCAATGCATTCCAAGCGCAGCCCTTTGACGCCATCGGCGTAAGAGAAGTAGCCTGCCGCGTTCGCGGGATGAAACGGAGATGCACCCGCACGCGCCGCAAGTGCATGATGGCCTGCTGCGATCAACTGATCACGTTTCAATTCCAGCTCCGTGAGAAGAATATCCCCTTCGTAAAGGTCGGTTACCGTGACGGGTCGTAGAGATTCCATTGAAGCCTGCTCATGTTAATTTTTGACACCACAATTGTGGCGGGAAAAATTAACATGGTCAAGCGGATATTGCCACTTTCTGCGCAACACCCTGCCAGCCGTTCCGTCAACCGCTATGGATGGGATGACCACCATCGTGCGGATGAACGGGTTGAAAGCTGGATTTTCGTTCCTACCTTGCATCCAAGCGCGGCCAGGCTGAACGCATACGGGCGCAAGATCGCCTTGAACAAAACACGGCTCACACGGACAAACCGACATTAGGTAAGGTGTTTTCGTGTTTCTTCTTCGGGTTTGATAAAGATGGCCAACATTGAACTCGTGGCCCCGCCACGAGTTCAATGTTAGGAATTAGATATGCACGACAAGCAACCAAAACAACCCGGAGACCGTCTGGTTGATATGAAAACCGTTTGCGAAATACTCTGTCGGTCTCGGGCCAGCATCTATCGCGACATTGAGCGCGGTGACTTCCCGGCCGCCATCAAACTGGGCCATTCATCGCGCTGGCGTCAATCTGACCTCGAAAGAATCATAGCCCATTAAGGGCTATCTCTTGGCAGGATAGTCAGTTCTGTTTGACCTCTACACTTAACGCTCTGCCCCGCCTATGCGGGGCTTTGTCGGTTTTGGCTGTGCTCCTATCTGACTGTCGCGCACCAATGCTGACAGGGAAAACTGTTGTTGCGCCAAGTGAGACAGTAGCTGCGCCCTAAGAGTATCACGTAGCATAATTAGTTCACGATAAATTCGCCGAAAACTACGCCCACGGCGAAAACTGCGAGCAAGCCCAAGGCGGGCAGCCGCCAAGAATGGCGGTTGTCGCCCTGGGCGTGGTTGAGGGCGGCTTTGGAGGCGGCCACTTGCTGTTCCTGCTTGTATGCCAATTGGTCGATGGTTTCGGTCAGGCTCGCGATCTTGATTGAATGGCGGTCGATTTCCCGCAGCAGCTTTGACATGCCCGCCACCGAATTCTCGCTGTTCTGCGACGCCGCCGTTGCGCTGCGCCGTGTCGTTTCCATGGCCTGTTCCCAATCGAACGGTTCCTGCATCTTCCTTCTCCTCTTTCAGTTTGTTGATTTCACGGATGACTGCGTTGGCCTCAGCCCGCGTGTGGCCTTGGTCGATGTATTTCCATTTCTCTTTGCTTGTTTTTTTGGCTGTCGGCGTTGCCCGGGAACTTGCGCCCTCGTGGATCGTAGGAAGCCTGTCGATGCCACGATCTGCATATGACAGGTGGCTGATCTCGGATTCTTCCCCAAAGCCCCAACCGCGCATCATCCTGTTATGAAGCTCAGCCCACGCCCGCGCAGCGTTTTCTATGGCATTCTTTTTGGCAAAGCCAAGCGCGCTCTTTGGCCTTCCCCGCCCGCCAGTCTTCTGCTGAACATCGAAGAACACGAAATGGGCATGCGGGTTCTTCGTGTCGTTGCCATGCTGGTCGTGGATGGCCGCGACATACCCGGCGATGCCCTTGCTCAATTGCTTCGCGTAAGCCCGTGTCAGGGCTTCCCTCTGCTCGCGCGATGCCTCTGATGGCAGAGCAATGACAAACCGCTCACAGACCCGTCCCTTGCGCCTCTGTGCTTCGTCCTCGGCAAGGGTGGCTGCTCTGGCCTGTGTGCCGCCTGAAAGCCGCTCCTGCACTACCACACGCGCCGCCTTTGGACGGGTGATGTAACGAAGATGAGCTGCTGTTTGACCCTGTTCTGCTGCACGGGATTCTTCCGTGCGCCTTTCCGAAAATGTCTTGACCGAATGCCGAAATGAAAAAAGTGCCATCTAATCCGTGAGGGTGGCGGGGATAAAATTGCGAAGCTTTTTATCCGTTGTGCGCCTTCCCTATCTCCTTTCAACAGGAACATAGGAACCGAACCATGCAATCTAAAAATCCCGATATACTCGCTGACAAGCGTAAGCACAGTATCCAGACGCTGACGATGCTTTCAAAGCATTGCGCAATACACCGCATGTTGGATCTGGACCTCAACTCCCTCACTCCCGAAACGCTGGAGAGGATTGGAACCGAGGTTGTCGACCTATTTGTCGACCGTGTTGGTCACTACAAAAAGAGAACGCCCCCAAAAACGGGGGCGGCAATCAGTGATGGGAAACCCCGCGTCCGGGGGCGTGATCAACGTCAGTGAAGCGGGCTGTAAGGACTGTCCCCTTCCACGGGAGGGCGTGCAGACCGCAATCTTACCCCCTGTTCGCATTCTTCAATTTTGCCCTCTTTCAAAAGCGTGTCCAAAGCTCCACGAACTTTCTTTCGCATGGTGTCTGCATTCGAGCGAATCCCATTGAATGGTTCGCCTGACATTTCGCCGAGATCTTTGGGCTTGTGCCATGCTTGAACATCTTGCTTGTGCAGATCAATCATAACACGGAGCAGTTCTTCTGAACGAAGAGATGAAACTGACGGCCCAGTTTTTTTGAAGGCCTTCGGGCGGCTCTTTTCGACAAGAGAACTTCCCGGCTCGAACGGCACAGCCCAAGGCACGGTTGTCATCTCCCCGTGTCTATTCTCACCAATTTCAAACCCTTTGATCCGGAAGGCCATCGGAGCAGGCTTTTCGTCTTCACGTTGCTTGTTGACGCGAATGAAGACTGTGCCATCAGGTTGGTTGTCATCAGCTTTGTGCAGAGTGAAGCCCGTATCCACATTGGCGGTCAACGTAGTTGAACCTCGCGGTCTTGATGACTCGGAAGCTCCCATATGATGCACGATGAGGACGTGAGCGTTGGTCGTTTTGGCAATGTAATTTGCGTTGGCAAGCACTCGTCCTGTGTCGCGGGAGGAGTTTTCGTCACCGTCGCCCATGCAAAGGTTCAAGGTGTCGAACACGAGCAGCAGATCAGTACAACCATGATGATCGCGGAACTTTGCAGCATCGGCGGCAAACTGTTTGACCTCATCAGGGTTTGACAGGTCAACAGCCATATCCAAGACCTCAAATGCCGCAGCTCTTGCAGACGTTTGGCTCAAAAATGGATAAGCTCGTTTTAGAGCACCTTTTGCAGCCTCGGCAGCAACGTAGAGGATTGCAGCGCGCGAAACACGCATGCCGCAAAAGTTACGCCCCATTGCCACATGTGCGGCAATGCTGGCGACGATTGCTGACTTGCCGAGATTGGAGGGGCCGGCGAACATGCTGACTTCGCCGGGGAATAAAAAACGCTGAACGATATAGTCGGGATCAGGGTTTGGTTTATGGTTGTTTGCCGACACGGTTTCTTGCCCCAAAATGCGCAGGGGTTGCTCGGGATTTGCGGCTTTGCGCTGAGTTTCAATATTCATTTATTTCCACATTTTCTGTTGGTTACGGCACAACTCGCGGTGCCAAAAAGGATATGGTGCGATGATGTCCGGGCGAAAAACAAAAGGTGAACAATATCCGGATTTTTTTACGGGGGAGCCGGACGGACGGACGCTCTCTAAAAGAGAGGCGTCCGTCCGTCCGGTGTCCTATTCAGATACCGGCGAATGCGCACCATCCACGATGTGGTCCAGCGCAGCGCTTAACTTGTTCAGTGCGACAACTTTCGGATCTTCGGTTTGGTTTAGGATCCGAGTGGCGACCATATAGTGCCCTGCAGAGCCGCTGACACCGGCGGTGGCGAAGCGATTGGTGTGATCCAAAATCGCCTCAACTGTTTGGACGGGTATCTGCAATTCTTCCAACAAGGTTGCACCCGTACGGCGCAGATCGTGCCGTGTCCAGTCGCGGGTTTTGCTACCTTTTTGGATTTGCTCCGCAATGCGGTTCCAGTTGTCGAGCTTTCCACCGCCCCGGTTTGGAAACACGAATGCATCGCGCGCCCCTTTGGAGTAACCTGGCAATGTCTTGAGTAGGTCCAAGGCAGCTTGAGATAGTGGCAGGCGTTGGCTGCGTCCCTTGCCGGTAATATCCTTCACTTCATGCTTGGTCCAAACGCCGTTGGTGAAGTCGATATCGCACCAGCGCGTATTGGCGACTTCCTCGCGGCGTGCCAAGGTCAGCAGCAAAAATCGCATGGCGGCTGGTCCATAATCGTTACTTGGTAGCATGTTCCGGCGGCGGATTTTCAACGGCGCTGGATATTGCAGAAGAGGGACAATTGCGGCGATCTCCTCAACACTCAAAACGCGTTCTCGCTTGCCCTTAATAGTGGGGTCATCGCTTGCGGGATCGTGAATGCGTCGTAACTCGGCCACGTCAAGTCGGGTGGCGCGGCCTGCACCAATCTTGCCGAATTTGCGACCACGATGTGCAGCCCAATCCAGAACCGGGGAAAGATAAGACAATGCCCTCGACACTTGGCCGTTCGCTGTAGTTTTGCCATTAAGAGGGCGGACAGGCTTATAGGCATTGGCAACCACGCCGAAGCCTTCTGCTGTTAAACTCTCGACCTGTTTGTCCAGCAAAGATCCGAAGACGCGCTCAATCGTGTTTCGAGTATAGGCTGACGATTCAGCACCTCCACGGGGACGCCAGCTTTTCTTGGTTTTTGCAAAAACGGGCTGAACCTCATCCAGCAACTGCCGTAATGTGATTTTTTCCTTCCGCGCAACGCATGGCGAAGTCGGTTTATGCTCTCCGTTGATTTTCAGGTCTACGCGGATCTGAATTGCGATTTCGCGGGCCTTCTTCAGAGAAACATCCGGATAGGAACCGATGGTAAATGTCTCGTATTTCCCAGATTTACCTCGGATCATTAGGGCAAACGACTTGTGACCAGAGCGCGAAACACGGAGTTTCAGGCCAGTGGTCTTTGCATCTGTGATCTGGAGCCGGGATTTATCTGTTTTAATGTTCTGGACCAGTTTGTCCGTCAAATTTTGGGTGGTATTCATTGCGTTCCTCGTATTGATTACGAGGTGGACATTGGCCAAACCACGAGACACAAAGCGGGACTGCACGGGACTGCAAAGACCGTTGGATTGCCTGAAACAGCGTGAGACAACCTGAGACACGAGGTGCGTCAGAATGTCGCACTTTAGTTTAGACTTATCTTTGAGTTTTAAGACGTTAAGCCGTCTCAATGCGTCTCAAGATACTCCAACCGGCCTTGACTGGCTTTGAGTGCAGAATGTTTGAAAATCCTCGTGTCGGTGGTTCGATTCCGCCCCAGGGCACCATTAGATCAAACTTAAGTTCTTGTTTCTTCTGCTAAAATCCATGCAGAAACTTATGATTTTGTCACACATTCCGTACACAATTCTTCGAAAGAACGTCTTCTACTATAACCGTAGGACACCCAAGTTGGCTGTTGATCTTTACGGCCCATCTATCCGACTAAAGCTTGGGTAAGACGAAGCCCTAGGGTCAGGACCCATTGATTTCCGTATGGCGGCGTGAACCGAGTAGAATGGCCAAGTGTCTTCGGTGGTGCGAAGATGACCACCGCACTGCTCGACCGCCTGACGCATCACTGCGAAATTGTCGAAACCGGAAACGAAAGCTGGCGCTTAAAAAAACCGCGCAGCCCCACCGCAGCTGCGTTAAGTGAGAACTACGCTGCGCCGGGCCTACTCAACACCAGAGGGGGCAGCATTCAATGCCGATCGACAATCATACCCGCAAATTGCAGGACCGCGACACTCAGGATGACCGGCAAGTCGCCTCGTGTCAGAATCGGCAGGCGGTGTCTGGCAATGACGATCAGGACAGCAACGACTGGAGCACGAAGCAGAAAGCGAAGGCTTACCATCCAAAACCGGGAAAATGGTCAAGCCCGGACTTCATCACGGGCAAGTTCACCCCTAACAGCAAAACAGACAGGCCAAGCATGTCAAGAGCACTAACCTGTCCGGGAGTGACATCGGCCGAGCGTACAATGCGTTGGCCGATGGCTTGTTTCCTGATCCTGTGTATCAGAACCCCTCAAGCACAATCTTGCCCTTTGCGGTGCCAGCTTCGATTGCAGCATGAGCCTTGCGCAGGTTTTTCGCATTGATCGGCGACAGTATCTCGCTCACTGTGGTACGAATGCGGCCCGTGTCGATTTCATCGGCCACAAAGCTCAGCAGCTTGTGTTGCTCGATCATGTCTGGCGTCTGATGCATGGCGCGGGCGAACATGAACTCCCAGTGTAGCGAGGCTGCCTTGGTCTTCATGCCGGCCATCGGCATCGGCAGGTCGGCATCATCGATTGTCACGATCCCCCCCTGCGGACGGATCAATTCGACTGCAGCATCCCAGTGACGCATGTCGTTGAAGATTGCGATGTGATCGGCATGTTGGAATCCAAGCGCCCGGGTTTGCGCAACCATATCCTCATGGTGGTTGACTGTATGATCCGCCCCCAGCTCCTTGACCCACGCGATGGTCTCTGGGCGCGAGGCGGAGGCGATCACGGTCAGACCAGCGCGCTTGGCCAGTTGGATGGCAATCGAGCCAACGCCGCCAGCGCCACCGATCATCAGGATCGATTGACCGACATCAGCGCCATCACGGTCGATGCCGAGACGGTCGAACATGGCCTCGTAGGCGGTGATCGTGGTCAGGGGCAGAGCAGCTGCCTCGGCGTGACTGAGGGTTTTAGGCTTGTGTCCAACGATACGCTCATCGACCAGTTGAAATTGCTGGTTGGTGCCGGAACGGGTGATATCACCCGCGTAATAGACCTCGTCGCCCGGTTTAAAGAGCGTCACATCCGGGCCGACCGCGCTTACGATCGCAGACGCATCCCAACCCAGAACGCGCGGTGGTTCCTCAATCTTGTCCTTCGGGGCACGTACCTTTGTGTCGACAGGGTTCACGGCAATCGCCTTCACCTCGACCAAAATGTCATGGCCAATTGGTGCAGAGACGGGCAATTCAACGTCGATGAAGGCTTCTGGATCGCTGACCGGCAGATAGCGGGTCAGCGCAACGGCTTTGCTGTTGGTCATGTGTTGCATTTGTGTATTCCTTTTTTGGGTATCAGTGATCGAACTCGACTGTGACAAAGACCAGCTCGGCGTCGCCGGTGTTGGTCAGATCGTGGATGAAGCCACTTTCGGCGGTCAGGTCGGGGAAATGCTGCGTTTGACCATTGGTATAGGTGATGTCCTGAATCCGGCCATCGCCGTAGTGCGACCTTGCCGTTCCGTCGGTCAGGACGGTCCAGAAATACGGGCGATCATGGCGATGTGCTGAAAGCGTCTCGCCGGGGGCAAGACGCAAGTGCCAGATCCGCATACCCCCGGCTTCGGCGACACGCTCGGTGCCGGTCCGATCGTTGCCGTGGGCGCGCTCAACCTCGTCGGCGGAAAGGGGGCAGCTCATGCCGCCGCCCCATAGTTGCTGTAGGAGGTATATCCTTTCCGATCGCCACCAAAGAGCGTATCGCCGTCGAAATCTGCTAGCGGCAAACCTTCGGCATAGCGGCGCGGCAGGTCTGGATTGGCGATGAAGGGGCGTCCAAAGGCCACAACATCCGCTAGACCCTCGTTCAGAATGGCATCGGCTTTGTTCTTGTCATAGCCACCGGCAACAATGATTGCACCTGCGAAAGCCTCGCGCAGGGCTTTGCGGAAGGCGCGCGGTGTTTCCGGGGCGTCATCCCAATCGGCTTCCGCGATATGGATGTAAGCAATCCCGATACGCCCCAGTTCCCTGGCCATCGCCAGGATTGCATCCGGCGCTGCGGGGTCATCCATCCCACGCTGCGTGATGAAGGGTGAGATGCGGATGCCGACGCGATCCGCACCGATTTCAGCGGCCACGGCCTCAACCACCTCGACCGCAAAGCGAATGCGGTTTTCAACGCTGCCACCGTATTCGTCCGTGCGCTTGTTCGAACTCGCGCGCAGGAACTCCTCAATCAGATAGCCGTTGGCCGCGTGGATCTCGACACCATCGAAGCCGGCCTCCTTGGCATTGCGGGCCGCCTTGGCATAATCGGCAATGACGGCTGCGATTTCAACTGTTTCCAGCGCGCGGGGTGTCGGGCACTCCACCATGCCGCCGTCGCCGGTGGCGGGGTCGACGACCCAGACGGTTGAATCGGGGGCAATCGCCGAGGGCGCGACGGGCTGACCATCTTCATGGAACATCGCATGGCTCATCCGGCCGACATGCCAAAGCTGGTTGAAGATGCGCCCGCCTGCTTGATGCACGACATCGGTCACCTTACGCCAGCCTGCAACCTGTTCTTCCGAGTGAATCCCCGGAGTGAAGGAATACCCCTGGCCCTGTTGGCTGATCTGGGTGGCTTCGGTGATGATCAGCCCCGCATTGGCACGTTGGGCATAGTATTCGGCCATCATCGCATTGGGGATGTTGCCGGGCTGGTCGGTGCGGCAGCGTGTCATCGGGGCAAGTGCAATGCGCGATGGCAGGTCAATGGCGCCGACTTTGGCTGTATCAAAAAGAGTGGTCATCTTTGATCCTTTCGGAGAGGTTTGGTCTGAATTGCGGTAAAGTTGGCTCAGGCGTGGCATTGCACGCCGGAACGGGATTTGCGTTCCTGTGTCAGGATGAACAGTACGCCCAGGACCGGAACCATGGCTGCAGCAAAGGGTATTGCGGTTGCTCCCAGTGTGCTGTCGACGACGGCAGCCCCGATGATCCCGCCCAGCGCATTGGCGATATTGAAGGCAGAGATATTGGCCGTCGCAGCGAACTCTGGCGCTTTGCTGCCGAACTTCATCACCCGCATTTGCATCGCTGGCACGTTTGCAAAGCTCATCACGCCAAAGAGGAAAGCAGCGACGACAAAGGGCCATTTGGAAGGTGCGGCAAAACCAGCCACGACAAGGGCTGCGATCATCGCGATGGGCCAGCCGATCAGGGACAGGCGCAGATTGGCATCTGCGGTACGGCCACCCAAGGCGTTGCCCAAGACAAGCCCCAGCCCGACGATGACAAGAACCCAAGTCACGTCAGCGCGTGCAAATCCAGCCACCTGTTCGGCCACGGGAGCGATGTAGCCATAGAAACCCATGAACCCCGTCCAGGCCAAAACGGTATAGGCGAGGCTCGCAAGCAGGTTGCGGTCGGCAAATACACCGATTTGGCCCCGAATGGATGCCACCACTTCACGACCCTGACGCGGAATCGCGGACAGGATGGCAAGCGTGGCAATCACACCCAGAACCGCTACAATCAGAAAGGTGGCGTTCCAGCCAAAAGCATTGCCGACCCAGGCACCGCCCGGCACACCGAGCACATTGGCAAGGGTCAGACCGGCAAACATCTGCCCCACTGCGCGGCCTTCCATATCCTTGGAAACAAGCCGCGTCGCAACAACGGCCCCAATGCCATAGAAGGGGCCCTGGGTCAGACCGGCAACAACACGGCTCACCAAAAGCGTAGTATAATCCCCGGCAAAGGCGGACATGACATTGCCGAAAATGAACAATCCCATCAGACCAAGCAACACATTGCGTTTGTCGAACCGCGTAAGCCAGAGCGTCAGGATCGGACCACCGATCACAATCGCCATAGCATAGGCTGTAATGAGTTGCCCGGCTTGACCTTCGGTGATGGCCAGATCCTCGGCGACCTGGGTGAGGAGGCCCGCGATCACGAATTCCGCGGTTCCGATAGCAAATGCGGAGAGGGTGAGGACCCAGACCTGTAGGGGGAGTTTTGATCCGGTAGACATTGGAATAATCCTGTTCAGTTGATCAGCGCACCGCCGTCGATGTCGATCACGGCACCGGTAACGGAGGGGGTTTCGATGGCAAAGAGATGACCTGCAGCCACGTCCTGCGGTTGGGCCACGCGACCAGCGGGCAAGCGGGACGCCGCCCCGTCAAGCATCTGCTTGCGCGCATCCGCATCCATGCCCGCATAAGCCTCTGTCTCGGTCAGGCCGGGGCTGACCACATTGACACGGATCGGGGCCAACTCCTTGGCGAGGATTTTGGCGGAGGCTTCGAGGGCGGCGTTCATCGCGGTTTTGGCGAATGTCCCAGGGACAGTTCGCCTGGCCAGGAAACCACTGGTGAAAGTGATCGTGCCACCTGGCCGCAGGTTCGGGGCTGCGGCCTGCGCCGCGCGAATACTACCCCAAAATTTCGTGTCGAAGGCTGCGTGCGCGGCGTCAAGATCGAGGGATGCAATGGCTCCACCCGGCGCTTGCGAGCCTGCGGTGAAGACAAGATGGTCGATCAGGCCCTGTCGTGCAATCCAGGCAGCCAGAGCGGCGCCGTCCGAGGCATTGACGCCCGTCGAACGGCTGGCGCGTACCACTTCGGCACCGCGCGCGGTCAAGGCATCTGCCACCGCCGCGCCGATACCCGATGTGCCGCCGATCACGATAGCTTTCTTTCCGGTCATGTCAGTCATTTTCTTCTCCTGAGAAAGGGGTGGTTTCGCGGAACACGGTTTCGATGAGCTGTCCGCAGGGGGCATGGAAGAACAGGCGCCGCTCGTTCAGTTCGGGCAGATCCATGGTGGAATACCGGATGCTTTTTTCTTCGAGGCTAGTGCGAAAGCGGGAGTAGCCCGTTAGGCGAAATCCGACGTGGTCCCAGGCTTCGGGGCTGGAGTTCGGACCTAGCCCACGGGAACCGATCAAATGGACAATTGGGTCGTCACCGGCATAAAGCCAGTGGCCCGGAATCCGCTGGATTACCTTGGGGCGCGGCTTTTCTTCAAGCCCGAAGACATCGACAAAAAAGTCCCGTGTTCCGGTGAGGTTTCGGGTGCGTATGGTCACATGGTCAAGTTGCATCGTGCTGTTCCCTTGCTTGCCAACAACTTACCCCTTGCGGCATTCCAAGAGAATTGAGTAACTTCCGAAATAATACTTCGGAGATCACGAACAATGATACTGGACAATCTTTCGCTCTTTCTGCGTATCGTCGAAAAGGGTGGGCTGGCAGCTGGTGGACGCGAGATGGGGTTGTCACCGGCAACAGTGTCGGAACGCCTTGCTGCGCTTGAGAAGCATTACGGCGCGCGGCTGTTGAACCGGACAACACGCTCCATCAGCCTGACGGAGGAAGGGCGCGAACTGGTTGATGGTGCGCAGCGCTTGCTGGCTGAATCAGAAGAACTGGAAGCGCGCATCCGGCTTGGAGTTGAGCGCATTGCCGGGCCGATCCGGTTGAGTGCGCCATCCGATCTGGGCCGCAACCGGTTGGCGCAGATCATCGACAGATTTCTTGAAGAAAACCCCGAAGTCTCGGCCGATCTGCATCTGAGCGACGGGTTTGTCGACGTTGCCGCAGCGGGTCTCGATCTGGCGATACGCTACGGCGACCTGGCGGACAGCAGTTTGATCGTCCGGCGTTTAGCCAACAATTCACGGATCGTCTGCGCTGCACCTGGCTACCTGGAGCGAAACGGTACACCGGCCCATCCCGTCGACCTGGAAAGCCACAACTGCCTTCTCATGCGGTTCGGCTCGGATGTAGACCGTGCCTGGCCTTTTGAGATCGACGGTGCCAGGCAAATGATCACGGTGCGTGGTGACAGGATTGCCAATGATGGCGACCTGATACGACGCTGGGCTTTGGAGGGGCGCGGGATTGTGCGCAAATCGCAATGGGATGTACATCACGATATTTCTGCAGGGCGACTCATCCCGCTTCTAAGGGAGTTTGAAGTTGCTCCTATCGGCCTGCAGGCGGTCATGCCTGCGGCGCGCACGCAACCGCGCCGGGTTCGGGCATTGATGGACGCGATTGTGCTGGACTTTCGAGCAGATCCCCAAGTTACCTAATGGGCCTTTCAGCTTTCGCCGCTCTGGTTCGACACTTGGGTCATTCTGTTCAGAGTCTCCACCCTGTGCGAGGCGAAGATCTGCCGCAATCTCCGTTCATCCGCTTCGGATATCGCGTCGATCATGTCCACATGTTCGGCGTTAGAAATCTTCATCGCATCATCTAGCGTCAGACTGTTTGCGACGTGTGAGGCGAGTTGCCCCATCAGGTTACGATATGTTCGTGCCAGATGATCGTTTCCAGCCATGCCCAGCAACGTGTCGTGAAACGCCTGATTGTTCTTGGCGTAGCTAGCCGTGTCGTTCGACCTGATCGCTTCGTCCATATCGGAGACCTGGCGTTTCAGGCTCTTCAAACCTTCTTCCCAGGAACGAGAGGTGCGTTTTGACACCAGAAGGGCTGCCAGTCCGTTGTCGAGGATAGCCCGCATCTCAAAAACGCATGCGACCTCGTGTTGATTCAGGACTTTGACAAACCAGCCTTTATTTTTTTTCTGTTCGAGGAGGCCCTGGCCTTCGAGCGCGCGGAGCGCCTCGCGCACAGGTCCACGGCTGATGCCAAACTTACTTGTGAGTTCTTGCTCAGTGACGTGATCCCCACCCTGCCGCTGGCCAGAGATAATTTCGTCCTCAATTTTTGCGCGCACCAGCGAAGCAATACTAGTGCCGCGCAAGAGATCCAGATCTGAGGCAAGGGAAGTGGCTTCTGTCATTAGTGTTCTTCTTCCTCGTTGAGCAGGCAAAACTCCATCGACTTAAGTATCCGGTTTTTCTGACTGATTTGAAGAGAATTCACCTTTCGATAGTGAATCCAGTCCGGATCCGTTTCCATGGCTGCACGTCGGCAATCGCGGTCCGCGTGTGAATCGTAGCGCCGCAACTGAATGACAAGATTCAGATCCCCGATCTGGGAAACAAAGTACCCGATCGGTCGGCCCAAATGCTTTGTCTGAACATCATAGCCCAGTTCCTTGTAGCGCTGAAGGTATTCCTCAAGGCGACCCGGTTGGATCTCGTAAATCCGCTCTTCGTAGATGGGCATGACACTTCCTTTCTTCATTTCCTTGACGAAAGATTACTTGATGAAGTAAATGATGTCTATTGTAGATTGTAGGACAATCTTGTGGAGGAACATCATGAACACTTTTGCTGGCCTGAAACACGGCCTCGTACTGGGATTGGGTCTTGCTTTTGCCGCACCGGCATTTGCGCAGGATCGCCTAGCGGTCGGAACGACCTCATCGTCATCAAGCCAGTACGGCTACTACGTTGCCGTAGCTCAGGTTTTAAAATCCGCCGGGATCGACCTGCAGGTCGTCGAAACCGGAGCGTCTCTCGACAACCTGCGGCGACTTGATCATGGCCAGGTGGATATGGGGCTCGTCACGACGAATATCGCCAAACTGGCGGCCGAAGGGCACGAATCGATCCCACAGCAAAGCGAAACCCAGACGCTCTGGATTTATGCACAACTGCCGCAGAACGTGATCGTGAGGGCGGACGCGGGGATCAACAGCATCGCCGAACTCGAGGGCGTCCAATACAACCCCGGCATCCGAGGCTCGGCTACCGAAAGCACCGCTGAACGGGTCTTCGCAGCGATGGGTGTTCAGCCTGAATTCGTGCGCGGCTCGACGGGGGATACGGTCGACGCGATCAAGGACAACCGCGTTGCGGGATACGTAAAGTCAGGTGTCGGTTACAAGGTCGACGGATCAACGCTCGATCTCGCCTCTTTTGTCCCAGTGAAAATCCTGGGGCTTACCGACGAGCAGAAACAGGCAATCTCGGAAAAGGTCAGCGACGTGACCCTAATGGATGTGTCGGCGGGCGCTATTGAAGGCGCAGAACCTTATACGACCTGGTCGATAGGATTTGCCACGGTCGTTAAGCCTGATTTCGATGAAGAGACCGCCTATCGCATTGCCAAGGCAATCTTTGAAGACCGGGAAATCCAGCGCGGTGCCTTTGCCGTCACCGGAGAATTCGACCTCGCACAGTTGACTATCGATGTCGCCACGACGCCGTTGCACCCCGGCACGATCCGCTACCTCGAAGAAAAGGGCTACGAGGTTCCGGACCATTTGCGCCCCTGAAAATGACTGGGGCGGTGCCCGGTGCCGCCCCCTCCTTGGAGGAAACCCCCATGTCTGATACCACGTCTTCCCCGACTAAGGACGGTCGATCCCTGGTGGCGATCGTGCTGGCGCTCTGCGCGGTTGCTTATGTCACCCTCACTTCCGGGTTTGGTCAATTCACAAACCTGGTCCAACGCCCGGCCTTTTTGCTGCTAATCATTTTGCTCGGGTTTGCACTTTACCCAGCAAGAAACTTCGGAAGAGGGGGATGGATCGTCGATCTCATCCTGGCTTCCGGCGGTGCCGCTGCCTGTGCTTCGATCATCTGGCGATCGGACATCATTGCAACTTCCTTACCCTTCGCTGAACCACTGGACCTCGCGCTTCTGATCATACTCCTGCTGGCATCGGTCACCCTGATGGTCCGGATGGTGGGCTGGGCATTCCCGAGTTTTGTTATCCTAGCACTTGCCTATGCGCTCTGGGGTAGTGTCATTCCGGGCACTTTCGGTCATCGTGGCGTGGATATCTGGTTCCTGACAGAAACGCTGTTTCTTGGCGATATCGGTCTGTGGGGGCTGCTTACAGGCGTGGCTGCGACAACAATTGCCCCCTTTGTTCTGTTCGGATCAATGATCCTGAATACCGGCGGCGGCCAGACCTTCATGGACATTGCGATGCGGGTCAGCGGACGCTCTCCCGGCGGTGCAGCGAAAATGGCGACAGTCGCCTCCGGGCTCTTCGGCATGGTCAGCGGCAGCGCGGTGGCCAATGTCGCCACTACAGGCAACCTGACGATCCCGCTCATGCAACGGCTCGGATATCCGGCGAGACTGTCGGGCGCGGTCGAGGCTGTTGCATCCACGGGCGGGCAATTGGCTCCTCCGATCATGGGGGCGGCCGCCTTCGTCATGGCGGAACTTGTCGGCGTCAGCTATCTGACCATCGTGAAGGCTGGCATAATTCCCTCCTTGCTGTTCTATACGTCGATCTTCGTCATACTGCATTTGCTCGCAAAGCGCTGGCAACTGCCCCTGGTTCCCGAAGAGGACATGCCAGCCTGGCGCGAAGCGCTGGACCTGAAACGTCTGCTGCCGCTGATTGCCGGGCTGACCGCCCTGATCGTGGCCGTGTTCAGCGGCCGGTCGATTGCCTTCTCTGCCTTCATTGGAACCGTGGTTCTGCTTGGGGTTTACCTAGCGCTCAATATTCGGGGGAAAGAAGATCTGCGTATCTGTTCAAAGGCCATTCTGGCGGGAGCGCAAGATGCCGGTGTCGGCTTTGTTACCATCACGGTATTGCTTGCGGGCGCTCAGATCCTGGTTTCCATCATCAACCTGACAGGCGTGGGCGTGGCCTTGTCGTCGCTGATCGTGGATGGATTTTCATCTTTGCCCCTGCTGGCGCCGGTCGTTGTGGCCCTGGCGTGCCTTGTTCTCGGCATGGGTGTCCCGACGACCGCCGCCTATATCCTGGTTGCCTCCATTCTGGCACCGGCGATGATCCGGATCGGTTTCGATCCGCTCGCAACCCACCTGTTCGTACTATACTTTGCGGCTCTCTCGGCGATCACTCCGCCGGTTTGTGTGGCGGTGTTCGTAGCGTCCGGTATCGCAAAGACCTCCTGGTTCGCAGTAGCCAAACAGGCCATGCGGCTCAGTAGCGCGATTTACCTTTTGCCATTTGCTTTCCTGTTCATCCCCGGGCTCTTGGGGCAGGGCAGCGCGACCGATATCGCTCTCAGCATAGTTCGGGCGACAATCATGACCTGTGCTATTGCCATGCTGGCCAGCGGCAGAGCGTGGGACCAGCGCGGCGTCCTGACACTCTTGCTGTGGCTCGCAGCCTTGGGGTTGGCACTCGCTCCGTCCATTTACGCGGTTGGCGGCGCGGCTGTGCTTTCTCTCATCATCGTCTTCCTGCCGGATGGCAATGGCGGTGTTCCAGAAACCTCTTCCCTCGCAACAAAGGAGATTGGGAAATGACGACCTGGCATGCCTACGGCATGCCGAGGCTGCTTGATCTTTGGGACCGACACAACATCAAGGTCACCTCTCACATGGTGGGTCACGCGGTCGAATTGCAACCTGTTCTCGCCAAGGATCTGGTCGCGCGCGGGCACGAAGCTCCCGCACGCCCGCCGTGCCTCAGCCTGCCAGTAGGCAGGCTGCCTGGTGCCCGTCTGCAATATGCCGCAGGGGTGGCACCGTTTCCCGGCAGGCCTCGTTGGCCAGCGCGCAGCGCGGATGAAAGGCACAACCCATAGGCGGGTTCAGCGGGCTTGGCGGCTCGCCGTTGTCGACACATCGGTCGCGCTTAGGGGCATGGATGTCGGGAATCGTGTTCAGCAACAGCTGCGAATATGGATGCAGCGGCTGGCTGAACAGCGCCTCGACCGGGGCCATCTCGACGATGCGCCCCAGATACATTACCGCAATCATATCAGACATATGGCGCACCACACTCAGGTCGTGGCTGATGAACAAATAGGTCAGCCCCAGCTCCTGTTGGAGCCGCCGCATGAGGTTCAGGATCTGGGCCTGAACTGACACGTCCAGCGCCGAGGTCGGCTCGTCGCAGACCAGCAGCTCCGGCTCACAGGCCAGCGCCCGCGCAATTGAAATGCGCTGCCGCTGGCCGCCAGAGAACTCATGCGGAAACTTGCGAGCATCATCCGCCGCCAGTCCCACCGTGCGCAGCAGTTCCTCGACGCGAGCCATGGTCTCAGCCTCGTTGTTGCGCAGTCCCATCTCGCGGATTGGCTCAGCGATGATGTCGCCGATGCGCCAGCGCGGATTCAGGCTGGAGTGCGGATCCTGAAAGATCATCTGCACTCGCACTGGCCGCCCCTCGGTGCCGCTGCCAAGACGGATGTCGCCCCCGCTGGTGGCATAAAGCCCGGTCACCAGCCGCGCCACTGTGGATTTACCGCAGCCGGATTCACCGACGATGCTAAAGCAACTGCCCCGGGCGATGGTGAAGCTGACCTCATTTACCGCGTTCACCAGCAATCGCGGTTTGCCTTCCAGCACACGATTCAGCCAGGGCGCGGAAACGTCAAAGCGTTTCGAGACCCGGTCGACAGTTAGGATTGGATCATTCATCTGCATCATTGGGTACCTCCATCCTGAATGAAACAGGCCGCTTCGCTGCGCGCCGCCGAAACCAACTGCGGCCGTTCGGACAGGCAACGCGGTCCGGCCTGCGGGCAGCGCGGGTGAAAGGCACAGCCTGAGGGGCGCGCGTTCAGCCGCGGCATGGCACCGTCGATCTGCGCCAGGGTGCCGCTGCGCGCGTGCAGGCTGGGTATCGCTGCCATCAGCCCGCGGGTATAGGGGTGCTGCGGATCATGCAGCACGTCTTCGACCCGACCAGTTTCCACCACCCGACCCGAATACATCACCGCCACCCGGTCGGCGGTCTCCGCAATCACGCCCATGTCGTGGGTGACCAACATGATGCCAGTACGGTGTTCGTCGCACAGCCGTCGCAGCAGCGTGGTGATCTGCGCCTGGATCGAGACATCCAGTGCCGTTGTTGGCTCATCCGCGATGATCAGCCGTGGCTCTGCTGCCAGCGCAAGCGCAATCACCACCCGCTGCCGCATCCCACCGGAGAACTGGTGCGGGTATTGCTTCAACCGCTCTTCGGGAGCGGGGATGCCGACCTCGCGCAGCAGTGTCACCGCCTGGTGTTGCGCGGCCTCGCGCGGCATCGGTTTGTGAAGGCGGATGGTTTCGATCAGCTGTGCCCCTATCGAGAACAGCGGGTTCAGTGCAGTCAGCGGGTCCTGGAAGATCGCGCCCATCTCCCGACCGCGCACACGGGTCAGTTCTTCTTCGGTCAGGGTGTCTACCCGGCGGCCGCCAACCCGGATTTCGCCCTTGGCAATCCGCCCCGGTGCCTCCAGCAGACCGAGAACCGCAAGACCGGTGATGGACTTGCCCGCACCGGATTCCCCGACCACCCCCAGGATCTCCCCCGGTGCGATCTGGATCGAAACATCATCGATGGCAGTCAATACCCCGCGCCGGGTCGGAAATTCCACGGTCAGGCTGTCGACCTCCAGTGCTGGCGTCCCCTCGGGCACGGGCTGGCTGCCAGGATCCTGCGGTGCAGGCGCTTGCCTCAGCATCATCTCATCTTCCTTCACGTCTGGGGCCGCATCAGCGGCGGATATGTCGGGGGAAAGATCTCGGCCACCGGCGGGTGGCCAACAGTGCGGTCAGGGTATTTGGCCAAGAGACCGTCGAACTGCACCTGCGCGCGGCGGCGGGCGATCGCCATGTCGATACCGGCAACCGCGCCATCGCGCATCGACAGGCGGCCATCGACGATGGTGGCCTTTGCCACCCGGCCCGTGGCGCCCAGGATCAACGTCTGAACCGGGTCGATGGCCGGTGCCATGGCGCTGTCGGCGAGGTCAAAGACAGCAAGGTCCGCCCGGCCCCCGGTTCGCAGCACACCAATGTCGTCGCGACCGAGCGCCGCTGCGCCGCCCAAAGTGGCAGCATCGAACATTTCAGCCGAGGTGATGCTTGTCATATCGCCCTCCACTATCCGGCACATCATCATGCCCACTGCCATGTTCAGCACCATGTCCGGCGGCGCGGTATCGGTGCCCATGGCTATGCCGATGCCCCGGTCGCGCAGCCGCCGGAACGAACGTAGCGCGCCGCCGTGCCGCGCCGAGACCAGCGGGCAATGCACGATGCTGACGCCGTGACTGGCATAAAGATCAAGGTCGGAATCATCCGCCACTGTGGCATGCGGTGCCAGCAGTCGGCCATTCAGCAGCCCCAGGCTGCCCAGCCACTGCGGTGCGCTCATGCCATGCAGCATCTGCACGGTGTCCCGCTCCATCTGGCCCTGCGCCATATGCAGCCGCACCGGGCAGTTCAGGTCCTCAGCCGCAGCCATGGTGCGGCGCAGCAGGTCTTCGGTACAGGTCTCCACCCGGTCGGGCGCCAGCAGCGGCGAGATCAGATCATGCCCCTGCCATTTCGCGGCAAAGCCGATAGCAGCGTCGAGGCCTGCCATGCCGCGTGCCTCGTTGAACTCGGCCGTCAGGCGACCATCCGCCTCGGCGATCATGCCGCCGCTGCGGTATGCCGGGCCAAGCCAGACCCGCAGGCCCAGTTCCTCTGCCGCCTCGGCGGCAGCAGTGAATTCGGCAACCGTCTCGCCCCACTCGCGGTAGAACAGAGAGGCAATCGGCGCGGCACTGGTGATCCCGTTCAAGAGCAGCTGGCCAAAGGCAAAGCGTTTTTGAAAGGCCAGCTCCTCGGGGCTGTACATCTCATATGGGCCGTGATCGACGTAAGAGCGCGGCCAAACCCGACCTTTCTTGTCGCCTGGCCAGTTGTCATGCGCCAGCAGCGTGGTGTCGAGGTCCGAGAGCGCGTCGAGATCGACAAAGCCCGGCGCAATCAGCGCCTGCCCCATGTCATACCGGGCGGCGACCTCGCCCTCGAACGCGGTGCCCACGTGGATCACCTGACCGCCCTCGATCACCACCTCACCATCCGGCACCAGATGGCGGCCTGACGGGGTGTCGGCAATGACCCAGGCCGCCCGCAGCGCCCAGCGACCGGGCGGACGCGCGCCCAGTGGCAGATCGGTAAAGCTGGTCATGGGGCCTCCACCAGGGTCTTGCCGTCGCGGGCTGTCACATGACCGCCTTTGACCACCAACTGGCGCGGCGCGTGGTTGACGACGGCCTGCACAACGGTTTCACCACATACCAACACCACATCACCTGGTGCCCCGACCTCCAGTGCGCGGCGCGGCTTGGCCATTGCCTCGGCACCGCCGCCAGCGCAGATATCAAGCGCAGTCTTGACCTCGCTGTCCATGCGCAGGTTGTTGCGCAGGCCGATGAACTTGGCCCGTTCCAGCATGTCGCCATTGCCATAAGGCCCCCAGGTATCCTGGATGCCGTCATTGCCGGCACCGATGCGGATGCCATGCGCCATCAACTGCTTGACCATCGGTGCGGGCGAAGAGGCCGGCGCGGTGGTCATGATGCGCACATCCAGTGCCGCCAGCCGTTCCAGCATCGCCTCGACCCGCTGGTAATCATTCATCCCCAGACAGAAAGCATGGGAGATGGTGACCAGCCCGGTCATGCCCAGTGCCTCGGCACGGGTCAGGATTTCCTCCATCGAGAACATGCCCATTTCGCCGCGTTCATGCAGGTGGATGTCCACGCCCTTGCCATGTTTCTCGGCCAGATCGAAGACCACATCGAGGTGCCCTTTGGGGTCGCGGTCGACGCCGCAGGGGTCTAGCCCGCCCACCAGGTCGGCGCCCATCGCCAGGGCCTGATCCATCAGTTCGGCGGTGCCCTCGCGGATCGTCAGCCCGGATTGCGGGAAGGCCACGGTCTCGATCTCGACCACATCGGCCAGCTTGTCGGCGGTCCGCATCACGCCTTCCAGCGCGCGCAGACCGCCGTCAGTGTCGATGTCCACATGACTGCGGATCAACGTCGCGCCGTAGGCGGCGGTTTGCAGTGCATGTCGCATCGACTGCACATGCGGATCCAGCCCCAGCCGCGCTTTCATCGCGCGTTCATTGTCGATCATCGCCATCAGGTTGCCGCCGCCGATATCGTTCTTGTACCAGGGCCAGCCAATCAACGACTTGTCGAGATGGGTGTGAGCATCCACCAGCCCGGGAATGGCAATCGCCCCCGCAGCGTCTTCGGTGGCCACGCCGGGGGCCTCCAGCCCTTGCGCGATTTCGGCAATCCGGCCGTCCCGGATCAGGATGTCGGTGCGTTCGCCATCACCGATGTGTGCATTTTTTATCAGAAGCGAAGTCATCAAAGTCGTCCTTTAGCGGAGTTTCGGGTTGAGCGCATCGCGCAGCCAGTCGCCCAGCATGTTCACGGCCACCACCAGGATACACAGCTGGACCGAGGGAAAGAGTACGATCCACCAAGAGCCTGAGAACAGATACTGGTTGCCGACCCGTATCAGCGTCCCCAGCGAGGGTTGGTTCGGCGGCATTCCAACGCCGAGAAACGACAGCGTCGCCTCAATCAGGATCGCGAGACCAAAGTTCAGCGTTGCCGCCACGAACACCGGGGTCAGCGTGTTGGGGAGGATATGCTTCAGCATCAGCCGCCGTCCCGGCGTGCCCACCAGCCGCGAGGCCTGCACATATTCCTTGCGCCGCTCCACCATGGTCTGGGCCCGCACAACACGGGCGTATTGCACCCAGGAATACAATGCGATGGCTAGCACCAGCACCGCAGCAATGCCCGCCTCGCGCAGTTCTGGCGGCAGCAGCGCCTGCGCAACAGAGCTAACCAGAATGGCCGCCAAGATGATCGGGATCGACAGTAGCACATCGCCGATGCGCATCAGCACGTTGTCGACCCAGCCGCCATAGTAACCGGCGGCCAGCCCGGCCAATAGGCCAATCGCCAGCGATACCGCGACGGATGCAATGCCGATGAAGATCGAAATCCGCGTCCCATAGAGAATACCCGACAAGATGTCGCGTCCCTGCACATCGGTGCCTAGGATGAATGGCATCTGCCCGCCCTGCATCCACACTGGCGGAAGTTCAGCGTTCCAAAGCTCCAGCGCCGCCAGATCATAGGGGTTCTGTGGTGCCAGCACCGGCGCCAAGAATGCGGTCATGATCACAAAGGCCAGCACCGTCGCCGCGCCGACCGCGGATTTCGAGTTCTTGAAGCTCCACCACAGATCGCTGTCGGCGAACCGGGCCAGTCGGCCCTGAACGGTTGCCGCGGCCGCGGCGGTTTGGGGTCGGGTATCAGTCATTTGTCAGCTCCGCGAAGGCGAGGGTCGATCACCGCATAGGTAATGTCGACCAGGGCATTGAGGGTGACGAAGATCAGCGCGACGATGCAGAGATAACCCGCCATGATTGGCACATCGACAAACGTCACCGCCTGGATGAACAGCAGCCCCATGCCAGGCCACTGGAACACGGTTTCGGTCACCAGCGCGAAGGCGATCAGCCCACCGATCTGCATGGCGGTCATGGTGACCACCGGCATCAGGCAATTGCGCAACGCATGGCGGAAATGGATAGCGCGGGCTGGAATGCCGCGGGCTCGGGCGAACTTGATGAAATCGGTGCGCAGCACCTCCAGCATCTCGGCCCGCACCAGCCGCATCACCAGGGTGATCTGGAACAGCGACAGTGAAAGCGCAGGCAGGATGATAGACATGCGCCCCGACGACGTCAGCAGCCCGGTCGACCACCAGCCCAGGTCTACGGTTTCGCCGCGACCAAAGGCGGGGAACCAGCCAAGCCAGACCGAAAAGATCAGGATCAGGCCAATGCCAACCACAAAGCTGGGCAGCGAAATGCCGATGATCGACGTGAATTGCAGCGTTTCCGCATACCAGCGCTGGCGGTGAATGGCGGTGATCACTCCCAGCGGAATGCCGACAATCAACGAGATCAGCGTTGCCGCGATCACCAGTTCAAAAGTTGCAGGGAAGCGTTCTGCGATCATCGCCAGCACGTCCTGCTGGTTGCGGAAGGAAATGCCGAAATCTCCCTGCGCCGCGTTTTTGACAAAGGTGGTGAACTGGACGATGAACGGATCATCCAGCCCAAGCTTGGCGCGCAACGCATCCCGCTGAGCCTGGGTTGCCTGCTCGTTCAGCATCAATTCGACCGGATCGCCGACAAAGCGAAAGATCATGAAGGCGATAAAACTGACGGAGAGCATCACAAAGATTGCGTTCGCCGTCCGCTTGATCAGAAAAGCCAGCATCGGTGCCTCTCCCCTGTAGTGTGAAAAATGCGGGGCAACCCCTAATGGCGCTGCCCCAGTCGGGGATTATCGGGTCACAAACCACATGCGCGGCTTGTTGTCCGGGAACTGCGGAAAGTCCTCGAAATCTGCCGACACCGCCCAAGCCATCGGTTGCTGATGCAGCGGCATCATCACGATTTCCTCTTTGGCGATGCGCAGCGCCTCGGTCTCCATCGACAGGCGCTTTTCGCGGTCCAGTTCGACAGAGGCCGCCTGGGTCAGCTTGTCGATCTCTGGGTAGGACCAGTTGCCCCAGTTAAATACGCCGGAGTTGCCCTCCTTGCTGTGCAGCATCTGCACCAGGATCGAATAGGTATCCAGCATCGGCAGTGTTGCCCAACCGATAGTATAGACATCCGCCTTGCCGCCCGCGCGCTTGGGCGTCTGCTTGGCGGTTGGGCCGATGTCCAGACGCGGGCTCAGCCCGATCCGCGACCACATCGAGGCAATCGCCTGGCAGAATTGCTCCTCGTTGACGTAGCTTTCGTTGGTGCAAACGAACTCGAACTCAAAGCCATCCTCGTATCCAGCCTCAGCCAGCAGGGCTTTCGCTTTTTCCGGGGCGGCCGAAACGACAGTGTCCAGCGCTTCGGAGTATCCGGGGATTGAGGGAGCGACCAACGTACCGGCATTGCGGGACTTGCCGCGCATGACGCGAGATTGGATCAGATCCATATCCACCGCCAATTGCATCGCCTGGCGCACGCGCAGGTCATTCAATGGGTTTTCGCCGCCAGCCACCAGCTCATCGCGGCGGTTGAAGCCCAGCATTACGGTGCGCAGATCGGTGCGTTCCAGCACCTTCAAATTTGCCGCCGCCGCCAGCCGTGGAAGATCCTGAACCGGGGCGCTATCGACGAAATCGACCTCACCGGATAGCAGCGCAGCAACGCGGGTCGCCGCAGAAGTGACAGGCTGGAATTCGATCCGGGTCAGATTGTGCTCTGGTTCGTCCCACCAGCCCTCGTTGACGGTCAACACCGTCTGCGCCTCGGGGGTGCGGCTTTCCAAAACAAACGGGCCGGTGCCATTGGTATTGAAGGTGGCGTAGCCCTCCACGCCGGCGCTGACATCCGTCGGCATCTCGGCGTTGTTGTCGACCAGCCAGTCCTTGTCGAAAATGTGAATGTTGGTCAGGTCGTTTAGCAACAGCGGATACGCGCCGGTCAGCTCTATGTCGATGGTATGGTCATCGACCACTGTGGCGCTTTTGTAGGTCGGCAGGTTCCCCTTCAACGGCGAGGTTTCGTGACTGACGCGAGTCAGCGAAGCGAGCACATCCTCGGCGGTGAAGGTGTTGCCGTTGTGGAATGTCACGTCCTTACGCAGGCTGAAGCGCCAGGTGGTTGGCGAGATGACTTCCCAGCTTTCTGCCAACCCCGGCTTGATCTTCAGGTCGCGATCAAAGCGCACCAGCCCTTCGTAGATATGGTTAAGGAAATTGATCGTGTAGCTGTCGCCGTAGGAATAAGGGTCGAGCGAGACAATGTCGCGCGGCGCGCCCCAGCGAAGGGTCTCCGCCGCTGCGGTCGAGGCGAGCGTCGCCGCCGCCATACCGCCCAATAGCGCGGCCTTCAGTCCAGTCTTCGAGATCATTTTGTGGTCTCCCTGTTGTGAATACAAAATCTGTTATTATTGCATCCATTTCGAATGCGGCTTTCTCTGAGCCTTTATTGCGGTATCCGCGGCACCCGGATCCTGCCAGGCGTTGAGGTGAGGTTATGGTCTGGATTTCTTTCTGTCTACAAAAATGTTTACAGATTGTATTCAATTACTGTATCCAACACAAAGCAACTGAAAGCTGCTAGTTTCATCAAAGCCTCAGGCCACCGCCTGAAAACGCTTAAATTTCAAGCATGAGAGCACAGTAAATGTACAAATCATCAACCCGCAGCTTTCCAGTTTACGATTCCCTGCGCCAAGCCATCATTGAGCAGGCGCTAAAGCCCGGCGTGAAACTTCCCGAAGATTCGATTGGCGAAACTTTTGGTGTAAGCCGCACGACTGTACGCAATGCGCTGGTCCGCCTGGACGTCGAGGGGCTGGTAGACCTGCAGCCCAATCGCGGCGCTTCGGTGGCAGAACCGACCATCGAGGAAGCCTATGACATCTTTGAAATGCGCCAGTGCCTTGAGCGTGAGGTGATTCAGCGCCTGTGCAAGATGGATCCCAAGCCCATCGTCAAAACGCTAAAGGAACATTTGAAGGAAGAAGAGAAATACCTGGGCAAGGATTCGACCCGCTCGATCCGTCTGGCCGGCGAGTTTCACATCCTCTTGGCAGAACTGACGGGCTCCAAGATCCTTGCCAATTACGTCAATGAGATCGTCTCACGCTGCTCGCTGATCCTGGCGCGGTTTGCACAAGTCCACTCCGCCGAATGCGGCGTCGAGGAACACGCCGAGCTGATAGCCGCTCTGGCAGATGGAGACGCCGAACGCGCCAACGCCTGCATGCACAGCCATCTGCACGGGGTGCAAGATCGCGCCCTGCTCAACCCCGAAGACGCTCAGTCCGACAACGTCGCCGCGATTCTGTCACGTTATCGACCAACCAAGACAAAACCCTAGACTATGGAAGATCCGCTATGACCGACGACATCCAGCCCGCAACAGGGCAAACACGATTCGACTTCGCCGAACTTACACCGCGCGAACGCTACAAGCTGCTGATCGGGGCGGTGGTGCCGCGCCCAATCGCTTGGGTGACAACGGTCAACGAGGCGGGCATTGCCAATGCCGCGCCCTACAGTTTCTTCAACTGCCTATCTTCCGACCCCGCCATCCTGGCCATCGGTGTCGAGAACCACGCCGATATGCGTTTCAAGGACACCGCCCACAACATCAGGGTGACGGAAGAATTCACCGTCAACATCGCTGCGCATGCCAACCTGCACGCGATGAATGCAACCGCGGTGCCCTTCGGCCCCGAGATCGACGAGATCGCCGAAGCCGGGCTGACCATGTTGCCGGGCGAGTTCGTCTCCTGCCCGCAGATCGCCGAAGCCCCGGTGCGGTTCGAATGCCGCCGCCACACCACGCTCAACATCGGCAAATCGCGTGAGATCATCTTAGGCGAGGTGCTGGCCATGCACAGCCACCCAGGCCTGGTGAACGACCGCCACCATGTCAATCCGACGGCGCTGGATGCGCTGGGGCGCATGGGCGGCCATGGGTACTGCCGTTCTAACCAGACTTTTGATCTTCCGACCATGTCGCTGGAAGAATGGGCCGCCTTCACCAGCCGCCAAAGCGAAGGCCTGCGCGGATGAAGCTCTGTTTTGTGAACCCGAATTCCACCGTTGAAATGACCGAGCGCATGGTAGACCAGGCTCGCGGTCTCGCGCCTCGCGACTTTGTTGTCACAGGTGTCACCAACACTGCCGGGCCGGCCTCAATTCAGGGCCAGGCCGATGGCGAAGCCGCGGAACCGGGCACGCTTTCTCTGCTGGCCGAGGGCGGATTCGACCTGGGGGTAATCGGCTGTTTCGATGACACCGGCTTGCCGATCGCCCGATCTCGCAGCCGCATGCCGCTTGTGGGGCTGGGCGAGGCCAGTTTCATCACTGCGCATGACCTGGCCGAGCCTTTTATCGTCCTGACCACGTCCCAGTTATCGGTGCCGGTACTTGAGGCCAACATCGCAAGCTACAATCTGCAGCGTCATTGTCTCGGCGTTTTTGCCTCAGATGTCCCGGTGCTGGATTTCGAACACGACAGAGCAAACGCCAAAGAACGGCTGATCGCACAGGCCAGACGACGCTGCGCGGAACACACGCAGACCCGCACGCTTGTCCTAGGGTGTGCCGGCATGGGCGGTTTGGCTGCGGATCTATCGCAAGCGCTGAACCTTACCGTCGTCGACCCCATTGAGGCAGCGCTATCCCTTGCCCGGAAACAGCAACAGAATGCCAGTGAAATTAGTGCCTAGGGGCATGATCGCCCTTTCCCCGGACTGTCTCACCCTACGGGCTCGGGAACAGGTACACCAAGAGCCGTATAGCGATTGAGGACAGTAATGCCGACCTGAATTTCGGCGACCTGGCGGTCGAAGCCCCCCGCAATGAGGCTTTAGCGAAAGGCCGTGGCAGCGCCCAACTCTTGCGTCAGGATGAGATCAGATCGGAACTCTCCCTCAAAACTATGCATGAGCAGCCCTGCGCCACTCTCAAGCCAGCTGAGCGGCGCCAGGCCTTCCGGGTCCAGCATTCCGCTGTGAGAGGCCCCCGGTGCAATCGCCGGGGGGGGGCGCAAACAACTGTTTGGCCAAAGGTCGCGGCATCGCAGCAAAGGACACAATCAGAAGCAAAGGTAGGGTTTTATCACCTCGGGCGGACTGTGTGCATCAACGGCAGCTCTGCGTAGAGAAAGCCCCGACCGGGGCGTCCGGACGGGGCTCTTGATTCCTCGGGGTAAGCGTGACGGTTAGGCGATGATCAGGCGTCCATCCAGCCGCGCGGTTTCGGCACTAATGCCGCCATCCTGGCGGATCTGAGCGATGATCTCGTTTCGATAGACCAGACCGCTTTCCTCGTAATCCAGACCGCGCAGGTCCATGCCCGGGATCTGGCCGGGTACCCCGGCGCCGATGGCCTTGCCGTTCCAAGCTTCAGAGAAACCGCCAAGCCGAACGTAGCTGTTGAAGGCCACGCGGAACAGGCGTTCAGGCATGCTGGCGAGTGGCTGGCCATGCAGGGTGATCTCCTCGGCGCGGGCTTCGCCGACGCTGTCGCCCAGCACCAACCGATAGCGCAGTCCTTCGGAGAAATGCAGGAAACCACGCGAGATGAAGCCCTTGAAATCAAGGGTATCGGCCTCTTCGGGCCGGACGATGCGCTTGGCGTTTGATTGCACCATCTCGTGAATTTGCGCACCAGTCATCGTGGCGACATGCACCTGGTCGGCATAGGGCATCACGTCATACCAGCTGCCGAAGGACAGCGGCCCCTGCGCCACGCCTGCCAGAATTGCGGTGGCGTTGAACAGGGCCAGATCGATCGTGCCATTTGCAAAGCCTGCAGAGCGTTTCACCAGCGCGTCGTTCATGAAGTTCAGCAGCGCATTTTCCCCGACATAGCGCTCGGCCTCCACGGTCGCGGTACTGACGGCTTCGCCTGCGGTGACGATGCCGATGGTCTCAGCCAGCTTGCTTTGCAGTGCCAGACGCAGGGGCGCGACATGGGTCTCTTCGAAGGCAGTATCGAAATCGCCATCCTTTTCAAGGGTCGCAAACTTTGGATCATCAGCGGCGACCCGGTCATCACGGGGTTTGATCGGATGCAGGCCGACATGTGTGAACCAGCCCTTGCGTCCCTGATCCGCAGCCAGGGACATTGTGATCTCGCCCAGGTACTTCCCGTTTGCCTCGGCCTGGGTCATCAGCACGCCTTCGATAATGTTGTCGGGGTTCAGGCCTTCGGCGTTCAGGCGGGTGTGAGAATGGCCCCCGATAAGGATCACGGGCTTGTCCGTCAGCAGACCCGCGGCGGCCGCGATGTCAAAATCGCCCTCGCCGATCGAGCGGTCCGCGCCCGCCTTGCCCGAGCGGCTTTGGCCGGTGCCATAGCCACAGTGGGACAGGATCACCACGACATCACAGATCTGCGAAAGCGCGGGCATCACGTTGCGGATGGCCTCGACCGGGCTGGCAACCCCCATGTTGGGATCATCGGGCTGGCCGATGCGAGTGTCGACCTGGGTGGTCAGCCCGATGAAGCCGATGCGCAAGCCCTTCACCTCGGCCACGGCGGCAGCGGTGTAGTCGCGGTCGCGCGCGATATGCGCAGAGCTGTGAACATTGGCCGATAGCAGAGGAAAGCGGGCGTCCCGTTCGATCCCGATGCGCAGCATCTCGGCGCCACGGTCGAATTCATGGTTGCCCAGGACCGCGACATCAACACCAGCGGCCGAATTCACCCGATAGCCCGCATCGGCAACAAATTCCTCGGGCGCCCAGCCCAGAAGTTCGTCAAAGACCGAACCGGTGTGGTCGTCTCCGCCGCCCAGCAGCAGCACGACCTCGTTCTCAGCGGCGGCGGCGCGGGTGTCCTGCATCCGGCGCGCGATCTGGGACATGCGATGCGTGTCGCCGCGCTTGTCGTCCATATCGGTGATGTGGTTGTGCATGTCGTTGAAGTGCATCAGCCGCAGCACCCGGCGCGCGCCCGGCTCCATCGTGGGGGCGGGCACGGGATTCCCGGCCTCTGTCACGATCTGGCGGATCGGCCCGGCAAGCGGGTCGCCGTGCAGCAGAAAGAGACGCTCAATCGTGCCATTCGGGTTCGGCGTGGCGGGCACCAGTAGCAGTTCGCCCGCAGAGGCCTGCGCATTGGCCCGAAAGGCGACGATTGACGAGAGGGCGGCAAAACTTGCGGCGCTGGTGGTAAGGAACGCGCGGCGCGACAGACTGTATTTTGCGTGAGCCATATTTTTGTCCTATTGGTAAAAGAGTTAACCGCGTCAGTACCTCCGGTGCTTAAAGGATATGTGACGAGGCCATGTCATCCTCGTGAAGGTCCCGACATTCCCTTTCTTGGTAAGCCCGGATCTTTCTGTCGGGCGCCTCAGGGCGCTTTGACATGGGCCTGCCACCCCATTGACGACATGCGCCATTCTTGAACGTGGGCTGCCATATGAGATTGCTGCAATTGCGGCGTGCCTGACGGGTGATCCATCTCGACGCTGCAAATGGGGATCTGGGATATGGTGCCGCCCTGCGGTTCGCTTGCGTGGGTGCGATGCCGCTCCGCGATCACGGCACATTCGGCGTGACCCGTTATTTGATCGCTGTGGCGAGCCGCCCCATGATGAGGGGCGGCAGTTGCTCATGCGATCAGCTTGTCAATGCGCCGGGCCTTTTCCCGTTTTCCGGCGAGCCTTCGGACGACGCGATACTCCTCCGCGCGACGCATGAAGCGGTCTTCTTGGGTGCGGCAGAACTGCGCGCCGACCGCACTGGCGGCGGTCAACAAATGCGCGATCAAGGACAGGGCTGCGACGGGTTTGTTCGGTCAGGTAACCCTGTTTTTCCCTTTCGCGCTATCAGATCGCGCAGTTTCAGAACCGCAACGTAGCACACCGGCACAAGGAAAATCCCCAGCACCGCCGAAGAGGTCATGCCCCCCAGCACCCCTATACCGATCGAGTTTTGCGCCCCTGCTCCCGCACCGGATGCGATGGCCAGTGGCAGCACGCCCAGCATAAAAGCAAAGGTCGTCATCAGGATAGGACGCAAACGCTGCCGCGACGCGACGAGTGCCGCGTCGATCACGGTTTTGCCTTCGTGCAATTGCGACTGGGCAAACTCCACGATCAGGATGGCGTTGCGCGCGGCCAGGCCGATGGTCGTCAGCAGACCCACCTTGAAGTAGACATCGTTTGACTGCCCCAGAAAATAGGCCGCGGCGAGCGCGCCGAGAATGCCGACCGGAACTGTCAGCATCACGGCCAGCGGCACTGCCCAGCTCTCATAGAGGGCCGCAAGCGCCAGAAACACCACAAGGGCGGACAGCGCGAACAGCAACGGCGCCTGATTGCCCGACAGCCGTTCCTGATAGGACAGGCCCGTCCATGCGGTGCCGTAGTTACCGTCAAGTTCCGCCACCAGCTCTTCCATCGCGTTCATGCCGTCACTGGACGACAGCCCCGCCACTGAAGCGCCGCTGAGTTCCATGCCGCGGGTGCCGCCATAGCGCGAGACCGCCTGCGGTTCCTGCGTCCAGCTTTGTTCCGAGAAGGCGGCAAAGGACACCATTTCGCCTGCACTATTGCGCGCGTACCAGCTGTTGATGTCTTCAGGCTGTGACCGCTGTTCGGCCTGCCCCTGCACGATCACCGGACGCAGATCGTTGCCAAGGGCGAAATCATTGACCTCGCGGCCTGCGAAGATGACTGACAGCATCGCATTCACATCGGTGATCGACAGACCGAAGGCCGCGGCCTTTTGTTGATCGATATCCAGCCGAAGTGCAGTCTGGCTGGCGGCCTCGTTGCCACGCAGCGATGTGACCCGCCCATCGGCCTGAGCATCTGCAACCAGCTGGTCAGCGGCGGCGGCCAGCGCCTGTTGTCCCTGCCCGCCTTGGTCGGTCAGATACATGGTGAAGCCGGACGAGCTGCCCATGCCCTGAATGGCGGGCGGTTGCAGCACAAAGATATTGCCCTGGCGGTTGGTGCTGAAGAAATAGCCGTTGGCACGGTTCACCAGCCCGCCGATGTCAAAGCCTTCGCGCGCGTCGTAGTCGCGCAGCTTCACAAAGACCATCGCGTTGTTCTGGCCACTGCCGCCAAAGCTGAAGCCGAGCGCCGCAAAGACGGATTCGACCGTGTCGCTTTCGGCGTTCAGCAGGTAGCTTTCGACCTTTTCGACCAATGCGAGGGTCTGTGCGGTGGTGGACCCGTCGGGCCCCTGGATGATGACCAGCGCCACGCCCTGATCCTCGTCCGGCAGGAACGATCCGGGCAGGCGGTCAAACATCACCACCACACCAAACACCACCGCAGCCAGCACCAGCAGCGCGCGCAGCGGGCGCTTTACATAGCGGGTCACCACAGCCACATAGCCGTTTGTGCCCCGGTCAAGGTTGCGGTTGAACCAGCGGGCGGGCGCGATGCCGTCGCCATGTTTGCGCGGCTTCAGCAGGCTGGCACACATCGCGGGCGTCAGGATGACAGCCACACCCAGCGACAGCACCATCGCCGTGATGATCGTGACCGAAAACTGGCGGTAAATCACGCCCGTTGCCCCGCCCATGAATGCCATCGGCAGGAAGACCGCCGATAGAACCAGCACGATGCCGACCAGCGCCGAAGTGATCTCGTCCATGCTTTTTTCGGTGGCCTCGACAGGGCCGACGCCCTCTTCCTCCATGACACGTTCAACGTTTTCGACCACAACAATGGCGTCATCCACCAGCAGGCCGATGGCCAGCACCAGCGCGAACATGGTCAGCGTGTTGATGGTGAATCCGGCTGCCGCCAGCACGGCAAAGGTGCCCAGCAGAACCACGGGGATCGCGATGACGGGAATAAGTGTGGCGCGCCAGCTTTGCAAAAAGACAAGAATGACCAGAAACACCAAGACAACGGCTTCAATCAGCGTGTGATAAACTTGCGATATGGATTCTTCGACAAAAGGCGACGTGTCATAGGGATAAACCACCTCAACCCCTGCGGGCAGCGCCTTGGCCATACCGTTGATCGTCTCGCGCACCGCCGCGGCGGTGTCGACCGCATTGGCCCCCGTCGCAAGGTTCACCGCAAAGCCTGCCGCCGGATTGCCGTTGTGGCGCGCCGCACCGCCATAGCTTTCCTGACCGATCTCGATATTGGCCACATCGCCCAGAAACACGGTGGATCCGTCAGGGTCGACACGCAGCAGGATGCTTTCGAATTCGGGAACCGAGGACAGTTGCGACTGCGCCGAAATCGGTACTGTCACCCGCTGGCCGCCGGCACTGGGTTGTGCACCCAGATCACCCACGGTGACATTCGTGTTCTGCGCCGCAACCGCTGCCGTGATGTCGGCGGGGGTAACCTGATACTGGACCATCTTCATCGGATCCATCCAGATCCGCATGGCATAGCCAGAGCCGAAGATGTTGATGGACCCCACGCCGGGCGTGCGTTTCACCGGATCTTCGATCAGTTGCGAGATCAGGTCGCCCAACTCGACGGTGTTCATCTGTCCTTCCGAGGTGGTCAACGCGCCGACCAGCAGGATCGAACTGGTCGACCTTGAAACGCTCACACCACGTTGCTGCACGACGTCGGGCAGTTGTGAATTGACCAGCTGCAACTTGTTCTGCACCTGCACCTGCGCGATGTCCGCATCCACGCTGTCGTCAAAGGTAAGTGAGACTGATGCCGCGCCAGGGGTCGAGCTGGAGGTCATGTAGATCAGACCGTCCAGCGCGGTCATCGCGTCTTCGACAACCGTGGTCACCGAGGATTCCACAATTTCAGCCGATGCGCCCGTATAGCTGGCGGAGATACGCACAGTGGTGGGCGCGATCTGCGGGTATTGTTCGATCGCAAGCGAGTTCAGGCCAAGCGCGCCAACCAGCATAACGACCAAAGCGATCACCCAGGCGAAAACCGGACGGTGAATGAAAAAACGGGCCATGCTGTTCGTTACTCCGTCGCGGACGCGTCGGAGGACGCTTCGGTCGGCATTTCTGCCTGAATTTCGGCGTCAGGCGCATCGGCATCAGGCGCGGCCTCGCGTACCACGCCGTTTGCGTCAAAGCTGACCGGGACAGGCACAACTTCGGCTCCTTCGCTCAGCCCTGTCAGCCCGTCAACGACAACCATATCGCCACCTTCAAGACCGGCAGTAACAATCCACTGTTGCTGGTAGCTGCCGTTTTCGGTCAGATCGCGTTGGCTGACCTTGCCGTCGACAACAACCCACGCCGACAGATTGCCCAGCTTGTCGCGGCTGGTTGCCGATTGCGACACAAGGATCGCCTGCGTGATACCAAGGTCGATCTGTCCGCGCAGGAACATTCCGGGAAGGATCATGTTGTCGGGGTTGTCGAAACGGAACCGCGTGTCGATGGACCCAGTGGAGGTCGACACCGTCACACCCGGCGCGACAAGCGCGCCCTTGCCCTGATAGGTGCGCCCGTTCTCCAACGTCAGCGTGGCGTTCAGCTGATCATTCAGACGCAGGGTGCCATCGGTGATGTCGTCCATCACACTGAGAAACCGCGACGAGGGCTCGTACATATCCACCTCGATCGGGTCCAGTTGCGTGACCGTAGCCATCGCATCCGCCTGCCCTTCGGTCACCAGATCCCCGATCGAAGCCGCCGAGACGCTGGCGACACCCGACAGCGGGCTGGTGACCGTGGTCCAGGCCAGCTGTGCCTGGGCCAGTGTCAGGCTGGCGCGGGCGGAATCCTGACCGGCACGGGCCTGATCCAGCGCGGCGCGGGCGGATTCGACCTGCGCTTGTGTGCTGCCCGACCCGACCAGCTGTTCGGTGCGGGAAAAGGCGGCCTGGGCCTCGGTCACTTTTGCCTCGGCGCCAGCGACCTGAGCCGCAGCTGCCGCGACGTTGGTCTGATAGGTGATGTCGTCGATGCGAAACATCGGTGTGCCTGCTTCGATGGGGCGACCAGGTTCATACAGGATTTCAGTGACGATACCGCTTACCCGCGGGCGGATCGCCGTAGACGATGCCGCCACAGAGCGCCCGGGCAAGGTAACGATCCGCGGCACATCCTGAACCTCCGCCTTGATGACGCCAACCTGTTTGGGTGGCATCTGTGCAGCAACAGAGGTCGCCAGCGAGACCAGTGCGGCCAATGCGGCACCGGTGAAAATGGGAAACTTGTACATGGTCATATAATCCGGTTGTTCCGCGCGTCGTCAGGTGTTGATGGCTGATTGCATAATAATACACAGTGTGCAATATTTACATGATGTGAATAGTTTGGTTGTGCAAGGTATGGGCATGAATCTTCGTGAAAGGCGCCGTTTACAGACGGCACGAGATATCCAGATGGCCGCTGTCACGGTCGCCCTGCGCAATGGGCTGGACCAAACCACGACCGAAGCCATCGCAATTGAAGCGGGCATCAGCACGCGGACATTCTTTAATTATTACAATAACAAACAGGCTGCGATCCTTGGCGAAGCAATCAGACTGGATATCAAGGGCGCAGGTTGGTTCGTTGAATCGAGTGGACCTATCCTGGATGATCTTGCGAAACTGCTGGGCCAGGGGCTGCATGAAGACCCACTTGACCGCGCCCTGCTGCTGAAAATTATTGCGGTCGTCGATGCGAACCCCACCCTTCACGATATGTTCCGGACGCAGGTCGACGAAACCTCAAGCTCGATTTCGGGGCTTTTGGAAACGCGGCTGGGGTCTGATCTGGCCATCGAGTCGCGGCTGCTGGCGGAACTGTCGACGCGGGCGCTGACTGAAGCAGTGGTCGCCTGGGCGGCCGACGAAACCATGACCGTTGATTCCGTGACGGTCCAGATTGCCGCCAATCTGCGCAGCGTCAGTAAGATCATGTGTCAGTAAGATCATCTGTCTGAGTGCCGGTAAAATGGATTTTTGCTGTGCTTTGCGTGAGTGCCGACAGGTTTCCACCCGCCCTTCATCAGGGGGGGCGTTAAACCGTGGTGGAGAGCACGCGCTTCGGGATCTCTGAGAGCGCTCGAAAGCGGGATGCAAGAGCCGCTGACGGTAGGGTCCGAAGCGGGCTTCCGGCTTGCCGCATATCTTTGCACGCGCAATTGGAATTGATTGCTCAGGAGCTGAGACTTCGGAGGCCAGCCTGAAAGGCCTGCGGGTCGAAGGGACCGTCTGCGACAATGCCGCGCGACTGGCGCAACTTGAGGCCGCTCCAGCCATCAACACTGATGACTTCCTCCTGGTTTTCCAGGTGTCCGACACGGGGGCGCCTGATCTGTCTGGGCCACCCCGCGGCGGGTTTAAAATGCTTGCTTCAAACCCAAAGCAGCGACAGGATATGCCTGCAGATCATCCGCTTTGAGAATTTCGGTTGAAACAGAGTTAACCATGCTCTTCGCAGCATTTACGCGACAGAGCGCCTTTTTGTGTAATTAGTGTGAGTATGTTGTATGGCGGATTTTACCGACAAGGACCTCAAGAAGCGTTTACCCGTGACCATCAGTTCCCTGTGGTGGAAAGCCGCCTGGCCGGGGGCGAAACCACCATCATCGGCGGCCAAGATGACGGCGGCGCTCAAGTCCTACAAGGAGGCAAAGCGCGACACCGTGCAATCCTTGCTGGTTACGTCGCTCAACGCGCTTACCGTCGCCAGCAAGGCTGTGCGTAAGGACGCAAGCAGCCTGTCTGCCACGCCGAAACGCAAGAAAGCGATCCTGAGCGATCTGGACAAGCTCGATGAGCTGATCAAGGCAGAACACAAAGCGGCGCTGAAATTCGGTAGCAAGACCCGCGAAGTCTACCGCTACAATATTGCCGACAAGGTCAACGATAGGCTGAAAGGTGACAAGTACTGCGATGGCCTGAAGTTGAAGGGCAAACAGGTGACGATCATGTTGCTGGAGGTGATCGTTCAGGAACTGGATAAAAAGAACGCGCTGAACACGCTGCATGCGCAATACAGCAATGCCCTCGAGGATACTGTCAAGAAGGCTGCGGCCGAAATTCGGGCACAGTCCAAGGCGCGGGTCGGGATGGATGCAAAAAAAACCGCTAAGGTCTTGGGTGATAAGCTGGACGAACATGCCAACGACCTGGCGGATCTGCATCACAAGGTGCCGACAAATGTTCTGAAGAAGATGGGACTGAATGCATCATTGGAAGCGCAGTATCAGAAGGACCTGAAGAAAAGGCGCGTCAATATTGCCAAGTCGGTAGTTATGACCACTGCCAGCGGTGTGGCCATTGCCTTGCCCGGCACCCAGGCTCTCGCGATTTATGGCTTTGCGCGCTCGGCTGCAGGCCTGACCCAACAGCTGGTTGAACACAACATGAAGATCACCCAAGCTGCTACCCTGTTGCAGGGACATCTGAAATACTTGGCCGTTGCGTTTGACAAGGCCAGCAAGGGCGTCGGTCGGGGCGCATCGGAAACCCTTGGCACCACCCTGAATGCCGCATTGGGCATTGATCTGGTGCCGACGCTGGACAAGGCCAAATCCAGCCTTAAGGATCTCAAGGTCAACACCGCCCATGCCGGTTTCAAGACGCAGAAGCTGACAAATGAAATCATGAATGCAATGGATTCATGCAAAAGCCTGGACCAGACGGTGAACGGCCTGTCCGACACCCATCCTTACAAGAAGATCCTCAAGAAGAACCTCAAACGCAACGAGAAATCGCTCAATGAGCTGCTCGACAAGACAGCGGACCTAGCCAAGAGCTTTAACACAGTGGACCGGAAACTGCCCCATCTTAGCAAGGCGCTGGCGGCGCTTGGCAAGAACAGCAAGCTGCAGGATGGCGTCAACTACACGGCCAAGGTGCTGGTCCAGCTGGGGGCGATCGCTGGTGGCGGCCTGGTGGATGCCACCCACGCGGTGGAAACCGCAGACGCCGCTGTCAAATTGGGAGACAAGGTCGTTGCGATAACCATTGCCAGCGTAGGCTACGCGGATGAACTGCGCGAGACCGGATCGATGATAAAGGATCTGGCCAACAGCTAGGCTGCGCTCAGTTCGTTTTGTCGGCAAACCACGATTTGCATTCGGCGCTTGGCGCATCGGGGGGCTCGGCAGACCGCACCTGCGTCACAGCAAGGGGACGTCAGTCAGACCAAAATATCTTTGTCCGCCGCTCGCACAAGATACGGCAGGCGTTCAATGCGACGATCAAAAGGCACCCAGATCTGTAACGAGATGGAGAGCTATTGAAATCTACGCCGTTGGACCGTTCGACACGGGCGGCCCAACGCGGTCATTTGGTACTGTATTTCAGTACTGAGATGCGACATGCCAAAGCAGCCATAAACGAGAACGACATTGAAACACGGCCTAATTAATCAGGTTGAGTTTTGTTGCCGCTTGCCGCATTGCCGCAACCGCCCCGAGCAAGGGGTTTGCTGCACATATGGCGGATATTTCATAATAAAACTTGGAACTCTGGAGCGGTATTGAAGGAGACAAAGGCGCTGCTAGGTCGGCCTCTTTTATGTCGTTATCTTCCATGAACCGCCTCATGAGAACAACAAATGGCACTACGTCTTCTTGCGGAAGGCCGAGGTCATCGTGAAACACACCTGCCCTTCTAACGTAAGCAATCTCGGCATCGTGATATGCAAAGATGACCTCCTCGTGCGCTGCGCCCAGCTCTTCACAGGTAGCTCCTACCAGCTCCTCAGCCGTGTAGTGCTTTATTTTAGCGGATCGTGGCCAGACGAAGAAAGCCAGCGCGGCAGCAAAAACACAAAAAGACAAGAAAATTACGGCAATCAGCTTCATCTCTTCACGTACGATACGCCAAGCTTCTTGTCAAAACTGCAAGGCCAGAAGCGTCCCGTCATATCCAAACATGTCCGGGCTATCCGGGCGCGTCGGCACGGATCACAAGATTGCAGCGATCAAAACAATACAATCGTGAAAGTAGGGAATGTTGTGGGAAACGATGTTATGGATGCGAACCTGGAAGGCCTAGATCCTTTAGCTTACTGGCAGGGGCATCAGGGTTCGAACCCGAGACCTACGGTTTTGGAGACCGTCGCTCTACCAACTGAGCTATACCCCTGCAGTGCCGGTGTAACTAAGCCACCTCTGCGTGACTCGCAAGGGGGAAATCAGCAGAAATAGTGGGGTTTTTTTGGGCTCACCCCGGTGGGCCCTTCACTGTCAGCTCGGCCAGTCGGCAGACTGGCTCTTGCACGGATTATATTCTATGACAGGCAAAAAAGGGATCTACTATTGAGCCTGCGAAAGAAAATTGCCGACAGTCCTCGCTTCAATCGCACGATCGAGGCGCTTTTTGCCCGCTATGTTGATTTCGCCCATCGTACATCGCGCTGGCAGCGCACCGGGTTTGAGGACATGGATGCGGCGGTGAGCCGTGGCGAGCCAGTGATCTTTGTGCTCTGGCATCAACGGCTGATCATGGCACCCTACCTGTTCGACACCTCGCTCGGGCGCATCTGCGCACTGACATCAGCAGCGCGGGCCGGGCGGCTGGCCGGGCAGATTTTGGTGCGGCTGGGGTTTGAAACCATCCCGATGTCGAGCCACAAACGCCATGTCGCGCTATCGCGCGAAGTGTTGCGACGCACCAAGGAGGGCTGTTCTATCGGTATCGCCGCCGATGGGCCGCGTGGCCCGGCGCGCATCTCATCCGGGGTGCCCATAACCTGGGCACGGATGACCGGCTGTCGAGTCTTTACCGTCGCCTTTGCGCAGCCTCGGGTGCTGAAGCTGCCCACCTGGGACAAGCAGATGTTGCCCCTGCCCTTTTCACGCGGCGTGCTGATCTGTCAGGAATGGACGGACCCGGTGCCCAAGAAACCCAGCGAAGAAGAGGCCGAGGCTCTCCGGCTCAGCCTGCAGGCGAGGTTGGATGACATCACGGACCACGCTGATCGCGCTGTCGGGCGCAGCCCAGAACCCGCGCCCTAGCGCCGCCGCCCAAGAAAAACACCTGAAACACCCAGACGGAGGCCTGCCCGAGGTATCGTTTCACGACAAAAAAAGGCCGCCCGAATGGGCGGCCTTTCTGTTTGATCATTCGCTAAAGCGACTTACTCGGTGATCTTCGACACAACGCCGGCGCCGACGGTGCGGCCGCCTTCGCGGATGGCGAAACGCAGGCCGTTTTCCATCGCGATAGGCGCAATCAGTTCAACGTCGAACTTCAGGTTGTCGCCAGGCATAACCATTTCGGTGCCTTCGGGCAGGGTCACGGTGCCGGTCA
>NZ_JARJEF010000056.1 GCF_029697505.1 Pseudophaeobacter profundi | reverse complement strand
GGCAAGGCTGGAGCCACCCGAGAGTTCAAGGGTCTCGGCGACTGCTTGTCCAAGATCTTTAAGACCGACGGTTTGATCGGCTTGTACCGTGGGTTCGGCGTGTCTGTCCAAGGTATCATCATCTACCGAGCCTCCTACTTCGGCTGCTTCGACACGGCCAAGGGCATGCTGCCTGACCCCAAGTCTGCCGGATTCTTCCTCTCCTGGGGTATTGCGCAGGTGGTAACCACAGTCGCCGGTATCGTGTCCTACCCCTTCGACACTGTCAGGCGACGTATGATGATGCAGTCCGGACGGCCCGCCGCCGAGCGGACCTACAAGAGCACCGGCCACTGCTGGGTGACCATCGCCAAGAGCGAGGGCAGCGGTGCCTTCTTCAAGGGCGCCTTCTCCAACGTTCTGCGAGGCACTGGTGGCGCCCTCGTCCTGGTACTCTACGACGAGATCAAGACCTTCCTGTTCTAATCCTCCGCCGGCGACGACCCGCAGACGATCTCTGGAGCTTCTCCTGGCGGCGACCATCGACCACCGCAGGCGCCGTCGCGTTAGTTACATAGTACCGTTGTTTTGTACGAAACAGAAACACAAACGAACC
>NZ_JARJEF010000055.1 GCF_029697505.1 Pseudophaeobacter profundi | reverse complement strand
AGATTCGGCCAGGTAGCGTAGAACAACCAAGCCGCCAAGATGGACGCGATCAAAAAGAAGATGCAGGCGATGAAGATGGAGAAGGACGCCGCCATGGACAAGGCGGACACCTGCGAGGGTCAGGCCAAGGACGCCAACGCCCGTGCCGACAAGGTCCTTGAGGATGTACGGGAACTCGCTAAGAAGCTGACGCAAGTTGAAACTGACCTGGAAACCAACAAGAAGGCTCTGGAACAGGCAAACAAGGACCTTGAAGAGAAGGAGAAGCAGTTGACACAGGCTGAGGCTGAAGTAGCGGCCCTGAACAGGAAGGTACAGATGATTGAGGAGGACCTGGAAAGATCAGAAGAAAGATCAGCACAAGCACAGTCCAAGCTGGCTGAGGCTTCACAAGCAGCCGACGAGGCCAAGCGAATGTGCCAGGTACTCGATAACCGAAACAAACCGATAGTGGAAAGGATGGATCATCTTACAGATCAGCTAAAAGAGCTCAGAACGTGGGCCGAGGACTCGGATACAAAGTCCGAAGAGGTCTCGAGGAAGCTGGCCTTCGTTGAAGACGAGCTGGAAGTGGCTGAGGACCGAGTCAAGTCTGGA
>NZ_JARJEF010000054.1 GCF_029697505.1 Pseudophaeobacter profundi | reverse complement strand
CAGGATCTATAGGATTAATAAGATTAACTTCTGGAACAATTATATGATTTCATAATAATAATATATGATTAATAAGTATTGGAATAATTATTATTATTTTAACAATAATTCAATGATGACGAGACGTAGTACGAGAATCAACTTTTCAAGGAATCCATACAAAAAAAGTAATTAAAGGAATAAAATGAGGAATAATCCTTTTTATTACCTCAGAAGTTTTATTTTTTTCATCATTTTTTTGAGCATTTTTTCATAGTAGACTAGCCCCAACTATTGAAATTGGTATACAATGACCACCTACAGGAATTAAAACATTTAACCCTATAAGAATTCCTTTATTAAATACAATAATCTTACTATCATCAGGAATTTCAATTACATGAGCTCATAATGCAATAATTAATATAAATTACTCACAAACAGTACAAAGAATATTAATTACAATCATTTTAGGGATTTATTTTACTGTACTTCAAGCAATTGAATATTATGAAGCACCATTTTCTATAGCAGATTCAATTTATGGATCAACATTTTTTATAAGAACAGGATTTCACGGATTGCATGTAATTATTGGAACAATATTTATTTTTATTTCAATATGAC
>NZ_JARJEF010000053.1 GCF_029697505.1 Pseudophaeobacter profundi | reverse complement strand
CGTGAAGTAGCAGAAGAGAGAGTAGACGAGGATGTAGCTCTTGCTGAGCCAGTTGTTGGTCAGGTAGTCAGTTCCGCAGGCAGTCATGTTGCCCTCAGGTACATACCTTCCCCATCCGAAGAAGGGAGCGAGGCACCAGATGAGGGAATGAGCCCAGCAGAACAGAATCCTGGCCAGAGCAGTCTTGATGTTCATGGGCTTCGCTGACAGACCCTTGACGATGACGTTATATCGGTCGTTGGCGATCATCACCATGGTCCAGATGGATGTGCAGCCGAAGACAGATCCCAACATGGCGTAGACCTCGCACATGAAGGGTCCAAGTACCCAGGTTTCGTAGTAGCAGTTTAGAACCATGGGAGGCGCCATGGTGAACATCATGAGGAAGTCGGAGAAGGCAAGGTTGACGACCAGGAGGTTGGAAGGTGTCCTCAGGGCCTTGGTGCAGGAGAAGATGTAGACAACCATACCGTTGCCCATCACACTGATGAACCCTAGCACCACCATGGCAAACCCTAGCAGGGAGTGCCACAGGGGGTTCATGGGGGGGAACTGGTACCAGTGGGCATCGACCAAATAAAGCATCTCGGGCGGCACCTTGTCGACCAC
>NZ_JARJEF010000052.1 GCF_029697505.1 Pseudophaeobacter profundi | reverse complement strand
CAAGAAGGCGATCGCCAAGCTGGAACAGCGAGTGCGAGAGCTGGAGAACGAGCTGGACGGCGAACAGAGGCGACACGCCGACGCTCAGAAGAACCTGAGGAAGTCCGAGAGACGCATCAAGGAGCTGAGCTTCCAGGCCGACGAGGACCGCAAGAACCAGGAGCGCATGCAGGACCTGGTTGACAAACTGCAACAGAAGATCAAGACTTACAAGAGACAAATTGAAGAGGCCGAGGAGATCGCGGCACTCAACCTGGCCAAGTTCCGCAAGGCACAACAGGAGCTGGAGGAAGCCGAGGAGAGGGCGGACCTCGCCGAGCAGGCGATCGCCAAGTTCAGGACGAAAGGCCGAGCGGGATCCGCGGGACGAGCGGGAAGCCCATTGACACACCGACCTCCCCCCATCAGGCCCAGCTTCTTCGACGGCGCATCCTTCCCACCAAGATTCGACCTACATCCTGATGGGGAATTTTAAGCGCCCACAAATTAATTGTTGATTTGTTACTGAATGGATATGTATTTATTTTGACGAATGACTTAAGTTATTTATGTAAAATAATTCCAATGCTAGCCTCGGCTAGCAGCTACAGTTCACGATACCGTACACACA
>NZ_JARJEF010000051.1 GCF_029697505.1 Pseudophaeobacter profundi | reverse complement strand
ACACCAGTCATCCACTACTCCCTCCTCCACTGCTGTTAGTCTGTTACCACTTGTACGAAATTTCCAAACCTCAGCTGTTTCCCGGGACATAGATTCTGCAGCCAAGTTTATTGGTGCCGGAGCCGCCACGGTGGGAGTCGCAGGCTCAGGAGCTGGTATTGGGACAGTGTTTGGCTCCCTGATTATCGGCTACGCCAGAAACCCCTCTCTCAAACAACAACTGTTCTCTTACGCCATCTTGGGCTTTGCCCTGTCTGAGGCCATGGGTCTCTTCTGTCTTATGATGGCCTTTTTGCTACTGTTCGCATTCTAAATCACTGCATTTTAGTTATCACTGCCTGGCAGTCGATCCTACCCTTGGAATAAACCCCGGGCCGACCGAAACTGTCTTCGGATATAGGGGTCATCCGAAACAGTTTACGGGCGACTCGAAATTCGATTTGTGTTTTTCGAGGGCTTTGTTGAAATAATATTGGTTACATAATAATCGATTAATGGTTAAAATAAGAATGATCCTCGTTGATGCAGAAGTGGGTTTATTCCATTGTGTAGGCTCATGCGTAGAGACATAATCCACCCGAATCTGGAGTTTTATCCAGTATTCGGAAGGTCTGAA
>NZ_JARJEF010000050.1 GCF_029697505.1 Pseudophaeobacter profundi | reverse complement strand
CTCCGCTGTCCACACCCAACAGTTTGGCCACACGGTCTCCTTCCTCAGTACCGTCGGCCTCAGCCTGCTCCTCTCGACCCCTCTGCTTGAACTTCATGCCACCCATGTGCATCACAGAGGCGGTGATCTTGTAGATGTCCTCCTTCTCCTCCTGAGTGAATCCCAACACGTCGAAGGCTTGATCAATGAGCGAGAATTCCTCGCCGTCGTCTACATTGGGAATGGTAATCTTTCCTTGGGACACGTTGTAGTAGTCGTAGATGTTGTCAGACAGGCAGCACATAGCTTTGACGCCGGGCACAGAGCCAGACATGATCTGGTAGAAGATGTGGTAGGATCGCTCCAGGGACTGTTGGGAGATGACACGGGCCTTCTCCAGCAGATATGTCTCAATGTCAGCTCCGGCCAGTTTTCCAGAGGGACCGAAGTGGATACGGATGAACTTACCGAAACGGGAAGAGTTGTCGTTACGCACGGTCTTAGCGTTACCGAAGGCTTCCAGTACCGGGTTAGTCTGGACGACTTGATCTTCCAGGGTTCCCTTCTTGGTTTCCTCGGCGGTGGGTTTCTTTGTGCTGGCACCGACGGTGGCGAAGTACGCAATTACTTTCTTCGTGTTCTCAGTCTT
>NZ_JARJEF010000049.1 GCF_029697505.1 Pseudophaeobacter profundi | reverse complement strand
GTGTTGAGGTAGCCGGTGTGGCCGTAGTGGTTGATCTTGAGGCGGCAGTTGGTCAGATTCCAGACCTTGACAACTTTGTCCCATCCGGCAGAGACAATGATGGGGTTGGCGTGGTTCGGAGAGAAGCGGACGCAGGAGACCCAGTCACTATGGCCATCATCCTGGATTGTGTATTTACACTCGGCCAGAGTGTTCCACAGCTTGATAGTCTTGTCTCGGCTGCCTGAGACGATCTGACGGTTGTCTACAGAGAAAGCCACGCTCAACACATCCTTGGTGTGATCTTCAAACCTCCGTGTCGTCCTCCCAGCAGCCAAGTCCCACAGACGCAGCGTCTTGTCCCAGGAGCCAGAGAGGGCATAGTTGCCGTCCGAAGACAGAACAACGTCGCTGACAAAGTGAGAGTGGCCGTGAAGGCGCTTCTGAGGGGTTCCGTAGTTGGCCTCGTCACGAGTCAGCTTCCACACGATCAAAGTCTTGTCTCGTGAGCATGATAATATCATGTCAGGATATTTAGGGTTGGTGGCAATTTGGGTGACCCACCCATTATGACCACGTAGTGTTCCTCTGATCTGCAAAGTTTCTGACATTGTAGTAGTTAATTAACAACAGTTAAGTATAAATACTATGAATATTTCCTAACCACGCAGCGGC
>NZ_JARJEF010000048.1 GCF_029697505.1 Pseudophaeobacter profundi | reverse complement strand
TGGAAATCGCAACATGAAAAATATTAAGATTTCAGGACTCAGTATCACCTATTATAGAACAACTAATTATATTTCATGATCATACAATAATAATTTTAACTATAATTACAATTACAGTTTTATATATGCTAACGTCTATAATATTTAACAAACTTAATAATCGAATACTTTTAGAAGGACAAATAATTGAATTAATTTGAACACTTATACCAGCAATAATATTAATTATTATTGCTCTACCATCATTAAAAATTTTATATCTATTAGAAGAAATAAATAAACCAATAATTACACTCAAGGCAATTGGACACCAATGATATTGAAGATACGAATATTCAGATTTCAAAAAAATTGAAATAGATTCATACATAAAGCAAACTAATTCTATTAATGAATAGAATACCGACTATTAGAAGTAGATAACCGAATTATATTACCATACAATATAAAAACACGTATTTTAGTAACATCTTTTGATGTAATTCATTCTTGAACAATTCCTTCACTTGGAATTAAAATTGATGGATCTCCAGGACGAATTAATCAAGGTAGAATCTTATTAATACGACCTGGACTATATTATGGACAATGTTCAGAAATTTGCGGATCAAATCATAGATTTATACCAATTATAATAGAATCAATTAACACTAAATCATTT
>NZ_JARJEF010000047.1 GCF_029697505.1 Pseudophaeobacter profundi | reverse complement strand
GGTTCAGTGACTCGAGGGTCTCCTCAGCCTCGGCGAGACGAGCCTGGAGCTTGCGCTTGGCCTCCTCCAGCTCTTCGGCGCGAGCGACTCCTTCGCTCTCGTACTTGGAACGCCACAGTTGAGCCTCGGCGTTGGCCTTGCTCAGCTGCCTCTGGAGGTCACCCTTGGCCTCAGCCTCCTCCTCAACCTGCTCTCGCAGATTGTCGATGTCGTGCTCCAGGTTGCGGAACTTTCCGAGGAGAGTTGCACGTTCCCTGGACTCCTCGTCGGCCAGCCTCTTGGTGTCCTCGAGCTGGGTGGTGAGGGAGATCTTGATCTTGCTGAGCTGAGACACCTGGGACTCGGCCTCCTCGAGCTGTCGCAGAAGGTCGGAGTTCTCGATGCTCAACTTCTTCTTGGCGGCGTCGAAGTCGTTGAGAGTTCGGTTGGTCTCGTCGAGCTTGCCCTGGACCTCGTTCAACTGCTGCTGAAGCTGCTTGGCAACCTTCTCGGTGGCGGCCTTCTCCCTGGTGAGTTGGTCAACGGCGGCGCGGGTGTTGTTCAGCTCGTTCAGCACAGAGTTGCGGTCGTGCTCAGCCTTGGCCTTGAGCTTGTTGAGCTGGTCGATCTGCTCTCCCATCTCAGCGACGGCGTCGTTGTGCTTCTTGCGGAGGTTGGCGAGGGTGGAC
>NZ_JARJEF010000004.1 GCF_029697505.1 Pseudophaeobacter profundi | reverse complement strand
TCGTGTGGTGAAGGAGCTTGTCATAAACACCTATTAACTTCTGATACTAGCTAAAGTCTGTAGGCGGTAGCCGTTTGTAAAGCAGACATCCTCAAATAAAAACCAGAGGTCGGCTTTGTCCCGCTCAGCCGACCTTGACCTCTGGTTTCAGTCCCGGTTTGGTACGCTGGCGCGGCCAACGGCGGCAGTGAGCCCATGTTGACAATCTGCTGCGTCGCGGCGAGGTTCGCTGAATTGCAATCAAAGATCGTGAGCTGAAGACATGAAAAACTCCGCCAACCGTACTTTTGGTGTCGTCGGGCTGGGTAACTTTGGCAGTACCGTCGCAAAGGAGTTGCAGCGGTTCGGCAATCACGTCATCGGAGTCGACATATCTGAAGCACGCGTTATGATCCTTGCCGATACACTCTCTCAGGCCATGATCGTGGATGCGCGCGATGATGCTGCTTTGCGGGAAGCGGGCTTCGGTGATTGTGATGTGGCCGTTGTTGCCATGGGCGATGATCTGGAGGCCAGCATCCTTGCGGCGATCAACCTCAAACTTGTTGGAGTTCCGGTTGTATGGGCCAAAGCCACGACCAAGACGCATCACAGAATTCTGAGTAAACTTGGTGTAGACAGAATCATTCACCCTGAAGTGGAGGTCGGTCAACACATCGCGCAGGTTTTGCATAACCCGCTGGTACGTGACTATGTTAGTCTGGGCAACGGCTACCACGTTGTGAATTTCCGCATCCCCGAAAGCCTTGAAGGCAAGAGCCTGAAAGACCTCCCGCATGGCAATAAGTTCAATCTGCGTTGTATCGGGGTCATGCGCGGAACTGAATACGTTGGGCAAGACGCGACAGGATGCCAATTGGAGCGGGATGACCTTCTGCTATTGCTCGGCAAACGCAATGACCTTCGCAACTTCGCAGCCAGCCTATAGCCATGGCATTCATGCCCTCGAAACTGGTGAAACGGTTCGCGACTTTGCGCATGCCGCCCCCCGCGGTTCTAGTGATATTCTACCTGGCCTTTATCATCGTGGGTGCCCTCTTGCTCTGGTTGCCGATCTCGCATCACGGGGACATCGGGTTCGGCGAAGCACTGTTTACATCAACCTCTGCCGTCACTGTGACAGGGCTTGTGCTGGCCGATACGGGAGCTGCTTTCACAGGCTTTGGGCAGGGTGTCATTGCCGCGCTTATACAACTCGGCGGGTTGGGTTTGATGACCTTTGCGGTGCTATTGCTTGGAGCGCTTGGCATTCCGGTGGGCATGCCACAACGGCTGATCCTACGCGAAGACCTGAACCAGACATCGCTGTCGAACCTAACCTATCTAGCGCGAATTATCTTGATCATCGCCCTTGTTTGCGAAGTGATCGGGGCCGCCTTGCTGGCTCTAGTCTTTGTTCCGGAGTTGGGTTGGGATGGCCTATGGCAGGCGATTTTCCATTCTATTTCGGCCTTCAATAATGCGGGTTTTGCGCTTTACGCAGACAGTCTGTCTCAATGGGTGGGCAACCCGATAATCAACATCGTGATCCCGGCTCTCTTCATTCTGGGAGGGCTCGGATTCATTGTCGTGGGGGATATCTATCAGAAACGCCAGTGGCGCAAACTCACACTGCATTCCAAACTGATGCTGCTCGGAACTGGCATTCTGATTGTCTGGGGGAGCGTCATGTTCGGCCTTCTCGAATGGACGAACCCCTATACCTTGGGCCCCTTGCCCACTGGCGACAAACTATGGGCAAGCTGGTTTCAGGGGGTGACGCCGCGCACGGCCGGGTTCAATACGATCGACACCAGCGGAATGCATGACAGCGCGACCATGTTGACGATGACACTTATGTTGGTTGGCGGTGGCAGCACCTCGACAGCAGGAGGGATTAAAGTGACGACACTCTGCGTGTTGTTGCTAGCCACAGTTGCTTTTTTCAGGCGCCAAACAACATTGCACGCCTTTGGGCGCTCCTTGGGTGTCGATGAAGTGATGAAGGTCCTCGCTCTCACTACCATTTCCATGCTTCTGGTTCTAACGGGCATTTTTGTGACCTCGATCAATCACGACGGCGAGTTCATCGACCTCGCATTTGAAGTCACATCGGCATTTGGCACAGTGGGCCTGTAGCGCGGGACGACCGGAGAGCTTGATGGTATCGGCAGGGCCATCATCATGGCGACGATGTTTATCGGTCGAGTTGGCCCTCTAGCTATCGGATTTTTCCTCGCGACCCGCAGTGTGCCGAGGGTAAAGTACCCTGCAGGGCAAATATATCTTGGGTAGCCACCGTGCTCTATTCGGCAAACGCCGCCTAGCTGGTTAGATTAATGGATCGGAGGTCCGCAAAGTCCGCATCCCTTCCGTCCGATGGTGCTTGTCGGTTGCACCTGCGGCGAAGGGCGGCTTTTGCGTTTGCGTGTGCGGCGTTCAGCCTAAACCGTGCCGCCAGATCCCGCGACTTTGCAAATGGTGCTTTCTGCGCGTTGCTGCCAGAACAGGCGCTGAACTACTTTGTGGACGGGTATCAGACCAAGGCTAGACATTTTCTCAAATAGAAAAACCCGCAAGTTGTTTTGTGCTTCAGCCAGGCCCGACAGGCGAATAGCGCACCGGCAGGCCATTATAGGTCAGGCCCTTGATCAGCTCCGGCTTGTGGCTCATCCGCCCGGTGAAGTTCCAAATGGCATCCGTTGCCTGGCCATAGACCAGCAGGATATTTAGGCCGGATGCCCCGGCCAGCTCCTGCGCTTCGCGGGACAATGTGGCACCGATGCCCTCGCCCCGGCGGCTTTTGTGAACCCAGACCATGATCGGTGTGAAGGCCCTGGCGGCATCAAAGGGGAGGTTTCCCGCCTCTGCCTGCTCTTTTACCCAGGGGTCATTGAGGGACGGAAAGACCATATAGCTGCCGATCAGGCAGTTGCGCCCGTCCGCCGCCAAGACCATCTGCGTGTCCAGATCGACCAGGCCGGGGTAGCGCGCAGCGCGCCCCAGTCCTTCTGCCATCCAATCCTGCATATTCAGAGCTGCAATGGCTTTTTGGCGCATCGCGGCGACGTGTCCCTTGACAAAGGTGGTCATGAATACACCGCCAATCCTGTCTTGAGGGCCTGCATTGCCGACCAAAACCCTGGCCCCAAGAGGGAGGTCAAAATCGCTCATGCCTCGCCCCCCCCCCCACACAAGCCCCCCCCTGCAAACCTTTTAAAATATACGTCTATCCGCGATCTTCCGGTGCCTTCGGGCCTCTTCCGGCTGCTGCAGATATCGATGTCCAGCTACAGGCTGGATCGGAAAGGGGGGCGCCAAGGCAATCAGCGCCGGGCGCGGGGTAAATTTGCGGTCGTGCTATTCTTCAAAAGAAGACAACTGCGAGGCTTGACCTCCATTTTTCTTTGAAATATCACCTGCACCAAGAGAGCGGGCGTTGTGTAGTGGTAAGACCTTAGCCTTCCAAGCTAATGACGCGGGTTCGATTCCCGCCGCCCGCTCCAGTATCACCGCTGACAACTCCCCCCAAACATTACCCTATGTGACAGACCTGTCTTGTCGTGTTTTTGCTGGCCTGTCTGGTTTGGGACAGGGTTGCGACGTTTTAGCCTCAGGCCCTGTCTGAGCCCATATTTCCCTGGTTTGTCGGCACCCAGAGCCCACAGCCGCTTGACCTGCAGGTCTGGCGGGGCCATGAACCTGACTGGACCGCAGGGCGAGGGGCCCTGACAGGGAAATGGGCAAAAGGATCCGGCATGGCGCGAAACAAGGCTTCTCCGACCTCGCAAGAAGAGCGTGAGAGCTCTCGGGAAATTGGCGTTCTGGGGGCGTTGTGGCCCTTTATGCGCCCCTACCGGCTGCTGATGTTTGCTGCCACCTGTGCCCTGGTGATGACCGCTGGTCTGTCGCTGACGCTGCCTTTGGCGGTGCGGCGTGTTGTCGACAATTTCCGGGTGTCGGAAAGCGCCTTGCTGAACCAGTATTTCATGGCCGCGCTGGTCATTGCTGCCCTGTTGGCGGTCGGAACCGGGCTGCGCTACGCGCTAGTGACCCGGCTGGGAGAGCGGGTTGTTTCGGATATCCGCAAAGCGGTGTTTGACCGCGTTATCGGCATGAGCCCGACCTTCTTTGAAAAGATCATGACCGGAGAGGTACTGAGCCGGATCACCACCGACACCACGCTGATCCAATCTGTTTTGGGTTCGTCTGTGTCGATTGCCCTACGGAATCTGTTGATCTTTATTGGTGGCATGATCTTGATGCTGCTCACCTCGGCTAAATTGACCGGCATGGTCCTGTTGATTGTGCCTGCGGTGATTGTGCCGATCATGGTTTTGGGGCGGCGGTTGCGCGGTATCAGTCGCGAAAATCAGGATTGGATCGCGGCCTCTTCGGGCAATGCCGGCGAAGCGCTTGGCGCGGTGCAGACGGTGCAGGCCTTTACCCATGAGGCCGCCAGCCGGGAGCAGTTTTCCAAGATGACCGAGACCGCCTTTGGTGTGTCTGTCACGCGGATCAAAACCCGCGCCTATCTGACTGTGATCGTTATTTTCCTGGTGTTTTCCGGTATTGTCGGGGTGCTTTGGATGGGGGCCAATGACGTGCGCGCAGGCGTGATGAGCGAAGGAACCCTGATCCAGTTTGTCATCTATGCGGTTTTGGTCGCCGGGTCTGTTGCGGCCCTCTCTGAAATCTGGAGCGAGCTGCAGCGCGCCGCTGGTGCCACGGAACGGTTGATCGAGCTGCTGAACGCGACGGATACGGTGAAAGACCCCAGTGCTGCAGCGACGCTGCCCACCCCGGTGCGCGGTGAAATCTCTTTTCAGGGTGTTTCCTTTGCCTATCCGGCACGCCCCGCTGTGCAGGCCCTGGATGATGTGAACCTTGAGGTGAAGCCGGGTGAAACCGTTGCCTTTGTCGGGCCTTCGGGGGCTGGCAAGACCACCATCATCCAGATGATTCAGCGGTTTTATGACCCGGATAGGGGTGCTGTGTTGCTGGATGGTATCGCCCTCCGCGATCTGCGGCGCGATGACTTTCGCAAACATATCGCCATGGTGCCACAGGATCCGGTGATCTTTGCCGCCTCGGCGCGCGAGAACATCCGCTTTGGCCGTCCGGAAGCCACGGATGCCGAAGTCGAAGCCGCTGCCGCTGCCGCCGCTGCGCATGATTTCATCTCTGCCTTGCCAGAGGGCTACGACAGTTTTGTGGGTGAACGCGGTGTGATGTTGTCGGGGGGGCAGAAACAGCGGATTGCGATTGCCCGCGCCATCCTGCGCGATGCGCCGGTGTTGCTGCTGGACGAGGCCACCTCGGCGCTGGATGCTGAAAGCGAACGACTGGTGCAGGCCGCGGTGGACAAGCTGAGCCTGAGCCGCACCACCCTGATTGTGGCGCATCGTCTTGCCACGGTGAAGAAGGCTGATCGCATCGTCGTGATGGAGAATGGCCGGGTGGTTGCCACTGGCACCCATGATGCGCTGGTGGCTGAAGGTGGGCTATATGCGCGGTTGGCGCGGTTGCAGTTCACCGATGGGTTGGCGGCCGAATAGCCGCTAGCCCGGCGTGGCGGGGGCAGGGCGCCTGCCATGCTTATGATTATGCCTCGGTCGGATTGGCCGGGGCGCTTTTACTGCCTTGGTATCGGCCTGTTTTGATCTGCGTCGATTTGTATTGACCTGTATCGCCACGTCAGTTTTCCCTCTTGCCTTGACGTGACCCCGCGCATGCGCTTGCACGCTGCGCCGTTTGGTCCCAAATTGAGCCCAAAGAGGATATCTCCTGGGCATGCCCGGGGTTAGGGGAGGATAGGAATGGCTTTTGCCACGATTGAAGACAGCATTGCGATGGAACAGGAAGCAACCTGGGAGGAACGGGATAACCCGGTAACGCTTTACCAGTTGTTGTCGCGCACCACGGGCAGGTTTCCCAATAACAACGCCGTCAGCTATCAGATCTTTTCCGGCCCCACGGATAAGGCGGAAACACTGACCTGGAGCCAGTTGAAGGATCAGGTCACCCAAGCGGCGAATATGTTCCGCAAGCTGGGCATCGGCGAAAAAGACGTGGTGGCCTATGTGCTGCCCAACAGCAATGAAACCCTGGTAACGATGCTTGGCGGTGCGGTGGCAGGGATCGTCAACCCGATCAACCCGCTGCTGGAGCCGGAACAGATCGCGTCTATTCTGCGCGAAACCAAGGCCAAGGTCGTGGTGACGCTCAAACCTTTTCCCAAAACCGATGTGGCGCAAAAAGTAGCCGAGGCGGTGCGCCATGCGCCGGGGGTGAATACGGTGCTAGAGGTGGATCTGAACCGCTATCTGACGCCGCCAAAATCCTGGATCGTGCCGCTGCTGCGCCCCAAGCTGGAAAACAAGGATAAAATCGCCCACGCGGATTACAAATCCTTCCGTCGAGAGATGCTGAAACAGCCCACCACCCTGGCCTTTGCCGATAGTACCACGGACCGGGTGGCCTGTTATTTCCATACCGGTGGTACTACCGGCATGCCCAAGGTGGCGCAGCACACCTATTCAGGCATGATTTACAACGGCTGGATTGGCGATACGCTGTTGTTCACCGAGAATGACAACATCATGTGCCCGCTGCCGCTGTTTCATGTTTTTGCCTGCCATGTGATCATCATGGCATCGCTGTCTTCCGGGGCGCATGTGGTCTTTCCAACGCCGCAGGGCTATCGTGGCGAAGGTGTTTTTGACAATTTCTGGAAACTGATCGAACGCTGGAAAATCACCTTTATCATTACCGTGCCGACGGCCATTTCGGCCAAGATGCAGCGCCCGGTGGATGCGGATATCTCCACCGTCAAGACTGCTTTTTCGGGGTCTGCGCCGCTGCCGGTTGAACTGTATCGTCGTTTCCAGGACGCTACAGGCATCAATATCATCGAAGGCTACGGTTTGACCGAGGCCACTTGCCTGGTGTCGTGCAACCCGGTCGACGGGGAAAAGAAGATCGGCTCTATCGGCATCACCTTCCCCTATACAGATGTCAAAATCGTCAAGAGTACGGCTGATGGCATGGTCGAATGCGGTGTCGATGAGGTGGGCGAAATCTGCATCTCGAACCCCGGTGTCTATGCCGGCCACACCTATACCGAGGCGGCGAAAAACGTCGATCTCTACTATCAGGACAAATATCTGCGCACCGGTGATCTGGGTCGCTTTGACGCGGATAGATATTTGTGGATTACCGGTCGGGCCAAGGACCTGATCATTCGTGGCGGCCACAACATCGACCCGGCTGAAATAGAAGAGGCCCTGCTGGGCCATGAGGCGGTCGCCTTTGCCGGGGCGATCGGCCAGCCCGATGCCCATTCCGGAGAGCTGCCCTGCGCCTTTGTCGAGCTGGTCGACGGGGCCACTGCCACGGCAGAGGAGCTGCTGGAGTATTGCAAGATCCATGTGCATGAGCGCGCCGCAATCCCCAAACACCTGACGGTGATGGACGAGCTGCCCAAAACAGCTGTTGGCAAGATCTTCAAACCGGATCTGCGCAAACATGCCATCACCCGTGTCTATAATGACGCGCTGCTGAAGGCGGCCTGTCCGGCGCGGGTAGAGGCGGTGATCGACGATAAAAAGCGCGGCTTGGTTGCTCAGGTTGTGGCCAATGGTGCCAGAGATGGGGATATTGCTGGCGTGCTGGGCGGCTTTACCCGTCCCTGGGAACACCTGCCCGCAGAGACGAGCTGATAGATGGCGGATCGAACCGGGCGGAGCGCCAAGGAGAGGAAAAACAGCCAGGTATCGGGGGCTTTGGCCGTGCCTGGAGGTCCGCGCCTTTGATCAGAAATTTGCCCTTGCCACAGGACGCGCCCCAGCCGGGCGCGTCTTTTTTCTTCATTTGCCATTTCCATCACCGCTTGCTCTGGCCTAGTCTTGCGCCGTGAAACTACCGCTACGAAGGATCGGGAATGGACTACGAACGGCTGATCGACGAAGAAACCTGGGCCTTCATTCGCAAGACCGGGGAGTGCTATCCTGAGGATGCTGTCGCGCAAAGCATCGCCGAGCAGCGCACGCTTTATGATGAAATGGCGCGGGCCTTCCTGGCGGCACGTCCGGCCTTGGTCGAAACCGAAGACCGCCAGATCAGCGCTGCGCCCGGCAATCCCGATGTGTCGCTGCGGATCTACAGCGCGGGTGATCCAACGCGCACGGTACTGTTTTGCCATGGGGGCGGCTTTGTGGTTGGCGGCCTTGAGAGCCACGATGACATTTGTGCCGAAATCTGCGCCCAGACTGGCTATCGCGTGGTGGCCGTGGACTATCGGCTGGCGCCAGAACATCAACACCCGGCGATGTATGACGATGCATGGCAGGCGCTGTGCTGGGTGATCACGACCTATGGCGAGGGGGTTGTGCTCATGGGCGATAGCGCCGGGGCCAATCTCTGTGCTGCGCTGGCCCATGGGGCGCGGGGCGAGGCTGCGGTTCAGGCGGCCATTATGGGGCAGGTTCTGATCTATGGTGCCTTTGGCGGTGATGTGAATGCAGGATCCTACCTTGAACATGCGCATGCCCCGATGCTGACCCGTGACGAGGTGCTGTTCTACCAGGACATTCGCCGCCCCAAGGGCAGCAGTCCCAGCACAGAGGCTGACCCCAGCTATGCGCCGTTGCAAGATAGCGATTTCAGCCATCTGCCGCCCACGGTGCTGGTATCGGCCGATTGCGACCCGGTGCGCGATGACAGCCGCGACTACCGCGACAAGGTGCTTGCTGCGGGCGGCAAGGCCTATTGGGTCAACGAGCCGGGCCTGGTCCATGGCTATCTGCGGGCCCGCCACACAGTGGGGCGCGCCCGCGATAGCTTTGAACGGATCTCTGCAGCGGTAGAGGCCCTGGGGCAAGGGCTTTGGCCCTATGATTAACGCGCGTTGGGGGCTTCGCTGAGAAACGACTGCGCCTTCATTGTATCGGCTACAGGCGCGCCCAGTCGGCTTAGGATGGTGGGGGCCAGTTGACGCTGGTCGATAACATCGTCTTTCGCCGGCCCCTGCGCATCGCCAAAGTAGTAGAGCGCGGTTTCCTGTTGCAGCGCGCTGCGCCCGCCGTGATGGCCGCGTTCGTCCTGGCCATGGTCGGCGGTGACGATCACCTCATAGCCCATCTGACGCCAGCGGCTGATAAAGGGGGCCAGCATTTCATCCATGACAAAACAGGCGTGGTCCATTTCCTGGCAGTCATGGAAAAAACGATGTCCCATACTGTCAAGCGTGCAGGTGTGCAGCATGCCGTAGTTCAGGCCAAAGCGCAGGCAGAGATTGGTCAGGGTGCCAAAGAGATCCACATCCGAGGGCGTCATCTGGTTGGTCAGACCATAGCCAGTCATGGTGTGGAAACGACCATGGTTGATACTGTCGCTTTCGGGTTCATCATATTCAATATCGCGCACAAAATCAAAAGGGTGGCGGTTGAAAAACTGCGACCAGAAACTGTGCGCCACGGCCCCTGTGGTGCCCCCGGCTTCACGAACTTGGGAAAAGACATCCTTGTGTTCCAGTCGAAAGACATTGCCATTTCCGGTACAGCCATGTTCGGCCGGGGCCACGCCTGTGTGGATCGAGGCATAGCAACTGGCTGAAATTGAGGGCAGCACCGCGCGCTGTTTCCAGACACGGGCGTCGCCGCTGTCGACCCAGCCTTCCAGATTGCCAAATAGCCGCCGAAAGTTGCGATAGGGCACCCCATCCAGAATGATGAGAAGCAGTTTGTTGTCCATGGCGCGAATCCTTTGTCTCTTTGCCCCATCATTGCGATCAAATCTTGAATTGCCATTCAGAAAGTTGATCCTGGCGTAAAATGGCATCACCATAGGGCCGTGATGGCGCGTCACGGCCTACAGAAACCGCCGCGCCATAGCATCAGGCCCGCGCAATCGCGCGGGCCTGAGCCTGTCATTCGTGTTGGTTGGTGGGGCGCGCTTGGCTCAGTTGCCGGCGCTTTCCATCTTGCGGTTGGAAATCACCTCTTCCAGCCAGCCCAGACGCATTTCCGGCACCGAGCTGAGCAACAGATCTGTGTAGTCGTCAAAGGGCGGGCTCAGCACCTGGGTCTTGCTGCCATAGCGCTGCACCTTGCCCTGATACATCACCGCAATGGTGTCGGAAATGGCGCGCACGGTGGCCAGATCGTGGGTGATGAAGAGAAAGGCAACATCCTCGATCTTTTGCAGGTTCAACAAGAGCTTGAGAATGCCATCCGCGACCAGTGGATCCAGCGCCGAGGTGACCTCGTCACAGATGATCATCTTGGGTTTGGCCGCCAGGGCGCGGGCAATGCAGACCCGCTGCTTTTGTCCGCCTGACAGTTCTGCCGGGTAGCGATCCATGAAGTCTTCGCCCAGCTCGATCTCGTCAAGCAGTTCGATGATCCGCTTGCGTTTTTCCTTGCCCGACATGTTGAAATAGAACTCAAGCGGCCGACCAATGATGGTGCCCACGGTCTGACGTGGATTCATCGCCACATCTGCCATCTGGTAGATCATCTGCAATTCGCGCAGATCCTCGCGCGAGCGTCCCGCCAGATCGGGCGAGAGCGTCCTTCCGGCAAATTCGATCTCGCCTTCGCGCGGCGGCAATAGCCCGGTGATCACCCGCGCAAGGGTCGATTTGCCCGACCCGGATTCGCCCACCACCGCCAGCGTCTGCCCCGGATAGAGATCGACATTGACGTTGTGCAACACATCGAACTGCGTGCCCTTGTAGCGGGCAGTGATATTGCGCACGCTCAGCACGGGATCCCCGGCAGACTCTTTTTCCGCATGTTCAATCGACCGCACCGAGACCAGCGCCTGGGTGTAGTCTTCTTGCGGGGCGTTGATGATCTGATCAACCGAGCCATATTCGACCATATTGCCGTGGCGCAGCACCATGATATCGTCGCTGACCTGGGCCACAACGGCCAGATCATGCGTGATATACAGCGCCGCAACACCCGTTTCGCGGATGGCGGCCTTGATGGCCATCAACACGTCGATCTGGGTGGTGACATCCAGCGCGGTTGTTGGTTCATCAAAGACCACCAGGTCCGGTTCGGGACACAGCGCCAGCGCCGTCATGCAGCGTTGCAGCTGCCCACCAGAGACCTGATGCGGATAGCGGTCGCCGATGGTTTCAGGGTTGGGCAGGCCCAGCTTGTCAAACAGATCTCGGGCGCGGGCCTCTGCCTCTTTGCGGCTGAACTTCTTTTGTTCGACAGCCGCTTCGACCACCTGGTCCAGGATCTTTTTTGCCGGGTTGAAAGAGGCTGCGGCAGATTGGGACACATAGGTCACCTCGGCGCCGCGCAGTTTGCGAATGTCGCCGGTGCCCGATTGCAGCACATCGCGGCCATTGATCCAGACCTCACCCCCGGTGATTTTGACACCACCGCGGCCATAGGCCATGGCGGCCAGGCCAATGGTCGATTTGCCTGCCCCGGATTCCCCGATCAGCCCCAGAACCTTGCCCTTTTCCAGATCAAAGCTCACCCCGTGGACAATTTCGATGTCATGGGGTTTTTCTCCGGGCGGGTAGACCGTTGCGCCGATTTTCAGGTCGCGGACCTTCAATTGTGGATCGCTCATCCGCGGCCTCCTTTCAGTGAGGTGGTTCGGTTCAGCACCCAATCCGCCACCAGATTGACCGAAATAGCCAGGGTGGCGATGGCAAAGGCCGGCATCAGCGCGGCAGGAATGCCATAGACGATGCCTTCGGCGTTTTCCTTTACGATGCCGCCCCAATCCGCCTGTGGTGGTTGGATTCCAAGGCCCAGGAACGACAGGGTCGACACAAAGAGCACCATGAAGATAAAGCGCAGTCCCATTTCAGCCACCAGCGGTGACAGCGCATTGGGCAGGATCTCACGGAAGATGATCCAGATGGTTTTTTCACCACGCAGGCGCGCAGCCTCGACGTAGTCCATGACCTCGATATCCACCGCGACAGCACGCGACAGGCGGAAAACGCGGGTGGAATCCAGGAGGCCCATAACCAGGACCAGCACCGGCAGGGTGACAGGCATCACCGACAGGACAACCAGCGCAAAGATCAACGAGGGGATCGACATCAAGAGATCGACAAAGCGCGACAGCAGCTGATCAACCCAGCCCCCGGCGACAGCGGCCAGAAACCCGAGCACAGATCCGGTGGTAAAGGACAGGATGGTCGCAGCGGTGGCAACAAAGATGGTGGTACGCCCGCCATAGATCATCCGGGACAGAAGATCGCGGCCAATGCCATCGGTGCCCAGCAGGAATTCGGCGCTGGGGGGATCCCAATAGCCCGTGCTGACCACCTCGGCATAGCCGTAGGGGGCCAGGAGCGGCGCGAAGATGGCGGCAAGAAAGTAAAGTGCGGTAAAGAAGAGCCCAATGGCTGCAGCAAGAGGTATTCTCATTTTGGATGCCTCAGTCTTGGGTTGGACAGGATAGAGACAATGTCGGCGATCATGTTCATGCCGATGTAGACGGCGGCAAAGATGATGCCGCAGGCCTGCACAACGGGCACGTCGCGTTTGGAAACACTGTCCACCAGATATTGGCCCATGCCAGGATAGACAAAGACAACTTCGATCACCACGACGCCGACAACCAGATAGGCAAGGTTCAGCATCACCACATTGACGATGGGTGCGATGGCGTTTGGCAGCGCATGGCGCACAATCACCTGCAGCCCGTTCAGGCCCTTCAGTTCAGCCGTCTCGATATAGGCCGATTGCATCACATTCAAAATGGCGGCGCGGGTCATGCGCATCATATGGGCCAGCACGACCAGCGTCAGCGTCGCGACGGGCAGGGCGATAGATTCCAGTTTGTCGAACAGCGCCGCATCCGGGCGAAAGGCCGTGGCGGTGGGGTAAAACCAGCCCAGTTTGACGCCAAAGAAGAACATCAGGACATAGCCGATCAGAAATTCGGGAATAGAGATTGAGGCAAGCGTGACGCCAGAAATCGCCTTGTCGGGCCAACGTTCGCGAAACCGCACCGCCAAAAGCCCCAGGAAGATCGCCAGCGGCACGGCGACGATGGCGGCCCAGAAGGCCAGGAAGAGCGTATTGGACAGGCGCTGAGAGATGCTTTCGCCGATATCGCGCCCAGAGGTCAGAGCAGTGCCCAGATCGCCCTGCACAAGACCGCCCAGCCAAGAGAGGTAGCGCTGCAAGGCGGGTTCATTCAGGCCAAGTTCGGCACGCAGGTTTGCCAGGGCTTCAGGGGTTGCAGATTGTCCCAGAATGGACTGTGCCACATCCCCTGGCAGGATGATTGTACCGGCAAAAATCAGCCCCGAGACGAGAAACAACAGGATGAGGCCCAACGCAATGCGTTGGGCCAACAATTTGATAATCAGGGGCATCTTATGCCTTCACCCACATTTTCATTGGGGCGTAGGCGTTCATCAGCGGCTGGCCTTTGGTGTTTTCCACCCAGCCACCCAGACGATCCGATGTCGCATCAACAAAATCGTTGAACATCGGACAGATCAAGCCGCCTTCGTTGCGCTGGATTTCGCCCATGTCCGCATACATTTGCGTCCGCTTGGCAGTGTCCAGCTCGGCGCGGGCTGCCAGCAGCAGCTGGTCGAACTTTTCATTGTTGAACCGGGTGTCGTTCCAGTCTGCCGTCGACAGATAGGCGGTGGTGAACATCTGGTCCTGCGTCGGACGCCCCCCCCAGTAGCTGGTGCAGAAGGGCTGTGCATTCCAGACCTCGGACCAGTAACCGTCATTGGGCTCGCGCTTGACGTTCAGGTTGATGCCCGCGCTGGCACAGGACTGCTGGAACAGGGCTGCCGCATCTGGTGCGCCGGGGAAGGAGTTATCCGAGGTGCGCAGCAGGATCTCGCCATCATGCCCCGATTTCTTCAGGTGGAACATGGCTTTATCCGGGTCGTATTCACGCTGCTCGGCAGGGGTGAACATCGGATAGGAAGAGTTGATGGGGCTGTCGTTGCCAACAGAGCCATAGCCGTTCAGAACCTTGTCGACCATTTCCTGACGGTTGATGCCATATTTCAACGCCATCCGCAGATCGTTGTTGTCAAACGGCGCGGTGTCGCAGTGCATGATGAACACATAGTGGCCAGGGCCGGATGTGGAATGCACATTGATATTGGGGGCGCGGTCAACCAGTTTCGCCGTCCGGGGTGGAACCCGGTCGATCATGTCAACCTGACCAGACTGCAGCGCAGCAACGCGGGCGGTGTTGTCGTTGATCACGATCAGCTCAATGGTGTCGGCATAGCCAAGGTCGCCCCAGTGGTTGGGGTTCTTTTCGGCTACGATACGCACGCCCATGTCTACATCCTTGAGGATATAGGGGCCGGTACCAATGGCGGCAGTGGGATCATCCATGCCACCATTCGGCTGGATCACCAGGTGGTAATCGGCCAGCAGATAGGGAAGGTCGGCGTTGGGCGATTCCAGCTCAATAACAACATTGTTGCCATCGGCCGACACGTTCTTGATGCCGCGCATGATGCCAAGCGCGCCAGACTTGGTGTCTTCGCCCGAATGGCGTTCCATGGTTTTGACGACGTCTTCGGCGGTGACGGATTTACCGTTGGAGAAGGTGATGCCTTCGCGGATCTTGAAGGTCCAGACGCGGGCATCAGCCGAGGCCTCATAGCTTTCCGCTACTTTGCCATCCAGGCCGCCATCGTCGTTCAGTTCTACCAGGGACTCGCCCCAGAGGCGGATCATCATCAAGGCGACCATATTGGTCGACAGGGCTGGATCCAGGCTGTCGGTGGTGCTGCCGCCTTGCAGGCCCATACGGATGGTCCCCCCCTTTTGCGGCTCGGCAGCGTGGGCTTGCGAGGTCAGCAGGGTGCCGGCAGCGGCGGCGCTAAAGCCTAGGGCGGCGGCTTTTGCCATGAAGTCGCGGCGGCTGAGTTTGCCGGCGGCGGCATGGCGTGCCAGAAAATGAAGGTGATCGTTCATCGATGTCTCCCAGTTATTATATTTGCGGCCTGCGATCCCGGAACGCGACCTTGGCGGCAATTTCTTGTATGGTGCGACAAGATTTGCGCATTTGCCGCGACCTCGCAAGCTTTAATAACGACAAGGCCGGGCCGCGGAAACTTTTGCAAAGTTTCACATTCCACCCGGTGTCGCCTTCTTAAGGTGTCATGCCGCATTTGCGAGGTAAACCAGCTTTTGTAGCGGTATTTCCCTTCTGCTGAGTTTTTATGACCTTTGGGACCAAGCGCTGCATTTTTTGGGAAAACTGTCGGGCAATGGGGCGTTTCTTGTAAAACTGATGCGAATCCGACCTCGAATGGTCAAAGAGCGACTCTGTCCTGCCACTGCAGAAAGGACGGGTCTAAGGGGCGGAACCTGGCAAGTCGTCGGCAGTGGCGCGCGCGGCCTAGCGGTCGGCGCTGTCCATCCAGATGGTCACGGGGCCATCATTCAGCAGACGAACCTTCATATCGGCGCCAAATTCGCCGCGTTGTACCGGCAGACCCAGCGCTTCCAGTTGATCGGCAAAATAGAGGTAGAGCGCCTCCCCCTCTGCAGGGGGCGCGGCCGTGGAAAAGCCAGGTCGGTTGCCACGGTGGGTTTCGGCGGCCAGGGTAAATTGGCTGATCACCAGAATAGACCCCGAAATATCCACCACAGAGCGGTTCATCTTGCCGGCATCATCGGTAAAGATCCGCAGCTTGGCGATCTTTCTGGCCAGGTAATCGGCCTGGGATTTGCCGTCGCCCTGCATGGCGCAGATCAGCACCAAAAGCCCGGCGTCGATCTCGCCGATCACCTGTTGATCGACGGTAACCGAGGCTTGCGAAACACGTTGAATGACTGCACGCATTGAGAAAGAACCTTTGCAACCACCTTTATGGCGGCGGGGGACAGGGGCCAGCGTCTAGTCGCGCCAGTCGGTGAATTCAGGCAGGGCGGCGCGGCTGGTGCGAAAACGATTGGCGGGGTGGTCCGGATCGCCATAGCCAAAGGAAATGGCGCAGAGGATCTGGCGGTCCTCTGGAATTTGCAGCATTTCGTGCAGCAGCGGCGCAAAAGAGGCCACCGCCGCCTGGGGAATGCTTGCCACGCCGGCAGCCTGTGCCGCTAGGGTGAAGCCTGCGACAAAACCACCGCAATCCATCGCGCCATATCCTCCCAGATCGTTTGGTGTCGACAGCACCGCGCAGTGGGGCGCGCCAAACAGGGTGAAATTTTCCATCATCTGCCGGGCAGATCCGGCGCTGTCGCCTTTTTCGACCCCGACCGCCTCGTATAATGCCCAGCCGCATTCCCGGCGTCGGGCTTTATATTCATCCAGATAGGCCTTGGGGAAGTCGAGATCAGGACTGTGGCCGCCCGCCATGGCCGCCTGTGTCAGGGCGTGACGCAGGCGATCGGTTTCTGCGCCGCTGGTCACGGTGACTTTCCACGGCTGCGCGTTGCACCAAGAGGGAACTTTCTGGGCGCATCTCAGGATGTCTTCGATCATCGCGCGCGGCAGCGGATCGGGGCGAAAGGCGCGGCAACTGTGGCGGGCGGAAAACAGCGCCTCAAGAGCGGGCAGGCTGGGCAGCGGAGCGGTCATATTTTGTCGTCCTGTCATCAGGTATTGGCATTTGTCTTGCGGGTTTCTTGCCCCGGATTTTGGGAAATCATACCGCCGACGGCTAGCTTTGGGCGCCAAAATAGGCCGCCACGCCCAACAGCGCGAGCCCCAGAAGAACGGCACCGGCGATCTTCCAGCTGGAATAGGGGCGTTCGCCCTGAACCCTGCCGCTTTGCCCATTGATTACAAAGCGATAGGTCTTGCCGCGATATTTATAGGCGGCCATCCAGACCGGCAGCAGCACATGTTTGAAGGTCACGTCCGAAAGCGCCGTGTCGATGTTTGAAATACGCTGGCGGTCGCCGCCGATGTCAAACCGCACGTCGCGTTCGATCACTCGATCCATATGGGCGCGTGCCTCATTAAAGCCCTCGTCCAGGGGGATGGCATAGGCTTCGGCGCGAAAGCCGGCCAGAAACTGCGGCTGATAGGGGGCAAGATGCGACAGATCCCAGGGTTCCAGCGCATCGGTATAACGTTTTGGCAGGCTCTTGGAGGCCAGCACCAGCACATCGTCAAAGAACCGTGAAACCCGGCCGGACACCGGGGTCCAGCGGATCTTGGCCACCCTGCGGATTTCTGCCTTGCCATCCACCATCACCGTTTCAGAGACGTAATAGGTGGTGCCCCGCGCCCCGGAATAGCGGCTCTTGGTCTTGGCGTCATAGGTCCAGTAGGGGACGTAGATTCCCTCCATGCGCCGCCCCTTGCGGGCATAGGCCTGCAGGCCATTAGGGGCAAACCACAGAGAGCCGAGCCAGTTTGCCATGGCCTTTTGTGCGGCAGGTTCTGCCAGCATGAAGGGCACGACGCCCTTGGGTTTGATGTGGCGGCTCTCGCCGGTATCTGCCACTACGGGGGTAGCGCAGAACGGGCATTCCAGCGCATGGGTTTCATCCGAAAACTCGACCTGGGCGGCGCAGTTGGGGCAGGTGGAAACCCGCGTTACCTCCATCTCGGCTTCGGGCAGGCGCGCGGCCAGCGCGGCCTTGAAATCCAGCTCACGCAGGGCACCGCCCTGTGGGGCGGCCTCTTGCACCTCTTGACCATGACCACAATGGCCGCAGATCAGGCGCCCTTCCTTTGGGTCAAAACGGTAGTCGGCACCGCATTGTTCGCAGGGAAAGCGGTTGGTTTCGATCGGGCTTTGCGGGCCTGCTGGGTCCCAGCTGTCTTGCGGGGCGGCTGGTGGTGCAGGGGGCGGAAGGTCAGTCACAATACTACCAAGGCTAGAGGCCAAAACTGGCCAGTGAGAGCAAGTTGCGCAAAAACGGGTGCCGGTTTTGCGCTAATGAACATGCTATATCGAATGTCTATGGCCAGTCACGTGGATGCAAGTGAACGCGACAAGCCCTGGAATAGCGCCAGCGGCGCGGCATCAACGGGCCGGTTGCCTGGCTGCGACTTAGGCGGCTGGCGGCGGTGGCGGCGGTGGCAGAATAGTGAAGAGCTGTGCCAGTTCAGCGACGTCACCGGCGCGCATCCACCCGTCCTGGCCAGGTGTCCACACATGGGTGTCACGGGTCAGGCTACCCTCCTGTGCCATGCGGCCCAGACGCGCCTTGGAAAAGGGCCCAGAGGTGGTGCCATTCTCAGCCGTGTGCCAGACATGTTCGACCGGCGGTGGCGGTGGGGCTGCGGGGGCGGCTGCCTGCGCTGGTGCTGCGGCGGCAGGGCGGGCCCCCCAGGGGCCAGCGGCCTGGCCGGTATTGGCCATTTGTTGCGCCATGGCCATCCCCATGCCCATGCCCATTCCGGCCCCCATGCCACTGTTTGGGGTGGTTGCAGCGGCTTCCATTGCCTCGGCGGCGGCAAATTGGGTATAGCGGCCCAGATCGCCGACAATGCCCATCTGGGTGCGCTTGTCCATCGCCTGTTCGACCGCAGGCGGCAGCGAGATGTTTTCGATATACAGTTCGGGGATGCTCAGCCCGTATTCCGCCAGGGTTGGCGCGATTTCGGCAGCGACCAGCTTGCCCAGATCCGCAGTATTGGCCGCCATATCCAGCACCGGAATGCCCGATCCTGCCACCGCGCGCGAAAACTCTTGCACGATGATATTGCGGATCTGGAAAGAGATCTCATCCATGGTGAATTCACCATCGGTGCCAACGATTTCAGTCAGAAAGCGCGCGGCATCCACCACCCGGACCGAATAGCTGCCAAAGGCGCGCAGTCGTACCGGGCCAAATTCGGGATCGCGACAGATGATCGGGTTCTTGGTGCCCCATTTCAGGTTGTTGAAACGGGTTGTATTTACAAAATAGATTTCGGATTTGAACGGCGACTGAAAACCATGATCCCAGTGCTGCAGTGTGGTCATCACCGGCATGTTGTTGGTTTCAAGCAGGTAAAGGCCCGGCGTGAAGACATCTGCCAGCTGGCCTTCGTGCACAAAGACCGCCGATTGGCCTTCGCGGACGGTCAGCTTGGCGCCGTATTTGATCTCATGCGCTTCGCGTTCAAACCGCCAGACCATGGTGTCGCGGCTGTCATCGGTCCAGTGGATGACGTCGATGAATTCGCCTTTGAGAAAGTCAAATATTCCCATGGTTCAGGTCCTTTTCTATAGTCGTATGTAAGGCAGGCAAACGGGGCAGTTGCAGCTAGAGAGGCTGCCCCATTACGTCGCGGGCAAGGATGCGTATGATTGGGCGGGCTTCTTCGACGCTCATGCCTGTGCGCAGGCGCGGATCATAGAGCATTTCCAACAGCAGCTCGTCATGACGGGTCAAGAAGGCAAATTCATCATCGTCATTAAAGATAGAGGGGCGGGCGCGCGGGCTGTCGTTCAGCAGGCCAAGGCCCTGCGCGACCTCTTCGTGGATGCAGCTGTCGCGCACCAGATCGGGGTGTTCGGCGCGGATCAGCGCAACGCCGCGCAGATAGTCGAACGGTGCATTCTGTGGGCCGCCTGCCAGCACAAAACAATAATGCGTGCGCGGTGGATTGATAAAGAGTTGCAGGTCGTTGTCGCTGAGGTTGGGCAGCAGGGAGCGGACCGTTTCAGCCACAAAGGCGCGGTCATCGGCACTGGCAAAGATCACGTGGAAATTGCCCCGTCTCGGCGCGGTTGTGATGCTATGGCCGGTGACCCGCGCCAGCCGTTCGCCATAGGCGCGCAGCACCTTGCGATCACGATTGCGTTGGCTTTCGGGCACCGAGGGGCCAAATTCGGCAACCAGTTTCACCGGGCCGGACCAGCGGCTTAGCCCACCGGTCAAACCGCCGCCGCGCCCACCATATTCACTGTAAAAGGCAATGGCCTCAAAGTGCTCTGCCAGATCATCGGCATCAAAGGGGGTTTCCGGCCCGCCGCCGTCCGTGCGCAGCAATCCGCGGGTTAGTAGATCCTGTTGCAGCACCCGGTAATAGTTGCGCAGCTGGGCGCTCTCGGCCGAGGGGGGGCGATAGGCTGCAGGCAGCACATCTGGACGCGGCTGCGGTACCAAGGATGTGGTATCATTGACGGGCAGACAGGCGGTCAGCACCGCGAGGGCGGCAAGGCCAATGCCTGCCGCTGCCGGGGGGGCGAGGCTGCGCCACAGGGCCATGGACGCCCGCCGCATTTAACCAGGTACCGAGGTGGCGGCGGTATCGCCGACCCCATCCTTGCGCGCCTTGGCAGCCGCCAATGTGTCGCGCAGCTCGGCTTCCATCTTTTTCAGCTCTGCTTCGGCGGCAGCACGGCGGGCCTTGCCTTCATCGGCGATTTGCAGGCTTTCCTGGATGGTGCCCACCAGATCCGCATTGGCCTGTTTCACGGCTTCGATGTCAAAGACGCCGCGCTCCATCTCTTCTCGGATCATCTTGTTGCTTTGGCGCAGGTTGGCCGCATTGGAGGTCAGCAGCTCATTGGTAAGATCATTGGCCGAGCTGACCGCCTGGGCGGCCTCGGCAGAGCGCTGGATGGTAACCGCCTGGGCAAGCTGGGTTTCCCACAGCGGCACCGTATTGACGAGGGTCGAGTTGATCTTGGTGACCAGGCTTTTGTCGTTTTCCTGCACCAGCCGGATCGAGGGCAGCGACTGCATGGTAACCTGGCGGGTCAGCTTGAGATCATGCACCCGGCGTTCCAGATCGTCACGGGCAGCACGCAGATCGCGCAGCTCTTGTGCGCGCATCACCTGATCGGCCTCTGGTGCGGCGGCAACGGCTGCCTCCAACGCTGGGATATCCGTGGCATCCAGATCGGCCAGCTTGGCCTCGCCGGCAGCAATGTATAGCGCCAGTTCGTCATAGAAGTTCAGCGTTTTCTCATAAAGCATATCCAGCGATTTGATGTCTTTCAGCAGGGTGTGCTCATGGCCCAACAGATCATCGGTGATCTTGTCGATCTGGCCTTGAATGCTTTCAAACCGGGCGGTGAATTTGGCAAAGGGCGCGGCGCGGCCCAAAAGGCGCTCCCAGAAGCTGGGTTTGCGGCGCACGTCCAGTTCCGAGACCGAAAAGCCGCGGATGGTAGTGACGATATTGCGCAGCGAGTCGCCTGCCGGGCCGACATCCTTGTTGCGCACATCCGCCAGCATAGCCTGACTGATTGTCTGCAATTCCGCCTGAGCGCCAGAGCCGAAGCGGATGATCGAATTGCTGTCGCCCATGTCGATTTCACCGATCCGGGTCTGGATTTCAGCGCTTACCTCTGGCGTGGCCTCTTGCAGCGGCGCCACTGCCTCGACGGGTTCGGGCAGGGTTGTGGCGGCAACAGCCATGACCTGGGCCTCGGCTTCGGCGGCTTTTTTTTGAACTATTTCAGACATCAAGAGGGTTCCTTGCAAAGAGGTTAGCTACGGTCCAGATGGACGCCTTCACGCTGTAGCCGGTCGCGCAGCACATCAATTTCAACGGTCAGATCGCTGCGGTCTTCCAGCAGCATCTTGCGGGTGCGGGCAGTAAAATTCTGTTCCAGGTCGTGCAGCAGGGCCAGGTAATCGCTGCGGGCCGTCGCATCGCCGCTGCGGGTGTATATGTCGGCAAATTTCACTGTGGCGTCGCGCGCGCCCTGCAAATAGACCGTCAGGTACTTGCGGGCGGCGGTCAGATCGCGCGGGTCTTCTTCGACCGTGCGAAACAGCTCGCGCGCGACGGCCTGAAACTGTTCGACCCTCTCTTCGACCTCGCGGTCGCGGGCCCGCAGCGCGGCATCGGTCATGGCATCCAGGTTGAATTCAGCTTCCTCGACGGCGCGGGCTACCCGGTTTTGCTGAAAGTCATCAATGCCTTCGGTGCCCTTGTTCTGCAAAGGATCCAGACCAAAGGCAGCCAGATGCAACCCGCAGGTCGCTAGGCCATAGATGGTGGCAATCAGCAGACCCGGTTCGGCCTTCCAGGCGGCAAGCGCTGCGCCGGTGCCAACCAGAAGGGCGGCCAGGATCTTGCGGGGCAGGGCGGGGCGGCGGGCCACGCGCCGGGCCTGAAAGGCAGCTGTGGCGCGCAGGCCTTCGCGTAGCATATAGGCCCCGCCCGTCCAGAGTGCCGCCGCCACCAGCCCGAGGGCCAGCCCGGTTGCGCCGTCATTGAGAGAAAGCAGCAGCATCAGCCCCGCTGGGATGAACATCAGGTTCGCGCGCAGCCCCACCGGATCGGTGGTGGCATTGCGGGTGCTGGCATGGGGACGCGCCAGGGGCGCATTGTCAGAGGCGGCGCCTTGCTCTGCGCTGTCCCGGCCAGAGCGGGAGGAGCCCTTGGGGCTGAATTTACCGCCAAACTGTTGTGCCATGCGTCAGCCCCCCACGATCCAGCCAGTGCTCAGGCCGATCATCAGGAATAGCAAAGCGGCAAAGGCAATTTTCTGCACGCGTGTTCCCCTCGCAAAGCGCTGTTGTCTCTTGTTACCAAGAAACTAGGGGATGCGAGAGGTACTTGCTAGGGGGAAGTCTTCCCGAAGTGCCTCAGCGGCGGGGATTCTTGCCACCGGGGCGATTTTTTGGCCCTGATGTCCGGCCTGCAGGTTTGCCTGATGCTCCGCTCCCGCTGGGTTTTCCGCCAAATTTACCGACAGGTTTTCCACCTGTTCTTGCGCCAGGTTTGCCGACGCCGCGCTGGCTATCGGATTGTTTGCCAGGGCCGCCGGGGCGTCCGGTTGGCGCCCCCGCCGAGCGCCCAGCAGGGGCGCCGGGCCTTCCCGGTTTTCCTGCTGGTTTTCCGGCCGCTTTGCCAAAGGGCTTGCCGCGGGTGGGCCGACGGGCCGGGGTCTCTTCCACCTCTTCGGGTTCCAGCCCCAACTGATCGCGCACCACACGCGGGCGCAGCTCTTCCACCTCGCCCAGCTTCAGGGTGCCCAGCTGAAACGGGCCATAGGATAGCCGCAGCAATCGGTTGACGTTAAAGCCGATATCTTCCAGCGCGCGGCGGATCTCGCGGTTCTTGCCTTCGCGTATGCCGATGGTCAGCCAGGCATTGGCGCCTTGCTGGCGATCCAGCGCAACCGTCATGGGCTGAAAGCGTTCGCCGTCAATCACCAACCCCTTGCGCAGGGGTTCAAAATCTTCGTCCTTGGGGCGGCCATTGATCCGCACCCGGTAGCGCCGCAACCAGCCTGTCGAGGGCAGTTCAAGGCGGCGTTTGATGCCACCATCATTGGTCAGCAGCAACAGCCCTTCGGAGTTGAGATCCAGGCGCCCAACCGTCATCACCCGCGGCAGGTCTTCGGGCAGTTCGTCAAAAATGGTGCGCCGCCCCTTTTCATCGCTGTTACTGGTCACCAGCCCGGCGGGCTTGTTGTACAGCCACAGGCGGGGTGCTTCGGCCTCGGGCAGGGGTTTGCCATCCACCAGAATGCGGTCAGCGCTGCTGACATTCAGCGCCGGGCTGTCGATCTGGCTGCCGTTGACCTTGACCCGACCCTCGGCAATCATGCGCTCGGCCTCGCGGCGCGAGGCAACACCCGCCCGCGACAATACCTTGGCGATGCGGTCCCCGGTTGGGGAGCCGTCGCTAGGGGAGGACGCATCAGGCACTGCCTTGCTGGCAGACTTGGCGGAGGCTTGGGCCTTGGGTGGGGCCTTGCCCTTGGGGGGTCGGGGTGCTTTGCTCATGGTTTTGGGACATAGAGCATTCCGCTGGCTTGCGAAAGCTCCCATTCCGGGGCAGGAAAGGCCATGGAAAGAAAACCCGCCATGTTCACATCGCATATGGAAACAGCCCTTGCAGAGGCCCGTGCCGCCGCCGCGCGGGGGGAAGTGCCGGTTGGGGCCGTGCTGGTCGCGCCGGGGGGGCAGGTGGTGGCACGCGATGGCAACCGCACCAGGGCGCTGTCGGATCCCACCGCCCATGCCGAGATTCTTGTGCTGCGCGCGGCCTGTGCCGCTGTCGGCGCAGAGCGGCTGCCGGGCTATGATCTCTATGTCACGCTGGAGCCCTGTGCCATGTGTGCGGCTGCCATCGCGGCGGCCCGCATTCGGCGGGTCTATTACGGTGCATCAGACCCCAAGTCTGGCGGCGTGGCGCATGGGGCCTGCGTGTTCTCGCACCCCCAGGCGCATCACGCGCCAGAGGTCTATGAGGGTATCGCCGAGCTGGAAGCCGCAGAGATCCTGCGCGATTTCTTTGCCGCCCGCCGATAGGCGCAGGGCCGGTGTCCCTGCGCTGCCGCTGTTTCGCCGACTGGATTTTTGCCCGGCATTTCAGTAGGTGAGGCGAGGTCAGGGCGGTTTGAACGGCGCGCCTTGGTCAAAACAACGGGGGCAAGGAAAAGGGAATAGGCGAATGAGCAAAGTGATCACCGGGCAAGACGGCCAGCCCCGCTGCGCCTGGAGCGCCTCGGCGCCTGAATTTGACGCCTATCATGATGCCGAATGGGGCTACCCCGTAGGGGATGATATCCGCCTGTTTGAGAAAATCTGCCTCGAGAGCTTTCAGTCGGGACTGAGCTGGCGCACCATTCTGGCCAAGCGGGAAAATTTCCGCCGCGCCTTTTGCGGTTTCGACTGGACTGTGATCGCCTCTTTCACCGAAGAGGATGTCGAACGGCTGCTGCAGGATGAGGGCATCATTCGCCATCGCGGCAAGATCGAATCCGTGATCAACAATGCCCGCTGCGCCCAGGAACTGGTGGCCGAAGCGGGCTCGCTGGCGGCGTTTTTCTGGAGCTTCGAGCCAGACCCGAAGACGCTGCCAGAGCCGCAGACACAAAGCACCAGCCCGGATTCTGTTGCCCTGTCCAAGGCCCTGAAGAAACGGGGCTGGAAATTTGTCGGCCCCACCACCGCCTTTGCCTTCATGCAGGCAATGGGCTTGATCAATGATCATGCCAGGGGCTGCATTTGCCGTGCCAAAGCCGATGCCGCACGCGCCGCTTTTATCGCCCCACAGGTAACGCCGGGGGCGTGACGCAACCGCGCCGGGCGTTGCCCGGCGCCCGGCCCAACGGGCGCGGTTCTGCGCAGCAGAGCCGACAACGGGCGGGAGCGCTTCCTGCGCGTTTCAGACCTCGATTGCCTGCATTACCTGCGGTTCGATCACCGCGACGTCGGGCAGGGCCTCGATCAGAACATCGGCGCTCTGCTCCAGGATGGGAAAGGTGCGGTAGTGGCAGGGAATCAGCATCTTGAACTTGAAATAGCGCTTTGCAGCATAGGCGGTCTGCTGCATATCCATGGTGAAATGGCCCCCCGCGCTCAGGATGCCGATATCGGGTTTGTAGTAGTCGCCGATCCAGTCCATATCTGCCATCAGGGCTGTATCGCCGGACAGATAGATCGTCCTGCCCTCGGCCATGATCACATAGCCCACCTCAGAGCCGCCGGCCCGTAGCCCCTCTTCGGTGGTAAAGGTCGAGCTGTGCGAGGCAGGCACCATGGCCAACTTTGGCCCGCCCAGATCCACCGTGCCGCCCTTGTTGAAGCCTATGGTGGAAATCCCCTCGCTTTCGCCCCAAAAGCCCATCAGGTCATACTGCCCCACCACCGGGATTTTCAGGGCCTTGGCCAGCGGCAGCACATCCACCACATGGTCAAAATGGGTATGGGTCAGAATGATATGGGTCGCACCGTTCACCGCCTCGTCGTGCTGGCTCTCTTGCAGCGTCGGATTGCCGGTCAGCCAGGGATCAACCAGCAACACCCTGTCGCCTGTTTCGATGCGAAAGCTGCCATGTCCCAGCCAGATGATTTTCATGTCGCTCTCCCTTGGTTTCAAATCAAGCGTGTGTGTCGTCAGCCTAGGGGCTGTGCAGATGAATGCCACCCCATTCTGGCCCGAAGCGCCCCATTGTGGCGCAACACATGTACACGCGGCAGTGCATGGGCTGATTATTGCTGCTGCTTTTGGCGGCAGGCGGCGGGGCAGGGTCGTCCCGCAGTGGATTTTGACGCGGTTTTCCCCGATATTCACCCCACCAGAGCAGAGCACAGGCTTGCGGCGCGCGCATCGCCCCGGTAAATGCCACCATGAACACGAGATGAGGGTTTCCATGTCGATTGACCAAAACACCGCCGCCAAAGTGGCCAAACTGGCCCGGATCAAGGTGGAAGATGACGCGCTGCCAGCCCTGGCCGCCGAATTCAACACGATCCTAGAGTTCATCGAACAGCTGAACGAAGTCGATGTGGAAGGGGTCGAGCCAATGACCTCGGTCACGCCTCAGCGTCTGAAACGGCGTGCGGATGTGGTCACCGACGGCAACCAGCAGGACAGGATCCTGTCCAATGCCCCCGATGCCCGCGAAGGCTTTTTTGCCGTCCCCAAAGTGATGGAGTGAACAGATGAGCGATCTGAACAAATTGGGCCTGGCAGAGGCCCGCGATGCGCTGCGTAAGGGCGAAACCACCTCTGTTGAGCTCACCCAGGCCTGCCTCACTGCCATCGACAAGGCGGATGCGCTGAACGCTTTTGTGCATAAAACCCCGGAAATCGCGCTGGAACGCGCCGCCGCTGCAGACGCACGGCTGAAACAGGGCGATGCGCCAGCCATGTGCGGTCTGCCCGTCGGGATCAAGGACCTTTTCTGCACCAAGGGGGTGGCCAGCCAGGCGGCGTCCAACATCCTCGAAGGTTTTGTGCCAGAATATGAAAGCACCGTTTCGCAGCAATTGGCGGATGATGGCGCGGTGATGCTGGGCAAGTTGAACATGGATGAATTTGCCATGGGCTCGTCCAACGAGACCTCCACTTACGGCAATGCGGTCAGCCCTTGGCGGCGCGAAGGATCCGATGCGCAGCTGACACCGGGGGGCTCTTCCGGTGGTTCCGCCGCTGCCGTTGCCGCTGACCTTTGCCTTGCTGCAACCGGCACCGATACAGGCGGGTCGATCCGCCAGCCTGCGGCCTTTACCGGCACTGTTGGCATCAAGCCAACCTATGGCCGTTGCTCGCGCTGGGGTGTCGTTGCTTTTGCCTCTTCGCTGGATCAGGCTGGTCCAATGACCAAATCGGTGCGTGATGCGGCCATCATGCTAGAGGCGATGTCGGGTCATGACCCCAAGGACAGCACCAGTGCCGATCTGGCGGTGCCAAACTTCGAGGCGATGCTGACGGGCGATATCCGTGGCAAAAAGATCGGTATCCCCCGGGAATATCACATGGAGGGCATGCCCGCCGAGATCGAAAAGCTCTGGGCTGAAGGGCGGGACATGCTCAAGGCGGCAGGTGCCGAGATCGTCGATATCTCTCTGCCGCATACCAAATATGCGCTGCCAGCCTATTACGTGATTGCCCCGGCCGAGGCCTCGTCGAACCTGGCGCGCTATGATGGTGTGCGCTATGGAAACCGCGCCACGCTCGAAGCGGGCGATGGTATCACCGAAATGTATGAAAAGACCCGCGCTCAGGGCTTTGGCGATGAGGTGAAGCGCCGCATTATGGTTGGCACCTATGTGCTTTCGGCTGGCTTTTACGACGCCTATTACAACCGGGCGCGCCGGGTGCGTAGCCTGATCAAGCAGGACTTTGAGAATGTCTTTGCTGCAGGTGTCGATGCAATTCTGACCCCTGCGACCCCCTCGGCGGCCTTTGGTTTGGGCGAAATGTCCGATGCCGACCCGGTTGCGATGTATCTGCTCGATGTCTTTACCGTCACCGTGAATCTTGCCGGTCTGCCCGGGATTGCCCTGCCTGCGGGGCTGGACAGCCAGGGGCTGCCACTGGGCCTGCAACTGATTGGGCGCCCCTGGGAAGAGGGAGATCTGCTCAATACCGCCTACGCGCTGGAGCAATCGACCGGATTTGTGGCAAAGCCGGGAAATTGGTGGTAAGCTCAGCGCAAAGAAGAGCAGATAAACAGGTAGGTCCCATGCGTGTCATTGTTACACTTGCTGCCCTTGGCAGCGTCTTGAGCGTTGCAGCATGTTCCCCGCCTGTACCTGATAGCGCGGCAGGGGTTGGCCTTGATGGTGACCCCTTTGCCCCTCCGCCAGCGGTGGGGACGACCATCAACGGCGATGCCTTGGTGCCGCCAGCGGCCATCTCAAGCGAGAGTCTGGAGCTGCGTAACGAACCGGTGCCAAACGCACCGCGCAGTCCGGCCCGCAGCACCACCGCGTCCAGCAGTGCCGCCGCCGGCTATGGCAGCAGCACGACTGCGGCGGATATCGCAGCGGAAACTCAGGCGGCCCTGCGGGCAGCCGGGTCCAATTCGGGCCAGGCCCCGGTCGAGGCCAGCCCCGCGAATCCGGCCCCAGCCCTGATCGGCAATCCCGGCATTTCGGATGAAAACAGCTTTGATGCGGTGGCTTCTCGCCAAACCATCGAAAGCGACGCTGCGCGGCTGGCCAATCAGCGATCGCAGTATCAGCAGGTTGAACCCACTGCCTTGCCCAGCCAGGCAGGCAGCCGTGATCCCAATATCGTGCAATATGCCCTGAGCACCTCTCATCCGCGTGGCACCAAGCTCTACAGCCGGGCCGGCATCAATCTGCGGGCGCGGTCCGCGCGCAACTGCGCTGGCTTTCTCTCGCCGGATCTGGCCCAGATTGCTTTTCTTGATGCGGGCGGTCCGAAGCGTGATCGCCAGGCACTTGACCCCGATGGCGATGGCTATGCCTGCGGCTGGGATCCACAGCCCTACCGGCGGGCCGTGCAAGGCAATTCCTGATGCCGGGTGCGGCGGGTTCTGAGGCGAGCGCTATCGCCGCGCCTGATCCGGTGGCGCCGCTCAAGGCAAACTGGTGCCCCAGCCCCAATCACGGCAGGCGCCGCGACGGATTGAAACCACATTTGGTGGTTTTGCACTATACTGCAATGACCAGCGCTGAGGCGGCGCTTGCACGGCTTTGTGATCCGGCGGCGGAAGTCTCAGCCCACTACCTGATCGGGCGCGACGGGCAATTGTGGCAGATGGTACGCGAAGACCTGCGCGCCTGGCATGCTGGTGCTGGCGTCTGGCGCGGCCACGAGGATATAAATTCACGTTCTATCGGCATCGAGCTGGACAATACCGGCCACCACCCCTTCTCCGCGCCGCAAATGGCGGTGCTTGAAGGACTGTTGCGTCAACTCATGACGCGCTGGGAAATCCCGCCCGAGGGTGTCATCGGGCATTCCGACATGGCTCCGGGGCGCAAGATCGACCCCGGACCGCGCTTTGACTGGGGGCAGTTGGCGGCCCTGGGATTGGCACGGGCAACACCCGCAATCACCGGCGGCACGCGGCTCTGCGATCCTGATGTGCCGCTCTCAGATCTGTTGCGCCGTTATGCGCGAGATCTGGGCTATACAACCCCCGTAGATGACGCGACGCTCTTGGCCGCGCTACGCCTACGCTACAGGCCCTGGGCCCAAGGCCCGTTGGCGGCTGAGGATGTAGAGCCATTGGTGCAGTCTGATCTTTGGGTTTGAGGGATTTACGAGGCTCTGCCTCGTGCTCCGGGATATTTTTAGCCAAATGAAGGGCGCACACTTTTCATTTGGCTAAAAATATCCCGGGGTGAATTGGCCAGAGGCCAAGAGGGGCAGCGCCCCCATAGCGCTTGCACCTTGACGCGGGCTGTTGGGAGGAATAGGCGGACAGAGCGCAGAAGGCTGGACGGCCGCGCTGGAAGCTTTGCTTTCGCGAGGAAAGTCCGGACTCCCTATAGCGATGGTGCCGGGTAACGCCCGGGCGGGGTGACCCGACGGAGAGCGCCACAGAAAACAAACCGCCACGTTCTGGGCGCTGTCAAGGCAAGCAGGTTGAAGCGTGGTAAGGGTGAAACGGTGGGGTAAGAGCCCACCGCGCCGCTGGCAACAGGGGCGGCATGGCAAGCCCCACTGGGAGCAATGCCAAATAGGGTCCCCGCGCGGGCAGGTCGGCGTATGCCGAAACCGCCGCTAGGCATGCTATAGCCGAGAGGGACCGGGTTGGCAGCTAGAGGTGCATAGCAATATGCATCGCAGAGGAATGGTCGTCCAAGGAGCGCATGCTCTGGGACAAAATCCGGCTTACAGGCCTTCTGCGCATTTTACGACCTGGAGTGGCGGGAGCTACTTGCCTATTCAGGCAACAGGTAGACAACTGGCAGCACAGCGGATTCCCCGCAGCCTGCAGGAAAACCGGGGGCATTCCCAGAATTCCGCAGCAATCACGTGGGAATCCTATTGACTTGGGGGCTGGGGCAGGTACAAGCCACGCTCGTATAGGAATTTACCGAGAGGCCCCTGCCTTTTCGGACGCAGGAGAAGCACCATGGCGAAGCCGACCACAATCAAGATCCGCCTGAACTCGACCGCGGGCACCGGCCACTTCTACGTGACCAAGAAGAACGCGCGCACCATGACCGAAAAAATGGTAGTACGTAAGTACGATCCGGTTGTACGCAAGCACGTCGAGTACAAAGAAGGCAAAATCAAGTAAGCCTTAGCCGGTCTTACATGAATTAAGGGTCACGCATTGCGTGGCCCTTTTGCGTTTGAGCTGTTCAGTATCTAGGTGCAAGGCCATCACCTGGCGCTGCGTAACATTTATTCTACGCGGAGGACATAGAGGCTGGCTATGGTGCGGTTACTGCCAGCCATCTGGGGTGGTCGCTAAAATTCAATTAGAAACAGCTGAAAAAGCGTATCATTATCAAATTGGTAAGGCCTGATTTTGCCCCATTCCCTATCTAGATAGATTGCGTGGAATGGTGAATATAGGTGGTGTCATGGTTAAGAGTGCGTTGTTTAGCGCCGCATTTATGTTTGCGGTTGGTCCCGAGCCAAATCCGGTTTCGGAAAATGTTGTTCCCCTGCCCATAGAGGTTGCTGCTACTGGCTTGGAGGCCAGGGGCGCCTCAAGAGATCTGGGGGCTTTTGCAGGCCAACCCTCCCGAGAAATTGAGCCGGTTGCATCCGGCACGCAGCGGCGGGTGGTGCAGGTTCTCGGGCGGTCGCTGTCGCTCTCTCTGATGCGGGCGGATCGCATGGGATTGGCGGTTCTTAGCGTACCAAAGCGGAGTGTCATTGCCAATCTCCCCAACCTGGAGCCCGATGCCTTTCGCAGTCTGGTGGCTGTGGAAACGGGCTGTCGCCCAGTTGGGCAGGTTCAGGTGGTCGGCGGCAAAGGTGGCACGATGGCGCTGGCCACAGGGCTGTTTTGCAGCTAGCGGGCTGGTCTTTCATTCTGCTTTAAATCCGAGAGCCGGGTTGGCGAGGTCTGTGACTTATAGAGCGGAGGTCATTTAGGCCCGCCACTCGGCCATGGTCAGGACCGGTTTCAAGCCCTGGCTTTCAAACAGGCCTGCGGAGGTCTTGTTGAAGGGGGCGTAGGTGGTGGCGATGGTGCCGATCCCCAGGGTCTTTGCCCGCTGTTTGACCACAGTGAGCAGGGCTTGCCCAACGCCCATGCGGCGAAAGGCCTTTGCGGTGGCAATATGGTGCACCATCAGGCGGGTTTCTTCAAACAGGACAGGCAGCGGCAGACGGTGTTCAACGCCATAGATGACATAGCCCAAGAGCGCACCCTGAGGGCTTTCAGCTATGAGCGCGGTGATATTCTCTGTCTGTAGCCACTCTTGCAGCCACAGCGCGAGCGCCGTGTCAGAGGGGGCGGCGGGGTAGCGGGCGGGCTGATGTTCAACATGCAGGGCGTGCAGGTCTTGCAGTAGCGGGATAAGGCGGGCGGCCTCGCTTGGCGGTAGGTCGAGAATTTCCATTGGCTTCCTGTGTATCAATTTATCAAAGAATGGCTGTTCAAAAAGAAACGAGGGGCGGATCGTTGTGATCCGCCCCTCGCTGTAGGTCTTGGAATTTTTGTATCGCTTATTCGCGATTGCCAAGCAGCTGGAGCAACATCATGAAGAGGTTGATGAAGTCCAGATACAGGCTCAGCGCGCCCATGATGGCGGCCTTGCCCAGCCATTCTTGATCGCCGGAATGGGCCATCTCAAGGTAGGTGGTCTTGATCCGCTGGGTGTCATAGGCGGTCAGCCCGGCAAAGATCAGCACACCAATCACGGAAATCGCAAAGGCCATGGCGCCAGACTGCATGAACATGTTGACGATTGACGCGACGATCAGGCCAATCAGACCCATGATCAGGAAGGCACCCATCGCCGAGAGGTCTTTCTTGGTGGTGTAGCCCACCAGGGACAGGCCCGCAAAAGAGATCGCGGTGATCAGGAAGACCTGAATGATCGACTGCCCGGTGAAGACCAGAAAGATCGAGCTGAGCGACAGGCCCATAACTGCGGCAAATGCGTAGAACAGCAGCTGTACGCCTGCGGCGGGCATGCGGTTGGCAGCGGCGCCAAAGCCAAAGATGAAGGCTAGCGGAGCCAGCATGATGACCCATTTCAACGGCGACAGGTAAATCGCATTGCCAAAGCTGGTCAGGTATTTGCCTTCAGCGATCATTGCGCTGTCGCCAGCCGGGTCGCCGGTGACGGCCAGATTTGACAGAGCCCAGGCCGCCAGGAATGTGATGAAGAGGCCTGACGACATTGTGCCGTAGACCTTGTTCATATGGGCGCGTAGCCCCGCGTCGATCTCTGCAGTGCGGGTGCCTGCAGCGGATCTTATTGTATCAAACTGTGCCATGTATCATGGTCTCCGTTCCAAAGTCTCCCTTGCCGACCCCAATACGCCAAAGCGCGCCAGGAGGCATTCCCGCTAAATATCGGCTTTCTTTGGCGTCCATTCAAGGCTCTTGGCTAAAAATCCCCCTAAAAACGTAAAAAGACCTGCCGCATTCAGGGGCAGGTCTTTTTAGCGCTGTCTGAGCAGGCTGTTGGCGGGCACCTGGGTCTTTACCAGTGCCAGCTTTCCGGCGCATCCCAGAGAGGGCGCGCAGCTTCTTTCAGGGCCTCTTCACGGGTGATGCCAATGTCTTCCAGCGCGGCGGCATCCAGGGCTTTCAGGGCGCGGCGTTGGCGCAGCAGGGCAGCCCGATCGGCAATATGGGACAAAAGGCCAAAGCGCGCAGTCCGCGGCCGGGCGCCGGTGGTGGCGCAGGAGGTTACATTGTAAGTCATCGTCTCTGTCCTTTCATTCAACATTGATGCGTTTTTAGGTCTTCATCATTTCTATTGATGTATATGGTCTATTGTGATCTATTTTGAAAACGAATGTTATTGATGGAATGCATCAGGAGTTGTGATGGCACGGAATTTGGATATCACCACGCTGCGGTCCTTTGTGGCGGTAGCTGACTATGGCGGCGTCACGCGGGCGGCTGGCTTTCTGCATCTGACGCAATCGGCGGTGTCGATGCAGCTCAAGCGGCTGGAAGAGCTGTTGGGGCTGGCCTTGCTGGATCGGTCTGGCCGGACCATTGCATTGACCCCGTCGGGAGAGCAGCTGCTTGGCTATGCCCGGCGCATGGTGGCGCTGAACGATGAGGTTATCGGGCGGCTGACCGATCAGGCCTTTGAGGGCGAGGTGGTTCTGGGGGTGCCGCATGATGTGGTTTATCCGGTGATCCCGCAGGTCTTGCAGCGCTTCAATGCCAGTTTCCCACGGGTGAATGTCAATCTGGTGACCTCGAATACCCGGGATCTGAAGGCGGGTTTTGCCAAGGGCACCTATGATTTGATCCTGACCACCGAAAGCGGCGCTGGCGCCGACGGCGAGACGATCCACGAGATGCCGCTGCGCTGGGTCGGGGCGCCAAATGGGTCCGCCTGGCGGCAGCACCCGCTGCGGCTGGGGTTTTGCCGCGCCTGTATCTTCCGGCCGGTAGCCACGGCCAGGCTGGACCAGGCGGGGCTTGAATGGGACATGGCGGTGGATAGTGAATCTGATCGCACGGTCGAGGCGACGATCAGCGCGGATCTCGCCGTTGGGGTTTTGCTTGAAGGCACCATTCCCAGCCATCAGGAAGCCATCGAGCACGGTGGTGCCCTGCCAGATCTGCCGGTGCAGCATATCAACCTCTATGGGGCTGACAGTGTGCGTGCGGGCTTTGTCGAGGATCTGGCGCGGATTATTCGCCAGGGCTATGCCGCCCTGCGCCGCAGCCCGCTGCGTGCCGCAAGCTAGGCAATGCCGGGGCGGGGCCCCTCTGGCTGTGCTGCTTAGCACTGGCCTGTGCAGACAGAGGGGCCGTGTCAGGCCGTGTCGGGGCGTTACGGGGTGATCACCACCTTGCCCGTAGAGGCGCGGCTGCGCAGAAGCTCCAGCCCTTCGGCCACACGCTCTAGCGGCAGGACATGGCTGATATGGGGGCGGATACGCCCGGCGCTGTGCCAATCCATCAGGGTGGTCAGCGCGCGGCGGATCACCTCGGGGTGGGACTTCATGTAGCCGCCAATATAGAACCCGATCACAGTCAGGTTCTTGACCAGCAGGTGATTGGCAGGAATTTGCGGCACCTCGCCACTTGTAAAGCCGATGGGCAGCAGACGGCCACCTGGGTTGGTGGCGCGAAAGGCTTCGGTCCAGACATCGCCGCCCACCGCATCATAAACCACGTCGGCACCCCCCAGCGATTTTACCGCCTGGCGCAGGTCTTCCTTGGCATCAATCAGGTGGTCAGCCCCGGCGGCCTCGGCGATTTGAAGTTTACCCGTTCCGCGTGCATGGGCGATGACACGCGCCCCCATCAACTTGCCTATTTCCACTGCCGTCAGCCCGACGCCACCAGCGGCGCCGGTCACCAAGAGCGTCTCTCCTGGCTGCAAGCGGGCACAGTGGTCCAGGGCCACCTGACTGGTGCCATATGCGATCTGAAATGCGGCGGCATCTTCGAAAGACATGCTGTCCGGGATCACCAGGACGCGAGCGGCATCAAACACCCCTTCCTGGGCCAATCCGCCCTGACCGCCAAATACCGCAACGCGGTCGCCGGGGGTAAGATGCTGCACGGCCTCGCCACACTGCAGAACCTCACCTGCGGCCTCTAGACCTGGGGTGAAGGGCGGCTTTGGTGTGTCTTGGTATGTGCCCTTTTGCATTAGCAAATCTGCAAAGTTCAATCCGCAGGCGCGAATTCTGATCTTCACCTCGTGGGGCGCTGGGGCTGGGCTGGGGATTTCTTCTAGAACGGGAGAGCCATCAAAGGATCTGATGCGATAGGCCTGCATATTTCTGTCCACCTCTGCTTTGGGTCAGGTGATTCGCATCAAAACCTGATGCTGAAATGTCATTTTTTGCACCTCACTATTTATGGGGAGCCATATTTGGCTAGTCAAAAGTATATAGGGCACCATCAAAATGATAGGTGAATTCATACATTTGCTGCGTTGCAATGCGATGGGGAGAGGTGTCAGGCTTGTGTTCAACTGCGAAGGTCTTACAGTTAGAGCAGAGGTTGAGCTCTGATCGTGATAGTTGAGTACATCTGCGGCAGGCTGGCAAATGACGTATCCAGCAACGAAGGTGTCATGGCTATACCCGGGCAGGGGTTATATTGATTAACTAGGAGATAGCGAATGGCTCATCCTGTAGACGTACATGTAGGCAAGCGGATCCGCCACCGTAGATGGCTGATCGGCAAGACACAACAGCAACTGGCCGAACAGGTCGGCATCAAGTTCCAGCAAATCCAGAAATATGAAACCGGTGCAAACCGCGTCAGCGCCTCGCGGCTCTGGGATATTTCGGATGCGATGGGGGTTCCGGTCAGCTTCTTCTTCGAAGGACTGGAAGAAGAGGGCAAGACAGGGGTAAGCTCCTCTGTGCCGGATGATCTGATGGGCGATAAAGAAGCGCTCGATCTGGTGCGCTCTTACTATGCGATCCCGGAAAATCAGCGCCGCCGTCTGTTTGAACTGGCCCGCGTACTAAGCGACGCTGCCTGATCCCACCGGCCAGGCCGATGCCTGCTGGCCCGGCCTGTGCCTTTGCGTGTTCTGTCCCGCGGTGGGCGGCACCCCGTGTCACTGGCGGCGACAGAAGGCGCAAGCTGCGCTTTAGATCCAAGGCGGCGCTGACGGCGAAACGATGATTTCCCTTGAACCGGAGCTGCGAGAGTGGCACCGGTTTTTCCATGCGGATTTCAAGGGGCCGCGCGGTCTAACGCGCGGTCCAAATGGTTCAGGTGAAAAAATGACACAGACAGCTTTGAATGACATGCAGGTGGCCCATCACCTGGCCGAGGCAGCCCGCGCGGTGATCCTGCCCTATTTCCGCCAGAGCAACCTGGGCGCAGAGAACAAGCTGAGTGAGGGCTTTGACCCCGTCACCATTGCGGACCGTGCCGCCGAAGAGGCAATGCGGGCGGTTCTGGCCAAGCTGCGTCCAGAAGATGGCATCCTGGGAGAAGAGTTCCCCCCGGTGGCGGGGCGGTCGGGGCGCACCTGGGTGCTGGATCCGATTGATGGCACGCGTGGTTTCATCAGCGGTACCCCAACCTGGGGGGTGCTGATTGCCCTTTCTGATGCGACGGGGCCTATTCTGGGTGTCATTGATCAGCCCTACACCGCAGAGCGCTTTTCCGGTGGGCCCGACCTGGCCGAGATGTCCGGACCGCAGGGCATCAAGCCGCTGAAATGCCGTGATCAGCAACAGCTAGAACAGGCTATCCTGTTCACCACCTTCCCCGAAGTGGGCACAACAGAGGAAGGCGCGGCCTTTGGCCGGGTGTCACAGGCGGCAAAGCTGACGCGCTATGGCATGGATTGCTATGCCTATGCGCTTTTGGCGGCGGGGCAGATTGATCTGGTGATCGAGGCAGGTCTGAATCCCTATGACATTCACGCCCCCATTGCTGTGATCAAGGCGGCCGGCGGTATTGTCACCAATTGGCAGGGCGGGCCAGCCCATGACGGCGGGCAGGTTCTGGCTGCCGCAACCCCGGCACTGCATGCGCAGGCGCTGCAGCTGTTGCAGGCGCAGCCTATGCCAGCATAGTCGGTAGCTGGGCCTGGGGTCTTGATCGGGGGCGGCCATCTGGAGTAAAAGCCTAAAACAGGTCGAGTCCTTTGCCCGTTCTCTGTCGACCCATTGCACCTCCATGAACCGAGTCGGGCCTAAATGGAGTGTGCTGTGATGGGTGAAATTCTCATTGAAAATGCCGATACCGTTCTGACAATGGACGATGACGACAGGGTGTTGCAAAACGCCGATGTGCTGATCCGTGATGGCCAGATTGCGGCCCTGGGCCATGGCCTGCGGCGGGGGGCGGACACATCCGGGTTGTCACCGCACTGTCAGGTGGTCTCGGGCGTGGGCTGCGTGGTGACGCCGGGGTTGGTCAACACCCACCACCATCTGTACCAGAACCTCACCCGTGCGGTGCCGGGGGCGCAGGATGCGCTGCTTTTTGGCTGGCTGCAGCGGCTCTATCCGATCTGGAGCCGCTTTGGCCCGGAGGAGATGTTTGTTTCCGCCCAGCTGGGGCTGGTCGAGCTGGCGCTGTCTGGCTGCACGCTCAGCTCGGATCATCTTTATCTTTATCCCAATGGGGCGCGGCTGGAAGATACCATCCATGCCGCCGCCGAGGTTGGTCTGCGCTTTCACCCCACCCGCGGTGCGATGAGCATTGGTGAAAGCAGCGGTGGGCTACCGCCGGATCATCTGGTCGAAGACGAGGCCGCCATTCTGGAGGATATGATCCGGGTGGTGGATGGCTTTCATGATCCCGCCGAGGGGGCGATGTGCCGGGTGGGGCTGGCGCCATGTTCGCCCTTTTCGGTCAGCCGCGATCTGATGCGTGACACCGCCTTGTTGGCCCGCGACAAGCGGGTGATGCTGCACACCCATCTGGCGGAAAACGACGAGGATATTGCCTATAGCGAGGCTCAGTTTGGCTGTCGTCCGGGGCAATATGCCGAAGATCTCGGCTGGACCGGCCCGGATGTCTGGCATGCCCATTGCGTCAAGCTGAACCCGGTTGAGATTGACCTGTTCGCCCGCAGTCGCACCGGCGTGGCGCATTGCCCCTGTTCCAATTGCCGTCTTGGATCGGGCATCGCGCCAGTGCGGCAGATGCGGGACGCCGGGGTGCCTGTCGGATTGGGGGTGGATGGCTCTGCCAGCAACGATATGGCCAATCTGATGGGTGAGGCCCGCCAGACCCTGTTGCTGCAGCGAGTGTCACAGGGTGCCGACGCGATGAGCGCCTATGAAGCGCTGCAGATCGCCACGCGTGGCGGGGCCGATGTGCTTGGGAGACCGGATTGTGGCCGTCTGGCGGTGGCGAAACGCGCGGATATTGCCATCTGGGATACCACGGGTGTTGAGGCAAGCGGCAGTTGGGATCCGGCAGCGCTGCTGCTGGCGGGGGCAAGCCAGGTCAAACATCTGTTTGTCGAAGGACGGCAGGTGATCCGGGACGGGGCTGTCACCAGCCTGGATCTGCCGCAGCTGCTGCAACGCCACCACGGCCTGGCACAGCGCCTGATGCAGGGCGGCTAAGGCTCTGTCCGGGCGGTGGTGGGGCAGGGGGCGCGGCCCAAGCCCCCCCTTGCCCAAGCCGGGGAAGGATAGGCGCGGCACTACCTGGGGCGTGTTACTGGCGTTGCCCGTTGATCCAGACCTCTGCGATGGCACGGTCATCGCCCATCATGATGGTGGGAAACAGTGCCTCCCACAGGTCGGCGGCGCAGGCGCTGCGCTGGGCAATGGCCGGGGTCGAGGCCAGATCCAGCACCACCAGGTCTGCCTCCATGCCGGCGGCGATATTGCCGATCTTGTCCTGCATCCGCATCGCCCTGGCAGAGCCCTGGGTGGCCAGCCAGATCAGTTGGGCAGCATGCAGTGGATGGCCGCGCAGCTGGCCGACTTCATAGGCGGCCGCCATGGTGCGCAGCATCGAAAAGCTGGATCCGCCGCCGGTGTCGGTGGCCAGACCAATCCGGTGGCCATCAGCCATCAGCCCCTGCATGTCAAACAGACCAGAGCCAATGAATGTATTTGAGGTGGGGCAATGCACCAGGCCTGCATCCAGCTCGCGCAGCCGGTGGCGCTCACGCTCTTCCAGGTGGATGGCATGCCCGTAGAGGCCGCGCGCACCCAGCAGGCCAAAGGCTTCATAGGTATCAAGATAGTCGCGCGCCTGTGGGAACAGCGTCTTGACCCATTCGATTTCGTCCAGCTGTTCGCTTAGGTGGGTCTGCATCAGGCAGGTGGGATGTTCGGCCCAAAGCGCGCCAAGGGCGGCCAGTTGATCGGGCGTCGAGGTGGGGGAAAAGCGCGGCGTGATAGCATATTCGATCCGGTCCACCCCGTGCCAGCGTTCGATCAAGGCCTTGCTGTCATCATATGCTGACTGGGGCGTGTCGCGCAGCCCGTCAGGCGCATTGCGATCCATGCAGGTCTTGCCGGCAACCACCCGCTGACCACGCGCCTGGGCGGCGGTGAAAAATGCATTTACGCTCTCTGGGTGGATGGTGGCAAAACTGCAGACAGTGGTGGTGCCATTGGCGGCAGAAAGATCAAGGTAACGCTCAGAGATTTCCTGCGCATAGGCGGCATCGCCAAAGCGCATTTCTTCGGGAAAGGTATAGGTGTTGAGCCAGTCGATCAGCCGTTTGCCCCAGCTGGCGATCATGGCGGTCTGTGGGTAATGCACATGGGCGTCAACAAAGCCCGCGACAATCAGCTTGTCACCGTGGTCGATCACTCCGGCCTCTGGCAGCAGCGCCTGCATCTGTTCAAATGTTCCGGTGCCGACCATCTTGCCCTGTGAAATGGCCAGCGCGGCACAGATCTGCGTCGCCTCTTCTGGGTGGGGCACCGTAAAGGGCGAACCGGTAAAGGACAGCACGTGTCCGCGTAGGATAAATTCGCTCACCATTTTGGGGCCGTCCTTTTTCTTGCCAAATCGCGGCGCTGAGGATAGGCGCGCCAAAGGTTCCGGTAAATTGTCTTATTGTCATTGTTTTCTGGTAACTGCTTCTACTATTTTGCAACCAATCTTGGCAAAGGGCAGCATATGAGCACCAGCGACGATATCCAGCGCACCGAACAAAGTGGCGATGACGGTTATCTGCTGGATCGCAAGCTGGTCGCCCAGATCCTCTTTGCGGTGGATCGCAATGACAAACAGGGCTTGGCGGATCTGCTGGAGCATCTGCATGCGGCGGATATTGCCGACCTTCTGGAACAGATCAACACCCATGATCGCGCCCGCCTGATCCGGCTCTATGGGCGCGAGTTCGACGGTGAAATCCTGTCGGAACTGGACGAGAGCATCCGCGAAGAGGTGATTTCCATCCTGAACCCGGCGGTTCTGGCCGACGCGGTGCGCGAGCTGGAAACCGATGATGTGGTCGACCTGCTGGAGGATCTGGAAGAGCCGCAGCAGGGAGTCATCCTGGATGCGCTGGAAGAGTCTGACCGGGCGGCGGTTGAACAATCTCTCAGCTTTCCGGAAAATTCCGCCGGGCGGTTGATGCAGCGTGAGGTGGTGCTGGCGCCAGAGCATTGGAACGTCGGGCAAGCCATTGATTATATGCGCGAGTCTGACAACTTGCCGGAGCAGTTTTACCATGTGGTGCTGGTTGATCCGCGCCTGCATCCGATTGGCAATGTGACGCTGGGCCGGATCATGGGCGCGCACCGTACGACGCCGCTCAGCGATCTGGTCGAAGAGAGCTTTCAGGTGATCCCGGCGGATCAGGACGAAGAAGATGTCGCCTATGCCTTTAATCAATACCACCTGATTTCCGCCCCGGTGGTCGACAGCGAAGGGCGCTTGGCGGGGGTCATCACCATTGATGACGCCATGGCGGTGCTGGATGAAGGACACGAAGAAGATATTCTGCGTCTCGCCGGGGTGAGCGACGAAAGCTCGCTCTCGGATCGGGTGATCGAAACCACCAAACGCCGTTTTCCCTGGCTGGCAGTCAATCTGGTGACAGCGATCCTGGCCTCGGCGGTGATTGCGCAGTTCGAGGTGACAATTGCCAGTTTTGTCGCCCTTGCGGTGCTGATGCCGATTGTCGCCTCCATGGGGGGCAATGCGGGGACGCAGTCGCTGACCGTGGCGGTGCGGGCGATGGCCACGCGCGATCTGACCGGATCCAACGTCTGGCGGGTGATCCGACGCGAAGCCTTGGTCGGGCTGGTCAATGGCGTGATCTTTGCGGTTGTCATGGGGCTGGTGGGAGCGCTTTGGTTTGGCTCTGCGGGGTTGGGCGCGGTACTGGCTGCCGCAATGGTGATCAATCTGGTCGTGGCTGGACTGGCGGGAACGGTGGTTCCCATTCTACTGGACAAGTTGGGAATTGACCCGGCGCTGGCCTCTGGGGCCTTTGTGACCACCGTGACCGATGTGGTTGGCTTCTTTGCCTTTTTGGGTCTGGCCGCCTGGGTCCTTCTGTAGGAGAGAGCAGATGAGCAAGGCAGGCGAAAACCTGGCAGAGATCAAGGCAGCGGCGCGCAAAGCGGCCTTTGCCCGCCGAAAAGAGGCCTTTGATCTTTGCATCCCCGGCGCCGCCGGCCGTCTGTCCGAAGTTCTTGCAGGCTATCGCGGTGTGCCACTGTCGGGGTTCCTGCCGATCCGCACCGAAATCGACCCTTTGCCTGCCATGGCAGAGGCTGCCGCCCACGGGCTGGTTGGCGTGCCGGTCATTCAGGGCAAGGCACAGCCGCTGAAATTCAGCCGCTGGCAGCCAGATGCGCCGCTGCGTGAGGGGCCGTTTGGTGCCTCGGTTCCGGTGGTGGATGACTATTTCGAACCGGAAATACTGATTGTGCCGCTGGTGGCCTTTGATGCCCGTGGCGGGCGGCTGGGATATGGCGGGGGGTTTTATGATCGCACGCTGGAGCAGTTGCGCGCCAAGCGACCGACCCTGGCCATCGGTTTTGCCTTTGATGCCCAGGAGGCCACCGATCTGCCGCTGGAGGCAACGGATCAACCGCTGGATATGGTGGTAACGCAAAGCCGGGTCTTGCAGTTCATCGGCTAAATGCAGCGTCCGTCCGCAAAATTGGAACCGCAGCAGCCAACTGTGGCTCTGTTGCGAAAAAATTCATCTGATCGGTGCCGGGGCCTTGTCCTGCCGGGGCGCAGGCCCTAGGACAGAAAAATGCGAATTTTGTTTCTAGGCGATGTGATGGGCCGCGCCGGGCGCCGTGCTATCACCGAAAACCTGCCGCGGCTGCGTCAGGACTGGCGGCTCGACTTTGTCGTGGTCAATGGCGAAAATGCGTCTAACGGCATGGGGCTGAGCGGCGATCACGCAAAGCTGTTGCTTGATGCAGGGGCCGATTGCCTGACGCTGGGCGATCATGCCTTTGACCAAAAGGACATGCTGCAGTTCATCGAGAAAGAGCCGCGTATAATCCGGCCTCTGAACTTTGCCAAGGGTGCGCCGGGGCGCGGCTATCGGCTGTTTGACGCCACTGGTGGCCGCAAGGTTCTGGTGACACAGGCGCTGGGCCAGGTCTTCATGAAACGCGCCTTTGATGACCCTTTTGGCGCCGTCGAGGCGGTGCTGAAATCGCATCCGCGCGGCGGGCTGGCGCAGGCCGTTATCGTTGATATGCACTGCGAAGCCACCTCTGAAAAAATGGCCATGGGGCATTTCTGCAATGGTCGCGCCTCCTTGGTGGTGGGCACCCATACCCATGTGCCGACGGGGGATGCGCAGATCCTGTCCGATGGCACGGGCTATCTGACCGATGCGGGCATGTGCGGCGATTATAATTCCGTGATCGGCATGGAAAAAACTGAACCCATGCGCCGTTTTCTGACCGGCATGCCCAAGAGCCGCTTTACCCCGGCCGAGGGCGAAGCCACCCTGTCTGGGGCCTTGGTGGTGACCGATGATCGCACCGGTGCCACAAAAGAAATCCACATGGTGCGCAATGGCGGCCTGTTGCAGCCCGCCGGGCCAGAGGCCTGATCGTGCCGGTAGGGTGCTGGGCGAAAGAAATTCTTTTTCAGCCCGTGCCCTGCTATATCGCGTCCCTTTTTTCCGCCGCACAAGGGCTGCTGCCCGTCGCAGCCCTTGCCCCATCTTTTAGGATGAGGGAAACTTGGCGCTGGCAGGCGTTCACGGCTGAAGGAAATACTGCAAGCCAAGACCCCGCCAAAGAAATTTGGGACTGTCGACACCTATGGATCTGATCAAATTTTCCCAGACCGTCAGCCTGTCTCAGAACGGCAGTGCGATGCTTGCCCTGATCATCGTGGGGCTGATGTTTGTGGCATTTGTGCGCGAAATCTACCCAACCGAGGTGGTCGCCATGGCCGGCGTCTCGTTGATGCTGATCACCGGCGTTCTTCCCTATGACAGTGCCGTTTCCGTGCTGTCAAACCCGGCCCCCTGGACCATTGCGGCGATGTTTATCATCATGGGGGCATTGGTGCGTACCGGGGCGCTGGATGCCTTTACCGCAAGGGCACGCAAACAGGCAGAGGTGAACCCGAAACGCGCCATTGCCATGCTGATGGTTTTTGTGGTCGCAGCCTCTGCCGTGGTGTCAAATACGCCGGTTGTCGTGGTGATGATCCCGGTATTTGTGCAGATCTCGCGCACCCTGGGAATTTCCGCCTCCAAGATGTTGATCCCGCTGAGCTATGCGGCGATCCTGGGTGGCACGCTGACCTTGATTGGTACCTCGACCAACCTGCTTGTGGACGGGGTTGCACGGGCGCAGGGGCTGGCACCGTTCTCGATATTTGAGGTCACCCCACTGGGGATCGTGCTGGTCATCTGGGGCATGATCTATCTGCGTTATATCTCGCCCCGGCTGCTGCCGGATCGTGACAGCATGGCGATGCTGCTGAGCGATCGATCAAAGATGAAGTTTTTCACTGAGGCGGTGATCCCGCCGGAAAGCAACCTGATTGGCCGTGAAGTCACCGGGGTGCAGCTGTTCAAGCGCCCGGGTGTGCGATTGATCGATCTGGTGCGCGGCGATATCTCGCTGCGGCGCAATCTCAAAGGGGTTGAATTGCAGGTTGGGGATCGCGTGGTCTTGCGGACCGAAATGACCGAACTGCTAAGCCTGCAGGCGAACAAAGAGCTGAAGCGGGTAGATCAGGTTTCTGCGGTGGAAACCAAAACCGTCGAGGTGCTGGTCACGCCGGGTTGCCGCCTGGTTGGGCGGTCATTGGGGGCGATGCGCCTGCGTCGGCGCTATGGCGTCTATGTGCTGGCGGTGCATCGTCGGAACCAGAACATCGGCGTGCAGCTGGATGATCTGGTGGTGCGGGTGGGCGACACCCTGCTGCTTGAAGGCACGCCAGGGGATATTCAGCGACTGGCGGTGGATATGGACATGGCGGATGTCTCGCAGCCGACCCAGCGGGCCTATCGGCGTGGCCATGCGCCGCTGGCGATTGCTGGTCTCTTGTCCATCGTGATTCTGGCGGCATTTGGGGTTGCGCCCATTCTGCTGCTGTCGGTGGTGGTGGTGGCCATGGTGTTGATCACCCGCTGTATTGATGCGGATGAGGCCTTTTCCTTTGTTGACGGCCAGCTTTTGGCGCTGATCTTTTCCATGCTGGCGATTGGTGCCGCCCTGGAAAGCTCTGGTGCGGTTCGCCTGATTGCCGAAGCAATTGCCCCGGCGCTGACTGGCTTGCCGCCCTTTGTACTGGTCTGGGCTATTTATCTTCTGACCTCGGTCTTGACCGAATTGGTGTCAAATAATGCGGTGGCGGTGGTGGTCACGCCGATTGCGGTGGGGCTGGCCCAGGCGATTGGTGTTGATCCGCGCCCACTGGTGGTGGCCGTGATGGTGGCAGCGTCGGCGTCTTTTGCCACGCCGATTGGCTATCAGACAAATATGCTGGTCTATGGTCCGGGCGGGTATAAGTTCACCGATTTCCTGCGCGTCGGCATCCCGCTGAACCTAAGTGTCGGGCTCCTGGCTTCGGTAATTATTCCCTTTCTCTGGCCGCTATAGGCCACGTTGAGCGGCGGGCTATGCGGGCGGAATGTCGCCAAGGTGCGGGCCCCTTGATGAAACCTTCACGTTCCACCCTATATCATAAGGGTAAGCAGGACGATGGAGGACATTTTGATGAGTTTCAGACATGGATTTCTAGTTTTTCTTTTCACCGCAGCATCAGGTATTGCACTGATGTCTCTGGTGCTCTCCTGACGTGGAGACAGGCCAATAGTCCCGGCTGACTCCTGTCTTTGACGGGGTATTGTGCCGGGCGTTTGATATCGTGGTTCAGGCGATGAGCCTGGACCGGCCCGCCTGGCGCCCGGAAAAGAGGCAGCCGCCCAGGAAGGTCCCTTCCAAGGCATTGTAACCGTGATAGCCACCACCGCCAAAGCCGGCGGCCTCTCCGATTGCGAAAAGGCCCGGCACTGGGCTGCCATCTGCCCCCACCATCTGGCTGTCCAGATTGGTCTGCAATCCACCCAGAGTTTTGCGTGTCAGAATGTTGAGCCGTACGGCAATCAGCGGGCCATTTTGGCGATCCAGGATGCGATGAGGCTTAGCGGTGCGGATCAACCGATCGCCGCGATAGTTGCGGGCTGCATTCATCGCAATCACCTGGGCGTCCTTTGCAAAGGGGTTGTCGACCTGAGCATCGCGTGCTTCGATCTGGCGGCGCAGGTGGGTCTCGTCCAGTGGCAGATCTGCAATCCGGTTCATGCCCGCCACCAGATCGGCCAGATCATCGGCCACCACAAAATCTTCGCCATGTTTCTTGAAGGCCTCAACCGGGGCCGGGGCCTGCCCGCGCGCAAGCAGGCGCGCGCGGATGACCTCGCGCCATTTACCAGAGGTGAGGTCCGGGTTTTGTTCCGACCCGGACAGAGCGAATTCCTTCTCAATGATCTTTTGGCTAAGGATGAACCAGCTGTAATCATGGCCGGTTTTCAGGATTTCTTTCAGGGTTTCCAGGGTGTTGAACCCTGGCAGGCAGGGTGGGGGCAGGCGGTCGCCACGGGCATCAAACCACATGGCTGACGGCCCCGGCAGAATGCGAATGCCGTGGTTTGGCCAGATCGGATCCCAGTTGCGCAGCCCTTCGGTGTAGTGCCACATGCGATCGCCGTTGATCACATGGCCACCGGCGGCTTCGGCAATTGGGATCATCCGCCCGTCCACATGAAAAGGCACCCCGGCCACCATGTTCTTGGGGGGTGGGCCCAGGCGTTCGCGCGGCCAGTTCTTGCGCACCAGATCCAGATTGCCGCCAATCCCCCCCGAGGCCACGATGACCGAGGGCGCATAGGCTTCAAATTCGCCGATTTCCTCGCGGTTGGTACGCACGCCCTGGGCAGCTGTATCGGCGGCCAGCACCTCACCCGAGACGCCTTTGACTTCGCCGCATTGCACAATGATATGGCTGACCTGATGGCGAAACCAGGTCGAGATCCGCCCGGCGTCGACATGTGCCGCAAGACGCGTGGCAAAGGGCGCAACCACGCCGGGGCCGGTGCCCCAGGTGACATGAAACCGCGGCACCGAATTGCCATGGCCCTGAGCGCTGCCGCCGCCACGTTCGGCCCAACCGACAACCGGAAACCAGCGCATGCCCATCTGGTGCAGCCAGGGACGCATTTCGCTGGCGGCAAAGTCAAGATAGGCACGGGCCCATTGCCGGGGCCAGTCGTCTTCGGCGCGGTCAAACTGGGCGCTGCCCATCCAGTCGCGCCGGGCCAGATCATGGCTATCCCGGATCCCCATGCGGCGTTGTTCTGGCGTGTCGATCATGAACAACCCGCCCAGGCTCCAATGTGCCTGGCCACCCAGAAATTGCGCGGGCTCTTGCTCTAGCAGGATCACCCGCTTGCCGCGATCACCCAGGTCGCAGGCCGCGGCCAGCCCGGCAATGCCAGCCCCGACGATGATCACATCTGCCGCGTTGTCTGTTGCACCCGCCATCTGCACCTCCCGGTTATGGTTGCAATCAGCCTAAGCGCAGCGCCGGGGCTGGGCAAATGTTTCGCCACCTTCCCTGGCGGAGCCTTGGGCCACTCCAGGCGGGGCGCAGGCCGGATCAGAGTGGCCAGAACACCAGGATCGAGGGGATGGAAATTGCAATCACCAGCACCTCAAGCGGCAGCCCCATGCGCCAGTAGTCGCCAAAGCGATAGCCGCCGGGCCCCAGAACCAAGGTATTGTTCTTGTGGCCAATCGGGGTCAGGAAGGCCGCCGAGGCCGCCACGGCCACGGCCATCAAGAACGGATCGGGCGAGACCCCAAGTGTCGTGGCCATTTGAATGCCCACCGGCGCTGCAACAATGGCGGTGGCGGTGTTGTTCAGCACATCGGACAGCGTCATGGTCACCACCATCAGCACCGTCAGCACCATCCAAGAGGGCAGGCCTTCAGTTAACCCGATCAGCCCATTGGCGATCAGCTGTGTTCCGCCCGAGGCATCCAATGCGGCGCCCAACGGGATCATGGAGCCCAGCAAAACCACGACTGGCCATTCCACATGGTCGTAGATCTCTGCCACCGGCAGCACCTTGATCAGGACATAAGACACAACCACCAGCCCCAACGCGATCGGCAGGTAGATCACCCCGGCAGAGGCTGCAAGCACCGCCAGGCCAAACAGGCCAATCGCTGCCCAGGTCTTGTCATTGGCGGTGACCGCCAGGCCGCGCTCTGCCAGTGGCAGACAGCCCAGCCATTCCGTCACATCGCTGCCGCGTTCCCGCGGGCAGAGCAGCAGCAGAATGTCGCCGGCCTCGATCTCTGTCTGGCGGATGTGTTTTGTGAGGCGTCGCCCCTGCCGGGCCAGCCCCAAGAGGACGGCGTTTTGCCGCCAGGCCAAGCCCAGAGACTGGGCCGAGCGTCCATCGATACGGGCGCCTTCCGGCACCACCACTTCGACCAGCTCCAGGCCATCGCCCGCTGCGGTCAATGTTTCCTGGCGGGCACTATCTGAAAAATGCAGCGACAATGTGGTGCGGAATTCATCCAGCGCATCAGGGCGGGCCTCCAGTACCAGGGTATCGCCCGCTTGCAGCACCGCCCCGGCGGCGCGCCCATAGTGGCGTTTGCTGTTCCGGATCAGCCCCAGAATGGCGACATCAGCCTGTTCGGCGTCCTTGTCCAGGGTGCCAAGCCGCTTGCCGATCAAAGCAGAGTCATCCGGTATGGTCAGTTCGGCAATGTAATCAGCTAGCTGCGCCTCGGAGTTGCCGGCGGCCTCGTGCCGCTGCGGGATCAGCCGCCAGCCGACCAGTGCCACAAACGCCAGCCCGACCAGGGCAACGATGCCACCAACCGGGGCAAAGTCAAACATGCCGAAGGGTTCGCCGAGCGACTCTTGCCGGATCGAGGCGATGATGATGTTGGGCGGGGTGCCGATCAGCGTTGCCATGCCGCCCAGGATGGTGGCAAAGGACAGCGGCATCAGGCTTAGCCCCGGGGCGCGTCCGGCCTTGCGGGCGGTCTGGATATCGACCGGCATCAGCAGGGCCAGGGCGGCCACATTGTTCATAAAGGCCGACAGTACGGCGGCGACGCCCCCCATCAGGCCGATATGGCCACCAAGACTGCGTGAACTGTCCACCAGCGTGCGGGTGATCAGGAACACAGCACCCGAACGCACCAATCCGGCAGAAACAATCAGCACCAGCGCCACCACCAGTGTGGCCGGGTGGCCAAAGCCGGAAAAGGCCTCGGCGGTGGGTACAAGCCCCAGCACCACTGCAACCATCAGCGCAAAAAAGGCAACAATATCGTAGCGAAAGCGCCCCCAGAGGAACAGGCCGAAGACGGCGGCGAATATGGCGAACAAGGCGATTTGGTCAAATGTCATACCGCCACTCTAGCGGCTGCGGGCTTGGGGGCAAGGCGGCTTGCAGGGAAACGCTGTTTCTGCGTGGCGGGTCTGGTAACGGGGCAGGTCTTGCGGGGAGGTGGGGCACCTGGAAAGGGCCTGTTGTCAGCAGAGCTTGAAAGCTGCCCCCGCCACAGGCTATATGAGCGCCAACTCAAGAACGCACGAGACAAAGGATCTACCATGGCAGGCCATTCAAAATGGGCAAACATCCAGCATCGCAAGGGTCGTCAGGACGCAGCGCGGTCGAAACTGTTTTCCAAACTGGCCAAGGAGATCACCGTGGCCGCCAAGATGGGCGACCCTGACGCTGACAAGAACCCCCGCCTGCGTCTCGCGGTGAAAGAAGCCAAAAGCCAGTCGGTGCCTAAGGATGTGATTGACCGGGCGATCAAAAAGGCCATCGGCGGTGACGCCGAAAACTATGATGAAATCCGCTACGAGGGCTATGGCCCCAGCGGCGTCGCCGTTATTGTCGAAACCATGACCGACAACAAGAACCGCACCGCCTCCACTGTGCGTTCGACCTTTTCCAAGAACGGCGGTAACCTGGGTGAAACCGGATCGGTTGGCTTCATGTTCGACCGTAAGGGCGAGGTGACCTATCCGGCTTCTGTTGGCGACGCCGACACCGTGATGATGGCCGCCATCGAGGCTGGCGCCGAGGATGTCGAATCGTCCGAGGATGGCCATATCATCTACTGCGCCGACAGTGATCTGAACGACGTTTCCAACGCGCTGGAGGCAGAGCTGGGCGAATCCGACAGCACCAAACTGGTGTGGAAACCCACCACCACCACCGAACTGGACCTGGAAGGCATGCAAAAGCTGATGAAGCTGGTGGATGCGCTGGAAGACGACGACGACGTGCAGCGCGTCACCACCAATTTTGAAGCCTCTGATGAAGTGATGGAGCAGCTCTGAGCTGCACCTGCCAATAGGTTGAAATAGCCCAAAGCCCCCGAAACCCTCGGGGGCTTTTTGCTGCGCGGTTTAGCGGGGCGTTGTCAGCACGCCCGCCCTGCGCAAGACATCCGGGCTGGGCCGCCAGAGCTCGGTTGGCGCCGTGGCATAAACCTGATTGATAAAGTCATCGCTGATGCCCTGCGAGATCAGGAAACGCCTGTCTTTCTCCTGCTCGGCCGTCAGGTCGATTTGTGGCAGGCCGCCAAAGACATCCAACGAATAGCCGTGAAAGCCAAGCTGCGCCTGCGGGGCAAGCACACGCTGGGTTCCAGCGGCAAAGATCAGGGTGCAGGCCGAGGCGCACAGCCCCAGCGCCTGGGTCGAAACCTCCTGTGCTTGAACCAGCTTGGCAACGCCGCGGGCCTCATAGATATGGCCGCCGGGACTAGAAAGACCTATGCGGCGCACCTCGGGGTGGCGCAGCATCAGGGCTTTGAGTGCCTTGGTCAGGCCAAAGGTGATCTCTCCATCAAAGACAATGGCAGTGCCATCGCTTGACAGGGCAAGACTGTAGCGCGCTGCGTGCTGCTGGGCGCGTATGTCGGCGTAGCCCGGCCCCGCAGCGGGGCGGTAGGAAATCAGCAGCGCCTGCCACCAAAGCAACAGGCTGGCCAGCATACTAAACAGCAAAATCAGATAGCCGCCCCATATCAGCGCCATGGCACCCGAGCCACGCATATGGCTATCCGCTGCATGCAGATGGGACCTTATTGTCCAGATAAGAAACAGTGCATCCGCCGTGATCAGCCCCCAGGTCAGGGCCGCGGGCATTTGCAGCATCTGATTGGCACAGGCCCAGAACAGCAGCGCGGCCCCGCGTGGCAACAGGATATGCCAGCAAATGCTCGCCCCAAGGCTACGCGGTTCAGTCTGCATCTGGAACGGCCCTGGGCATCACTGCGGCTGCCTCATTCCAGGATCGTCGAGATTTCAGCAAGGGGCTTTTTCATCTTGGCAACGCCCGGCACTTTGGCATCGGCGCTGGGATGGCCGACCGCGATGATCATGGTGGGCTTCTCCGACGCTGGCCGACCAAGGGCCGCATTGAGGAATTTCATCGGGTTGGGCGTATGGGTGAGGCTGCACAGCCCAGCCTCGTGCAGCGCCGCCAACAAGAACCCGGTGGCGATATTGACGCTTTCGGGCACGTAGTAGTTTTTATAGCGGCTGCCATCTTCAAATTCGCCCCAACGCTGGGCAAAGACCACGATGAGCCAGGGCGCAGTGGTCAGATGCGGCTTGTCGGCTGTGGTGCCGATGGGTTCCAGCGCCTTGATCCATTCGTCACCGCCGCCGCCGGCGTAAAACCGGCGTTCTTCTTCTTCGGCTTCTTCGCGGATCTGTTGCTTCAGCGCCGGGTTGGCAATGGCGACGAAATGCCAGGGCTGGTGATTGGCCCCCGAGGGGGCCGAGCCAGCGGTTTGGATGCAGAGCTCTATCACCTCGCGCGCGACAGGCTGAGAGGTGAAATCACGCACGGTATGGCGTTGTTGCATATGCGCCAGATATTCTCTGGCCTTTGTAAGCATCTCTGCATCGCTGTAGGCCGCACGATGGGGCAGCGGCACAGGGGCATAGGTGAGGGCGGATTTTGCGAACATTTCGTGGCTCCTGAATAGCGATCAGCGACGGATAGGCCCCCTAGCGGGCTGGCGGGGACAGATGGTGTCTGGCGGAGCTTAGCACCGCCCGTGTCAAGGGGGCCAGCGCAGAGGCCATGGCCCGGCTTACCTGCCAGTTCAGCGCAACATCCATGGCGCTATCGGGTAGCAGCGGCACCAGCGCACCGGATTTCAGGGCGGGTGCAACCTGGGCAACCGGGATCATGCCCCAGCCCAGACCCGCCTGGGCGGCATCGGCAAAGCCCTGGGCCGACGGGATGAAATGCGCTGGCGGCGTGATGGTTTCGCCAAAATGCAGCTGTATCCAGCGCTGCTGAAGCGCGTCTTTTGGATTATAGGTCAGGCAGGGGGCCCGGGCCAGTGCCTGGGCCGTTGGGCGGCCTGCAAACCATTTCGCCATATAGGCGGGGCTGGCCATGGCCTGATAGCGCATCGCCCCAAGCGGTTGCGCATTGCAGCCAGGTACGGGCAGGGCATGGGCGGTGATGGCGGCAGAGACTTCGCCACGTTTCAGCCAATCTGCGCTGTGGTCCTGATCGTCGATGACCAGGTCAAACAACAGATCCGGTGTGGCAACCATGGCTGCAATGAACCAGGTGGCCAGGCTGTCGGCGTTGACGGCAATGCGCAAAAGCGGCGGTGCCTCGGGGCTGGGGTCCAGCGCCAGCGCCCGCGAGACCTGGCCCTCTAGCACCGCGACATCTTCGGCGTGTTTGGCCAGGCGCCGCCCCGCCTTGGTGCCGGTACAGGGCAGACCGCGTTTGATCAGGGCCCCGCCCACGCGCTCTTCCAGGGCCTTGATACGTTGCGAAACCGCCGAAGGGGTCAGGCCCAGGCTCTGCGCGGCGCTGTCAAAGGATCCAAGCCGGATGACAGCGGCCAGAGCAGAGAGGTGGTTGGGGTCAAACTTCATTAGCAACTCTTACTTCGCGTTATCATATTTAACTATGCTACGCTTCGTGCTCGGGCTAGTCAAAGCGCTGAGACCGCAGCGAGAGAGAAAGACAGGCCGATGCCAATCCCAATTCCGATGACTGCTTCAGTGACCGCGCAGATGTATGCGCAGGTGATCGCCCTGACTGGCATTCCGCCCAATCTGCTGGCGGGCTTTGGCCTTGGCTTCAGTCTGATCCTGGCGATTGGCGCGCAGAATGCCTTTGTGCTGCGCCAGGGACTACGGCGTCAGCATCTGTTCTGGATCTGCCTGGCCTGTGCCGGATCAGATGCCCTGTTGATCACTGCCGGGGTGCTTGGCTTTGGCAGGCTGGCCGAGATGATGCCCTGGTTTGAACCGCTCATGCGCTTTGGTGGCGGCGGGTTTCTGATCTGGTACGGTGGGCGTAGCCTGCTGTCTGCCTGGCAGGGCGGCGCGAGTTTGCAGGCCGCCGGTACGGCCCAGCCACCGCAGCCGCTGCTGCCGGTATTGATGACGGTGCTTGCGCTGACCTGGCTGAACCCGCATGTCTACCTGGATACGGTTGTCCTGCTAGGGGCGATTTCGGCGCAATACCCCGATCCGGCAACCTTTGGCCTTGGCGCTGTTCTGGCCAGTTTCGTCTTTTTCTTCAGTCTCGGCTATGGTGCCAGTCTTTTGGCCCCGGTGTTTGCCCGGCCGCGTGCCTGGCAGGTACTGGATGGGCTGGTTGGGCTGACCATGTGGGCGATCGCCGCCAAGCTGATCTTGATGTGACCCCCAGCTGAACGTCGCGGCGGGCAGCATCCGCTTTGGAAACACATATCAAATGAGGTATTTGACATGTGAAAGGGTTGTGCCTCCTGTCGTTTGGGTGTTGTGTTGTCGGTATGAGCAGCCAAGCAGATATCACCCAGCCCAGCACCAACCCCCTTGTCGGGGTGTTCTGGATGTTTATGACCGGCCTTTGCTTTGTCGCGGTGACGGCATTGGTCAAATATCTCGGAGATCGGATCCCGCCGGCGGAATCGGCCTTTCTGCGCTACCTTCTGGGGCTGGTATTCCTGATCCCGATGGCATCAAGCCTGCGCCGCGCGCGGGTGACGCCGAAACTCTGGCTGCTGTTCGCCAGCCGCGGCATGGTGCATGCCGGCGGGGTGATCCTGTGGTTCTATGCGATGACACAGATCCCGCTGGCCGAGGTGACGGCGATGAATTACCTCTCTCCGATCTATGTGACCCTGGGGGCGGCGATGTTTCTGGGTGAGAAGCTGGCGATGCGGCGCATTCTGGCGGTGATTGCGGCACTGGTTGGCGCGGTGATCATTCTGCGGCCGGGCTTCCGCGAGATCTCTCCGGGGCATATTGCCATGTTGTTCACCGCCTTTGCTTTTGGCGCCTCTTACCTATTGGCAAAGTTCACCGTGGATGGGAGCAGCCCGGTGGTTGTCGTTGCGATGCTGTCGGGCTGGGTCACGCTGGGGCTTGCCCCCTTTGCCGCAGCAGTCTGGGTGACGCCCAATCTGCAGGAACTGGCGATCCTGTTTGCGGTGGCGTGCTTTGCCACGGCGGGGCATTTCACCATGACGCTGGCTTTTGCATCGGCGCCGGTGACGGTGACGCAACCGGTGACCTTCCTGCAGCTTATCTGGGCGACATTGCTTGGCGCGCTGGTCTTCGCCGAGCCGGTGGATATCTGGGTCGTGCTGGGCGGTGGTCTGATCCTGGCAGCCATCAGCTTTATCACCTGGCGCGAAGCGGTGCTAAAGCGGCGCTCGATCACGCCCCCGGCAGCCGCGACCAAGGTGTAAGGCGGCGCCGATCTTGCGCGACGCTTCAGTCTGTTGAAAAGGGGAGGTCTGCCCAGCGTTGCTGTCTGGGCCAGGCGGGGCGGTTAGGACAGGATCAGATCCACCACCTGATGGGCGGCGCGTCGGGCGGCGTCGGGCTGGACCTTGCGCTCAGATTGCGCCGCCTCCAGCCAGACCCCATCCATATAGCATTGCAGGGCACTGCGGGCTGTTTCCACCCGTTCCAGAGGCAGCAGATTGGTCAATTCGGCCCGCACATGGCTGCGCACGCGGGTACGGTTGATTCGATGCAGCCGGGATAGGCGCGGCGCATAGGGGGCATTGGCCCAGAACTGCATCCAGAGGCTGCACTGGGGCACAGTAAAGAGCTGATCTGAAAAATTGGCATCTGTCACCGCGTATAGGCGCTCTTTCGGGGTGCGTGCCTTGCTGTAGCCTTCGATCATGGCATGGCGCAACTTGCGCAACAGGTGCCGCATCGTCGCCTCCATCAGGCCTTCCTTGGAGCCGAAGTAATAGTTGATCGAGGCTGCAGAGGCTCCGGCCTCCCGCGCGATTTCCGCCATCGTAACAACAGAATAGCCGCGTTTATGCACCGCCACAATTGTGGCTTCGATCAGTTCTTCGTTGCGAATATCTCTGATGCGTTTTCTTCCCATAGTAGAGTTTTGCGTTACTTGGCTGGAGGTTTCAATAGTTGATCTATAGGTAAAGAATCTTGAATGGTGATTTAAAAAAGCATTTCTGCAATCGGTTTTCTATGCTAGGCCTCCGAATGGGTGTTCTGCCATGGCAAATCACCCCGGGCGCAGACCGCATGGCGGGGCTGGCTGGGGCAGGGGCGCCATCGCGTCAGCGCCGATCAAACCGGGTCATATGGCCTGGCGGCGCCCTATGGACAAAATCAACTGGCTTCACCGCCAAAACACGAGGGGCTACAGGTCGATGAGCAAGCCAAATATTCTGGTTATTATGGTTGATCAGCTGAACGGAACGCTGTTTCCAGATGGCCCGGCGGACTGGCTGCATGCGCCCAATCTGAAGAAACTGGCGGCGCGTTCGGCGCGGTTTGCAAATGCCTATACCGGATCACCGCTCTGTGCGCCCGGGCGGGCCAGCTTTATGTCGGGCCAGTTGCCGTCCCGGACAGGGGTCTATGACAATGCGGCAGAGTTCCGCAGTGACATACCCACCTATGCGCATCACCTGCGTCGCGCCGGGTACTACACCTGCCTGTCGGGCAAAATGCACTTTGTCGGCCCTGATCAGTTGCATGGATTTGAAGACCGCCTGACCACCGATATCTACCCGGCCGACTTTGGCTGGACGCCGGACTATCGCAAACCCGGCGAACGCATTGACTGGTGGTATCACAACATGGGCTCGGTCACCGGGGCCGGTATTGCCGAGACCTCGAACCAGATGGAATACGATGATGAGGTGGCTTATAATGCCACCACGAAACTTTATGAACTGTCGCGCGGGCTGGAGGATCGCCCCTGGGCGCTGACGGTCAGTTTTACCCATCCGCATGATCCCTATGTCGCGCGGAAGAAATACTGGGATCTCTACGAGGACTGCGAACACCTGCTGCCACAGGTTCCGGCAATGGACTACGACGATCACGATCCCCATGCTCAGCGGATCTTTGATGCCAATGACTGGCGCAGCTTTGACATTACCGAAGAAAATATCAAACGCTCCCGTCGCGCCTATTTTGCCAATATCTCGTATCTTGACGATAAGATCGGTGCGATCCTGCAGGTGCTGGAAGACACCCGGCAGGAGGCAACGATTTTCTTTGTCTCTGACCACGGCGACATGCTGGGTGAGCGCGGCCTCTGGTTCAAGATGAGCTTCTTTGAAGGTTCGGCGCGGGTGCCCCTGATGATTTCTTCTCCAGATCTGCCCGCCGGGCTGATTGAAACGCCCGTCTCAACGCTGGACGTGACCCCCACCCTCGGGGCGCTGGCGGGGCTGCCGATGGCAGAGATCGCCCCCTGGACCGATGGCGAAGATCTGATGCCACTGGCGCGCGGCGGAGACCGCGCCAGCCCGGTTGCGATGGAATATGCCGCCGAGGCCTCCTATGCGCCGCTGGTCTCGCTGCGCGATGGCAAATGGAAATACAGCCGCTGTGCCCTGGATCCCGACCAGCTGTTCGACCTGGAGGCCGACCCGCATGAGCTGACCAACCTGGCCGCTGATCCCACCCATGCCGACACCCTGCAAACCCTGCGCGCCAAATCCGAAGCCCGTTGGGATCTGGCGCGGTTCGATGCCGATGTCCGCGCCAGCCAGGCGCGACGCTGGGTGGTCTACGAGGCACTGCGCCAGGGCGGTTACTACCCCTGGGACTACCAGCCGCTGCAACAGGCCTCAGAGCGCTACATGCGCAACCACATGGACCTCAACACCCTTGAGGAAAGCAAACGCTTTCCCCGGGGCGAATAACCTCAATTCCGCATCCCGCCAGTTCATTTGGCCCCAAATATCCCCGCCGGAGGCATAAAATCATGACTCATCCCGCTCAACCCAAAGCCAGCCATTTCATCAATGGCGCCTATGTCGAAGACACATCCGGCACCGCCATTCCGGTGATCTACGCCGCAACAGGTGAACAGATCGCCAGTGTACATGCAGCGACACCTGCGATTGTCGAACAGGCACTGGCCAGCGGCAAGGCCGCGCAACAGGCATGGGCGGCCATGACGGGTATGGAACGCGGCCGCATCCTGCGCCGGGCGGCCGATATCATGCGGGACCGCAATCATGATCTGTCGGTGTTGGAAACCTATGATACCGGCAAACCGCTGCAGGAAACCCTGGTGGCGGATGCCACCTCGGGTGCCGATGCGCTGGAATATTTTGGCGGCTTGGCGGCCAGCCTGACCGGTGAACATATCCAATTGGGCGAAGACTGGGTTTATACCATCCGCGAAGCCTTGGGGCTTTGTGTGGGGATTGGTGCCTGGAACTATCCGACGCAGATCGCCTGCTGGAAGGGCGCGCCGGCCCTGGCCTGTGGCAATACCATGGTGTTCAAACCTTCCGAGGCAACACCGCTTTGTGCCTTGCAAGTTGCCGAGATCCTGCACGAGGCGGGGCTGCCTGCCGGGGTGTTCAATGTGGTGCAGGGCCTGGGCGATGTCGGGGCGGCACTGGTGACCGACCCGCGGGTCAACAAGGTCTCGCTGACCGGATCGGCGCCGACTGGCAAAAAGGTCTATGCGGCAGCGGCGGCGGGGATGAAGCATGTCACCATGGAACTGGGCGGAAAATCCCCTCTGATCATCTTTGATGACGCCGATATCGACAATGCCGTTGGTGGTGCCATCAATGGCAATTTCTACTCCTCGGGGCAGGTCTGTTCCAATGGTACCCGGGTCTTTGTGCAAAAGGGCATCAAGGAAAAATTCCTTGCCCGTCTGGCCGAACGCGTTGGTGCTGCGGTGATTGGCGATCCGCTGGATGAGGCGACAAGCTTTGGCCCCATGGTCAATGAGGCGCAGATGAATATCGTGCTGGGCTATATTGAAAAGGGCAAGTCCGAGGGCGCCCGCCTGATCTGTGGCGGGGCGCGCTGCGACATGCCGGGCTGGTATCTGCAGCCCACGGTTTTTGCCGATGTGACGGATGAAATGACCATTGCGCGTGAAGAGATCTTTGGCCCTGTCATGTCGGTGCTGGAGTTCGATAGCGAAGATGAGGTTGTGGCACGGGCCAATGCCACCGAATTTGGCCTGTCGGCGGGGGTCTTCACCAAAGATTTCGCGCGGGCGCATCGGGTGATCGGCCAGCTTGAGGCCGGCAGCTGCTTTATCAATTCTTACAATGACGCACCGGTCGAGGCCCCCTTTGGCGGCGTCAAGGCCTCGGGTGTGGGGCGCGAAAACTCCAAAGAGGCCTTGAAGCACTTTAGCCAGGTGAAATCGGTCTATGTGCGCATGGGCGATGTCGAAGCGGCGTTCTGATTGCCCTTTTGGGCAACGCCCACCCACCCGCCCCGTTGCCCAAAAGGGCAGGGCGCAAGGGGTGCTGAGAAATCCGCTGAAGGCGCGACGCGTCCGCAGCGGGCCAGACCAATGATGAAGCAGAGTTTTACCGGCCACAGGATAGATCGCGCCTGGCGCGCGGCCCGGTGGCCTTTTGACCCAGTGAGACTTCGCGATGGAGACATGCGATGAAAGCGGAATATGTGATTGTGGGGGCGGGCTCGGCGGGTTGTGCCATGGCCTACAGGCTGTCAGAAGCGGGGAAATCGGTACTCATCATCGAACATGGCGGCAGTGATGCGGGCCCGTTTATCCAGATGCCGGGGGCACTGTCCTACCCGATGAACATGTCGCTGTATGACTGGGGCTATAAATCCCAGCCGGAACCGCATCTGGACAATCGCGAGCTGGTGACGCCGCGTGGCAAGGTGATTGGCGGGTCGTCCTCGATCAATGGAATGGTCTATGTGCGCGGCCACGCGGGTGACTATAATTACTGGGCCGAAAGCGGCGCGCAGGGCTGGTCCTACGCAGATGTGCTGCCCTATTTCAAACGTATGGAAACCTGGGATGACCGCGGCCAGGGCGGTGACCCGGACTGGCGCGGCAGTGACGGCCCGCTGCATGTCACCCGTGGCCCGCGCGACAACCCGCTGCACGCGGCCTTTGTCTCAGCCGGGCAGCAGGCGGGGTATCCTGTGACCAAAGATTACAACGGTGAACAGCAAGAGGGCTTTGGCCCGATGGAGATGACCGTCTACAAAGGCCAGCGCTGGTCGGCGGCCAATGCCTATCTGCGCCCGGCGCTGAAGCGCGACAGCTGCACCATGATCCGCGCCCTGGCGCGCAAAGTGGTCATCCAGCAGGGGCGCGCGACCGGGGTTGAGATCGAGCGCGGCGGCAAGGTTGAGGTGATCGAGGCCACAGAGGAGGTGATCCTGGCGGCCAGCTCGCTGAATTCACCAAAGCTGCTGATGCTGTCGGGCATTGGTCCGGCCAAACACCTGGCAGAACATGGTGTCGATCTGGTCGCAGATCGTCCCGGCGTTGGGCAAAACCTGCAAGACCACCTGGAGTTCTATTTCCAATACGCCTGCAAACAACCCATCACCCTGTTCAAATACTGGAACCTGCTGGGTAAGGCCTGGGTTGGCGCACAGTGGCTGTTCACCAAGACAGGGCTTGGGGCCTCGAACCAGTTCGAAAGCGCTGCGTTCATCCGTTCGGACAAGGGCGTCGACTATCCCGATATTCAGTATCACTTTTTGCCGATTGCGGTGCGCTATGATGGCCAGGCGGCAGCCGAAGGCCATGGGTTTCAGGCGCATGTGGGGCCGATGCGGTCAGAATCGCGCGGCAAGGTCACCCTGGCCAGCGCCGATCCGAAGGACGCACCAAAGATCTCTTTCAACTATATGTCGACCGAGCAGGACTGGATCGATTTTCGCAAATGCGTGCGCCTGACCCGCGAGATTTTTGCGCAGGAGGCCATGCAGCCCTTTGTCAAACACGAAATCCAGCCTGGCGAAGCACTGCAAAGCGATGCGGAGATCGACAGCTTTATCCGGCAGCACGCCGAAAGCGCCTATCACCCTTGTGGCACCTGCAAGATGGGGGCGCTGGATGATCCGATGGCCGTTGTTGACCCAGAATGCCGGGTCATCGGCGTTGCAGGGCTGCGGGTCGCCGACAGTTCGATCTTTCCGCGCATCACCAATGGCAACCTCAACGGTCCATCGATCATGACCGGGGAAAAAGCGGCAGACCATATCCTTGGCCGCCGCCTGTCGGCCTCTAATGCGATGCCCTGGTTCCATGACAACTGGCAGGAAAGCCAGCGCTAGCTGGCGCTTTGCCTGTGGCGTACAGCACTGTCGCGGGCTGCCGTCCAAGGTATTAACTTTGGGGGGAATTGATCCGTATCAAGGTGGCGCAATCGCGGGGATCATAGGTTGCGCGTGAGCGATATAAAAGGAGCGAACAGATGTCCAATACCCCGCATGAGCTGGCAGCAGAGTTTCCCGAAAAGGCCGAGGTGATCAGTCAATTGAAACAGTCTGATGCCCATTTTGCCAAGCTGGCTGATGACTACCACGACGTGAACCGCGCTGTGCACCGGGCCGAAACCAACGTCGAGCCGGTAGAAGAGCTGGCAGAAGTCGAACTGCGCAAGAAGCGTGGTGCGCTGAAGGACCAGATCTGGGATATTCTGGCCAAAGCCTGAAGACTATTGGTCTGCGTCTGGTCTTCTGGGCGTGGCAGCAAATACAGCAAGGGGGCGGCGATTACGCGCCCCCTTTTTGCTGTGCACTGCGGGCGTATAGCAGATGTACCGCGATAAGGGGGCGCCAGGAGTCATCAGCTCACCTCATAGGGGAGCACCCCGCGCTGGTCGCTGTTGATGCTGAGGCGGCGTTCTAGCGGCGGAACCGAACGTTGGTGGCAGTTTGTGCGCTCGCAGATGCGGCAGGAAATGCCGATGGGTTCAAAGGCCGTATCATGGCGCGTCTCCAGATTGTCGGCATAGACCAGCGCCTCTGCGTGGCGCAACTCACAGCCCAGCGAGATGGCGTAGCGGCGCACCGGCGCGCCAAAGGCCCCACCGGGTTTTGACACATCCCGCGCCAGCGAAATATAGCGCACCCCGTCCGGCGTTTCGGCCAGCTGGCGTAAAAAGCGCCCAGGCGTTTCAAAGGCGCGGTGCACATTCCATAGCGGGCAGGCACCACCAAAGCGGGCAAACTGCAGCCGCGTGGCGGAGTGCCGCTTGGTGATGGTGCCTGCCTGATCGACCCGGACAAAAAAGAACGGGATCCCCTTGGCGCCGGGGCGCTGCAAGGTCGAGAGGCGATGCGCTACTTGCTCTATCGAGGCGCTAAACCGGATGGCGAGCCGTTCGAGATCATGGCGATCCTCTTGGGCGGCGGCCAGAAAACGGCCATAGGGCATCAGCGCTGCCCCGGCGAAATAGTTCGCCAGGCCAATCTTGGCGATGGCGCGGGCTTCGTCGCTTTGGAAGCGGGCAAAATCCAAGGTAGCTTCTAGCAGGCTGTCCTGGCTGAACAGGGCAACCTGCAATAGCAGCTGAAATACCTGGGTTGACGGCGTGGCGCGGTTTGACAGTCGCAGGGTGCGGCTCTCGGGGTCGTAGTGGCGTAGCCCCTCCATGTCGCAGATCAAAATGGTGATGCCTGCGGTTTCCAGCGCGGTGGTGGCAGCCAGCCGTGCATCTGCAGATCCGGCAAAGCGTTCGGCGGCCCGATCCACCGCGTCAATGTAGTTGTCGCAATAATGGAAGAAATCGCGCACCTCTTCCCAGGGGCTGGCCTGAATGCGGGAATCCTCGCGCCCCAGTGCCTCGTCCAGCGAGGCAAGGCGCTCATGCGTCTGGCGATAGGCGCGGTGCAGGCTGAGAAAGGCGCGCGCCAGGGCCGGCGCATTTGATGCTGTAAGTCGCAGATCCGCCATCGGCGGGGTGTCATCGGCAAAAACCGGGTCGGCCATGGCCTCGCGCATGTCGCTGACCAGGCGCTCACTGTCGCCGGTCGACAATTCGGTGACATCCATGCCAAATTCCTGCGCCAGGGCCAAAACAACCGTGGTGGAAACGGGTCGGTTGTTGTTCTCCATCTGGTTCAGATAGGGCAGAGAGACACCAAGTTTGGCGGCGAAACCCTTTTGCGTCAGGTCAAGCCGGGTCCGCATTTCACGCAGTTTGGCACCTGCATAGAGTTTCTGAGTGGCCATCGGGGGCACCTTTGCAAATTCCGGGTGCTGCTACTGTATAAATGCAAATTTCACGATGCAAGCCGCCGACCGCAAAAGGTAAGCCGCCTGCCTCGGGGGGGGCGCTGGCCAGCGTATCGGGCTTTGGGGAAACGGATCAGGCGGGGGGCAGGGCTGGTTCTGCTAGCGCAGGTGCTGCTCGCGCTTGATCACCATAGCAATGGAAAGCAGCCCCAGTATGGCGGTGCAGAACATGATTAGCAGCAAGGGGACAGCGGTGGTGCCGGGCACCAGAACCCAACCGGCCATGCCGCTGAGACAGGCACCTCCGCCCAGCATGATTGCGCCGCTCAGCCCCGAGGCAGACCCCGCAAGATGTGGCCGAACAGAGATCGCCCCGGCGGTAGCATTGGGGATTGCCATGCCATTGCCAAGCCCGACGATGCACATAAGGCCAAAGAAGGAATAAACCGAATCCAGCCCTGCCAGCGCCAGCGCTAGCGACAGCGCAACGCCGCAGCCATTCACGATGCAGCCCCAGAGCACCATCCGATTGACGCCGAAGCGCATTGAAAAGCGCCCTGATATAAAGTTGCCAAAGAAATAGCCGACCGCCGGGGTCGAAAAGAACAGCCCCAGCATTGCCGGGCTCAGCCCATAGAGATTTGCCCCCAGAAACGGTGCCCCGCCAAGATAGGCAAAGAAAGAGCCAGAGGCGAGACCAGAGGCCAGCGAATAGCCCCAAAAGCGCGGCGAGAAGATCAGCTCAGGGTATTCGGCAAACTGTGCCGCCAGCGTCTTGCCGCTTTTGACGGCAGTTTCGCCAAAATCAAAATAGGTCAGCATGTAGACCAGCGCGGCACAGAGCGCCAAAAGCCAGAAGTTGGACTGCCAGCCAAACAGCTGATCCAGCACCCCGCCAATGGCCGGGCTGATCATCGGCACAATCGCCACCCCCATGGTGACATAGCCCAGCATACTGGCCGCCCGGTCGGTGTCGTACAGATCACGCACCGCCGCCCGGCTCAGTACCATGGTTGCGGCAATAGCCGCCTGGGCCATGCGAAATGCCAGGAAGATTTCGGCGGTGGGGGCAAAGATACAGCCCAGTGTTGCCAGGATGAAAAGCAATATGCTGGCCAGAATCACCGGGCGGCGCCCCATCTTGTCTGAAATCGGCCCAACCACAATCTGCACCGCCGCATTGACAGCAAGGTAGAGCGCCACGGAAAGCTGCATCAGCCGGTAGTCCGCTTGAAAATGTTCCGCCATGCCGGGCAGGGCAGGCAGAAAGACATTCATCGCCAGGGCCGACAGCCCTGCCAGAAGGATCAGTGTCGCGATATGTGGCTTGCTCATCGTGGGATGCGCGGAGGGCTGGGGATTTTGCATGAAACTGGCTTAGATCAGCCCGGTGAGATTGTCTATTCCTAGATCGTCTCAAATGAGAAAGTATTCGCCGAGGCTGGCCAATGTGACGTCACGGAGCAGCAGGCTGCTATCTGCATCAAAGTCAAAAACCACTCCTTCGGCGCTGTCGTGGGCCTGACCCAAAATATCACTGTGGCTGCCGTGGCCCATTATCTTCAGCCGATCCTCCTGGACGATAAAATCGCTGACCGTGTCGTGGCCACCGCGCCCTTTGAAGACAAAGATATCATCGCCGTATCCGCCGATCAGCAGGTCATCTCCGGCTTGGCCATCCAGCCTGTCTTTGCCGCCGTTGCCTGCCAAACGATCGTCGCCGGCACCGCCCCAAAGGCGGTCACGCCCATGCCCGCCCAGCAGCTGGTCATCGCCATCATCGCCGCGTAGCGTATCCCGCCCCCAGCCGCCGGTTATCCGGTCGTCACCGGCCTTTCCAACCAGATAGTCGTGGCCTCCGTAGCCGTGCAAAACATTGTCGAGCGCATTGCCAATAAGCCGGTCATCCCCCTTGGCGCCAATAGCCCGTTCAATCATGCTGCCAAAGGCGATGACCGCATCATGGCTGCTGTCAAAGGATGAAAACGCCCCCTGGCGCAGGTCAAGCGTGACCCCATGATGGCGTCCATCCGCATCCAGAAAATCAATGCCGCCAGTGTCCCAGATGCTGTCGACGGTGGTGGTCCGGCAGCCCGTGTAACGGGTGTCATCTTCGTTATGGCTGGCCGCGCCCCAGATATCCTGAAGGGCCAAGATGTCGAACAGCATCATGGCGTCGCTGTCTTCCCCGTTATGCGGATTGGCGCGGTAGGACATGACAGAGTAGAGATTGCTATCATATTCCTGCGGCAAGGCGTCATCGGCTTCGAAGGTATGGCGCAGCCCCATGGCATGGCCCAATTCGTGCAGCAGCAGGTCGACATACTGCCCCGAAGACAGATCCAGTGTTGCGTCATAGGCGACAAAGCCGTCCCAATCAGTGATCTTGCTGCCCTGATAACGGATAGAGTAGCCACCACTGCCGATGGTTGCCCCGGGCAGGGAAACGGCTGCAACATTCAGGTCGGGGTCATCGGTGCGTTTAACCTGCACAAATTCAACATTTAGAAAGCTTTCGATATGGGTAAGCGCGGCCTCGAAGTTGGCCTTTTCCGCCCAGTTCATACGACGCCATCCGCTATATTCTGTTGAGGTCGGAAGATCCCCCGCTGCGCTGCCACCTGCATATTGATAGCTGATCTTGTATGGTGCGTCATTGCTGGTGTTCAACGGATCACTCAGATTGAAGCGCGTGTATTGCATGGCTGTGATGATTTCGCTGTGACGTAACATGTTGATGCCCGATTTTATGTGAACCGGGGGTGATACTGCGCAGTATCCCTTGAACGAAGAGTGAACGTTGTAAGGCGAAAATATGTTGCATTGGATCGATTTTGGAAACAGTTGTATTGTTAGCAAATATTCAACTATTCACTAACTGTATGCAAAATATTTGCAAATTTGCCAAATTTACCTTTGGCTTGTGCGGCGCGGGCGTTAGGCTGTGGCAAAATCTATATGGGGACCCGTGCAATGAAAGATATCCTGTCCGAGCTGGAAGACCGCCGCAATGACGCACGTCTGGGGGGCGGGCAGCGCCGTATCGATGCCCAGCATGCGCGCGGCAAGCTGACCGCGCGCGAGCGTATCGAGCTGCTGTTGGATGAGGATAGCTTTGAAGAGTTCGACATGTTCGTCGCGCATCGCTGCACGGATTTTGGCATGGAGAAGCAAAAGCCTGCAGGGGATGGCGTGGTCACCGGCTGGGGCACCATCAATGGCCGTATGGTCTATGTGTTCAGTCAGGATTTCACCGTCTTTGGTGGTTCACTGTCGGAAACCCATGCGCAGAAGATCTGCAAAATTCAGGATATGGCGATCCAGAATGGGGCGCCGATCATCGGCATCAATGATTCCGGTGGGGCCCGTATTCAGGAGGGCGTGGCTTCGCTGGCCGGCTATGCCGAGGTGTTCCAGCGCAATATCATGGCCAGCGGCGTGGTGCCGCAGATCTCGGTGATCATGGGGCCCTGCGCCGGCGGCGCGGTTTATTCGCCTGCGATGACGGATTTCATCTTTATGGTGAAAGACACCTCTTACATGTTTGTGACCGGCCCCGATGTGGTCAAGACCGTCACCAACGAGGTGGTCACTGCCGAAGAGCTGGGCGGTGCATCAACCCATACCAAGAAATCCAGCGTCGCGGATGCGGCCTTTGAAAATGATGTAGAGGCCTTGGCCGAGGTGCGCCGTCTGGTTGATTTCCTGCCGCTGAACAACCGGGAGAAACCCCCGGTGCGCCCTTTCTTTGATGAACCAGGCCGCATTGAAGACAGCCTGGATACCCTGATCCCGGCCAACCCCAATTCGCCCTACGACATGAAAGAGCTGATCACCAAGGTTGCGGACGAAGGCGATTTCTACGAAATTCAGGAAGATTTTGCCAAGAACATCATCACCGGGTTCATTCGCCTTGAAGGTCAGACTGTGGGCGTTGTTGCCAACCAACCGATGGTGCTGGCGGGCTGCCTGGATATCGACAGCTCGCGCAAGGCGGCGCGCTTCGTGCGGTTCTGCGATTGCTTTGAAATTCCAATCCTGACGCTGGTCGATGTGCCCGGCTTTCTGCCTGGTACGTCCCAGGAATATGGCGGCGTGATCAAACATGGTGCCAAGCTGCTGTTCGCCTACGGTGAAGCCACGGTGCCAAAGGTCACGGTGATCACCCGCAAGGCCTATGGCGGAGCCTATGACGTGATGGCCTCCAAGCACCTGCGTGGTGATTTCAACTATGCTTGGCCCACCGCTGAAATCGCGGTGATGGGTGCCAAGGGCGCGACTGAAATCATTCATCGGGGCGATTTGGGCGATGCGGACAAGATCGCCGCCCATACCGCCGATTATGAGACCCGGTTTGCCAATCCCTTTGTGGCGGCTGAACGCGGTTTCATCGACGAGGTGATTCAGCCCAAATCCACCCGCCGTCGGGTCTCTCGTGCCTTTGCCTCTCTGCGGGGCAAGTCGTTGAAGAACCCGTGGAAAAAACACGACAATATCCCTCTGTAAAGGGTGATGGTGATGCGCCGGAGCGGTTGGCATATCCTGGAGGAAGGGGGCGTATTGACGCTCTGTCGTCAGACGCCTGCGCGGCTTGATGTTGCGGTCACCGTGGCGCTGCCATCGGCAGATCCGCTGCGGTTGGCGCAGCAGATCCGCCAGGACATGTGGCGCGCGGTGCAAAATGTGCGTGGCTTTTCCCCGGTGGTGCAGGTGGAGCCACATGCCGAGGGGCTGCTGGTGACGGCAGGCGGGCGTGTCGCGGGGCGTGTGCCAGGCAATTTGGCCTCTGAAATCAAGGCGGTGTTGGAAGACGAGGTGAAGCGCAGCCGGTGGCTGCGGTATGCCCGGTCAGGCAAGAACCGATTAAAAACTGTGCAGGTAGAGGAAAAGCTGCACAAATGTACAACAGGGTTTGACAAAGAGGCCGAGACTGGACAATGATCCATCCCAACCGATACCGGATAGCGCGCGCCAGTGGCGCAGCGCCAGCAGCCCCGCCCGGAGGAGCCCAAGTTATTGGGGGGTGGGGTTGCGGTTTGGGTGATCCGGTTTCCCCTGTTTCGACGGCAATTCTGTTTGGCTGTGCCCTGGTCTTATCGCTGGTGGTCATCCCTGTTCACGCGGATGAGGCCAATCTATCGGGGGCCTTTGTGCCGGTTTCCGTGCCGTCTGGTCAGCGGGTTTTGCTGTCAGAGGTGCTGTTGGATGATAGTCCGGGGGCGCTCTGGGCTCGGTTTCGCTTTGTCGCGCCAGAGATTTCGCGCCAGTCGGATGCGGCATATGACGCGGCCGCGGTTGGCGGCGGGCGCATGGATTATGAACGCAGCGCCGCCGACATGGAACATCTTTGCGGCTCTGTCGTGCTGGACTACCTGCGCGAACACGCGCTGTCGCCCAGCATGGTGGTGATCTCCTTTTCGGACCGTCCGGTGGAATTTGGTTTTCAGGATGCCGAAGCAACCCAGTTTTTTGAGGCCTATCGCCTGGAAAAAGATCGCTGCATCTGGGAGGCATTCTGATGTTTCTACAACATCTTGCGGCGGGCTGCGGGGCTCGGCATGTTTTTGCGACTTTGTGGTCACAGGCCCTTGGGTGGGCAGCTTTTCGATGTGAATTGGTCGTTATCCCGGCTATCCTTGGCGCGATTGGTCGCAGTACCTTTCACCTATTGAGGCTGGGGCCGGACAGCACCCATAGTGCTGACGGCTTCGCAAAACAAATCAGGAGACAGAAATGTCCAAGAGCATCAAGTTTATCACGCTGGCGGGTCTGCTGGGGATGGTTGCTGCCTGCGGCAGCAAGCAGGAAGAGTTTGTTGTGGTTGAGCCCGAGCCCATCTCGGTCGAGCCAGAATACACCGGCAAATACAAGTAACGACAAGAGGGGTCCGGCCCTGTGGCCGGCCCCAGCCGACCTTCGGGGTGCCGGACTGGAGGCACCATCATGTTAAAGCACCGTGGGTTCCCTGGCCGTTTGCCAGGAACAGATTTCCAATTTGTCGTGCGTCGTCCCAATCCCAAAGGGGTAACAGCACTGACGCGACGCGAACGTTTTCGCGATCGCAAGCCAATGGACCGCCGCGCCGACGCCGCGTTTATGCAGGCGCTGTTGCAGCAGTTTGGCGACCAACCCTTTGAACGTGGCAACTTGGATGCCGGTCGGCTGAGCTGGCTGTTTGGGCGCGAAGTTCTGCCAGCTGAAGATCCCTTTGATCCGGCCTCATACGAGGCGCTCTTGGTGATCGACATGGAGGCAGCGCAGCTGTCATTCCCGGATGCGTTTGAAGGTAAAAACCTGTGAACGCCGGGGCGAAGCATGATGCCGACTGGTGCTGCGCAGGGGGGGAACCCCGCGCAGCCAACCTGCAGGTTTATGGCAATGCCCCGCCGTTTTCTGGCTCTGTCCGTCGGCTTGTCCAGTGCCGCACCACAGGGCAGGCAAGAGCCCGCCGAAAGGGCGTGACCCATGGGCGCGCTCCTGCTCATTTTGCGCCGTTTCGCGCGTTGCCATTGCTTGACAGTGCGGTAGCTGCTTTTTGGCTGCGAGAGAAACTCTCCCGCAGAGAAGGAGTAACATCATGCGAGCAATCATTTTTACACTTGGGTTTGGTGCCGCCGCGAGCCTGTCTGCCTGTGGCGAAACGACCGGCGAACAGGTCATTTACGGCGCAGGCGCCGGCGCGGTCGGGTCGGCCTTGCTGCATGGCAACCTGGTCACAGGCGCGGCCGTTGGGGCGGCTGCCAACCTCGTCTATTGCAAGGAAAACCCCCGTAAGTGTTAAGGCCGCATCTGCGCGCCGCTTTTTGACCTGCCTAGCCCATTCTCGGGCGGCACATGACATCCACGCAAACGCCGCGGGCGCGCCATGGGCGCAGCCGCGGCGTTTTGCATTCCGGCATATAAAAGAACAAGGGACTGCCAATGTTTGAAAAGATCCTGATCGCGAACCGGGGCGAAATCGCCTGCCGTGTTATCAAGACAGCCCGCAAGATGGGCATCAAAACCGTTGCGATTTATTCGGACGCGGACAAGCAGGCCCTGCATGTGCAAATGGCCGATGAAGCGGTACATATCGGCCCACCCCCGGCCAACCAATCCTATATCGTCATCGACAAGGTGATGGAGGCCATCCGCGCCACGGGCGCCCAGGCGGTACACCCCGGCTATGGTTTCCTGTCGGAGAATTCCAAATTTGCCGAGGCCCTGGCAGCCGAAGGCGTTGCCTTTGTCGGCCCCCCCGTTGGCGCCATTGAAAAAATGGGCGACAAGATCACCTCGAAGAAGATCGCCAAGGAGGCCGGGGTTTCCACGGTGCCAGGCCACATGGGCCTGATTGAAGACGCGGATGAGGCGGTGAAGATCTCGCAAGAGATCGGCTATCCGGTGATGCTCAAGGCCTCTGCCGGCGGCGGCGGCAAGGGCATGCGGATTGCCTGGAACGATGCAGAAGCGCGCGAGGGCTTTCAGTCTTCCAAGAACGAGGCGGCAAATTCCTTTGGCGATGACCGTATCTTCATCGAGAAATTTGTCACCCAGCCGCGCCATATCGAAATTCAGGTGCTCTGCGATGCCCATGGCAATGGCATTTACCTGGGCGAGCGCGAATGCTCGATCCAGCGGCGCCAGCAGAAGGTTGTGGAAGAAGCGCCAAGCCCCTTTCTGGATGAAGCCACCCGCAAGGCGATGGGCGAACAGGCCGTCGCGCTGGCGCAGGCGGTTGACTATGCCTCTGCCGGTACCGTGGAATTCATCGTTGATGGTGACAAGAACTTCTACTTCCTGGAAATGAACACCCGCCTGCAGGTGGAACATCCGGTGACCGAGCTGATCACCGGTGTCGATCTGGTTGAACAGATGATCCGGGTTGCCAATGGTGAACCGCTGAGCATTACCCAGGACGATGTGCAGCTGAACGGCTGGGCCATTGAAAACCGGCTCTATGCCGAAGATCCCTATCGCGGTTTCTTGCCTTCGATTGGCCGCCTGACCCGTTACCGCCCGCCCGCCGAGATTGCCGCCGGCCCCCTGTTGGACAGTGACAAATGGCAGGGCGATGCCCCGGCGGGTGATGGCTTTGCAGTGCGCAATGATACCGGCGTCTATGAAGGCGGCGAGATCTCGATGTATTATGACCCGATGATTGCCAAGCTTTGCACCTGGGCACCAACCCGCGATCAGGCGATCGAGGCGATGCGCAATGCGCTTGACGGTTTCGAGGTGGAAGGCATCGGTCACAACCTGCCGTTCCTGTCGGCGGTGATGGATCACCCGATCTTTATTGAAGGCACGATGACCACCGCCTTTATCGAAGAGCAATACCCAGAAGGCTTTGACGGGGTTGAATTGCCCGAGGCTGACCTGCGCCGAATTGCAGCCTCGGCAGCGGCGATGCACCGGGTGGCCGAAATTCGCCGCGCGCGGGTATCGGGCCGTATGGACAACCACGAACGTCGGGTTGGCACGGACTGGATGGTTTCGCTGCAGGAGCAGCACTTTCCCGTCAGCATCGAGGCCGACCAGCAGGGGGCTTCGGTCACTTTTGAAGATGGCGGTACTATGCGCATTTCCAGCAGCTGGACGCCGGGTGATCAGCTGGCGACAATCGATGTTGATGGCACGCCCTTGGTGTTGAAGGTCGGCAAGGTCTCTGGGGGCTTTCGCATCCGGTCACGCGGTGCCGATCTTATCGTACATGTGCGCACGCCCCGGCAGGCCGAACTGGCCGAGCTGATGCCGGAAAAAATCGTGCCTGATACCTCTAAGCTGCTGCTGTGCCCAATGCCGGGATTGATCGTCAAGGTCGAGGTCGAGGTTGGCCACGAGGTGCATGAGGGCCAGGCGTTGTGCACGGTTGAAGCGATGAAGATGGAAAACATCCTGCGGGCCGAAAAGAAAGGCGTGGTTGCCAAGATCAACGCAAGCGCCGGCGATAGCCTGGCGGTTGACGATGTGATCATGGAATTTGAGGGGTGACCTTTGGGGCAGGCATAGGCGCGACAGCGGGGGCAGGGGGCTTCGGTTTCCCACTCTCGCAACTGCCCAGGCAGCGCCTGCGCGTTTCGCCTGCCCCAATGCAGATCTCTGCCTCCCGGCAAAATCGGCTGGCTAACCAGTCATCCCGTCGGGCAATCAACCGACGGGCGATGGGCTTGGGCGCCAAGGGGCAAAATGCCGCCGCCCAAGATCCATGCACCAAATCTTTAGCTTTTCATGCGACATCACGCGTATCGATTACTCGCAAGGTGACGTATGCTTCGTTCTGCAATTGCTCTGATTTCAACGGTTTTTGTTATCTCGGGCTGTGCCTTGGACAAGGAAGAAGATCTGCGTTTGCAGCTGTCCCAATGGGTCACGTTGGGCGAGACCTATTTCTTTCAATCCAGCAGCACATGCACGGCTGCCGTCTTCCACACCGAGTCCCCCCGCATTTCATCGCTTTTGACGGCGGCGCGATCCGTGGATACCGGGCTCCAAATGCTGGAGCAGGGGCAGCCACTGGTCTTCAAGGTTGGCAACAAATCCCCCAACGCGCTGGTCGAAGCCATAATGTCGCGGGATTTACCACAGGGAATCAGTGTGTTGAATTCGGGCCTGGCCGGGATCAACTGCATGAGCGAGCTGGTCAAATCAATCTACCATCAGGCGATAATGAACCCCACTTCGCGCATGGCCTTCATTCCCGACGGCCATGGCATCATGATTGTAGATGCCCAGGCCAAGGCGGTGATCTACGTGCGCAGCAACGGCTAGCGCGTCACTTCTCGCGCCGGTCTTCCACCTCGCGCAGACGATCTGGAAATTTGTCAATGCTGCGGGACAACTCGCGCACCGTCCAGGGATGCGGTTTGCGCAGCTTGACGCCGCCATCCTTGCCCACCAACACCAGCATGAAGCCGCGCGGGCGCAGCGCTTTGCGCAGAGGCGAGGCTGCGCTTGGGTTGGTATCGGTCAAGACCACGACATCGCGATCCAGCAGCACCTGCGGTTCGCTCTCCAGATATGCCATCTGTTCCTTGAAGCGCGGATCCTCAGGGCTATCGGCAAAGACCACCACCGGACGTTTGTGCCACTGGAATCTGGCCAGATCAACGCCTTCGCCGGATTGGATCAGGACCGGTTGTTCCGCCGTGTCGGCCAAGGCAGAACAGCCCAGCACGGGGGTGAGAAAACTTGATAAAACAAGGGCTAGGAATGGTTTCATAATCTCTCCTGTTGGGTTCAATATATGCGGCTGGCGCGCAATTGCGATGGGGAATTGGTCGCAGGACAGAAATAACCGCACAGGTGTTAATCGCTTTGAGAGGGGCAGGGGCTAATGATGACGCACCTTTCCCTAACCGGGGGGCACAAAAGCCCCCCTGTCCAACACACAGGAAATGCGATGCAAGTCTGTCTTCACCTCGGGGCACACCGTTGTGCCACCACTTCCTTTCAGGAGTATCTGCGCCAGAATGCGGCAGATCTGGCCAAGCAGGGAATTGGGTTCTGGGGGCCGCGACGGACTCGCAACGGGCTGTTGCATGGGGTGCTGCCTACCCCAGCAGTGGGCCGCGTTGAGGCACATGCCAAACGGGCGCGCGGGCGGATCAGGATGAATTTGCACCAAAGCCGCGCCCGCGGGGTCAAAACCCTGGTGATCAGCGATGAAAACCTGATTGGCAGCACCCGAACCAACCTGCGTCTGGGCGGGCTGTATAGTGGTGTTGGTGAACGCATGGCGCGCTACGCCGAGGCCTTTGACGGGCAACTGAACACGGTTGCGCTGAATATCCGCAGTCTGGAATCCTATTGGGCCTCGGCCCTGACCTATGCGGTGGTGCGCGGCCACAGGGTGCCTTCTGCACAGCAGGTGCAAAACCTTGCCACCAGTCGCCGCAGCTGGCGCGATGTGATCAGCGATATTGCCTGTGCGATGCCGGGTGTTACCATCAAGGTCCTGCCGTTTGAAACCTTTGGCGGCCGCCCCGAAGTTCAGCTGTCTGTTCTGAGCGGGCAGGAGGCGCCGCGCAGCTATGCACGGGTGCGGCTCAACAGCTCCATGCGGCTGGAGGATATGCGGGCGCATCTCATGGACAGCGCCGCCGGTGCCTTGCCCAAGGGTGAGGGACGCTGGCGCCCCTTTGACGAGACCCAATGCGCCATGATGCGCGAGAATTATGCAGACGATCTGATGTGGCTGGCGGGTGGGGCCGAAGGCCTTGCCCAGCTGGTCCAGGACCCAGAACAACCGGCGGCGGGACTGAACCTGCCCCACAGTGATGTGACAAGAGGAAGACCCCATGACAAGCACAACCGACGATTGGCGGGCTCTGGCTGAAAAAGAGCTCCGTGGCCGCCCACTCGATGATCTAACCTGGAAGACACTCGAGGGGATCGACGTCAAGCCGCTCTATACTGCTGAAGACACCGATGCGCTGCCGCATATGGGCACGCTGCCAGGATTTGGCCCCTTTACCCGTGGCGTCAAGGCCACCATGTATGCCGGCCGCCCCTGGACCATCCGGCAATATGCCGGCTTTTCCACCGCCGAAGAATCCAACGCCTTTTACCGCCGCAACCTGGCTGCGGGCCAGCAGGGTGTTTCCGTGGCCTTTGATCTGGCCACCCACCGTGGCTATGACAGCGATCATGAACGAGTTGTCGGTGATGTCGGCAAGGCTGGCGTGGCAATCGATAGCGTCGAGGACATGAAGATCCTGTTCGACGGCATTCCGCTCGATAAGGTTTCCGTTTCGATGACGATGAATGGCGCGGTGATCCCGATCCTTGCCAGTTTTATCGTGGCGGGCGAAGAGCAGGGCCATGACCGGGCTTTGCTGGCGGGCACCATTCAGAACGACATTCTGAAGGAATTCATGGTGCGAAACACCTATGTCTATCCGCCGGAACCTTCGATGAAAATCATCTCGGATATCATTGAATATACTTCAAACGAGATGCCCAAGTTCAACTCGATCTCGATTTCCGGCTACCACATGCAGGAAGCGGGTGCGAACCTGGTGCAGGAACTGGCCTATACCCTGGCGGATGGCCGCGAATATGTTCGCGCCGCCACCGAGGCGGGCATGGATGTGGATAAATTTGCCGGTCGGCTCAGCTTCTTCTTTGCCATCGGGACCAATTTCTTCATGGAAATTGCCAAGCTGCGCGCGGCTCGGACCCTGTGGCACCGGGTGATGACAGAATTCAACGCCCAGTCTGACCGTTCCAAGATGCTGCGGACCCATTGCCAGACCTCGGGCGTGTCGCTGCAGGAACAGGACCCCTATAACAATGTGATCCGCACCGCCTATGAGGCGATGTCGGCGGTTCTGGGTGGCACCCAGTCGCTGCATACAAACGCCCTGGATGAAGCCATCGCACTGCCGACTGAATTTTCCGCCCGCATCGCCCGCAATACCCAACTGGTGCTGCAGGAAGAAACCGGTGTCACAAATGTGGTCGACCCGCTGGCCGGATCCTACTACGTCGAAAGCCTGACGAACGAGCTGATCGACAAGGCCTGGGCCTTGATGTCGGAGGTCGAGGAAATGGGCGGTATGACCAAGGCGGTTGCCTCTGGCATGCCCAAGCTGCGCATCGAGGAAAGCGCCGCGCGGCGTCAGGCCATGATTGACCGCGGCGAAGAGGTGATTGTTGGCGTCAACAAATACCGCAAGGAAAAAGAAGACCCGATCGACATCTTGGATGTGGACAATGTTGCCGTACGCGAAAGCCAGATTGCGCGTCTGAAAAAGATGCGGGCCGATCGGGACGAAACCGCCTGCCAGGCGGCACTGGATGAGCTGACAACACGGGCCAAAGAAGGCGGTAACTTGCTGGAAGCAGCGGTTGAGGCGGCAAGAATGCGGGCCTCTGTAGGAGAAATCAGCATGGCTATGGAGAAAGAATTTGGTCGTCACCGCGCCGAGGTGAAGACCCTGGCCGGGGTTTACGGTGCTGCCTATGAAGGCGACGCAGGCTTTGCCGCCATTCAGAAATCCATCGAAGAGTTTGCCGAGGAGGAGGGGCGTCGGCCACGTATTCTCGTGGTGAAGATGGGCCAGGACGGCCACGACCGGGGCGCCAAGGTGATTGCCACAGCCTTTGCCGATATTGGTTTTGATGTGGATGTGGGCCCGCTGTTCCAAACACCGGCCGAAGCCGCGCAGGATGCCATTGACAACGATGTGCATGTGATTGGCATCTCTAGCCAGGCGGCGGGGCACAAGACCCTGGCACCACAATTGGTGAAAGAGCTGAAAGCCCAGGGGGCCGAGGATATTTTGGTGATCTGCGGCGGGGTGATCCCGCAGCAGGACTATCAGTATCTCTATGACAATGGCGTCAAAGCGATCTTTGGACCGGGCACCAATATCCCCGAGGCGGCGCAGGATGTCTTGAGACTGATCCGCGAAGCGCGCGGCTAAGCAGAGCAGTGCTGCAACAGAAAAGCGAAACCTCATACAAGAGGGGCGCAGGATTTCCTGCGCCCCTTTTTTCTGGTCGGTTGTTTCAGATGCGAGTGCGCCTGACGCTGCAAGGATCAGGAATAAAAGTCGATCTGGGATTGTGAGCTGTCGTAGCCGGCCTGTTCCAATGCGGTCTGAACAGCCTGTCCCAAAGTTACCTCTCCCGGCTGGCTTCCGTCATAGGCCTCAACCGCATCGGCAATCAACTGGACAACTGCGTCATCAACCGTGGCAACCCCCTGGGTTTCTTGTGGCGGGGCCGGTGACCCGTTGCGGCGGTCAGACTCGCCAATGCCAGTCTGGGCTGCCCGCTTGGAGGCACCGCTGCCTGCGCCAGCCAGAGACGCGGCCAGATCAGGCCCTGCGGCCAAATCCTGTTCCCTGACCTGAAACACAACGGTTCGGGCATTTTCATCCAGAAGGTTGTCGCCGTCAAAGCTGGATAGAAACTCAGCGAGTTTTGCAGCTTGCTCTTCGTTCATCTTTGTCGATTTCTTATAGAGGTTCGACATTAACTCCTGGGTCATGGATCCTTGGATCATCATCAGGGCGGCTCTCCTACAGGGTTTCAACAGGCCGCGTTTCGCGGTCGGCCCAATTGAAATCGAAGCGGGTAAACAAGGAAATAGCTTTGTGCTCAGGTTGCTAAAATGCTGTGCGCTTTCAGCTGTTTTTCTTTATAATTTGATTGATATCAGGGGCTTGTGGTTAATGGCGCGTAAAGAGGGCGCGCTTGCCGCAGGCACAGCTTTCAACTTGTATGTTGCCAAAGACTGACTAGGCTGCGGCGCAAATAGGAGAATGTGATGGAACTTGATCATCTGGCCGTGGCCGGTGCCACCCTGCAAGAGGCTGTCTCACATGTGGAAGAGGCCCTTGGCGTGCCGCTGCAGCCGGGTGGGCAGCACGCGATGTTTGGCACCCATAACCACCTGTTGGGGCTGGCTGATGGGCTGTATCTGGAGGCCATCGCCATTGACCCGCTGGCGGAACCGCAGCGGCGGCCCTGCTGGTTTGATCTGGATCGCTTTGCCGGTGCGCCCCGCCTGAGCAATTGGATTTGCCGCTGTGCGGATTTGCCGGGATTGCTGGCGCAGCTGCCCGCAGGGGCGGGTGAGCCAGTGGCCCTGCAGCGGGGCGATCTGAAATGGGACATGGCGGTGCCGCAGGATGGTATCCTGCCCTATGACAACCTGTTCCCTGCGCTGATCGAGTGGCACTCTGATCATCCGGCGCCCCGGTTGCAGCAACAGGGATGTCGCCTGCATCATCTGACCCTGTCCCACCCCGAGGCGGATGCGCTGCAAGAACTGCTGCCAATTGCTGATGCGCGGGTCAGTTTTACCACCGGCCCGATCGGCTATGAGGCTGAATTTGACACCCCTCATGGGCGCCGTCTGCTGCGCTAGCCGCGCGACAGCGCAGACACAGGATGATTTTCGCGATAAGGTTTTGATATGTCTCTGTGGTCCAGAATAACCGACGCGCTTGCTGCGCTTGGCAATGGTGAAAGCCTGGCCAATGTGTTCGACCGCCTGCGGGCGCCGCCTGAACGCTCGGTGGCCTTTGCCATTGCGGTAATTGCCCTGGGGGCCAAGATGGCCAAGGCCGACGGCCAGGTCACCCGCGATGAGGTCACCGCCTTTCGCGAAGTTTTTCAGATTGCCCGCACTGATGAGGCCGGCGCGGCGCGTGTCTTTGACATGGCCCGCACCGATATCGCGGGTTACCAGGACTATGCCGCCCGTATTCAGCGAATGTTTGCCTCAGATCCCAGCACCCTGTGCGATCTGATGGAGGGCCTGTTTCACATCGCCATGGCTGATGGGTTCTACCACCCAAATGAAAATGACTTTCTGCAGGACGTTAGCCGGATCTTTGGCCAGACGCCCGAACAGTTTCGCGCACTGCGGGCGCGGTTTGTTCCGGATGCCCCTAAGGACCCCTATACGGTTCTTGGGGTTTCGGCTGATATGCCCCGCGATGAAATTCGCAAACACTGGCGGCGGCTGGTACGCGATACTCACCCCGATGCAATGATCGGGCGCGGAGTCCCGGAAGAGGCCGTGCGCCTGGCCGAAAAGCGCCTGATCGACATCAATCGCGCCTGGGATGCGATCAACGGATGTGCCAAACATGCGCCTGGTCACCTATAATATCGAATGGTTCTCGCATCTGTTTGATGGCGACGACCAGCTGATGCTTGATGGACGCCCTTCGCGGCGGCGCGGGGTGGACCGCTATACCCAGGGGCGGGCCATTGCCCATGTCCTGGATCGGCTTGATGCCGATGCGGTGATGGTGATCGAGGCCCCCAATAGCGGGCACCGCCAGAAATGCACCCGTGCGCTGGAAAATTTTGCCGCCCAGGCAGGGCTGCGTTGCAACAAGGCGGTGTCTGGCTTTGCCACGCATACCGAGCAGGAAATCGCGTTGATGTTTGATCCGGACCAGCTGCAGGTTCAGGTCGATCCGCAGTCCAGTTCGCAGGCGCCGTGCTTTGATACCACCTTTCATATTGATCTGGATGTCGATGACCGCGAGGATCCGGTACGCTTTTCCAAGCCACCGCTGGAGCTGCAGGTCACGACCAAGGGCGGCACCACGCTGCGGATGATTGGCGTCCACCTGAAATCCAAGGCCCCCTATAATGCCAAGACCCCAGAAGAGGTGGTGCGGATCTCGATTGCCAACCGGCGCAAGCAACTGGCCCAGGCCGTCTGGCTGAGTCGTCGGGTGCAGCAGCATCGTCGGGCGGCAGAGCCGGTGATCGTGATGGGTGATCTGAATGACGGGCCGGGCCTTGATGAATATGAACGCCTGTTTGACAAATCCTCGGTTGAGATTGTCATGGGCGCCGATCTGACCGATCCGAATGCGCAAAGCCTGGTGCAGCCGCGCGCCTGGGGGCAGCCCGCGACGGCGCGGTTTTATCATGCTGAAAGCAAACGCTACTTTGGTGCCTTGCTGGATTATATCATGATCTCGCCTGAGCTGGCGGCGCGGGCACCACGCTGGCGTATCTGGCACCCGTTTGAAGATGGCGCATGCTATGCAGATAGCGATCTTCGTACCGCCCTCTTGGCGGCCTCTGATCATTTTCCTGTCTCGCTTGATCTGGAACTGACTTAAAATTCCATGGCAAAGGTCATATATACAACTTATGAAACATTTTCTTGCCCCCGCCCTGATCGCCAGCTGCCTGCTGACCCCGCCGCTTGCCGCGCCGGCCCATGCTCAGGACAGCGCGGATGGATCCAGCCTGATGGAGCGCGGCGTCGAGCTGTTCTGGGAAGGGCTGCGCCAGGAAATGGCCCCCTCTCTGCAGGAACTGGAGGGGCTGATGGAGACCATTGGCCCATCCATGCAAGGCTTTCTGCGTGAAATGGGGCCCGCCCTGGCAGAGATTGCCGGCAAGGTCGAAGACTGGAGCCGCTATGAGGTGCCCGAGATTTTGCCCAATGGCGATATCATCATTCGCCGCAAGCCAGAGCCGCCGCAAGCCGAACCGGACCCGCCAGCCGAGCAGGAGATGGCACCGCTGCCCGAGGGAAGCACCGACCTGTGATCAAGCGCGGGCAACCCGTGTAGCGTTGTTTTTGTTCGCCTGAGGTCAAGAGATGATCTTTACGCTCAGCTCGGCCTCTAGCGCATCGGCCAGGGATTGGAGCCGCCCCTCGGCGACCTCACCAAACAGATCCTCAATGGCGCAAGGTAGTTCCAGACAGAGATGCCGTTTGCGCGGCTGCCATTTCAGCTTGCCAATGTCGCCGTCGACGCTGACCATCAGCATGGCGCCAAACCGCATCGCCTTGCCCAGGATCTCGGCCTCTTTCTGGCCTTTTTCATCCAGAAGATCATAGAGATACTCAAAGGCGGTGCCGCGCCGCTTGTTGCGATATCGGTGCAGCAGCGACAGGCCAAGGAAGATCCGTTCCGAATGTTTCAACCCGCCCAGATTGGCGCGGGTGGCATTGTCGAAACAGACCTCTGCGCGGTAATCGGGATGGGCGCGCCAGCTCACATCATGCAGCAGGCAGGCGGCCTTGATCAGGCGCTTTTGCGTCTGCGGACCAGAACTGAACAAGGGCAGTACAAAGTCATACAGCGTCTTGCCAAAACCGGGCAGGCGGGCATCCTTGGATTCGGCAAAGCGGCAGGATTCCACCAGGGGATCGCGGTTGCGCAGCCTTTGCGGCATTTGTTCATATAGCAACCCTTCGCGGATGCCATAGCTGGAGATGGCGATATCCTTGGGCTTGAAGGTTTTCACCAGCCGCGACAGCACATCAATCGCATAGGGCACCAGCGACATACGCGCGTTGGAAATACCGCAGGCGTTGCGCAGCTCCTCCATATCGCTTGCATCGATAAATTTCATCGTCTCGCGCACATCGCGTGCGGTCATGCGGTATTCATGCAGCACCTTCAGCGGATAGCCGCGCCGCATCATGTCGACGCGGGCAATCGCCCGCCAGCTGCCCCCCACCAGAAACAGCCGGTCGGTCTGTTTGCCCATCTCTGCGCTCAGCTCTGTCATCACCGCCGAGATATGCGCCTGTCGCCCGCGTCGCCCGCCCTTGATGTCGCGCAGTTTGAGCGGCCCCAGCGAAGAGGTCAGCCTCTTGCCGACCTCACCATCGTGGATTTCGGCCAATTCCATCGAAGAGCCGCCGATATCGCAGACCAGCCCGTAAGAGCCAGGCCAGCCCAGCAACACGCCCTGGGCTGAAAGACGGGCCTCTTCGCGCCCGTCAATGACCCAGATCTTCAGGCCGGTTTCGCGTAGCACTTCGGCGCAAAAGTCAGGCCCATCCTTGGCATCGCGCACCGCCGCAGTGGCCACCACCGACAGCCCCGGCAGCCCCATGCCATGGGCCAGGTGCTGGAAACGGCGCAGGGCAGAGAGGGCGCGCTGACGGCCCCCGGGGTTCAACTTGCCCGTTTCGGACAGGCCAGCCCCCAGCGCGCACATGATCTTTTCATTGTAGAAATAGGCTGGGCTGCGTGCGGCACCGTCAAAGATTACCATCCGAACCGAGTTGGAGCCGACATCAACCACCCCAACCCGCGACAGGGCGCGGGCGCTGGGGTCTTCAAAGACGGGTTGACCAAAGGGCCCCCAGTCGGCGGTGGGGGTGTCCTGGGCTTCGGTCATGGGCACCTCGTCGGTTTTGTGTTGTTTTGGCTAGGGTGGGGCAAGCCCAGAACCAGGTCAATCGACTGTGACTGCGACATCTCTGGTTTCTGGCTGGGTGTTGATTGGGGGATCCTGCGACATCAGCCGCACGGCAAGGGGGCGTGACAGGGTACGGCCTTCGGACAGGGACAGATTATCGAGCTGATCGACAATCAGCGCTGCGGCAGCAAAAGAACGATCCATATGGGCCACCAGATAGGGGATGACATCAGGTTTTGGCGTAACCTGCCTGTCGTTAAACAATTTCGCCAGCACCACCGCCAGCAGGGCGTCGTCTGGCGCCTGCAGTTCTGCATGGGTGGCAGCCTGAACCCGGCTTTGCAGATCTGGCAGTGTCAGCTGCCACAGGTTGGGTGCGGCGCGACCGGTGAGCATCAGCGCATGGCCATTGGACAGCACCAGATTGTGCAGATGAAACAGCGCGTTCTGGGCCTCAAGGTTGCCGGCAATGGCTGGTATATCTTCAACCACCAGCGGGCACTGGGCCAGGGCGGGCACCTGATCTTCGCGCAGGCTGCCTGCTGACAGGATGCGCGCACCGGCTTGATTTGCCCAGACATGGGCCAGATGGGTCTTGCCCGCGCCCGCTGGCCCGGTCAGCACCAGTTTGCCGCTGGGCCAGGCAAAGGCGGGATCCAACAGTGCGACGGCCATCGCATTGGACGGGGCAACAAAAAAGTCATCTCGCCCCAGCGTGGGTTTCACCGGCAAATCAAAGCTGAGTTGTCGTGCCATATTACTGCTCGTCTTGCTTGTGTTCTGCCTGCCCTTGCAGGGCCTGATAGCTGAATCCCTGGTACAGCCGACTGTCGAGATACTGCCCCACCAGAAAACGTGCAACCACACCCAGTGATGCCGCGACAGGCACAGCCACCAGCATGCCAACAAAGCCAAACAACGCGCCAAAGACCGATAGCGCCAGCAGCAGCCAGACCGGATGCAGCCCGACCGAGCCGCCAACCAGTTTCGGGGTCAGGTAATTGCCTTCCATCACCTGACCAAAGGCAAAGATGCCGGCAACGATGCCAATGGACCACCAGTCGCCCCAGAACTGAAACAAGGCCAGGCCAATAGCGAGGGCACCGCCGATCAGCGCGCCAAGATAGGGTATAAAGGTGACCAGCCCGGCAATGAAGCCAACCGCCAGGCCAAAGTTCAGCCCGACAAGCATCAGCGTTGCTGCATAGTAGCAGCCCAGGATCAGGCAAACGGTGCCCATGCCGCGAATGAAAGAGGCCAGAACCTGGTCAATCTCTGAGACCAGCCGACGGATCACTGGCGCATGATCCCGCGGCAACAGCGCATCAATCCGGGCAATCATCCGGTCCCAATCCAGCAAGAGATAGATGGCCACAACAGGCACGATCACCAGCAGGACAATCAAATTGAGCACAGAGGCCGCCGAGCCGACGATGCCCTCGGCCAGATCAATGCCCTTGCCCTGCAGGGTGCCGGCAATCGACGCGATGGTCTGCTGGGCGCGGCTGCCTTCGGTAAAGACCGATGGAAAATGCGTCTGGGCAAAGCTGCGCAGATCGCGAAACAGTTCCGGCAGGATGCGCACCAGATCGGCCAGCTGGGTAATCAGGGTGGGCAGGACAATCAGCAGCATCAGCAAGAACAGCAGTACAGACACCACGACGATCAGGCTGGTCGCGGCGGTGCGGCTCAGTCCCAGGGCTTCCAGCCGGTCAGCAACCGGGTCGATCATATAGGCAATGGCCGCTCCCAGAACAAAGGGCAACAACACATCGCCAAGCGACCAGAGCAAAATCGCCAGAACTGCGGAGGTAATGCCCCAGTACTTGAATTGTTTTTTTGCGGGCAGGGCCATCAGCTTACTCGGTCAGGGCGCGGTGCGTTGACCCCACTCTTTCCTGATGGCAGCCCGCAGCGCAAGGGCCGAGCCGTGACCCTGTGGCAAAATTTTAGCAAAAGCCGGGCTGCGTAGGCTGCCTGGGGGGCAATCGGCAGCAGGGGCTGGCGTAGTGATCGGTTTGGCAGCGGTCCTGCCTCGGCAATTGGCAAAGCATGATTGCTTGCGGGGCTGTCATGGCTTAGACCGCTGGGAAAACCCTTCGTAAGAATGAGACTAACATGCGCCTGTCCCGCTATTTCCTGCCTGTCCTGAAAGAAAACCCTTCAGAGGCCCAGATCGTCAGCCACCGCTATATGCTGCGGGCCGGTATGATCAAACAATCCTCGGCCGGGATTTACTCCTGGCTACCGCTTGGCTTCAAGGTGCTGAAAAAGCTGGAAGGCATCGTGCACGAAGAACAGCTGCGCGCTGGTCACATGCCGATGTTGATGCCCACTATGCAGAGCGCAGATCTGTGGCGCGAATCTGGTCGATATGACGATTACGGCCAGGAAATGCTGCGGGTGCAGGATCGTCATGGCCGCGATATGCTGTTTACCCCCACAGCCGAAGAACTGGTCACCGATATCTTCCGTGCCCATGTCAGCAGCTACAAGGATCTGCCGCTGACCATGTATCAGATTCAGTGGAAATTCCGCGATGAGATCCGCCCACGCTTTGGCGTGATGCGCGGCCGTGAATTCTACATGAAGGACGGCTATAACTTCGACCTGTCCAAAGAGGACGCCTTGCACGCCTATAACCGCCATCTGGTCAGCTATCTGCGCACCTATGAACGCATGGGGCTGCAGGCGATTCCAATGCGGGCCGACGGTGGCCCAATTGGCGGTGATTACACCCATGAATTCCTGGTGCTGGCTGAAACCGGCGAAAGCGAAGTCTTTTATGATAGCGCGGTGACCGATCTGAGCTTTGGCGATCGTGCAATCGATTACGACAGTGTCGAACAGTGCCAGGGTGTGCTGGAGGAGTTTACCTCCAAATATGCCCGCACCGATGAAACCCATGACGAAGCCCTTTTCAACGAAGTCCCGGAAGAACGCCGTCGGACGGCGCGCGGGATCGAGGTTGGCCAGATCTTCTACTTTGGCACCAAATATTCCGAAGCGCTGGGCGCCACGGTACAAGGCCCCGATGGCAAGCCTGTGCCGGTTCACATGGGCAGCCACGGGATTGGGGTGTCGCGTCTGTTGGGCGCCATCATCGAGGCCAGCCACGATGACAAGGGCATTATCTGGCCCGAAGGCGTCACGCCGTTCCACTGTGGCATCGTCAATCTGAAACAAGGGGATGATGAGGCCGACGCCGCCTGCAATCAGCTTTACACCGCGCTGACCGCGCTGGGGCTGGAACCGCTATATGACGACCGCAAGGAACGTGCGGGCGGCAAATTCGCCACCATGGACCTGATCGGTCTGCCCTGGCGCATCACTGTTGGCCCGCGCGGCCTCAAAAACGGCGTGGTAGAGCTCACCTCGCGCCGCAGTGGCGAAAGCGAAGAACTGTCGCCCGAAGAGGCGGTGAAGAAAATTGCAGCAATCTATGCGCCGCATCAGGCCGGTCGCGGCTTCTGATCCGTCAGATCATCGGGTATTAAAACAAGGGGGCAGCCATTTGGGCTGCCCCCTTTTTGTTTGTGCCGGGCTGGACCCGCTTTGGCTGCCCCTGGCGCGACGTCGCCAAGGTGGCAGCGGCAGGCCAGTTTTTTGCCCGCTAAGAGGCGCGGCTGAACTTGGCGTCGCTGGGCATATGGGCGTCCAGCAGGCTGGCGATCAGCCGGGTCAGGGGGCGGCCTTCGGGGGGAATTTCCAGTCTGTCATCGCTGAGGGTGACAAAATCACCAAACCGGGCCTGTATCCGCGCAAGATCGGCCTGAAGGCTGTCGGCTTCGGCCCCGAACTGCTGGCGCAGCGCCTGCCGGTCCAGGGTGAAATCGCACATGATCATTTCGATGGCGCGGGCCCGCATTAGATCTGTGTCAGTCATTTCATGGCCGCGGGATCCGGCCAGATGACCTGCTTCGATCCGTTTGATATAGGCAGGGGTGGCAGGGGCATTCTGGACGTATCCTTCGGCAAAGCGCGAGATGGACGAGGCACCAATGCCAATGAGGCTGGGGCAGATATCTTCGGTGTAGCCTTGGAAGTTGCGCCGCAGATGTCCGGTTTCAGCCGCCTTTGCCAGGCCATCATCGGGCCGGGCAAAGTGGTCAATGCCAATGGCCGTGAACCCGGCGGCAGCAAAGGCATCAGCCGCCTGTCCGGCAAGTGCGTGGCGTGACAGATCCCCCGGCAGTACCGTTTCGTCGATCAGTTTCTGCCGCTTTGCCACCCAGGGCACATGGGCATAGCCAAACAGCGCAATGCGATCAGGCTTGAGGCTGAGCACCTTGTCCAGGGTGTCGGCCATGCGGTCGCTGTTTTGATGCGGCAGCCCATAAACCAGATCGGCATTCAGCGACTGAATCCCGGCCGCGCGCAGATCCTCCACGCAGGCCAGCGTTGCCTCATAGGGTTGATCCCGGCCAATTGCCTGTTGCACCAGCGGGTCAAAATCCTGAATGCCGATACTGGCGCGGTTCATGCCCTCGGCGGCGAGGGCGGCAATCTTGTCGCGATCCACCAGGGTGGGGTCAATTTCGACCGAAAATTCCCAATCCGGCGTATGCGGGAACACCGCCTTTACCGCCTGGGCCAGACGGTGGATCAGCGCCGGTGGCAGAATGGTCGGTGTGCCGCCCCCCCAGTGCAGCCGCCCCATGCGCAGCCCGGCAGGCAAATCCTGCGCCAGCAGCGAAAGCTCTGCCTCCAGGGTGGTCAGGTAGCTTTCAACCGGGCTGATCGATTGGGTGCCCTGGGTGCGACAGGCGCAGAACCAGCACAGCCGCTCGCAAAAGGGGATGTGGATATAGACCGAGACCGGCACGGCTGGATCCAGCGCAGCCAGGGCGCGGCGCTGGAGGTCCAGCCCGATATCGGGGCTGAACACCGGGGCGGTGGGATAAGAGGTGTAGCGGGGCACGCGGCTGTCAAAAAGCCCAAGCGCAGCAAGGCGATCAATCTGTTTCATACATCTGTTTTGTCGGTTATCGCGGCGCTCGACCTTGCGCAGGATCAAATAAGCAAAGAAATATTTGCGCCCCGCTAGCAGAAATATTGGCCTGAGTAAGATATTGATAGAATGGGGAGTTCAGTTGGATTTTGCCAAGAATCCCTGGTCTGCAAAGTTTTTTTCTACGACGGTGCGTTTCCGTTTGACCTGCCTCTTGCATCGTCTTATACGGCCTCTCACGACACCTGCCCAGGTGGCGGAATTGGTAGACGCGCTAGCTTCAGGTGCTAGTATTGGCAACGATGTGGAGGTTCGAGTCCTCTCCTGGGCACCATTTAGTCAAGCAAGACGGGTTGGGCTAAATACCGGTTTTCACACCATCCTCTAGACCGCCTTTTTGTCACCGGCAGGTCTAATAGCCAACCGCGTGACAATTGATCTGTCTGCGCCTTATGAAGGCTAGGGCACTTTCCCACACCTATTGTGGTTACCCCCAAGAATGTAGGCTGGCACATCCTCGCGCTCCCGCTCCGAGGGTGAAGAATGTTGTCAAACCGTTGTCGCGGCAGGACTATTCCAGCACTCTGTTCAGTCCTCGTCCGTTTCACCGACCAACAGATCAACCGTCTTGATCCACTGATGCCTTGTCGTTCCACTGCACAGGCAGCCGCACTGGTCCTGTCGGAACGCATAGGGGCAGGATTGCCGGAAGGGCGCGCTACCGATTCCGCCCGACAGATTCAGTGTGATTTATTCTCGGGCGTAATGTTGTGGTTTACGCGGAAGAGGTTGTCGGCATCGTAACGTGTCTTGACCTGATGCAGGCGGTGCATGTTTCCCCGATAGGCACCGGACAGGCGTGCGGCCTCATCTTCGGGCATGAAGTTCACATAGACGCTGCCCATCGCATATGGGGCGAGATCGTCGAACAGGGTGCGAGCCCAGGCGATGCAGCTCTCGTCTTGCGCCGGGGCTTCCCATCGGGTGTGAACGTTAACCACAAAATGGGCCGCGCGCGAGGGGAAGGCGGTTGCCGTCTCTGAGATCATTGCCATCCGGCCCCCTAAATGGGCGATAAAGATTTCCGAGGACGGATCCGGAAGGCTGGTAATTGAGGCGGTGAGCGTGCTGATGGCTTCGGAAGGCAGGCTGTCAAAATCGTGACTTTTCCAGTAGTTGCGCATGCCGGACGTTAGTAGGGGGTCAAAGGCGGCCTGCCAGCCGGTGAACGGATGTGGACCGATGACATCGGCGATTGGGGTGCCGAGACCGCGCAACTCGGCCAGTGCCTGGGTGCCCGCCTTCATATCTCCGACATAGCAGGCCGCGAAGATCAGCACCGGCGTGCCATGCCACTTCTCTGGCAGGAAGGGCAGCGGCGGGGCCAGGCGCAGCACGCTCCAGATCGTCAGCTCATCCGGCGCCTGATCGGCGATCCGGGCAAAGGCCGGCAGCAGTGTTTCGGCGGCGGACAGCGGATGCACCACCAGCCCGGAAAGCACCTCCGGGCCGACCCGATGCAGCTGGAATTCAAAACAGGTCACGACGCCAAAGTTGCCGCCACCGCCACGCAGGGCCCAGAACAGATCTTGGTTTTCCTCGGCGCTCGCCGTCATGACTTGTCCGTCCGCCGTCACGACCCTTGCCGAAAGAAGATTGTCGATGGTCAACCCGTACTTGCGGGTGATCCAGCCGAAACCGCCTCCCAGTGTCAGCCCGGCGATGCCGGTGGTGGAGTTTATGCCGGTCGGCACCGCCAAGGCATGGGCCTGCGTTTCCTTATCGACATCGCCGAGCAGCGCTCCGGGTTCGACCCATGCGCGCTGCCGCGCCGGGTCAACCTGAACCGAGCGCATCAGGGACAGATCCAGAAGCAAGGCCCCGTCTGCTACCGCATGCCCGGCGATCTGATGCCCGCCAGAGCGGATCGCAAGCAGCAGACCATTCTCACGCGCGAATGTGACGGCCTTCTGCACGTCGCTTGCGCCAAGCGCGCGGACCACAAGCGCGGGGTGCCGGTCGCTCATCGCGTTCCACAGGGTTCTGGCCGTCTTGTAGCCGTCGCTGCCCGGAGGGCAGAGGTCGCCGCGCAGGCTGGCGGCAAAGGTGTCGACGGCGGCATCTGAAATCTCTGTGGGGGCTCCGGTGAGGGATGTGAAAACTGGCATGGGTCAAGGTCCTCCGGTTCGGGTGGAGGTCGCTTGCCTGCAATGCCAAGGGTCGTTTTTTGTTGCGCACTCAGGGTGTCAAAACAGGCTTGCGATGAGGGCCTGATTGGGCGGGATCAGGCGAACAGGCCTGGGTCTACTTTGTCTACGGGCGTAATCACATCGGCCGGGATATCCAGCCGTTTTGACGCACGTCGGATTGATTCTTCATCCGGCGCTTCATAGAGGCAGTACGTCTTGCGTTTGTCAGCGCTGAGGAAGGAAAAAATCCATTCGATCCCTTCCGTGTCGTTGATTTCCTTGATGTGCAGCTTTGCATCGTCTGAAATTTCAAGCTTCCGGGCGAAGTCTCTCTCAATCAGAAAGCGTGGCATCTCGTCCTCCAATCTGCCAGTTGGGTTTTTAGTTAACCTGCCCACGCAAGTGCGTGGTCAGGGCGGTCATGCCGTATTTCATTCCGGCCTCCATCGCCGCAACCGAAAGCAGGGTGGCTGCCTTTTCGTCCTGTGGACGCCCGCGGCGACGCAGGGCACAGGCATAGGCGGACCTTGTATGGGCCGCCCACGGTGCGGCGCGCATCCGGCTATCGAGCGCCAGTGCCGTTTCAAAATGGTCTTCCATTGCCTGCCAGTCCCCCATAAGGGCGGCCAGAGCGCCAAGCCGTCGTCCGGCAGCACCGTTGCAAACCGTGGTGACCCCCGCCATCACGGTGATGTCACGATAGGGCAGCAGCAGCTCGTAGATCTGCGCCGCCATTCGGGTCTCGCAGACCTCGGTGCAGATATCGGCAAGATAGGCGAGTGTGGTCGAGTAAAGCGCATCCAGCGGCAGGTCGAAGCCAGTGTTGGCAATTTCCACCAGAATGCGGCGGGCGGCGTCCTTGTGGCCCAGCTCCGCAGCGACCACGCCAAAACCTGGCTTCCAAGCCATCTCATCTGGGTGATCGTCGAGCAGTCTACGGATCACCGGGGCGACTTCGTGAAGTCGAGCCTGCTCGCGTCGGAGGGTGAACATCTGCATGCCATAGACGCCTTCGACATGGGTGCCATGGGTTTGGTGGCCGATCTTCAGCGCGGTTTTGGCATAGGCTTCGGCACCGGCAAAATCACCGTCGAGGATGGCCAGCATGGCGCGGGCGTGCTGGCTGATCCAGTTCAGCTGCGGATGATTGCGGGTCTGTCCAACCTGGTTCAGACTGTCGAGCGCCTTCTCGGCCAGGTCACGGTCCCCCATCTCCATCGCCACATAGAACCGCAGTGATCGGTCGCGTCCCCGGTCGATGTCGCCCAGCGTGTCGGCAAGATCCTGCATGTCGGCAAGGCGGCTGCGCCAGTTGGTAACCTCTTGCAGATCGCGGGCAGCCACCGGGGCAAAGAGGCGTGACATCATCACGGCGAATTGCGCCTTGCTGTCGCCAAGGCGGCTGGCCAGGCTCACGGCCGCCTTGCTGTATTCGGCACTCTGGCTAAACCGGCCAAGGTGCATCGCGCAACGGGCCAATTGGCTCAGCAGGCGGCATCGTTCGGGTTCATCCTCTGGGGGAACCTTCTTGAGCGCATTAAAACAGGTTTCATAGGCTGCTTCTACGCCGGTGCTGAACATCAGTGAGGCGTCCGCCAGCCAATATCCTGCCTTGCTCACCAAAGCATCGAGCCCGGCGTCCTGCGCCATTTGCGCGGCGAGGTGCAGCGTATCCAGCGCGTCGCTGAGGCGGCCGGTGTTTTCATGACTGCGCCCGATCAGGATCAGGGCGGTGATCTGCTCGGATAGGGCGCTGTTGCCCAGATGCTTGGCCTCGGTAAGGCTGGCTTCGGCGCAGGCGGCGGCTTCGTCACCAGCCGAGCGGGCGAGCGCTTTCTCCGCTGCTGCGCGCCAGTAGGTGCAGGCGGGCTGGTGCTGACCGGCCTCGGAAAAATGGCGGGCTGCAAGCTCCGGCTCGCGTGCGACCAACGCGGGGCGCAGATCCAGCAGGGCCTCTGCCACCCGAAGGTGACAGTTTTTCAGATCCTCTGACACCATTGAATGATAGGCTGTGTCCCGCAGCAAGGCGTGGTGAAAGATATAGGCATCGCGACGCTGATCGCTTTCGTAAATCAGTCCGGAGCGGCACAGCTCTGCCAGCATCGACATTACCGCGCTTTCCGGGCAGTCCATGACCCGGGCCAACAGATCCGGGGAGAATTCGCGCCCGAAGACAGAGGCCATCTGCGCAGCGATCTTGGCATCCTCCGGCACCAGATCAAGGCGCGCCATCATGGCCCCCTGCAGCGAGGCGGGCACTTCCGTAGGGGCCTTGTTGGCGTTGGAGCAGACCGTGCGGGCGACCTCTTCGATAAAGAGCGGCACCCCATCGGTGCGGTTGATGATTTCGGCAATTATCGTCTGGTCGGGCACATGGGTGGTGACCTGCGCCACCAATTCTGCCGCCTGAACCGCATCGAGACTGGACAGGTGCAGGATGGTGGCATTGCTGTGCCGGGTCTGCCATCCGCTGTCCCACTCTGGCCGGTGCGTCAGCAGCACCATGATCGGAATCTCGCTGCAGGTGGCCACGATCCGGTCCATCAGCCGCGCCGTCGAGGGGTCGATCCAATGGGCATCCTCCACCACGATCAGCACCGGCTTTACAGAGGCCCGGATCCGGATCACCTCCAGCAGGGTGTGGCTGATCAGTTCCTTCTGCTCTGCTGGTGCCAGTGAGGCCACCGGAGCCGCGACCCTGGCCTGCGGTGCCGCGAGCATCGCATAGACCGACAGCACCCGATCCAGATCGGGGGTGCTCCGCCGCTCCAGCAAGTCCCGCAGCTTTGCCGCCATTTCCTCGGGTGTGTCTATCGGGGCCAGATCCGCGTCATGCGAGATGCGGTCTGCCACCGGGTGAAATGGGGTGGTGGTGAAATAGGGCGATCCGTTGAGCCGGATGATGTCGGTGTTTTCAAGGGGCACCTGACGGTCTAGGAAATCCTCTACCAGGCGCGATTTGCCGATCCCGGCCTCGCCGAACAGCACCACAGCCTCGCCACTGCCCGCCCGTACACGTGCCCAGATCTGCTCCAGCATGCCCCGTTCATGGGCGCGACCGACGATGCGGTTGTCATAGGCATGATGCAGGCTGTGAAATCGGCTCTCTGCTCTGGTTTCGCCCAGCACCTGCAGCGCGTCCTGCGGTGTGTCGAACCCTTTCAAGTGCAGCGGGCCAAGGGTTTTGAAGGTAAAGGCATTGCCCAGCAAGGGCTTCATATCCGCCGGAATGATCAGGCTGTTCACCGGGGCCTGCGCCTGCAGGCGGGCGGCAAGGTTCATGATGTGCCCGGTCACTGCCCCTTCCTCGCGGGTGCTCTGGCCCACCAGATCGCCGACAACCACCAGCCCGCTGGCGACACCGATCCGCACAGAGATGGGGCTGCCGTCCGGGGCTTTTAGCTGTTGCGCCCGCTGCAGCGTATCCAGCCCGGCTGCAAGGGCGCGATAGGAGTGGTCCTCATAGGCGACCGGCCATCCAAAATAGACCAGAAGCCCATCGCCCAGATACTTTGCGATATTGCCGCCAAAGCGCGACACGCTGCGGGCGACGGTATCCTGATAGTCCTGAATAAGCCGTCGAATTTTTTCCGGACCATATCTGTTTGTCATCTCGGTATAGCCCGCGAGATCTGCAAAAAAAGCCGTCAGGTGGCGCCGTTCAACTGCTGCTGCTTGGCTCTGCTCTGCGGCGGTGGGCTTGGCGGTTAGATCCGTGATAGCGGCCATCAGCAGGCGGCGATGCCCGAGGCTGACGCCGAGGTGTGCCAGATCCTCTTCCATGACGTGGGGCAGGGCGCGCATGCCGATGTCGTTCTTGTGGAACACATCCGCATATCGCTGCAAGCCTAGACCACGTAGCCAGCTTTCAACAGTTTTGCCCATTTCAATATTATGGCACTAAGGTGCGATTCCCTCAAGGTATGGTGCGCGCCGTTGGGCGGTTGTTTATAGGCGTATGATGCAGCTTTTGGTTGACTATGGTGAATCCGCGCAGACTTCTTAAGTTCAATATTCGTGAATGTATTGCCGGAAAATCCTAGGCCTTGAACGATTTGATCGTTTGATCGGTCTGGTCGAAAGCAGGCGGATATCGTGGGGTCAGGACGCCTCTGTACCGCCATCCTGGATCGGCAACTATTCGCCCGATCCAGGATGGCAGAGCCCTCCCGTGGATCGATGGCCGAGAGCAGACTTTGTCCGATACACGCGGGGCGGCCGCGACAAGATTGCTGAATGCCGATCTGTCTCTGCGCCAGATCGCGGTGCTGAAGGGGGGGCAGTTCGCTACGTGGCGCAGGCAATCGAGCATTATGCGCAGGTTAGCCCGGACGAAAGCGATGCGGCCTTGCGCATGCTCAATCGAGCAAAATCACTGTCTCAAGACACAAAAATGTAAACACCCCTGTAAACGCGGGGCCTCAAACATGGCAAGGAGTGATGTAAGTGATTGCTTTTAAATGGAGGCGAGTACCGGAATCGAACCGGTGTACGCGGATTTGCAAGACTAGGTATCTGTCTGGAAATACGTGGAATTATGTTTAGATATAAGGCTGAAATGCGGGGAACATTGCGTGAATGTTTAGATCGAAATTTCCCTCTTTCGTAAGCCAAGTGGGAGCTTGTTCAGCTTTGTAGAGGGCAGGTGATCACAGCAGAGATCGAACCAGAGCTCTCTTACGATCGTCTGGTCGCAACCTGTTTCCTACCAGACGGGCGCGACTTGAGCGCAGAAATGGTGCGCTTAGGGCTAGCTTTGGACTGGCCAAAGTTTTCAGGCGGAAAATACGCCCATCTTGAGCCCGAAGGCGTGCGTAAAAAACACTGGAAGGCGGCGGCACGCCAAAGAGGGCATATGCAGGTATTCAATAAGTAGGTATTGGCGGCAGTCAGCCCAATGCTGACTGTCGGACCCAGCTCCAGTACTGCGGGCGCGGCGAACGGCTCCAAACTTCGGAACGGCCACCCAGCGTTTGACCATAAACTGCAAGAACTGACACTAAATTGCGCTCATCGCGACCCATTAAATCGAACAGAGTTTGACCTTAATGCTTCAGTGCAATAAGGGCCGCCTTCTTGGCTTTGAGCTTGGCCGTTTTTTGGTCGTATATCTCTGCAAGTGCGTCTTCATAAACGTCCAACAAATCGAAGTAATCCCCGTCGACAACTTCGTCGCCGTGTGTTCCGAGATTTCCAACAATACGCATTGCAGTCATCGACTCTGCTATGTCCACATCTTGAGACGCTTTGCCAAAACGATCTATCCGTTCGAAGAGTGTGAGACGCCGCAGTTTTCCGCTTTTGTCTGGTTCGCTCATCGCAACACCTTGATCGTCGAGCACACGCTCAAGACTTGTGCGTAGTCTTGATGTTGATGCCGAACGATCTGTCCAAAAAAGCTGGAATGCCAACTTCAGTTCGTCCTTGACCTTCTTAGGTATATTTTTGGCTATTGGAAAAAGCGGAGGAGCAGGAAACATACTGGTTGGCCGCAACCAAGTCGCGTAACCACTGTCTTCCGGTTCTTCACCCCATCCGTAATGACAATAGTGCTCAACAACTGCGCGACCGCTGACCGCGACAACTTCACCACAACTTTCTTGATCGCAGTTCAACATGGTCGTGAATGACATTCTGATCCAGTCAGGCTCCCAATCCTCACTCACGTGTTCTCGTTTTGAATGATGTGGTTCAACTAGAATAACATCGTTAGTTCCACGCCGAACCCGCCCCTTGGTGCAACGTGGACATGGATAGGATTTGCTGAAATTTTCGTCGACGTATCTCTGCCAAATGGACCGGTCAGTTGCCATCATAGAACTCCATTCCGCTCGTTAGTTTACGCGAGTATTACCGATTCTGTTTCGCACCAATTCAAAATAGGTGCCGTATCCGGTATAAGGTCCGAATTTGGTAAACTGGACACAACCGTCGCTTAAGAAGACCCATTTCATCCCGCTTTTTTGAGAACGTCTGCTCAGGGAACCTTCACCTTCCCGATCATGCCGCACGACGCCATAGGGGTCCGGTTTGAGGAAACTGCACCGCGGCGATAGCGTACCCGGCGAGTGTCCGCTTCTGGCCGGTCGCTGCGACAGCGAGGTTACGCCCACATTTGTCATCCTTTATCCACGACCTTGCCCACTACATCACTGACGGTATCAGAAACCTTATCCACCAATGTCTTTACCGTACCATCATCTAACTTCGTTGGTTCCTTAGTGCCGTTCGCGTTCTGTTGTCCAAACATGCGCCGTACCAGTTCTGCTTTGACCGCCTGCTGTTCCTTCGAATCCAAGCTTGCAATGAACGGGTCCAAGGCTTGTGTTTCAAGTGCGTAAGAGCGCAGCAACGTCTCGTTGTCGCGGTGCATCTTCGATTGGCGGGACGTGTAGCCCGCTGCGTAGAGAAATATGGCTGTGAGTGACGACGCAGCGATTACGTCGGGCCAATTCACCCCACCACCCTCTAAAGGCGCAAATCCAGACTTGACCTTCAAACCAAGCCATATTGCCGTAATCAGAAGGCACCCAATGGAAGAAAGTCGCCAAAAATTTGCCGCCTTCCCCTCATCTCTTGCGCTCTTATGGTATCCACCCGTCACCGTTTCATCGGTCACCAAATCATGCAATTTTCGGATAGTTTCCTGCTTTTCGTGAATGTCTTTGTTGGCGCTTCCAGCCGATTTCTTGAAATCCTGAAATGCGGTGTCGAAGTGAGCTTGTTGTTTGGCGAGGGTATCGGTTCGCTCTTGGTCAAACTTCTCCTGTTGCTCCTTAAGGTTTATTGCAAACTTCTTTTCTCGCTCAATTTGTGCCGTGGAATACTCTTCTGCGCGTGTCGTTTGCTTTTCAGTAAAGTCGTCTTGCCATTCTGTCAGTTTGTCATTTGCGGACGCATCCAGCTCATTGAGTGCTTGCATCAACGTCGCCACTTTCTTGCCAACTGACGCCAGTTCTGCTTCATGCTTTGTAAAGCGTTCGTCTGACTCGTTTGCGGTGGTTTCCATTGAATAGGCAAAGGAGCCAAAAGCATCCTGAGCATTCTGAATGGCCTCTTTAGCTTCTTGCGGGCGGGACATTGCCGCAAGAATATAGGTATTCGCCACCTGCGCTGTCGCCTGGTCGTTCGCGGCGCGTAGTTGGTCAACAGCTGGGTTGGCTGAATAGGCTTTAAGCTGCCCAAGCACATGGGGAGTGAAATGCTGGTGAATTTGGTCTAGAATCTGTTTGGGATAATACTCTGGGTCCAACCCGGCTACAATTTCGCGCAGGTTGCCCAACACATTCTTAATTCTTCGGCGTTCGTCCTCAAGCGCCGCGTCCGTGTCTTCCACTCCTGTTTCAAGGTACTCGTCAGCTTGATTTAATAGCTCGTGAATGGGATGGTTTTCAAATTCGTTAGACCAACGGGACACTATAAGTTCCTTCAATTCGCACACTTTCAACAAGATGTATGCGAATTTTTGGTCAACTCCAAGGTGCGATGCGGGGTTGATGCAGTCGGGGTAATAGTTCCGTGTGCGGCTAATAGAAATCGCGCTCTTTCTCCGGCGTTGTAACTGAACACTACAGCTATGGATTGTTATTTCAGGGGGACCTGTCGATATAGCGCCTCTCCGCGGCCAGCAGATCGATAAGAACCAGTCAGGGCCGACTTCGTCTACTGAGCCGTACGTCACATTCGAGACCTCGACGGAGGCTTCATCAATGGCCGTTTCCAACGGGGCGTGGCAGCGGTAGCGAACTGTGATTTTGGGGAAAACTCGGACTTTGCAAAGGCCGGTTACTGCGCATTGCTGACCTCCTGCGGTTTTCAGCTCCTTCGGTGGGAGAAGAGTTTTCGCAGCCATAGGGGCGCTTAGACGCTAGCAAAGAGGGCCCCTATGGCTTTGCTGCAGGAAGTGGGGGCGCCAAAGAGTGGAAGCGGTGCCTTGAGCGTTCCATTTTGCCCGCACGCCTGCTATTCTTTCGCCTCAAGCCCTTTTCTTCCGGAGACTTTAAGTATCGGAGGAAGAGAAGGGCGAGCCACAAACACCTCCCCCCTTGTTCCTGTATACATTTACTGACACTCTTTTTCTGTAACATTTGCTGTTTCGAGCTCGGGTTTTAGGCTGGGTACTCAGCAAAATGTTTCAACACCATCACAAGCGCGTGTGGTAATGTTTCACTCAATTTGCGAACCCCTTGCAATATCCTGACACGCCTCTGGAATTGAATCATTTTTTGGAGCCGCTTATTTCAGGCCAAAAGAGTGTCAGTAGAAAACGGGCGCAGTTCCGTTTGTCAGCTACGATTCCAATGCTTTAGAGTTCTTTCAACAGAGGTTTGCATGGGCTTCCCCATTCGTCCCGTGGGTCGCGCAAACCGCCTTAAGGGAAAGGGCTGACAAGTGAGTTCGGCAATTACAGAACAGAAAGCAATCAGCTTGCTCCAAGCACTTGAACGTGCCGGAAAGGCCGTCTCGGCCGTTGTTGTCGAAGGTCGGCGGATCGAGGTTAAATTCGAAAGCGGGTCAACCGTTGACGAATTTGAGAGGATAGAAATGCGTCATGGCAAAGCGTGAACTTCCCAAGCATGTCTATCGGCAGCGAAACGGGCTATACTTTCAGCGTCGTGGCTGGCCGTCCAGAAAGTTCCAGCACGACTTTGGGTCGGCTGATTTCTGGAAGGAATATGCCGACATTCTTGCGGGCAGGGCGGAGCCCAAGCGGGTCAACGTTCGGAGCTTCTCAGCTTTGATCAGTGATTACCGAAAGTCGCCACGTTATACGCGGCTCAAGCCAAGAACTGCGCTCGATTATGACAAATATCTGGAATTCTTCCTGTCAATCATGGCTGATGCCAATCCAGTTAACATGAAGCGCAAAGACGTCATCCGGTTGCGGGACGCGAATGCGGACAAGATTTACTTCGCGAATTACTCGCTGCGTGTGCTGCGGGTCCTCATGGAGCATTGTGTGGATCTCGGCTGGTGCGATAGCAACCCAGCCAAGGGCGTGTCAGAGATCAAATCGGAAAAGCAGCAGCGTGATCCTTGGCCTCAGGAGCTGCTTGAAGCTTATCGCGGTGCATGCGCCTTCGGAACGCGGGAACGGCTGCTTATGGAACTGTGCCTCGGGACGGGGCAGAGGATCGGAGACGTTTTGGAGATGCGCTGGTCCGATATTCAGGATGGTGGCTTTGTTATTCGCCAGAACAAGACTGGCAAGGAACTCTGGGTTCCGATCCTGCCGGAACTGCAAGCAGCGCTGAATGGCGCTAGTCGGCATTCGGTGTTTATCTTGACCAATGAGCGCGGAACCAATCGTTGGTCATATCGCGGTGCATCACAGGCTGTCAGAAACGTCAGGGAGCGCATTGGTGCCATTCGCTACGATATCCATAGCTGGCGCTACAACGCAGCCTGTGAGCTTGTAGAAGCGGGCTGCAGCGATGAGCTGGTGGCCTCGGTGACTGGTCAAAGCCCGGCAATGGTTCTGCATTACACTAAAAAAGTGCGGCAAAAGGCTCGCGCGCTTCAGGCGCAGCAAAAACGAACTGGAAAGTTTGGCGCTTAAACACCACGTTAGAACCTTAAGCGATTTCGTTCTAATTGAAGATTGTGTTTCTATGGTTGAACTGCTCGGTGGGCTTGTTGGACTGGCTGCGGCCATTGCCGCACTTTACTTCATCTTATGGCTGTTTGTCTTTCTTCCAGCCGACATGGCGCGCGCTCGAAGGCGGGATCCTGTAATCTGGGTGTTGATTTCGATTGTAGGCAGCCCTTTGCTGGCCATTCTGCTTTTGATTGCTCTTGGGGATGCCTGAACCAGACTGCATCTGAGGTGCGGATTTCGCGACATGATGGTGTCGCACTGCCAGTGCATGAGTTCACCTGGTACCGCTTAGAGGCTTGTGAGCCATCTAACAACAATAAACACGATCACTATCACGACGATTAGGAAAAGGCCTGGCAGGCCGATGGTGTCTAGCATTGTAGTTTCCTTTGCAGTGGACGGTAAAACGCCTGCCCAATCTAGCGGCCCAACTGGTCAAGTGAGACTTTCTGTCTAGTGAACGGGCATGTTCTCGAGAGACGCAAAGCAGAACAGAACAAAAACAGAATGTTTAGACATTTGTTTAGACGCCGATAGTGTCAGCTATCAAAATTTGGCTAAGTGATTGATTTTAAATGGAGGCGAGTACCGGAATCGAACCGGTGTACGCGGATTTGCAATCCGCTGCGTCACCACTCCGCCAACTCGCCTTTTCAATGACTTAACCGTGGCGGGTGGTGTCCTGCCACACAGTCTGACACACCTTCTATTTAGGTTCGGTTGCCTTCGCAAGGGCCAAAGTGACAAAGAACCTTGAAAAAACGAGCTGTCAATTTCGGATGTTTCGCGGCTCAAAATTTCGGGTGCTGGGGCTGGGTCAGGCGCGCCGAATGGCTTTGGCGATGAGCTGTGCGATCTGGGGCGCGGTGCCGAGGGCTGGCAGCAGCCTGCCTTGAAACTTGGCCTTGGCGAGGGCTGCGGGAATGTCCTGTGTGACGTGGTCGCCAGACTGGGCAAAGAACGGCAAGCAGAGGCTTTGAGGCGGCATTATCTCAGCTATATCAGCCAGATAGGGGGCTTGCTCAATATAACCTGTGACCAGATCCAGGCCGGGCAGCAGGGGGCGCAGTGCGGTGGCAAAGCGTTCGGTGGCTGCTGCCGCCTTCGGGCCGCGGGCAGATCCATGTGCGGCAAGCAGCAGGCTGTCTTGGGCGGTGTGGTTTTCTGCTGTTGCGGTCTGCGCGGCAAGGGCCTGTTGAACCATGCTGGCCAAGAATTCTGGCAGGGCTGGGTCTTGACCAAATGGTGGGAGCTGGCGGTGGCCAATAGCGGTCAGCCGCTGTGGCAGAACCTTGGTGGTGAACCAGCCGTCAGCCATGAAGAAGGGATAGACCAGGGCGCCCTTTCGCATCACCGTCTCCAGGCGGTCGGGCTGCGCCAGGGTCGCAGAGCGGATATCCCAGCCGGGCAGGAACCGGGCAACCTGCGCTGCCAGTTGGGCCAGGGCGCGTTCGGCGGGCTCTGGGGCAGAGGGCTGGCCATGCGCCACGATTACCACTGTTTTGGTCGCGCTGCGGGCTGTGCTTGCCTGCAGGAGTCGGTCTGCTGGAACGCTGGGAGAAGGGGGCATTGTGGGCTCTGTTTTGCTGGGAGTGGCTGTCGCTGGCCCCGATATATGTGGCCTTTTGCCCGACGCTAGGGGGCTTTGGTCATATTCACCTGCTGTCGCGGCCTTCTGGCGGGGCGGCAGGGGAGGAGAGGGGGGGGGCTGCCCCCCCCTCTCCAAGGGCTGTTTGCCTAGCCGTAATGCGCCACGGGGGTACCGGCAATGGCGGCCATGTTCAGCAGGCCACGTGGAGTAATCGACGGGCTGACGATATGGGCGCGGTTGCCCATGCCCATCAGGATTGGCCCAACCTCAAGCCCGTCAGAGCGCATCTTGAGGATATTGCGCACGCCAGAGGCCGCGTCGGCATGGGCAAAGACCAGGACATTGGCAGCGCCGTTCAGTCGTGAATTGGGGAAGATCCGGCTCCGCAACTCGGTGTCGAGCGCAGTGTCGATGTTCATCTCGCCTTCATAGGTAAAGTCGCAGTGCTTGGCATCGAGGATCTCTATCGCGGCCCGCAGGCGGGCGCCCGTGTCGCAGGCGATATTGCCGAACTGTGATTGCGAGCACAGGGCGATCTGTGGCTCGATGCCAAAGCGGCGCACATGCCGCGCGGCCCCCATGACGGTTTCGGCAATCTGTTCCGGGGTGGGTTCGATCCGCACCTGGGTGTCGGCGATGAACAGCGGCCCGTCCTCAAGGATCATCATCGACAGGGCACCGTGCGGCGCATAGCCTTCGCCACCCAGCACCTGGTTTACATAGTTCAGATGCCAGCGATATTCACCAAAGGTCCCGCAGATCATGCTGTCGGCCTCGCCGTGGTGGACCATGATGGCACCAATCGCGGTCGTATTGGTGCGCATGATCGCCTTGGCCAGATCCGGCGTGACGCCTTCGCGCTGCATGATCTGGTGGTAGCTGTTCCAGTAGTTGTAGTAGCGCGGATCATTTTCCGGATTCACGATCTGCAGATCGCGGTCGGGGCGAATTCGCAGGCCAAGGCGTTCGCAGCGGGCTTCGATCACCTCTGGGCGGCCAATCAGGATGGGGGTTTCGGTGGTTTCTTCCAGAACTTCCTGGGCGGCGCGCAGCACCCGTTCGTCTTCTCCTTCGGCAAAGACAATCCGGCGGGCGGCAGCGCGGGCGGCATCAAAGACCGGACGCATCAGCAGCGCCGATTTGAACACCGACTGGTTCAACCGCTGTTTATAGGCCTCCAGATCGTCAATCGGCCGGGCAGCCACGCCGCTTTTCATCGCGGCTTCAGCTACTGCCGAAGAGACCACGGCCACCAGCCGCGGATCAAAGGGTTTGGGGATCAGGTAATCGGCACCAAAGGTCAGTTGCTCGCCTTTGTAGGCGGCGGCTGCCTCGGCGCTTGTGGTGGCGCGGGCCAGTTCTGCGATGCCTTCGACGCAGGCGATCTGCATCTCGTCGTTGATTTCGCTGGCGCCAACGTCCAGCGCGCCGCGAAAGATAAAGGGGAAGCACAACACGTTATTGACTTGGTTGGGAAAATCGCTGCGTCCGGTTGCAATGATTGCGTCGGGTGCCACGGCGCGCGCGGCCTCTGGCAGGATCTCGGGGTTGGGGTTCGCCAGGGCAAAGACAATGGGCTGCGGCCGCATCTTTGCCACCATTTCGGGTTTCAGCACATTGGGACCAGACAGGCCGAGGAACAGGTCGGCCCCGCCAATGACGTCATCCAGAGTGCGCAGGTCGCTGGCCTGGGCAAAGGCGGCTTTTTCCGGGTTCATGTCTTCCTGGCGGCCCTCATAGACCAGCCCATGAATGTCGCATAGCCAGATATTTTCCCGCTTCACCCCAAGTTTCAGCAACATATTCAGGCAGGCAATTCCTGCTGCGCCGCCGCCGGTCGAGACGATCTTGATGTCTTCAAACCGCTTGCCCGCCACATGCAGCGCGTTCTTCGCTGCCGCGCCCACCACGATGGCAGTGCCGTGCTGGTCATCGTGAAACACTGGAATATTCATCCGCTCGCGGCACAGTTTTTCCACGATGAAGCAGTCAGGGGCCTTGATGTCTTCCAGGTTGATGGCGCCAAAGCTGGGTTCCAGGGCGCAGACGATATCGGCCAGCTTTTCCGGGTCGCTCTCGTTCAGTTCGATGTCAAAGCAATCGATGCCGGCGAAATTCTTGAACAGAACGGCCTTGCCTTCCATCACCGGTTTTGAAGCCAATGCGCCGATATTGCCCAAGCCAAGCACCGCAGAGCCATTGGTAACAACCGCCACCAGATTGCCCCGCGCGGTATAGCGCGCCGCATTCGCCGGATCTGCCTTGATTTCCAGACAGGCCTCGGCCACGCCGGGGGAATAGGCGCGTGCCAGATCACGGCCATTGGCCATCGGCTTGGTGGCGCGGATTTCCAATTTTCCCGGACGCGGGAATTCGTGATAGCGCAGGGCGGCATCGCGCAGCGAAGGGGTGTCAGACATAGGGGGCTCCACAGGGTGTATAGTTTAACGTTAAACCAATTTAGACGCCGGGGAAACCGGCTTTTGTCCAGCTAACGTGATCTGGCCTCTCTTGCGCAATGGAAAACTTCGCCGCACTGTGGCGCAAAGGGGGGGCAGACTTGACAGATCACAGAACCAGCCCCAGTGATAAAGGGGAAATAGATGAATGAAATCATAGCAGAAATGCGCCTGCCAACGCAGGAGCTGCGCGATGACATACCGTTTTTCACCAAGGTTCTTGGAATGAAGATGGATATGATCTATCCGGCGGATGATCCCCAGGTTGCCGTGTTTTCCGGGCACGGTCTGCGCCTGTGCATCGACCGGGCAGCAAGCGAGCCGCCTGGCACCCTGCGCATCCTGTGTGACGATCCGGACGGATTTGCCGATGGCCAGCGACGGCTGACTGCGCCCAATGGCACCCGGATTGAAATCGAAGAGCGCCACCCGCCCATGGTGATGCCCAAAACCGTGCACAGCTTTGTGGTGCGCCGCCTCAAGGATCAGGCCCCCTGGGTGATTGGCCGGGCGGGCATGCATTATCGTGATCTGGTGCCGGATCGGCTGGGGGGCTCTATCATTGCCAGCCATATCCGCATCCCCGATGGCGGGCCGGTGCCGGATATGGTGCATTTCCACCGGGTTGGCTTTCAGCTGATCTTTTGCATCCACGGCTGGGTTGATGTGCTCTATGAAGATCAGGGGGACAAGATGCGGCTTACCGCTGGCGATTGCTTTATCCAGCCGCCGGAAATTCGCCACCGGGTGCTGGAGGCCAGTGACAATGTGCAGGTGATTGAAATCGGCGTTCCGGCAGAACATGTGACCGAGATCGACCACGACATGACCCTGCCAACGCAGCATCTGCGGCCCGAGCGCGAATGGCAGGGACAGCGGTTTGTCTACAACAGGGCCGAAGGTGCCGCTTGGCAACCCTTCCGTTTGCCGGGGTTTGACTGCCGCGACACCACCATCGCCGCAAATACCAAAGGCGTTGCAGGCGTGCAGGTGGTGCGCCCGGCGACCGGTGCAGGTGATCCGGTCTGGGCTGCGCATGATACCGACATCCATTTCACCTTCGTAATGAATGGGAGCGTGACGCTGGAAGGCGAGGGGCGCGATCCCTACCCGCTGGAGCAGGGCGACGCCTTTGTGATTCCGCCGGGGATGCAAACCCGGCTTAGCGCGGCCAGTGCCGATCTGGAACTGCTGGAGGTCAGCCTGCCGGGGGTGTTCAAGACCACCCTGATGCAGGCTGGGGCGGAACCGGGGGCAGAACCTGCCTGACCGATTTGACCTGACCGGTTGACCTGACCGGGGCCATCAGACGGGGCCATCAGACAGGGCGCCCCCTGCTGTGGCCCAGGACGCAGGCTTTACCTTTGCCCGCGCTTGCCCCTATCCTGTTGCCTTTCCACCTGTTGACCCAAGCCAGCGAGACCTGATGATGACCTTGAAAGATGCCGCCCGCGCCGTATGCCAGAACGCCTATGCGCCCTATTCGAATTTCCAGGTCGGGGCGGCACTGCGCAGTGCTTCGGGGGCGGTCTACGTGGGGTGCAACGTGGAAAATGTCGCCTATCCCGAAGGCACCTGCGCTGAGGCCGGCGCCATTGCCGCGATGGTCGCCGCCGGAGAGCGCGACCTGGCCGAGGTCTATGTGGTTGCGGACAGCCCCGCACCGGTGCCGCCCTGTGGCGGGTGTCGGCAAAAGCTGAAAGAGTTTGGCGGCCCTTCGGTGATGGTGACCCTGGGCACCATCGATGGGCTGGAGCAGCAAACTACCATTGGCGACCTGTTGCCCGGTGCCTTTGACGCGGGTCATATGGAGCGGAGCTGATCGATGGATGCACGTGCCATCATTGCCGAATTACGCCGGGGACAGCAGCCCAGCGAGGCCGAGCTGGGATGGTTTGTCGAGGGGCTGGCCAATGGTCATGTCAGTGATGCCCAGGCGGGTGCCTTTGCCATGGCGGTCTGCCTGCAGGGGCTAGAGCCTGCGGGGCGGCGGGCGCTGACCCTGGCGATGCGTGACAGCGGCGATGTGCTGCACTGGGATCTGCCGGGGCCGGTGATGGACAAGCACTCGACCGGCGGGGTGGGGGATTGTGTTTCGTTGTTGCTGGCGCCGGCCCTGGCCGAATGTGGTGTCTACGTGCCGATGATTTCCGGCCGCGGGCTGGGCCACACTGGGGGAACGCTGGACAAGATGGAGGCCATCCCCGGCGTCACGACGCAGATTTCCGAACAAAGACTGCAGGCGATCACTGCGCAGGTTGGCTGTGCCATTGTCGGGGCAACCGGGCGGATCGCCCCGGCGGACAAACGGCTCTATGCTATTCGCGATGTCACGGGCACGGTCGAAAGCCTTGATCTGATCACGGCGTCTATCCTGTCAAAGAAGCTCGCCGCCAGCCCCGAAGCCCTGGTGATGGATGTCAAACTTGGTTCTGGTGCCTTTATGAAAACCCCTGAAGAGGCCCGCGCCCTGGCGCGGTCCCTGGTCGAGACGGCGACTGCGGCGGGCTGCAAGACCACGGCGCTGATCACCGATATGAACCAGCCGATTGCGCGAGCACTTGGCAATGGGCTGGAGGTGGCCGAGGTGATGCGGGCCTTGACTGCGGGCAAGACCTGTCCGCTGATCGATATTACCGCTGCACTTGGCGCAGAGCTGCTTGTCCGGGCAGGGCTGGCAGCGGATGTGGCTATGGGGGCGCGCCAGATTTCTGATCTTTTGCTGAGTGGCCGGGTGGCGCAGCGGTTTGGCCAGATGGTGGCGGCCCAGGGCGGACCTGTGGATTTTGCCAGCGACTGGCAACGCTATCTGCCTGTGGCCCCGGTCATCCGCGAGGTCACGGCGCCCCGCTCTGGCTTTGTTGTGGCCCTGAATGGCGAGGCGCTGGGGCTTGCAGTGGTCGCGCTGGGGGGCGGCCGCATGGTGGAGGCGGATCAGGTGGATCCGGCTGTCGGCATTTCCGATCTCGTGCGGCTGGGGCACTGGGTTGATGCCGGGGCGCCAGTGGCGCGGATCCATGCTGCGCGCGAAAGCGCCGCCCTGGAGGCCGAGGCAAGCCTGTTGCAGGCCTTGACCCTGGCGGATCGTGCTCCAGAGCTGCCGCCGCTTGTATATGAAAGGGTCAGCTGATGGCGCGTGCCTTTTTGGTGGTGATGGATTCCGTGGGCATTGGCGGGGCACCGGATGCCAGTGATTTTTACAATGGCGATCTGCCGGATCTTGGAGCCAATACCCTGGCGCATATCGCCCAGGCTTGTGCTGCCGGCCAGGCCGAGACAGGGCGTTCGGGGCCGTTGCATCTGCCGAACCTGGACCGCCTTGGCCTGGGGGCCGCGATGCGGCTGGCCTCGCCGCAGCCCTTTCCCGGCCTTACCGCTCCGCCAGAGGGACGCTGGGGCGCGGCGACCGAGGTGAGCCAGGGCAAGGATACCCCCTCGGGTCACTGGGAGCTTGCCGGCCTGCCGGTTCCCTGGGACTGGTGCTTCTTTCCCGATACCACCCCTGCCTTTCCGGCTGAACTGGCCGACTATGTCGCGCAGGCGGCCGGGTCGGACGGAATTCTGGGCAATTGCCATGCCTCTGGTACGGACATTATTGCCCGCCATGGCGCGGCACATATGCGTACGGGGCAGCCAATCTGCTATACCTCTGCCGACAGCGTGTTTCAGATCGCCGCCCACGAAGAAAGCTTTGGCCTGGACCGGCTGTTGGCGCTCTGCGAAATGGTGGCCCCCCGACTGCATGCCATGAAGGTGGGCCGCGTCATTGCGCGCCCCTTTATCGGCAGGTCAGAAACCGGGTTCAGCCGGACCAGCAACCGGCGCGACTTTGCTATTCAGCCGCCTGCACCGGTGTTGACCAATTGGCTGCAGGAGGCCGGTCACCGGGTGCATGCCATTGGCAAAATTGGCGATATCTTCTCGATGCAGGGTATTGATAGCTTGCAAAAAGGCCCGGATGTACGACTGATGCAGCATCTGGCTCGCAGCATCGAAGGGGCCGAGGACGGTAGCCTGACATTTGCCAATTTTGTCGAGTTCGACAGCCTTTATGGCCATCGCCGCGATATTGCTGGCTATGCCCGTGCGCTGGAATGGTTTGATGCCGAACTCGGCAAGCTGTTGCTGCGTTTGCGCCAGGATGACATGCTGCTGTTGACGGCGGATCATGGCAATGACCCCAGCTGGCCCGGAACCGATCATACTCGCGAACAGGTGCCCGTTCTGGTGGCGGGGTGTGGTACTGGTAGCCTGGGAACCTGCCGCTTTGTCGATGTCGCGGCCTCTGTTGCGGCACATCTGGGGGTCGAAAACCGCGGGCCCGGCCAGAGTTTTCTTTGACCAGCGGATCAAAACAGACTTGCCCCCAAGGGGGGAGCCCGCATAAGACCGCGCAAGGAAAGTCGGAATTCATAGTAGGAGACAGCCAAAATGAGCGACCATCTGACCGTTGTTGATCACCCATTGGTGCAGCACAAGCTCACGTTGATGCGCGACAAGGCGACCTCGACCGCCGACTTTCGGCGCTTACTGCATGAAATCACCCAGTTGCTGGCCTATGAAATCACCCGCGAACTGCCGTTGACCGAAACCACCATCGAGACCCCGATGGAAACCGTGCAATCGCCGATCCTCGCAGGTAAGAAGCTGGCGCTGGTGTCGATCCTGCGGGCGGGCAATGGCATGCTTGATGGGGTGCTGGACCTGGTGCCTTCCGCCCGTGTGGGCTTTGTTGGGCTGTATCGTGACGAAGAAACCCTGCAGCCGGTGCAATATTATTTCAAAGTCCCCAAAGAGCTGGGCGATCGCATGGTTATCGCAGTGGACCCCATGTTGGCCACTGGCAATTCTTCGGTCGCCGCGATCGATCTGCTGAAAGAGGCAGGGGCCACCAATATCCGTTTCCTCTGCCTGCTGGCCGCCCCCGAAGGCGTTGCCCGCATGAAAGAAGCCCACCCCGATGTGCCAATCGTCACGGCTTCGCTCGACCGCGAACTGAACGAGAAAGGCTATATCATGCCGGGCCTTGGGGATGCGGGCGACCGTATGTTCGGCACCAAGTAAGACTGGGCCGCAGGCCTGATTTTTGATCTGTTTCAATATGGCGATGATCCGGCAGCACTGTGCTGGATCATCGCCATATTGTTGCCTAACGCGGCTTTACTACTTTTGAAAATTCAGGCATCCTGACCCTATATTTTGTGGGGCACAGATATGAAACTAACTAGAATTGTCGCGCTGACCATCATCTCGGGCACTATTGCTTTGGCGGTGGCAGACACTGCGCTGCAGGCGCAGACCCTGCGTGCCGTCCGCCCCCCCGCTGAATTTCCCCCGGCATCCTTTCGTGGTAAACAGTTTGTCGATAGCCGTGGTTGCGTCTATATCCGGGCCGGCATTGACGGCAATGTGAACTGGGTGCCGCGGGTGGCACGCAATCGCAAGCAACTGTGTGGATACAAGCCCACGACCGTTGCCGGGGCCACTGCGCGTCCCACCCAAAGCGCCGCGCCAGAAATGATCACCCTGGATGCCCCGGCCAAGCCCGCGCCCCAGACCGCTGCCGCTGCAACCCCGGTGGCCAAACCGGCGCCAAAGCCGCGTACCGCTGCCGCGACGCCACCCGCAGTCGTGACCACGGCCAAGCCACGGCGCACGCCACAGACAACCACCGCACGGGTGACCACCGCGCCGCGGACCGCCACCACCCCTGTACCGTCTGCGCCCACTACGGCGCGCACCCGGCCCGCCGCGCAGGCCAGTTCCGCCGCAGGCACAGGGGCGGCCAATGTGCAAGCCAGTGGACAATCCGGCGTTCAGACTGGATGCGCAGGGGCTTCTGCGATCAGTCGGCAATATTCCGGTCAGGCCGGTACCCGCTGTGGCCCACAGGCGCAGTCGCCGGTGACATATGGGTCTGGCAGCGGCATTGGTCCGCAGTCCTCGCTGGTTCTGTCGCCGAATACACGGGTTCTGCCGGTGCATGTCTATGAGCAGCGGCGCCATAGTTTGGGGATGACCCCGCCGCCCGGATATACCGCCGCCTGGGATGATGATCGCTTGAACCTGCGGCGCGCCGAACGGGATTTGCGCCCCGCCATCCTGACCGGGCGGACCCAGGTGCCTGAGGGCTATGTCGCGGTTGAGCGCAGGGATGATCGCATGAATCCGATGCGTGGTGTGCGCACCCCACGCGGCGATGCGCAGATGGCTGCGGTTTGGGATGCCGGCCCGCCTCGTAGCCTGCGGACGCTGCCACTTGATCGTCCGGTGGTGAAGATTGACAACAGGCGACATGATCGTTTTGAGGGCGAGGACCGGCATGGTCTGGCCCTGCGTTTGTCGAGCCGCTCTGCGCCAGGCGCAGCTGCTGCCGCAGCGCCTGCACGATATGTGCGCGCTGCAACCTTTGCCGATGCGGCAGAGGCCCGGCGGGCGGCGCAGGTTTTAGCCGCAACCGGGCTGCCAGTACGTCTGGGCGCGTTGTCGCGCAAAGGTGTGCCCTACAAGGTGGTTCTGGCTGGTCCCTTTCATGACAGCACCCGCGCTGAACAGGCGCTGAACCGGGTGCGCGCTGCGGGCTATCGCGGCGCCCGTCTCAGCCGTTAGAGTGTGACACCTGCAGTTTTTCGGCCGCGCGCGCTATAGCGGCCTGGCGCGGTCGCACCCTTTGCCCCCCGCTCATCACGGCCTAGTTCGGTGTAGTGCACCAATCTGCGGGCCAATTGGGGGGGGGCGTGGCGGCACATCTCCGTTGCAACAGGTCTTTTAAAAACCAGAGAGGGGGAGGGCTTATATTAACCTATTGGCCACTGTCGCCAGACCCAGACCCAGACCCATGACTTGGACCTAGCCGCAGATGTTTTGCAGCTGCACCCAGTCGCGGTCATTCAGGACTGGCTCCAGTACGCGGCCGGCCATGGGGTCGGCCTCAATTAGGCCCAGGGTGGTTTCGCCAGTGATGTCCAGCGCGTAGGCATAGGGCGTGGACGGGATGGCCGCACGGGCGAATTCGGCCAGCAGCATATCATCTGGCAGGGGCGGGCGCGGCGCTGCCAACACGGTTTCCGAATAACTATCGAGGTTGGCGCGTGTCAGCTCTCCGGTGGTGAGCAGGCGGAACGAGGCAAAAAAGCCCCCGGCGTCCAGCAGCTCTGCCAGCGGGTCATGCAGATCGGCGCGGGTGCGTTCGGCCAGGATTGCACCGGCCGCCACAGCAGGGTCCTCATAATCTTCGACAAAGCTGCGGTTGAGCAGCACAATGCCCCCCGGCAAATGCAGGCTGCTGGCGACGCCGGATCGCATGATGACCAACTGGCGCAGCCCGGTGCGTAGCGCCAGTTTGGTCAGGATAGGGGTTGCCTCAGGCGTGGCACAGGCCTGGCCTGAAACCCGCTCAATCCGGCCCAAAAGCGCCTGACCGATCGCCTTGGCCTTGATCTCCGGGACCACTTTCACCGCATGGCGCTGCATCAGTCCGGGCAGGCCGAAAAGCACCAGAAGCGCAACCACAGCAAGGCTGCCCAGCACGCTGACCACCCGCAGGCGGCCGGGGTGGGGGCGGGCGCGTTCAATGGCATGGCGCACCTTTTCGATGGCCTCCAGCATGGTGACCTCATCCTGCGGGATTTCCAGCTGCTCACCCGGGTCGCCATCGGGGTGAAACAGCGCCGGAAAGGCGCCGGGATTTGCACGCTCGACGGCCGCCAGCGACCAATGGGCCAGCGGGCGATCCTGCATATCGGTTATGGTAAGCGTGGCATCGCCAACCGAGATTATGACGTCTCGACGCTGCGCATCGGGGCCTGCACGCCAAAGGCCTGCAGCCTCAAGTCGTTCGAATTCCCTGAGAACGGTCATTCAGCCTGCCTGTCTTGCCTGTTTTCGTTGAACAAGCCTAGCATGGCCAATGATGGTGCGGCAAATGGCTTCGCTGCCAAATACCGTCAGTACAGAGATTTTTCAGGGGCTGCGCGGGCAGATCGTGAAACGGCGCGTGTCTTGATGCGACGCAGCAGGCGGGCTGCATCCTATCAACAGGCCGCGCCATACCATCTTGCCCCAAACGGCACGCCTCCTTGCCCCCGACCTAGCCTTTGCCACACCATCGATAAAAGGGGCGACCGGGCCGAAGCAAGAGTTCGCTGCCCTTGCGCCAGGTTTTTTTCGGAAGCGCGTCACAAACTCGATCTTTGGATCGTCTTATCTCTGAAACCTCAAGATTGGAGATAAGATGCGACATTTGATTTTGATCGGGGACGGTGGGCTTTCAGTTCTAACGGCGGCCTATATCTGGGGTGCCACGCAGCACTGGTATCAAACGATACCGGGGGTCGCACAGACGGGACCAATGAACTTTCATTTTGCGAAGGATGTCGGCCTTGCCTATCTGGCAAGCGGGGTGGCTTTGATATGGGCTGGTGCCAAACATGACAAATCGGCCGGAATCTGCGGTGCGTCCTGGCTTGTCCTGCATGCGCTGTTTCATATTTGGATATGGTTTCATCGCGGTACGCCGACGGACTTGGTTGCCCTCACCAATCTGATAGGCATCCAGATACCGGCTTTTGCAGGGTTCATTTCCGCAGTCAACCTGATGTCAGAAGGGGTGAAAATATGATCCGTGCGCTTCTAAAATCTGGTATTCAGCGGTTCGCCTCGCGATATAAATACGATACGAGCTACATGAGCCATATCGTTGATACTTCGGCATCGGCGGGGGTGCGGCTGTCTATGCTACCGTTTTACAGCCAATATCGTGGCCCAAAAGAGGCCCAAAACGTCTGGGCAGGCGCAATGATTGCATCGACGCTGGACGGAGACTGCGGGCCTTGTGTGCAGCTGATCGTCGACATGGCGCTTGAGGCAGCGGTTCCGGCAGAGGAAATCGCGCTTTGCCTGCAAGGCAATGCCAAGGCTGCGGGTGATGTCGGCCTTGGTTTCCGGTTTTCACAGGCGGCCATTGCGGACGCCCGCGAACTGGAGGAACTGCGAAAGGAAATCGAAGCGCGCTTTGGTGCGGCGGCGGTCACTGCGGCGTCTTTTGCGGCATCAAGCGGGCGAATATACCCGGTGTTGAAACGTGGCCTTGGTTTTGGTCAGACCTGTAGCCGCGTGATTATCGAGGACAGGGCAATAACGGCATTGCATCAATCATGAACATCGTCGCGAACATATTTGAAGCAGAGCGCCCAAAACTGATCTCACTATGCTATCGCATGCTGGGTGAACGTGCGGGTGCCGAGGATGCTGTACAAGACACATGGCTGAAATGGTCAGCAGCCGACATGACCCAAATTGACAATCCGGCGGCTTGGTTGCGCCGGGTCGCCACGAATGTCGCCATCGATACGTTGCGAACCGCGCATCGGCAACGGGAAGTCTATGTAGGCCCCTGGCTTCCTGAACCCCTTATTCAATGTGAAACCCAAGAGCCCGTGCATCAGTTTGAACTTGCCCAGGAGTGCGAGCTGGCATTGCTTTGGGCCATGGAACGGCTCACCGAACGGGAGCGTGCGGCATTCATTCTACGAGAGGCATTTGACGCCAGCTATTCGGACATTGCAGCCACGCTTGATGCAACGGAAGCCGCCTGTCGCCAACTTGTCAGCCGTTCGCAAAAGAAGTTGCAGGACTCTGGCCCCCGTTTTGATGCCACTCCGGAAGAGGTCGCAGATTTGAGCCAACGTTTCTTCATGGCGATCATGGCCGAAGACTTTGATGCGGCGCTGTCATTGCTGACACCCAATTCCGTGGCGCTTTCTGACGGGGGGGCGAAAAGACGCGCCGCACGGCGCCCATTGGTCGGTGGCAACGAGATCTTGCAGGTGTTCCGCGCTTTGTATGAAAAAGCGCGCGATGAAACGGGCTGGACGACCCGGATAGCATACGTGAACACCAAACCCGCCTTCTTGCGCTACCAATTCGGGCAGCTGGATTCCGTTACCACTCTGGCGCCCGATCAGGACGGAAAAATTGCGTGGCTATATATCATGAGAAACCCAGACAAACTTGGGGATATTGAACAATAGTGAAATCGCCAACACAGTCTTTGGCTGCGCGGCAGAAGCCAGTTAAAGCACAAGCCAGTTAAATTGGGCGCTCTGCCGTCGCCGGATTGCGCCCTGCCGGATTTGTCGGCGGCTGGCTGACCTTTTCAACGTCTCCCCTGTGTGCTTGCCGCTTCATCCCGGTAATGTCCCCTAGAGTAAACGGCCCATATATTAGACAGGTGGCGATCCATCCCTTATGCAGAACAAAGTGAAGCGATACATTTTGAAAATGAGAACTTAATGGAACTCAAAACACTGCACACCTTTGCCACTGTTGCCGAGATCGGAACCATTGGCGGTGCGTCCAAGAAATTGAACTGCGTCCAGTCCAATGTGACGACCCGGATCAAGGCATTGGAAGCGGAGTTGGGTGTCAGCCTGTTCAACCGGAGCCGGGCGGGAATGGCGTTGACAGCGGCAGGCGTGGCATTCTTGCCCTACGCGCAAGACGTCATTCGGGCAGAAGAACGCGCTCGCGCTTCGGTCGAGGCCTTCGAAAGCTCGGTCAGCTTGCTAAGGATCGGTAGCATGGAAAGCACACTCGCAGTACGCTTGCCCGGGATCCTGTCGTCATTTCGCAGTGAAAATCCAAACCTTCGGTTGCAGATCAAATCAGGGCCCACTGATGAATTGATCGAAAAACTTCTTCTTGACCAGATTGATATGGCATTGATTGGTGGCAAGTTTAAGCATGTCGATCTTCAGGGGCACGCGCTGTTTGCCGAAGAAATGGTGATGATTTCTGCGCTTGAGTTCGAAACCCTGAAAGATCTGCGCTCTCTTCCGGTGATCGTATTCAAGCTGGGATGTTCGTACCGCGACTACACTCGGCGCTGGATGCGCATGTCCGGCCTGGCACCTAACGAAGTCTTCGAACTGGGGACGCTTGAAGGCATCTTGGGATGTGTTGCATCCGGTGTTGGCATCAGTTGCCTGCCACGTTCTGTCGTCGCCGGCAGCCAGGTTTGCAACCTGCTGCGCATTCACACATTGGACGATCCTGCGCGTTTCATCGATACCTATGCCATGCTGAATCCCAAATCTGTCCGCAATGGCGCGGTGGAGGTGTTTTTACAGACCGCACGCAAGACACTGTTTGCAAGTTAGAGCGGTTCTTCGTGATGCTTATCCTTCTGAAATTGTGATCCTATGTATCATTTTTTCACGCTACTATAGATTGATGGAGCGTTGTATGATCATCTCAATCATGGAAGAGAGCACTCTGAAGTTCAAAGACACCGGCCTGTATTTTTGCCCTGTGACCGTAGAACCATTGTGCCCCCAGCCCGCGCATAAGGAAGCCCCATGTCCCGTGACTTGACTGTCTTCGCCCAACTCGGCCTGACCGCCCCGATCATTCAGGCCCCGATGGCGGGTGTTGCCACACCCCAGATGGCTGCGGCAGTGTCCACTGCCGGCGGGCTGGGCTCTTTGGGGATTGGCGCATCGACAGTCGAAAAAGCCCGCGATCTGATCCGCCAGACACGAATGCTCACCAATCGGCCCTTCAATGCCAATGTTTTTTGCCACCGCCCGGCGACCCGCAACGCCGAAAAAGAAACAGCCTGGCTGAACCTTGTAAAGCCTGAGTTCGAGCGGTTTGCAGCATCCCCTCCGAAGGAACTGGCAGAGGTCTACAGGTCATTCCTGGATGGCGGTGCGATGTTCGACATGTTGCTAGAGGAACGTCCAGCAGTTGTCAGTTTTCACTTCGGCCTGCCGACGCCGTCCCAAATCAAGACTTTCAAGGGCCGTAATATCCTGATGCTGGCCACCGCCACCAACCTGCACGAGGCCCGTCAGGCCGCAGCCATCGGAATGGATGCCGTTGTTGCACAGGGCTGGGAGGCCGGAGGGCATCGCGGCTGTTTCGATGAAAGCGCCGAGGATGATCAACTTGGCACCTTCGCTCTAACCCGCATTCTGGCGCAAGAACTCGACATTCCGGTCATTGCTGCCGGAGGTATCATGGATGGTGTCGGTATACGTGCTGCCTTGAATCTTGGCGCCGTGGCAGCACAGCTTGGCACCGCGTTCATTGCGACTGACGAAAGTGCTGCACCGATAGCCCATCGAGAGGCGCTGGCCGGGGAAAGCGCGCAGCACACCTGCATGACGCGGGTGATTTCGGGTCGCCCGGCCCGGTGTCTGGCCAATCGATTTACCAAATGGGGCAAGCATATCCCTGATGCGTCGGTGCCCGACTACCCGGTGACCTACGACGCCGGGAAAGCCCTGAACGCGGCTGCGTCGCATCATGGCGATGCTGGATATGGTGCCCATTGGGCTGGTCAGGGGGCGCCCTTGTCGCGGGCCATGTCAGCGACCCAGCTGATGCATGATTTGATCTCGGAAATACAGGCAGGCTGAAATTGACCTGCCCCCGAACAGGCCGCGGTATTCAGTGCGCCCTGTTCGGGGGGAGGTACTCTCCGAAATGCCCCGCTCGTGCTTAGAGCTGCCGCGCTTCCATCAGGGTCATGGGGTGGTGGCGTGGCGACAAGCGCCAAGCCATATGATCGGTCGAAACTGATGCACCAGCTGAGGCCCCCGCCGCAGCAGCGGGGCATTGGCTAGAGGGATTTTGCGATCCCGCGCAGTTCAAACTTTTGGATTTTGCCAGTCGAGGTCTTGGGCAGTTCCTGAAAGACCACCCGTTTGGGGGCCTTGAACCCGGCCAGGGTTTCACGGGAAAAGGCGATGATCTCGGCCTCGCTCACCTCGTGGCCCTCTTTCAACTCGACAAAGGCGCAGGGCACTTCGCCCCATTTGTCGTCGGGCTTTGCCACCACTGCTGCAAGGTTCACCGCCGGGTGGCCCATCAGCACGCCTTCGACCTCAACGGAAGAGATATTTTCTCCGCCTGAAATGATGATGTCCTTGGCGCGGTCCGCAATCTGGATATAGCCGTCGGGGTGTTGAATCGCGATATCACCAGAGTGGAAATACCCCCCGGCGAAGGCCTCGGCGGTGGCTTCGGGGTTTTTCAGATAGCCCTTCATTACCGAATTTCCGCGCATGACGATTTCGCCCTGATCGCTGGCATTTCGCGGGATCTGCTGCATGTTTTCGTCTACCACGGTGATGTCTTCCATCATCGGAAAGGCGATGCCCTGACGGGCCTTGATGGCGGCACGTCCGGCCTGATCCAGATTATCCCAGTCACCGCCCTGCCAGAGACATTCGGTGACATGGCCATAGGTTTCCGTCAGGCCATAGACCTGGGTGATGTGAAAGCCGAGGGTTTCAATTTTTTGCAGGGTTGCAGGGGCAGGGGGGGCGCCGGCGGTAAAGACTTCTACCTGATGATCAAAGGCGCGGCGCTGTTCTTCCTTGGCGTTGACCAACAGGTTGAGCACAATCGGCGCGCCGCCAAAATGGGTGACCCCGTGGTCCGCGATGGCATCGTAGATGGCCTCTGGGGTGATATTGCGGCAGCAGACCACTGTGCCCCCCAGCATAGGCATCATCCAGGTGTGGTTCCAGCCATTGCAATGAAACAGCGGCACAATCGTCAGGTAAACCGGCTTTAGCACCATGCGCCAGGACACCACCGTGCCCATGGTCATAAGGTAGGCGCCGCGATGGTGGTACACCACGCCCTTGGGGCGGCCGGTGGTGCCAGAGGTATAGTTCAGCGCCAGGCTTTCCCATTCATCCTGCGGCATGATCCAGTCAAAACCGGGATCGCCGCTTGCAAGCAGGTCCTCATAGGTCTGGTGGTCGCCGCTGGCGGCAAAGCCGGCCTCAAGATCGGGGGTTTCGATCAGGATGGGCGCATCGCCTTGCATCCGGGCCAGGGCCGCAGTGGCCAGCTCCAGAAATTCGCTGTCCACCAGCAGCACCTTGGCGCCACCGTGTTCAAGGATATAGGCAACAGTGTCCACATCCAGCCGGGTGTTGATGGTGTTGAGCACACCACCGCAGGCAGGCACGCCAAAATGCGCTTCGGCCTGGGCGGGCAGGTTTGGGATCAGCGTGGCGACCACATCGCCGGGGGCAACCCCCAGCGCCGCCAGCGCCGAGGCCAGCCGGGTGCACCGCGCATGATATTCCCGGTAGCTGACGCGATGGCTGCCATAAATCACCGCCGTATGGTCTGCAAAGACCTGGGCCGCGCGACGCAGATGTGACAGCGGTGTCAGCGCCACATGGTTTGCTGCGGTCTTCTCCAGCCCGGTTTCGTCAGCCATCCATCCCATCAGCGTTCCTCCTGTGATTCTGTTTCTTGTCGGTTTTGGAACAGATAATGAGGAAAGTTGCGGGCAATGGAAGAGGCATGAAACAAATCGCGTCTCTTCCATCTTCTACCAGCAATCAAACCACAGCCGCCCAGGCAATGCTGGCTGCCATGGCCATCATTGGCGTAACCGACAATGTGGTGCCACTTATGGCAGAACAGATCGGCCTGGGGCAGTTCTACCTGCTGCGCACCCTGGTGGCCTTGCCGATCCTTTGGTCGATGTCGAAAATGGGCTTTGGGTCGCTGCGTCCCCAGCGACTGGGCGCGGTGACGCTACGGGCGCTCTTGGTGGCGGTTTCGATGGTCTTTTACTTTTCCGCTGTGGCGCTGATGCCGATTGCCCAGGCGCTGGCAGGGTTGTTTACCTCGCCGATCATTATTGTGGTGGTGTCGGTCCTGTTTATGCGGATGCGCATTGGGGCGTTCCGTATCTCCGCTGTCATCGGCGGCTTTGTCGGGGTGCTGTTTGTGCTGCAACCAGATTTGGCAGCCTTCGACTGGCTGATGCTGCTGCCGATTGCCGGGGGCGTGTTCTATGCACTGGGGTCGGTTGTAACTGGCAGCATGTGCAGCAAGGAAAGTACGGTGTCTATGCTGTTCATCTATCTGCTGGCGCAGGGTGCGATTGGCGTTCTGCTGCTGTTCGCGCTAAAGATCTGGCCGCTGTCGGTTCCGATGGGCGCCGATGGGTTTATCACGCGGGGCTGGGTTTGGCCGATCTGGGAGATATCGCATCTGATCCTGCTGCAGGGCTTTGCTGCGGTAGCGGGCGTGTTTTTGATCACCAAGGCCTATCAACTGGGCGAGGCCTCTTTTGTATCGGTGTTTGAATATTCGGTACTTTTGGTGGGGCCAGGTATTGCCTGGGTGATCTATGGTCAGGCGCTGAACCTGGGCCAGATGATGGGCATTGGCCTGATTGTTCTGGCGGGATCGACGCTGGCGCTGCGGTCCGCCAGGGGGGCTTAGGCCGCGCAGGCCGGGCCAGTTGTTTTCTTCCCCAGCGCCATGGCCTAGACTGCGCCAATGATCTTGTCGCCTGGCCGCAACTACCTGTTTATTCACATCCCCAAGACCGGTGGCACCGCGCTGGCGCTGGCGCTTGAGGCGCGCGCCATGGCAGATGATATGATGCTGGGTGACACCCCGAAGGCCAAGAAACGCCGCCGTCGCCTGAAGGGGGTGAAAACCGCCGGGCGCCTTTGGAAACATGCCACCCTTGCCGATATCGCCGGGCTGCGCCCCGCGGCAGAGCTGCAGCGGCTGTTTACCTTTACCCTGGTGCGCAACCCCTGGGATCGTGCGGTGAGCTATTATCACTGGCTACAGGGGCAGGGCTTTGATCATCCGGCAGTCGCGCTGGCCAAGGCGCTGACGTTTCGCGATTTTATCCTGCACCCTGCGATTTTGCGCAGCTTTGCGCAGCACACTGCCCCCAGTTATATGCGCCATAGCGACGGCACGGAACAATGCCAGCTTTATATTCGGCTAGAGCACTTTGCCACCGACGCGGTGCCACTGTTTGATCATCTTGGATTTAGCCTTGAATTAAAGCGGGAAAACACATCCGAGCGACAGCGGGATTGGCGCGGCTATTATCAGCCCGACAGTCAGGCAGCCCTGGCCTGTGCCTGTCAGGAGGAAATACACAGATTTGAATATTCTTTTAACGATTTCGATCTAGCCTTGGATCAAACGCGCGGGTCTGCCGACTGATTGCCCCTGGCGATTCTCTGGCCCGGCCGCCGCATAGACACGCATTGCAGCACGACACCGGGGCCAAGCCCTGCCTGTTGATGCCGCCGCACAGGAGAGATCGAAATGCTGGATTGGTTCCAAAAACGGATGAGCCCTGAGTTTGAGCTGACCATCCCGCCGGTGCCGGTTGGACTGGGCGGTTTCCTGAGCGGAACCCATGTGGCCTCTAATCTTGGCTGGCGCCCGGTAGAGGCGCTCTGCGCTGGGGATCGGGTACTGACCTTCGATCACGGGATGCAGACGGTGGTGGAAATGCTACGCGAGACCATACATCTGGAGGCCGGGGTGATTTCCCCCAGCCGCTGCCCGCTGCATGTGCCGCGCGATGCGCTGGGCAACCGGGTGCCAATGTGGCTGATGCCCGACCAGGGGGTGCTGCTGGAAAGCGATCTGATCGAGGATCACCAGGGCGATCCCTTTGCCGTGGTGCCTGCCTCGACGCTGGATGGCTATCGCGGCATCTGCCGCCTGCACCCGGACGATTCCCTGCAACTGGTGGCCCCACGTTTTGAACAGGACGAGGTGATCTATCTGGAGGCGGGCCTGCTGGGCTACTGCCCGGCGCCGCGTGATCTTTTGACCATCGGGATCGAATTGCAAGAGGACATGTATCGGGTGCTGCCCATTGATGAAGCCCAGGAACTGATTTCAGCAATGTCCCTGACAGAGACGCTGATGACCAATATCGGCGTTCCCGCCATGGCACCGGGCAGTTTCCAGATCTGACCCCAACCAACCGAGCGATTTTCAGCCCCTATTAGAGCAACGAATGCCCCCTTTGCCAAATGGCATTGGGGGCATTGGTGTTCCTTAGGGGCTGTTCGGCCTCTTGGCTTGCAGTGCGATTGACCAATGGCAATATGGCGTGTGTTTTGGGAAATTGTTTAATTACAGCAACTTGGCGTGGCTAATTCACAAAAACGTGAAGGCGATGATCCATATCGGATGCTCCGGCGTAATCCCTACATGTTCAGCACTTCAGAACAGCTACGCGTTCAACAACCCGGAGAGAGAAAATGAAAACTCAATTTAAAGTTGCCGCAACAGCCCTCACATTGTGCATCTCGGCGGCTGCCGCCAGTGCTCAGACGATTGTCGAGATCGCCGCAGGTGATGAACGTTTCTCGACGCTGGTGGCAGCAGTTGGGGCTGCAGGTTTGGCCGAAACTCTATCCGGTCCCGGTCCCTTTACTGTCTATGCGCCGTTGAACGATGCCTTTGCAGCCCTTCCCGAAGGCACCGTCGAAACCCTGCTCAAGCCAGAGAACAAGGCGCAGCTGACGGATATCCTGTTGTACCATGTCGATGACCGGAAGCTGTCTTCCGATATTTTTCCCACTGGCACCACCTCTTTCAAGCCGATCCTGACGACAGAGCGGCTTTGCATTACCTCTGGCAGTTCTGGTGTAACCATCGCGGATGGTAGCGGTCAGGTGGCCAATGTGGTTGTTGCCGATATTATGGCCGACAACGGCGTGATCCATGTGGTCGACAAGGTCTTGATGCCGGGCAATAACCCCAGCTGCAAGTAACGCATGACTTCAGGCCCCTTGGACTGTCCCAAGGTGGATGATCGTCAAGTAATCCAAAGCAAAACGCCCCCCAGTGATCTGGGGGGCGTTGATTTTAACCCAAGGCCGGATCAGGCGGCGGATGCTGCATCCGGGTTGAAACGACCGTAGAAGGTCTGACCTTTGGCGGCCATCTCACGCAGCAGATCCGGGCAGGCAAACCGTTCGCCGTAGGCTGCGGTCAGCTGATCGCAACGTTCGGCAGCATAGGGCGTGCCGATGATGTCCAGCCAGCTGAGCGGGCCGCCGGACCAGGGCGCAAAGCCCCAGGCCAGAACTGCGCCTACGTCACCTTCGCGGATGTCTTCCAATACGCCTTCTTCCAGCGCCCGTACCGCTTCCAGCACCTGGGCAAACATCAGACGTTCCTGCACCTCGATGAGGTCAGGCTGATCTTCCAGCAGCGGGTATTTGTCCTGCATGCCTTTCCAATAGCCGATGCGCTTGCCCTTTTCGTCATAGTCAAAGAAGCCGGCATTGGCCTTGCGCCCCAGACGACCCAGGCCTTCCATCCAGAAGATCATGTCGTCGGCGGGGTTGTCGGGATATTCGTTGCCCATCGCCGCCTTGGTGGCGCGGGCTATCTTGGCGCCCAGATCGATCGAGGTCTCATCGGTGAGCTGAATGGGACCAACGGGGAAGCCAAGCTGACGCGCGGCATTGTCGATCAACACGGGCGAGACACCTTCGGTGATCATCCGCGCGCCTTCATTCACATAAGGAATGATGCAGCGGTTGGCATAGAAGAAGCGCGCGTCATTGACGACGATGGGCGTCTTCTTGATCTGGCGCACATAGTCCAGCGCCTTGGCCACGGCCCGGTCGCCGGTCTCTTTGCCCTTGATGATTTCCACCAGCAGCATCTTCTCAACAGGTGAGAAGAAGTGGATGCCGATGAACTGCTCGGGCCGGACCGAGGCCTTGGCCAGATCGGTGATCGGCAGGGTCGAGGTATTGGAGGCAAAGATGCAATCCTCGGGGATGATCGCCTCGACCTTCTTGGTCATCTCGGCCTTGACGGCTGGGTCCTCAAAGACCGCCTCAATGATCAGATCGCAGCCTTTCAGCGCCTCCAGATCAGGGGTGGCGGTGATGCGGGCCAGCATCGCCTCTTTCTTCTCGGCGGTGACCTTGCCGCGCTTCATCCCCTTGTCGAGGTAGCCTTCGGTATAGGCCTTGCCCTTGTCGGCGGCCGCCTGATCGCGGTCGACCAGCACCACCTCGATCCCGGCCTGGGCCGAGACCAGCGCAATGCCGGCGCCCATCATGCCGGCCCCCAGCACGCCCAGTTTCTGCACCCGCTGATCAGGGACATCCTTGGGACGGACCGCGCCTTTTTCCAGCGCTTCCTTGTTGATGAAGAGCGAGCGGATCATTGCACCGGAAGAGGGGTTCATCAGCACCGAGGTAAACCAGCGGGCTTCGATCTTGAGCGCAGTGTCAAAATCCACCAGCGCGCCCTCGTAGACGGCGGACAGCAGCGCCTTGGCGGCTGGAAACGCGCCCTGGGTCTTGCCGTGCACCATGGCGGAGGCACCAACAAAGTTCATGAAACCCGCAGGGTGATAGGGCGCGCCACCGGGCATCTTGTAGCCCTTGGCATCCCAGGGTTTCACCAGATCCGCCGCGGATGCATTCAGCACCCAGTCCTTGGCGGCGGCAACGGGATCAGCGGCGATCTCGTCAACATAGCCAGCAGCCTTGGCCTTTTTCACGTCCAGCATCTTGCCTTCCAGCAAGAGCGGCGCGGCGGCGATGGCGCCAACCTTGCGCACCATGCGGGTGGTGCCGCCGGCGCCGGGGAAGATGCCAACCATGATTTCCGGCAGGCCGTATTTGGCCTTTGGGTTCTCGGCGGCAAAGATGCGATGGGTTGCCAGCGGCAGCTCCATCCCGATACCAGCAGCGGTGCCGGGCAGGGCAGCCGCAATTGGCTTGCCACCTTTCTTGGTTTTCAGATCCATCCCGGCCAGCTCAATCTTGCGCAGGAGGGCATGCATTTTCATGGTGCCTTCAAACAGGCCGCGGGCGGGCTCATCGCCGGCCTCTTCCTTCATTACCGCCAGCAGGTTCAGGTCCATGCCGCCGGCAAATGTGCCCTCTTTGCCCGAGGTGATCACCACGCCCTTGATGGCATCATCCGCCAGGGCCTCATCAATGCAGGCCTCGAGCTGGGTGAGCCCGTCAAAGGACATCACGTTCATGGTTTTGCCGGGAACATCCCAGGTGATTGTTGCGACGCCGTTTGCGTCCTTGGAAAGCGTAAACTCACTCATGTCTCGTCTCCGATCTGGTCAGCCGTCAGCGGGCTGCCGTCTTTACGGGTGAAGCGGCTACCATTGGCGTCGCTCTTCACCATCATGTCCATATCGCTGTAGTAAGCGGTTTCAGTCGGGGTCCGCGTGCCCACCACCAGAAAACTGGCCGGCGCGTCGGTATTATTTTTCAGGTGATGGCCATTGGCCTCACCGGCGGGAAAGGCGGCACAGTCACCTGGCAGCATCTCGTGCTCTCCCTGATCGTCAATCAGGGTGCAGCTGCCACTGACCATCATCAGGAATTCATCCTGCCGCATGTGATAGTGGCGCAGCGAGGATAGTCCGCCGGGCTCTAGCCGCACGATATTGACGCCATATTGAGTCAGCCCTGCAGCATCGCCGATCCGTTGATTGGACCGGCCGACAACCGCCTCGGCCAGCTGACCGGGGTAGCTTGATCCACCCTTGAAGGGAATTTGTGCCAGGTCCAGCTTGGGCATCAGACGCGCTCGATCATGGTGGCTGCACCCATGCCAGAGGCAATGCACAGCGTCGCCAGGCCCATTTCCTTGTCCTGACGCTCCAGCTCATCCAGCAATGTGCCGATGATCATGGCACCCGTTGCGCCCAGCGGGTGGCCCATGGCGATGGATCCGCCATTGGGGTTGACCACTGCCGGATCCACATCAAAGGCCTGCTGGAAGCGCATCACCACCGAGGCAAAGGCCTCGTTGACTTCAAACAGATCCAGATCGGAAATCACCATGCCATTGTCAGCAAGGATCTTTTGCGTCACTGGCACCGGGCCTGTCAGCATGATGGTCGGGTCGGTACCAATCTTGGCAGTGGCCTTGATGCGGGCACGTGGCTTCAGGCCATACTGTTCGCCAAACTCCTTGTTGCCTATCAGCACAGCCGCAGCACCATCGACGATGCCCGAAGAGTTGCCAGCATGGTGGATGTGGTTGATCCGCTCCAGATGCGGATATTTCATCATGGCCACCTTGTCAAAACCGGGCATCTGTTCGCCCATCATCTGGAACGATGCATTCAGCGCGCCAAGTGACTGCATGTCTGTACCTGGGCGCATGTATTCGTCACGATCCAGAATGAGGATACCGTTCTGATCACGCACCGGAATGACTGATTTTGCAAAGCGGTTGTCGTCCCAGGCGGCCTTGGCCCGGCGCTGGCTTTCCACCGCCAGGGCATCGGCCTGCTCTCGGGTAAAGCCATATTCGGTGGCGATAATATCGGCCGAAATGCCCTGGGGCACAAAATAGGTCTCCATCGCCAGCGAAGGATCCACCGCGATGGCCGCCCCATCAGAGCCCATGGCGACGCGGCCCATCATTTCAACACCACCAGCAATATAGGCCTGGCCAGCACCGCCCTTGACCTGGTTGGCCGCAAGATTGACCGCCTCCATGCCAGAGGCGCAGAACCGGTTGATGGCAAGGCCGGGAATGCTCTCATCCAGGTCCGAGGCCAGCACTGCGGATCGTGCCAGGCAGCCGCCCTGTTCCATCACCTGGGTGACATTGCCCCAGATCACATCCTCAACCGCATGGCCTTCAAGATTGTTGCGTTCTTTCAGCGCGTTCAGTGTCAGAGCTGACAGGCGCACAGAGGTCACTTCATGCAGGGAACCGTCTTTGCGGCCCTTGCCTCGCGGGGTGCGGATGGCGTCGTAAATATAAGCTTCGGTCATGAGTCTCTCCTCAAGCGCGGTCCGACGGATTGCCGGGCATTAGGTCATAGGGATGTTTCCAGCCGGGCGTTTCACTGATGCGCGTCAGCCAGGCGTCGATATTGGGGTAGTCCTTGCGGTCAAACCCGAAGGGCTCGTCATAGAACAGATAGCCACAGCAGGTCAGATCAGCATTGGTCATGCCATCGCCAACCAGCCAGTCGCGGCCCGCCAGATGGGCGTTGAGTGTGGCAAAGGCAGCCTTCAGGCGCCCCTGCATGAAGCCGATAATCTCCGCCGGGCGTTTGTCCGCTGGAACGAAGTTCATCAAGAACCGGGTCATGCCCACCTGTGAAGACAGCTTGTGGTTGTCCCACAAGACCCAGCGCAGCACCTCGTACTTATCCTTTGGTGCGCCGCCAAACTTTCCGGTCTTATCGGTGATATACTGCTGGATGACCCCGGACTGTGACAGGCGGATATCACCGTCAATCAGCACCGGAGCCTCTGCCATGACATTTAGGTTGCGATAGTCCTCACCGCGGTGCTGCCCGGCAAAAAAGTCAACAAATACTGGCTCCCAGTCCAAACCCGACAGCTCTAGTGCCAGCGCCGCTTTGTAGGAATGCCCCGACTCGCCAAAACAATGCAGTTTAATCGTCACGTTGTTCTCCTTGTCGCCAATGTGGCACCGGGGGTTTCACACCCCCGGACCCCCGTGAGGTATTTTGAGTAAGATGAAAGAGAATTAACACTCTTTCTATGATTGTGTGCTATTGTTATGGCGCGGTACAGGCTGAGGAGCCGATGACCGCGTAAGGTGAAGTCGTCCCTGCCCATTTGGCGAAGGCTTGGGGGCAGGGACGCGCCGTTGATTTCATCTTGCCATAAATACCTCCGCCGGAGGCATCCATCAGGTCCTGTTGAGCGAAACCGGTGTTGTGTCACAATGACCTGCCGATCAATTCCTTCATGATTTCGTTGGTGCCGCCATAGATCCGTTGCACCCGGGCGTCTGTCCACATTTCTGCGACCGCATATTCCTGCATGAAACCATATCCGCCGTGCATCTGGAGGCATTCGTCCAGCACTTCACCCTGGGTGTCGGTGATCCAGTATTTGGCCATAGCCGCCTTTTCCACCGTCAGTTCACCGCGCAGGTGTTCGGCCATGCATTCATCAAGAAAGGCGCGGGCGACTTTGGTTTTGGTCAGGCATTCAACCAGTTTGAACCGGGTGTTCTGGAACTGGGTCAGCGGGCCACCAAAGGCTTCGCGCTCTTTGCAATAGGCGATGGTGCGCTCCACAGCACCCTCCATCGCGCCGACGGCGCCACAGGCGATGATCAGACGTTCCTGCGGCAGCTGCTGCATCATCTGATAAAAGCCCTTGCCCTCTTCCTGGCCGAGGATGTTTTCTGGTGGGACTTCCACATTGTCGAAGAAGAGCTCAGAGGTGTCTGCTGCGTGCAGACCGATCTTGTCGAGGTTGCGGCCGCGCGAAAAGCCTTCGGCACCGTCGGTTTCCACCGCGACCAGCGACACCCCTTTGGACCCGAGGCTGGGATCGGTCTTGGCCGCCACCAGGATGAGGTTGGCATGCTGGCCATTGGTGATGAAGGTTTTCTGACCCGAAAGCCGATAGGCATTGCCGTCGCGGATTGCCTTGGTCTTGATCCGCTGCACGTCGGAGCCGGTTGAGGGTTCGGTCATTGCCAGGGCTCCGACCAGTTCGCCGCTGATCATTTTGGGCAGCCAGCGTTTTTTCTGCTCTTCGGTGCCGTATTCCAGGATATAGTGGGCGACGATTCCGGAATGGATACCATGTCCCCAGCTGGCCAGATTGGCGCGGCTGCCTTCGATCAGGATTGCGGCCTCATGGCCAAAATCGCCGCCAACACCGCCGTATTCTTCCGGGATAGAGGGGCAGAGCAGGCCCAGCTCGCCCGCCTGGGTCCAGGTGTCACGGTCCATCATGCCCTGTTTGCGCCAGGTCTCGTATTTGGGCATCCATTCATTGGTGATGAACTGTGCTGTCATATCAGCAAGCATCTGGTGCTCGTCGGTCATCCAGGCGGAACGTGTTTCGCGCGTCATAGTGCTCCCTTTGGCCCATTCTGGCGCTGAAGCGCCGGACCCCTATCTTTTGCGATCCTCCAGCGCGCTGTTGAACAGTCGCAGCCGGTGGCCGAGGTTTTCTTGGTCTGTCACGCTGTCGAAATTTTCAAACAGAAATGACAGGGCTTCGCCTTCGTCCAGCCCTGCCTCGGATGCAAAACGTTTCAGCCGACGGTAGCCATCTTCTGTCATGGCGACGGGAAAGCGGCGGGTCAGGCGAAAACGTTTTGGCATCGGAGGCTCCTTGTTGGTGGTGTCAAAGCCCCCGGGCTGGGGCGGGCCTCCCCTAAGGTTGTCAGGGGAGGCCCGGTTTTTCATATGGATCAGAAGTTTGCCGCATCCAGGGCCATGACTGTATCGGCACCGGTTTCGATCCGGGCCAGATGCAGTTTGGTGGCGGGCAGCCTCCGTGCCATATAGTACCGGCCGGTGGCGATTTTTGTCTCGTAGAACGCCGCGTCAGAGGCCCCAGCATCAAGGCATTCCGTTGCGGCTTTGGCCATCTGCGCCCACATCAGGCCCAGGCAGACATGGCCGAACATATGCATGAAGTCAGTCGATCCTGCGAGGGCATTGTTGGGGTTCTTCATGCCGTTTTGCATGAAATACATGCTGGCGGCCTGCAGGTCCTTCGAGGCGGATTTCAGGGGCGCAATAAAGTCTTTGCTATAGGCTTCGTTCAGATCAGCGTTGTCCTTGCAGAAGGTTTTTACCATCTCAAAGAAACCCATCAGGTGCTTGCCGCCATCAACCGCCAGCTTGCGGCCGACGAGATCCAGCGCCTGAACACCGTTGGCGCCTTCATAGATCTGCGCAATGCGGGCGTCGCGGGTGTACTGGCTCATGCCGTGTTCTTCGATATAGCCGTGGCCGCCAAAGACCTGCTGGGCCTTGACCGTCATGTCATAGCCTTCGTCGGTCAAAAAGCCCTTGATCACCGGCGTCAGCAGTGAAATCAGCCCGTCGGCGTCTTTGTTGCCATCGCGGTGCGCCTGATCGATCAGCCCCGCACCCCAGAGCAGGAAGGCACGGCCGCCTTCAACAAAGCTTTTCTGATCCATGAGAGAGCGGCGGATATCAGGGTGCACGATCAGCGGGTCGGCCGGGCCGTCGGGGTTCTTGGCGCCGGTGACATCGCGGCCCTGCAGCCGGTCTTTGGCGTATTCCACCGCATTCTGGTATGCGGCTTCGGCCTGGCTAACGCCCTGCATGCCAACGCCGATGCGGGCTTCGTTCATCATGGTGAACATGGCGCGCATGCCCTTGTGCAGATCTCCCAGCAGATAGCCGGTGGCCTCATCATAGTTCATCACGCAGGTCGAATTGCCGTGGATGCCCATCTTTTTCTCGATATTGCCTACGGAAACGCCATTGCGTGGCCCCGGTGTGCCATCGTCATTGACCACAAATTTGGGCACGATAAACAGCGACACACCCTTGATGCCTTCGGGGCCGCCGGGGATCTTGGCCAGCACCAGATGGATGATATTGTCGGCCAGGTCGTGATCCCCCGCCGAGATAAAGATCTTCTGGCCTGAGACCTTGTAGCTGCCATCATCCTGCGGTTCTGCCTTGGTGCGCATCAGACCAAGATCGGTACCGCAGTGCGGTTCGGTCAGGTTCATGGTGCCGGTCCACTCACACGAGACCATCTTGGGCAGATAGGTGTCTTTTTGCTGATCGGTACCATGTGCCAGGATCGCGGCGGCGGCCCCATGGGTCAGGCCCTGGTACATCACAAAGGCCTGGTTGGCAGAGGAGAACATCTCGCCAACGGCGGTGCCCAGCACATAGGGCATGTTCTGGCCGCCATATTGTTCGGGCATGTCCAGCCCGGTCCAGCCGCCTTCCTTGACCTGTTCAAAGGCCGCTTTGAACCCGGTTGGGGTTGAAACCACGCCATTTTCCAGGCGGCAACCTTCGGTGTCGCCCACGACGTTCAGCGGGTGCAATACCTCGGAACTGATCTTGCCGGCTTCTTCCAGGATGGCGGCGGTGAAGTCGCGTTCCAGATCGTTGTAGCCTGGAGTTGCGGCCTCAGAGACTTTCAAGACGTCATGCAGGATGAACTGGGTGTCTTTGGTGGGGGCTGAATAGACGGTCATTGCGGTCCTCGTGGTGGCAGAGTTCGGGTCAATAGGCCTGCCCGTGCAGGCTGGCGGGGTGCGCGGGGGCGGCCGCTACTCGGCGGCCTCCTGGTCGGATTTCATCGAGGCGATGACTTTTTCGCCCCATTTCAACTGGTCCTGCAATTCTTCGATGGCTTCGTTCAGTTCATCGCGCTGGCGCATCATATCGGCAAGGCGATCACAGGCGATTTCATAGGTGCGCGACAGTTGGGTGATCTGTTGATCGCCGATGTGATACAGATCCAGCAGCTGGCGGATTTCTTCCAGGCTAAAGCCAAAGCGCTTGCCGCGCAGGATCAGCTTTAGCCGGGCACCGTCTCTTTTGGTGAACAGGCGTTTTTGCCCGTCGCGCTGGGGAAACAGCAGCTCTTTGGCCTCATAAAAGCGCAGGGTGCGGGGGGTCACGCCAAAGGCGTCGCACATCTCACGGATCGATTTTGTCTCTTCTTCTGTCATCGTCGTCACTCTTTGTCGGTGCCGGGCGGGGCGGTGGTTTGCCAGTGCAATGCTGGCCAGCGGATCGGCCCCGGGAAACGGGGGGAACCGGCAAGGCCTGCCTGACCAAGCTGGCCCGGGTTGAGGCGATTTACAACATCTTCTTGACGTTGACGTAAGCTGGACGCCGCGTCACTTTCAAAGGTGACGTCACGGTCACCTGTCGTGACGCCTGTTCCGGTCGCGGGCGGTGCTAGAGCGGGCAGCGCGTCGCTTGATCTAGGTCGTCAACCGGACATGACAAAGCAGCGTGCTGCCCGGTTGGGGCGGCACGCTATCCTGGGTCAACATATTGGAAAGGCCCTGTGCAGCAATTGATGCGGCAGGGCGCGCGGATCATCTGCTTGGCCGCGTCTGTTTGGCGCTTACCCTTGGTAGGGCAGCCGGGCGTCAGCTTTGCGACAAAAGGCTTTTGGTGGTGGCGCGTAGGCTGCCCAGCTCATCCAGGGCTTCGTCCAGCTGTTCGCGTTGCTGCTGCAACTCACCCATCTGGTGGTCGGCCATCTCGATGAAAGCCTGCATCTGGGCCTGATTGCCTTCGTTTTCGTAGATCAGCAGCCACTGGCGGATCTCCTCCAACTGAAAGCCAAATCGGCGGCCACGTAGAATCAGCTTCATCCGGGCGCGCTCTCGGGCACCGTAAAACCGTGATCGCCCCTCGCGATCGGGTTTCAGCAGTTCAATATACTCATAATATCGCAAGGTTCGCGGCGTAACGTCAAAGGCTGCGCACATTTCCTTGAATGACAATCTTGCTTCGGTCATCCATCATCTCCCTTGCGCGCAACCTATGCACTTGAAATGACCTGTGCAACCTCCCTGCGTGCTGTGGGCTTGCGCTTTGTTTCGAGCGGGGCCACAAATGGGCCAAGTCAGGATAGGAAACAGCCATATGGCAGACAAGACAGATCTCGCGCGTCAGTTCATTCAGGCGATACCGCATGCCAAAGAGCTGGGGATGGTCCTGGAAGAAATTGGCGATGGAACTGCATGTATTTCAATGCCCTACGATGAAAAGCTTATCGGCGATCCGCAAAGCGGGGTCATCGCGGGCGGGGCGGTGTCGGCCTTGATGGATACCTGTTGCGGTGCTGCGGTGATGTGTCACCCTGATGCCCCTGGCGGCACCGCTACCATTGATCTGCGCATCGACTACATGCGCGGTGCCACGCCGGGGCAAAGCATCACCACCCGCGCCACCTGTCATCATATCACCCGCAGCGTTGCTTTTGTGCGGGCGGTGGCCAGCGATGACGATACCGATCGTCCAGTCGCAACCGCTTCTGGTGCCTTTACAGTGGAGAGTGGATTTTGAATCGCCCCCGTCCAGAACCAATCCAGGTGGTCAAGCAGCGGCGCGATGCGGCGCTGAATGCTCTGCTCGACTCGGTGCCCTATATCCGATTTCTCAACGTCACCTTTGATCGTCGCGGCGACGAGCTGACAGCGCAGCTGAACTTTAGCGACAAACACATTGGCAATCCGTTTTTGCCTGCCATTCATGGTGGGGTGACCGCGGCTTTTCTGGAGATCACCGCCACGGTCTCTCTGAATTGGTCGCAGATCTGGAGCAGCATTGAAAACGGTGCCTTGGACCCCGAAGACATGGCGAAGGGCATCCTGCCACGCCAACCGAAGACCATTGATTTTTCCGTGGACTACCTGCGCTCTGGCCTGCCGCGCGATGCCTATGCCCGCGCCACGATCAGCCGCGCCGGGCGGCGCTATGCCTCTGTCCATGTCGAGGCCTGGCAGGATCACAAAGACAAGCTGTTTGCCCAGGCCACCGGCCATTTTCTGATGCCACAAGATAAAGCGGCCAAAAGCTGATGCCAGGGCCAGGTGCGCAGCAAGCCCCCCGAACTGGGTGGTGTCGCGCGTGACCTGACAGATGACAGGAAGGTGCCCGCGAGATGGGTTTGCAACAGGATGACATCACCCATGCGCGGGTGCTGAAAATTGCCCTGCCGATTGTGTTGTCCAATGCCACGGTGCCTATTCTGGGCGCGGTGGATACCGGCGTTGTCGGGCAGATGGGGCAGGCGGCGCCTATTGGCGCGGTGGGCATCGGCGCAGTTATTCTGGCGACGCTTTATTTCATTTTCGGCTTTCTGCGCATGGGCACCACCGGTCTGGTGGCGCAGGCGCGCGGGGCCGGCGACACGGCGGAAACCGGCGCCTTGCTGATGCGCGGCGTCCTGCTGGCTGCGCTTGCTGGGATCACCTTTGTTTCGTTGCAGGGCCTGGTGTTCTGGGGGGCGTTTTCCCTGGCCCCCACCAGTGCCGAGGTCGAAACCCTGGCGCGCGACTATTTGCAGATTCGCATCTGGGGGGCACCTGCGACCATTGCGCTCTTTGCGGTGACGGGCTGGCTGATCGCGGTGGAAAATACCCGTGGCGTCTTTGTGCTGCAGATCTGGATGAATGGGATCAATATCGCCTTGGATCTATGGTTCGTGCTGGGGCTGGACTGGGGCGTCGAAGGCGTCGCCCTTGCCACCCTGATTGCCGAATGGAGCGGCTTGGCGCTGGGGCTCTGGCTGTGTCGTGCCGCCTTTGCCGGGCGGCAATGGTGCGATTGGCCTAGGGTGTTTGATCCGGTGCGGATCCGGCGGATGGCGCAGGTCAATGGGGATATCATGGTGCGCTCGGTGCTGCTGACCGGGTCTTTCACCTGTTTTATGTTTGTCGGGGCCAAATTTGGCGATGTGACGCTGGCGGCCAATCAGGTACTGCTGCAGTTTGTCGAGATCACTGCCTTTGCGCTGGATGGTTTTGCCTTTGCCGCCGAGGCCCTGGTGGGTGGTGCCATAGGCGCAAAGAACCGGGGCAACCTGCGCCGCGCCGCCTTGATTTCCAGTCAATGGGGGATTGTCTGCGCCGTATTGCTGAGCGTAGGTTTTTTTCTGGGCGGCCCCTATCTGATTGACCTGATGGCCACCGCCCCCGAGGTCAGAGCTGAGGGGCGTAGCTATCTGATCTGGGCTGCGGTGCTGCCGCTGATCTCGGTGGCAAGCTACATGTATGACGGCATCTATATCGGCGCGACCTGGACGGGTGATATGCGCCGGGCAATGGTGCAATCGGTGGCCATTTTCATCTTGGTGCTGCTGGCGCTGGTGCCGCTCTGGGGCAATCATGGGCTCTGGGCGGCGCTTTTGGTATTGAACTGTGCCCGCGCTGTGACGCTGGGGCTGCGCTATCCTCGGCTAGAGGCCAGCGTGGCGTCATCTCAGCCTGGCGCGGTGGCCTAGAGCAGCGCATCCAGTGCTTCGGTCGGGCGGCCAATTACCGCCTGTTCGATTGCATCGCCATCCTGCTTGATCGCAATTGGTCGTTCGATCAGGATGGGATGTGCCTGCATGGCCGTCAGGAGGTCTGCTGCGGGGCTGCCCTTGCTCAGGCCCAGCTCTTTGAAGACCTTTTCGCCTGTTCGCATCATTTCGATTACCGATCCCCCAAGGGCGGCATGCAGCGCCTGCAGCTCAGCCAGACTGGGCGGATCCTGCAGATAAAGCCGCACCTCTGGTGTGATCCCCCGGCTTTCAAGCAGCGCAAGACCTGCGCGCGATTTGGAGCAGCGTGGATTATGCCAATAGCGGATCATAGCCAGTCCCCGCGTTTTGTCCCAACCGCAGCAGCAACGCAGTCAAACCCGTCGCGGGCCAGCAAGTGGTCCAGCTCCTGCGCGATCTCAGCCGCCAGCGACAGGCCCCCATAGACCATGGCGGTATAAAGCTGCACCGCCGAAGCCCCGGCGCAGATCTTGGCATAGGCCTGTTCGGCATTGCCGATACCGCCCACGCCAATCAGCGGCACCTGATCCCGCAGTAGATCAGAGAGCTGCGCCAAGACCCGGGTTGAGGCTTCAAACAGTGGCGCGCCGGACAGCCCGCCCGCCTCGGCCCGGTGTGGGCTGTGCAGCCCTTCGCGCGACAGGGTGGTATTGGTGGCAATCACGCCGTCGATACCGGTGTCCAGCGCGACGGCGGCAATGTCTTCGATGCCTGCACGATCCAGATCTGGGGCTATTTTCAGGAAGATCGGCACCCGGCGATCCAGGCTGTCGCGGGTTTCGATCACCCCGTTCAACAGCGCAGAAAGTGCTGCCTTGCCTTGCAGATCCCGCAGTTTTTCTGTGTTGGGCGAGGAAACATTGACCGTCGCAAAATCCAGAAAAGCGCCACAGCGCGCCAGCACCCTGGCAAAATCGGCTGCCCGGTCGTCGCTGTCCTTGTTGGCCCCAAGGTTCAGGCCAATTACGCCTGTTTTGGGCCGTTTCGCCAGGCGCTCTGCAATCACCTCCATACCGTCGTTGTTAAATCCAAAGCGATTGATCGCAGCGCGGTCTTCGCTTAGCCGGAACAGGCGTGGCTTGGGGTTGCCCGGCTGTGGGCGCGGTGTGGCAGCGCCGACCTCGATAAAGCCGAACCCGGCCTGGCTCAGCGGTGCCAGCGCCTCGGCGTTTTTGTCAAAACCTGCGGCCAGTCCCACCGGATTGTCCAGCGTGATGCCCGCGATGTCACATTTCAACCGGGGGGATCGTACCGGGCCGGGGCAGGGGGCCAGCCCCGATGTCAGCGCCTTGATCGACAGGCCATGTGCCACTTCCGGATCCAGCTTGTGCAGCGCCTTGAGCGCAAGTTTTTCAGTCAGTTTCATTGATTGGGGTGCTCACGTCATGGCTGGGGGAAAGTGGTGTACACCGTCGATCAGCGGCAGCGGTTTGGCCCAGATCACCTCTGACAGGTGCATCTTGCGGTAAAGATGCGGGAAGTCGTCACCGCCGCGCGAGACCTCCCATTTCAGCGCCTCCCCCAGCGCGTCTGCATCCAGCGCAAGCAGCCAAAGCCCGTCAACACCGGCAAAATGCTTGCTGGCGGTCTCGGCCGCTTGCACCGCGGTGGAAAAGTGAATGAAACCATCGCTCAGGTCGATAGGCGCGCCAAGGGTTTCGCCTTGGGACTGGAAGGCCGACCATTCATCGGCGCGGAGGATTTTATAGATCAGCATGGCGATCTGATGCCCCGCGCCGCCGTTGGAATCAAGCCCGAAGCGACAGTACCGGGCGCAGTAATCCGCCGCAGATCGCCCAACACGTGCCGCGTCGATCGCGCCAAACGTGCAAATATCGTACCGAATGCTGCCTAGGGGCGGGCCGGGCGTTATTCCCCTTTGACTGGTTGATGCTTTGATCGCACGATTGCGGGCAAAGAATAACAACGGGAGCGATACTGATGATGATGCGAATTTTGACCTCGGTCGCGGCCTTGGGCCTGACGGCTGGCATGGCGGCGGCAGAGTATAAACTGACCATTCTGCACACCAATGACTTCCACGCGCGCTTTGAACCGATCAGTAAATATGACAGCGGCTGCCGCGAGGGCGACAACGCCGAGGGCAAGTGCTTTGGCGGATCGGCACGTTTGGTTACCGCCTTGGAAGACGCGCGCGAACGTGCCGACAATGCGATCCTTGTGGATGGGGGCGACCAGTTCCAGGGCTCGCTGTTTTATACCTATTACAAGGGTAAGGTCGCGGCCGAGATGATGAACAAGCTCGGCTATGACGGGATGACCGTTGGCAACCATGAATTTGACGATGGCCCCGAGGTCCTGCGCGGGTTCATGGATGCGGTAGAGTTCCCGGTGTTGATGTCCAATGCGGATGTCTCGGCGGAACCTGCTCTGGCGGATGTCTTGCAAAAATCCACCGTGATTGAACGTGGCGGCGAAAAAATCGGTCTGATTGGCCTGACCCCGGAAGATACCCACGATCTGGCCAGCCCGGGCGCGAATATTTCGTTCTCTGATCCGGTGGCCGCCGTGCAGGCAGAGGTCGACCGGCTGACAGAGATGGGCGTCAACAAGATTATCGTGCTCAGCCATTCCGGCTATAAGGTGGATCAGATCGTGGCGGCGGAGACCACCGGGGTGGATGTGATTGTTGGCGGGCATTCAAATACCTATCTGTCCAATACATCCGAAGATGCGGTTGGTCCCTATCCCACCATGGTCAATGATGTCGCCATCGTGCAGGCCTATGCCTATGGCAAATTCCTGGGCGAGCTGAACGTTACCTTTGACGAGGCTGGAACGGTGACCAAGGCTGCGGGCGAGCCGCTGATCATGGATGGCAATGTGGCCGAGGACAGTGACACCCTGGCGCGCATTGCCGAATTGGCGCAGCCGCTGGATGAAATCCGCAACAAGGTCGTGGCCGAGGCCGCCAGCGCGGTAGAAGGTGATCGCACCATCTGCCGCATTCAGGAATGCGAGATGGGCAATTTGGTGGCGGATGCCATGCTGGATCGGGTCAAGGATCAGGGCGTGACCATTGCCATTGCCAATTCTGGCGGCATTCGCGCCAGCCTGGAACCCGGCGCTGTCACCATGGGCGAGGTGCTGACGGTGTTACCGTTCCAAAACACGCTGTCCACCTTTGAAATCACCGGGGCTGATCTGGTTGCAGCCCTTGAAAATGGCGTCAGCCAGGTGGAAGAGGTCAAAGGCCGCTTTCCCCAGGTTGCCGGGCTGAAGTTCAGCTGGGATGGCAGTGTCGCCGCCAATGAGGGCAGGGTGCAAGAGGTTCAGGTCGCCAGCGATGCGGGCTTTGTGCCGCTGGATCCGGCCAAGACCTATCGCGTTGTGACCAACGACTATGTGCGCAAGGGCGGTGACGGCTACAAGATCTTTGCGGGTGACGACAAGAACGCCTATGATTTTGGCCCCGATCTCGCTGATGTTCTGGCCGAATATCTGGCACAGCAAGGCCCCTATCAGGCCTATACGGACGGTCGCATTTCGCAAGAATAGCGTTTCGCGCGCGAAACAGTTGCCTGCTATGCCCCGCCACGATCTTTGATTGGCGGGGCATTCCTTGCAGCGGGTGCGACAGCCTGTATGCGAAATCTTTCTTTTATTCAGCCCGTTCAAAGGATAGGTCAGAGCGCATGTCAAAGCGTTACAAATCGCTGCAGGAATTGTTGGCCCATGGGGCGGACTGCGTCATTGATGTGCGCAGCCCTGCCGAATTTGCCGAGGATCATCTTCCGGGGGCCATCAACCTGCCAGTTCTGGACAACGAAGAACGGGCGCAGGTCGGCACCATCTATGTGCAGGACAGCCCTTTTCGGGCCCGCAAACTTGGCGCGGCACTGGTGTTTCGCAATGCCGCCAATCACATCGAAACCAGCCTCAGCCATCATGACGGCGGTTGGCAACCGCTGGTCTATTGCTGGCGTGGCGGTCAGCGCTCGGGCAGTTTTGCCTGGATGCTGCAACAGATCGGCTGGCGGGCGGAACTGGTCGAGGGCGGGTACCAGACCTATCGCCGCCTGGTGAAGTCTTACCTCTATGATCAGGTGCTGCCGTTTCGGCTGATCGCGCTGGATGGCTATACCGGCAGCGCCAAGACAGAGCTGTTGCAGCGCTGTCAGGCCCTGGGCGCACAGATGCTTGATCTGGAGGGGCTGGCCAAACATCGCGGCTCTTTGCTGGGGGCAATGTCGGATCCACAGCCGAGCCAAAAGGGATTTGAAAGCGCCCTGGCACAGGCGCTGGTGCAGATGGACCCCGCGCGCCCGGTTCTGGTCGAGGCCGAGTCGAGCAAGGTCGGCGCCCGTATCATTCCCCCCAGCCTGTGGCGTGCGATGAAACAGGCCCCCCGGATCGAGGTCAGCGCCCCCAGTGCGACCCGCTGCCAATATCTGACCCAAGTTTATGATGATATCCTGTCGGATACAAAGCGCTTGCAACAGAAGCTTGGCTATCTGCGGGGGCATCACGCAAATGCGGTTATAGATCACTGGTTTGACCTGATCGCGGCGGGGGATAAGGCCGCGCTGACCCTGGCCCTGATGCAGGATCACTATGATCCTGCCTATCAGAAATCACGCCGTATCAATGGTTTGCCGCCCCTTTCTGAGGTGGGTCTGGGGCAGATGACGCAGGCAGATCTGGACCGCGCCGCGCAACAGATCTGCGATCTGATGGAAGCCCCGGCACAGAGATCTGAAGGCGGCGCTGTCAAACCAGCGTAAGGCCGGGCGCACCAGCCTGCAGGCAGCCTATGCGTGCAGCCTCAAAGCCAGCGGCGCGCAGGTCCTGCAGTTTGTCTTCTGCTTCATCCGGGGCAAGCGCGGCCAGCAGCCCGCCGGCTGTTTGCGGATCAAACAGCAGATCAACGTCGGGGCGGTCTGGCAGCTCGGGGGCGAGGGCGCGGTTGTCTTCAAACAGGGAAGAGCGGATACCACGCGCGCTGAGCGTGGCAGCCCCCTGCATCAGTGGCACTGCGGCAAGATCCAGCTGGGCAGCCAGGCCCGAAGCCTCGCAGATCCCCAAGAGATGCCCGGCAAGGCCAAAGCCAGTGACATCCGTCATCGCGTGGGCCGAAGCCAGGATCCGGGAGGCCGCGCCCTGGGGCTGGACCATCCGCGCCAAAGCCGCTGCCACCCAGGTGCCCTTGGCCGCGCCCTGCATCTCGGCGGCCATGATCACGCCGGACCCAATAGGCTTGGTCAGGATCAGCACATCGCCAGGCTGCGCCCCGCCCAGGGTCACAGGCGGGCTGTCACACAGGCCCGTGACGGTGAAGCCAATCGACAGCTCATCCCCGAGAGAGGTATGACCGCCGATGATGTCGGCCCCGGCGTCCTGAAATACCTGCGTTGCAGCGCCCATGATTTCCGCCAGGCTGCGCTGTTGCAGCGCCGGGGACAGGCGCGGCAGGATCAGATTGGCAGTGGCCACCTGTGGCGCAGCGGCCATGGCCCAGATATCGCCAAGCGCATGTACCGCGGCAATCCGGGCCATTACCTCAGGGTCGAGCGTCGAGGCGCGCAGATGATCGGTGGTGATCACCTGCCGCGCGCCACCGGTTTGCACCAGTGCAGCGTCGTCGCCGGGCAGCGGCGTCACATCGCTGCGTCGCGGGGCTGCCAGCCCTGTAAGTGCGCCGCGCAGGGCGGCGCGGCCGGCCTTGGCACCACAGCCACCGCACATGGGTTTGTCGCCCAGGATGGCTGGCAGATCATGGGTATGTTCCGGCGGCAGGCTGGCAGTGGGCATCTGGGGCAGGTTGCGAAACTGATCCATAAAGGCCCGGTCGATCCGGTCTTTCCAGTGCCAGACCAGAGCACCGGAAAATTGTAGCCCGATGCGCTCGCCCAGGGCCTCGGCCCTGCCCAGCGAGATCAGCTTTAGATAGTCCTTTTGCGGCTGATATTTGCGCAGCGGATCCTGGGTCAGCTGGGCGCGCAGGTTGTGATAGAGAATGGGGGCCTGGCGTACCGCATAAACCCCGGCCTTGGGGCGCGGCGTCGCGGTCATATGGGCGCAGTCCCCTGCCGCAAAGACACCCGGAACAGAGCTTTGCAGGGTTTCGTCCACCTTGATAAAGCCATCCTGCAGCGCCAGCCCGCTCTGGGCGATCCAGTCCTGCGGGCGGGCACCGGCGGCACCGGTGGTGAAATCCGACAGTACCGTCCGGCCATCTTCCAGCAGGATGCGGTCTGATTCAATCCGGGCGACCGCAGTGTTTTCCACCAGCGTGACCCTGTGTTCACAAAAGGCCCGCAGCAGGCGGCGGCGCAGCTCGGGGCTGGCCTGTCCCAATACCCTGCGGCTGTCGATCAGGCAGGCCTGGCCCAGCCGCCCCTGTTGCGCCAGCGCATGGGCCATTGCCAGGATCAGCTCGGCTCCGGCGACGCCGCCACCAATCACCGCGATATTGGCTGCCGGGCCTGATGCCGCCGCGCGATCCGCCTGCGCCTGGCGGAACTGATCCCAGGTCCGGGCAAATGCACCAAGCGGCTTGGCCGGCAGGCCGTAGCGCGCAAAACCGGGTAGATCGGGCATGTCAGAGGTGATGCCCACATCCAGAGAGGCCAGATCATAGGCAATAGGCGCGCGCCCCGACACCTGCACCTGACGGGCCACTGGATCCATCGCCGTTGCCGCGCCCAGCACCAGCCGGGCCCCGGCAAAGCGCGCCAGTTTTACCAGATCAATATCCAGCTCATCGCGCTGGTAATGGCCGGCCACAAAGCCCGGTAACATGCCGGAATAGGGGGCGCTGGGGCCTGGGTTGATCAGGGTCAGGCGCGCCCCCGCCAGCGGGCGCATCCCCCATTTCAATAGCAACAGAGCATGGGCATGCCCGCCGCCAATCAAAACCACATCTTTGGTTGCTGGTAGAGGGGGGCTATGCATCTGCTTCTGTACCTTTTTGCCTGTGTTGTGCCGCCTGTGTTGTGCCGCCTGTGTCTTGACGCCTCAGTCATGGGGCCTGGATCGGTATCCCCTGCCGGTGCCGCCGTAGGGCGATGTTGGCTCAGTCCTGCTGTGGCTGCGGTTCAATCACGGTATGAGTGGCCCAACTGCTGTCATCTGCGGGGGTGGGCAGGCTGTCCTTTGTTTCATGCCGGTGCAGGTGAACCTTGGCAATAAACAGTGCCGTGACAGGGGCAGTCAGAAACAGGAACAGGGTGATCATCAGTTCATGCAACGAGACAGAGCCTTCGACGGTCAGCCCATGCACCATAGAGGCCAGCAGAACCCCGCCAACGCCCAGCGTCGTGGCCTTGGTCGGCGCATGCAGGCGCGACATCGGATCGTTCAGCTTTAGCAACCCGAAAGAGCCAACAAAGCCAAAGACGCCAGACATAATCAAAAAGCCCGCGATCAGATATTCAAAAATCATGTTCATGGCTGGCTCCTGTTACTCGATGATATTGCCGCGCAGAATAAAGCGCGCATAGGCCACGGTAGAAACAAAGCCGAGCATGGCGATGATCAGGGAGGCCTCGAAATAGACCTCGCTGCCCAGGGAAATCCCATAGAGGATCATCAGTGCCAGCGCGTTGATGAACATAGCATCCAGCGCCAGGATGCGATCAGCAATTTCGGCGGCCGAGATGATCTTCCACAGGTTCATCAGTATCGCGAGGGCAAAACAGACAAAGGCAAAAAACGTGGCAAAGGCTATCATTCAAAGATCTCCATCAGGCGGCGCTCATAGCGCTGTTTGATCGAATCGCGGACGGCATCCGGGTCGCTGGCATCCAGACAATGCACCAAGAGCGCGTGCCCCTCGGCAGAGACATCCGCCGAAACGGTGCCGGGGGTCATGGTGATGGTTCCGGCCAGTACGGTAATCGCTTCTGGTGTGCGTAGATCCAGCGGCACGGCGACCCAGGCAGGGCTGCGCTTGCTGTTGGGTTTGAAAACCACGATACGCGCCACCACCACATTGGCAACGATAATATCATAGAGAACCAAAAGGATGTAGGCAGCGATCTTCAGCGGTTTCTTCATCCGCATCTGATTGGGCCAATAGGGCTGGGTCAGAAAGGGGATCCCAATCCCCAGCAAAAAGCCGAAGACCAGGGAATTCAGCGTCCAGGTGCTGGTCAACAGCACCCAGGCAATGGTCAAGAGAAGGGTCAGGATCGGATGCGGCACCAGCCGACGTAGCAGTTTCATGGCGTCACCTCTCCGAGTACGGCCCTGATATAGGCTTCAGGTGCAAACAACTGGGCCGCCGTGGCCTCGGCGTAATGGCTGGCGGGGCCTGCAAAAATGGTCAGCGCCACCAATCCTGTCAGCAGGGCGAAACAGGCGACAAAGGGCAGGGCAGCGGCATGCTCTGTCGGCGCCGTCTCGTCATGCGCGTCGCTGTCGTGGTCCTCAGCAGGATCGACCTCTGTCTCTGTGATGCTATGGCTTTTCCAGAACAACAGGCTGCCAGCCCGTGCCATGCCCAGAATGGTCACCAAAGATCCGATCAGAATAGTACCCCAGATCCACCAGACCAGATCATGCTCGCGGGCGGCATCCAGCACCAGGAGTTTCCCCAGAAAACCCGAGATCGGCGGCATCCCTGCCAGGGCAATGGCTCCGGTAAAGAACAGCACCGCGATCAGCCCGCTTTGTGGCATCACCGGTTGGGCGGTGATCTCGATGCCCTGGCGTTCGGTCACCAGATCAGCAACCAGAAACAAGAAGGCCGCAGCCAGGGTCGAATGCACGGTATAATACAGCGCTGCCGTAACCCCTTCTGGGGTGAAGAGCGCAATGGAGGTCAGCAGGGTGCCCATAGAGGTAATGGCACCAAAGGCCACCAGCCGCCCCATCCGGTAAGACCCCAGCACACCAATGGCGCCAATCATCAGGGTGATCAGTGCTGCGGGCATCAGCCAGGCCCCTGCCAGCCCCTCGGTCAGCGCCAGGTCGGGGCCAAAGACCAGCGTATACATCCGCAGGATCGCATAGGCACCGACCTTGGTCATAATCGCAAACAGCGCCGCAATCGGCAGTGGCGCATTGGCATAAGAGGCCGGCAGCCAGAAATGCAGCGGAATTACTGCGGCCTTGATGGCAAAGACCAGCAGCAGCATCACCGCGCCAACCCGCAACAGGGCGCTGTCTTGGGCAGGAATTTCCGCCACCCGCACCGCCAGATCCGCCATGTTCAGCGTGCCTGTCACCGCATAAAGCGTGCCCAGAGCAAAGAGGAACAGCGTCGATCCCAAGAGGTTGTAGACCACATATTGCACGCCCGCCTGAAACCGGCGGGTGCCGCCCGAATGGATCATCAACCCATAGGATGCGATCAGCAGAACCTCGAAGAAGACAAACAGGTTAAAGGCGTCTCCGGTGAGGAAGGCGCCGATGATGCCCATCAGCTGAAACTGGAACAATGCATGGAAGTTGGCGCCGCGCTTGTCCCAGCCCGAGCCGATGACATAGAGGTTGACCACCAGCGCCAGCACTGAGGTCAGCAAGACCATCATCGCCGACAGACGATCCAGCACCAGCACGATACCAAAAGGTGCGGACCAGTTTCCCAGCTCATAGACCTGAATTTCACCGCTAGAGGCCTGCGCCGCCAGCACCAGTGAAATCGCCACCAGCAGCACGGTGCTGGCCAGCGAGAAGATCCGCATCAGGTCAAGATGGTGACGCACCACCATGATGATAAAGGGGCCAACCAGGGCCGGCAGCACAACCGGTGCAATCAGGAAATGGTTCATGCGTCTTCCCCTTCATCTTCGGGGTGGTGTGGCATATCGATCAGGTCATCGCGCGCCGACAGATAGGCGGCCAGGGCGATCATCACCACCACGGCTGTCATGCCAAAGGAAATCACGATTGCGGTCAGCACCAGCGCTTGCGGCAGCGGATCCGTATAGGCGACATCGGCGTATTTGTTCAGAATGGGGGGCGCATTGACCATCAGGCGGCCCGTGGCAAAGAGGAAAATGTTCACCCCATATGTCAGCAGTGACAGGCCAAGGATAACCGGAAAGGTGCGCCGCCGCAGGATCAGGTAGATCCCGGCTGCTGTCAGCAGCCCGACGGCAGAAGCCACCAGGAATTCGATGCTCAAGGGGATCATCTCGTTACACCTCGCCTTTTATGCTTTGATCATGCGGGCCGGGTGGATGCAGGCCAGGGTGCTGCCCCGGAGTCTGCGCCTGCATCTGAGCCTGTTCCAGATCGTCACGGGCGGGGTTGATATCCATCGCGTGTTCAGACGAAATCCCCGGTTGCCAGGCAAAGCGTGCCAGGCTCTCCAGCGCCAGGAGGACTGCGCCAACCACCGCAAGAAAAACGCCCAAGTCAAACAAGGCGGCAGTGGCCCATTCAAATTCCTCCAGCGGGGGCCAGTGGATATAGCCAAAGGCACTGGTCAGGAAGGGCACACCGCCAAACCAGGAACCAAGCCCGGTGGCCGCCGCAATCAGCACCCCCGACCCGATGGTGCCATGGTAGAACATCCGCTGTCGTTCCGAGGCCCAGCTAAAGCCGGAGGCCATATACTGCATCAGCAGGGCAATGGCCGTGATCAGCCCGGCGATAAAGCCGCCGCCCGGCAAGTTGTGGCCGCGGAAGAAGATATAGGCCGCCACCATCAGGGCCAGCGGCATCATCACCCGTGTGGCAACAACCATCATCATTGGATGGGCATCACCGGCCTGCGGCATGTCGGGTTTACGATTGAGCAGATAGGCGCGCACCCGCGAGCCCAGCACGGCTTCGGTCAGGGCATAGATCACCAGCGCAGCAATGCCGAGAACGATGATCTCGCCGAAGGTGTCATAGCCACGGAAATCTACCAGAATGACATTCACCACATTGGTGCCGCCGCCGCCTTTGTAGGAATTGGCCAGGTGGAATTCAGAGATGCTCGGCATCGCAAAGTCCCGCAGCATCAACATATAGATCAGCGTCGCCGCACCCAGCCCGGCAATCACCGCAATCCCACCATCGCGCAGCCGCACCCAAAGCGGCGATTCAATGGGGCTATCCTTGGGCATGAAGTTCAGCGCCAAGAGCAGCAGGATCATTGTCACGACCTCAACCGACAGCTGGGTCAGGGCAAGATCGGGCGCTGACAGATAGTTGAACCCCAGCGATACAACCAGCCCCACCACCCCGATCAGCACCAGTGAAAGCTGCCGCTGTCGGTGTTTGGCAACCACGGCAAGGGTGGCGACAATCAGGCAGAACCAGGCGATCAGGGCAATCGGGCCCTCTGCTTGCGCCAGGCGCGTCGGCGCAGTGATCGTGCCACTGGAATAGGCGTAATAGCTTAGCGCGATGATAAACAGCATCATCACAAAGGCATAGCGGGTGATCGCCCCATTGTGCAGCCCATCGGTGATAAGTTGCGACAGCTTGGTCAAGCCGCGCATCAGGCGGTCAAAGATCTGTTTTGCCTCGGGGCGCGACGCGGCGTTCCAGGCCGCCATCAGCGGGCGATGCAGCAGCAATAGCACCAGCCCGCCAATGCTCGCGGCCAATGACATATAGAGCGCAGGCGTCAGCCCATGCCAGAGTTTCAGCGAATAATAGGGCAGTTCGGCGCCGCCAATCACCGCGCCCGCAGCAATCGCCACAAGCGGGCCGACCAATGTGGCCGAAAACAGCCCGATCAGCACCACCAGGGTCATCAGCAGTGCGGGCCCGGCCCACATGCCAAACCCCGGATCATGCGGCTGGGCAGGGTAGTCATTGCGCGGCTGGCCCAGAAAGACATGGCCAATAAAGCGAAAGGAATAGGCTGCCGAGAACAGCGCCGCCACCAGCGCCAGACCCGGAACCAGATAGGCAGAGCTGCCCCAATGGGTGTGAACGGTTTCTTCCAGCATCATTTCCTTGGACAGGAAGCCGTTGAAGGGCGGGATCCCGGCCATGGACAGGGCGGCCACTATGGCGACGGTAGCGGTGACCGGCATCAGATGGCGCAAGCCCCCAAGTCGTTTGATGTCGCGGGTATGGGTCTCGTGGTCGACAATGCCTGCCGACATGAACAGCGCCGCCTTGAAGGTGGCATGATTGATGATGTGAAACACCGCCGTTACCGCAGCGATCTTGGTGCCAAAGCCCAACAGCATGGTGATCAGCCCCAGATGGGACACGGTTGAAAAGGCCAGCAGCGCCTTCAGATCATCCTTGAATAGGGCAATCACAGCGCCCAGCAACATGGTCACCAGACCGGTGGTGGCGACGATATAGAACCATTCGGGTGTGCCCGCCAGCACCGGCCAGAGCCGCGCCATCAGGAAAATTCCCGCTTTCACCATGGTTGCCGAATGCAGATAGGCAGAAACTGGGGTTGGCGCTGCCATTGCGTGCGGCAGCCAGAAGTGAAAGGGAAACTGCGCCGATTTGGTGAAACAGCCCAGCAGGATCAGCACCAGGGCGGGCAGATACATCGGAGAGGCCTGGATCAGCTCCTTGTTTTGCAAGATCACACTCAAGTCATATGACCCGGTGATATTGCCAAGGATCATCATGCCACCAATCATCGCCAGCCCGCCAGACCCGGTCACCGCCAGCGCCATGCGCGCGCCTTGGCGTCCCTCTGGCAGATGCTTCCAATAGCCGATCAGCAAAAAGGAGGACAGCGAGGTGAGTTCCCAGAACACCAGCAACAGAAGAATGTTGTCGGACAGGGTAATGCCGACCATCGCCCCCTGGAACAGCAAGAGATAGGTGTAGAACTGGCCCATCGGGTCTTCGCGCGAGAGATAGAACCGCGCATAGAGAATGATCAAAAGACCAATGCCCAGAATCATGCTGGCAAAGAGAAAGCCAAGGCCATCAAGAAAGAAATTGGCATTCAGTCCCAGTGCTGGCAGCCAGTCGACGCCCACCTGAATGACCTCGCCGCGAAAAATGGCTGGCGCATGTAGCAACAGCCCGGCAAAGGCGAGAAAAGTAGTCAGACCCGCAGCCGAGGCCGAAGCATTGCGCCCGGCACGGATCAACAAGGCGGGGAAGACCGCCCCAAGAAACGGCAGGGCCGCAATCAAAAACAGGGACACGAGCAGTTCTCCTGGCTGGGCTTAGGTTATCAAACGCCTAAGCAATTTTTCGCAACTGTTCCAGCCCCACGACCCTGTAAGTGTTTCAAGAGTGAGGTTTTGTAGCTTTTGTGGATCGCATGTAGGCAGGCCCGTGGCGGATTTTTACTCTCCTTGGAATTTTTTTTGCATAGGGTGCAAGATTTTGTGGCTCGTCCCACTGCGCAGTCGCTGCTGGGGTTCTGCGACGGTGTCGTGGGTGAACCCGGCCAGTGTGCCGCCAGTGACGCGAAGGTGAACAGCCCAAGGCCATGCCAGGGCTGATCGCGCTGGGCAAAGCTGATATAAGCCGTAAAATTCAGCGCGAGACGCGGCGGGGTTTCGTCATGGGTTTTCTTCAGATTGCACCGGGGTGATATGCGCGATCAAAACGCAAATGACAGCCGACCACAGGAACCGGCACCGTCCAGCCCGCCATCGCGGCGCCGGGTGTTGCGGGGTGTTGTGGGCGCAGGGGCGCTCTTGGGGGGGGCTGCGGCAGGTGGTGGGATCTGGCGGTGGCGGTTGCAGCCTGTCGCCCATGATCAGCCGCGCCTGTCCCCTGCCGAGGCGCACGCCGCAGCGCAGGCAGGCCAGATCACCCTGGTGGATATTCGCAGCCCGGAGGAATGGCACCAAACAGGGGTGGCAGTCGGCGCGGTGCCAATCGATATGCGCCGTGTCGACTTTGTCGCGGCGCTGGATCAGGCTCTGGCCGGGGATCGCGCCGCCCCCGTTGCGCTGATCTGCGCCCGTGGCGTGCGTTCTGCCCGCATGACGCTGGACCTGGCAGCGGCAGGGTTTCCGGGCGTGATCGACGTGCCGCAGGGCATGTTGGGATCCGCCGATGGCCCCGGCTGGATTGCTGCGCAGCTGCCGGTGGTGCCATGGCAGGATTAGGGTGCAAAAATCGCCAGCTTGGGCGGTTGATTGCAAAACTGGCGCTGGCGCTGGTGCCAGCCGTGTTTGCCTGGCCCGCTGCGGCCCAGGCAGGCTGCGGGACAGCGGGCACCGAAGCCTGCCAGATCGCACAGGGCAGTTACCATGTTGTCCTGCCGCGGACTGGCGTCGCTGCGCCACCGTCGCCTGTGCGTGCTGGTGCGGCGCCGCGCAGACCTGCGGTGATGTTCTTGCATGGCTATGGCGGATCTGGCGCAGGGGCGCTGCGCAATCAAACACTGGTCGGGGCGCTGACGGCGCGCGGCTATGCGGTGATCGCGCCGGATGCACTGTCGCGCGGCGTGGGCCGCCCCCGCTCTTGGACATTTTTTCCGGGTTGGCAGGGCCGCGACGAGGTGGGGTTTTTGCAGCAGGTGGCCCAGGATGCGGCCGATCGCTTTGATCTGGACCGCCAGGCGATGGTGCTGGCCGGATTTTCCGCCGGGGGCTTCATGGTGTCCTATCTGGCCTGCGACAGCCCCGATGCCTTTGCCGCCTATGCGCCGGTCGCGGGCGGTTTTTGGCGCCCACAGCCGGACCACTGCGCCGGGCCTGTACGGCTGTTTCACAGCCATGGCTGGACCGACGCCGTGGTGCCGCTGGAGGGGCGGTTTCTGGGGGGTGGCCGGTTTCAGCAAGGCGATATTTTTGCCGGGCTTGCGCTGTGGCGTCAGACCAATGGCTGCCAGGAGCAGGCCCCAGCGCAGCGCTCGCGCGAGGGCGCGGTGCTGCGCCGCCGCTGGGACTGTGCCCCCGGCGCAGACATCGAATTCGTCCTGTTCCCCGAAGGCCACCAGGTGCCTGCCGCCTGGGCCGGCTGGCTGCTGGACTGGTTTGAGGCAGGGCGGATTGATCCGGCCAAACCCCAGCAGGCCTTGGGCAGGACAGACTGACGCGCCGCCTAGCTCGTGGCCTTTTTGATCGCCTCCAGAAGCTGCGATCTGCGTACGGGTTTCATCAAGCGAATATCCTCGGGGCGCAAGCCATTGCCATGCACCGTGGCTTCGCTGGCATAGCCAGACATGAACACCACCGGCAGATCCGGTCGCAGTTGCCGCAGATCACGGGCCAGTGCCGGGCCGTGCCGCGAGCCGGGCATCACGATATCCGTCAGCAAGACGTCGATATCGTTGTTGGCCTCGAATAGGGCATAGGCATCGTCGCCCGACTTGGCAGCGATGACATCGTAGCCCGCCTTGGTCAGGGTGGCGACGATGATGTCCAGAACCTGTTCCTGATCTTCGGCAACCAGAACGCGCGTTTCTCCTGTCGGGATGGGGGCGGTGTGGGGCATGGTTTCTTGGCTCCCTTCGTTGTCGCTGCCAAGCGCTTTGAAATACAGCTTGAAAGTGGTGCCGACGCCGGGTTCTGAATAGACCCGCACCGTGCCGCCGGATTGGTGCATAAAGCCCATAACCATGGACAGGCCCAGCCCGGTGCCTTTGCCTGGCGATTTCGTGGTGAAAAAGGGGTCAAAGACGGTATCGAGAAGCTCTTGCGGAATGCCCGTTCCGGTATCGCTGACCGCCAGCATCACGTAGCGGCCGGGCGACAGGTCCTCTTGGCGGGAACTGATGTAATCCTCGTCGATCCTGACATTGGCGGTTTCAATGGTCACCCGGCCACCATCGGGCATTGCGTCATGGGCGTTCAGCAAAAGGTTGAGCAGGGCGCTTTCTGTCGAGCTGGGGTCCGCCTTGACCTGCCAGAGACCAGCCAGCAAGGAGGTTTCCATCGCGACAGAGGCAGGCAGGGTACGACCGGCCCAGTTTTTCGTGCTGCGAATGATCTTGTTCAGATCCAGCTCTGCGGGGGCCAGCGGCGATTTGCGGGCAAAGGCGAGCATGTTCTTGGTCAGATCAGCACCGTGCAGCGCAGCGTCGATGCCGGCGTCGATCAATGAAATTTGATCAACCTCTGTGATATTTTCGCGCAACAGCTCTAGGTTTCCCACAATAACGGCAAGCAAATTGTTGAAATCATGGGCAATTCCGCCGGTCAGCTGGCCTACGGATTCTAGTTTGTGTGAGGCCGCCAATTGCAGCAGAAGGTTTTCGCGTTCCTGTGCCTCGGCGCGGCGCTTGGATATGTCGACAATGGTGCCGCGGATCAGCATCTGATCTGCAGAGGGCAATTGGGCCAGGGTAACCTCGCAGTCCAGCGGCTCTCCCTTGGCGTTGAGATGCAGCCATTCAAATACCGGGTATGTGCCATTGATGGCCTGTTTCAGGTATCTTTCCATCAAGTCCTTGGAGGGGGTGCCACAGGGCTGCAGTGGCGGGCTCAGCTGCCAGAGGGTTTTTTCGCCGACCAACTGATCGCTGGAATACTGAAACAGTGTCTCGGCAGCTGGGTTTACCTCGACCAGGCAGTTGGCCTCTGCATCGAGTACAACGATGCTTTCGGGGGCGTGCTGCATCATGGTCAGTAGGCGGCGTTCTTTCAGGTGGCCTTCTTGCGCGCGGTGCTGATGTTCGTCAATGCGCGCAGAAAGGCTATCCAGTGCCGATAGCCAGGTCCACATTCCTTGAAAGACCAGAATGGCGCCAAGCCCCATGAACCCCAGGGCAAGGAGCATGGCAATCGGGTGATCTGGCGGCTGTGGCTGTGGTGTCGCCCGCCAGATACCTTGCAGGATCGGTACCAGCGCAGAAAGCGTCATCAAGACCCCGCCAATGATCACAACCCGCAGTCCAGCGTGTTGCATGGACAGGCGCCTTGACGCAAAGAGGAGGGCGCCGATGATGCTTAGCCCCGCTATAAAGGGAATAAGATCCAAGCTCAGATGGGGGCTCAGTGGACGATCCTCCGGGAAATGGCTACGTGGCCGATGCTTTGCACGAGGTTAGGTGAAGCGCATCAGGGTTGCAAGATTATCGCTTTTTCTAGTTTATGGCGTGTACGGGAGGGGCTATTCTGCGGGGTGCTGGCGTTGCATATCGAGATAGCGCTTGAAGCTGCGGCGATAGCGGTCGGCGGCGCGGGTGATCTGCGGTTCGGCATAGACCACAGGGGTCGCCATCCATCCGCGCCGTGAGGTCCCCGCACGCCAGCCAGAGAGCGCCGACAAGGGCACCGCCAGCACCAGTGACAGCGCAATTGGCAGCAGCCATAGCGATACAAACCCGGCCAGGATACCGCCAGAGAGTGCAAATCCGCTTAGGGTTTCAAGCGCGTGGCAGATCAGCAGATGACGCAGCCCATAGTGCCCGCCTTCGCGCGCCTGGGCTGACCAGCCCCGCTGAATGCCAAAGGTGGTGCGCAGCACCGCAATCATCTGCTGTACCATCAGAATAGGGGCATAAAGCACCGCCAACAGGATCTCGCAGAGGGTCGAAAGCGCAAAGCGCGCCGGGCCGCCGTACTGATCAAGCCGACGACCGGTCATTGCCAGTGCCAGCACCGCCAGCAGTTTGGGGGCCAGCAACATGGCATAGATCAGCAAAATCACCAGAACGTGGCGGGGTTCTGACATATCGGGCCAAGAGGGGCGCGAAGGATTTGTGATGCTGAAATAGTGGATCACCGAGCGGTCTTCGCCCAGACCGATCAGCGCCCAGATCACCAAGAGCGCAAACCAGATTGGCGCCATCAGATAGCCAATGGCCCCGTGCAGCAGGTGAAACCGCGACATGGCGAAAAAGCCACGCGCGCCCAGCAGGTTCAGGTGTTGCAGATTGCCCTGGCACCAGCGGCGATCTCGCAGGATGTGGTCGACCAGGGTGGCGGGCGTTTCCTCATAAGATCCCCCCAGGCGTGGCAAGAACCGCACCCGCCAGCCGGCCCGGCGCAACAGGCCTGCCTCGACAAAATCATGGCTCATGATCAGGTGTTCACGCCCGCTAAGCCGCGAACGCAGCTTGGGCAGGCCGGCACAGGCGGCAAAGGCGCGGGTGCGCAGAATGGCGTTGTGGCCCCAATAGTTGCCTTCATGCCCGGTCCAGCGGGCCAGCCCTTCGGCCAGGGCAAGCCCATAAACGCCATTGGCAAATTGCTGCATCCGGCCAAAAATGGACTGGGCGCCGATCAGCTGCGGAAAACTCTGGATCAGCCCGGCGCATGGATCGCGTGACAGCGCATCGGTCAGCCGGGCAATGGCGCGGCCGGTCATAAGGCTGTCGGCGTCCAGCACCAGCATGGCCTCATATCCCGCGCCCCAGTGCCGCAGCCAGTTGCTGATATTGCCGACCTTGCGCCCGGTATTGCGGGCCCGGCGGCGATAGTACAGTGCCGTCCCAGGTGGCAGGTCGGCACGCAAGGCCTCAACGCTCAGCCGTTCCTGGGCGGCCAATTCCTCATCGCGGGTATCTGACAGGATGAACATGGCATAGCTATGGGCTCCGTCGACGCGGCTCAGCTCTTCCAGCATTGCCCGTACATTGCCCAGCACATACCAGGGGCTTTCGTTGTAGACGGGCACCAAAAGCGCCACCTGCATTGGTGTCACCTGGCCGGTGGGGCGGCTGTGGTCACGTTGCGACAGCGAATACAGCCCCAGGATCACGGTTGAGACCGAAAAACAGATCCAGAAGAAATTAAAGGCAATCAGCGCCAGCAGCAGCAGTTCAAGCCCCATAAAGCCGCCGATGGCAAACCAGCCCTGCATCACCCAGGTCAGCGCTGCCGTGGCCAGCATGGCGGGCGAAAAGGCCAGAATGCGCCAGAGAGCCACTTGGGGGCGCGGCGCGCCCTGCGGCGCCTGCCGGTCCTGAAATGGCGCGGTGAAATCCTGCTCGGGCATCTCCATTGGCATCACGGGGGGCATCAGGTCTGTGCCCCTCGTGTCTTGCGCGCCCTCTGCGCACCCTGTGGCCAGATGGTCTGCGAGAGGGGCCGCAGGCAGCGACATGGTTGGATCAGACAACTGGGTCATGCGGTCCACCGATAGAGCCAGATTTCACTGGCGGCTTGCCCGTTGCGACGCAACTGCAGCCGCAGTTCGACATGATTTTTCGCATTGGGCGTAAAGCTGAAGGCAAGGCGCAGCCCGCCAGTGCCTGGGTTGCGCTGCAACACGCCGGGGGTGGTTTCCACATCGGGCGAGGACAGATGCACCTCTATCTCTTCCGGGTCGCCCGCCAACAGCGGGTGGGCTGCAAAATCCACCGTCATCAACCGTCCGGGATCGCCAAATATGCGGGCGCCCGCTGCCGTGTCGATAACGCGTGCCAGGGGGGGGATAGGCGCGGCTGTCTTGGTGTTTGGCATGGGGGTGTCGGGTTCTTCCCCCCAGAAAAGCCGATAGGCCAGCGCCAGCTCTTGCCCGGCTTTGACCGGGGCGTCTGGACGCCAATAGGCGACGATATTGTCGTAGATTTCCTTGTCAGCCGGGATTTCCACCAGGGTGACCGCCCCCTTGCCCCAACGACCCTTGGGTTCCACCCAAAGACCGGGGCGGCGGTGGTAGTTGGCTTCGAGATCCTCAAAATCCTGCAGGTGGCGGCTGCGTTGCATCAGGCCAAAACCGCGTGGATCGGAATCCACGAAAGAGGAAACCTGCAAATGGGTGGGGTTGGCCAGCGGTCGCCAGAGGGTCTCTGCGTTGCCGTTGTGGATCAACAGCCCGTCACTGTCGTGCACATTGGGGCGGAAATCATCAAACCGGTGGCGATTGGTGCGATCGAACAAAAACATAGAGGTCAGCGGCGCCAGCCCCATATGCGGCAGGTCGGCGCGGGCAAAGAGCTGGGCCTCGACATCCATGATCGTGGTGGTGCCGGGGGTGATGCGAAAGTGATACGCCCCGGTCACGGATGGGGAATCCATCAGCGCATGCACCACCATATGGGGCTGCCCGGGCGCTGGGGCTTCCAGCCAGAATTCCACAAAATCGGGGAATTCTTCGCCCATGGCGTCTGCGGTTTTCAGCGCCAATCCCCGCGCCGATAGGCCATAGGTCTGGCCGATCCCGATGGCGCGGAAATAGCTGGCCCCTTGAAAGACGCAGAATTCGCTTTTCTTGTCGGGCTGATCCAGCGTGGTGCGCAGTCGCAGGCCGCTATAGCCCAGGGTCTCTGCCTGGCTGAGCGGCGGCGCGATTTCTCCGCGGTCAAACAGATCCATGTCAAAGCCGACCCGGCGCGCCAGGCCTTCTTCGACCGTATTGATCTGCACGGCCTGGCGGAAATATAGACCCGGCAGGAACAGATCGACATTGTAGCTGCGCGCTGTATTCGCCCAGATCGCCCGCTTGGTGCGGAACCGGTGGGCCTTGTATTGATCATAGGTGAGATCCTGCCAGTCCTGCGGCACCTCGGGGCGCGGGCGATAGGGCTGCTGGGCCAAGTTGCGCGCGCGCGCTACCAGCTGATCACGGTGAAAGGGCATCGGGTCGTGTGCCGCTTGGGCCGCTGTTGGCAGGGGCGAAAGCAGGGTGCTGCTGAGGGCGGCCCCCAGAAAGCTGCGACGGGTGAATGGGGTCATCGCTTGGCTCTCCAGGGGTGGGATTTGAACCATCCGGCGCCATAGGCGCAGGCAATGATCAGGGCAAAGCCCGCAAGATTGGCCAGCGCGGTGATCAGGATGCCGCGATCTGTCTGATCCAGAGCAAAGCCGATCAGCCGGGCCAGCGCCATGGAAAACACAAAAACCGCAAGGCTTTGCTGGCCGACCTTGCTGATGATGCCGAGCAGCCCTGCCCAGAGCCGCGCCCCCAGGCTGTGGCCCGAGGCAATAAGGCGCTTGCCGCCTTCTCCTGCCAGAAGCCAGCCCAGATAGGCCAGGGCGAGGAAATGTGCATAGCGCAGCAGGCCAAAATCGGTCTTTTCGCGCCACTGCGCGCTTGCGGCCCACCAGGGGCGGATGGCGTCAGCCAGATCACCATTGGCGGCATCCAGCCACAAGAATACCTTCCAGGAGCCAAGCGGCGCTGACAGGATCAAGAAGGCCGCGGCGACACCTCCAAGCAGCGCCGAGGCCGGTGGGGGCGGCAGCCAGCCCTTCATGAAGGCAAAGCCAGTGAAAAACAAAAGCTGCCAGCCAAGTGGGTTGAAGAACCACTCGCGTTGGGACCATGGCTCTGCCGGGAAGGACAGCCCATCCGGCCCCAGACCGATCAGATAGGGATTTGCCGCCAGCCAGAGCAGCACAGAACACAGCGCAACCAGCCAAAGCTGACCGCGCGCCAGCCCCATCATCAATGGCAGCAGGGCCAGCACGCCCAGATACATTGGCAGAATGTCAAAGTAGTTCGGCACATAGGTCAGGGTGAACAGACCAACCAGCTGCTGTGCGGGATCGTCAAAGAAATGCTGCAGGTTCAGACTGTTGATATAGCTTTTGTCAAAGCTGCCATAGGTGTCCAGCGCTGCCATGGTCATGGCGACAAAGAAGAACAACCCGATATGGGCCCAGAACACCTGCCAGCAGCGGAACAGCACGCGGGCGCTGCCCAGGGCCCAGCCCTTTCGCGCGTAGGAACCGCCAAAGGCAATGGCCGAGGCCATGCCAGAGCAGAAGACAAAGATCTCTGTTGCATCGGAAAAGCCAAACCGCGCCGGGATCCATCCGGTCCAGCGGTTGCCCGGAATATGGGCTGCCAGGATGATGAACATGGCGATGCCGCGATAAAAATCCAGCCTGGGGTCGCGCGTGCGAAGGGCTGCGGAAGCAGAAGAGATTGCCGGGGATGCAGCCTGGTTGGCTGCTGGTGCCGCGTTTTCTGCCCCTGCATTTTTCGGGGAGGAGGGAAAAGGCGAAATCTCCGCCATTGGGTTATTCCTTGTTGATTTTCAAGCGCGTGTGTGAGGTTCTTTTCGCATCTTGAAAAGGGCTATTCAGCGGGCACGGAGTGTCGGGGCGACAGGGATGGCGTCTTCCTGCCGAACGGGTGGCATCTTCCCGCCGAATTCAGCCTCTGGTTGTGTTTCCGCGCCGTGCTCTGTGTCACTGCGCGCGGCAGCAATCAGGGCGCGCCGGGCCAGGGCATAGTTGTCGTCGTTCCCGCCGCGTTTTGCACGCCGATCGTTCAGGATGTGCTCTACCGTATCAAAGGCGCCGCAGCGCAGGCCCGCGTCGATGGTCATACGCTCAAACACATCGCGCTGGGCATGGCTGCCCCCGGCCAGATGCAGGCTGGCGCGTACGCCGGACAGATGCGCAAAGGCCTGTGTATAGTTGCCCTCGCCAAAGGCTTCTAGCCCCAGTGCTGCGCCACAGCCTGGAGTGGCCATCCGCTGCTGGGCCTCTGTGTCGCGCTGCCGGGCATCGGCGTGGATACGCAGGATCAGGCGGCGGGATTCCGTCTTGTGGTCGGGGCCTGCCAGGGCCATCAGATAGTGCAGATCGGCAAAGATCAGACTGCCGTCTTCGGTGCGGCTGGCGCAAAGTTCCGAGAGCTCTTGCCAGCGGTTGCCAACAGCGACGCCTTCCAGCTCCAGCCGCATCAACAGCGAGGTGGCATTGGAAATATCGCGGTAGTCATCGGTTTTATCTTTGCGCACCTCGGTATCATAAAGTGCCAGCGCCTGGTCGGTCTGCCCCAGATCAAGATGCATCAATGCCTTGTGCCACCAAACATGGTAGCGGAAATTGTTGCAATGGGCCCAGGCCTGTTCGCGACCGTTCAGCCAGCGCAGCCCGGCAGAGGCATCCCCTGTCATATCATGCACATGGGCCACCGCATGCAGCCCCCAGGCATCATCCGGGGCCAGCCATAGTGCCTGACGCCCGGTGATCCCGGCGCGCTCATAGGCGCCGGTTTCCTCAAGCGCAAAGGCATGGCAGCCCAAGAGATAGCCGCGACCTGCGTGATCGGGCGCATAGGCGGGCAGCACCCGTTCGACCGAAGCCCGCATGCCCTTGGCATCGCCCAGAATAAAACGGATCCCATGGCTGAGCTTCATCGCCAGGCTGTCGCAGGGATCCACTGCCAGCACCTGTTCCATCCGCTCTATCGCGCGAGAGGGCTGGCCATCCAGCCAAGCGGCGAGGGCCTCAATATATTTGCGTTCCCGCGGCAGGGCCGCGTCATAGCCCAGTTGCGCGGCCTGTAGTGCGTCCTGCGCCATGGGCAGCAATTCTCTGCGGCCCAGCATCAGCAGCGAAATGCCCTTGATCGCCTGGGCCAGGGCAAAATCCGGTGCCGTGTTGAGCAGCGCGCCAAGGTGATCGGCCGTGCTGGCCGAATGCGCCAGAACCCCCATTTGCACCGCGTCCCAGTGTTGCTGGCTGATCGCGCAGCTTAGGCTGGTTTCCTGTCCGAAGATATCTTGCGTCATTGGGGGTCCATTCTCTGCCGGGGTGCGCAAACCGCACTGGGGTATGCAGAGGTTAAACCAGCAGACAGGTCCAAGCGACGCTGCTCTCGCTTTGGTGATTAAGCGTGTGCAAATCTTGGCCTATGGTGGAATTCTCCCGCAAGAATAGGCGGTTTTTCAGGCCGTTTGACGCTAGATCGCTTCAAGATGAGCAAGCCCCCGCTGGTAAGGCGGAGGCTTGCGGGCTTTTGTAACATTTTGCTGCCTGTCCAACCGCTGTCAGGACCTGCACAGGGGCGGCAGGGACGGGGGCGTGTTCTCAGGCCTTGGCAAAGGGATCTGGCGCGTCAAGCAGGTCGGCGCTGGCTTCGCCACACTGGGGCGGTGCATGGCGATAGGTTACCGGAGTGCGCGAGAAATTCAGCGGATTGCCCAGCAGCTGTACCGGCCCGGCCCCCGATTGCATTTCAATCGCCATATCGCGGGCCGCCACCTGATCTGAAGCAAAGACACGATCCAGGGTCTGTACCGGGCCTGCGGGCACCTTGCGGGCCTCCATGCCGGCGATGACCGCATCCATGGAAAACCGCTTGAGCGCCGGGATCAGAATATCATTCAGTGCGCCGCGGTGCTGCAGCCTGGCAGGGTTGGTGGCAAAGCGGGGATCCTCTGCCAGACCTTCCAGGCCGAGGAATTCCATAAAGCGGCGAAACTGGCTGTCATTGCCCACCGCCAGGATCACATGCGCATCCGATGTTTCATAAAGCCCGTAGGGGACGATACTGGGGTGTTCGTTGCCACGCCGCTGCGGCAGGCTGCCGGTATTGAGATAGCCAACGCCCTCGTTGATCAGCCAGGCGATCTGCGCATCAACCAGCGCGAGGTCGATCTGCTGGCCTTCGCCGGTGGTGTCGCGGTGATGCAATGCGGCCAGAATACCAATGGTCGCATACATGCCGCACATTACATCGGCGATGCCAACGCCTGCTTTCACCGGCTGGCCGTCGGGATCGCCGGTCAGGGACATCAGGCCACCATAGCCCTGCGCCATCAGGTCATAGCCGGGTTTGTGGCTGTTGGGGCCGGTCTGGCCATAGCCTGAGATAGAGCAATAGATCAGCCCCGGCAGGTCTTTGGTGATGCTGGCATAATCCAGTCCATACTTGGCCAGCCCGCCGGGTTTGAAGTTTTCGACCAGGATATCTGCTTGCGCTGCAAGCCGGTGGATCACCGCCTGGCCCTCTGCCGTGGTGATATCTACTGCGACAGAGCGCTTGTTGCGGTTGGCGGCCATGAAATAGGCTGACAGATCAGACTGTTCGCCAGCCGCATCGATCACATAGGGCGGGCCCCACTGGCGGGTGTCATCACCGCCGGTCTTGGGGTTCTCGACCTTGATTACAGTGGCGCCAAGATCGCCAAGCAACTGGGTGCAGGTAGGGCCGGCCAGAATGCGCGACAGATCCAGCACTTTTACGCCTTTGAGGGCGCCATGGCTGAGCGGGCTGCGGGGTGCGTCTGGCTGTGGGTTAGATGCGTCCATCATATCCTCCGGGTTCGATTTCGGCAGAAATGACAGTGAAGCGGTCCGAGGCCAAGGCCTGTTGTAGCGCTTTGTCCAATGCATCGCGATTACGCACCGTTACTCCGTTGCCGCCAAAGGCGCGGCCAATGGCTGCAAAATCGTGCCTGGCCAGATCAACCCCGGCATTGGGAAGCTGGCGTTGGCGTTGTTTGAGGTCGATCAGTGCCAGGCTGGCATCGGCAAAGACGACAAAGATCGGCGCAAGCCCCAGTTCGGTGGCGGTGGCCAGATCCCCGGCCACCATCAGAAACCCGGCATCCCCCGAAAAGCTGACAACCGGGCGGTCGGGGTCAGCCAGTTTACGGCCAATCGCCATGGGCACGGCACAGCCCATGGTGCACAGCCCGGAAGACTGGATCAGCGCGCGTGGGGCGTTGCACTGCCACATCTGGCTAAGCAGGATGCGATGCGCCCCGCTATCGGCAGTGGCAAGCGTATTTTCAGGCAGGCTGTCGCGGCATTGCGCGATCACTGCGGCAGGGCCCCAGTCGTCGTGGCTGGGAAAGGCCTCTGCCAGGGCAGTTTTGACTTCTGTCGGGCTGGCGCAGGGCCATGTGATGCCAGAGGTTGGCGTGCTGTCCTGCGTCAGGGCCGCCAGTGTGGGTTTCAAAGCGGCAACAAATGCCAGGCTGGCCTGGTGCATGTAGTGACTGTTGGCTTCCGGGGTGATGTCGATCACGCGCTGGGCGGCGGGGTCCCAGATATTGCGCCAGCCGGGGCGCATTTCAATCGGGTCATAGCCCAGCCCCAGGATCAGATCCGCGCGCTGGATCAGCGGCAACAGGTGGGTATCGGCCAAGGGCGACAGCCCTGCGGCGCCCAGGCACAGGGCATGGGTCTCGGGCAGGATGCCTTTGGCCTTGTAGCTGGTGACAAAGGGGATCTGGTGGTGCTCTAGAAAGGCGCGGATTTCGGGACCGGCGTTTTCCTGCAGGGCATCCAGACCAATGATCGCCACCGGGCGCTGCGCCTGCGCCAGCCAGCTGCGGGCCTGGGACAGGGCGGCGGGCGCGGGCTGGGTCGGGGCAGGGGGGGCTTGACGCACCCCGCGATCCCGTGCGGGCTGATCCGCGACCGAGATTGGCACATCAATATGCACCGGCCCATTGCGTGGCGCACAGGCGAGCGAGACGGCCTTGTCGGCAATGATATCTGCGACCTCTGCCTCCAGCCGGAAGCTTGCCTTGGTGATGGGGGCAAAGACCGCAGGATGATCCAGCACCTGATGGGTATAGCTCTGCGCCTCGCTGGCATCGACACAGCCGGTCAGCACCAGCATCGGCACCCGGTCCTGATGCGCATTGGCGACCACATTGACCCCATTCAGCGCGCCGGGTCCCAGTGTCGCCACCAGAATGACCGGGGCGCCATCTGCATGATGCAGGCCCTCGCCGATAAAGCCGGCGGCATTTTCATGTTTTGCCAGATGAAACTGGATACCAGCCTTTACCAGCGCGTCCACCAGCGTCAGCACTTCGCCACCGGGCATTCCAAAGGCATGACGGCAGCCCGCCGCATAAAGACGCCGTGCCAGAACATCGGCGGCGCGAAGGGTTTCTGTCATCTTGGTATCCCACTGTTGCTGATGGTCAGATCTTGTTGGCCAGAGATTGCCGGATGTGCGGCCCGGTGCAAGCCCCTTCACGCGCCTGTGACAGACCGTGTGACAGACCGTGTGACAGGCGCGTGACAAATCCTGCGACAGCCGCGCGTGACAGCTCCGTGGTCATTGTGTGGTGGCTGCGTCTGGCGAACTGGCGATCTTGCCGCCGCCGAGTTTGGTGATGACGACCACCGAAGGGCGCGGCGGCATCTGCGGATCAAAGTCGGGCCAGCGGGTGGCTGGGTCGTCAAAGGTAGAGGCCCGCTCAAACCCTTTCAATGCCTTGGTGCCATCGGTGCCGGGGTGCTGCACCGCCAGAAACAGGCTGTCGCCACCTGGGGTAAAACAGGGACCGCAGAGTTCCGCCCCCACCGGGCAGCGAAAGAACAGTCGCGCCTCTCCGCGCCTATCGCCTTCGGTTTCCAATGCATAAAGCCCGTCTGATTTACCCGTTTTGGACCAGCGTCCACCCTGATCTGTGGCCACCCAGAGCCGTCCTTCGGCGTCAAAGGTGCAATTGTCAGGCGCGGCAAACCAGCCACTGTCGCTTATTGTAGGGTGCCAGAGGGCGCCAACTTCGGCAATCTTTGGGTCGCCACATTGCACCAGGATCTCCCAGGTGCCACGCGTGGCGGCGTGATCACCGGCCTGTTCCGTGATCTCGATAATATGGCCAAAGCGGGACTTGGCTCTTGGGTTTGCCGCATCGACCTGATCGGCGTTGCGGCGGCTGTTGTTGGTCAACATCACATAGGCCACCCCGTCGCCACGGGGCTGGGCATCTTCGGGGCGATCCATCGGCGTTGCCCCCAGCGCATCCGCCGCCAGACGGGCGTCGATCAGCACATCTGCCTGGCTGGCAAAACCGTTCTGCGCCGTCAGCGGCCCGGTTCCATGGGTCAGCGGTAACCAGGTCAGGCTGGCATCGGCGTCAAATCGAGCGACATATAGCGTGCCATCTTGCAACAGGTGGCGATGGGCGGCGGGATCCTGCGATATCGGGTCGGACAGGGTATCGTGCGAGACATATTTATACAGATATTCAAACCGGGCATCATCGCCCATGTAGATCACCAGATGGCCCTCTGCGGACAGGCAGGTTTCTGCGCCTTCATGGCTGAACCGGCCCAGAGCGGTGTGTTTGACCGGGGTGGACAGTGGATCGCGCGGGTCGACCTCGACCACCCAGCCAAAGCGGTTGGCTTCATTGGGGGATTTGTCGATGTTGAAGCGGTCGAAATACTGACCCCAGGCATACCAGCCGCCAGGAATACCGTAGCGTGCCATCTGTCGCGCCTCGGGCTGGTCGGACAGATCGGGCGCGCCGGTTGCATCCCGTCGGTCGCTGCAGAAATAGCCGTGAAAGTTCTCTTCTGCCATCAACCATGTGCCCCAGGGGGTCATCCCCCCGGCGCAATTGTTCAGGGTGCCAATCACCGATCTGCCACTTGGGTCTTCGGGGGTTTGCAGGCGGGGATGGCCGACGGCCGGGCCATCCAGGGTCATCGCGGTATCCAGAGGGGTGATGCGGCGGTTCAGCGGACTGTCGCGCTGCACCTGCCAGCCGCCTGAGCCATCGTGGCGCCGGGAAATTTCGACCACCGTGCCTCCATGGGCGGCCATCTCGATTTCGACCAGATCGCGGGTCATGCCGGAAAACCCGGCCCGATCCTGGCGGCCCAGGCCGGGAAACATCATCTCTTCGTTGGTGTATTCGTGATTGACGCAGAGCAGGCCGCGGCTGGCCTCGGCATTCAGCGGGGTAAAGCCGATGTAGTCATTGTTATAGCCAAACTGTTGCAGCTGCGCTTTGGCGCTCTGGTTGGTGACGTCAAAGTCTGGCGCACCAGCGGTGATCGGATCGCCCCACCGCAGCAGGATATCGGCCCGATAGCCTGCGGGCACATGGTGATGCGCGTCATTGCCCCAGGGCAGTTCGTCAAAGGCAAAGCGGGAGGGCTGTCGCGCGGCGGCGGGCCGGATTGCCGCTGTCTGCGCCAAGGCAGAGCTGCCGAGCAGGCCTTGAATGACCGACACCCCCAGCAGCCCCTGCAGCAGCCCACGGCGGGTGGGCTGTGAGGCTGCTTGCGCATGTCGGGCGGCAATCACGTGCCCCAGGGTTTGCGTCAGATTGGGGTTGCGCGGCAGGTCATCCTCGGCCTCAAAGGCTTCGGCCTTGTTGCCGGTGGGGTCTGGGCCTGTCATCTGCTGTCGCGCCTTTCTGGTTTGCTGCGGCAAAGTCAACAGCACCTGCGGCTAGGGCGCAATGCGAAAACCGGTGATCAACTGGCGCAGCCCCAGCCCGGCCCCGGCAAAGATCGCCAAGAATGTCACGGGTGCCGACAGCGACAACAGGGAAAACGCGCTAAGCCCCTGGCCGACGGTGCAGCCCATGGCGATGACGGCTCCGGCCCCCATGATGGCGGCGCCAAGGATCTGGCGGCGCAGCTCTCGCGGATCCTCGCAGGCTTCCCAGCGGAAATGCCCCTTGATCAGTGAGCCGATAAAGGCGCCAACCCAGACCCCGGCGATGGATCCTACCGCAAAGGAAAGGGGGCGCAGACTGCCGGTCATGCTCCACAGGATGGTTTCGCCAAGGGGGGCAGAAAAGGAATGAGACACCACCGGCAGCGCGGCAAAGCCCATCCGGTTGACATAGGCGGTGCCCGCCCAGCCCGAGACCACCGCAAGCCCCACAACAATGGACCAGAACAGGCTGGTGCGATCCTGGCGGAACTCGGCCTGACAGAGGCTGGCAATGACTACCAGCGCGCCGATGCCAATCCCAATGCCCGCCAGAGGAAGCCGGGTAATCCCAGCCAGATGGTGGGCGAGGCCTGGGGGCAGTTCCTGGGTCACGTCTTGTTGGTGAAACAGGGCATTGCGCAGCGGCGCCAGAGGCCCGGCCAGCACAACATAGGTGGCCACGCCCATGACCAGAACAATGACAAAACTGCGCAGATCGCCGCCTCCCAGCCGGGCGATGGCACCGTAGCCACAGTTACCGCTAAGCGCCATGCCATAGCCAAACATCAGCCCCCCCGTGATAGAGGCGAGCGGCATCCAGCGGATCGAGAGGTAAAAAGACTGCGCTTCGTCAAGCAGGCCGAGCCCGATCAAAGTAAAGCTGCCAATGATGGCGGTGCCAATGGCCAGCCCCCACATGCGCATCCGCAGGGAGGAACCACCATAGAGCAGGTCTTCGATTGCACCCAGGGTGCAAAACCGTCCCAGTCGCGCGGCCAGCCCCAGCAATATGCCGCCAAACAGGCCCACAGCTGCAACCAGCTGGTGATCGCTGAACAGATCAAACATTGGTGCTCTCTCCCGTGTGGTTGCTCAAGTGGTCGCCCGAGGGCGCGGTCTGCGCTGGTATTTCCCCTGGGCGGGGCCAGATGATTCGCCCCAATAGGCCTGCGGTTGTCTCTCTGTGGTCAGCCCTTGCCGTCGGTGCAGAACATTTCATAGACCACTTCGAGAATGCGGCGTGGGCGGTCATCTGCCAGCCGGTAGTAGATCGCTTTGCCCTCGCGGCGGGGCACCACCAAACCTTCGAGGCGCAGCCGTGACAGCTGTTGCGACACGGCAGCCTGGCGGGCGGCCAGCAGCTCTTCCAGTTCGGTCACGGATTTTTCGCCGGTGACCAGATGGCACAGGATCATCAACCGGCCCTCATGGCTGATGGCCTTCAGGAAATTCGAGGCCTGGGTGGCGTTATCGACCATATTGTCCAGCTCTTCCGGTGCCATATCAGCCGAGAATTGCGGTAGTTCCATTGTCCTGTCTCCTGTGGTGGCGGCGCAGCGGGCGCCGCAACTCCCAATTTGGTTTTGCACGGGTTGGTTTCGACCTGTCCTAACTCTTGGCGGCGGCTTCTGCCTCTGGGGTAAAGCCCAGATGTCTGCGCATCAACTCTGCGATGAGAGGCCAGAAAAAATCTTCCCCCGGATAGCCTTCGAGGCGGGCCAGTTCATGGCTATCTTCTATTAGCAAAAAGGTGGGGGTAAAAGTGACGCGCCGGGCCAGGACAAGATCATCCGGCAGCGCATGCAGATCCTCTCGGCGCAGCGGCGCAAAGCGCCCTTCGCGGGTTTTGGGATAGATTGGCGCGATCTCTGCATTCCAGCGCTTGCACCATTCACATCCGCGCTGTTCTACCATAACCAGCTGTCGGCTTGGCGTGTCGGTCTGCGCTGGCCTATCAGAGGCCGCAGCGGCAGCAGGCAGGGCTGCCATAACGGGCCCGATTATGGCCACCGTCAGCAGCGCAGGTACCAGCGACAAGGCGCGCCGAAACAGGACGAGCGGAGCAAAGAACAGACGTGAAATGATCATTACCTCTACCGTTGACGGCAACCGCCGTTTGCGGCTTTATACAACGTAATTTGAATATGTGAATAGTACAAGCCTTGCGGTGGTACACCGGGGCACAGGAAGGATCATAGAGCCGTGATGCTGGAAATTTCGTATCTGGGGGCGGCGTTTGCCGGATTGCTCAGCTTTTTCACCCCCTGTATCCTGCCGATGGTGCCGTTTTACCTGTCCTATCTGGGGGGGCTGTCGATGGCAGAGCTGCGCAGCGACGGCGAAATTGCACCGGGGGCGCAGCGGCGCATGGTGTCGGCGGCGGTTTGTTTCGCGGCCGGGGTCACATCTGTGTTTATGCTGATGGGCATGGGGGCCACCGCGCTGGGGCAGCTGTTTGGCCGCTACATGGAAATCCTATCCTATGGGGCGGCGGCGCTTTTGGTGGTGTTTGGCCTGCACTTTCTTGGGGTTATACGCATTCCCCTGCTGTACCGCGAGGCCAGGGTGGAAAGCACAGCTGACCCGTCGAGCCTGGCGGGGGCCTATCTGATGGGGCTGGCGTTTGGCTTTGGCTGGACGCCCTGCGTCGGGCCTGCGCTGGCCTCGATTCTGATGGTGGCCTCGGGTCTGGGCGATATCTGGCGCGGCGGCGCATTGCTGCTGGTCTACGGTGCGGCGATGACCGCCCCCTTTGTGGTGGCGGCGCTGTTTGCCAAGCCGTTTTTGGCCTGGGTGGCGCGTCACCGGGCGGCCTTTCACTGGGTCGAAAAGATCATGGGCGCCATGCTGATCCTGTTCGCCATTCTGATCGTCACCGGAGGCGTGCGCTGGATCGCCGATCTGATGATCCGCTGGATGCCGGGCTTTGCCTCGATTGGATAAGGCGATACATCAACTGGATAATCTGGGAGGAAACGATGAAGCACTGGATATTGAACCTTGCCGCTCTGGCGCTGGCTGTGCCTGTGCTGGCAATGGAGACCCGCGCAGCAGAACTGGGCGATGACGGGCTGCACAAGACGCCCTGGATGCGCGAGACCTTCAAGGATCTGCGCGAGGATCTGGAAGAGGCAAATGCCGAGGGTAAGCGTCTGGTGCTGTTCTTTGAACAGCGCGGCTGCATCTACTGCACCAAGATGCATGAAGAAGTCTTTCCGCGCCCCGAAGTGGGAGGCTATATCGCTGACAACTATTTTGTCGTGCAGCTGAATCTGCATGGCGATATTGAGGTCACGGATTTTGACGGCGAAACCCTGGCGGAAAAGGACATGGCGCGCAAATGGGGCGTGCTGTTTACCCCGACGATTCTGTTCCTGCCGGAAGAGGTCACGGCAGGGGAGAGCGCGCCCAAGGCCGCAGTGGCGATCATGCCGGGCGCCTTTGGTGTCGGCACCACGCTGGACATGTTTACCTGGGTGAGAGAAAAGCGATATCTCCTTGACAACGGAGAGGATTTTCAGCGCTATCACGCGCGGCGCGTTTCGGAACGCGACAACGGGTCAACCGACTGAAAGCAGGCGAACAAATATAATAATTCACAATATTGAATTTGTTGTTGCGTTTTCAGAGGGCGGTGCCCTACGATAGACGACAGCTAAGCCCGCGCACCATGCGGGTGGCAGCCAACGGGAGGAACCATGAAGAGACTATCTCTTACACTGGCCGCGTGCCTGATCGGGAGTGCAGCCCTCGCGGCAGAGGTCGCGCCAAAGGATGTGCAGTTTGACGAATACGGGGCGGTTGCGACCTCCTTGACTGGCACAGCAGGGGATGCGGCAAATGGTGCCGTGATCGCGGGCACAAAATCGCAGGGCAACTGCATCGCCTGCCATCAGATCACTGCCTTGGCGGAGGTGCCGTTTCATGGTGAGATCGGCCCCTCGCTGGATGGCGCAGGCGATCGCTGGAGCGAAGCAGAGCTGCGCGGGCTGATGACCAATGCCAAGATGACCTTTGACGGCACAATGATGCCGGCCTTTTACAAGGTCGAAGGCTTTATTCGCCCAGGCGATGCCTATACTGGCAAAGCCCCGACAGAGGCGCTGACGCCGATCCTGTCTGCACAGCAGATCGAAGATGTCGTTGCCTTCATCGCAACGCTGAAAGAAGAGTAAAGCCAGGGCTGCGTACCCTGCCGCTTTGCGGAACGTCAAAGGAGACATATGATGGAGTTCTCACGCCGTGAGACCCTGGGCCTGGCCTTGGGTGCTGCTGTGATGACAGTGCTGCCGCTGCGGGCCAGTGCCAGCAGTAGCGTAGACGAGCGGATCGCCGCCTTTACCGGTGGTGCCGATATGGCAGATGCCGGGATCGAGCTGACCGCGCCGGAAATTGCTGAAAACGGCAATACCGTGCCAATCGAGGTCAGCGCCCCCGGGGCCACCGCGATCATGGTTTTGGCAACTGGCAACCCAACACCTGGCGTTGCGACCTTTACCTTTGGACCGCTGGCTGCCAGCCAGGCTGCCGCCACCCGGATCCGTCTGGCCGGCACCCAGGATGTGGTTGCCATTGCCAAACTGGCCGATGGTAGCTTTGCCAAGGCGAGCGCCGCTGTGAAAGTGACAATCGGGGGCTGTGGCGGCTAAGCAATACGCCCCGCACCACCCCGAAGAGGGCCGCTGAGACGGCCTTGAATACGAAGGAGTTTAAGACATGGCATCCGGTGTAAAACCCCGCGTCAAAGTCCCCAAGACGGCAAGTGCTGGTGAGGCAATCACCATCAAGACCCTGATCAGCCACCAGATGGAAAGCGGTCAGCGCAAGGATAAAGAGGGCAACGTCATTCCGCGCTCGATCATCAACCGGTTTACCTGTGAATTCAACGGCCAGCTGGTCTTGGATGTCGCGATTGAACCTGCGGTTTCGACCAACCCCTATTTCCAGTTCGAGGCCATTGTGCCAGAAGCTGGCGACTTTGCATTTACCTGGTATGATGACGATGGCTCTGTTTATGAGGCATCCAAATCGGTCGCTATCGCCTGATCCCTTCCGGATCTCAAAGGCACGGCACCCTGGCTGCATTTGTGGCCCGGGTGGATACCCAAGGGAGGACAAGGAATGAACTATAAGGCGCTTACCGCCATCGCTGTCGCACTGAGCCTGCCGCTTTCTGCCTATGCGGATGCGGACGACGATACGCTGGTGCTCAACGAAGAAGAGACGCTGGTGACTAAAACCGCGCCCCCCGCCCATGTGGCGGATGTGCTGGACGAGATCATGTCCGGCTGGCACTTCCGTTCTGATGAAACCCAGGCCCTGCAGATGGACGATTTTGAAAACCCTGCCATGGTGTTTGTCGATAAGGCCTACGACGCCTGGAACACCGTTGAGGGATCCGAGGGCAAATCCTGCGCCTCTTGCCACGATGATGTGGAAGAGAGCATGGCAGGCGTGCGCGCGGTCTATCCCAGGTGGAACGAGGCCGCTGGCGAAGTGCGTACCCTTGCGATGCAGGTCAATGACTGCCGCGAAAACCAGATGGGCGCCAAGGCATGGAAATACACCGGCGGTGACATGACCGCGATGGAGGCGCTGATCTCGGTGCAGTCGCGCGGCATGCCGGTCAATGTGGCCATCGACGGCCCGGCCCAGTCCGCCTGGGAAGAGGGCAAAGAGTTGTATTACACCCGCACTGGCCAGCTGGAGCTGTCCTGTGCCAATTGTCACGAAGACAGTTATGGCAAGATGATCCGCGCGGATCACCTGAGCCAGGGCCACATCAACGGCTTTCCGACCTATCGTCTGAAAAATGCCAAGCTCAACAACGTGCAGGCCCGCTTCAAGGGCTGCGTGCGCGACACCCGCGCCGAGACCTACAAGCCCGGCTCGTCAGAGTTTGTGGCGCTGGAGCTCTATGTCGCGTCCCGCGGCAATGGCCTCTCGGTCGAGGGGCCTTCGGTCCGCAACTAAACACATCTGCACCCCGCGTCTGTTCTGGCGTGGGGTGTTTCGCTCTTATCTAATTCATAAATGCGAATATGAATCATATTTGCCGCTTATGGTTGCACAGGATGATAGATAGACATGATCTCGCGCCGTGATTTTTTGCAGGTCTCAATGGCCACCACCGCCTTGGTAGGGGCCTCTGGTTTTGGCAACTGGGGCCGTCTGGCCGCGCAGCAGCGCCTGACACAGGACCAGCTGCTGCAGTTTGACACCTATGGCAATATCAGCCTGATCCACATCACTGATATCCATGCGCAGCTGAAACCGATCTATTTCCGCGAGCCGTCGGTCAATCTGGGCGTGGGTGGCAACAAGGGCCATGTGCCCCATATCACCGGTGCCGATTTCCGCCGTGCCTATGGCATCAATGATGGCAGCCCCTCGGCCTATGCGCTGACCCACGATGATTTCTCGGCGCTGGCGCAGGGCTATGGCCGGGTTGGCGGGTTGGACCGGGTGTCCACGGTGATCAACGCCATCCGGGCGGATCGCCCCGATGCGCTGCTGCTGGATGGCGGCGATACCTGGCATGGCTCCTACACCTGCCATCACACGGCGGGCCAGGATATGGTCAATGTGATGAACGCGCTGAAGCCCGACGCCATGACTTTCCACTGGGAATTCACCCTTGGGTCGGACCGGGTGAATGAGATCGTCGAGGGCCTGCCTTTTGCGGCGCTTGGTCAGAACATCTTTGACGCGGAATGGGATGAACCGGCTGAGCTGTTCAAGCCCTACAAGTTTTTTGATCGGGGCGGCGCCAAGGTGGCTGTCATTGGTCAGGCCTTTCCCTATATGCCCATCGCCAACCCTGGCTGGATGTTCCCGGAATACTCCTTTGGGATCCGTGATGAGCACATGCAGGATATGGTTGATGAAGTCCGCGCGGCGGGCGCTGATGTTGTGGTTCTGCTGTCGCACAATGGCTTTGACGTGGATAAGAAAATGGCCGGCGTTGTTAGCGGCATTGACGTCATCCTGTCGGGTCACACCCATGACGCGCTGCCCGAGCCGGTTTTGATCGGCAAGACCCATATCATTGCGTCCGGCTCCAACGGTAAGTTTGTATCCCGCGTTGATCTGGATGTGCGTGACGGGCAGATGATGGGCATTCGCCATAAGCTGATCCCGATCTTTGCAGATGTGATTGCCCCCGATCCGGTGATCTCGCAGTTGATCGACGAGCAGCGCGCACCCTATGCCGACCAGTTGGCCGAGGTGATTGGTCGAACCGATTCCCTGTTGTACCGGCGCGGCAATTTCAACGGCACCTGGGATGATCTGATCTGCGACGCCCTGCTTAGCGAACGCGAAGCCGATATCGCCATGTCGCCCGGCGTGCGCTGGGGGCCATCGCTGGTGCCGGGGGATGACATCACCCGCGAAGACATCTGGAACGTGACCTCGATGAGCTATGGCGCGGCCTACCGGTCAGAGATGACCGGGGAATTCATCAAGGTGATCCTTGAAGACGTCGCCGACAACATCTTTAACCCCGATCCCTATTACCAGCAGGGCGGTGACATGGTGCGCATTGGTGGCATGGGCTACCGGATCGACATCACCAAACCGCAGGGCGAACGCATCAGCGAGATGACTCTGCTGAAAACCGGTGAAATGATCGATGCCGGAAAATCCTATGTGGTGTCCGGCTGGGCCAGCGTGAATGAGGGGACCGAAGGCCCGATGATCTGGGATGTGGTCGAGGATCATATCCGCAAGCAGGGAACCGTCTCTGTGAACCCGAATACAACGGTCAAGGTGGTGGGCGCTTAACCCCTGCATTTGGGGCGCCGCTCTGGGGTCTGGCCCGGGCGGCGCTTCGTTTGACCAAAATTTTTTGCGCTGATAAATTCAAAAACGCGAATTTATCGATGTGAGGAGAAGAGAAAATGAGCGACAAAGCAGATAAATTTGTGCCCTCGCGCCGCCAGTTTCTGGCCGGAGCTGCGGCGGCTGGGGCAGGTGCCGCAGCCACGGGTGCGGCGCAGGCCGCCGGGCAGGTGGATCCGCTGATCACCGAGGTACAGGACTGGGCCAGCGGCCTGGGCGATGGTGTTGATGCCACCCCCTACGGGTTGCCTATCCGGTTTGAACAGGATGTGGTGCGGCGCAATGTGGAATGGCTGACGGCTGATACCATTTCCTCGATCAATTTCACGCCCATCCATGCCCTTGACGGCACCATCACGCCGCAGGGCTGCGCCTTTGAGCGGCATCATTCCGGTGCGATCGAACTGGCGAAAGAAGACTACCGGCTGATGATCAACGGGCTGGTCGACCGCCCGCTGGTGTTCTCTTACGCCGATCTAGAGCGCTTTCCCCGCGAAAACCGGGTGTATTTCTGCGAATGCGCCGCAAATTCGGGCATGGAATGGGCGGGGGCGCAGCTGAACGGTGCGCAGTTCACCCATGGCATGATCCATAATATGGAATATTCCGGGGTCTCTCTGCGCACCCTGCTGGAAGAGGCCGGGCTGGCGGCTGCGGGCGATTTCAAGGACAAATGGGTCTATGTAGAAGGCGCGGATGCCTCTTCAAATGGGCGCTCCATTCCGCTGGAAAAGGCGCTGGACGATGTTCTGGTGGCCTTCAAGGCCAATGGCGAAGCCCTGCGCAAGGAACATGGCTATCCGGTGCGGCTGGTCGTGCCCGGCTGGGAAGGCAATATGTGGATCAAGTGGCTGCGCCGGATCGAGGTCACGGATGGCCCGGTCGAGAGCCGCGAGGAGACCTCTAAATACACCGATACAATGGCAGATGGCACGGCGCGCAAATGGACATGGGAGATGGATGCAAAATCCGTCATCACCAGCCCCAGCCCGCAAGCACCGATCACCCATGGCACCGGTCCGCTGGTGATCACGGGGCTTGCCTGGTCCGGGCGTGGCGCGATTACGGGTGTTGATGTGTCCAAGGACGGTGGCAAGAGCTGGACTGCGGCCCGTCTGGCGGCACCGGGCACCGACAAGGCGTTGACACGGTTCTATCTGGATACCCATTGGGATGGCTCTGAAATGCTATTGCAGGCCCGTGCGCGCGACAGTTCGGGCTATGTGCAGCCGACCAAGACGCAGCTGCGCGAGGTGCGCGGGCTGAACTCCATTTACCACAATAATGCCATCCAGACCTGGTGGGTCAAAGCCGATGGGGAGGCAGAAAATGTCGAAGTTTCCTAAATACCTGGCCGCTGGGGTGTTTGCCCTTACCTGTGGCAGCCCGCTATGGGCGGAAGGTTATGGTCTGGGGCGTGTGGCGCTGCCAGAAGAAATCGCCGCCTGGGATCTTGACGTATCGCCGGACGGGACTGGCTTGCCGCCGGGGTCTGGCGATGTCTGGACCGGCGAAGAGATCTTTGCCGATAAATGCGCCGCGTGCCATGGTGATTTTGCCGAAGGGGTTGGCAACTGGCCCAAACTCGCCGGCGGGCGTGGCACTCTGGACCGCGAGGATCCGCTGAAAACTGTCGGGTCATACTGGCCTTACCTGTCAACCGGCTGGGACTATATCAATCGCTCGATGCCCTTTGGCGCGGCGCAGACGCTGGAGCCGGATGAAGTCTATGCAATCCTGGCCTATATTCTGTATTCCAACGATTTGGTGGATGAGGATTTCACCCTCTCACAAGAGAATTTCACCTCTGTTGCTATGCCAAATGCCGAGGGGTTCTTTGTCGATGATCGGCTGACAAGCGAACAACATTTCTGGACCGCCGAGCCCTGCATGCAAGACTGCAAGGAGACCGTTGAAATCACCATGCGAGCGCGGGTTCTGGATGTAACACCGGAAGAAACCGCCGCCTCCGAGGCCGGGACCGAAAGTGGTGCTGACACCACAGAAACCGCTGAAGCGGCCCCGGTGGCGCAAGAGGAGCAGGTCGAAGAGGCGGCACTTTTGCTGGATCCGGAATTGGTTGCCCAGGGTGCCACGGTGTTCAAAAAATGCAAAGCCTGCCATCGGGTGGGCGAGGGGGCCAAGAACAGTACAGGCCCCGCGTTGAACGCGATTGTCGGGGCCACGGCAGGGCAGGTTGATGGCTTTCGGTATTCCAAGGTGATGGCCGCTGCCGGCGAAGACGGCCTGATCTGGACCGAAGCGGAGCTTGCCGCCTTTCTGGCCAAGCCGCGCGCATACATGAAGGGGACAAAGATGTCCTTCGCTGGCCTGCGAAAAGAGACGGATATCGAGGCCATTGTTGCCTATCTAAAAAGCCTGGAATAGGCACCCTGGCCAATTTTGGCGGCCCGTTTGGGCGATATGTGACGCAGGTTCCGGAACTCTCTGGAGCCTGCGTTTTTGCATCTGCCAGCAGGGCAAAGCAAAGAAAAGATAAATGCGCGCCGCAAACCCGGCGCTATTAACCACATCATCATAGATTTTAGACAACTTGGGCCGCAACATTGATTCAAATCGAGACCAAGAGGTGGTGTATGAGTGATTGGACTTCTGGCTATGTGGCCGATGTTGACTACACGCATGATTTTTTTCACGAGATGACACCGGCTATGTTGGCTTTGTCTGCGACCTCTCGCGGGCAGAAACACGGGCTGAACCAAAAACGGCTCAGCTATTGTGAATTGGGCTGTGGCCAAGGGTTTACCGCGAATCTATTGGCAGCGGCGAATCCGCATATAGATTTCCACGCGATGGATTTCATGCCTGGGCATATCGCGGGCGCGCGTGAGCTGGCGGTCGAGGGTGGCCTGGATAATGTGCATTTTTATGAGCGCTCCTTTGCAGATTTCGAAGAGGAAACCGCCCTGCCCAAGCAATTCGATGTGATTGCGCTGCATGGGGTGATGAGCTGGGTTTCAAAAGAAAATCAAGATCTTATTGTTGATTTTATCGGTCGCCGTCTGGCTGCAGGTGGCATGGTCTATATCAGCTATAACGTGCTTGCAGCCTGGGCCGCAGCCATGCCCCTTCGGCGGGTGCTGCTGGATCACGCGGCACAAAGCTCTTCCCCGACAGAAGACCGGGTGGATGAGGCGCTGGCCTTTGCCGCCAAGCTGGAAGCGACGGGCGCCAAGTTCTTCACCATCAATCCTTCGGCCAGTTCGCGTCTGGGCAGTGCCAAGAATATGTCGCGCAAGTATCTGGCGCATGAGCTGTTCAATGCCGACTGGACCCCGTTCCATTTTGGCGATCTCGCGGCGCATCTGGATCAGGCCAAGCTGAGCTTTGTTGGATCTTCCTGTGTGTTGGACCATGTTGCGGACATTTCACTGACGCCGCAGCAGGGTGAACTGCTTGCGGCGGAAAGTGACCCGGTACAGCGGGAAAACCTGCGCGATGTCATGGTGAATGAACAGTTCCGGTCTGACCTGTTTGTAAAGGGGCCACGCCAGCACACCGAACGCAGTGCCATTGGCGCCTGGTTCGAAACCCCGCTTGCCCTGATGCAGCGCTACAATGGCGGCGTGCTCAAGCTTCGCTGGCGTCAGGGCGAGATCGCGCTGGATCATGCCCAGTATGCGCCCATCCTGGACGCCCTGGTGGCAGGCCCGGCCACCGTACGCAGCCTGTTGGATCAAGGCGTATTCGGGCGCATGACCTGGGGCGAAATTTCCCGGCTTCTGACCATCCTTGTCGGATCTGGCATCTTGTCGCCCTGTCTGCCACTGGAAGGGCGCGCCGCGCGCGAGGCGCGCTGCCAGGCCTTCAATCTGGCCCTGTGCAAACGGGCTGAAGACAGCGATACCCTGCGTTTCCTGGCCTCTCCGGTGACGGGTGGCGGTGTAGAATTTGATCGCTTTGAGCAGCTGTTCCTGCTGGCGCTGAGCGAGGGCAAGACGGATCCCAACCAATGGGCCGATATGGTCTGGGGGATTCTGTCGGCGCAGGGGCAACGTGTACGCCACGAAGGACGGATGCTAGAGAGTGACGCGGAAAACCTAGCGGTCTTGCAGGTGCGGGCGACCAATTTTGCCGCGCGTCGCTTGCCGCTTTGCATCTCTCTTGGGCTGTGCTTGCCGCTACAGGAGGGGTTTGCAGTCCCGGACCTGCAACAAGATGCTGACCTCGATGCCGCAGAGCTTCCCCGCCAGATTCGCGGTGTTGCCTGAGCCTGGCCTTTGGGGGCACTGCCGAGACCCCGGAACCCGCCGACATGACGCCAAGTCTGATCCCCCGCAGCCATGCCTGTGGGGGATTTTTGTTTTGCGGTCAGGGGGATGGCTAGTGGCCGTCAAACAGTGGCAGCTGTGCCCTGCCTCTAACCCCAACCTTTGCGGAAGAAATGCGGCGAGGCACCAAACCGGCGTTTGAACTGGCGTGAAAAATGGGTCGAATTGTTAAAGCCAGAGGCCAGCGCGATTTCGGTCACGCTCATCGAGGTTTCATTCATCAGGGCAAAGGCATGGGCAAGGCGCATGTCAAAATAGACATGCATCGGGCTTTGGTTCAGATAGCGTGAAAACAGCCGTTCCAATTGGCGCCGAGAGATATCCAGCTGGGCGCAGAGATCGCCAATAGAGAGCGGATCTTCGATGGCGGATTGCATCAACTGTAGCGCATTCAGCAGGCGCTGGTTGCGGCTGCCGATGGCCACGGCAAAGTTGGATTTCTGCGGCACCGCCTGCCCACCCGAGCGCACATGCAGGCACATATCGGCAACGATGATTGCCAGCTGTTTGCCGTGGCGTGCCTCAATCAGGTTGAGCATCAGATCGGTGGCCGCATTGCCGCCGCCGCAGGTCATCAGCGCACCACTTATTTCAAAGGTATTCGCCGTGGGGTGCAGATCTGGATAGCTCTCCTGAAAACCGGGCTGATTTTCCCAGTGCAGGGTAAAGGGCTGGTCCCGGATCAGTCCGGCCTGGGCCAGGGCAAAGGCACCAGTGCAGATGCCGCCGATAGAGCGGCCAAACCGGCTTTCGCGCCGCAGCCAGTTCAGCGTCGCCTCACCCGCAGTGGACTGTGGCTCGACCCCGGCGCAGACAAAGCCCAAGGCATCCGCAGGTAGTGGTTGCAGGGGCATGTCAGGGGTGACCATCATGCCATTTGAACAGCGGATTGGCGCGCCGTCCTCGGTCAGGATGAACCAGCGATAAAGCTTGGAATTGGTGACCTGATTTGCAATACGCAGAGGTTCAATTGCGGCTGCAACCGCCAGCATCGTCGCCTTGGGCAGCAGCAGGAAGTAAAAATCTTGTGGTGCCCCGGTAAAGGGCACGGCCAGGGTGGCAGCGGCACCCTTTTGCACAAAATTGTCATCTGTCATGGCATGGTCCCGGTCCAAAGGCGTGAGGTACCCCCAAGGGGTTCAGGCGGCAGACAGGCCAATACCGGTGGAGGGACGGCCAAATGCGACATCCCACCGGGGGCCGGGGCTGGCCTCTCTTGATTTGCGTTTACGGTGTATTCTTGCGGATCTGCCCTAAGATTACGACCGCGCTCCGATGATTTGCGACGCCGGTGCCTCAGAGGCATTGCAGCAGGGTGTTGCAATGGGGACAGCTGCGTAAAAACAAAGGTCGGCCCTTGCAGCCCCAAGGGGGCAATACTAAGACTCAGGTAATACTCGTCGGGTATGGTACCGGACATAACACAACGCAGGCAGGTTCGCATGAATGATCCAAGAGAAACTTATATGAATACCCTCGTGCCCATGGTGGTCGAACAGACCAGCCGGGGAGAGCGGGCCTATGATATCTTTTCGCGCCTGCTGAAAGAGCGGATCATCTTTCTGAATGGCCCGGTGCATGACGGCATGTCTTCGCTGATCGTGGCGCAGCTGCTGCATCTTGAGGCCGAGAACCCTTCGAAAGAGATCTCGATGTATATCAACTCCCCCGGCGGCGTTGTGACCTCGGGCCTGTCGATTTATGATACCATGCAGTACATCAAACCCAAGGTTTCGACCCTGGTGATTGGCCAGGCGGCCTCTATGGGGTCGTTGCTGCTGACGGCGGGTGAAAAAGGCATGCGTTTCTCGCTGCCCAATTCCCGCGTCATGGTGCACCAGCCATCTGGTGGTTTTCAGGGCCAGGCGACGGATATCATGATTCACGCCGAAGAAACGCTGAAGTTGAAGCGGCGCCTGAACGAGATCTACGTCAAGCACACCGGCCAGGAGCTGGAGAAGGTCGAAGCGGCGCTGGAACGCGACAATTTCATGGATCCCGAAGAAGCCAAGGCCTTTGGTCTGATCGACGAGATTGTTGAAAATCGCGCCAAAGGTGACGACGAGGAGAGCTGAGACTCGCCTGAGTGAACGAACATGTGCCCCGCGTTCGTCGGGGCACATATTTTGACATTGTGGCGGCGGATGGGCTGTCATAAGCTGGCCAAAAGGCGGAGAGCCCGGCGACGCCGGTTGTCCGAGCGGACTGAAAGGTAGACCATGGCGACGAATTCGAGTGGCGACAGCAAGAACACGCTTTACTGCAGCTTCTGTGGCAAAAGCCAACATGAGGTGCGCAAACTGATTGCGGGCCCCACCGTGTTCATCTGCGACGAATGCGTTGAGCTGTGCATGGATATCATCCGGGAGGAAACCAAGGCCTCTGGGTTGAAGGCAACCGATGGTGTGCCGAGCCCGAAAGACATCTGCCAGGTTCTGGATGACTATGTGATTGGTCAGGCCATGGCGAAAAAGGTGCTCTCGGTGGCGGTGCACAACCATTACAAACGGCTGAACCATGCCCAGAAAGCGGGCAGCGATATCGAGCTGGCCAAGTCCAACATCCTGCTGATCGGCCCCACCGGCTGCGGTAAGACCTTGCTGGCGCAGACCTTGGCGCGCATCCTGGATGTGCCCTTTACCATGGCCGATGCCACCACCCTGACAGAGGCAGGCTATGTCGGTGAAGATGTTGAAAACATCATCCTCAAGCTATTGCAGGCCTCTGAATACAATGTTGAACGCGCCCAGCGTGGCATCGTCTATATTGATGAAGTCGACAAGATCACCCGCAAGTCGGAAAACCCGTCTATCACCCGCGATGTTTCGGGCGAGGGGGTGCAGCAGGCGCTGCTGAAACTGATGGAAGGCACCGTTGCGAGCGTGCCACCGCAGGGCGGGCGCAAGCACCCACAGCAGGAATTCCTGCAGGTCGACACCACCAATATCCTGTTCATCTGCGGCGGCGCTTTTGCTGGTTTGGATCGAATCATCGCGCAGCGCGGCAAGGGGTCCGCCATGGGTTTTGGCGCCGATGTGCGCAACAATGACGACCGCGGCGTTGGCGAAATCTTCCAGGATCTGGAGCCTGAAGATCTGCTGAAATTTGGTCTGATCCCTGAATTTGTTGGTCGTCTGCCGGTTCTGGCAACACTGGAGGATCTGGACGAAGATGCCCTGGTGACCATCCTGACCAAGCCAAAGAACGCGCTGGTAAAACAGTATCAGCGCCTGTTTGAGCTGGAAGACACCGAGCTGGACTTTACCGAAGAGGCGCTAAGCGCTATCGCCAAGCGCGCGATTGAGCGTAAAACCGGTGCCCGTGGCCTGCGCTCTATTCTTGAGGATCTGCTGCTGGAAACCATGTTTGAGCTGCCCGGCATGGAAAGCGTCACCAAGGTTGTGGTCAACGAAGAGGCGGTCATATCCGATGCCCAGCCCTTGATGATCTACACCGATGCAGAAGCAGAAAAAGAGCCCGCGTCAGCGAGCTGATCCTGTGATCCTGGGAAGCTGAACCGTGATCTGTTTTGAACGGCCAATGTCTTGATGACATTGGCCGTTTTCTATTGGCTAGGGGGGGTATACAGGTGAATGGGGCCTTAGCCTACGGGAGTTGCGGCCTCGGGGGCTTTGCCCCATCGCGCCCGTTGGGCGCTCCCCCCAGGATGTATTGGGCCAAATGAAAGGAACAGGGAATGGCTAGGATCAGACGTATTTCATCAGGTGGAGAATTTGAGGCCAAGGTCGGCTATTGCCGGGCTGTGGTGGCGGGCGGTTTTGTGCATGTTGCAGGCACCGTTGGCCAGGGCGAGGATGTGCTGAGCCAGTGTCAGTCAGCACTGGACATCATCGGTAAGGCCCTTGCGGAGGTGGGGGGCTCTTTTGCGGATGTGGTGCGGGTGAACTACTATCTGCCAGACGCCAGCGAGTTTGCGCCCTGCTGGCCGCTGCTGGCGGAAACATTTGGCGCCAACCCGCCCGCCGCCACCATGATTGAGACGGGGCTGATTGATCCTAAATACCGCATCGAGATCGAAGTGACTGCGCTGGCACCGCGTTCTGTTGTTGCCGGAGATCGAGTTGCGGCTCGGATTGCGGCCACGGATGAGCCCGTTGCGCTGCATCCGGCGATCCCGATCATTCGTTGCTTTGATGGGGGCAAAGCGCAGGATTTCTACCTGGATTACCTGGGGTTTTGCGTCGATTGGGAGCATAGGCACGCGCCAGACCTGCCGCTTTATCAACAGGTTTCTCGCTCGGGCTGCCTGCTGCATCTGAGCGAGCATCACGGGGATGCAGCGCCAGGCGGGCGTAGTTTTATCCCCATGCTGGGGCTTGGCGCCTTTCATGCTGAATTGCAGGCGAAAACCTATCCCAACCTGAACCCGGAGATCGAGACGGTTCCCTGGGGGCTGCAGATGACCCTGACGGATCCCTTTGGCAATCGCCTGACCTTTTGCGAGCAAACGGTGCAGGATACCGGACCTTAAGGTCTTCTCGGTAAGTTATGCCAAAACCCGCCAGGGTGCCCCCGTGCGCTGCAAGCCACTGGACCTTTGCGGGAAATTACGTCATACGGTTGAGGAAATCTTCGGAGGCATCCATGGGAATCCTGAATACTCTTTTGCGCGCTGTGACATGGTGGAACGGTCAGACGCTGAACACCCAGATCTTTACCGCGCGTAAGGGCGTAAAAGTGGGTGAGGATGATCAGGGCAATGTGTTTTATCACACAGCCGATGACAGCCGCCGTTGGGTGATCTTTAATGGCGAGGTCGAAGCCTCGCGTATTGGTGCCGACTGGCATGGCTGGTTACACCGCACCTTTGATGAATTGCCCAGCAAAAAGCCACTGGTTCACAAGGACTGGGAAAAGCCGCATCAGGAAAACCTGACGGGCACCCTTCAGGCCTATGCTCCGGCCGGGTCGATCCGCGCAGGGGGCAGCCCGAAGCCGCGCAGCGATTACGAGGCCTGGGCCCCGGAATAAGGTGCAGTCCGCGCCTGGGCCCTCTGGGCCTTGCGTATTTTCAGGGCCTTACGGCGCTTTGCCCTTTGGTCCGTTTGTTTGATTTCCCCCAAAGATCTAGGCTGAGACCCCAATGTCGCACAATACAACTGAAGTTCTGGCCGGTGGCGTGGTTCTGGCCGTCGCCCTTGGATTTGCCGTCTACGCCGGGCAGGTTGCCGGGTTATCCGCTGCAAGGGGTGGTTATGAGCTGGCGGCTTCTTTCCGTTCTTTGGAAGGGGTGAGCGTCGGCACGGATGTGCGCCTGGCCGGTGTCAAGATTGGCACGGTGACGGGCGTTGATCTCAACCCGCAGACCTTTCGCGCCGATACCCGTTTTTCGGTGCTAGAGGGGATTGAGGTGCCCGACGACAGTTCGGTGATCATTTCCTCCGAAGGTCTGTTGGGCGGGAATTTTGTAGAGATTATGCCGGGGGGATCGCCGTACAATTTTGAACCGGGCGATGAGGTGCTTGATACCCAGGGTGCGGTCAGCCTGATTTCACTGCTGGTCAAATTTGTCTCTGGCAGTGGGGATGATTCGTGAACTTCGGGCGAATAGGTCGATTGCGCCAGCTGGCAGCAGCCTGTGTTCTGGGCCTTGCCGCCTTGCCTGCTGTGGCACAGGAAGAACAGGCCCAACGCGGTGTTTCTGCGGTTTTGCGTGGGCTGGATAAGGTCAACGGTCGAAATGTCGACGTGGATATCCCCACCGGCGGCAGCGCCGAGGTCTTTGGCCTGATCGTCACCCTGACGGAGTGCCGCTATCCGGTAACAAACCCTACAGGCGATGCCTTTGCCTATGTGACCATTCGTGATCCGCAGAATGGCGAGGTGTTCTTTGATGGGTGGATGATTGCCTCTAGCCCGGCGCTGTCAGCGCTGGATCATGCACGCTATGACGTCTGGGTCATTCGCTGCAAGAGCAGCTGAGGCGAGGGAATTTCCGGCGCGGTGAAATCAACCTGCCGCGCAATGGCCTGTGCCAGACGGGCCTTATAGGTCGCACGAGAGATTTCTATCGCCCCCAGAGAGGCCAGATGCGGCGTCAAAAACTGTGTATCACAGAGCACAAAGCCAGCCTGGCGCAAGCGATCCATCAGATAGGCCAGGGCAATCTTGGATGCGTCCCGCTGCTGCGAAAACATGCTTTCGCCAAAGAAACCGCCCCCCAGCGAGACGCCGTAAAGGCCACCAATTAGCTGGTCCTGCTGCCAGACCTCTAGCGAATGGGCATTGCTCATGGCATGCAGATCCAGGTAGCGGGCGTAGATTTCGTCGTTGATCCAGGTTTCTTGCCGGTCTGCGCAGGCCGCCACCACAGCGCCAAAGGCACGATTGATCGTGATCTCAAACCCGCCGCGCCGGATGGTTTTGGCCAGTGAGCGTGAGATATGAAAGCCTTCGATTGGAAAGATGCCCCGGCGTTTGGGGTCCACCCAAAAGATCTCTTCATCTTCGCGGTGCTCGGCCATTGGAAAGACCCCAATGGAATAGGCATGCAGCAAGAGATCGGGGGTGAGGCTCATCTGGCGAACCGCCTGAAGGTCTGAGGAGAGTATGGGCACAGTGCCGGTAGCAAGGCCATTGGGGCGCAGCCTTGTGCCACGCCCCAAGTCTGATCGGGGTCAGGCCCCGAGGTTTTCTTCCAGCCAGCGTTCCAGCCAATGGATGCCATAGTCGCCAGACTGGACGTCTGGTTCGGCCAGCAGCGCGTGGAACAGCGGCACGGTGGTGTCGATGCCATCAACGATCAGCTCGCCCAGGGCACGGCTGAGGCGCGCCAGGGCTTCGGGACGGTCGCGGCCATGCACGATCAGCTTGCCAATCAGGCTGTCGTAATAGGGCGGGATCGAATAGCCATCATAGAGCGCCGAATCCATCCGCACACCCAGCCCGCCGGGGGCGTGGTAGGCGGTGATCTTGCCGGGGCATGGCGAGAAGTTCGGCAGCTTTTCGGCGTTGATGCGCACCTCGATGGCATGGCCGTTGATCTGCAGATCATCCTGGGTGAAGGACAGTGGCAGCCCGGCAGCAACGCGGATCTGTTCGCGCACCAGATCGACGCCAAAGATGGCTTCGGTCACCGGATGTTCAACCTGCAGGCGGGTGTTCATTTCGATGAAGAAGAATTCGCCCGCTTCATAGAGAAATTCAACGGTCCCGGCGCCAGAGTAGCTCATGGCGGCGACGGCGTCGGCGCAGATCTTGCCGATGCGGGCGCGTTCTTCGGCGGTGATGCAGGGGCCGGGGGCCTCTTCAAACACTTTCTGGTGGCGCCGCTGCAGCGAACAGTCTCGTTCGGCCAGATGCACCCCATTGCCCTTGCCATCGCCAAAGACCTGCACTTCGATGTGACGCGGATTCTGGAGGTATTTCTCCATATAGACTTCGTCATTGCCGAAAGCCGCCTTTGCCTCAGAGCGGGCGGTGGAGAAGGCGACATCGATATCGGCAGCAGAGGTGGCCACCTTCATGCCGCGCCCACCGCCACCGGCGGTCGCCTTGATGATCACGGGGTATCCCATGTCGGCGGCGGCCTTGCGGGCGCTTTCGACATCTGGAACACCACCCTCAGAGCCGGGCACAACCGGGATCCCCAGCGCCTTGGCGGTCTCTTTGGCGGTGATCTTATCGCCCATGGTGCGGATATCGGCAGCCGAGGGGCCGATAAAGGTCAGCCCGTGGTCTTCGATGATCTGCACAAAATTGGCGTTTTCCGACAAAAAGCCGTAGCCGGGGTGCACCGCCTGGGCGCCAGTGATTTCGCAGGCCGAAATGATCGCCGGAATTGATAGGTAGCTTTGCGCGCCCGAGGGCGGGCCAATGCAGACGGATTCATCGGCCATGCGCACATGCATGGCATCGGCATCGGCGGTGGAATGCACCGCAACCGATTTGATGCCCATCTCGCGGCAGGCCCGGATCACGCGCAGCGCAATCTCTCCGCGGTTGGCAATCAGGATCTTGTCAAACATGGGCTGCCCTTACTCGATGATGGCCAGCGGAGATCCGAATTCGACGGCGGCCCCGTCTTCAACCAGGATGCGCTTGACCGTACCGGATTTTGGCGCCGGAATATGGTTCATGGTTTTCATCGCTTCGACGATGAGCAGAGTATCGCCTTCGTTGACCTGTTTGCCAACAGTGATGAAGGCGGGGGCGCCGGGTTCGGCCTGCAGGTAGACGGTGCCAACCATGGGCGATGTGACCGCACCGGGGTGGCTGGCCGGGTCATCGGCAGGGGCGGCTGCTGCGGCAGCGGGGGCCGCGGCGGCAGGGGCGGCGGCAGCTGCGATAGGAACGCTGGCCTGCACGGGCGCGGCGGCGGCCGCGATGGTCTGGCGTGCGACGCGGACATTCAGGCTGTCGTCTTCGCTATAGTCGCGCTTGACCTCTAGCTCGGTCAGATCATTGTCGCGCAGCAATTCGGCCAGTGCCTTGATGAATGCCACATCCGCTTCATGAGTTTTATTTGTCATTTTGTCCTCAGCCGGTTCTGACAGGTCTGCCACATAGGCAGCCAGCAAATTAGATGCGCTTATAGGGTAAGCTTTACCACAAGGAAAGCGCTGTCGATCTGGCACATAAAATGGGCAGGATTGGCAGGATTCGCAATCTCTGCGCTCAAATTAGCGTCAGACATTTGTCTCTACAGGGGCATCCCGCTTAGCTTCGCCACCAATTCCGGCAGCTTGCGGGCACCGAACTTCTGCAACAAATGGGCGCGGTGGGTTTCAATGGTGCGGTAGGACAGGCCCAGCTTTTGGCCGATCTCCTTGGCCGACAGCCCCTTGCAGGTCAGGATCGCCACTTCGCGTTCGCGCGGCGTCAGGCTGACAACAGGTCGGTCTTCGGAAATATCAGCAAAGGACCAGATGCCGGTCCGAAAGGGATCATCAGGCGTAATGGATCGCCCCCGCACCCGGCACCAGAACAATTCACCCGAGCGCCTGCGCATGATGCGTTCGTCATTATAAAGGCCGCTTTTTGCGCCTTCATCCTGCTGCAACAGCGCGCCGATGCGCTGGTAATCTTCCTGGCTGGGATAGAGTTCGGCAATCAGCAGGTCGCTGTACTGAGCAGGGCCACCGCCAAAGGTGGCAGCAAATTGCTGGTTGCACCGGATGATCACCCGGTTTTCCAAAACGGCGAGACCCACAGGGGCATGGTCAAAGGCTATATCGCTCATATTCCCTATTAACCGGGTATTTCTGCGGAATTGAAGGGAAAGCTGCGCCATGAGAGGCTGTTTTTGACAGGCTCATTGTCGCAACGCTCCGGGGAGGGAGTGGGCAGGGCCGTGTATTCAAGGGGAGATGAGGCGATGAATATCGCGCAATGGCTGCAACGGCAGGCGCAAGCAGATGCAGCGCGTCCAGCTATTTTTCTGGGTCAGGATCTGGTGGAAGACTATGCCAGCTTTCATCAAAAGGCAGCCGCAGTGGCGGGGTGGCTCTGTCGGCAGGGGGTGGCCCCCGGCGACCGGGTGGCCCTGTTCATGACGAATTGTCCGGATTATTTGATCACGCTCTATGGTATCTGGTATGCCGGCGCGGCTGCAGTGCCGATCAATGCCAAACTGCACGGGCGCGAGGCGCAGTTCATCCTGCAGGATTCTGGTGCCAAGCTGGTTTTCACCTCGCCCGGTCAGGACCAGGCCCTGGCGCGCTGTGATGGCGATACACCTCGGGTGTCGGTCACGGATGCCGCCTATGCGGACGCCCTGGCCCATGACCCCGTGCAGGCACCGGCGACACGCGATCCGCAGGATCTGGCCTGGCTGTTTTACACCTCTGGCACCACTGGGCGGCCCAAGGGGGTGCAAATCACCCACCGTATGTTGACCATCGTGTCGCTGGGTTATTTTGCCGATGTCGATGCGGCCAGCAGCGCGGATCAAATCCTCTATGCGGCCCCGATGAGCCACGGGGCCGGGCTCTACAATATGCTGCATGTGCGTGTCGGTGCGGCGCATGTCTGCCCGGCCTCGGGCGGGTTTGACGAGATGGAGATCTTTGATCTGGCCGAACATTTTGGCCGGGTGCAGATGTTTGCCGCCCCCACAATGGTGACGCGGATGACCGCCGTGGCCAAGGCGCAGGGCCGGTCGGGCGCAGGCCTGCGCAGTGTGATTTACGCAGGTGGGCCAATGTATCTGGCGGATATCATCGAGGCCGAGGCGCATTTTGGCCCGATCTTCATCCAGATCTACGGTCAGGGGGAATGCCCGATGGGGATCACGGTGTTGACCCGGCAAGAGGTAGGCGATCGCGGCCACCCCAACTGGAAGGGACGTCTGGCCGGAGTGGGGCGGGCGCAAAGCGGGGTGGAGCTGCGCATCGGCACGGCGGATGGCACTCCCTTGCCCTGTGGCACGCTGGGGGAAATCATGGTGCGCGGCGATGCGGTGATGCCGGGCTATTGGAACAACCCCGCCGCCAGCGCCGAAACCCTGAAGGACGGCTGGCTGATGACCGGCGATATGGGGGTTCTGGACGCAGCAGGTTATTTGACCCTACAGGACCGATCGAAGGATCTGATCATTTCCGGCGGGTCCAATGTCTACCCGCGCGAGGTCGAAGAGGCGCTGCTGGCCCATCCGCAGGTGCAGGAGGTCTCGGTTGTCGGGCGGTCGCATGCGGATTGGGGGGAAGAGGTGGTGGCCTTTGTGGTCGGTCAGGTTGGCGAGGCCGAGCTGGATGCCCTGTGCCGCGACCAGATTGCCCGGTTCAAATGCCCCAAGGCCTATATCTTTGTCGCTGAGCTGCCCAAGAACAACTATGGCAAGGTACTAAAGACAGAGCTGCGCCAGCAACTGCACCAAGCCTAACGCCCGCGCGTGTCATGAAAAAGGCCGACCCCGAAGTGGGGGCCGGCCTATTGTTGCTGATCGTGGCAGAGACCTTAGATCGCCAGGTATTCGGATCGCAGGTCGGCATTTTCCAGAACTTCGGCGGCGGTGCCATCAAAGACAATGCCACCAGTGTCGAGAATCACGGCCCGGTCTGCCAGCTCCAGCGCGCGTACGGCGTTTTGTTCCACCAGAATGGTGGTCATGCCCTGTTCCTTGACGTGCATAAGGGTCTTTTCGATCTCATCCACGATTACCGGGGCCAGGCCTTCATAGGGTTCATCCAGCAGCAGCACCTTGATGTCACGGGCCAAGGCACGGGCAATTGCCAGCATCTGCTGTTCGCCGCCCGATAGGGTGATGCCCTCTTGCTTGCGTCGTTCGCCCAGGCGCGGGAACAGATCATAGAGCCGGTCAATCGACCAGCCAATGGGCGGGGCGATCTGCGCCAGCTGCAGGTTTTCCTCAACCGTGAGGCCGGCAATGATGCGGCGATCTTCCGGCACCAGGCCCAGACCGGCTGCGGCGGCTTCATGGCTTTCCATCAGGTGCAGCGGCTGGTGATCCAGCCAGATTTCCCCCTGGGTCACCATGGGCGATCCGGTACGCGCGATGGAGCGCAGGGTAGAGGTCTTGCCAGCACCATTGCGGCCCAACAGTGCCAGGATCTCGCCCTCATGGACGTTAAAGTTGATGCCCTGCACGATATAGCTTTCGCCGTAGTAGGCATGCATATCCCAGACCGACAGAAAGGCCGGAGCGGTGGTTGCCGCATTGGCGTTCTTGGAAAAGTCGGGTTTGACGTTCATCTGTCTTGTCCTTTCTTACTCTGACCCATCCTGACTGGCGTGATGTCCTGTCAGGACGGGCAGGGAGTGTCCGTTCTTATGCCGACTCGCCGAGATAGGCTTCGCGTACCTTGGGGTTGCCACGGATGTTTTGCGGATCATCCTCGACCAGGGGGGTGCCCTGGGCCAGAACGGTGATCCGATCCGCAAGAGAGAACACCACATGCATGTCGTGTTCGATGATGGCGATGGTGATGTCGCGCTGTTCCTTGATCTCTTTCAACAGATCAATGGTGTTGTTGGTATCCGCCCGCGCCATCCCGGCGGTGGGTTCATCCAACAAGAGCAGACGTGGCTCTTGTGACAGGCACATGCCAATCTCAAGGCGCCGTTTGTCCCCCCGCGACAGAGAGGCAGAATGCATGTGCCGCTTGTCCGCCATGTTCATTTCCTCCAGCATTGCCTCGGCTTTTTCCAGCACGTCTTTCTGCGCGGGCACCGAAGAGATGGCATTGAGAGAAAACGCACCATCCCGTTTGGCAAAGCAGGGGATCATCATGTTTTCCAGAACCGAAAGATCCCCAAATATTTCAGGTGTTTGAAACACGCGGCTGATGCCCATCTGGTTGATCTCAAAGGGTTTGCGCCCCAGCACCGACTGGCCATCAAACATGACCGACCCGGTATCAGGAATAAGCTTACCCACAAGACAGTTCAGCAGGGTGGATTTGCCCGCGCCATTTGGTCCGATAATGGCGTGGACGGTGTTTTCCTTGACGCTGAGATTCACATCCCCCAGCGCCTGCAGGCCACCAAAGCGTTTGCCTACGTTTTTGACTTCAAGAATACCCATCAATCCGTCTCCTTATTCCGCAGGGGTTTTTGTGGCAGAGGTGGAGTCGTCCTTGTTCTTGCGACCCTTCACCCATTTGCCAATGCGTTGACCACCTTCGACCAGGCCACCTGGGAGGAAGACCACAACCAGCATGAACATGATACCCAGAGTCAGATGCCAGCCTTTGCCGATGAAAGGATGCACGATGAAGACGACAAAATCTTCCAGCCCGTCGGGCATAAAGGCGAACCAGTTGTGCAACACGGTGTCATTGATCTTTGAGAAGATATTCTCAAAGTATTTGATGAAACCAGCGCCCAGAACCGGGCCGATCAATGTGCCCGCACCGCCGAGGATGGTCATCAGAACAACCTCGCCCGAGGCGGTCCACTGCATGCGCTCCGCACCAGCCAGCGGATCCATCGAGGCCATCAGACCACCGGCCAGACCCGCATACATGCCAGAGATCACAAAGGCGGCAAGGGTGTAGGGTTTGGTGTTGAGACCGGTGTAGTTCATCCGCTGCTGGTTGGACTTCACAGCCCGCAGCATCATGCCAAAGGGCGAGCGGAAGATGCGGATCGATAGATAGAAGGCCGCCAGCAGAACCAAGGCACAGAGGTAGTATCCGACGTTGAACTGGAAGGCCCAGGGGCCAACAACCATTTCAAAGGTTGAACGCATTTCCAGACCAAACAGGCTGGTTACCGGAATTGATCCGTCAGCGGTGGCCGAAACACCCAGGATACGGGGATCATCCAGCGTCAGTTGCAGACCGGTTTCACCATTGGTGATGGGGGTCAGAACCGAATAGGCCAGGTTAAAGGACATCTGTGCAAAGGCCAGCGTCAGGATCGAGAAGTAGATGCCCGAGCGCCGCAGCGAGACAAAGCCAATGAGCAGCGCAAACAGCCCCGAAATTGCTACCGACAGCAGGATGGCAGGCACCACGTTCATGCTCAGCAGTTTGAACATCCAAACGGCAGAGTAGGAGCCGACCCCCAGAAAGGCCGCGTGACCAAAGGAGAGATAACCGGTGAGGCCAAAGAGAATATTGAAACCGATGGCAAAGATGCCAAAGATCACAAAGCGTTGCATCAGATCCGGGTAGCCCGCATTGAACTGCGCCATGGCGCTGCCCGTGGGGAATGGATTGAGGATGAAGGGTGCAAAAAGCGTCAGTACAGCGACGATGATCAGCATCCGAGTATCTTTATTATCAAGTCCGAACATGTGCTTATTCCTCCATCACACCTTTGCGGCCCATCAGACCCCGCGGACGGGTGAGCAAGATTATGATCGCGACCACATAGATGATGATCTGGTCGATACCGGGCAGGATGGATTTGATTTCATTCATCGAGGCAAAGCTTTCCAGAATGCCGAGCAGGAAACCGGCCAGCACGGCGCCGGGCAGAGAGCCCATGCCGCCAACAACAACCACCACAAAGCTGAGCACCAGAAAATCCATGCCCATGTGGTAGTTGGGCGAATTGATCGGGGTGTACATCACCCCGGCAAGGCCGGCGACGGCGGCCGCAATCCCAAACATGATGGTAAAGCGGCGATCAATATTGATCCCCAACAGGCCAACAGTTTCGCGATCAGCCATGCCTGCCCGCACAACCATCCCAAAGGTGGTGAACTGCAGGAAGGAAAAGATCGCGCCGATAACAGCAACCGAAAAGAAGAAATAGACGATGCGCCAGACTGGGTAGACGATATCCATGCCCAGCAATGCGCCCACATTGGCAACGCCGCTCAGCGCTTCAGGGGAAGGTGTCTGGATTGGATTGGCACCGTAGAAATATTTGATCACCTCTTGCAGCACGATGGCCAGGCCAAAGGTCACCAGGATCTGATCTGCATGTTCGCGCTTGTAAAAATGCTTGATCAGCCCGCGTTCCATGACAAAACCGATTAAGACCATGATCGGGATCGCAAAGAGAATGGCGATGGGCACCGCCCAGTCTATTATCGTGCCGCCAATTTCGGGGCCGAACCAACTCTCCACATAGGGTGTTTTTACCTTCAGCGGGTTGCCGAGAAAGTCTTTCTGGCTTTCGTCGACCATCTCGTAGCTGAGGCTAAGAAGGCGCTGCACGGTGACGGCGCAGAAGGCACCAATCATGAACAGGGCGCCATGCGCAAAGTTCACCACGCCCAGCGTGCCAAAAATGAGTGTCAGGCCTAGCGCGATCAGCGCATAGGCAGAGCCTTTGTCCAGCCCGTTTAAAATTTGCAATAGGATTGCGTCCATAGTCCCCACCCTTGGGTTCTTCGATGTGGAAGTGGTGGATTCCGACCCTGCGAGGCCTCATGCCCCGTCTTAACGGCACGCCCACACGGCAATAGCCGCGCCAGGTGAAACCGGGATGTCAGAATGAAGATAATGCGCCGGGCGCTAAAGCAAGCGCCCGGCTATGACTACCTGAATTAGGCGCCCGGGTTACAGCTGCCCAATGCACCGCCCGCGAACATCGGGTGATCCGCAGGATAGGTAACCTGTGCTGCAGGTGTGACTTCAACCACTTCAAGAAGGTCAAACTCGGACGTGGGGTTTTCTTTACCACGTACAACCAGAACGTCTTTGAAGCACTGGTGGTCTTCGGCCCGATAAAGCGTCTTGCCGTTGCCCAGGCCGTCGAATTCAAAGCCTTCCAGGGCTTCGACAACAGCGCAGGGGTTGAACGAACCCGCGCGCGAAACCGCATCTGCATAGAGCATGGTCTGGCAATAAACAGTGTGTGCCGCCTGGCTGGGTGGGAAGCCGTATTTGGTGCCGAAGGAGCGCACAAAGGCCTGGCTGCCTTCGTCCTGCAGCGACCAGTGCCAGTTGGTGGAGCCGTGGATGCCTTTAACGTTGGCTCCGGCACCTTTGGCCATTAGACGCGAATAGAGCGGAACAACGATTTCGAAGTTCTTGCCATTCACAACCTTCTCACGCAGGCCAAACTGAACCGCGTTGGTCAGCGAGTTCACCATGTTGCCGCCGTAGTGGTTCAGAACCAGCACGTCTGCACCAGAGTTCAGCACTGGGGCGATATAGGACGAGAAGTCGGTGGCAGCCAGTGGCGTACGCACCTTTTCGACCGTGTTCCAGCCCAGGGCTTCGGTTGCCGCCGCGATGCTTTCTTCCTGGGTCCAGCCCCAGGTGTAGTCTGCGGTCAGGTGATAGGCGTTGCGGTCGGTGCCATAGAGGTTCTTCAGCACAGGCGCCAGCGCCGCTGCCGACATGTAACCGTTAAAGAAGTGACGGAAACCATTGGCTTTCTTGTCTTTACCGGTGGTGTCGTTGGAATGTGTCAGACCGGCCATGAAGATAACGCCAGCTTCCTGGCACAGGCCCTGAACGGCGATTGCCACCCCGGAGGACGAGCCACCGGTGATCATCACGGCGCCGTCTTTTTCGATCATCGACTTGGCCGAGGCGCGTGCCGCATCAGATTTTGTCTGCGTGTCGCCAGTGACGAATTTGACTTCCTTGCCCAGGATGCCATTGCCCTGCAATTCTTTGGACGAGAAGGTGTTCATCATGCCGCCGTCGCCGCCGCCATTCAGATGTTCAACCGCCAGCCGATAGGCACGCAGCTCATCCGCGCCCTCATCCGCATAGGGGCCGGTCTGTGGAACGTTGAAGCCCAGGGTTACCGAACTTCCGGTTGGGTCATTCGTGAAAGCAGCTGCGGAAGACGCAGTGAAAATTGTTGGAAGCGCAAGGCCAGTGCCAGCAAGAGCACCTGTCTTCAGGACTCCGCGACGCGAGAAATCTGACTTGGACATTTAATCCTCCCTTATGTGTAAAACGCCGGGCAGCTCCTCACTTCTGCGCAACGTCTGCACGATTTGTGCAAAATCAGTATGAGAGCCTGTTGTAAAATTTCGCAATAAAACCCTTGAAATGATGGCCTATTCTGTAAACAAATGCACAGTATGCCGGTGGGTTCTGTAAATTTTCTTATATTGCAGCGCAGAAAGCCGTTGAAAAGGTGTGATTTTGACAGGGAGCCCACAATGGCGCGCGACACGCTGACAGGCAGCCGGATTCGGGAACGTCGTTTGATCCTGGGCATTCGCCAAGCAGAGCTGGCCCGCAAAGCTGGCATCTCGGCCTCTTACCTTAATCTGATCGAACATAACCGGCGTAGAATCGGTGGTAAACTGCTGGTGGACCTGGCGCATGTGCTGGGGGTGGAACCCTCGATGCTGAGCGAAGGCGCCGAGGCGGCACTGATTTCCGCCCTGCGCGAGGCGGCGGCGGATGCGAGCACCCCGGTGGCAGAGCTGGACCGCGCGGATGAGTTCGCCGGGCGCTTTCCTGGCTGGGCTGAAGTGCTGGCCAACAATCACCAGCGGATTGCACGGCTGGAACGTACGGTTGAAACTTTGTCAGATCGGCTGACCCATGATCCGCATCTTGCCGCGTCGCTGCACGAGGTGTTGTCAACGGCAGCGGCCATTCGCTCTACCGCATCGATCCTGGCTGAAACCGGAGAGCTAGAGGCCGAATGGCGCGATCGGTTCCACAAAAACCTGAATGAAGATTCGTTGCGATTGGCCGAAAGCAGCCGGGCCCTGGTGAATTTTCTTGATGAGAGCGATAGCAGCGCCGAACGGCGCGGGGTGCCACAGGAAGAGGCCGAGGAATTCTTGCTGGTCCATGGCTATCATTTCCCGGAACTGGAAGAGGGGCGCAGTGATCCGGCCAGTGTGGTGGCGGCTGCACCGCAATTGGTCAGCGAGGCCGCGCGGGGGATCGCCCGCCGGGTGCTGGAACAATATCAACGGGATGCGCAGAAAATGCCGCTGCAGGCAGTGACCAGGCTGATCCAGGCCGAGGGGTTGGATGCCTCTGCTCTGGCGCGTCACTTTGGGGTGAAACTGCCTGTGGTGCTCCGGCGTCTTGGGGTTTTGCCAAGCGAGGTGCTGGGGCAGGAAGCAGGGCTTGTGATCTGCGATGCCTCTGGGTCTTTGTTGTTTCGCAAGCCAGTTGCCGGATTTGCTCTGCCGCGCTTTGGGGCTTCTTGTCCACTCTGGCCGCTTTATACCGCGTTGCAGCGGCCGGATGTGCCGCTGCGCCGCAATGTGGTGCAGCAGGGCCGTAGCGCGCTGGGGTTTGAATGCCTGGCGGTGGCCTGGGACCACGTTCCCGGTTCCTTTGATCGTGATCCGCTTTATCATGCGGTGATGCTGATCCTGCCGCGGCGCGAAGTCCCAGCGGATGCGCAGGCGGTGGGGGGCAGCTGCCGTATCTGCCCGCGCCAAACCTGTGATGCCCGGCGTGAACCTTCGATCCTGAAGGAAGAGTTTTGACAGGCGCCAGTCGGCGCGGCTAGTCTGCCTTGGGAAAAGAACGCGGTTTTGGCAAGGGCTGCCCGAACAACCTGCCGTGCCAGCCCACCCCCGAGTGGAGGGCTGGCACGGTAAAAGGAGGCGGAAAACTGCCTGAAACAGCCGCGCTGGGAGGAATATCTGCCAATGAGCAGGCATGTAGTTTTAATTGAAGACGAGCCAAATATCGCAGAGGCCATCCGATTTTTGTTAAGCCGTGATGGTTGGCAGGTGGATGTCCATGGCGAAGGCAGCACAGCGGTAGAGGTGATCAGGGCGGCGCAGCCGGATCTGGTGATTCTGGATTTGATGCTGCCGGGAAAAAGCGGCCTGGAAGTCATAACCGAGCTGCGCGCGGTTGCGGAATTTCAGCCGCTGCCAGTGCTGATGCTGACCGCGCGCGGCCAGCTCAAAGATCGCGAGATGGCGGAAAAGGCCGGGGTTACGCGCTTTATGACCAAACCCTTTTCCAATTCCGAGGTGCTGACCGCGGTGCGGGATTTGTATGCGCAGGCCTATCAGACAGCGCCTGACCTTGGCGCGGCGTCATGAATGCGCGGTGACGGGGCAGGGCATCAGGGTGAGCCAAAAACCCCCTTTGTAGAGCGGCGAACCTATCGCCGCCGCCGGTTGATGGATATTGCCCGGCTCTTGCCTATTCTGGGCGCGCTGCTGTTTGCAGTGCCGCTGATGTGGCCAAACCCGGATCCCTATCCGGCCCCGGACACCCATGGCGGCATGCCGACCTCGGTGGCAATCATCTATATCTTTGTGGTCTGGGCCGGACTGATCGCCGTCAGCTTTGCCTTTGGCGTGGCGGTGCGGCTTTGGGCTGGGCACTGGACCGAGGGCGGCCGCCTGGATGAACAGCCCTGATGGCCTCGCTCAACCTATTGGTGCTGGTCTGCCTGAGCTATGTGGCTTTGCTGTTCTTTGTTGCCTTTCTGGCAGATCGCCGGGCGGCGCGCGGGCAGGGCTCTGCCTGGATCCGCTCGCCGTTGATCTACACCCTGTCGCTGTCGATCTATTGCACCGCCTGGACCTTTTATGGCGCGGTAGGCTACGCGGCGCGTTCGGGGTTGGAATTCCTGACAATCTATCTGGGCCCAACCCTGGTCATGGTGGGCTGGTGGTGGGGCCTGCGCAAGTTGGTAAGGGTGGGGCGCAGCCAGCGGGTTACCTCTATCGCGGACCTTTTGTCGGCGCGCTACGGTAAGTCCAACGCATTGGCGATTGGCGTCACGTTGCTGGCGGTGATTGGCATAACGCCGTATATTTCACTGCAATTGCAATCTATTACTCTGTCTTTCTCCATTTTTTCAGAGGCCGATCCGCTGCGCAGTTACCATGAAACCACCACGGTGTTCTGGGTAACGGCGGGGCTGGCGGTCTTTGCCATTCTGTTTGGTACCCGAAATCTCAATGCAAACGAACGCCACCACGGGGTGGTAACTGCCATCGCGCTTGAGGCTGTGGTGAAACTGCTGGCGCTTCTGGCGGTGGGGATCTTTGTGGTCTGGGGCCTGTCGGATGGCATCAGTCACACCATGTCGCGGATCGACGCCTCGCGCATTGGCGACTGGCGGGTGGATGGCAGTCGCTGGACGACGATTACCTTTTTGTCGGCTGCTGCCTTTGTCTGTCTGCCGCGGATGTTTCAGGTCATGGTTGTCGAAAACGAGGACGAGCGCCACCTGAGGGTCGCGGCCTGGGCCTTTCCGCTCTATCTGCTGTTGATTTCGATGTTTGTGGTGCCGATTGCCGCCATCGGGCTGGAACTGCTGCCGACCGGATCCAACCCGGACCTTTTTGTGCTGACAGTGCCGTTGTCGCAGGGGCAGCAGGGGCTGGCGATGCTGTCTTTTCTGGGGGGATTTTCCTCGGCGACCTCCATGGTGATCGTGGCGGCGATGGCGCTGTCGACCATGGTATCGAACCATATTGTCATGCCGATCTGGCTGTATATGCAGGGGGCGGCGGGGGCGTCGGTCTCGGGGGATGTGCGCAATGTTGTGCTGTTTGCCCGGCGCATTTCTATCGCGGTGATCCTGGCGCTTGGGTATTTCTACTATAAGCTGTCTGGCGGTGGCGCGACGCTGGCGGCGGTCGGGTTGATCTCTTTCGCCGGGATTTCGCAGATGCTGCCGGCCCTGGTTGGGGGGCTGTTCTGGCGAGGTGCAACCCGAAGTGGCGCGCTTGCCGGGCTGTCGGTTGGGTTTGGCATTTGGATCTACACCATGCTTTTGCCCGCACTTGGCGGTGGGCTGCTGCCTGATCATATCCTGGCCAATGGCCTGTTTGGCCTGTCCTGGCTGCGGCCGCAGGCCCTGTTTGGAATTGAGGGGATCGATCCCACAGTGCATGCGGTGCTCTGGTCCATGATGCTGAATGCGGTGGTCTTTTGTCTCGTATCGCTGCTGACGTTTCCCAGCCCGATAGAGCGGCTGCAGGGGGCCCAGTTCGTCAATGTTTTTGAACATTCCTCTGGCCCGCGCGGCTGGACAGGATCGGTGGCCCAGAGCGAAGACCTGATGGTGATGTCTCAGCGCATCCTTGGTGCAAAAGAGGCCCAGGCCTTTTTCCAGCGCGAATTAACGCGTCAGGGGGGGCATGGGCCGCTGCCGGACCCGACCCCCGCCTTTCTTGAGCAACTGGAGCGCGAATTGGGGGCCTCTATCGGGGCGGCGGCAGCGCATGCGATGATCGGACAGATTGTTGGCGGCTCTTCAGTTTCGGTGCAGGATCTGCTTGCGGTTGCAGATGAGACCGCACAGATGCTGGAGTATTCCAACCAGTTGGAGGCGCAATCAGAGCAATTGTCACGCACGGCACTGCAGCTGCGCGAATCCAACGAAAAACTGACGCAGATTTCGCAGCAAAAGGATGCTTTCCTTAGCCAGGTGAGCCACGAGCTGCGCACGCCGATGACCTCTATCCGGGCGTTTTCCGAAATTCTGCGCGACAATGGCTCCCTGCCGCAGACGGATAAGAACCGCTATGCCAGCATCATCCACGACGAAGCCCTGCGGTTGACCCGCCTGTTGAACGACCTGCTGGATCTGAGCGTGCTGGAAAGCGGTCAGGTCAGTTTGAACATGTCGACAGGCCGTCTTGATGCGGTGATGGATCATGCGGTATCCACGGCGCTGGCCGGTACTGGCACCAGCATGCTGGTTACACGTACCCCCGAAAGTGAGGCGGTGCAGATCTCTTCCGATCTGGATCGGCTGGCGCAGGTCTTTATCAACTTGATCGCCAATGCGCAGAAATACTGCGACGCAGAAACGCCCGAACTGACCATTTCCGTCACCTGCCAGCAGGACCAGGTTTGGATTGATTTCATCGACAATGGCAGTGGTGTTCCGGTGGACTACCAGCAGTTGATTTTTGAAAAATTCTCGCGTGTTAGCCCAGAGCGGGCAGGCGGGGCGGGGCTGGGATTGGCAATTTCCCGTGAAATCATGCAGCGCCTTGGCGGGGATATTTTCTACCTGGCCGAACACAGCGGCGGTGGCTTTAGAATTTCCCTGCCAAATGCGCGTAAAATCTCGACAATGGGGGCAATATAAAGGTCTTGGTAAGGAAGCCGCACTAAAACGCTTAAAAGGGAGCGTCGAACGTGCGGGTTGATGACTAATGTCTGAAGCAGAAAAACAACTAGCCAAGAGCGGTGCGACGGGTGGTCTCGCCCGGAAACTTGCGGCGTCCAAGGAAGGGTCCCAGGGCCAGAATGCTTCCTTTACGCTCAAGGCTTTGCGCCGATCTCTTGCGCGCGCGGCTTCAGAACAATGCGACCTGCCGCTGGCGGTGCTGGCAGCACGCCAATGCAACCGCCCCCCCGAAGATTTGGTCGAATCGCTGTCCGACAAGGACCTGCTGGTGGTGCTGGATGGCCCCAACGGGCGCATTGGGGCGGCGACGATGGATGCAGCCTTGGTGACTGCGCTGATTCAGAAACAGACCATTGGCCAGATCATGGGCAAGGCGCCTTCGCAGCGCAACTATACGCCGACGGATGCGGCCATGACCGCAGATTTCCTGGAAAAATCCTTTGTTAAGGTGCATGCCCTGCTGGAGGGGCAGCGGGATCAGTTGATCTTTTCTGGCTATCGCTACGGCGCGCAGATTGAAGATGTGCGTTCGCTTATTTTGGGGATGGAGGCCGAAAACTATCGTCTGATAACGTTGAATGTTGATTTGGCGATTGGTGCCATGCAGGGGGTACTGAAGCTGATCCTGCCGGAACCCACCCCCGAGGAACTGGGCTTGAATGGCTCGGCTGCGGGACCATCTTTGGCCAGCGGCATGAATTCCATGCGGGCAGAACTTTCGGCCATCTTATGTAAGGTGCGGGTGCCGTTGAACGAATTTTCGGCCCTCAAGGTGGGCGAGGTCCTGCCGCTGGATCAGGCCTTTCTGTATGAAACCGATATGATCGGCATTGGCGGTCAGTCGATTGCCAAGGGGCGTTTGGGGCAGCTGAACGGTGCGCGTGCAGTGCGGCTCAGTATTGCGCATGGGGCTTCGACTCCAGAGCAGCCTGACACAGATGATGATTTTGCCAGCCCGCTTGGCCATAGCGCGCCAGTTGCGGCTTTGCCGATGATGGAGGACCAACCACCGGCGATGGACCTTGGGATCGCGGCGCAGGGGCTGCAGGATCCGCTGGATGAGGGCATGGGCTTTGGCGGAGGCGACCTTGGGATGGGCAGTGATCTCGACCCGGCTGGCCTGGGGGATGATCTGGGTGATTTCGGCGCGGGCCTTGGTGGCGCGTTGGATATGGGCGGCGACATGGGGGGCGATTTCGACCCGGCTGGCCTTGGGGGCGATCTGGGATCTGCTCTCGATATGGGCGCGACCCCGATGGGGGGGCTTGCCGATCTTGCGGATGGCATGGATGCGTTCAATCCGGATGATGCAGCAGCGGAGATTTCAAAGCTGGCCGGACTGGAAAACGACGCAAACCCCGGCATGTAATGCCCCTTCGCGCTTGTCGCGTTCACTTGCATGCACCTGACGGACACTGCTTATTTGAATTTGCATGTTTTGGCTGCTTGAGCGCATTCTTTCTGGATCAGGTTTCTCGGATAAGATGCGGATATATATAAAAGAAGAAGCCCAGCCGCGATCTGCGGGCTGGGCCGTTTTTGGGGCTGTACCTGGGCCTCGGGGCCGTGCTTGGTATTCAGCCTGAACAGCGCGCTCCTACTCGCTGCAAAGCTGGGATCAGCTCGTGGCAATGGCTTCCAATGCCGGGCGCAATCCGGCCAGATCATAGCCTGCGGCACTGGTTTTGCTCAAGATTTCATCCGGGCTCATCTCGGCGGCGACGCCCAGGGACCAGACCACCGAACAGCGGGTGCCCGATGCGCAATAGGCCAAAACCGGGCCTTGGCTTGCCTCGTAGAAGGCCCGCTGCTTGGCGACATTTTCCGGTGTCATGGTCTGATGGGTCAGCGGCAGCGCGTGAAAGGTCAAACCGGCAGCTTCGACGGCGGCCTGGATTGCCGCAGCCTGGTGGCTTGGCGGGACTTCGGCATCGGGACGATTGCAAATCACCGTCGTATAGCCCTCGGCAAGGATTGCGGGGATGTCTTCGACCGAAATTTGCGGCGAGACGGCGTAGCGGGGGGTGATCACTCGTGCATCCATGGCAGTTGTCTAACCCTTTGTTGCAAGCCGGTCTAGCTGTCGACCGACAAAGGGTGCCACCACCATACCCAAGAGCATCGCGCCGATGAACAGCAGCCCGCCAGTGCCATTATAGCTGAGCGAGGCAATCGCCGGTCCGGGGCATAGGCCGGCCAGGCCCCAACCGATGCCAAACAGCACCGATCCGGTGATCAGCCGATGGTCCATCTCGGGGCGGGCTGGGGCTGGAAAGCTGCCCCCGACCAGTGGGCGTCGACCTTTGGTCAGGCGCCAGGCAATAAACATGGGCACGATGGCCCCCCCCATGACAAAGGCAAGGGTCGGATCCCAATCGCCAAACACATCCAGCCAGCCCTGAACCTTGGTGGTGTCGGTCATACCAGAGAGCAAAAGCCCGGAGCCAAACAGCCCACCAGCCAGCAAAGCAAGAAACAAGCGCTGCATCAGATCATCCCCCAGAGGTGACGGAACAGGACAAGGGTGATCCCGCCGGCCAGAATGTAAAAGACGGTGGCCACCAACCCGCGCAGGGACAGGCGTGAAATGCCGCAGACCCCATGCCCCGAGGTGCAGCCATTGGCAATGCGGGTGCCTGTCCCCACAAGCAGACCCGCGATGACGATTACCCAGATGTTGCTGGTCAGATGGGTGTTTGGGGTTTCACTTAACAGCGGCCGCAGCAGCAGTGGCAGCGCCACCACCCCAAGCAGAAAGACCAGGCGCTCTGCTGCGTTGCTAAGGCCTGACCCATCAACCAACCCGCCAATGATGCCACTGGCGCCCATAATGCGGCCATTGCCCAGCAGGAACACCGCCCCGCCCAGCCCGATAAGGCCGCCACCGACGAGCCCCCATATCCAATCCATTTCCATTTTCCGTGATCCTTCTTTCATTGTGATGCAGGTCAACCGCCACCACACGGCAGCCCCTGTAGGGGCTTGTTTGGGCGGGATCTGTGGCAGTGCCAGGGTGCAAATAGGCTAGAGCTTGTTGACAGGCAGTTTCAGGAAGACATCGCCTTCTTCATCCGGCTCTGGCATTTGACCTGCACGCATATTGACTTGCAGCGACGGTAAAATCAGCCGGGGCATGCCAAGCGTCGCGTCGCGGGCATCACGCATCGTGGTAAAATCTTCCAGCGGGCGGCCTTCGCCAATATGCACGTTCAGCGCCTTTTGTTCAGCGACCGTGGTTTCCCAGGCGTAGTCATCGCGCCCTGGGGCCTTGTAGTCGTGGCCGACAAAAATGCGGGTTTCATCCGGCAGCGCCAAGATCTTTTGAATAGACCAGTACAGCGCCTCGGAAGAGCCACCGGGGAAATCGCAGCGCGCCGTACCGAAATCGGGCATGAAAAGGGTATCCCCCACAAAGGCGGCATCGCCAATCACATAGGTCAGACAGGCAGGGGTATGGCCCGGCGTGTGCAGGACTTCGCCGCGCAGCTGGCCAATCATAATTGTGTCACCCTCTTTGAACAGCGCATCAAACTGGCTGCCGTCACGTTGAAAGTCGGTGCCCTCATTGAAGACTTTGCCAAAGGTGTCTTGGACCAGAGTGATATTGGCGCCGATGCCAATCTTTCCGCCCAAGTGATCCTGCAGATATGGCGCGGCAGACAGGTGGTCGGCGTGGACATGGCTTTCCAGGATCCATTCGCAGCGCAGGTCGTTGGCCCGTATGTAGCTGATGATCTCATCCGCTGATGCGGTATCCGTGCGCGCAGCGGCATGGTCGAAATCCAGCACGGAATCGATAATTGCACAGGCCGCCCCGGTGGGATCGCGCACAACATAAGAGACGGTATTGGTGGCCTCGTCGAAAAAGGCTTTGACGATGGGGGTCATTTCGCAGCACTCCATTTTTTCTCAATGTATATTGAAAATGGAATATGTTGCAAGCGCTGAGATGGCATAGACGTCAAAAAACCCTGACCCCGGCAAAAGGCGGGGCAGGGCAGCGGGTGTATTTCAACAGGAAGCACCGCCAGCGCCGGGCAGCGATGCGCCGCGATAGATCCAGATAGACAGCTTAGCCCAGAAAGATGCCAAGCATAACCAGCATTAGCCCAAGCACTGACAGAAACAATGCGCCCAGATTATAGGGCAGGACGCGTTGCACAACGGCGCGCAAAGCATCGTCATCCTTGGTTTTTCTGCGGGCTTTGATCACATATATAATGCAGCCGATCAGGCCGATCAGCCCCGCAACCGAGAGGGTCGCACCGACCCAGACGATGATATCAAACATAAGACCGGCTCCTGCGGTAAGTGTACCGGGATGCGAGTAGCGGATTGACGCCTGCGGCACAAGAGATCCTGTCGGCTGCTGCAATGGGTGCACCACGGCGGGCAGAGCCCGAGAAAGACGCAGGGCGGGATATCGCAGGCCATTGTTTTCCTGTCTTGCGATACCGGGCCTCTGCGGCTATCCCCTTGCCCCAAACCTATCACATGACAGCAGTGAAATGCCTGTCGTCAAAGGCCAGAGCAGCAGGAGCCGAACATGGATATGACCGAAGACGAAAAAAGTGAAAACTACCGCGTAACAGCCGGAGAACTCCGCCAGTTCATCGAGCGTTTTGAACGGCTGGATGCCGAAAAGAAAGACATCGCGGAACAGCAAAAAGAAGTCATGGCCGAAGCAAAATCACGTGGCTACGACACAAAGGTGATCCGCAAGGTGATTGCCCTGCGCAAGCGTGACCAGGATGATATCGCCGAAGAAGAAGCGGTGCTGGAAATGTATAAAGAAGCGCTTGGCATGTCGTAGGCCATCTTTAAGCATTTGATATAGTTTGATTAAATTATGGGTGCTGTGCAGGCGTCAAAACGTGCTGTGCAGCACTCGTATATAGACCAATAATATGGCGTCTTGAAGCAGTGAGACCGCTGATATCGTCCGGTGCTGCGATGCGGTGTCCCTAGAGCGGATGCTTCGTCAATGCGGGAGCTTATTCTCCCCCATCAAGATTGGGCGATTTGCGCACACTCAGGCTGCATTGCACCTGGTTAGCGAAGCGAAACGCGAGTTCGAGTTACCATGCGGTCCATATCCCGATTGCACCCACAAGCAACAGGCTCAAGGCCCAGACCGTATCCATATTCAACCACGTCCGGGCCAGAAACTTCAGACCCAGCCAGGTGTAGGCCCCGACAGCCAGTATTCCGCCTGACAGAGCCATTGCCGCTGTGTGGACAATTGCCACCGCCAACGCTGTATTGATACTGCCTGACATCAGTTCGGTTGCGGCCCTATGCCCGGTGTCCAACTCTTCGACACGGCAGAGGCCCAGGTAGATTGGAAGCAGCATCATGCCCGCCCCATGAGCAGTTGCGGCAAGGAACGACCAAAGGGCAAGTCGGGTTGGTTTGATCCGCGCCAAAACTCTTGGATGGCGCCTGCTGATCAGCAGAAAGACACCGAAACCCATGACCAGCCCGCCTGCGCCAATACGGATCTCTCGCTGCCACTCCACCAGCGCGACTGTCGCGGAGAACGGCAACAGGATGGCTGACATCGCCAGGAAATGCCCGAGCGCCAGCATCGCCAACGCCCTGACCAGTGCAGCCCGGCGCCTTTCCATAAGCGCCGCGGACACGGAAAGCGGCCAGCCCATTCCAGGGTTCACCCCGTGATAGACGCCAGAGGCGATGACGGCCCACCAGAGGGCCGTCAAAGAGTGTTCTGCACCCACGGTTCAAGTGTTGGGATAGCAGAAGCTGTCGGTCGAGCAGTCGCCGCCTTCAAGGCGGATCTGATGGCTGCGATATCCCTTCGGAAATTCAACCCAAAACTGTTCGTCAAGCTCCAGGCCGCCTTGATTGTCGGCGTTGGCCATCACCATCGCAGCGCCTCTGTCACCCGGATAGAACTGATCGTCCCAGGTGGAATAGAGCGAATTTGTCCAGTACACCCGCTTGCCATCGCGGCTGATCTCTACCATCTGCGGGCCATAGCCGAACGCCTTTCCGTTCGGGTGCGGCGTTTTCTTGACGATGCCGCCAATCTCCACCTTGCCGACCAGCGCGGGGTTCATTGGGTCTGACACATCATATTGATGCATTTCGCCAGTGCCCCAACAGGCGACATAGAGAAACCGGTCATCAAGACTGAGGTCGATGTCGGTAACCAGCGGCGGAACCGCTTCAAAACCTTTCAGGAGTTCGGGCAATGCGTCAGCCGCCGCAGGTTGCGGATCAATGGTGATTGTTTTCTTGGCTTCAAAAGATCCATCGTCATTTCGCCACCAAGTAAAGATCGCGCCCTGAAGGTTGGTTGTGTCCACAACCACACCGCAGAAGCCGTACTGTTTGGCGGGATCGTGCGCCGGCCGGATCTCAAGTGCCATCTGGTGGTTGGCCCCCAGGTCAATCGTCTGGATGTTCTTGCGGCCCCGCAAATCCCAGAAGTGGATCTTGTGACCGTATTTGTTGCTCAAGAGGTCTTCAGCCACGATCCCGTTTTCAAACTGCGGCGGCAGCCCCCACTCCGAGCTGACCATGTAATCACGCGGCAGATTCCACCAGAAATCATAGTGCTTGTCCTGAATGCCGCGATCCATCTCGTAGCGGCCGAGAATCTCGAAAGTCTCGCAGTCCATGATGAAAATGCCAGGAGGTCCGTCAGTGCCATCCACGCCGCCGCCGCCAAGTGTAGAGACATAAATGCCCTCGGGACCGCAGTGGATCGTATGTGGCCGGGAATAGCCGGTTTTTTCCCAGACCTCTTCCGGTTCGATGATCTTGTGGATCTTCGCTTTCAGCGGTTCTTTGACATCTACGATGTAGATACGGCTGGAGCGTATGCCTGGAATAATCAGGTAGCGCCGCTCCAGAAATGCATGGCCGGTCAATGGGCTGAGCGCAGAGGAACAGGCATTCCAGCCGAAATGGTGAAATTCATCGCCGGTGTTCGGCATCATGAGGGAATGAACGATCTGGCCGTAGGTATCTGAAGACGCATCCACGTCTACAACTGCCAGACCGTCAGGCTGTGACCCGTCCGGACTGAGCATCAGAGTGAAAGCAAGTTTTTCAGCCGGAGCTGCCATAGCCAGTTTTGGTGTCGCGTGAAATGTAGGATCGGGTCTCAAGTTCATTTCAATTCTCCTCTCGGGAAACTGGTTAGACGAACTGATCTCGACGAGCGCTGCCTCAGAAAATTGCCTTTCTTCCAGTAAGGATGGATTTTGATTTCCCGTCAACACATTCAAGAACATGGCGGGGGCCGTGCTGCCAGGGCGTTCCGTTTCTGTTGATTGAACGGGTTTTGCATAATCGGCATGAGGGGTCCGCTGTGCAGACCACGCCCGGGCTTTAACCGTTGCAGTTGTGACGCTACGGCGGTCTTCTTTGGCATTGTCTTGAAAAATGCTTCATAGTTATAAATTTTAAGCTTGAAATAAATGACATGCTGCCCGATATTGCGGCAATAGGCACAGTCCTGACCACTGACTATTTTGATTGAATAAAGGAGAGCCCATGCCTGCCATTTCTGTACATCCCGAAGGATGGAAACCGGCCAAGGGTTATGCCAATGGCATGGTCGCCGAGGGTAAGTTGCTCTTTGTTGGCGGCCAAATCGGCTGGACCGCGGATCAGGTCTTCGAAGAGCAGGGCTTCATCGGACAGATGCGCCAGGCGCTGCGCAATATCCTGGATGTGGTCGAAGCGGCTGGCGGCGAGGCCAGCGATATCACCCGGCTTACATGGTATGTCACGGACAAGGCTGAATACCTGGCCCATCAGGGCGAGGTCGGGCGGGCCTATCGCGATGTGATGGGATACCATTTTCCCGCGATGACAATGGTGGTCGTCGCTGCGTTGGTGGAAGATGAAGCCAAGATCGAGATTGAGGCAACAGCGGTTTTTCCGCAGGGCTAGGCCACCATTATTGCGCAGCCTCCACGCCCTGAAAGGGCGGTAGAACCTAGAACCGGGCCGGTGGGAAATCCTACCGGCCTTTTGCTGTTTTGCGCCAATTTTGCGTGTCGGCCTGTCGCAAAATAGCGCCTATTGGGGGCAAATCCCGGCAGTATTTCTGACCTGTGCCTGCCTGTATCAGCAAATTTTGGCCAAAGCCCAAGATTTGAGCGTCTATGTTTTTCTATATTTTTCAAACCCGTGGGGAGAGCCTCTGATGTGGGGACACGACTTTTTTGCACATTTAAAAATTTTACCAGTTGATAAAAAATCAAACTGTGGCAGTCTTTGAGTCGTATAAAAACAAAGTCAGGGAGACACCCAATGGCGAGTAGCCATCAGGCATCAGGTATCCATGCAGGGCGTTTGGCCGCTGCAGAGATCGCCGACAACTTTGGGGATCTGCACCCCGCGTATGACCCGCATGAAGCCGCAGTGGCGGCGGATCGTTGCTATTTCTGCTATGATGCGCCCTGCATGACCGCATGCCCCACCAGCATCGACATTCCGCAGTTCATTCGTGAAATCCAGGCCGGGCACCCGGCCTCTGCTGCCAAGACCATTCTGGACCAGAATATCCTGGGTGGCATGTGCGCACGGGTCTGTCCGACAGAAACGCTCTGTGAAGAGGCCTGCGTTCGCGAAGCCGCCGAGGGCAAGCCGGTCGAGATTGGCCGGTTGCAACGCTATGCCACCGACACAGTGATGGAAAAAGGCGTGCATCCCTTTAGCCGTGCCGCCAGCACGGGCAAGCGCGTTGCAGTTGTTGGCGCCGGTCCTGCGGGCCTGTCTGCGGCGCACCGACTGGCGATGCTGGGCCATGATGTGGTCATCTATGACGCCAAGGCCAAGGCCGGTGGCCTGAACGAATTTGGCATCGCCGCCTATAAATCCACTGAAGATTTTGCCGCCCGCGAGGTCGACTGGCTGCTGAAAATCGGCGGTATCACCGTCGAATATGGCAAAAAGCTGGGCACCGATCTGTCGCTGGAGGCGCTGAAAGGCGATTTCGACGCTGTCTTCCTGTCGATCGGGCTGGCGGGGGTCAATGCCCTGCGCGCCGAAGGTGAAGACTTGAGCGGCGTGCGCGATGCTGTTGATTTCATCGAAGAGCTGCGCCAGGCTGAGGATCTTACCAAGCTACCTGTTGGTCGTAATGTTGTGGTGATCGGTGGCGGCATGACAGCTGTTGACGCGGCCGTTCAGTCAAAACTGTTGGGCGCCGAAAACGTCACTATCGCCTATCGCCGCGACCGCGATGCGATGGGGGCCAGCCGGTTCGAACAGGATCTTGCGGCCTCTAAAGGTGTGACATTGATGTTCAACGTTATGCCCAAGGCGATCCATGGCAATGGCGCCGCCGCCGAGATCGAACTGGAATATACCCAGGTCGAAGACGGCCGCGTTCGTGGAACCGGTGAGACAGTGCGCCTGGCCGCAGAGCAGGTCTACAAGGCCATCGGCCAAAGCCTGCAAGGTCAGCCAGACGCGGTTGAGCTGGAGGGTGGCAAGATCATGGTCGATGCAACGGGCCGAACTTCGGTGGCGAATGTCTGGGCCGGCGGCGACTGTGCTTCGGGTGGCGAAGATCTCACCGTGACCGCCGTGGCCGAAGGCCGCGACGCTGCAATGGACATCCATACAAGCCTGATGGGCTGAGCAAGCCATGGGTCGTTGCTGGCCAACGGCCCTAAGCGAGCATGAAAAGGGACAGACAAATGGCTGATCTGACAACAGAATTCCTGGGTATCAAATCCCCAAACCCGTTCTGGCTGGCCTCGGCGCCACCAACGGACAAAGAATATAACGTACGCCGCGCCTTTGAAGCAGGCTGGGGCGGTGTGGTCTGGAAGACCCTCGGCTCCGAAGGCCCCCCCGTGGTCAATGTCAACGGGCCGCGCTATGGCGCTATCTTTGGCGCCGACCGTCGGCTGCTGGGGTTGAACAACATCGAGCTGATCACGGATCGCTCGCTGGAGATCAACCTGGAAGAAATCACCCGCGTCAAAAAGGACTATCCGGACCGTGCCGTGATCGTGTCGATCATGGTGCCTTGCGAAGAGGAAGCCTGGAAGGCGATCCTGCCCAAGGTTGAGGCCACCGGTGCCGATGGGATCGAGCTGAACTTTGGCTGTCCGCACGGTATGGCCGAACGCGGCATGGGTGCGGCTGTGGGCCAGGTGCCTGAATACATCCAGATGGTCACCGAATGGTGCAAGAAATACTATTCCAAGCCCGTCATCGTAAAACTGACGCCCAATATCACCGATGTGCGCTTCCCCGCACGTGCGGCCAAGGCCGGCGGCGGTGATGCGGTCAGCCTGATCAATACCATCAACTCGATTGTCTCAGTTGATCTGGACCAGATGGCGCCCGAGCCAACCGTTGGCGGTAAGGGCACCCATGGGGGCTATTGTGGCCCTGCGGTAAAACCAATTGCCATGAACATGGTTGCGGAAATCGCCCGCTGCCCAGAAACGCATGATCTGCCGATTTCGGCCATTGGCGGTGTCACCACCTGGAAAGACGCGGCTGAATTCATGGCGCTGGGGGCGGGCAATGTGCAGGTCTGCACCGCCGCTATGACCTATGGGTTCAACGTGGTGAAAGAGATGATTTCCGGCCTGTCCAACTGGATGGATGAAAAGGGCTATACCTCGACCCAGGACTTCATCGGCATGGCGGTTCCAAATGTCACCGACTGGCAGTATCTGGATCTGAACTTCATCGCCAAGGCAAAGATCAACCAGGAAGACTGCATCAGCTGTGGCCGTTGCTTTGCCGCCTGCGAAGACACCTCGCACCAGGCCATCGAGATGAGCGCCGACCGTGTCTTTACCGTTAAAGACGATGAATGTGTGGCCTGTAACCTCTGCGTGAATGTTTGCCCGATTGAGGGCTGCATCACCATGGAAGAGGTTCCCGCTGGCCAGATTGATGAGCGTACCGGCAAGGTGGTTTCCGGCGAATATGCCAACTGGACAACCCATCCCAACAATCCATCGGCAACGGCGGCAGAATAGTCCAGCCCGCATGCGGTTGGGTCTAATCAAAAGGGGGGCAGTGCTGCGGTACTGCCCCCCTTTTTTTCTGTGGCGATGCCCTGCCGTTACATCCTGGTTAACATGAATTAACTTTTTGGCGTAAGCATCCGGCGATAAAGCGTTTCCAGGAACTCTGGTGCTGCGTCAAACGGATCTTCATCCCCCATCAACATACGCACCTGCACGTCAAAATCAGCATAGTGCTGGGTCAGCGCCCAGATCGAAAAAACCAGGTGTTTGGGGTGGGTCTGATTGATCTTGCCTGCGGCCATCCAGCCCGCCAGGATCTGCTCCTTTTCTTCAAGCAGGTCGCGCAGATCCCGCGAGAGCGCATCCAGCATGCGCGGCGCGCCCTGTACGATTTCATTGGCAAACAGACGGCTTTCGCGCGGGAAATCCCGGCTCATCTGTAGCTTGCGTTGCACATAGGCGAGGATCTCTTCCAGTGGATCGCCAGCGGCGTCGATCTCGCGCATCGGGTCAAGCCAGGTATCCAATAGCTCAGACAGCAGGGCGGTGAACATCGCCTCCTTGGAGGGAAAATAATACAGTAGATTCGGCTTTGACAGCCCGGCCTGCGTGGCAATCTGGTCGACGGTTGCGCCGCGAAACCCATGTGCCGAGAAAACCTCGAGCGCGGCTTCCAGAATGGCGGCGCGATTCTTTTTCTGGATGCGGGTGGGTGATCGGTCCTTGGGCATAGTGGATAAGCGATCCTTACTGGCCGAAGCGGGGCTGTCTTCGCCCGCAATTTGCGCATTGCCCCATTTTCATGGGGATATCAGAGCCAATGTGACTCAATTTCTTGACTGGTGGCTTCCCCGTGATAGCGTGAGTTTGACCAGTTGGTCAAATCCATCTCTTTGGGTGCAGGCCAACGATTCAAAGCCACCAATTGGTGCCAAGCCAAGAATAACCCGCAAGATCAGCGGGGGGAACAGGAAGGAAGCTGCGATGACGTCTTTGGGACAGAATCTGAAAATCAACGGGGATCGGCTCTGGGAGAGCCTGATGGAGATGGCCAAGATCGGCCCCGGTGTCGCAGGGGGCAACAATCGCCAGACCTTGACCGATGAAGATGCCGAAGGGCGTGCCTTGTTCCAGAAATGGTGTGAAGAGGCTGGCTGTACCATGGGGCTGGATCAGATGGGCAATATGTTTGCCCGCCGCGAAGGTACCGACCCGGATGCGCTGCCGGTCTATGTGGGCTCGCACCTGGATACGCAGCCAACCGGCGGCAAATACGATGGTGTTCTGGGGGTTCTGGCCGGGCTGGAGCTGATCCGCTCGCTCAACGATATGGGTATCAAGACCAAACACCCCATCGTGGCGACCAACTTTACCAACGAGGAAGGCACCCGCTACGCGCCGGCCATGCTGTCGTCAGGCGTGTTTGCCGGTATTCATACCCAGGACTGGGCCTATGACCGGGTTGACGCCGAGGGCAAGTCATTTGGTGATGAGTTGAAGCGGATCGGCTGGCGCGGCGAGGAAGAGGTCGGCGCCCGCAAGATGCATGCCTTCTTTGAGCTGCACATCGAACAGGGCCCCATTCTGGAAGCCGAGGGCAAGGATATTGGCGTGGTCACCCATGGCCAGGGCCTGAGCTGGACCGAAGTGACCATCACCGGCAAGGATGCCCACACCGGATCAACCCCGATGCCGATGCGCCGCAACGCGGGCCTCGCCATGGCGCGGGTGCTGGAAGCGGTGGATGAAATCGCCTGGTCGCATGCGCCAAGCGCCGTTGGCGCGGCAGGTCATATTGACGTCTATCCAAACTCGCGCAATGTGATCCCCGGTAAGGTGGTCTTTACCGTTGATTTCCGCTCGCCCGAGTTGGAAGTGATCGAAGACATGGAGTTGCGCCTGCGCGAAGAGGGCAAGGACATCGTTGAAGCCCTTGATATGCAGATAGAATTCGAAAAAGTCGGCGGTTTTGACCCGGTGAAGTTCGACGAGACCTGTGTGGCGGCGGTGCGCAATGCGGCCGAGCGTCTGGGCTATTCGCATCTGGATATCATTTCAGGAGCGGGTCATGATGCCTGCTGGATCAACAGGGTTGCCCCCACTGCGATGATCATGTGCCCCTGTGTGGATGGCCTGAGCCACAATGAGGCGGAAGAGATCAGCAAGGCGTGGGCCGAGGCCGGCGGCAATGTATTGTTCCATGCAGTTGTCGAGACGGCTGAGATCGTTTCCTGATACCGAAATAAGGGAAGGGGCGCTGCCCCCGCGGCCCTGGCGGGCCGCTCCCCCGGGATATTTTTGGCCAAATGAAGGGGGCCAAGACAACAGGGAACTGGTCCCTCAACCAGATAAAAGTGGCGCAAAATGCGCCCGAGACAGGGAGTTTTACCATGACTAAAGTCATCAAGAACGGGACAATTGTCACCGCTGATCTTACCTATAAATCGGATGTCTTGATCGAGGATGGGGTGATCACCGCGATTGGTCCCAACCTCAAGGGGGATGAGGAGCTGGATGCAACTGGCTGCTATGTGATGCCGGGAGGGATTGATCCGCATACCCATCTGGAAATGCCCTTCATGGGCACCTATTCGACGGATGATTTTGAAAGCGGTACGCGGGCTGGTCTGGCGGGGGGCACCACCATGGTGGTGGATTTTGCCCTGCCAAATCCGGGTGAAAGCCTGCTGGATGCGTTGAAGCGTTGGGATAACAAATCGACGCGCGCCAACTGCGATTATTCCTTCCACATGGCGGTAACCTGGTGGGGCGAGCAGGTCTTTGACGATATGAAGACCGTGATCGAGACGCGCGGCATCAATACCTTCAAGCATTTCATGGCCTATAAAGGCGCGCTGATGGTTAATGATGACGAGTTGTATTCCAGCTTTCAGCGCCTGTCTGAACTGGGCGGCATTGCCATGGTGCACGCTGAAAACGGCGATGTGGTTGCGGAGCTGTCGGCCAAGCTGCTGGCTGAGGGGAATACCGGCCCCGAGGCGCATGCCTATTCGCGCCCGCCGCAGGTGGAGGGCGAGGCCACCAACCGTGCCATCATGATCGCCGATATGGCAGGTGTGCCGCTCTATGTGGTGCATACCTCCTGCGAGGACAGCCACGAGGCCATCCGCCGGGCGCGTCAGCAGGGGAAACGGGTTTGGGGCGAGCCGCTGATCCAGCATCTGACGCTGGATGAGAGCGAATATTTCAACCCCGATTGGGACCATGCGGCGCGCCGCGTGATGTCGCCGCCGTTCCGTAACAAACAACATCAGGATAGTCTGTGGGCTGGGCTGCAATCGGGATCTTTGTCGGTTGTTGCGACAGATCACTGCGCCTTTTCGACTGAGCAGAAACGCTATGGCCTGGGCGATTTCACCAAAATTCCCAATGGCACTGGTGGGTTGGAGGATCGTATGCCGATGCTTTGGACACATGGGGTGGCCACCGGGCGGATCACACCAAATGAATTTGTTGCCGTGACCTCGACCAATATTGCCAAGATCCTGAATTGCTATCCCAAAAAAGGGGCCGTTCTGGTCGGGGCGGATGCTGATCTGGTGGTCTGGGATCCGGAAAAGTCAAAAACCATTGCTGCCAGCACCCAGCAGTCTGCGATCGACTATAACGTCTTTGAGGGCAAAGAGGTCAGAGGCCTGCCACGGTTCACCCTGACGCGCGGCCAGGTGGCGGTGCATGATGGCGAAATCCGTTGTCAGGAAGGCCATGGCCGGTTTGTTGAGCGCGAGGCCAATACGACGGTGAACAAGGCGCTGTCGACCTGGAAAGAGCTGAGCGCGCCGCGCCCGGTAGAACGTACAGGCATTCCCGCAACCGGCGTCTAATGAGGGCAGGGCTGTGGCGGCCTTGCCGCCGCGGCCCCCTCGCAGTCTGAGCAAGGCAACATTATGAATACTCAAACGACTACCCAGGCCCATGCCCCGCAGGGTGCCACCGAGGCCGTCGTCGAAGCAAAAAACCTGGATCTGGTTTTTCCGACAAATGACGGCCCTGTGCAGGCGCTTAAGGATGTGAACCTGACGATCAATAAGGGCGACTTTGTTTCGTTTATCGGTCCGTCTGGCTGTGGCAAGACCACATTCCTGCGGGTGATGGCGGCGCTGGAGCACCCCACTGGCGGCAGCATTACCGTCAATGGCATGAGCCCGGATGAAGCCCGCAAGCAACGCGCCTATGGCTATGTGTTTCAGGCCGCCGGCCTGTACCCCTGGCGCACCATTGCCAAGAACATCAAGCTGCCGCTTGAAATCATGGGGTTTTCCAAGGCCGAACAGGACAAGCGTGTCGAGCAGGTGCTGGAGCTGGTGGAGTTGTCCGGTTTTGGCGGCAAATATCCCTGGCAGCTGTCGGGTGGGATGCAGCAGCGTGCCAGTATCGCCCGCGCGCTGGCCTTTGATGCCGATATCCTGTTGATGGATGAACCCTTTGGCGCGCTGGATGAGATTGTGCGCGATCACCTGAACGAACAGCTGTTGAAGCTGTGGGCGCGTACCAACAAGACCATCGGCTTTGTCACCCACTCGATCCCAGAGGCGGTTTATCTGTCGACCAAGATTGTGGTGATGTCACCGCGCCCCGGTCGGATTACCGATGTGATCGAGAGCACCCTGCCGCGTGAGCGCCCCCTGGATATTCGCGACAGTCAGGAGTTTATCGACATTGCCCACCGGGTGCGTGAAGGCCTGCGGGCAGGGCATGCCGATGACTAAGGGGAAAATCGCAAACGAAACCAGGGAGGGGCGGCGATGAGAACCTTTCTTTCCGTCCTGACCGTATTGGCCGCGATTGTCGCCTTTTGGTATGCGGCCTGCATTCCGATGAACATCAAAGGCGTATTGGACACAGCTGAGCGGGCTGGGTTTGAAGTGAGCCCTGCGACCTCCAAGGAACGTCGCGATATGGGCAGCTTTGGTCTGGTGGCAAGTAACAGCTTTGCCATTGCAGAGACCTTTAGCCAGGATCGCCCCCGCTTGCCTGCACCACATCAGGTGGTGCGTGAGCTGTGGAACACCACGGTGATGAAGAAAGTCACCTCGAAGCGGTCCTTGGTGTACCACGGGCAGGTGACGCTGAAGGCGACGCTGTTGGGCTTTGTCATCGGGACCGGGCTTGGCATTTTGCTGGCGGTGGGCATCGTGCATTCACGGGTGATGGATATGTCGGTGATGCCCTGGGCGATTGTCAGTCAGACCATCCCCATTATCGCGCTGGCACCAATGATCATTGTGGTGCTCTATTCCATCGGGGTGCAGGGGATCCTGCCCAAGGCGATCATATCGGCCTATCTGAGCTTCTTTCCTGTGGTGGTTGGCATGGTCAAAGGGCTGCGTAGTCCTGATGCGATGCAGCTGGACCTGTTGAAAACCTATAGCGCCAGCACCAGCCAGGGGTTCTGGAAGCTGCGGCTTCCGTCCTCGATGCCCTATCTATTTACCTCGCTGAAAATTGGCATTGCGGCATCCTTGCTGGGGGCGATTGTCGGCGAGCTGCCAACCGGGGCGGTTTCTGGTCTGGGCGCGCGTCTGTTGGCGGGCAGCTATTATGGTCAGACCGTGCAGATCTGGTCGGCGCTGTTTGCTGCGGCCATTCTGGCGGGGCTGTTGGTGGCCTTGCTGGAAGTGATCGAGAAGACGGTGTTGAAACGGATGGGGATGAGCGGATGATGAGACTGTGCAATGGGGGCGCTGCCCCCGCCGCGAAAGCGCGGCTCCCCCGGGATATTTGCGGCCAAATGAAGCGGGCAACGGGCGCGCCATTCGCGGCCTCGGCTGGCAAGGGAGGCCTGCAATGATTTTGGTTGTTCTGGCGGTTCTTGTCTGGTGTGGCGGCTGGTGGTTGAATAGCCGCCTGGCCAATGGTGCCCGATCTGACACGCGGGGGGTAAAGCTGCTGGTGCCGGTGATTTTTGGTGTCACGGTGCTTTTGGTGTGGGAGCTTCTGGTGCGGGGGCTTGAGGTGTCCCTGGTGATCCTGCCGGCCCCCAGCCTGATTGTAGAGCGCTTTGCGGTTTCTTTGCCGATCCTGTGGAAGGATCTGGCACAGACCTTTCTGAAGGGAGCCCTGTCTGGCTATATCATTGGCTGTGGTGCGGCAGTGTTGATGGCGGTGGCCGTGGATCGCAGTGATTTTCTGCGCCGGGGTTTGTTGCCGGTTGGCAATTTCGTGGCTGCCCTGCCTATTGTTGGCACCGCGCCCATTCTGGTGATGTGGTTTGGTTTTGACTGGCAGTCAAAGGCAGCGGTGGTTGTGGTCATGGTGTTCTTTCCCATGTTGGTGAATACCGTCGCGGGCCTGCGCGAGACCTCTGCCATGCAGCGCGATCTGATGCAGACCTATGCCGCCAGCTATTGGCAGAGTTTCTTCAAGCTTCGCTTGCCTGCGGCTTTGCCTTTTATTTTCAACGGTCTGAAGATCTCGACCACGCTGGCGCTGGTGGGCGCAATTGTGGCAGAGTTCTTTGGCTCTCCGACTGTGGGGATGGGGTTTCGGATCTCGACCAGCGTTGGCCAACTGGCGCTTGACATGGTCTGGGCCGAAATCGTGGTGGCGGCGCTGGCCGGGTCTTTCTTTTACGGGGCAATTGCCTTGGTCGAGAAAAGCCTGACCTTCTGGCACCCCTCGCAACGCGGATAAGAACCACTGGTCAGCGCGCGCACTGCGCGCTGGCAGATCCTCCAGAGGGGCGCTCTGGGGGGAGGCCATTGGGGTGGTGAAAAAACCATCACAGGCCCATCAACAACGCCCAATCGCTGCGCAAAAGGGCCAAGTTGCTCTTAAAGTTATAATAATAATATTTGATCGAAGGGTCAAATTCGCGCAAGCTTTCGACATAACCAACGGGAGAACAATCTCATGAAACACATTTTGACAGCCGCCGGTCTGGCGCTTGCATCTGTCGGCGCGGCCCAGGCTGCGGATGACGTGAAGCTGCAGCTGAAATGGGTGACACAGGCACAGTTCGCTGGCTATTATGTGGCCCTGGACAAGGGGTTTTATAGCGAAGAGGACCTGGATGTCACCATTCTGCCAGGTGGCCCGGATATTGCGCCAACCCAGGTGATTGCAGGCGGCGGTGCCGATGTTACCGTGGAATGGATGCCAGCCGCCCTGGCTGCGCGCGAAAAGGGCCTGCCGCTGGTCAATATTGCCCAGCCTTACAAGAGCTCGGGGATGCAGCTGACCTGTTGGAACGATACTGGCATTGCCGCACCTGAAGATCTGACAAACCGCACGCTGGGTGTGTGGTTCTTTGGCAATGAATTCCCCTTCATGAGCTGGATGAGCAAGCTTGGCATTTCCACCGAAGCAAAGGGCGAGATGGGCGTCGAGGTTCTGAAGCAGGGCTTTAATGTTGATCCGCTGTTGCAGCGTCAGGCAGATTGTATTTCGACCATGACCTATAACGAATATGGCCAGGTTCTTGATGCGGGCGTCTCTCCGGATGAGTTGATTACCTTCAAATATGAAGATCAGGGCGTCGCAACCCTGGAAGACGGTTTGTATGTTCTGGAAGAGAACCTGGAAGATCCCGCCTTTGTGGAGAAGATGCAGCGCTTTGTGCGGGCCTCTATGAAGGGCTGGAAATACGCCGAAGCCAATCCGGATGAAGCTGCGGAAATCGTGTTGGACAACGATGCTTCTGGCGCGCAGACCGAACACCACCAGAAGCGCATGATGCGCGAGGTTGCCAAGCTGACCGCAGGCAGCAATGGGGCGCTGGATGTTGCCGATTATGAGCGTACGGTGAAGACCTTGCTGGAAGGCGGCTCTACTCCGGTGATCACCAAGACGCCAGAAGGCGCATGGACCCATGTCATCTCCGATGCGGCTTTGAACTAAGTCCCGTGACTGGCTGATCTGCGCCATTTAGGGCGCTAGACAAAGTGATTAACTCCGCCGAACATTTTGGTTTGGCGGAGTTTTTTTGCAGCTTCGGCCGAGAGGTTGGGCCAGCGGTCAGGGTTGTTGCAGAAAACCGCCGTATTGGCCGCGTTTGAACACCAATCCGTTGCCGGGGCGGGAGGTGACCTGGGTGACCTCGCCCAGGACGATGCTGTGATCCCCTGCCGGATGCACCTGGTACAGGCGGCAGTCAAAGCGGGCAACGGGGTTGGGCAGGGCCGGGGTCTGGGCTGGGCTTAGCTGCCAGTTGTCTTGGGTAAAGCCGTCGCCGTGCAGGGCAAAATGCTGCGCCATGTCGAACTGGTCTTCGGCCAGAACATGGATGGAAAACCGCTGTGCCGTCACAAAGGCGTCATGGCGCAGAGAGCTGCGATCCGGGCACCAGAGCAGCAGGGGAGGATCCATCGAGACCGAGGTGAAGCTGTTGACCGTGATCGCCAGCGGGCCGTTTTTGGTCAAGGTGGTGACTACGGTTACACCGGTGGCAAATGAACCCAGCGCATCCCGATAGGCCCGCAGGGTATCGGTGCCGGGCGTAAAACTGGTTTCGGACATGTCGCGCGCCTCGCTTCAGGGCTTTTTGCCTGCCTGCCATGTGCCGCCGTGATTGTCCACTGGGTTCAGGTCTTCGAGCAGGCGCCTATGGCGTTGGGTCTGCTCTATAACGTCGCGCAGGGTGGTAAAGCCGCGCGCCTGCAACAACGGGATCATTTTTACCAGAGCGGCAGCGGTGGCCTGGGCATCGCCCAATGCGGTATGACGCTGCGCCGCCGGTATGGTAATTTCCAGCCGGGCACAGAGCGCATCCAGCGTATGCGGCACCGAGGCGCCAAACAATACTGCGCTTAGCAAGACAGTATCAAGGATTGGGTGATCCCACTGCACCCCGGTGTCTTTGGCGTGGCGGCGCAGAAACGCCATGTCAAACGGTGCGTTATGGGCAACAATCACCGCATCCGTTGCAAAGTGGTGAAAGGCGGCTGCGGCGGCGGTGATTTTTGGCGCATCGGCGACCATCGCGGGGCTGATACCATGAATGCGGCTGGCAGATTCCGGGATCGGGCGGCCAGGGTTTACCAGGGTGTCAAAGCGCTCGCCCGTGACCTGGCGCCCGTTCAGCACCCGCACTGCGCCGATTTGCACGATCTCGTCCCGGTGCGGCAATAGCCCGGTGGTTTCGGTGTCAAAGACCACAAAGCACTGCTGGTGCAGCGGGCGGTCTGCGATTTCATGCATCGGGCGTACAATGAGGTCAAAATCAAAGACCAGTGGCTGGACGTCTTGCGGCATGAGGACGGTGGCGGGCGCGTCAAAGATCAGAACATAGCTATCGCCCTGGCCCAGGGGTTTCAGGCAGATCGCAAAGCTCTGCGTCTTGTCGCGGCTTGCGACCTGTGCTCTGGCTTCCTGTCCGGTTTTGCGCATCTTGGTCAGGGCGGGTTCCAGCGTGTTGCGGTCCAGATAATCATACAGAGACGCGTTGAGCCGTGGCTGCGCGATCCGGGTCAGAACCGTAGCAGCCTGGGCATCATAGAGCACGATGCGATGATCGGGCCCCAGCATCACGGTGGCCACCGGCATTTCGCTTAACAGCGCTGTGAGCCGTTGTTTTTCAGCTTCCAGCCGGGCGGTCTCTTGGGCAATGCTGCGTGCCGTTTGCAGGGTGTTGTCGCCTAACTGCCCGGCAAGCCCGGCCGCCGCCGGGGCAAGATCGCCAAGATAGCGCGCGGTCTGTGCGTCGATGTCGCGCGAAACGCCGCCATGGGCCTTTAGACGCATTTCCGCTGCGAGCGTCTCGATCGGTTTGGCCACATGTTCATCAAACAGAAGCCAGATTGCGGCGCAGATACCAAGACAGGCAAAGCTCGCGAGAAGCCCGGCAAAAACAAACGGATCCAGCAGCGCAGGTAGGCCTGCGCGTAGATAGCCAAGCCAAAGGCCGCCGACAAAGATCGCAATATTGCCCAAGGCAATCAGGCCAAAGAACAGGAAAATCCGCAGGCGCAGGCTCAGATGTGTCAGCATTTCATCCCTCCCGGCATAGGGTGGTCAACAGGCCGTCGTCTGCCGGTGGTGACACCCAGTCAAGCCCGCTTGTGTTGCCGCCCGGCAGAAAGCCGGTCTCGCCGGAGATCACGGCGCGCTTCCAGCCCGCGCAGTCCAGCAGGGTGCTGAGCTGGCCAATGGGAGCCCAGCGGCCAAAGAAATAGGTTTCAACCAAGTGCTGATCTGGCTGTGCCGGGTGGCTGCGCCGGGTGGAGCGGTCCAGGGCGACAAAGCGTTCGGTATAGGGAAAGACATAGGTCCAGGGACGATAGAGGCTGTGCCGCTCGACAGTTTCGGCAACCTCCAGCCCTGCAGGCAGCCCCGCCACGGTACGGCTGTACCAGCCATATTCCGAGGCCACGGTGACGCCGATCATTGCCAGGCCAGCCGCAACAGGGGCCAGCCACCGCGGCAGGCGCCCACCGCTGGAGGCATTCACCAACATCACCACGCCCGCCACGGCGATGCCGGCAAAAATCACTGCGATCAGTTCCAGAAACATCAAGGACTCCTATGGTTGTTTGGGGCTCAGCTGAGCATTGCTTTACCGTGTCCCAGCGCCGATTGCATCGTCTTTACCACGACAAAGGCATCGCGCAGGTGGCTGCGTTCAAAATCTGACAGATCGGCAGGCGCCAAATAGTTGTCGGGCACCAGTGCGTGGCGCACCCGTCGGGCCTGATGTTCCAGCCGGGTCTGGGCAATCAGATCATAGGCGTCCAGCAAATCCCGCCCGCCTCGGGGGCTGACAGAGCCCGAGGCGGCGGCCGCCTTTAGCCGGGCGCGGGTATTGACCACATTGATCCCGGCCTGCAGCGCATAGATACGCGCCAGATCGGTCACCGGCACCACGCCGTTATGTTTCATGTCCAGCCTGTTGCGGTGCTCGCCAGTGCGCAGGGTTGCAAGGCCACGCAACAGCCCAAGCGGCGGTGTGTGTTTCAGCGCGTTAGAGGCCATATGCGCGACAAAGATGGAATTGGCACTGGCGGCTGCCAGCCCTAGGGCCTGAAGCGGGGCAAACAAGGCGGTGTCCCCGCCGATGGGACGCAGGTCAAACATCACCGAGGCCAGCATCTGTGCCTCGGGGCCGGGTGTCGCAATCCAGTCCGCAAAATAGTCTTGCCAGACCTGTAGCGGCTGGCACCAGCGCGGGTTGCTGGCCATCATGTCACCGGGGCAATAGACATAGCCGCATTGGTTCAATCCGTCGCAGACAAAATCGGCCAGTCTGGCAAAATAGCGGGCCCCGTCGGTGGTGACGCTATCGGCAAGGATCAGGCAGTTGTCCTGATCAGAAACGCCAGTCTGTTCCTGCCGCCCCTGGCTACCGCAGGCCAGCCACAGATAGGGCACCGGGGCAGGGCCCAGCCTGGCCTCTGCCAGCGCAAGCAGGCGCCGGGTGACAGTATCTGCAATATCGGTGATCAACCGGGTAACCACCTCGTGCCGGTTGCCGCCCGCCACCAGCTGCACCAGCAGCTGCGGGATCTCGGCCGTTACCTGTGCCATTTCGGCAGCCGTATCGGCGCGGGCGATCCGGGCGACCAGCTCGGCCGAGGTGATGGCCTGAAACCGGGTCAGGTCCGTCTGGGTGATCATGCCAAGCAGCGCGCCGTTCTGTGTTACCGGGATATGGCCGATGTGATGTTCCATCATCGCGTGCAGCACGTCCGAGCCAAGCGCCGCAGGCGGTAGGCTAAGGGGGGCGGGGGTCATGATCTGGTCAACGGGGGTGCTGGCTGGTCGCCCCTCTGCCAGCAGCTTTTCGGTCAGATCCCGGGTGGTCAGAATGCCGAGCAGCCGGTGGTCTTCGCGGATGCAGACACAGGAAATATGGTGCTGTCGCATCAGTTGCGCCGCGCTTTGACAGCTGAGCCCCGGTGCGCAGGTCAGCGCTGGCGAGGCCATGATATCCTTTGCGCGCAGGGTGGTTAGCCCGCTTTGGCCCGCGGCCTCGGGGCGGCGGCGATCAAAAAACCGTGCCACCGCAGGTTCACCCTGCATCAGCGCGTCAAATTCGGCGCGCGGCAGCAGCAGCAGTAAACTGTCCGTCGTGGTCCGGGCAGAGGTTGCGGCGCGCCCGCCCCGCGTCAGCCCGCGTTCCCCAAAGGAATTGCGCGGCCCCAGGATCGACAGGGCCATGCCGTTCTCATCGGTGATTTCGACCTCACCGTGATGCACCAGATAGAGCCCCTCTAGGTCTTCTCCCAGCGCATAGATCGGGGCATCTGCGGCCAGGGTCAGCAGGCGAAACTTGGGGGCCAAGGTACGCAGCTTATCTGGTCCGAGGCTGTCATAGGGGTGAACCGAGGCAAGAAAGCGGAGCAGATCGGGTTCGGAAATCGGCATTGCACAGACCTGTTTCAAAAGGGCGACGTGAAAGAATGTCGATGCCCGCCCGAGGGGCGATCCCGGGCGGGCAGGGAATAAGAGGGACGGGCCATCAGGATAGAACCCGAGGGAGAGGCCCGTCCAGGCAGGATCAGTGATCCTGTGCCGCGCCTGCGCCACGTGGGATTCGCACGCTTTCGACCAGGTCTTTGATCTCTTGCGGGGTTTCCCTGGTGAGGCTGGCCACCAGATAGGCGGTGGCGAAGTTGACCGCAGCACCAATGGCCCCAAAGGAGGTGGATTTGATCGTGCCCAGCAGCGGGTCAGCATCGGTAAAGGAATTGGTGTCCGGAATGAATAGCCAGCCCTTGTGCAGGAAGATGTAGATCAGGGTGACACCCAGACCGGCCAGCATACCCGCTACGGCCCCGGTGTTGTTGATCTTGGTCGAAAAGATCCCCATCATCAGCGCCGGGAAGATCGAGGCCGCCGCCAGACCAAAGGCCAGCGCAACAGTCTGCGCCGCAAAGCCGGGAGGGTTGAGGCCAAGATAGGTGGCAACCGCAATGGCAACAGCCATGGCAATACGCGCCGACAACAGTTCTCCTTTTTCGGAAATCCCCGGATTGATCGATCCCTTGATCAGATCGTGCGACACAGCGGAAGAGATCGCCAGCAGCAGACCAGCCGCCGTGGATAGCGCCGCCGCAAGACCACCCGCTGCCACAAGGCCAATGACCCAAGAGGGCAGGTTGGCGATTTCAGGGTTGGCCAGCACCAGGATATCGCGGTTGAAGTTGGTCAGCTCGTTGCCGACCCAGCCCATTTCCGCCGCTTTGGCCTGCATATCCGCATTCTGATCGTTGTAATACTGGATATGGCCGTCGCCGTTCTTGTCTTCCCAGGCCAGCAGCCCGGTTTTTTCCCAGGTCGCCATCCAGTCATAGCGGGCATCGTTTTCGATCTGCTCGACTGAGACCGCCTGCGCATCTGTGCCATTGGGCCACATCATATCAGTGATATTAAGGCGCGCCATCGCACCAACCGCAGGCGCGGTGAGGTAGAGCAACGCGATGAACACCAACGCCCAGCCAGCCGACCAACGGGCATCCGCGACGCGCGGAACGGTGAAAAAGCGCATGATCACATGGGGCAGGCCGGCGGTGCCGATCATCAGCGACAGGGTAAACAGAACCATGTTGAAGGTATCGGCATGGTGAGCGGTATATTCACTAAAGCCAAGCTCACGCACAATGGCGTCCAGCTTTTGCAACAGGGGCTCACCGCTTGCGACGTGATCGCCAAACAGACCCAATGCCGGGATTGGATTGCCGGTCAGCTGCAGCGAGATGAAGATGGCCGGGATGGTATAGGCCATGATCAGCACGCAGTATTGCGCAACCTGGGTATAGGTTACACCCTTCATGCCGCCGAATACCGCGTAGGCGAATACAACACAGGCGCCGATCAGCAGGCCAGTGGTATTGGAAACCTCCAGAAAGCGGCCAAAGGCGACGCCAACGCCGGTCATCTGGCCGATCACATAGGTGGTCGAGGCGACGATCAGGCAGATCACCGCCACGATACGCGCGGTTGGGCTGTAGAACCGATCACCGATGAACTCGGACACGGTGAACTTGCCAAACTTGCGCAGATAGGGCGCCAGCAGCAGGGCCAGCAGAACATAGCCACCGGTCCAGCCCATCAGGAAGGAGGAGTTGTCATAGCCGGTAAAGGCGATGAGACCCGCCATCGAGATGAACGACGCCGCCGACATCCAGTCTGCCGCCGTGGCCATACCGTTGGTGACAGGGTGCACGCCGCGCCCCGCCGCGTAGAATTCTGAGGTGGAGCCCGCACGGGCCCAGATTGCGATGCCGATATAAAGCGCGAAAGACGTGCCTACAAACAGCAGGTTGATGGTAAACTGATCCATGGCTTATTCCTCCTCGACGCCGAATTCACGGTCCAGCTTGTTCATGCGGAAGGCGTAGAAAAAGATCAGGGCCAAAAAGACCAGGATGGATCCCTGCTGGGCAAACCAAAAGCCCAGATCACTGCCGCCAACCGCAATACCTGACAGCATCGGACGCAGCAGGATGCCAAATCCAAATGAAACGACAGCCCAGATCACCAGGCTGACAAGAATGATCCGCACATTGGCCTGCCAATAGCCCTTATCGGCCTCGGCTGTCTGTGCAGCTTTTGTTTTATGGTCCGCCATGGCGGCTTCTCCTTCTTCCTCCAGGACCTGCAAGAGGGATCAAGCAGGCATACGCATTGGTTTGCCTGCCGCCCGGATCTTCGCAAGAAAAAGGGGCATCAGGCATGGCTCCGCCCAGCTGCTGACGCGAGTCAGCAGAATAGGTCGGGGGTTTTCGGTAGGTATGTTCAGACCCCGGCGACGTCGGCCGGGGCCTTGGGCACGAAGGCCTTAGGCAGTGGCAGCCTGGACAATTCTGGCGAGACCGCCGGAAATGTTGCTGATATCGCCCATGGCGTCGATCTTTTGCAGCGCGCCTTTGTCACCATAGTAGGTGATCAAGGGCGCGGTCTGTTGATGGTAGGCTGCCAGTCGGCTGGCAACGGTTTCGGCGGTGTCATCGGCGCGGCGGGTCATCTCGGTGCTGCCGCATTTGTCGCAGACGCCCACCTTTGCGGGCTGTTTGAAACTGTCGTGATAGCCTTCGCCACAGCCGCCACAGGTGTAACGCCCGGAAATCCGGGTCACCATGGCAGTGTCATCCACCTCCAGGCTGATGGCTGCATTGATCTTCTGGCCAGTCTCGCCCAGCAAAACATCCAGCGCTTCGGCCTGAACCGTGGTGCGCGGAAAGCCATCCAGAATGACGCCCTTGGCGCAGTCGGGTTCGCCAAGGCGGTCTCGCAGGATGTTGATCACGATTTCATCCGAGACCAGACCGCCCGCTGCCATCACCGCTTTGGCAGCCTTGCCGGCCTCGGTGCCTGCGGCCACAGCGGCGCGCAACAGATCGCCGGTCGACAGCTGCACCAGGCCGAAGCTCTCTTGGAGAATACGGGCCTGGGTGCCCTTCCCGGCGCCAGGGGGGCCGAGAAGAATCAAGACAGCAGGGCGGGTCATTACGTCGGTTGTCATGCTGTGATACTCCTTATTTCGCCCGGTTGGCGATCAGATCATCGACCACCGAAGGGTCGGCCAGGGTCGAGGTGTCGCCAAGCGCGCCAAAGTCGTTTTCGGCAATCTTACGCAGGATCCGGCGCATGATCTTGCCCGAGCGGGTTTTTGGCAGGCCAGGGGCCCATTGGATCACATCAGGGCTGGCGATGGGGCCGATTTCGGTCCGCACCCAGGTGCGTAGCTCTTTCACCAACTCATCCGATGGCTCGCGGTCGTTCATCAGAGTGACATAGCAATAGATGCCCTGGCCCTTGATATCATGCGGATAGCCCACCACGGCGGCCTCGGCGACGGCGGCATGGGCCACCAGCGCGCTTTCGACTTCGGCGGTGCCCATCCGGTGCCCCGAGACATTGATCACATCATCAACGCGACCGGTGATCCAATAGTCGCCATCCTCGTCGCGGCGACAGCCATCCCCGGTAAAGTAATAGCCTTTGTAATCCGCAAAATAGGTCTTCTGAAAGCGCTCGTGATCGCCCCAGACGCTTCGCATCTGGCCAGGCCAGCTGTCCTTGATACACAGCACCCCTTCAACCCCGTTGCCGGTGATCTCTTCACCAGACTGCGGGTCCAGCACCACGGGTTCAATGCCAAAGAAGGGCTTCATCGCAGAGCCGGGTTTGGTGGCATGGGCGCCGGGCAGCGGGGTCATCAGATGGCCGCCGGTTTCGGTCTGCCACCAGGTGTCAACGATGGGGCAGCGACCGCCGCCGACAACGTCATTGTACCAGTTCCAGGCCTCTGGGTTGATGGGTTCCCCCACGGTGCCCAGCAGGCGGAGCGAGGAGAGATCGCATTTTTCGACCCATTCATTGCCCTGACCCATCAGCGCGCGCAGCGCAGTGGGGGCGGTGTAGAACTGGTTGACCTTGTGCTTTTCGCAGACCTGCCAGAAGCGGCTGGCGTCTGGGTAGGTTGGCACGCCTTCGAACATCAGGGTGGTGGCGCCATTGGCAAGGGGGCCATAGACGATATAGCTGTGGCCAGTGACCCAGCCCACGTCAGCGGTACACCAGTAGATGTCTCCGTCGTGGTAATCAAAGGTGATCTCATGGGTCATCGCCGCATAGGTGAGGTAGCCACCGGAGGTGTGAACCACGCCTTTGGGCTGGCCGGTGGAGCCAGAGGTATAAAGCACAAAGAGCGGGTCTTCGGCGTTCATCTCTGCGGGTTTGCAGTAGTCGTTCGCCTCCAGGGCCATCTCGTTGTAATCGAAATCGCGCCCGTCGATCCAGGTGGTCTGGCCGCCAGTCCGTTTCACAACCAGGCATTTCACGGAATCCTTACAGTGCAGCAGCGCCGCATCTGCGTTGGATTTCAGCGGTGTCTTGCGACCGCCGCGTGGGGCCTCATCCGCGGTGATCAGCACCTTGGCGTCTGATCCGTTGATCCGCGCCGACAGTGCATCAGGGCTAAAGCCGGCAAAGACAATCGAATGGATCGCGCCGATCCGCGCACAGGCCAGCATGGCATAGGCGGCCTCGGGGATCATCGGCAGGTAGATCACCACCCGGTCGCCTTTGCGCACGCCCATGGTTTCAAGGATATTGGCCATGCGGCAGGTGCGGCGGTGCAGTTCCTTGTAGGTAATATGCTGGGCTGCTTCATTCGGATCATCGGGTTCAAAAATGATCGCGGTCTGGTCGCCACGGGTCTCCAGATGGCGGTCGATGCAGTTGGCCGATACGTTCAGCGTGCCATCGCCGTACCAGTTGATCGAGACCTCGCCAAAATTGAAATTGACATCCTTCACCGTGGTGAAGGGTTTGATCCAGTCGATGCGTTTGCCTTGCTCGGCCCAGAAGGCTTCGGGATCCTTGAGCGAGGCGGCATACATTTCCTCGTATTTTGCGCTGTCGACATGGGCGCGGGCGACGGTGTCCGCGGATGGTGCGTGGGGCTGAGCCTGGGGCTGCGGTGTCATGCTGTGTTCCTCCCTGATAGTCTGTCGGCGTATCGCCTGTCGGAATGACCCCACAACCAGTGGGCGTGACTGTCAAACCGTTTCCTTCCCTGGCGCTGATAATAGGGCGCGCAGAAAATAAGTGAATAAGATCCGGTAAAATAACGGTTTGCTTGTAAATGAATTTCCGCAGAAGGGCGAGCGTTGAAAATTTGTCACCAAAACGTCAGAAAAATCCTTTGTGAATATGGGAATTATTAGTCAACGTGACGCGGCCGCAGGATCTGAAGATTTGTGAAATTTATCGACCAAACCGCCTGCATTCAGATTCTTTTCGCCGCAAGAGGCTGCGGCATTTTGTTCCCCTGATCGCTGTTTGCGCTAAAATTTCGGCCCGGTCGGGTGCGCAACTTTGTTGCGCCCAGGCGGAAGGCCGTGAACGGATTGTAGGTAACCCAGCCTGCATGGCTGGTGCAACCCGACAGGAAAGCGGGGAATTCTCTATTTTGGGCGGCGCTGCGGGCTTGGCAGTATTGTCAGATAGAGTTAGCGTACCGGCAAGCGCCTGCACCCTGGCCGCTGCCAATATGGCGGCTGGGTGGCGACAGGCGCAACATGGGAGATGAATATATGAAGACGATTTTGACGGCCGCTGTGACGGTTGCGGCCAGCTTTGCATTGGTTGGGGAAGCCGCTGCGACAGAATGGAATGTTTCGGTCTGGGGCAAGCGCCGCGCCTTTACTGAGCACGTTGAAAAACTGGCAGAGCTTGTCAGCGCCAAAACGGATGGCGAGTTCACGCTCAACATCAGCTACGGTGGCCTGTCCAAAAACAAAGAGAACCTCGACGGGATCTCGATCGGTGCCTTTGAAATGGCGCAGTTCTGTGCCGGCTATCACCGTGACAAGAACCCCTCGATCACCGTGCTGGAACTGCCCTTCCTGGGGGTGAATACCCTAGAAGAGGAAGTGGCCGTCAGCCATGCGGTCTATAACCATCCTGCGGCGCAGAAAGATCTGGCGCGCTGGAATGCAAAGCTGCTGATGACCAGCCCAATGCCGCAGTACAACATCGTTGGCACGGGCGAACCCCGCGATACCGTGGCTGATTTCAAGGATATGCGGGTGCGTGCCACCGGCGGTATCGGCCAGGCCTTTTCCGCAGTTGGTGCTGTGCCCACCTCGGTTACCGCGACCGAGGCCTATAACGCAATGGAATCCGGTGTTGTCGATACCGTGGCCTTTGCCCAGCACGCCCATCTGTCCTTTGGCACGATCAACCGCGCCGAATGGTGGACAGCCAACCTGAATCCCGGCACCGTGAACTGCCCGGTTGTGGTCAACACCGATGCCTATGACGCGCTGAGCGATGCTGAGCGTGAAGCGCTCGACAGCTCTGTTGATGAGGCCATCGCACATTACCTGGAAAACTATGGTGCCTTGCTGGCAAAGTGGGACCAGGTCCTGGAAGAAAAGGGCGTCACCAAGGTAATGATGTCCGAGGAAGAGCTGGCAAACTTCCGAACCACCGCCGCAGATCCGATCCGCGAACAATGGATCAAGGACATGGAAGCCCAGGGAATTCCCGGTCAGGAACTTTATGACCTGGTGATCAAGACCCTCACCGACACCCGCGCAGGCAACTAAGCTAGGGCGCTGGACGATACGGGGCTGAGAGACATCACTCTCGGCCCCGTTTTTGGTTTTAGAAAACTCTCTCTATAGAAAGGAGAGCCCATGGCGGGAAACGCCGCGGTGCTGGAAGATGGTAGCCTGATCAGCCGTCTTGACCGCAAATTGCTACATGTCGAGAAGGCCCTGGCGCTGCTGAGCGGCCTGGCTGTCTTTTCACTTATGCTGCTGGCCGTTGTCTCGGTTGGCGGGCGCAACGCGCTGAATGCGCCCTTGCCGGGCTATGTGGACTGGATCGAACAGGCCATGCCGTTGATCGCCTTTATGGGCATTGCCTTCGTGCAACGCGATGGCGGCCATATCCGCATGGATATCGTCATTGGTGCGCTGCGTGGTCGGGCGCTTTGGTTGTTTGAGCTGGTCTCTATCCTGTTGATCCTTGCGCTGATGCTGGCCCTGGTCTGGGGAAGCTGGTCACATTTCACCCGGTCGTTTGATTTTGCTGCGCCACTCTGGAGCCGCGACAGTTCAATTGATATCGGCCTGCCCATCTGGCCCGCGAAACTGCTGGCGCCAGTGGCCTTTTCAGTGCTTTGCCTGCGCCTTGTGCTGCAGGCCTGGGGCTATGGCCGGGCGATGGTGCTGGGGCTGGAAAATCCCCCTGCGGTGCCAATGATTTTGGATGCAGCGAAACAGGCCGCAGCAGAGGCCGAACAGCTGGTTGGCCATGAAGATGATGACGCAATGAGCGGGCGGGGGTAACGGGCATGGAACCAATTGAAATTGGCCTTTGGGTCACCGGCTTTTTGCTTGTGCTGGTTGTTGTTGGCATGCGGGTTGCCTTTGCCGCTGGTCTGGCGGGCCTGGTTGGGCTTGTCTGGATCTTCTGGGCTAAATTCGGCTACAGCCCGGATAAATTTGGCAAGGCGCTGACCGTGTCGGTCAAGATTGCCGGGCAGGTGCCGCATTCCAAGGTTTCCAGCCAGGCGCTGAGCCTGATTCCAACCTTCATCCTGATTGGCTATCTGGCCTATTACGCCGGCCTCACGCGGGCGCTGTTTGAAGCGGCCAAACGCTGGATTGCCTGGCTGCCGGGCGGGCTTGCGGTATCGACCGTTTTTGCCACTGCCGGATTTGCAGCGGTGTCGGGGGCGTCGGTTGCGACCTCGGCGGTCTTTGCACGGATCGCCATTCCGGAAATGCTGGCAATTGGCTATAACAAACGTTTTGCAGCGGGGGTTGTGGCAGCAGCCGGAACCCTGGCTTCGCTGATCCCGCCTTCGGCGATTCTGGTGATCTATGCCATTATCGTGGAACAGGACGTGGGCAAACTGCTGCTGGCTGGCTTTATTCCCGGCGCCTTTAGCGCGGTGGTTTATGTGCTGCTGATTGTTGGCATTGCGATGGTCTTCAAGAACGTCGGCCCGCCCGTCACCGGTTTCACCTGGCGTCAGCGTTTTGAAGCGCTGCCCGGGGCGCTGCCGATCGTCTTTGTCGTCGTGATCATCATCTGCTTTGTCTACAACCCCTTTGGCGGCGATGCTTGGGGAACCCCAACCGAGGGCGGCGCGTTGGGGGCCTTTGTGGTCTTTTGCATGGCGCTGTGGCGCGGCATGCGCTGGGGAGAGTTCAAATCGGCGCTGCTGGAGACGGCCAAGCTTACCGTGATGATCTTTACCATCATTTGGGGCGTGCTGATCTATGTCCGCTTTCTGGGCTTTGCCGATCTGCCGGGGGCCTTCTCTGACTGGATTACCAGTCTTGAGATGTCGCCTATGGTGATCCTGATTTGCATCCTGTTGGCCTATGCCGTGCTGGGGATGTTCATGGATGCCATTGGCATGCTGTTACTGACCCTGCCGGTGGTCTACCCGGCGGTGATGGCGTTGAATGGCGGCGAGAGCGTCGCGGCGGCGGATAGCGCCTTTGGCATGTCAGGGCCGATGTGTGCGATCTGGTTTGGCATTCTGGTGGTGAAAATGGCCGAGTTCTGCCTGATTACGCCGCCGATTGGTCTCAACTGTTTTGTTGTGGCCGGGGTGCGCGATGATCTGAGCGTGCAGGACGTATTCCGCGGCGTGATGCCCTTTTTCATCGCCGATGGGGTGACGATTGCGCTTCTGGTGGCCTTCCCCGCGATCGTTCTCTACCTGCCAAGCCTGGCACAGTAGCAAGACCTCCCCCTTAGGGGGTAAGAAGGGCGGCATGGGTTTGCCCCATGCCGCCCTTTTCCATGCCTGCTGGACTGTTTGATGCACTCGACTGTGCGTGCGCTTGGCCCTTTGCGCACATGGCCGGGAAACGCAGGGCAATGGATCAGGTCGCCCGCTTGCTCCCCATGTGAAAAGGGTCGTGGGGGAGGCCCTCGCTCGTTTTCAAGCTAAATTGCTATGGATGGATATGAAACATCACCTCTTGCTCCCCTGTGTGCAAAATGGGGTGAAAAATCCGGTGACAAATTGAATCCATGGTGGATCTCATCCAACCAAAAAAGCCACCAAGCTTTTGAGCTTGGTGGCTTTTTATGGCTCCGGCGGTAGGGATCGAACCTACGACCAATTGATTAACAGTCAACTGCTCTACCGCTGAGCTACGCCGGAACGGTCCGTGCGATATAGCGAGGGGGATTGGGGAGGTCTAGGGGGGGAAGTCGATTTTTTGAAAAAAGTTTCGTCAGCCAAGCCGGTGGAACAGCGCGCCCTCTGTCAGCTTGTCCTGGGGGCGGACTTTTGCCCGGCTGGTCAGGTCGACAAGATGGGCAAGGACATTGCGTTCTGCTGCGGCCAGCAGCGCTGTCGGGGTGTCGCTGTACATTGCGCGTGCCAGCTCGGCCGGGGTGGCTGGGGCGCGTTGCAGATGGGCGAGGATTTCCGCCTCGCGGTTCTGCCGGTGGCTGATCAGCCAGTCCAGTCGCGCCTGTGGATCGGTGATTTCGCCGCCGTGGCCGGGGTAGAACACCCGCCAATCCCGATCACGCAGCCGGGCGCAGGAGGCCATGAAATCGGTCAGATCGCCATCGGGTGGCGAGACCAGAGAGCTGGCCCAGCCCATGACATGATCGGCGGTAAAACAGGCGTCATTCAGGGCCAGGGCGATATGGTTGCCCAGATGGCCGGGGGTGTGAATCACCTCAAGCTGCCAGCCAGGTGCGCTCAGGCATTGCCCATCCGCCAGGGTGATGTCGGGGGTGAAGCCCATATCGATGCCTTCGCCGCCGCTGCGCATCCCGGCGGCGACGAGGTTTTGCATGATGGGGCTGCGCCCGGCGCTGGCACCACCAAAGCCATAGGTGGGGGCTCCACAGCGGGCCGAAAGGGCGGCGGCAAGTGGCGAATGATCCAGGTGGCTATGGGTGACGATGATATGGCTGATCTCTTGCCCCGGCAGCAGCGCTGCCAGGATGGCCTCTAGGTGGGCGGGCATTTCGGGGCCAGGGTCGATCACCGCGATCTGGCTGGTGCCGACAAGATAGGTATTGGTGCCGCGATAGGTCATCGCAGAGGGGTTGGGCGCAAGCAGGCGCCGTACGCCTGGTTCTAGCTGCTCTGGCTGACCGGGGATCGGGTCAAAATCATCAGGAGCCTGCATGTGTTTCTGCCTTGATTGGGGCCGCTTGGGGCCGCGGTGAACCTATGCGCGCCCGGGCCAGGACATCGCCCGGTCCTGTCGACGCGGACCGGGTCCCTCTGCCAGAGTGGGCGCTGTGATTTAGCGGCCTTCACACGGGGGGCGCGCGCCGCTAGTATTAGCCTATGTTCTTCCAATGGCTCAAACAATATGTTCCGCGCAGCCTGTATGCCCGTGCGGCGCTGATCCTCGTCGTCCCGGTGGTTGCGTTGCAGCTGCTGGTCACGATTGTCTTCATCAAACGCGATCTTGAGGATCTCACCACGCAGATGACCGCCACCATTCAGCGTGAAATTGCCCTGTTGCGGCAACAGGCCAAGGGGGCGCGCTCTCCCGAGGAATATCTGAGCCGCCTGGCGCCCTATCTGGCGCCCTTGACCATGCAGGCAAGGTTCGTGTCGCCAGATGCGCCGCCTCCGCAGACCACGCTGAGCCTGAACGAGTTTTCGGGCCGTGTGGTGCGAGAGAAATTGCAGCGCGAGCTGGAGGGTTTCGTGGCGGTGCAATTCCCGGAAGACCGTGCCTTTTTGCTGTATTTTGACACCGAGGTCGGCATTCTGGAGCTGGCCCTGGACCGGCGGCGCCTGACAGCAGCAGCCCCGCACCAGTTGATCGTGACCATGGTGTTCTTTGGGTTTCTGATGACGGTGATTTCCTTTGTCTACATGCGCAACCAGCTGCGCCCGATCAAGAAATTGGCCGATGCGGCGCAGGCTTTTGGCCGGGGGCGGCACCTTCCATATTCACCGCGCGGCGCGACCGAAGTGCGGGTTGCCGGCAGTGCCTTTGTCGATATGCGGGCGCGCATAGAGCGCCAGATCGAGCAGCGTACGCTTATGCTCTCGGGGGTGAGTCATGATCTGCGCACCCCCTTGACCCGGCTCAAGCTGGGCCTGGCGATGATCGATGAGGACGATGCAGAGCCGATGCTGCGCGATGTCGAAGAGATGCAGGCGCTGTTGGATGCCTTTCTTGATTTCTCGCGCGGCGCCTCTACCGGAGAGCCAGAGCCGGTGGATCCGCAGCAACTGGCACTTACGGTGGTCGAGGCCTGGCAACGACAGGGTAAGGACGTGATGCTGGGAGAGTTGAGCGGCACAGGCACGGTGCTGCTGCGACCGCAGGCGATGCGCCGCGCGCTGGAGAATCTAATCTCGAATGCAGTGCGCTATGGCACGCGGGCGCGGGTCTCGGTGGCCTTGACCGAAAAATCCCTGCGGCTGCGTGTCGAAGACGATGGGCCCGGCATTCCCGCGTTACAACGCGGCGATGCGGTGCGGCCGTTTTCGCGGCTGGACCCGGCACGCAACCAGGATTTGGGCTCGGGGGTTGGCCTGGGGTTGGCGATTGTCACCGACATCGCCCGTGCCCATGGCGGCACCCTGCGGCTGGGGCAGAGCGAGGCGCTTGGCGGTTTGTCGGCTGATATCGTGATTGGGCGCTAGCGGAGCCCTTGTCGCTGACTTTGCCGCTTCTGGACATGAGAGAAAATCCGCTGCCTTCATCGCGTCTTGGAAGAAATTTGTCGGTTGTTAATCAGTGTGTTGCAGTCTAGCCCTCAAGGAGTCGGCAGAGGGGAATTCCTTCGCTCTGGCACGATATGAGCCCGCAGTATCTTGAAGTTGAAAGTTCGATCTGAGAATGACTATAAATAAACGAGACATGATCGCGCGTTGGTTCACGATTGTCTGGGAAGACCGCAATCTGGCTGAACTGGATTCGTTTCTGGCCCCCTCTGTGCAGGAGGATGACATGCTGATCGGCGAGCTGGCGCCAAGGCGCGATATCCCCCTGCTGGTAGAGGTCTTCTACACGCTTCTTGGGGCGACCAAAGTCGACATGCACCAGTTTATGGAGGATGGCGATTGGGCCTGCGTTTCATACACCGTTCGCACGACCAATGCGGATCAGGTCACGCCGATTGCGGTGAATGGAATGATGATGGTGCGGTTTGAACAGGGGCTGATTGCCGAGATCATCTCAAGACTAGATTGCCTTAGCATGTTTGAACAACTCGGACAGATGCCGCCTGACACTCTGGCCGCCTGTTTTTCCGGGCAAAGCCTGACCTGGAAGTAAAAGGATCCCCGTCAGCTGCCAGGTTAGCCGGTAAATGTTGTCCGGAATGTGAAGCTGTAACCGCCGGGCGCCAGAGCTTTGGGAGCCCGCGGCATACGGGCTCTTTTTACTGCGGTCACTGCCGCTTGATCTACCTTAGCATTGCCAGAGCTTCGGATAACAGAAATGGCCATCAACCGCCCCTGGGTTGAAACCGTCAGGCGCAGCCGCACTGTACCCTCCCCGCCGCCGCGAGGCGGGCGTTTCTGCCTCTCGATCCGCGAGATGATTGCTGCACCCCAGCGGTTCTTGAGACTGGCCGTGCGCATTGAAGCACCGGTGGTGGTCTCATCCGCACCACCGTCGCCCTTGGTATGGTGACGGCTGCTGCCGTTAGCTTGCTCTTGCACACTCGCGGTTGAAGGTGTGGGGGGAGGCGAAGGCGCAGGCGCGGGGGCCGCTGCAGCGGGCGGTGGCGGTGGTGGCGAAACTTGCCGCGCAGGTGCTGTGTCCGCAGGGGCTGCAGCCGCAAGCACAGGCAGACTGATGGCTGCTGGCTGGGGTGGAGCAGCCGGAATGGCAGCGGGTACAGGCCGCTGCGGTGGTTCGGCAGGGGCCATGGCAGGCTGTGGTGTGTGGATCTCCGGCGGGCTGTTCCAGTCAGAGACCTGCTGCGCCAGCTCTGCAGAGGCGGCCGCCAGTGTCACTTGCCCGTTGCCGCTGCTGCCAGTGCCAGCGGCCCTTGTGCCGCCCTTGTCCATCGCCAGGAAAGGCGCCGCATGCAGTGCGGCGGCAGTGACCAAGCAGGCGGGGAACAAGGCGGGCCGGGTCATGGGCCTGTACCTGTCAGGCTGACGGCTTTTATGCCTGCGTCGCGCAGCCGGGAGATAAGCGCGGCGACCTCGCGGGCAGGCACCTCGGAATCGGCCCGCAATGTAAGGACCTCAAGTTCTGGGGCTTGCGCCACAACAGCGGCCAGGGCATCGCGGCCCTCAGCCCCGGAGAAATACAACTGGGCGTCAGCGGCCATGAACAGCACCGCTTCAGGCGTCAAAGTTTCACCGTGTTCCAGCTTCGGCGGGGTAATCGCAAAGGGCGCGCGCGGGGCAATCTGTGAGGAAAGAAGGAAGAAGATCAGCAGCAGAAAAACCACATTGATCATCGGTAGGATCGGCTCTCCCGTCTGGCGCTTCTTTGGTGTGGAAAAATCCATGCCGTTCACTCCATCACCACCAAGCCGTTGAAACCCGCTGCTGCCAGCAGGGCAGCTGCATCCATCAGCTGCTGCAAAGAGGCACTGGAGTCCGGTTGTAGAATAATCGCATCCGACATCTTTTGGGTCAGCGGGGCAATCCGCGCAGCGAGAGCATCTGCGGCGATAGGAGTTCCATTCAGCCGCAGCCCGTCCGATGCAATCTGTACCAGCCTGGGCGGGCCCTGATAGGCATCACCTGCGCCGCCCATGGCCAGCGGCACAATCCGGTCGCGTCCGAATTGGGAGGCAAGCATGAAGAACACCAAAAGCAGGAACACGACGTCGATCATCGGTGCAAGGCTGAGGCGTTTTTTCGCGCGCGGTGGTCCAAAGGCCAGTGTCATGCTGCTGTCATTCCGCAGCGTGCCGCAGCGCCGGGTGGGTGGCTGCCGCAGTGAATACGCGGGTGGTGGCATCCTCCATTACAGCTTGCTCCCGTTCCGTCAGCCCTTCGATCCAAGAGACCAGTGCCGAGGCGGGAATAGCCACCGCCATGCCTGCAGCCGTGGTCAGCAGCGCCTCCCAGATGCCGCCAGCCAGTACTGAGGGGTCAGCCCCGCTGCTGCTTTCCTGCAAGGCCTGAAAGGCACCGATCATGCCCAACACGGTGCCAAGCAGCCCAACCAGCGGCGCAATGGCGGCAATCAGCTCCAATGGGCGCAGGCCCCGGCGGAGGGTCGCCAGCTCTGCCTTGGCAATGCGAATGGTTTCCTTTTCGGCTATCTCCGGGCTGAATTCAGGCGTGAGAAGCGCCCGCATCGCAGATAGCGTCACCCGGTCCAGTGGGGTAGAGCCTGCGCAGGCTGGCGCTGCCCCTTCGACACTCCATTGCTCAAGCCATGCTTCCGTTTGCCGCTTGTGCCAGACGCCCGCCTGGGCCAGCCCGATCACCCGCCAGAAAAACAGTGTCAGGGTCAGCACCGACAGCGCTGCTATCACCCATAGGGCGGGGCCGCCGCGGACCATGAAATCGATGAGAGGGGCAAGGGACATCGTAGCCTCCGTCAGTGGCCTGGGTTTTCCGGATCGGCTTGCTCTGCGCTGCGGTCAAAGCGTTCGGCATAAGCGTCCGTCAAAGGAGTGGGGCCATGCAGTACCCGCCATTGCCGGATGCCATTGCGCCAACCCGCACGGGCTTCGCGGGCGCCAGGCTCTTGCGCCGCCTCGGCCGGGGTTTCTGCCTGCAACAGGTCCCAAACGGCCTGCTTGCCTTGGCTGTAGGATTCCGCGCCCCAGGCGCCCAGCAGATCCTGAAAGGCGTCAAAAGCAGAGCGGTTGAGCGCTTTGTCCTCGCCCAGACGGGTGATCACCGGATTTTCAGGATGCACCCCGCAGCAGGGCACCCAGCCTTCGGGGATTGGCGTGTTGGCAGAATGTGTGCGCTGAGCCTTTAGCAGCTTGGGCAGCACATGGGTGTGCGGGCCTTCCGGGGACTTGCCGCCAGTGTCGGGGCCGCCGATCATCTGATAGACCTCGACCCGGCCCAGGCGGGTCAGCAGCACACGGTGGGGGTGATGTTTCAGGATCGCGCCCATCGCGGGGTTGCCGTGGTCAAACAGGGAGCGGCCGGCGTTTTCATTCAGGACCTCCAACAGCTCCGGGTTATCAGTGCGGATGCAGAAATCCGCCTGATACTGACCAAGCCCCATGTCGAACAACTGGGCGCCACGGTCTGCGTCGAGCAGAGCATCATCGTCGGGGCCAAGCGCAGTCAGTACATTGCGCTGGTTCATTGCGGCGGCGTCATGGGGCAGGCACAGCGACACCGCTTGCGTCCAGCGATGCGGCTTGGGGCTGAGGGTCTCATAGGCGACCGGGCGCACGCCCTCCAGGGTGTCGATGCGCAGACCACCGCGGCTGGTAACCTGCATCAGACCGGCATGTGCTTGCGGTGCTGGGTCGCCGTAAACGTGGTGGAACTCTGCAATGGCGCCAAACGACCCCATGTTCCAGCCGCAGTCTTCCTGCATCAGCGCGTCTTTCAGCACCTGTTGAAGCTCAGGCATGTGCTGCCCTCCTGTTGGTTGTTTTCCATTCCAAGGCACCGGTGTGGACAGCCTGGTAAACGGCTTTGCCTATGGCTTCGCCGGTGGTGGTGTGAAGCCCGGCATAGGGGGTTGTTCCGACGGGGGTGGCCACCGCGACACAATCCGTGCCGGTGCCAGTCGCGGTTCCGCTTGGCAGGACGATACCCGCCTCCATCACTGCGGCGGTGCGGGCCTGGACGGCAATGCTCATCGCTTCGATCAGCCCGGCGTGGGTCAGCCCTTCGGAAAGGCGCAGGGCGACATTGATAGTCCCCCAGTTGCGGCTGGCGTAGTCCATCCGGCTGCCGACCCGTTCGGCATTGGACAGGCCAACAGTGGCCACCGCATGGGCACTGATTCCCTCCACTTCGGCTGTTGCCTCGCAGTAGCGGCGCACATCGCGCGAAGTGAGGAAGGCCACGGCATCTTCGCCGCCCCGCTGTCCCAGTTCATCTGCAAACCATTCGGTGACATCCAGATCATGCGGAAGGTCGCTGTTGCTGACTTCGCGCCACAAGATACGACGGGCAGCAACCAGGCCGGGACGATTCACCGCCCAGCTTAGCACCTGCATTTCTGCGCCGAGATCGAATTCGATCCAGGGGCGTTCCAGGGTGACGCGGCCCATCACAGCACCTCCAGCGGCTGGAACACCGGCCCGTGCGCGGTGTGCTCGTGCCAGACAGAGATGCCAAAGGCGCGGGCCATAAGGGCAGGCGTCAGCACGCTAGCAGGCGGGCCATCCGCGAGAATGCCACCTTCGGTCAGCAGGATCAGACGGGTGCAGTGGCGTGCTGCCAGCCCCAGATCATGCAGTGACACCAGTGCGGCGCGGCCTTCGGCGGCGAGGTTGGCAAAGACCTCCATGGTGGAGATCTGATGCGCCGGATCCAGACCGGCGGCAGGTTCATCGGCCATCAATAGCGGTGTATCCTGGGCCAGTGCGCGGGCAATCAGCGCACGGGCTTGTTCACCGCCCGACAGGCGCGAGGCGGCCCGCTGGCGGAACGGATCAAGCCCCATGCGTTCAATCGACTGATCGACCAGCATCTGATCACCAGGTGGCAGCCGAAGCCCCTGCGGCACATGCGGCAGGCGGCCAAGCGCCACCAGCCGCTCTACCGGGATCGGCCAGGCAATTTCGCGTGACTGCGGCATCCAGGATACCGCGCGGGCGCGCTCTGCCGCGCTCATCTCTGCCAGCGAACTGCTGCCTGCGGCAGGGATCAGCCCCAGGGCCGCCCGCATCAGGCTGCTTTTGCCTGCCCCATTCGGCCCCAGCAGGCCGACGAACTCACCCGCTCGGATTTCAAAGGACACATCGCGGAGCACCGGGCGGTTTCGCAATGTGACAGAGAGGTTCCGGACCGAAAGCACGCTCATGCCAGACCTTTCCGTGTCTTGTAGATCAGGTGCAGGAACAGCGGCGCTCCGACCAGGGCGGTGACCACCCCCAGTTTCAGGTCACGGGATGGCAGGATGATCCGCACGGCGATATCGGCCAGTTGCAGCATGATGGCGCCGCCAAGCGCAGAGGCCCACAACAGCCGCGACGGCTGCCCCCCCACCAACGGGCGCAGGATATGCGGCACCACAAGGCCGATAAAGCCGATGGCCCCGGCCACCGCAGTTGCACCGCCGACAATGCTGGCGGTTCCGACCACCAGCAGCAACCGCATCCGGTTCAGGTTCATTCCCATGGTCTGCGCTGCATCCTCGCCCAGGGTCAGCGCATCCAGGCCCCGCGCCAGCGTCAGCAGGATTGCGGCCCCCGCCAGCGCAAAAGGCAGCACCAGCCAGACATGCAGCATCGACCGGTCCGCCAGCGAGCCCATCATCCAGAACACGATCTCATTGGCGGCAAAGGGATTGGGCGACAGGTTCAAGACCAGCGAGGTGAGCGCCGCCGCCATTGCCGAAATCGCAATACCCGCCAGGATCAGCGTCAGTGAGCCGCCCTGCGGCCCGGCCAGCGCCATCACCATAAAGACACCGGCGAGAGCACCTGCCAGAGCCGCCAGCGGCAGACCCAGGGTGAGGCTGGCGGCCAGTCCGGTGTTGATCGCCAGCACCGCCCCCAGCGCCGCCGAGGAGGACACGCCAATCAAACCGGGTTCAGCCAGCGGGTTGCGCAGGTAGCCTTGCATAGCGGCCCCTGCCAGCCCCAGCCCACCGCCGATGATCATCGCCAGCAGCGCCCGCGGCAGGCGGATTTCACGCATCACCAAGGTGAGCGGGCCATAGCTTTCGTCGAACAGGGCCGCCAGGCTTTCACCGATACCCACATCCGCGGGCCCCAGGGTGAGCGAGATCAGAAACAGCGCCAGCATCGCTGCGGTCAGCGTCAGCATCAGACGGGTCATTCCCGGTCCTCCTTATCCACAAACAGGCGGCGCTCTTCGGCCAGTGTTTCCACTGCGCGCAGCACATGCGGGGTGCCGCAGACCCAGTCGGCATCGCGCATCTGCCCGGCGCCACTGCGGGCGGCCAGATGACGCACCACCGGATGCGCTAGATTTTCCTCGCTGCGCGCGGCGCGTGGATAGGGCGAGGTTCCGATCAGAAATTCGGGCTCTGACATGGCGAGCAGTTCCAGGGGCATGCGGCCGGAGCGCCCATAGCCCAGCTCATCCGCGATATTGCGCAGCCCCGCCGCGCGCAGGATCTGTCCTGCCAGCGACATGCTGCCAGAGGTGAACCCGTTGGCGGCATAAAGCGCCGCGCGCGGCCGCTCCGGCCCGACTTGCTCCTGCGTTGCCAGCCGCTGGTCGTAGTCTGCCAGCAATGCGCGGGCCGCCTCTTCGCGACCCAGCACCTCACCCATCTGCTCGATACGTGCGCGGACATCCTGCAGCGAGTTGGCGGGCTGAAACACCACCACCGGAATGCCAAGACGGCGCAGCATTTCCGTGGTGGCCACTGTCGAATAGGCACCGGCAATCACCAGATCGGGCTGCAGCAAATATATTTCTTCCGCCAGCCCATGGTTGACGGGGTAGGCCAGGGCGTGTTCCGCCATGGCCGAGGCGCGTGTGTCCCGCGCGATGTAGGAAACCGATGCCAACTGGCCGGGCGCTGCAAGCAGCATTGCCAGCTGGTCGGTGCAGAGGTTCATCGACACCACGCGGGACGGCCCGGCAAATGCACCGGTGGCGGCCCACAGAAGGGCCAGGGCTATGCCGGACAGTTTGCGCATGGATCAGAACGTTGATTCCAAACCAACATAGAGCGCACGGCCGCGTTTGGCGTACCCCCAGACGTCGGAATACTCTTTGTCGAACAGGTTGGTGACACGACCGGTCAGGGTGACCTGATCGGTGAGGTCATATCGAGCCGCGACGTCCACGGTCACATAACTCGGCATCTCCACCACCGGATACGGCCAGGCGCCGAAAAACTGCGTATCGTAGTTCCCGGTCACATAGCGCAGATCGGCGTTCACGTTGCCACGTGCGTTCATGAACTGATGCGTCGCGCTTAGCAGCAATTCGTGCTCGGGACGGCGCACCTCGACGGAGCCATCGGCGTTTGATGCGTCCAGGTAGGTGTATGCCAGACGGAAAGTCAGATCATCGGTGGCTTTGATGTCACCGGCGATTTCGACACCGCGGCGCTTGGACTTTTCAGTTCGGTTGCGATAGGTGTTCATGCCCAGACCGGTGTCGAAATACCATTCGATTTCGTCTGTCAGGTTTTCGCGAAACATGGTGACGTCAACCAGACCACGGCCTTGCAGGAACGGCACTTCGACGCCCAAGTCAAAGCTGCGGTTTTTCTCAGGCGCTAGGTTCGGATTGCCAACAGTGCCAGATGAACTGCCAAACAGCTCGAAGAAGGATGGGTCGACGCTGCCTTCACCCGCCGACGCGTGCAGGCGAACGCCGTTGCCAAACACATAGGCGGCGCCGACGTTCCAGGTGGTGTCATCGTCGAATGAGCTGTTGTTGTCACGCCGCAGCCCGCCCTGAACGCTCAAGCCATTATTGAACGATCCACGATATTCCACCGCAAAAGATGTCCGGTCAGGTCGGTAGTCTGGGTTGGAGTTCGACCGTTTCTGAGTATTTTCAGCGATCACGTTCACGATCTGGTTGGCGTCTTCCAGTGTCGCACTGTCCAGCGCGAAGCTCAGTAGATAACGCACCGATTTCCGGTCCGCCTGAGAAAAGCGGCCAGCGCTGGATAGGCTTTCGAAGTCGCTGTAATCGTAGGACAGGCGGTGTTTCATGCGTCCGCCCAACATTGCGTATTCGGCAAATATACTGGCGAGCCGCTCGGTGCGCTCGGAGGTTGCAGTGGGGTCGTCGGTGACGCTTTGATCAACCGTCACAGCCGAGTAGTTTTGCGGATCGCTGTCGTACTCCTCTTCGGAATGGCGGAAGGAGAAGCCAAGCTTCAAATCTTCCGACACCAAATAGTCGCCGGTCAGGTTGATGGTACTGCGCTCAATCCCGTCTTTTTCGCCGCCACTGCCGGAGATGTCATAGCCGCGATCGTTCAGGTGTGACAGACCGACCGCCAGGCCGCCGCGTTCATTGCGCATTGAATAGCGCCCCGCGACCGAGGTTGCGTCACCACCTTCGATTTTGCCAAACAGCTCGCGACCGATGGCACCCTTCTTGGTGATGATATTGATGACACCCGACGACGCGCTGGATCCGTAGAACACCGATTGCGGGCCGCGCAGAACTTCGATGCGTTCGATATTGGCGGTTTCCAGGCCCGACAGGATGTATTCGTCATTCCCAGCCGATGCAGGAACGCCGTCGATCAGTATCAGTGTATTGTTGCCTTCACCGCCGCGGATGCGGATCTGAGTGAAATTGTCGCCAGAACCGTTGACCGAAATACCGGGCACCGCGCGCAGCGCGTCCTGAACGGTCAGAATGCCGCGTTCTTCGATTTCCTCGCTCGTCAGGACCGAAGCTGAGCGGCCGTATTTCTGGGCCTCGACCGGCGTAAAGCCGCCGGAGACGATGATCTCTCCCAGATCGGTGACGACGTCATCCTGGGCGATTACGATTGCTGGTGCAGCGGCCAGAGCCGCAGCCAATGACAGGCTTGCCTTGCGCATATTCCATTCCTCCCGACCCGCGCAACAATCACAGGCCAAGTGACTGCCCAAGCGGGCAGTGTATTCGGGTTTGGTCTTTGAAAGGCATTGCCTCCGCAGACAGTGAAAACTGCCACCACTACGGAAATCCGTTATCTACAGCGCGCCCCGCACCGGGATAGGGTGATCATCCTGGCAGGTCTCCTGACTTGCGGGTCGAGGCTTTGCCGCACCTTCCCGCCCCTCGGGGCAGTGGCATCTCGCAGCATTGCTCTCCGCTCACAGTTGCGGGGGCAGTCACGGATTCGGCGCATGTTGGCTACACCTCACCGTGTTCCCTATTAACCGGGTGGTTTCCCAGCCGGACCAGAATTGCCGGAACTTATGCAAGTTGAGCTTTTTTTGTCAAGCGCGAATGTCTCACTGGCCGCCTTGGATGCAGCTCCAAAAGGCTGCTTCCCCAGTAGGTTAGGTTTTGTCTAATTCATTTGCTGATCGGAGAGGTCGCTTGGCGACGAGAAATTCTGATGAGCTGATGTCGGTTGGCGTTGATAACTGCAAATAAGTCTTTCATTTGATTGGGTTCGGCAAGGGGGGCGGTCTTGTTACGCAGGAAGATCAAGCGGCTGCCGCTGGTGGCAACGTTCCGGAAATTGCCACTCTGCATTGTCGGCTTGGAAGCCTGCCTGAGCACACATTTTGTGCGCCGGACTTTGAGCGGGATGGGGTTTTTGCCCCGGATCATTCCAGCGATATATGTGAATCCGTTCAATAAGGCGAACAGAACGGCGACAACGACGCCGAGGTAATTACGGAAGCCGCCCTGCGTTCCAACCTGAAGGCGTCGACTATGGCTTGCTGCAGCATATCATCCATATTGGCTCGCTCAGACATACCCTGCCTCTCTGAGCTGAACCGCATCGATACCGGGAGGCTCAGGCATTTCTGACAATGCTGCCGCCCGGGCTTCTTTGAGGAGGCAGGTTTCTTCTACCTGGGGAGATGCAGGATCACTTTCCGCGAAATGCGCGGCCTTGACGCTACCAAAGTCGTGAACATTCTCGAGCGTGAGAAGCGAGAGCAGGGCAGATGCGGCGCGTACCGGGCGCGCAGTGCGAGGCCTGTCACAGCACTGCCCCGGCTCTGGCGCCGGTATGGCCGCCTGCACACCAGCTTTCGCGGCCATTGACAAAGACCAGGTCGATACCTTCCGCAGGGCGGGTGGGGTGCGTGTAATCGTTGCCTTCACGGATGGAGGCGGCATCAAAGACCACCAGGTCCGCATACATACCTTTGGCAATGCGGCCCCGATCCTGCAGCCCAAAGCGGTCGGCGGGCATCGAGGTCATGCGTTTGATGCCAGTTTCAAGGTCAAAGACCCCTGTGTCGCGGACATAATGCCCAAGAACCCGCGGGAAGGTGCCCCAGACACGTGGGTGCGGATGGCTGCCACGGGCGATCCCATCTGAACAGATGATCGTATGCTCATAAGCAAGGATGCGGCGCACATCGGTCTCATCCATGATGAAAAATATGCCAGTGGCCGGCAGCAGGCGTTCCATCGCACTGTCGATATCGGTGCCCCATTCCGCCGCGATGTCAGACAGATCGCGACCTGCCATTTCGGGGTAGGGGACGGATTCAGCGACGATCACTCGGCTGGCCTGTCTGTGGCGGCCCGAATTCAGCATCGTGGAAGACGCCGTCCAGGGCGTCGTATCCAGCCCGACGTCCTGCAGTTTTCGTGCTTGGTCAATCATCGCAAGCGTCGTTTCGCTCAGCCCGTGATTGGCAAGGCCCGCGCATTTGTGATGGCTGACATGAACACCACAGCAGGCATCACGGCCGATCTGAAAGGTTTCTTCGAGCGCTTCAATGACTTGATCGCCCTCATCACGCATATGGGTGACGTAAAGTCGGCCATGTGCCTGCGCGACCCGCGCCATTTCTATCAGCTCTTGGGTGGTCGCGGCACGGGCGGGCGGATAGAACGGCCCGGTCGACAGTCCGATCCCGCCCTCCGACAGGGCGCGGTCAAGCGCGCGAACCATGGCGGCGGTCTCGGCCCGGTCGGCGGGGCGGTCGAGGTCAGCCACTTCGTTGATCCTTAGCGTGCCATGCCCGATCAGGCAGGCGCTGTTCACCGCAGGCGGATCCGCCCGCAGCCGGTCGCGATAGGCGGCATAACTGGCAAAACGCGGCATGTCATCCGACAGGACCATGCCCAAGGGCTGCGGTAAGGGGCCGGTCGCGGTCAGCGGCGCGATGGAAAAGCCGCAATTGCCGTTGATGATCGTGGTCACTCCCTGGCTCAGCATGCAGTCCATGCCGGGATCTGTCAGCACCACCTCGTCGTGATGCACATGCGGGTCGATGAAGCCCGGCGCTACAATGCGCCCCGTGCAGTCGATTACTCGGCCTGCGGTCCAGCGCGACAGATCGCCAGTCGCCACGATCCGGTCATCAGTCACGGCGAGGTCGACAGACTGGCGCGGGGCACCGGTCCCGTCGATGATGTTACCACCGCGGAATAGGATATCAGCATGCATGGATTTGGGCCTTTCGTAAGTGGAAAGCTGGGGTTGTTCAGGATCGGTCTTCGGAACCATCCACAGAAGATGGCTCTGTGGATGGTTCTGTCATCGGCTCAGCCCAGCGGGCGATCAGATGGATCAGGATCAACACGATGGTGATTGGCACCGCAATCGCGACCCAGAGCGTGGAAAAATCAAGCGCATCAGCGGTGCTGCGGCTGTGCCGGGTCAGAAATCCGCGCGCGAAATTGCCCCCCGGACCAAAGAAGGAATGCCACAGGATGGGCAGCAGGAATACCAGCACCAGCAGTGATTGCACCGCCCCCGCAGCCATGGCACGCCAGGAGGATCCCGACGTGCCCTGAAACAACGCCGGGTCAAAGCGACGCTTGAAAGAGAGCGTCGCGCCGATCAACCCGGCCCAGATCATTGCATAGCGCGCCAGTTCCTCGGTCCAGGATGGCGGCTGCGAAAAAGCATATCGTGCGACGACCTGAAGCATGACCGCGCCAACCAGCACCGCCAGGGCCGTCACCCCGATCACCGCCGCCAGCTGGTCGAGCCTGTCGCTAATCCTGCGGGCAAAATTGCCGATGCGTCGCACGATAGCCATCCTCAGTTCCGAACCTGATCCAGCGCGTCAGTAAAGAGCTTCAGATGCGCTTCGCTCATGATGTCGGCCCATGTGGGGCCTGTGGCCGCAACCATCTTGTCGCGTTCGCCCGGTTCCAGTTCGGTCAGGGTGACGCCCGCCTCTTGATGCTTTTGGCGCACCTCTTTGCTCCACTGTGCGATCCATGCGCGGTTGGCCTTGAAACCAGCCTCGACAGCGGCGTCGATCTGGGCGCGTTCTGCCTCGCTTAGACCGGCATACCAATCTTCAGAGAGCAGCACCGTACGGGTAGAAGGAGAGATATTGGCCTGGGTGAAATGCACCAGGAATTCGGTGTGACCGGTCCGAATGGCCGAATTGGGCGGGTTGAAATATCCGTCAGCCACGCCGGTCTGAATCGCATTGGCGACCTCGGACCAGGCGACAATGGTGCCGGTGGCGCCAAGCGCCTCTTGATAGGCGAGCTGTTCGGCATTGAGCGCGCGGAAACGCAGCCCTTCCAGGTCCGACATCTTGGTAATCGGTTTCTTGGCATTGTGCATGCCGATGCTGGTGCCGATGTAGTTGAAGCCCGCCAGCCGCACACCGTTTTCCAGCAGCGGCACGTTCATTTCCGCGAGCAGATTGGTTTCTGCCATGATGGTGTCGAACTCATCATTGTCTTCGAACATGAAGGGCAGCAGAACGCCCTTCATCAGGGGGCTCATCCCAAAGGCGGTGGATGCGGTGGCGAGGTTGACCTCTATCAGCCCCTGCGCGACCTGGTCAAAGCGTTCATCCTCACTGCCCAGCGTGCCCGAGGGAAAGACCGTGATCTCCAGCTCAGTGCCTTCCAGAGCGGCACTAAAACCTGCAGCCCAGGCCGCTTCGGCATTTGTTTCAGGGTCATTTGCGCCATTAATGGCGATCTTGATCTCAGCCGCGGCCGGTAGGGCCATGGCCAGGGCCAGGGCCGCCGTTGCGGTTCCGATGCGGAATGCTTTCATTGTGTTTCTCCTCTGTTGAGTTTTATTGGACAAGTCCCAGCGCACGCGGCAGGGCGAGCGAGATTTCAGGGACGAAGGTCAGCACGCCCAGCAGCGCGATTTCGGCAAAAAAGAACGGCAGTGTCGCACGGATCAGGCGCCAGTAGTTGATGTTCACCGTGGTTGCCAGGATCAGCAGCACGCCCCCCAGTGGCGGCGACAGCAGCCCGGTGGTGATGTTGAAGCAAATCACGATACCCAGATGTACCGGGTCGATCCCCATCGCCAGCGCCACCGGCACAAAGATCGGTGCAAAGAGCGCCACGGCCGCCTTCACATCCATCGCCATCCCGGCGATCAGAAAGACCACATTGATCAGCATCAGATATTGCAACGGGCCAAGACCCCAGCCCTCGATCGTCACGGCGATCGCCTGCGGCCACTGTTCCAGCGCCGCAATGTAGCTGAAGGTGGAAATGGCGCACAAGATAATGAACAGCGCCCCCAGCAGCACCGCCGAACGCAGGGCACTGTCCCAGACATCCTGTAGCGAGAGTCTGCGGTAGGCCACGCCAATCCCCAGCGCCGCGATCACGGCAACGGCGGCGGCCTCTGCCGGTGTCATAAAGCCAAACAGGGTGCCGCCAAGGATGATGACTGGTAGCGCCATGGCCGGCAGCGCCCGGAAGAAAGAGGGCAAGATCGCTGGCAGGTCGGACTCTGCGCCGCCCGGGTGATCATGACGCCATGCAAAATAGGCATTCATCCCCATCAGGACCGCAGCCAGCAACAGCCCCGGCAGAATACCGGCAGCAAAGAGCGCCGTAACCGAGGTCTGCATCAGCGCCCCGTAGAAGATCAGGATGGAAGAGGGCGGGATGATCGGCCCGATGATCGAAGAGGCCCCGGTGATGGCGGCAGCATAGTCCAGCGGATAGCCACGGCGCTGCATCTCCGGCACCAGAGAATTCCCCAGCGCCGCCGCATCTGACACCGCCGAACCGGACACGCCTGCAAAGAAAACACTGGTCATCACATTTACATGCCCCAGCCCGCCCTTCAGCCTCCCAAGGAACGACATGCAAAAATCAATCAGCGCCGAGGCAAGACCTCCGCGATTCATCAGGTCACCAGCAAAGATGAAGAGCGGCATCGCCAGAAAGGCAAAGACATCCAACTGGCTGAACAGTCGCTGCGGCAGCACCGCCATGTAACGGATATTGTCGCTCAGAATGAAGGTGGTGATCGAGGCCGCGCCGATCACATAGGCAATTGCCGCCCCTGAAAGGACACCGCCAAGCACAAGCCCCAAGATTACCACTGCTTGCAAGGGAGGCTCCGATCTTGTGCAAATGAAGGTCTGACTGAAGGTTTCATGGCGCCATTTTCTCTGCAAATTCAGCGGCAGGAAATAGAAAATATTTTGCTATGGTATAGCTTATTACTATATGCTGGCCAAAACCGCAGAGGAAAAGCCATGCGAGGCATCACACTTCAACGGCTGCAGGTGTTTTGTGCCGTCTACGAGCGCAGTTCCATCTCTGCGGCGGCACGCATGTTGGGATTGTCCCAGCCGACGGTCAGCCGCCATCTTCGCGATTTCGAAGCAGCCGCCAATCTGACGCTTTTCCTACTCGAAAAGGGCCGCGTCTGGCCCACCGCAGAGGCCGATGCACTATATAGCGAAAGCCGCTTTCTGCAGGATGGCATCGGCCGGATGGAAAGCCGGGTGGAAAGTCTGCGCCAAGGCACCGGATCTAAACTGGCAGTCATGACGGTGGGGATGCTGATGCCGCAAATCCTGCCACCGGCGATCTCTGATCTGGTTGGGCAAATGCCGGGCCTGCGTCTTTCGGTGGATGTTGCAACCGCCAGTCGGCAACTGGAAGCCCTGCGATCGGGGCTGATAGATATCGGCATCATGGCTGGACATGTGGCCACCGATGCGGAAACCATTGTGCCGCTTGGCAGCGGTCGGCTGGTGGCCCTTATGCCCCGCTCACAGGCCCCGGCGGATGGCTGTGTCGCGCTGGAGGATGTGGCACGGATGCAAACCGTCGACAGTACTGCCCGCGGGCCGATCGGTCGCATTCTGGATGCAGCGGTGCGCGAGCGTGGTATTGCCTTTGAAGGCGCTATCATGTGCAATTCTCTTATCGCGGTACCGCCCCTGGCACAGGCCCTCCAGCGCGCTGCGGTTCTGGATGAATTCACCGCGCAAGCAAACCCCTTGCCGGGTATGGCGACCTGTCGGTTGGAACCCAAGATCGAATTCCCCATCCTTGCTGCTTCCCTCTCGCCAAGTGGCAGCCGTCTGGCGTTGGACAATCTGGTCGACCTCATGCGGTTGGCGCTTTCAACCCGTGCCACAGATTGATCTCCCGACCAGCCCTGCGATCTGTGGGGGGGGGCGCAATCAGGGGGCAGAATCGCGCGGAAACATGCGCAGGAATACGAGGCGTTTCTCGCACAGAGCCCGACTCTGTTGCGTAAATCGGCTGACAGCCGAGCCTCCTCTTTTCCCGGACAGACTTATTCTACGACCTCGGTGACGGATGCCCACGCCAAGAACTTCAGCGTCTTCCTGAGCCCCGGCGGCAGCTATCGCATGACCCCGCTATATGACATCGTGACAGAGTTAGGCGCACTGGAGGCCCGCCAAGTCGAACGCAAACAGATGAAGATGGCGATGTCGGTCGGAAACAGCCGGCATTATCGCTTCGATCAGGTTCACGGGCGGCATTTTGTGCAAACGGCCCTGCGCGCCGGTTTCTCGAAAAAGCGCACGACGGGCATCATTGAAGAGATCGCAGCAAGAGCGCCCAAGGCCCTTGATGGTGCCGCCAACGCCCTGCCCAAAACCTTCCCGCAAGCCATCGTCGATACCGTTAGTGAAACGATCATGGCGCGGCTGGGTGACGTCAGGTTGCCTGACAAGGTGTAAGGTGCAAGGCATTGAAACTATTATATTAGTTATACGGAGCGGGATTCTTGAAATGATGGGGGAACGATGACTGATTTTGAAGCCGATCCCGACTGCAAAGTGAAGCATCCTGAACCGCGCTGGTTTTGCAAAAGGCTCCAACTCCAACCCGTTTATCGCCCGCGCATGTGTCCTTCCAATTCTCCAAGATTTGCATCTGCAGCGACAAGCGACCTGGTGGATCGCACCAAGGCTGCGGTTAAATCAGGTGAATAGCCGGTTTGAGCCGTTCAAAGCATTTGGTCGTCAGGACGGGAAACCTGAAGGTTTTTCGACGTGGACCGCGGCGCAACGTTGGCGGCCATGGGGTTTCGGCCAGGTTGACAAACCTTGGAAGCCCCAAGCGGACACCGGGGCTGTTTTACCTTTTGGAATGCTGAATGACTTGCGAATCTGTCCGCAAAGAAAGGAGGATTTATGAGACTAAGCCTTGAGGGGGTATTGAGAAATTCTTGCCCACCTGCGCCTGGGTGGGCCGGATCCAGACGAAAAACCTCACGAGCTGAGCCTACAGCGTCAGGCATCGAAAAAAACGGGATAGAAACGTATAAAGTTGTGCTGCCAAGATCAGGGCGGATTCGCAGGCAGGTCCGCCAGATGTTCGCTCTAAAATCACAAACCGGTTCAATGAACCTTTTTGGAAAATCGGCGGCTTCAGCTAAGTCACTGAAGAATATGGTAGGCCCGGCAGGATTTGAACCCGCAACCAAAGCGTTATGAGCGCTCTGCTCTAACCGTTGAGCTACAGGCCCGCTGCGACGTGGTTAGAAAATGCTTGCCAGAAGGTCAAGCCATGATTGCAGCAGGCGGGTGACGACGGGCAATTGACGCAACACGCAGGGCTTCCATCCGATCGAGAAGGCTGGAAATCACGACCTCATGGCGTTTGTCATAGCTGTGGCGTGACGGGTAAACAGCATAGATTTCTTTTTGCTGTGGTTGATAGTGCGGCAGGATCTCCTCAAAACGGCCATCCCAAAGGGCCTCTTCCAGGAACAGGCGCGGGGCGCGGGCATAGCCGGTATGGTTGGTGACGGCGCGGATGATCAGATCAGGATCATCGGCGGTAAAGCCGACATGGACCGGTGCCTGATATTCCACCCCATCAAGGGTGAGCGAGACAAAACCGCCAGTCTGGTCCTCGTGGTGCTGGATGAATTTTAGCCGCTTCAGCTCTTCGGGGACCTTGGGGCGGCCAATCTGATCTAGGTAGGTTGAGGTGGCAAAAAGCACGGTCTCCATCTGGGCAATTTTGCGCGCCGCGCCGTCGCTGTCGCCCAGCGTGCCAGAGCGAATGGCCAGATCCACGTTTTCGCGCACAACATCCACCAGCCGGTCTTCCAGTTTCATCACGATATCCAGGTCAGGATAGGCTTGGTTTACCTCCAGCAGCACCGGCCCCAGGATGATGCGGCCAAAAAACGTACTGGTGCTGATGCGAAAGGTGCCGGAAATACTGTCTGTCAGGGCGCTCAGCTCGGCGGACATTCGGTTATAGCCGGACAGCAGCCCCTGCGCCTGGGTGTAAACCAACTGGCCAGGGCGTGTCGGCTTGACCCCGGTGGAAGAGCGGTGCAGCAGTTCATGGCCCAACAGCCCCTCAAGCTGTTTGATTTGCAGGCTCATCGCAGGCTGGCTGATGCCGCGCCGCTGTGCTGCCCGGTTCAGGCTGCCTTCATCCAGGGCAATGACAAAGCTTTCCAGCAATCCAAGGCGATCCATTCCTGTTATAATTCCTGCTTATATGCGCAATAGCGATATTCTGGCTACAGCCAGCTGCGCCTGCTGCTTTATTGAAGAACGTGACTGATACTGGTCCAAACCATATTGGAGTTCCTTATGACGATCAATCGTAGAACCTTACTTGGCGGCCTGGCTGCTGCACCGGCTGCCACCTTGATTTCTGGCCAGGCGATGGCTGACACCGCAGGGGCGCCGACCGCGTTGCCGCCTGTGCTGCACCAGTTCCATCTGGGGGAGGCAAAGGTGACTGTGCTTCTGGATGGTCATTTGCCGCTGGGGGTGCAGCTGTTTGCGGATTATGACGCAGAGAAGGCTGAGATCGCCCTGGCCAAGGGGCTGCATCAAATGACACCTGAAGGGCTGAATATTCCGGTGAATGGCTATCTGGTAGAGCAGGGGGATCGCAAAATTCTTATTGATGCGGGGACGGCAGATCTGATGGGGCCAAGTCTTGGTGCCTTGGGGGGCGCTCTGGCGGCCACTGGTGTGAAGCCCGCTGAGATTTCAACGGTTCTGCTGACACATATGCACCCGGATCATTCAGGGGGGCTGGTCAAGGCCAATGGCCAGGCGGCCTATCCCAATGCAGAGCTGGTGGTGTCGCAGGTGGAATGGGACTTTTGGCATGATGACGCGATCATGGCCTCTGTTCCCGAAGGTAGTCGCGGGTTCTTTCAGATGGCGCGGGGCACGGTTGCACCCTATGCGGATCGGTTGCGGCTGATTTCGGGCGAAGCCGCTGTGCTTGCAGGGTTCACCGCGCTGCCGCTGCCGGGGCATACGCCTGGCCATACAGGGTATATGCTGGACAGCGGTGGTGAGCAGCTGTTGTTCTGGGGGGACATCATCCACAGCACCGCGCTGCAATTTGCCTATCCCGACTGGACCATCGCCTTTGACACCGATCCGCAGCTGACGGCGGCGACTCGCCACAAAATGCTGGATCGTGCCGCCACCGATGGGCTTTTGCTGACCGGGAGCCATATCGACTTCCCGGGGCTTGGCCGGGTGCTACGCCAAACGGAAGGTTATGCGTATCAACCGGCGCCATGGCAATTTGGCCTCTGAAATAACTGCTGATTTGGCCCCTCCACCGTGCGACAGGTCGCGCACGGTGGATTCCCTTGTTTCTTTCCGGTGAGCCTTGCGATAAAGGCTGCGCAACCAGTTTTAAGGAGCCAAGAGATGACCAGCGGCAAGAACGGTTTGACCTATGCGGATGCAGGTGTGGATATTGACGCGGGCAATGCCCTGGTGGATCGCATCAAGCCCGCCGCCAAGCGGACCAATCGCTCCGGCGTGATGAGCGGCCTTGGCGGCTTTGGCGCGCTTTTTGACCTCAAGGATGCAGGCTATAGCGATCCCATCCTGGTGGGTGCCACCGATGGGGTTGGCACCAAGCTGCGTATCGCAATCGACACCGGTGTTGTGGACGGTGTGGGCATTGATCTGGTCGCCATGTGTGTCAACGATCTGGTCTGCCAGGGGGCTGAGCCGTTGTTCTTCCTTGATTATTTTGCCACCGGCAAACTGGAAACAGAAACGGCTGCCCGGATCATCGAAGGCATCGCCGAGGGCTGCGTGCGCTCTGGCTGCGCGCTGATTGGGGGTGAAACCGCAGAGATGCCCGGCATGTACCCCAAGGGTGATTTTGATCTTGCCGGTTTTGCCGTTGGCGCGATGGAGCGTGGCACCGCCCTGCCTGCGGGCGTGGTCGAGGGCGATGTGCTTTTGGGGCTGGCCTCGGATGGGGTGCATTCCAATGGCTATTCCTTGGTGCGCAAGATTGTTGAACTTTCTGGCCTGGGTTGGGACGCGGATTCGCCCTTCAGCACGGGCACCCTGGGCGAGGCGCTGCTGACGCCAACCCGTCTCTATGTAAAGCAAAGCCTTGCAGCGGTGCAGGCCGGAGGCGTGCATGCGCTGGCCCATATTACCGGTGGTGGCCTGACCGAAAACCTGCCGCGGGTGCTGCCTGACGATCTGGGGGCCGATATCGACCTGAATGCTTGGGACCTGCCCAGCGTGTTCAAGTGGATGGCCGATGTTGGCGGCATTTCTGAGACCGAGATGCTGAAAACCTTTAACTGCGGCATTGGCATGATCCTGTCTGTTTCAGCCGATCACGCTGATGATCTGATTGCCGTGCTCGAAGGCGAAGGCGAAACTGTCAGCCGTCTGGGCACAGTCACAGCCGGGGAAGGCATGCGCTACACGGGCAAGCTGCTGTGAGCGATAGGAAGAAGGTTGCAATTTTGGTCTCGGGCGGGGGCTCCAATATGGTGGCCCTGGTCGAGAGCATGCAGGGTGACCATCCGGCCCGCCCCTGTCTGGTTCTGTCAAACGACGCCGAGGCAGGCGGGCTGAAAAAGGCGGCAGCGGCCGGGATTGCCACTGCCGCTGTGGATCACCGCCCCTTTAAGGGGGATCGCGCCGCATTTGAGGCAGAGCTGGTCAAACCCATTCTGGACGCCGGGGCCGATATCGTTTGTCTGGCCGGGTTCATGCGGGTTCTGACCGCAGGGTTCGTGGGGCATTTTCAGGGGCGGATGTTGAACATTCACCCCTCTTTGCTGCCGAAATACAAAGGGTTGCACACCCATGCACGGGCGTTGGAGGCTGGCGACAGCGAACATGGCTGCACCGTGCATGAGGTCACGCCCGCGCTGGATGACGGCCCGATCCTGGGCCAGGCGCGGGTGCCCGTTTTGGCAGGCGATACCGCCGATACGCTCGCCGCGCGCGTTCTGGTGCAGGAACATCGTCTCTACCCAGAAGTGCTGCGCCGCTTTGCTGCCGGGGATCGCAGCCCGGTGTATCTCCAGGGGTAGTCCGGGGCTGATCTGGCGGTTTGCATTGCAGGCGGCAAAGGCGTATCACCGTATTCACCCTCGTTTAGATTACCAGAAAAGTCGTTACATATGAAAACTCTGACCACCACCGACGCGCTGCAGGCTTTTTGCAAAGAGGCTGCGAACCACCCCTACGTGACGGTCGATACCGAGTTTCTGCGCGAACGCACTTATTATTCCAAGCTCTGCCTCATCCAGCTGGCTTTTTCCGGTGATGGAGAGAACGACGCGGTTCTGGTGGATCCGCTGGCCGAAGGCCTGTCACTTGAGCCGCTGTATGATCTGTTTCGTGATGAAACTGTGGTCAAAGTGTTCCATGCTGCCCGTCAGGACCTGGAAATCTTCTGGGTTGATGCAGCAGTCTTTCCCAAACCCCTGTTTGACACCCAGGTCGCCGCGATGGTCTGCGGCTTTGGCGATCAGGTCGGGTATGAAACCCTGGTGCGCAAGATCGTCAAGGAAGGCATCGACAAGAGCTCTCGCTTTACCGACTGGTCGCGCCGCCCGCTGAGCGATGCGCAAAAGACCTATGCGCTGGCCGATGTGACGCATCTGCGCCGGGTCTATGAATTCCTGGCCGCCGATCTGGAGCGCAGTGGCCGGTCCCACTGGGTTTCGGAAGAGCTGCAGGTTCTGACGGACCCGGCCACCTATGAAATCCAGCCGCAAGAGGCATGGCGCCGGGTGAAGACCCGGACGACTTCTGGCAAATTCATGGCGGTGGTCCGGGAATTGGCCGCCTTTCGCGAAGACTATGCCCAGACCAACAATGTGCCGCGCAACCGGGTGTTCAAGGATGACGCTCTGGTAGAACTGGCCTCGACCAAGCCACGCACCACAGCGGATCTTGGTGGTTCTCGCCTCTTGTTGCGCGAGGCGCGCAAAGGCGCGATTTCCGAAGGCATCCTTCAGGCGGTGGCAAAGGGCATTGAATGCCCGCCGGAACAGCATCCCAAAGTGGATCGCAGCCGCGAGAAAATGCAGGTGAACCCGGCCTTGGCCGACCTTTTGCGGGTGCTGCTGAAGGCCAAGACTGAATCTGCCGGGGTGGCCGCCAAGCTGATTGCCCCCAGCGCGGATCTGGATGCGATTGCATCCGGGCAGCGTGACGTTGCCGCCCTGACGGGCTGGCGCAAGGAAGTCTTTGGCGAGGATGCGCTACGCCTGTGCAATGGTGAAATTGCGCTGTCAGCCAAGGGGCAATCGGTTAAGGTTGTTCCCCTCTAGGCCAAGCACTGGAGCATGTTGCCCCACAAAGCTGGCCAAGAGTTGGCCGGTAGGGTGGGGCAGGCCCCCAAAGCTTGATTATCCAGGTATTTTTTCTGGAATGAATTAAGGCGCCGCTGGGAAAACCAGATGGCGCCTTTTGTCCTTTGCGGGACTATTCGTTCTGGGCGGGTCGCCGTGGCGCGCGGGTTAGCGGCGGCGGGTTTCGCGGGCGTTTTCCGCGCCGCTGACACGGATGGTCCGAATGCCGCGCAGGTCCTGTTCTGACAGGGTAACAGCCGCGCGCAGGGTGCGACTATGTTCGTTGCCTGTTGGGGTGCCGGCCTCGGGGTAGACAACGTTGAAGGTATATTCCAGCGTGTCGGCGGCGGTATCCGGTACGCGCTTCAATGCCAGATCATAGCCGCCCTGGCGCGCCGCAATAGCGGTGGCATAGATGATGGCGCCGTTTGGCGTAGGCTCTACCCGCAGTTCGCTAATCTGCCTGGCCGGCAGGCTTATGTCTTCTTCTTCGGGCCGATCAAAGATACCCAGGCCGGTTTTTTCGGGGATCAGCGGGTTCACTTCGCCCGATGCTGCGGTTGCAACGGGGGTGGATTTTGATTTTCCGAACCAATTTCCGGGGTTTATGCGTGAATCGCTCCAGCCGCCACAACCGGCCAGCAATAGGCTGCCCGCCATCAATAATGCCAAGGGTTTACGCATGTCGTCCCGCCCGTCTTTTAGGTCTGTTGATTGTGGTTACCCGATTGCGCGGCGCTTGAAAAGCTGTTGAAAACCTCTGGCAGGCGGCATAGGTGCTGGTCTGCTGAATTTCGTCACCAACAAAAGGGACGCCCGGTCATGGCCAGTGCCGCATTTGAAGAGATCGTCGAGGACTTTGAATTCCTGGAAGACTGGGAAGACCGGTATCGCCATGTGATCGAACAGGGCAAGGCGATGGAGCCCCTGGACGAGGCCTTGCGCGTGCCTGCAACCAAGGTGGATGGCTGTGCCAGCCAGGTCTGGATACATCCGGTAATTTCAGAGGGGCGCTTTCATTTTGACGGTGAAAGCGATGCGTTGATCGTGCGCGGCCTGATTGCAGTGCTGCGCTGCCTGTATAACGGCCTGACCCTGGATGAGGTTCTCACGGTTGACGCCCACGCAGAACTGGGGCGTTTGGGGCTGAACGAACATCTGTCGGCGCAGCGCTCCAACGGTGTGCGCGCCATGATCGAACGGATCCGCGAGACCGCAGCCGCCCACCGCTGAACTGGCCACTGCGGCAGATTGTGCGGGCAAAGGTGAACTTGAGCTATTGGTCCGGCGCTTTGTGGCGCGCCCGCAGGCTGGCGAGAAAGTCCCGCAAAAGTGGCACACGGCGTGGGCGAAAGCTCTCGCTGGTTCTTGCATATTGCTCGATGCGGGTAACGTGAAAAAAGCGAAAATCTGATCTCTTGCAGCACCAGGCAAGCAGCATGACGGCGTTATCGTGGTACGAGACGGCCAGAGGATAAATGCGTCTGTCCGTCTTGTGGTCTTGCAGATCTCTGTAGCTGATCTGCAGGGCTTCTTCCGCCCACATCGCCTCGCGCAAGAGGGTCATGTCGATTGTGGGCGCTATCGGAATGGTGAACCTGTGGGCCAGGTTGACGGCATGCATCGCCTGTCGCTGCTGGCGCTCTGGCAGGGTGGCCAGAATCTTGGTCAGGGCGTCGTCGGCGGCCTCTGACAGATCCGGGTCTCCGCGTTGCGCGACATCTGCCAGGCCAAGCGTCAGTGCCTCTATTTCGATTTGTGTAAAGGTCTGGGGCGGCAGGGCCGGGTCCTCGGTCATGGTATAGCCCAGACCGGCTTCGCCCTCTATCCGGGCGCCCGCGGCACGCAGGCTGTCGATATCGCGGTAGATCGTGCGTTCTGAAACCTCCATGGCTGCCGCCAGCCGCGCGGCGGTGACCGGCGGGCGCAACCCCCGGATCAGATGCAGCAAACGAAAGAGACGATCAGTTTTGGCCATGGGGTGGTCTCGCAGATACATCCTGACAATAATTGGCAGGAGGGTAGCGCCATAAGGATCTCATCTTCAATAGTAGAACCTGAAAGGTCTTATAGATGCCAACGCTTTATCATTCGCCGCACAGCCGATCTTCGCGCGTTATTGCGCAATTGATGCAACTGGGAAAACTTGATGCAGTTGAGGTGGTTGTCGTTGAGGTCGTCAGGAATGACGGCACGGGCCGACATGATGCCCAAAACCCGCATCCCGAAGGCAAAGTGCCTTTTCTGGTGACGGACGCGGGCACATCCGTACGTGAGAGCGCCGCCATCATGATGTATTTGGATGAGCTGTTCGATTATCCGCTAAGCCCGCGCCCCGGACAGCCCGAGCGTGGCAGTTTCCTGTCCTGGATGGCCTATTATGGCGGCGTGGTGGAACCAGCCATGGTTGCGCATTTCACTGGCCTGGAGCATCCGGCCCTGGTTGGGACGTTTCGCACCCTGACAGAGGTTGGGGCCGAGCTAGAAAGAGCCTTGCAGGGCCAGGACTTCCTGCTTGGAGACAGCCTGTCGATTGCCGATATCCTGCTGGCCTCGGCCTTTCAGTGGGCGCCAAATCTGACACCAGATATTACTGTGGTTCAGGCCTGGGTACAACGGGTTGCGGATGCGCTGGACGGTGATCGCCTGGCAGCTTTTGAAGCCGAGGCCGTGACAGGCCTGCAAGCGCTGAAACGCGCCTGATCCTGTCGGGCTGACCAGCACCGGCTGTAGAAAAGCAACTGACATGAAAGCCTGGGAGCGCCCCGAGTTCGGGGCGCGCCGATATCACCGTATGGGCCACAGGTCTGACAACAAGACCGCAGTGGGCTCAGACCAGCTTAAACCCGTCGTCTTCGGCAAGCTCCGGTTCAGTCGGGGGCTCCTCCGGGGGGGGCGGGTCATCCGAGACGGCTTTGATCGACCCAGCATCGGTGGAGGTTGAGGTAGCGCGAATGCGAAAGACATCAATCTCGTCCAGACTGTCGATATCCAGCGAGACGGTGAGGGTGTCGCCGCTGGTCAAATAAGTGTCCTTGTCATCCCCTTCAGGCTCTCGCTGGTGCCGGATTGGTCGTCGTCACCAAAATAGATGGCGTTTACATCCATTGCACCTTCATCGACGGAGCTCTCGACACAGAGCCATGCCCATAAAATGACGCATTTCGCGGGAAAGTCGAAAACGATAAAGTTCAATGGAAACAGACTGTTTCCATTGGTTTGTTCAAGGGGTTTTTGCAGGTCAAAATCCATACGCAACGTCAATATTTGCGATCAATGCTTTGAGGAAAAACGTTACTATGAAGCGGCGCCGGGGCGCGCAACCCGCGTGGTATCGGCAGAGGGCTGGGGGCAATAGTGAGCGCAGGTGAGAATTGTTTCGCGGCTTACTCGGGGTCCGCTGTGGTGCTCCAGTCCAGCATGACCTCTTGCAGCTCTCCATAGCCGGTATGGCGGTGTTCAAATTCCAGCCCCATGCGGGCGGCGCAGTCGCGGGCTTTTTCAATCAGCGCCGGATCGTTCAGCTGCGATTGATATACCAGCTTTGTGTAATTGCCAAAAATCATATCGCGCAGTTCCGGGTTTTTATCCAACCCCATGGGCCGCCAGATAAAGGCGTCAAACTGTTTGACCAGAAAATCCGTCAGGTAAAAGGCGGTGATTTCACCTGCGTCGGCCCGTTTGGCAAAGGCCTCATTGCCTTCAAAGAAGGAATAGCAATGCGGGCCGGGCACCATCTCTACACCCAGCTCGGTGCATTTTTGAGCCAGTTCACCGCCGGTGCCGCAATCGGCATAGACCACGCAGATCTGGTCATAGCTGGAACGGTGCTTTTCCACCGCGCCTTCGACCGCTTGGGTAATCTGATCGGGGTACAGATGCAGTTTCGCAGGCAGGCAGGTGAGGTCGATATGATCCAACCCGTTGATCTCTTTGATGGCAAGGATCTCGCGCGCCAGGGCGCCACAGGCGATCAACAGAATGCGGCCCGTCTTTTTCTCAGGTGCGGCCAGCCCCTGTTCGGTGAGGGAAGATTCCTCTAGCGTGCGCCCGGTTGGTGGGCGAAATGCGGCCCGCTCATTCAAGCGGGCTGCACGTCCTTTTCGGGCCATTTCAGGCGCTCATCTGGTTGTGCTTGCGCGCAACAAAGTCCTTGGCCATTTCCACCGCTACGGCCGCATCACGGCAGTAGCCATCTGCGCCAATCGCTTTGCCGAACTCCTCGTTCAGAGGTGCGCCGCCAACCAATACGACATAGTCGTCGCGCTTGCCCTGTTCGACCATCGTGTCGATTACCACCTTCATGTAGGGCATGGTGGTGGTGAGCAGGGCAGACATGCCAAGGATGTCCGGCTTATGCTCTTCCAGCGCTTCAAGGTAGTTTTCAACCGGGTTGTTGATCCCCAGGTCGACCACCTCGAAACCGGCGCCTTCCATCATCATCGACACAAGGTTCTTGCCGATGTCATGAATGTCGCCCTTGACGGTGCCAATCACCATTGATCCCATGCGTGGCGCGCCGGTTGCGGCCAGCAGTGGTTTCAAGATGGCCATGCCGCCCTTCATGGCGTTTGCCGCCAGCAGAACCTCTGGCACAAACAAGATGCCATCCCGGAAATCGGCGCCGACAATTGTCATACCGCCAACCAGCGCTTCGGTCAGCACCTTGTAGGGCTCCCAGTCGCGCGACAGAAGGATGTTTACGCCTTCTTCGATCTCTTCCTTCATACCGTCGTAGAGATCGTCAAACATCTGTTGGACAAGCTCTTCGTCGTCCAGTTCCGCCAGGATGATATCTTCTTCTTCTGACATGCGCCTATTCCTTGAGTGGCCGGGGAGTCCCCTGCGTGGCATCGTTATGCCGATTATTGGGCTACTTTGTCGCGTCTAGACTGCGTGAATTGCGACATTGCCGTTGTCCAGACCGACCTATAGGCGCAAAATATGCAGATTGATAATGAAGAATTCGCAAGCAAATCTTCGATTTTCCGATTTTGTTCTTCATTTGTTCCGATATCACTGCCACTATGGCCCGATGGAACAGATGATTCACAATGCAAGGCCGCGTCGCAAAGGGCGCGCCAGTCTTACGAATGCGGCAGGCCGCTACGATCTGGCCCGCGAGGCGATAGACGATGGCTGGATGCAGGACCCGCCGGCCGAGGTGATTCCCACCCAAATCCGCCTGGAACAGGCGCGCAGTGTGATCTCCTATAACCGCTCGCCGGACCTGCCTTTTGATCGCTCGGTCAATGCCTATCGGGGATGCGAACATGGTTGCATCTATTGTTTTGCCCGTCCCAGCCATGCTTATCTTGGACTGTCGCCGGGCTTGGATTTTGAAACGCAGCTGATCGCCAGGCCCAATGTGGCGGCAGTGCTGCGCCAGGAACTGTCGAAGCCGCGCTACCGGGTGGCGACGCTGGCCATGGGTACCAATACCGACCCCTATCAACCCTGCGAACGTGACCACGGGCTGACACGGGCCTGCCTGGAGGTGCTGCAGCAGTTCAATCATCCGGTAGCCATCGTCACCAAGGGTGTCTTGGTCGAGCGGGATCTTGATATCCTTGCGGATATGGCAACGCGCGGCCTGGTGCGGGTTGGTATCTCGGTAACGACGCTGGATCCGGATCTGTCGCGCCGGATGGAGCCGCGGGCGCCAACTCCGGCGCGCAGGCTTGCAGTGATCCATCGGTTGGCCAGCGCCGGGGTGCCGGTGCGTATAATGACGTCGCCGGTGGTGCCAGGGCTGACGGATCACGAACTGGAGGCGCTGTTGGCGGCAGGGGCTGAGGCGGGGGCGGATGCGGCCAGCTGGATCATGCTGCGGCTGCCACGTGAGGTCTCGACGCTTTGGCAAGAATGGCTGGCCGAACACGCGCCGGGGCGGGCGGAAAAGGTCATGGCACGGCTGCGCGAAATGCATGGCGGGCGCGATTATGATCCGCGCTGGGGGCAGCGCATGCGGGGAGAGGGCGAATATGCCGCCATGATCGGGCGCCGGTTTAAGGCCGCCTGCAAGCGACTTCACCTCAACACAGGCATCACGCCGCTGCGTTGCGATCTGTTTGGCCGCCCGGCCCAGCCTGGCGACCAGATGGCATTGTTTTAGGCGGCGCAGCAGCAGGGACTGGCGCGGATGTGAAACGCGGGGACCCTAACATAAAAAGGCAGCGCATTGGCGCTGCCTCATGGATGTGTGCAGGGGGTGGATCTGCCGGTGTGTCAGCTGCGGCGGCGTCCACGGCGGGTACGGCTTGGGGTGGCCTCTTCGCCGGTGCCATCGCTGGCAGATGAAAACGGGCCCAGGGCTTCGACAATCTGTTCCAGGCTCGGGCGATCTCCACGCGGGCGGGTGTCCAGGGCTTCGCGCATATGGCGCAGGTGTTCTGGCATGGTGCCACAGCAGCCGCCGATGATCTTGGCACCGGCATCGCGTGCCATCACGGCATAGTCGCTCATCAGTGCGGGCGTGCCGTCATAGTGGATATGGCCTTCGACATATTTCGGAATCCCGGCATTGCCTTTGGAGATGATCGGCCGTTCGGTGCCCTGCGCGGCAAAGCCCAGAACGGTACGCAGAATATCTGACGATCCGGTGCCGCAGTTGGCCCCAAAGGCCAGCGGTGGGTTGGGCAGATCCTCGACCAGCTGCGCCAGATCGGCCGAGGTGACCCCCATCATGGTACGCCCGGCGGTATCAAAGCTCATGGTGCCGCACCAGGGCATATCCGCCAGGGCAAAGGCCTCTGCGGCGGCGCGGAATTCTTCGGGGGCGGAAATTGTCTCAAGCCAGAGCACATCAACACCGCCCTCTTTCAGGGCCTCGGCCTGTTCGTGAAACATTTCCACCGCCAACTCATGGCTTAGCTCTCCCACAGGGATCATTATCTCGCCAGTTGGCCCGACGGATCCCGCAACCGCAATCTTGCGGTTGGAACGATCGGCGACCTCGCGGCCCAGTTCTGCCGCGGCGCGGTTCAATTCGCGCACACGCCGCTGGGCATCATGCAGTTTCAGACGTGCAGCTGTGCCGCCAAAGCTGTTGGTCAAGAACAGATCGCTGCCGGCATCCACGGCCCCCTGATACAGAGCCATGATCTTTTTGGGCTCATCCGTATTCCACAGCTCTGGTGCATCGCCGGATTGCAGGCCCATGTTAAAGAGGTTGGTGCCCGTGGCGCCATCGGCCAGCAAGGCGTCTTTTTCCGCAAGGAACTTGGCAAAGAATGTGGTCATAGGGGTATGTCCTGTCAAAGAGGGGACGTTAGAACGCCGGGTTTCGGGCCGCAAAGCGCAAAGGGTGTGGTAGTGTCTGCTCTGTCATGGGCGCAAATAGAGGGCAATTGCTTTTTGCTCAACTTGATTATGAGGCGCGCATCTCTTCGGATTTTCGCGCCGCAAACCAGCCTGTTGTGGCGGTCTCCGATTCAGGTCTGTCGCTGGGGGCGCCGGGCAGGGCCATTGTGGGGCTGATTGTGGGGCTGAAAGTCCGCCGCGCGGCAGCAGGTAAAACGGTCGGAAGAACTGCGCCGGGGCGGTGAATCAGACGCAGCATTTCCAATCCGGCCAGAACCATCGCCCACCAGTTGGGGCAGGCCATATAGCGCGGTTGCCATTGTGGGGCAAAACAGGCCTTGAAGCGGCGCAGGCCGGGGTCCATCCGGGTGGCAAACCGGTGATCCGGCACCGCAGCGAGCGAGAGCCGTGCGATGCCTTCTTGCTTGGCACCAGCGATGGCGGCGCGCAGCAGGGCGTGGCCTGTGCCATCCGGCGCCTTTGGGCAGAGTCGGATCAGATCAAGGCACCACTCTGTTTCACAACAATGCAGGCTGACAAAGCCGATGAGGTGCCCCTTTTGCCAGGCCAGATAGACCTGCTGTGCAGCCAGGTAGTTGGCTTCGAACCGCCCCATGGTCGTACCGCGCGCCCCCCGATGACGGAGCTGCCAGGCCTTGTCCAGGGCGGCCATCTGCGCCAGTGGCATCTGTGCCGGGGCAGGGGTCACGGTGATGCCTGATTTTTCTGCGTGGCGCAGCTTGCGACGCAACTGGCGATGGCTGGATCCTTCCTCGCTAAAGGACTGCGGGCACAAGACGGCTTCGGCGGCGATGCGCAGAACCGCCCAACCGGCCTGACGGGCGGCGAGTGCATTCCGGGTAGAGCATTTGTAAAGGCAAGCAATTGCATTGCGCTGACGGGCATAGCGGCGCAGCGGCTTTAAGGTTTCGCTGATGTTGCCGTTCAGCGGGTCAAACAGCGCGACAGAGATCTGCGGGCTGTCCAGCAGGGCCAGCTGGTTAAAGCCAAAGGCCTGCACATGGCCGCCATTCTGGTGAATGATGCCGACTTCGGCGCAGCTGCGCTGGTGCGGCAGCAGGCTTGCGGGGCTGTGCCGGGCCCCCAACAGATCGGGATCAATCGGCGGTGCGCGCATGGTTGTTAGTCGGTGCGGCATTCCCATCATGGCACAGGCCAGCGCTGCGGGCAGGGCGTAGTAAATCAGGCGAAAGGCCAGAAGTGCCGCTAACAGCCCGGTGCTGTCGTGCCCTGGCAACAGGGTGAAAATCGTCAACTCCAGCGGGCCGGTGCCACCGGGAGCCGAGGATATGATCGCAGCCCCCAGCGCCATGGCATAGACAACAAAAAGGGTGCTCCAGCTGATATCAAGCCCCTGCGGCAACAGAACCCAAAGAGCGCTGCCCGCAGCCATCACATCGACCAGCGCCCAGGTGCACAGGGCCGCCATCGCGGTGATCGAGGGCCAGCGCAGCGTTATCGTGCCAAGGCGAAGGTTGGGCGCAAGAAAGCTGACAATCGCACCAACAAGGGAGGTCGCAACCAGCAGCAACCCAACCGGGGTGAACCAGGCAAAGACCGGAAACATCACCATCGCCAGCCCACAGATCATCGCCAGTGCTGCCATGAAGGTCAGCCCGACCAACCCGGTCAGCTGTGCCGCCTGCATCACGGTGAGCCCGGGCACCAGTCGCCAGCGCGCGTAGGCTCCGGTCAGCAGACCAAAGCCCACCAGCTGAGAAAAGGCGATCGCCGCCATACCGGCCTGGCGGGCCTCGGGGCCATCAAGCCCGGTTTGCAAGTGGCGATGGGCAACGGAATCATAGCGCCCCAGCGCCCAGAAACTGATACCGGTGGCGCCGCATGCCGCCAGCCATTGCCACAGATGCAGACCGCCCAGTAAACCGCCGATATCAGCCGCAGTGGGCAGTACAATGCGCGCGGACAAGACCCACAGACACAGGCCTGCCATGGCAAATGGCGTGGAAAGACGTAGCACATGAAGTGCCAGAGCAGCAGCGCCGGGAAGTTTAATGTCCTGCATCTTGATCTTTCTATCAGCCCGAAAAAGGGGAAGAGAGGGCAGGATAGGACCTTTTGGTTTTTGTCGCGTTAATCGCACCTATGGTGCAGCATCGCAGCAGCACCAGGGCTGCTGCCTTGCGTCCAGCTATGCGTTACACCTTGGCGAACGGTCCTCTCAGGACTGCGACAAAAGCTCTGTCATTTTGTCCTCGATGATTTCTGGTGTGATTGCTGATTTATGGCTGGCGGTCATATCGGCGGCAATCCTATTCAGCACATCGCGGTTGCCGTGGCTCTTTAGTCCAGCCGCGACAAGCGCATTGGCATAGTCCTGTGCCGCATCGCCATGGTGGCCCAATATTGCCGCCGCCCAAAGGCCAAGCTGTTTGTGGCAGCGGGCACGGGCCTGAAATAGCTGCTCTTCATCCTTGGCAAACTTGGCTTCAAATGCCTGTTCGCGTTCGTCAAATGTGGTCATGTCCTTTCCCTTTCACTGAAACAGATCTGCCCCTTTGAATATGGGGCGCGGTGGCGCCGGGGCAAGAAATGGGGCAGGTTTTGCCATGCCTGCGCCTCGCTCAAAGGTGGGGGCCAGGCGCCAAAAGACCCGCCAGGGGCGGTGGTTCTTGGCCTGACACAGCTGCGCACCCAGTGCGAAACAGGATTTAATGGTGCGAAATGCGGCAAATCAGGACAATGGCCGCTGCCATGCGCCACGATACTTGCAGCAATTCCCCCCTTGCCCTATGAGAGCGGCAAGAAACCGGGCCGGGATTCCTGGCCTTTACCTCGAAAGGTTCCTCATGGCACGTCGCAAAAAGATCTACGAAGGCAAAGCCAAAACACTGTATGAAGGCCCCGAGCCTGGCACAATTGTGCAGTATTTCAAGGATGATGCCACGGCCTTCAACGCCGAAAAGAAGGACGTGATCGAAGGCAAGGGCGTGCTCAACAACCTGCTGAGCGAATATTTCATGAAGGGGCTGGGCCAGATTGGTGTGCCGACGCATTTCCTGAAACGGTTGAACATGCGCGAACAGCTGGTGCGCTCCTGCGAGATTATTCCGCTGGAAGTGATCGTGCGCAACTATGCGGCCGGGAGCATGTCGAAACGGTTGGGCATTGATGAGGGCACGCAGCTGCCCCGGCCCATCGTGGAATATTGCTACAAGGACGATGCCCTGGGTGATCCTCTGGTGACCGAAGAGCACATCGCGGCCTTTGGCTGGGCCAGCCAGCAGGACATGGATGATATCCTGAGCCTGGCACTGCGGGTGAATGACTTTATGTCCGGGGTGATGCTGGCCGTGGGTATTCGTCTGGTGGATTTCAAAATCGAGATTGGCCGCGTCTATGATGGTGATTTCCAGCGCCTGGTGGTGGCCGATGAGATCAGCCCCGACAGCTGCCGCCTGTGGGATATCGAGACAGGCCAGAAGCTGGACAAAGACGTGTTCCGGCGCGATCTGGGCAGCCTGACGGATGCCTATAGCGAAGTGGCGCGTCGTCTGGGGGTAATGCCGAACAACCCGCCAGCCCCTAGCAAGCCAACGCTGGTGAACTGATCTGGTGAGGCAAATTTCCCCACTCCCGCCAATAGGTCGGGGGTGGGTTCTACTTTTCTGCAAAGGGCACGACCAGGGGTCGGCTCCCATCGAAGCTGAGGAATGACACGATGAAGGCACGGGTGCATGTAATGCTGAAGAACGGGGTTCTGGATCCGCAGGGCGAGGCAGTGCGTCACGCACTGGGCGCCATGGGGTTCGACAAGGTTGAAGGCGTGCGTCAGGGCAAGGTCATCGACCTGGATCTGGCCGCAGGCGCCACCGAGGCGGATGTGACCGAGATGTGCGAAAAGCTGCTCGCCAATACTGTGATTGAATCCTACAGCATCGAGATGAAGTGATGAAAGCAGCCGTTGTCGTATTTCCCGGATCCAACTGCGACCGCGATCTGGCAGTTGCCTTTGAACAGGCCGGTTTTGATGTCTCGATGGTCTGGCATAAGGACAGTGTCCTGCCTGAAGGTATTGATATCGTGGGGGTTCCTGGTGGATTCTCTTATGGGGATTACCTGCGTTGTGGCGCCATCGCGGCCCAGTCGCCAATTTGTCAGGCGGTCGTCGAACATGCAAACCGTGGCGGCTATGCCATGGGCGTGTGCAACGGCTTCCAGATCCTCACTGAGACCGGCGTTTTGCCGGGGGCACTGCTGCGCAATGCCGGGCTTAAATACATTTGCCGCACGGTGGATCTGCAGGTCGCCACTGCGGATAGTGTCTTTACCCAAGGCTATGCCAAGGGCGATGTGATTGGCATTCCGATTGCGCATCACGATGGCAACTATTTTGCCGATGCCGATACTCTTGCGGCGCTGAAGGATCAGGACCGTATCGCCTTTACCTATGGCGACAACCCCAATGGGTCGGTTGACGACATCGCCGGCATTCTGTCGGAAAACCGGCGTGTGCTTGGTATGATGCCACATCCTGAACGCGCGGCGGACGACGGCCATGGCGGCACGGATGGAACGGCAGTGTTCCGCGCATTGGCCGGGATCCTCGCCCCTGCGTGACTTGAGCTCCTGCGGTGGCGGGAATAGGGTTTCCCTATGAATGCCCCGCAGACGCCAAAACGGATTATCCGCAAAGAAACCGGCTCGCGCACCATCCCCTGGGGCGCACGGCTGGCCTTGGTGCTGTTCATGGCTGTGGCTGCCGTCACCATCTGGGTGACTAACCAGCAATTGACCCACCGCTTTACCGAAAGTACCCGAAACCGGGGGGAACTGCGCCTGGCGCTATATTCTGGCAACCTGGTGAGCGAGCTGCGCCGCCATGCCATTGTCCCGCAGCTTTTGGCGCGGGATCAGACCCTGATCGCGGCATTGCAAAGTCGCGATTTTTCCCTGTCAACGCAGCGCTTGATGTCGTTCATTGATGAAATCGGCGCCAACTCCATCATGCTGCTGGCGAATGACGGGCGTACCGTGGCGGCGACCAATCGCAATCGATTGGGCCAAAACCATCGCAATGCCGCCTATTTTGTTGATGCGGCCCGCGCCAGATCAACGGTCTTTTCGGTGATCAAGCGCGAGGTGGGCGGCTATCGCTTCACCTATTCGCGTCGCGTCGTCGATACCTCGGGGTTGCTGGGCGTCATTGTCATCGAGGTGGACCTGCGCAAGTTTGAGCGCGCCTGGGCCGGGGTGTCGGATGCGGTCATGGTGACCGACAGCCAGGGCAATATCGTCCTGTCGACCGAGGCGCGTTGGCGCGGTCTGACCGAGAGCGAAGCAGTGGTCCTGCAAACCCCTGAAAGCGCAATCCAGCGTGCCATTCGGGCCACCGCAGACTGGAGCACCTTGCCACCGGATGCCTATTTGCAGGGCGAGGCGGTTATGCGGCTGGAGACGCGGGTGCCATTTCAGGGCTGGCGCTTGACCTCCTTCACCACCTTTGCCTCGATCCGTGAAAAGGTGAATGCGGTTCTGGCGCTTGAAATCATGGGATTCGCCATCCTGCTGGCGCTGGCCTTCTATGCGCTGAGCCGTAAAACCGCGATTAGGATGGCGCTGTTTCAGCGTGAGTCGGCGGAGCTTCGCGTATTGAATGCGCGTTTGCAGCGGGAAATCGCCGAACGTGAGCGAATGCAAAAGACCCTCGCGGTGGCTGAACAAAGCCTGGCGCAGAGCTCAAAACTTGCCGCCTTGGGCGAGATGTCCGCCGCTGTTAGTCATGAGTTGAACCAGCCGCTGGCGGCAATGAAAACCTATCTGGCGGGGGCGCGGCTCTTGCTGACCCGCAACCGCCCCGAAGAGGCGCTGGCTTCCTTTGGTCGCATTGATGACCTGATCGAACGCATGGGCGCCATTACCCGCCAGCTGAAATCCTATGCGCGCAAGGGCGGCGATGCCTTCAGCCCTGTAAACGTTGGCGATGCGCTGGCTTCAAGTCTGTCGATGATGGAGCCCCAACTGCGTCAGCGCCATGTTAAAATCACCCGGATCCTGCCGGATGATCCGGTTTTTGTCATGGCAGATCGGATGCGATTGGAACAGGTTATGGTCAACCTCTTGCGCAACGCCCTGGATGCCACCAAATCAGTAGAGGAACCGGAGGTTGAGATCCTCTTGGCGGCGGGCGAAACCGCCACCTTGACGGTGCGCGACAACGGGATGGGAATTGAAGATTTTGGCAGTCTGTTTGATCCGTTTTATACTACCAAGCAGGCTGGCGATGGGGTGGGCCTGGGGCTTGCCATCTCCTCTGGGATCGTGAACGACCTGGGTGGACGGCTTGCAGCCCGGAATGGGCAAAAAGGCGGTGCCGTGTTTGAAATGCAATTGCCGATCCTGGTGGACGGCATCGAAGCCGCTGAATAGTGGTTTGAAACGAGAGAAGGGGTGTCTGATGGCACAGGCCATGAAAATCGCGATTGTTGATGATGAGCAGGATATGCGTCAGTCGATCAGCCAGTGGTTGGCGCTTTCGGGGTATGACACAGAAACCTTTGCCAGTGCCGAAGACGCGCTGAAGGAACTGGGTGCAGATTATCCCGGTATCGTCATTTCCGACATCAAGATGCCAGGCATGGATGGCATGCAGTTCCTGAAAAAGCTGATGGGCAGCGACAGCGGCCTGCCAGTGATCATGATTACCGGCCACGGCGATGTGCCCATGGCGGTAGAGGCAATGCGAGTCGGCGCGTTTGATTTTCTGGAGAAACCGTTCAACCCGGATCGCATGTCGGAACTGGCCAAGCGCGCCACCGGGGCGCGGCGTCTGACCCTGGACAACCGCGCCTTGCGCCGGGAATTATCGGATGGCGGCCAAATTATGAAAAAACTCATCGGCATGAGCCCGGTGATGGAGCGCCTGCGCGAAGATCTGCTGGATCTGGGGCAGGCGGATGGTCATGTGCTGATTGACGGCGAAACCGGCACCGGCAAAACCCTGGTGGCCCATGCGCTGCATGCGGTTGGCAGCCGCGCGGGCAAGAAATTTGTCCTGATTTCCTGCGCCGCCCTTGAGGAAGAAGCTCTGTCCAAACGGCTGTTTGGTCCGATGCAGCCCGAAGACAGCCTGCTGCCCGCCTTGGAAGAGGCACGGGGCGGCACCCTGGTGCTGGAAGGGATCGAAGCGCTGAGTGAGACATTGCAGGCCAAGCTGCTGAGCGCGATCAATGAGCAGGGCACGCCCGGAGAGACGCGGATCATTGCGATTTCCAACCTGCAGGAGGCGGGGAAGACCTGCGAAGACGCGCTGCGCTCGGATCTGTTTTACCGTCTGGCCGCTCTGCGCATCACGGTGCCGCCGCTGCGCCAGCGCGGCGAAGACATCCTGACGCTGTTTACCCGGCTCTGCGATCAATTCGCCGATGAATACGGCTGCGATGCACCGCAGGTATCGGCCCAGGAGGCCGCCCAGCTGTTGCAGGCCCCCTGGCCGGGCAATGTGCGTCAACTGATCAATGTAGCGGAACGTGCGGTGCTGCAGGCGCGGCGGGGCTCTGGCACCATTGCGTCTTTGTTGATGTCTGATCACGAAGAGATGCAGCCGGTGATGACCACCGAGGGCAAGCCGCTGAAGGAATATGTCGAAGCCTTTGAACGCATGTTGATTGACAATACCATGCGGCGCCACAAGGGCTCCATCGCCAGCGTGATGGAGGAACTCTGCCTGCCGCGCCGGACCCTGAACGAGAAGATGGCCAAATACGCGCTGCAGCGCTCTGACTACTTGGGGTGATACGAACTGGCAGATCTTGCCTGCAGGTGCGACTCGCTTGTGGGTAAGATCTCTTTTTTGCTTAGCCCCAGAGATTTGTCCTGGGGGTAAAGCAGGGGATATCTGACAATTCAGCGCAGCGAAGCGGGCAGGATATCGCTGTCCGGCTGGCGTTCCTTCATTGAAATTTCATCAATTTGCCTTTTAAGCCTGTTGTTTACCATGCCGACGCGCCTTGTTGACGAATGCCCATTGTCATTTCCCAAGCGCTGGTCTTATGGTGATAAGATGGAATAGCGCCCTCAAAGGGGGCTCCATGTGATTGAGATTCGCTGTCTCTCCTTTTGTCCGGCATGATCAGACATCGGCACGCGTCGACCATGACATGAGCCGAGAAAGGCAAGACAGACCGATTGGCTCCGACGTAGTGCGGAGCAGCTAAGCGCCTCTTTGACCAATCGAAGAGGGATAACAAGGCAGGCAACGGGATACCCGACCTGTCGGAGAAGTAACGCGATGACGCGCGCGCGAGCGAAGAGCATGCAGGCAAGAGGACCGGACGCAAGTTCTTGGGCCGCCACCTGCTGTGTGCCGTCCCAAATCGCCCTGACAAGACACCCCCCAATACAGACATGGCCCCCCGGATCGGGAGGGCTTGCCTCTGCGCAGGGCCGGTGCATCAAGGAAACATGGCAAAGAAGATGCTTATCGATGCCACCCACGCGGAAGAAACCCGCGTCGTGGTGGTCGACGGAAACAAGGTCGAGGAGTTCGACTTTGAATCTGAAAACAAACGCCAGCTAGCTGGCAATATTTACCTGGCCAAGGTCACGCGGGTTGAACCCTCGCTGCAGGCGGCTTTTGTGGAATATGGCGGCAATCGCCACGGGTTTCTGGCCTTTTCGGAAATTCACCCCGATTACTATCAGATCCCGATTGCTGATCGCGAAGCCCTGATGGAAGAGGAGCGCGCCTATGCAGAAGCCCTGCGTGCGCGTGACGAGGAAGACGAAGCGAAGCCGTCGAGATCGCGCTCGCGTGGTCGCAAGTCCGGGCGCTCCAAGGCGGCCAAGGTCACGTCCGGCGACGCGGTAGAGACCAAAGAGGTTGCGCCCGCCGACAGCGAAGCCAATGCCGAAACGCCAGCACAAACACCTGTGGCCGACACTTCGGCGGCGGAAATCGCTGGTATGGAAACCATTGATCTGGTGGACGACAGCGACCGCGAAGCGACCAAGCTGGCCGAGGTTCCCGAGGGGTCTTCGCCGATGGAACGCGTGGCGGAAGCCCCAGTTGCTGAACCCGAGGTCGAGGCTGCCGAAAACGGCGCGGAAGCTGCGGATACCGCTGACAAGGAACAGCTTGCTGATACAACCTCTGACGAGGGCACTGACGGCGGCGATGACGCCGATGAGATTGACAGCCGTGCCGATGCCGCCACCAAGGATGAAAGCATTGAATCGGTCGCGGATGAGGATGACAGCGAAGACATTCGCCCAGCTCGCAAGCCACGGCCCCGGCGCTACAAGATTCAGGAAGTCATCAAGGTCCGTCAGGTTCTTCTGGTGCAGGTTGTCAAGGAAGAGCGTGGCAACAAGGGCGCTGCGCTGACCACCTATCTGTCGCTGGCCGGTCGCTACTGCGTCTTGATGCCCAATACTGCCCGTGGCGGCGGCATCAGCCGCAAGATCACCAATGCTGTTGACCGTAAGAAGCTGAAAGAAATCGCAACCGAAATGGACGTGCCCAGTGGCGCGGGCCTGATCGTGCGTACCGCCGGGGCGAAGCGCACCAAGGCAGAGATCAAGCGCGATTACGAATATCTGCAACGGCTTTGGGAACAGATCCGCGAGCTGACGCTGAAAAGCGTCGCACCCGCCAAGATCTATGAAGAAGGCGACCTGATCAAACGCTCGATCCGCGACCTTTATAACCGCGAGATCGACGAGGTTCTGGTGGAAGGCGAACGCGGCTACCGCATCGCCAAGGACTTCATGAAGATGATCATGCCGTCCCATGCCAAGAACGTGAAAAACTACCAGGAAACCCTGCCGCTCTTTGCGCGCTTCCAGGTCGAAAGCTATCTGGCAGGGATGTTCAACCCGACCGTTCAGCTGAAATCTGGCGGTTATATCGTGATTGGTGTCACCGAGGCTCTGGTTGCGATCGACGTGAACTCGGGTCGGGCGACAAAGCAGTCCTCTATCGAGGAAACCGCGCTCAACACCAATCTGGAGGCCGCCGAAGAGGTAGCCCGTCAGCTGCGTCTGCGTGACCTCGCCGGTCTGATCGTCATTGATTTCATCGATATGGACGAGCGCAAGAATAACACTGCGGTTGAAAACCGGATGAAGGACAAGTTGAAGACAGATCGCGCCCGCATTCAGGTGGGCCGGATTTCTGGCTTTGGCTTGATGGAAATGTCGCGTCAGCGTTTGCGTCCCGGCATGATCGAGGCCACGACCCAGCCCTGTTCACATTGCCACGGCACAGGCTTGATCCGGTCTGACGACAGCATGGCGCTGTCGATCCTGCGCCAGATCGAGGAAGAGGGCACCCGCCGACGTTCGCGTGAGGTTCTGGTGCGCTGTCCTATCGATATCGCAAACTACCTGATGAACCAGAAGCGCGAGCATATCGCCCAGATCGAAGCGCGGTATGGTCTGTCGGTGCGCATCGAAGGCGATGCCTCTTTGGTCAGCCCGGATTTCACGCTCGAGAAATTCAAGACTGCCACCCGCGTGGTGTCGGTATCGGCGGCGCCGGTTGTTTCTGCGGATACATCGCTCATGGCTGAGGTCGACGCGGACGAGGTCGACGAGGACGAGCTGCCGGAAGAAAGCGCCAGCGCGGCAGCTGAGACCCGCGAAGCCCCCGAGGCTGCGGCAGAGGCCAATGGCGATGATAAGCCCAAACGCAAGCGCCGTCGTCGGCGTCGGCGCAAGTCCGGAAACGGCGGGGAAGAGGGCGGCGAAAACACGTCTGACTATGGTGCCTCTGCTGATGGCGCGGATAAATCCGAAAGCGAGACGACATCCGACAGTGCGGACAAGTCTGACAGCGTTGAAGAGGAGGACGCCGAGGGCAAGAAGCCCAAGCGCCGCACCCGCACCCGTGGTGGCCGCAGCCGCAGCAAGAAGAGCGAAGAGACCGCCGCTGTGCCTGCCGAAGCTGAAGCCAGCCATGAGGAAACCGCTGTGGCACAAGACGCCGCGACGGTAGAGGTCACAGAGGCGCAGACCGCAGAACCTGTGAACGAATCCAGGCCCGCGGAGGCAGAGACCGCTGTTGCGCAGGACGCCCCTGCCGAGGTGGTCGCAGCCACATCTGAACCTGCGCAGGCCGCCCCCCCAGCGGAGGTTGCGGTTGCTGAAACGGTTGTTGCTGATGCTGCGCCAGTGGCCCCGGCTGAAGTTTCAGCGAAGCCAGAGTCTGCAGAGGTATCGCCTGCGGAGCCTGAACCCGCAGCAGCAAAGCCTGAACCGGTAGCAGCAGAGCCTGAACCGGTAGCGGCGGAGCCTGAGCCGGTAGCGGCAGAGCCTGAGCCGGTAGCGGCAGAGCCTGAACCGGTAGCAGCAAAGCCTGAGCCGGTAGCGGCAGAGCCTGAACCGGTAGCGGCAGAGCCTGAACCGGTAGCAGCAGAGCCTGAGCCGACAAGTCCGCCCAAGCCCAAGCGGCGCGGCTGGTGGTCCATCGGATAATGCAGAGAGGCGGGCCGCAGTGCCCGCCTTTTTCTTGTTTGATCATTAGGCGGTAGGGGGCTGTCTTCATCTCTTTTCCGTATCCCCTATTCCTGCAGGAGAGTGCCCGCAGGTGTCGCCACCCCGGCGATGGCGGCCACCTCACAAACCTGAGGTTTCAACCCTATGCAAAAACAGACGTCTTTGCCCGCCTCGGTGGAGTTGCCAGAAATCCTGGACTGCGAAAGGCTGGTCTGGGAGGCCTTGATCCGCGGTGATCCGGCCGCAGATACGGCGGCACTTCACCCTGATTTCCTGGGCGTCTACCCAAGCGGCTTTGCCAATCGTCAGGATCATGTGGCGCAGCTTGATGCGGGGCCATCGGTGGCCAGCTATCAGTTGAGCGACGCCCGGCTTCTGAATCTTGGCCCCGGCTGCCAGTGCCTGTCTTACCGCGCGCGGTTCACCCGTCCGGATTGCGAACACGCGGAGGATATGTATGTCTCTTCCATCTGGCAGTGGCAGGGCGAAGGCTGGATCAACATCTTTAGCCAAGACACGCCTCTGGCCAGCGGCTGAGCCTCTCTTTTGCGCGAACAGAAATCACATTGATGTGCAGGCAGGCACAGCGAGCTTGCCCTTGCGGATCAGACCTTACGGATCAAATAGATCTGGTGTCCGTCACCGGCGCTCTGACCCAGAAATTCATGCCCGGATTCCGCGCAGAAATGCGGCATATCAATCAGCGCGGCAGGATCGTCTGCGAGCACCTCAAGAATATCGCCTTTCGCCAGCGATTTAAGCCGTTTGCGTGCCTTAAGCACGGGCAGGGGGCACAGCAGCCCAAGGGCATCGAGGGTGGCGTCGCTTTTGATCATAGGCATCAGATAATCTGCCAATCACGGCCTGTCCACAGGGATGTGACCATTGTGCCCCGTGACCTTTGCCCGTGGCTGGTCTAAGGGTGCGCAAGGTCAGTTTCCGGGGAATGACATGTTTGGAATAGAGATCATCGACGCAGGCCTGTTGCCTGCCATGTTTGTTGCGCTGCTAGGGGGGCTTATCAGCTTTCTGTCGCCCTGTGTGCTGCCGATCGTACCGCCCTATCTGGCTTATATGAGCGGCGTTTCCATTGGCGAAATGCAGGGCACTGCCGCTGCGCGCCGCAAGGTGGTCCTATCGGCCCTGTTCTTTGTCATGGGGCTGTCGACCGTATTCTTGCTGCTGGGCTTCACCGCCTCGTTGTTTGGCGCCTTTGTGCTGCAGAATCAGGAACTCTTTGCCAAGGCCTCTGGCGTGGTGGTGATTATCTTTGGCCTGCATTTTCTGTCGGTGTTTCGCATTACTATCCTGGACCGCGAAGCAAGGGTGGAGACCGGCCAGGCCGGCGGGTCGGTGCTGGGCGCCTATGTCCTTGGGCTGGCCTTTGCCTTTGGCTGGACCCCTTGTATCGGGCCGCAACTGGGCGCGATCTTGTCTCTCGCCGCCTCTGAGGCCTCGGTCAGCCGGGGCACCGTGTTGCTTGGGGTCTATGCCATTGGTCTTGGGGTGCCGTTCCTCTTGGCGGCGATTTTCCTCAACCGGTCCATGGTGCTTATGACCAAGATGAAACGCCATATGGGGCTGATTGAAAAGCTGATGGGGGCGCTGCTGCTGCTGGTGGGCTTCATGCTGGTGACGGGGCTGTTTTCGACCTTTTCCTGGTGGCTGCTGGAGGCCTTTCCTTTCCTGGCGACACTGGGCTAACAGCCTGAATTGGGGGCGCCCCTGCAAAAGGGGGGCGTTTCCGCGGCGCGCGCCTTACTCTGGCCGAAAATCCGGTCTAGGCTTGCACCGCAAGGGTAAGAGGCCGGGACATGGAGCGCAGCGCAGCATTTTCAACATCGCAAGAGATGCAGGCCGATGGCGCCGCAGCGCAGGCGGCACCGGTCCGAATGCGCCGGGTGTTTTACATTCCGGGCTATGATCCCATTCACCCGCGTCGTTACCGCGAATTGTACCGCAAGGAAGCGGCCGCTCAGGCAAAGATCAGTGGCTATGACATCGCGATTGCGCGGCAACAGCCCAAGACCCCAGACCAAGACGCAGCGCAACATGGCACCGCCGTGCAGGGCCGCCCCTATGGCTGGCAGGTTTCGGCCTGCATTGATGGGCAGCACACAAAGACAGATTTCAGCGTGCTGGTCTGGTCCGATATTGTGCGCGAGAGCATGGAGACCTCTATCGCGGCGACCTATGTGCAACTGCTGCGTACCGCCTGGATTTATATCACCTCGGGGACGCTGCGCCGCCTGATGTGGCTGCGCAAAGGGCCGGTGATTGCAGCGCTTTACCCTGTAGGGATGTTGCTGCTGCAGGCGCTGCTGGCATTGATCCTGTTTGGCGCGGTGTCGGCGGTCTGCAGGGCCCTGATGACGCAGATTGTGCCGCAGCTGTGGTGGCTGGTGCCGCTGCCAGGCTGGGGGCTTGGCCTTTGGGCTTCGGTGGCGCTGCTCAGATGGTTCAAGGTCCAGGATGGCAGGTTCTTCGCCTATTATCTGATGCATGATTACGCCTATTCGGCTGCTGCGCATGGGGCCAACCCGCCAGCGCTGGAGGCGCGTATCGCCGTCTTTAAGCAGGAAATACAAAGGGCACTGGCCGAGGGCACGATGGATGAGCTGCTGGTGGTGGGCCATTCATCCGGGGCCCATGTGGGGATTTCGGTGCTGGCCGATGTCCTGCGCGAAGGCCTGCCTGCGGATGCGCCTGAAATCGGGTTTCTGACCCTTGGGCAGGTGGTGCCTATGGTATCCTTTCTACCGTGTGCAGAACGGTTGCGCGCGGATCTGCGCTACCTTTCGCAGCGGGCGGAAATCGCTTGGATTGATGTCTCGGCACCGGGGGATGGTTGCGCCTTCGCTCTCTGTGATCCGGTTGCGGTAAGCGGTGTCGCCCCGCCGGAAAAACGCTGGCCGCTGGTGATTTCTGCGGCTTTTACCCAGACGCTCAGCCCTGCACGGTGGGCGGCGCTGCGGTGGCGGTTTTTTCGGCTGCATTTCCAGTATCTTTGCGCCTTTGATCAGCCAGGCGACTATGATTATTTCTGCGTCACGGCGGGGGCGCAGACCCTGCGGGCACGCTATGCAGGGCGGCGCGCTTCGATGTCGCGCATTGATGTGGCGGCCTCCAAATTCACCTCGGTGAAGTTAGAATGACAGATACTAAGGCGCAGTCGTCGCACCGGTCGGCCCCGCAGCGCATCGTAAGGCCAGAGCCGCCAAAACCTCCGGCGCGCCCCAGCAAGGTTTCTTTCTGGCGGTATCTGCGGCTGTTTCGCGAAGACATCCTGTCGGCGCAGCCGGCTAAGCTTTATCGGGCCTGGATGGCGGAATTTCGCGCCCCGAGTTTTCGCTCTTTCCTGATCAATCAGCCCGATCTGATCAAACGGGTGCTGAAGGACGAGGCTGATAACTTTCCCAAATCGGATCGCATCGCCGAAGGGCTGAAGCCGCTGCTGGGGGATTCGGTGTTCCTGACCAATGGCGATACCTGGAAGCGGCAGCGCCGCATCATTGATCCGGCCTTTGAAGGTGGTCGCCTGAAAGAGACCTATCCGGCGATGCGCGCGGCGGCAGAGGCTGCGGTAGAGCGGCTGCATCAGCAGCTAGGGCAGGGCGATGAGGTCGAAGTCGAAGAAGTCACCAGCCATGTGGCCGCGGATGTTATCTTTCGCACCCTGTTTTCCATTCCGATTGAAAATACCGTGGCAAGTGAGGTCTTTGACCGATTTCGCGCCTATCAGCGCAGCCAGCCGCTGCTGAACCTTGCGGCCTTTGTGCCGCTGCCAAAATGGATGCCGCGCTTCTTTCGCCCCGACACCCGTGCCAGTGCCGATAAGATCCGTGCCCTGATCACTGAACTGACGCAGCAGCGCATGGCGGCAATTGCGCGGGGGGATGCGCCGCAGGATCTTGCGACCAAGATCATGACCACCAGCGACCCCAAAACCGCAGAACGCTTTGACACCGCTGAAATGGTCGATCAGGTTGCGATCTTTTTCCTTGCAGGGCACGAGACCAGCGCCTCGGCCCTGGCCTGGACGCTCTACCTGATGGCGCTCTATCCTGATTGGCAAGAGAAATTGGCGCAAGAGGCCGCCGTTCTGGAGGATCCGGGCTTTGCCGCCGTATCGAAACTGCGCCTGTCGCGGGACGTGTTCCGCGAGGCGCTGCGGCTGTATCCGCCAGTGCCGATGATGGTGCGCGAGGCCAGCTGCCCGGTCACTTTTCGCAATCGCAGCGTCCCAAAGGGCGCGCAGATTGTCCTAAGCCCCTGGCATCTGCATCGTCATACCCGACTTTGGGACAACCCGGATGGTTTTGATCCGACCCGGTGGCACAGTGAAAATGGCAAGAAATGCCAGCGTGAGGCCTATATTCCGTTTTCAAGCGGCGCGCGGGTCTGTCCGGGGGCGGGCTTTGCCATGGTCGAAGGCCCGCTGATCCTGTCGATGATCCTGCGTGATTTCAAGCTTAGCTGCAGTGCCGAAAAGGCGCCAGTGCCGGTGGCACATCTTACGGTGCGCTCCAGAAATGGGATCTGGCTGCAGATCACCCCGCGCCACGGCGCTGATCAGTCTTGATCTGATAGCTGCGCCTGCAGATCACCTAGCACAAACAGGCGAATGGCCGAGGCCAAGCCGCAATCGGCACCGCGCTTTTCGTCGATCTCGGCAGCCAGTTCGTTGATCGGGCGCTTGGTTCTGTCGGCAATCTGGCGAAAGGCCAGCCAAAACGGATCTTCCAGCGAGACAGAGGTGCGATGACCGCGCAGGGTCAACGAATGCTTGCGCGGGCGGCTGTTCATTCTTCGCCCTTGTGGCCGTCAAGATCGCGGCTGGCCTTTTGGCTGCGGGCTTTTTCAAGCTCTTTTTCTGATTTACTGCGGCCAAATTTGACAGCATTCCGGTCAGCGCGGGCCTTGTCCTTGGCCCGCGCCTGTGTCTTTCGAAACCGGTTCAGATTGACCGGCTTACCCATCAGTCCTTGGGACCGATCATCTGCTCGGGGCGCACAACCGCATCAAACGTCGCCTCATCCACAAAGCCAAGTGCGATGGCCTCTTCTTTTAGGGTGGTGCCATTCTTATGCGCTGTCTTGGCGACCTTGGTGGCATTGTCATAGCCGATGGTTGGCGCCAGGGCGGTCACCAGCATCAGGCTTTCCTTCATCAGCTTTTCAATGCGTGGCTCATTGGCCTGAATGCCGTTGAGCATCCGTTCGGTAAAGCTGTCGGTGGCATCACCCAAGAGCTGGATCGACTGCAACAGGTTGTAGGACATCATCGGGTTATAGACGTTCAGCTCAAAATGGCCCTGGCTGCCGGCAAATTTGATCGCGGCGTCATTGCCCATGACATGGGCAGCCACCTGCGTCAGCGCCTCGGCCTGGGTTGGGTTCACCTTGCCGGGCATGATCGAAGAGCCAGGCTCATTCTCGGGCAGGATCAGCTCTCCCAGGCCAGAGCGGGGGCCGGAGCCGAGGAAGCGGATGTCGCTGGCGATCTTGTAGCAGCTGCCCGCGATGGTCGCGAGGGCACCCGACAGGAACACCATGGCATCATGGGCTGCCAGGGCCTCAAACTTGTTGGGGGCGGTGACAAAGGGCAGATCGGTGATTTCGGCCATATTGGCCGCAACGGTCTCGCTCCAGCCTTTCTGGGTGTTCAACCCGGTACCAACGGCGGTGCCGCCCTGTGCCAGTTCATAGATGCCGGGCATGGCCAGCTCTACGCGGGCAATACCCTGACGGATCTGGTGGGCATAGCCGCCGAATTCCTGGCCCAGTGTCAGCGGTGTGGCATCCTGGGTATGGGTGCGGCCGATCTTGATGATGTCCTTGAACTCTTCGGATTTGGCTTCCAGACCCTTGGCGAGTTTCTCCAGACCGGGCAGCAGCACGTCCCGCACCGACATGGCGGTGGCAATATGCATGGCCGTGGGGAAGGTGTCGTTTGAGGATTGCCCCATGTTGCAGTGGTCATTGGGGTGGACGGGGTCCTTGGATCCGATGACGCCGCCCAGCATTTCGATGGCGCGGTTGGCGATCACCTCGTTGGAGTTCATGTTGGACTGGGTGCCAGAGCCGGTTTGCCAGACCACCAGCGGGAAGTTATCGTCAAACTTGCCTTCGATGACTTCGCCGGCGGCAGCAATGACCGCATCGGCGATGCGTGGCTCCATCTTGCCAGAGGCCTTGTTGGCCATGGCACAGGCCTGCTTGATCACCCCCAGCGCCCGCACGATGGCGGTGGGCTGCTTTTCCCAGCCGATGGGGAAATTCATGATAGAGCGTTGGGTCTGAGCACCCCAATATTTGTCTGTAGGGACTTCTAGTGGGCCAAAGCTGTCGGTTTCGGTACGGGTATCGGACATCTTGTCTCTCTCTCAGTCTATATGCAGTCTAAACTTGGTCTGGTATGCGGTTGCATGCCATTTATCCTCTGCATCGGCGCGACGCAATTGGCCAGTTGCGCGCATCATAGCCAATCATCGGCAGGGGAACAGAAAAAATGCGCCCAGTTTTGCCGGTGCGGCGTCTTGTCTGTTTGCGGTCATTGCCAGATCGCCGCAGATCTATACACTGGTGGCACATAGCTGCGTATGTTTGAAACAGGGGGCCGATGTGAGAAATACCATTGTATCCAACCCTCCGATGCATGCCGGATCAGGGCTGCTGTCCGAACCGGCGCGCGCTGTGACTGGCCCCCTAGGGCGGTTTCTGGCCTGGATTGTCGCTATTGTCCTGCTGCTGGCAACGCCGCTCTCAGCGCATGAGATCGAGGACTTTTTTGGCCGCTACGGCGGCAAGGCGACGTTTGAAACCGCAGCGGGTGAAGAGATTGAGCGCGACATCAGCGTTGAAATCGCAGAATCTGGCAAGGGATTTTCTGTTCGGTGGACAACCGCCAGCGAACAGGAAGACGGGCGGCGCAAGGTGAAATCCTATGACGTCTCCTTTCTGCCAAGTGATCGCGCAGGGATCTTCGCCGCTGCGATGCAGCGCGACCTTTTTGGCCATTCAGAGCAGCATGACCCGATGAAGGGGCGCCCCTATGTCTGGGCCCGCCTGACAGGGGATGTACTGACGGTGTTTTCCATGTTCATCCATCCCAATGGCGACTACGAGATCCAGCAATATGATCGTAGTCTTACAGAGACTGGATTGCATCTGGTGTTCCGGTCGCATCGCAATGGGGTGGCTCTGCGTCAGATCGAGGTTGATTTGCTGCGCCAATAGGTCGCTGACCCCATGTTGGGGCGCTGCTTGACGATAGAAAGCGGCTTTCCGGAAAATATAAGCGATGCATTCCAGGCATGGTTTACTGGCACGTGGGGCATCGCCTGCGCAATTGGTCTGTATCATGGGGGCATGGCTGCAGTCCGCGGGCGCAAGCCGACGTGATTGCGCCCTGTGATATCAGCCTATAGCGCGCCCCCTCGACCACGGGGGCTAGTTTTTGCGAAAACTGTCCAAGGATACCACTTCCCCGTCAGTTGAGGTGGGGGGCTCGTCGTCGTGATCCTCGCCGGTTTCATCCAGAGGGTCGTCATCGTCATCGTCGTGATCTTCGGCAGATTCAAAACGAAGCCCGAATTCCACAGATGGATCAACAAAGGTCGCGATCGAGTCATAGGGAATATAAAGCGGCTCTGGCGCATCGCCAAAGTTGAGGGTGATGCCGAAACCATCTTCCCCAACTTCAAGGTTGTCATACCAATGCTGCATCACCACGGTCATTTCACCGGGGTAGCGATCACGCAGCCAATCCGCCAGTTGGGCGTCTGGATGGGTGGTGTCAAAGGTGATGAAGAAGTGATGGCTGCCTGGCAAGCCTTTGTCCGCCACATCCTGCAGGACGGTGCGAATGAGGCCGCGCATGGCGGTGTGCATCAGATTTCCGTAGTCGATTTCACGCGACATGAAAGCCACCCTTATTAAATTGCTGCATCAGCATAGTGAATTCTAGCAGAAATTAAAGAGCAGCCCTACTAGTTTTGTAAATATTTTGGGGGGCCTAGCAGGCGTTTCCGGCCTGGAATTTCCTTGTCGACCCGCGGCCCCATATTGCCATCAGCCAAGCACGGCCAGACCCTGGCTGGCGGCGTGCACCAAGAGGCCGAGGCCAGCCATGATCAGCAAGAGCCAGAACAGTCGCCCCTTGAGCAAATAGGCCAGGGGTGGCGCAATCAGAACCAGAAATGCCGCCGCCGGATCCCAGCTGTGCAGGCTGGGCCAAGGCATGGCAAACGGGCCGAAGTCCAGCACTCCGACCTGCCGGAACAGCACATGCAGGGTGAACCAGATCATCAGATTGAAGATCACTCCGGTGACCACGGCGGTGATGGATTTCAACGCCGAGGCCAGCCGTGGTTGCGCGGCGAGGCGTTCCAGATGCGGCGCTGCGGCAAAAATCCACAGGAAACACGGCATGAAGGTTGCCCAAAGTGCAGTGACCCCCGTGGCGAGATAGAGCCCGACGCCGCCCTGTTTCAAACCGGCCAGCATGGCGACAAACTGGGTGACCAGGATCAGCGGTCCTGGCGTGGTCTCTGCCAGACCCAGGGCATCGATCATCTCACCGGCGCTGATCCAGTGATGTTGTTGCACTACCGCTTGGCTCATATAGGCGAGCACCGCGTAAGCGCCGCCAAAACTGACCACGGCGAGCTTGGCGAAGAACCAGCCGATCCCGGCAAGGAACTCTGCGCCTGCAAGGCTAAGCAGCACCAGCGGCAGCAGCCAAAGCGTGCCCCAAATCACCAGGCTATGCAGGCTTTGGCTGGTTGTGTTGTGGCGCGCAGCAAGCGGGGCAGAAAAGGGCGGGGCCGGGCGGCACAGCCCCCAGACTGCGGCGGTAAGGATCACCACTGGAAAAGGGAGGCCAAAGGCAAAGAGCGCGATAAAGCCCAATCCGGCCAGCCACCAATCCTGCTGCCGTTTCAGGGCCTTATGGCTCAATCTCCACAGTGCTTGCAAGACGATGACCACAACTGCGGCCTTGATGCCAAGAAAGGCGGCCTGCACACCGGGGACACTGCCAAATTGAGCGTAGAGCCAGACCAATAACGCAATGACACAGGCACCGGGCAGAACAAACAAGAGCCCGGCCAACAGCCCGCCGACCGTGCCGCGCAACCGCCAGCCCGTATAGGTACACAGCTGCATTGCTTCGGGGCCGGGCAGCAACATGCAAAAGGACAGCCCGCGCAGAAAGCTGTCTTCGTCCAGCCAGGGGCGTTCTTCGACCAGCTCTCGATGCATCACCGCGATCTGGGCGGCCGGGCCACCAAAGCTCAGCAAGCCGATCCGGCCAAAAACCCGCCACATCTCGCCCCAAGATACTGTTGTCATGCGTTTTGCCCCAGTGATCATCGCGTTCGGGTAAAGAACATCGCTGCCGCCAAGTCCAGCCCAAAGCCTGTCACGGTCTGAACCCAAGGGGGCAGGCCAAGCAAGAGCCGAGGGCACAGCCTGATTTTGCGATTTTATGGGGCGTTTTTTTTGGGGGGGAGAAGTGCAGGTTTCTGTTGCCAGGTACCTGCGAACCCCGCCTTACGCTGCTAGGCATAAGGACTTAATTTTCGGTTTTCCGAACTGCTTACGCAGCCAGGGCTACCGGAGCACGATTGTCATTTGCAATTGTACAGTTTTCGCCGATAACGGTGGCAGACAGCCGAGACAAAGCTAACCCCTTTAGACGTCCGTCGATCCTGTTTCGACCCCATGATGCCCAAATGAAGCATGTTTGGTGGAGTCGCCGGGTACCGCCCCCGGGTCCGATCCGTGTATTACGAGCGCATTTATGTCCATAGTTCCCGAAGGAACACCCAAGATATAGGCGAATACCGGGGGGATTTGAAGTGGGGATGCTTCATTTTTTTGTTTGCGGTTGCGGTTTTCTGTCTGCAGCAAAAACAGGCTGCGCAGAAAGGGGGCCAGCCCCCGCCGGTGCTGAGCACCGGCACCCCCGGGATATTTGGGGCCAAATGAACATGGAAGGAAGACAAGGGGCAAAAAGGGGGGGGATGGGCTGCAATCAGGCCGAGCGCGCGTCGAAGACTGTTTTGGCGAGATAAAGGGTTTCCTGTTCAAGCTGAACAAGACCTGCGTCAGCCGCCAAGCCGTCGCCTGCCGCGATGGCATCCGCGATCCGGATATGCAGGGCGATAATTTTGGCCCGGTCGCGGGCCGAAAATGTGATGATGTTCATCAGGGGTTGCATGGCCTCAACAGCGCCGGCCAGTTGGTAGGAGAGCACCGGGTTGGCGGCTGCATCCACCAGGGCGCGGTGAAAGGTGACATCCGAGGTGCAAAAGGCTTCATCCGAGAGGTCTGGCTCGCTTTGGTGTCGAATTTCTGCCCGCATGATCGCGAGGTGCTCTGCCTTGCGTCTATGGGCTGCGAGTGGCGCGCAGGCCCGTTCAAGCGCATAGCGCGCCTCGCAGGCTGTTTCAAAGCTGACGGCGTTCATGCTTAGCAGCAGGGTTGAGGTGGTGATATGCTGCGCATAGGCATCCTCAAAATTGAGCCGGTTGACAAAGGCCCCCCCGGTGGCACCGCGCTGGGTACGGATCAGCGACTGCGCCGCCAGCCGTTTGAGGGCCTCGCGCACGGTGGGGCGAGAGACTTGAAACTGGGCGCAGAGTTCGGCCTCTGAAGGCAGGCGCGCATCCACGATAAGATCCCCCTGGATGATGGCATCTTTGATTGCCTTGGCAATCTGGGCCGATAGGTCGTCGCGGCTTTGTGGGTTGATCTGCATGTGCTGCCTCCTTCGGGGGCGTTTGTTTGGCGCTGCGGAGACTAGGGGCTGGGGCTGGGAGGGAGATAGCGGTGCCGCATACAAAAATCAATTGTCAGACATTAAAGGATGTGGCACAGATCGCATCAAATGTCAGACAATTGATGCGCTCCGGGCAGCGACAGGTCCGCAGACCCTGCAAGGCCAATCATGTTGCCAAGGACAGGTGGCGCGAAAACTCAAGGAGGAAATCACATGTTCAACGCCCTTATCGTACGTCAAGATGCAGACAGCGGCCTTGGGGCCGCAGCTGTCGAGCAGATAAGCCTGGATCAGCTGCCCGAGGGGGAGGTCACTGTTGCTGTCGAATATTCGACCGTGAACTATAAGGATGGCCTGTGTCTGAGCCCGAAGGGGGGCGGATTGGTGCGTCGCTATCCGCATGTGCCGGGTATTGATTTTGCTGGCACTGTCGAGGCCAGCGACGATGCGCGCTACAAGCCGGGGGATAAGGTCATTCTGACCGGCTGGCGCGTCGGAGAGGCGCACTGGGGCGGTTACAGCCAGAAGGCGCGGGTGAAAGCCGATTGGTTGGTGCCGCTGCCCGCTGGGCTGGACCCCCGCCGGGCCATGGCGGTGGGCACGGCGGGTCTTACTGCAATGCTGTCGATTATGGCGCTGGAGGACCACGGGCTGACACCGGGGCGGGGGCCGGTTCTGGTGACCGGCGCTGCGGGCGGGGTTGGATCGGTTGCGACCGCAATTCTGGCCCATCTTGGCTATGAGGTGGCGGCGGTGACGGGGCGGCCTGAAACCGGAGAGTACCTGCGGGGGCTTGGGGCCAGCCGGATTGTGCCACGTGAAGATCTGAACGAGACGGTGAAGCGCCCGCTAGAAAGCGAGACCTGGGCAGGCTGCATTGATGCTGTGGGGGGCGAGATGCTGGCTCGGGTGCTGGGGCAGATGAAATATGGTGCTTCAGTTGCGGCGGTGGGGCTGGCCGGGGGCGCGGCGCTGCCGGCAACCGTGATCCCCTTTCTGTTGCGCGGAGTGAATTTGCTGGGCATCGATTCCGTGTTGCAGCCCTATGGCAATCGGACCCGTGCATGGGCGCGGCTGGCGACGGACCTGCCGCTGGACCGGCTGGACGAAATGGTGAAACCGGCCGTTCTGTCTGATCTGCCACAATTGGGCGCAGATATCTTGAAGGGGCAGGTCAAGGGGCGCGTTGTGGTGGATGTAAATGCCTGACTGGGCTGTGCAGTGCCGGGCCATGATACGGGCCGGTCAAGGGCTGCAAGTTGCAGCTGCGGCTACAGGCTGCAGATAAAGCGGGTGCAGTCGGGCAGGTGAAGATGCTGCCTGCCCCGGCCTGCCCGTGATTTGCCTGCCCGTGATTTGCCTGACTGTGACTGGTCCCGGACCTTCGGTGGCCAGTCCTTCATCACCCCATCATCGCCTGACGGCAAGAATGCCTGTTTATCCAGACCGAGAGTTCCCGTCAGCCTTGACCTCCCCCCCTTAGACCTGCATCTCTTTTGCCAAGAATAGTGGGAGAGCATTAATGGCGCTGGATATTGATTTTGTACGCGGGCAGTTTCCTGCCTTTCAAGAACCAAGCTTGCAGGGGAAGGCCTTCTTTGAAAATGCAGGCGGATCCTATACCTGCCGCCAGGTGGTTGACCGGCTGACGCGATATTACACCCAGCGCAAGGTGCAGCCCTATGCGCCCTATGAACCGTCCAGAACGGCCGGCACCGAAATGGATGAAGCGCGTCAGCGGCTGGCGGCAATGTTGGGGGTGGCAACGGATGAGCTGAGTTTTGGCCCGTCAACGACCCAGAACACCTATGTTCTGGCCCAGGCCTTTCGCCAGATGCTGCACCCGGGCGAGGCTATTGTCGTGACCAACCAGGATCACGAAGCGAACACTGGCCCCTGGCGGCGTCTGGCCGAAGACGGAATCGAGATTCGTGAATGGCAGATCGACCCGCAGACCGGGCACCTGGACCCGGCCAAGCTGGAGGGGCTGTTGGATGAAAAGGTGCGGCTCGTCTGTTTTCCCCATTGTTCCAACGTGGTCGGGGAAATAAATCCGGTGACCGAGATCACTGCGATGTCCCATGCCGCCGGTGCCTTTGTCTGTGTTGATGGGGTGTCCTATGCGCCACATGGGCTGCCCAATGTGGCGGATCTGGGGCCGGATATCTATCTGTTTTCTGCCTATAAGACCTTTGGCCCCCATCAAGGGCTGATGGTGATGCGGCGCGAATTGGGGCAATTGCTTCCCAATCAGGCGCATCATTTCAACGGCGACGTACTTTATAAAAGGTTCACCCCGGCGGGGCCGGATCATGCGCAGGTGGCGGCCAGTGCAGGCATGGCGGATTATTTTGATGCGCTTTGTGACCACCATGGCGGCCCTAGTAGCGGTGCCGCGGCGCGGGCTGGCTTTGCCCATGATCTGATGCGCAGCCACGAGATCACGCTGTTGCAACCGCTGTTGGATGCGGTGAAATCCCGCAATGATCTGCGGCTGCTTGGCCCAGGTGACGCGGCCCAGCGGGCGCCGACCGTGGCACTGGCGTTGAACCGCCCGGCTGAACCTGTCGCGGCCCAATTGGCCGCGCATGGCATACTGGCAGGCGGCAGCGATTTCTACGCCGGGCGAGCGCTCTCGGCGATGGGAGTGGACCCCGGCGAGGGGGTCTTGCGGTTGAGCTTTACCCATTACACCAGCGTCGAAGAGGTCGCCAAGCTGATCGAGGTGCTGGATCAGGTGCTATAATCGGCCAAACATGACCGGGGGTAAGGTAGGTTCGCTTTGCTCCCGGGGTTCAGCGGCCCTGACACCAGCGAAACCTTAGACCAGAAAGGACAGAGACGCCCATGCCTACAACTGCACGCCTGATAGCAGCCATTGTTCTGGCGCTGCTCGCCTATCTCGTTTCTGATCAAGTGATTGCCGATATGCCAGAGGAAACCGATCCTGGCTATTTCTTTCATGTCAACGTGGTGCTGGGCTTGCTGACGGGCTGGATCTACATGGGGCAGCGGGTTGGCAATGGTCTGGTGCCGGCGCTGAACAACGGGCTGACCGGGATGGCGGTAATGGTGCTTTGGGCGCTGTTCGTTCAGGGGGCCTGGGAGATGTTCGACCGGGCCATGCGCAACCGCTACGGTGGCCCGTTTGACGCGCTGCTGGCGATCTTCACCTTGTCGATCGAGTTCTTCTTTCAGATCGCAACGCCAGCGGTTCTAGTGCCCTTGGTGATTGGCGGCTGTGTGGCGGGGCTATTGGCCGAGTATGCGCATAAGCGCTGGTCATAAGCACACCTTAACAATGGGTTAAAAGACGTGGTTGATCTATTTTTCTATGGCACGCTGCGCTATCGGCCGCTGCTGGAGCTGGTCTTGGGGCGCGTGGGCGGCGACCTTGATGTCACCGAAGTGGCCCTCGCAGATCACGCGGTTTTTGCCGTGCAGGACCAGATCTTTCCGATGATCGCCACCGCCCCCGGACAGAGCGCACAGGGGATCTTGGTGCGGGGGCTGACGGCGCAGGATCTGGCGGCGCTTGACTACTACGAGGGCGGTTTTGACTATGCGCTGCAGCCAATCACGGTCTGCCTGCCCAGCGGCGAACAGGTTGGCGCGCAGGTCTATTTTCCGACGCCGGGGCAGTGGCGGCCGGGTGCCCCCTGGGATCTGGCGAGCTGGGTGGCAAAATCGGGGGCCTTGACGCTGCGGGCTGCAGAAGAGGTCATGGCCTATCGCGGGCGGGTCTCGGCGCAGGATATGCGCAGATCGTTCCCCGCGATCCGCAGGCGGGCGGCAGCCTGGTTGGCGGCGCAGGCCCGCCCCGAGGATCCGGCGCATGATCTGTCGCGCGATGTGCAGGTCAAGGCGCATAAGCGCGCCTATGTGAACTTCTTTGCGATGGAGGAAATGGATCTTCAGTTCCGTCGCTATGACGGATCCATGAGCCCGGTGGTGAACCGCGGGGTGGCGCTGGTGGGGCGGGCGTCTGTGGTGCTGCCCTATGATCCGCTGCGCGATCAGGTGCTGCTGGTGGAACAGTTTCGTGCCGCAACCTATATCGCCGGCGAAAAGCGCCCCTGGATGTGGGAACCAGTCGCCGGGCTGATTGATCCCGGAGAGACGCCCGAGCAGGCCGCCCGGCGCGAGGCCACCGAAGAGGCCGGTGTCACCATTTCACAGCTGGAGGCGGTGACCCATGCCTATCCCTCTAGTGGTGCATCAGGGGAATTTATTCATATATTTGTTGGGATTACGAACCTTTCTGATATTCGTGGCGGCGGCGGTGTCGCGGGCGAAAACGAAGATCTGCGCAGCGAAATTCTTAATTTTGACGACTTGATGCAGCGGGTCGACAACCATAGCTACCAGGATATGCCGCTGGTGACGGCCGCGCTCTGGCTGTCACGCCACCGTGAACGGCTGCGGGCTATGGTGCGCTAAGGCAGCTTCGCATCTTGTGAAGGCCTGCCCCCTTGGTTACATCTTGGGGGAATGATCGAAAGGGATACCATGCGCATTGCACGCGATCTGGCCGACGCCATTGGCCACACTCCTCTGATCCGTCTGAACCGCGTCAGCGATGAGACCGGATGTGAAATTCTGGGCAAGGCGGAGTTCATGAACCCCGGTCAATCGGTCAAAGACCGGGCGGCGCTTTATATTATCAAGGATGCGATTGCGCGTGGTGAACTAAAGCCGGGCGGAACCATTGTGGAAGGCACGGCCGGCAATACGGGTATTGGCCTGGCGCTGGTGGGCGCCTCGATGGGCTTCAAGACCGTGATCGTGATCCCGGAAACCCAGTCCGAAGAGAAAAAGGACATGCTGCGTCTGGCAGGCGCGCAATTGGTACAGGTGCCAGCGGCCCCCTATCGCAATCCCAACAACTTTGTGCGCTACTCCGAGCGTCTGGCAAAAGAGCTGGCCAAGACAGAGCCAAACGGCGCGATCTGGGCCAATCAGTTCGACAACGTTGCAAACAAGCAGTCCCACGTTGAAACCACCGGCCCCGAAATCTGGGAACAGACCGATGGCAAGGTTGACGGCTTTACCTGTGCGGTTGGATCTGGTGGCACCCTGGCGGGCGTCGCCGAGGCGCTGCAGCCCAAAGGCGTGAAGATTGCCCTGGCAGATCCGATGGGGGCTGGACTGTATTCCTACTATACCACTGGTGAAATCGCGATGGAGGGGTCTTCGATTGCCGAAGGCATTGGCCAGGTGCGGATCACCAAGAACCTGGAAGGGTTCAAGCCCGATTTCAGTTACCAGATCACCGATACCGAGGCGCTGCCCTATGTCTTTGATCTGCTGCATGAAGAAGGTCTGGTGCTTGGTGGTTCTTCGGCAATCAATATTGCCGGGGCTGTGCGGATGGCCAAGGATATGGGGCCGGGGCATACCATTGTGACCGTCCTGTGCGACTATGGTACCCGCTATCAATCCAAGCTGTTCAACCCAGATTTCCTGCGCGAAAAAGATCTGCCGGTGCCAGATTGGATGACGCATATACCTGCCTCTATTCCAGGTGTTTTTGAGGACGTATGACCCGCATTTCCCCCCTATCTCCCCGCTTTATCCCTGAGGTCGCAATTTTGCGGCCTCAGACATTTTGGCGCGCGAGTACGCTGCGTCTTATCGGCCGGTTTGTTGCTCTTGCGCTGATTCTGATGCTCTGCGCCGGGCAGGTTTTTGCGCAGGTCAGCACAGAAGAACGCAGCTATTTGCATCAATGGGAAAAGGCCGCCGTCAGGGCCGAACAGGCGATTGATACGGGGCGCGCCTCTAGTGCGGCCTTTGAAAAATTACGCAAGGAACTGACCCAGTATCGGCAACGGTTTCAGGAGGTGAAAGGCGCGAATGCGGAGCGTATTGATACGCTTGAGGGGCAGATCGCGGCGCTGGGAGAGGCCCCGGCAGAAGGCAAGAGCGAACCTGAAGACATTGCTGATCTGCGGCAAAATCTGACTGTTCAGCTGAACAAGCTGAGGGTGCCGCGCATGATCGCGCAAGAGGCCTATAGCCGAGCGGATGGCTTGATCGGCGAAATCGACACGATCATTCGTGAGCGGCGTACCCGACACCTGCTGGAGCGTGGACCATCGCCGCTGAACCCGGAGCTGTGGCCAGGCGCTGTGCTGGTTCTCTCGCGCGCCGGGCTTACCTTTTGGCATGAAACCAAGGCACAGATCAGCAACGATACCACGATCGAGCGGATTTCTAACCGGCTGCCGGCCATTCTGGCGCTGCTTCTGATGGGCGGCTTGCTGATCCTGCGCGGCCGTCCCTGGGCCCGCCGCATGGGAGAGTATCTGCGCCAGCTTGGGGCGCGCGGTACCGGGGTCTGGACCTTTGTTGTCTCGCTCTTGCAGGTGATCCTGCCGCTATTGGGCATCATTGTGCTGGTGGCGGCGGTCGAACTCTCCGGTATTCTGGGACTGCGTGGCACCTTGATGTTGGAGCATGTGCCGGGCTGGGCCTTTGTCATTCTGACCTTCCATTGGCTGGGCGAGCAGATTTTTGTTGTCCGACGGGATAGTTCTGCCGTGTCAGGCACAGGGGGGCGGCTTGGAGAAGCGCGTCTGATCATGGATGCTCTGGCCATTGTCCTGGTGATACAGGATGCATTGAACCAGTTCTATCTGCTGGAAAATACCACGGTTGAAAGCCGTGCGGTGCTGTCCTTCCCACTGATCCTTGTGGCGGCCTTGGGGCTTTACCGGTTGAACCGGATTGGGCGTGCCAACATCGCCACCGCCGAAGCGGAGGAAGACCAGGACGGCGAAAACCGGGTGGCAGTTGGGGCCAACCGTGCGCTTTCGGTTCTCAGGCGCATTGTACATTTTCTTGGGGTTGTGGCCCCGATCTTGGCCGCTGTGGGCTATGTGAATGCGGCCGAAGCCATGATTTACCCGGCGATCTCCACTTTGGCTCTCTTTGCGGCGCTGATCTTGCTTCGACGCTTTTTGGCCGATCTCTATGCCTGGGCGTCGGGGCAGGGGGCTGCCGCCTATGACTCCCTGATGATTGTGGCCATCGGCTTTGTCTTGACGCTGCTGGCGGTGCCGGTTGTGGCACTGATCTGGGGCGGACGGGTTGCTGATTTGACCGAATTGTGGTCGCGCTTTCTGGACGGATTTCAGCTTGGCGATACCCGGATTTCACCTGCGGTCTTCCTGAGCTTTGTGGTGGTTTTTGCCATCGGCTATGGGGCCACCCGTCTGTTGCAAAGCAACCTGCGCACGTCCTTACTGCCAAAAACCAAGATCGATCCGGGCGGACAGAATGCCATTGTGTCCGGTGTCGGCTACGTCGGGGTTTTCCTCGCCGCGCTGGTGGCCATTTCCATGGCGGGGCTGGATCTGTCGTCCCTGGCCATTGTTGCCGGTGCGCTCTCTGTTGGGATTGGCTTTGGTCTGCAGACCATCGTGTCAAACTTTGTCTCTGGGATCATCCTGTTGGTGGAGCGCCCGATTTCCAAAGGCGACTGGATCGAGGTTGGCGGTCTGATGGGCTATGTGCGCGATATTTCGGTGCGCTCCACCCGGATTGAGACCTTTGACCGCAGCGATGTGATTGTCCCAAATTCGGATCTGATCACCGGGACTGTCACCAATTATACCCGTGGCAATACGGTGGGCCGGGTGATCGTACCTGTGGGCGTTGCCTATGGCACCGATCCGCGCCGGGTTGAATCCATCCTTAGAGAGATCGCACAGTCGCATCCGATGGTGCTGTTGAACCCGCCGCCCAATGTGATCTTTCAGGGGTTTGGTGCCGATAGTCTTGATTTTGAAATTCGCGCTATCCTGCGAGATGTGAACTGGGTCTTGTCGGTGAAATCTGATCTCAACTATGAGATCGCGGCCCGCTTTGCGGCAGAAGAGATCGAAATTCCCTTTGCTCAGCGTGATCTGTGGCTGCGCAACCCTGAGGTTCTGACCGGCGGCGCGCGGGCAGCAGAGACGGCGGGCGGTCAGCCCGCCCCGGTGGCAGGCGGCCAGTCGGTGCAACCGGATCTGGACGATCTGCAAGTCACCCCAACCGAGGAAACCACAGACAGCGATGGAGAGTCAGATGCAGACCGATAGTGCCGCACTCTATGGTCAGGACGCCTACCTGCAAGAGGCGCAGGCCCGTGTGACAGCGCATCTGCCGGATGGTGGCCTGGTGCTGGATCGTAGCCTGTTTTACCCAACCGGTGGCGGCCAGCCGGGCGATACTGGCCGTCTTGCCTGGGCGGCTGGCACCTGCCGGGTGGACAACACTGTCAAGGGCACGGCTGGGGGTGCGGTCATGATCTGCGCCGCCGACGACCCGCTTCCCCCCATTGGCGCGCAGGTAAGCCAACAGCTGGACTGGCGGCGGCGCTATGGCCATATGCGGGTGCATACGGCGCTGCATCTGTTGTTGGTTGCGGTCCCCTTTGAGGTCTCGGGCGGGGCAATCACCGCCAGCAAGGGACGGCTTGATTTCAACATGCCCGAAGCCCCGGCTGACAAGCAGGCCCTGCAGGATCAGTTGCAAGAGCTGATCAACCGGGACCTGGAAGTCACCGAGAGCTGGATCAGCGAGGCGGAGCTGGATGCCAAGCCGCAGTTGGTGAAAACCATGTCGGTCTCGCCCCCGCGCGGCGCCGGGTCGATCCGTCTGGTGCAGATCGGCAGCGGTGCCGGGCAGGTGGATCTGCAGCCCTGCGGCGGGACCCATGTAAAACGCAGCTCTGAAATCGGCCAAATCCGCATCGGAAAGATGGAAAAAAAGGGCAAGCAGAACCGCCGCATATACCTGCATCTCGTTGATTGAAAAAGGTTTTGAAAAAGATGACATTTTTGCAAGAACGGGCCTTGCATTTCCGTTTCTGATCGTTCAAAAGTCCGACCAACGGAGAGGTGGCCGAGTGGTCGAAGGCGCACGCCTGGAAAGTGTGTAGGCGGGAGACCGTCTCCAGGGTTCGAATCCCTGTCTCTCCGCCATAAACTATTCATTCCATTGATAAGAATTTTGGTATTGAAATAATACCAGCATAGATGCCGCCGTCATATTTGCGGTTGCGTGCCATGAAATGCAGCTATTTCAGGCGCGATCTACGCTGAACTGACCCACAACCAAAAGCAACCTCGTATTTGGTGACGTGCCGGACGTGCCAAGACCTACAGGTCCTGGCGGAGAATGTGCATTCGCTACACGTGAAGGTATCACGTCTTGCCAAGGTGGCCCGTCAACCGCCTTGGCGCCGGATCACCACCGCGGCAGTCGTAACCAGCGGCAGCAATGCGCAGGTAGCTGACATAGCTGCGTGGAGGTCATCGTCCTAGAGCTGCCGTTCCAGTGGATTGCAGCGATCAACTGCCCCGAGCGCAAACTGCGTGATGCTGCGCTTAGAACGAATGTCAGCTAAGTACTTAGAGGTGCAAGCCTTGTTGATTGGGCAACAGTTTCACTGGCTGCATTCACCATCGTTCTTTTGGGGTGGTTATTCCGAGGCCTCGTGTGCGGCAAAGGCATCCGCATAGTCAGGGTGCCAGCGTGAGAGCGCCGGGCGGTTGTTGATAATGTCGCCTACGGCCCATTCAACGCGTTTGCGGTCGCGCTCTTCGGACACATCATTGTCCGGGCAAAGAATATAGAAATCGCCGTTCGACATGCGCTTGAGCAGGTAGGCGATTGCCTCTTCGCTCGTCCAGGCTGCGGCGGGTTTTTCCGGCATGAACCTCTCAATCATACCAGTATAGGTAAACCCTGGCACAAACAAATGGGCTGTGATTTTCGCGTCGGCCTGTCGCAAATCATGCGCCAGCATTTCTGTCATGACCTTCACGGCGGCTTTGCTGGTATTATAGGCGGCGTTTCCGGGTGGTGTGGTGATCCCCTGTTTTGACCCTGTGTTGATTACCACCGCCGGGCGTGCAGCTTCGATCATGCGTGGCAGGAAAGCATGCACGCCGTTCATGACGCCAAAGAGATTGACCTCTAATAGTTTGCGCCAGTTTTCTGCGTTTTCCCAACTTCCGGTCGGCAGCGCGATACCGGCATTGTTCATCAAGACTGCTACCTCTCCGAGAGCAAAGACCCGGTCCGCCAAGGCAGTCATGGCGCCGGTGTCGGTGACATCGGTCGCAACCGCCTGAACGATTGTGGACGCACCCGCCAGATCGCGCAATTCCGCCTTGGCTCTGTCCAAGGCCTCGCCCGCCAGATCGACCAGCACAACCCCCAGACCGTCTTGAATAAATCGTTGGGCTGCGGCTTTGCCGACGCCGTTTGCTGCCCCGGTTACCACGGCCAAGCCGCCTTTTTCGATTGCTTCGCTGTACATGGACCATCCTCTCTTTCTATGAATGATTTGGCAGCTTTCAGGGCGCCATCTTTTGCTTTAGACCACCGATGAACGTTTCGTCATCCTGTTGTTTGCGGGCATCAAGCAGCTCTTCAGCGTCAGGTCCGGCGCGAAAGCGCAGGCGGCTTCCGGTCTCGTTGGCCGCATCCCAAATGACCTGCGCGACAGTTTCGGGCGCAGAAGGGGTCGCGGCCAGCTTGCCAAACAGGCGCCCCATGGCTTCTGCCATAGGCGCGTAGTCCGGCAGGTTTTCATCCATGGCGAAATCGAAAGAACTGCCGCCAAAGTTGGTTTTTATCATGCCCGGTTGGACAATGCGGACCCGAATGCCAAGGGGCTCCAGCTCGTAGTGTAGTGACTCCGAAAGCCCCTCAACTGCGAACTTGGTGCCGTGATAAAGCGCACCAAGTGGAAATGTGATCTGCCCGCCAATGGACGAGATATTGATGATCGTGCCTGATCGGTTCTGACGGAAATGGGGCAGAACTGCCTTGGTCACTTCCATCAACCCAAGCACGTTGGTGTCAAACTGACGCCGGATGCGATCCATCGAAAAGGCCTCTAACGCACCATAGGCGCCATAGCCCGCGTTGTTCAGCAATACATCAATCTGCCCGAACCGTTCGATGCCTTCGCCCACGGCCGTTGCAATTGAACCCGCTTCCGTCACATCCAGTTGGGCCAGATGCACGTTTTCTAACGCGCCGAGCTCCGGGCTGTCCGTGGGGTTGCGCATCGTGGCGATGACATTCCAACCGTTTGCTTGGAAATGTCGGGCGGTCGCCGCGCCGATTCCCGACGAGGCCCCGGTGATAAGAATGGTTTTCATATCTCAACTCCCTATTTCCATATACACACGATCACCACCAATGCAGGATTTATCTTTCAGTATTCTCCATTTTTCTTGCATAAACCTCTGAATATAGAAGTTTTAGGTAAGCGTTCTTTTGTTCCCCTGGTAAATGTGGGGCTACCCACAGGAGGCATTCATGAAACCTCCGACGCTATTGGGCTATGGGTTGGCACTTTGGAATGGACGGTTACCAGAGGGTTGGATCGTCGAACGCCGGGACGCACCGCAAGGGTCGATTGCAGCGGCTCCCAAAGACAAAACAAAATACCTACTGTCTGACGTCAGCGCCTGTGGGACAGATTTGAGGTTTTCGTAACGGAGGATTTCTGGTTCATCGCAGCCAATATTGAGCGAAGATGAACAAGCAATCCGGAACATAGAAGGACGCGGCAGACAAGCTGGTCAAAGGCATCCGGCGCAAGACGCGCAAACAGTATTCATCAGAAGAGAAGATCAGGATCGTGCTTGCGGGCCTGCGGGGCGAAGAAAGCATTTCCGCTTTCTGCCGCCGTGAGGGCATCAGCGAGAGCCTGTATTACACGTGGTCGAGGGAATTCCTTGAAGCGGGCAAGCAGCAACGCCTTGCGGGGGATACGGCCCACCAGGCGACCTCGCCTGAGGTCAAGGAGTTGCGGTTCTTTGCCTGAACCACTTTGTCCACTGCGCCTTTGGTTTTCAATTTGCTCTCGCGTCGTTTGATCCAACGCTTTGCGGATCGCTCACATTGGAAATGTTTCGGTCAGTGTCAGGACGACTTTGCCCTTTTGCTTCTTTCTAATGGTAGCGGTATAGCTCTGTGATCCGTCCTTCTTTGCGCGCGTCACAATGGTGGTTCCCATGGGGATTTCCTCTCAAATGTGTGTTTCGATATCCGGGAAATCGGCTCAGGGACCTTTGGGCGGTTGGATCCTTGCACAAGGTTCGATAACTCACCGCTGTTGCGTTGACGTGGGCTGTGTCGATGCGGGAGGTTGTGGCCGTTTCCATGATGGAAAAACGGCGCGGAGGATCGCGTGCGCGGCGGTGCAACATTTTGGGTTTGGTGCAACATTTTGTTGCACCATGGACAAAAACGGGGGCAAACAGGCCCCAATTAGAGAAAGACGGAACCGATGGCTGAGCAGGAAAATCCAATAAAACAAGGGAAATCGGACGTCGTCCGCGCCGCTCGCCTGTCCGTTGCACCCATGATGGATTGGACCGACCGCCATTGCCGGTATCTGCATCGTTTGCTCAGTCAGGAAGCGCTGCTTTATACAGAAATGGTGACTGCGCCTGCTTTGGTGCGTGGTGGGGCGCTGCATTTGCTGGATCACAGCCCCGAAGAACACCCGGTTGCGCTGCAGCTTGGTGGCTCGGAGCCGGCGGAACTGGCGCGGGCGGCAGAGCTGGGCTGCACGGCGGGCTATGATGAGATCAACCTCAATTGCGGCTGCCCCAGTGATCGGGTGCAGTCTGGCGCCTTTGGGGCAATCCTGATGCAAAGCCCCGATCTGGTCGCCGAGGCGGTGGCGGCCATGCGTGCCAAGGTTGGCGTAGAGGTCACGGTGAAATGTCGCATCGGTGTCGACACACAAGAGCCACGTGAAATTCTGCCGGTATTTCTAGAGAAAATTCGCGCAGCTGGCTGCCAGCGGGTTACAATCCATGCCCGCAAGGCCTGGCTTAAAGGGCTGTCGCCAAAGGAAAATCGCGATGTGCCGCCGCTGGATTATGATTTGGTGCACGCGATGAAGGCGGCCTTTCCGGATCTGCATATTTCGCTGAATGGCGGTATTGATACGCTAGACACTGCGTTGGATCATCTTGAGCGGGGCTTGGACGGGGTCATGGTTGGCCGCGCAGCCTATCATCAGCCGACAGATATCCTGGCGGCGGCGGATGTGCGGGTCTTTGGCGCCGACGCGGTGCGGGATCCTTTTGATGTGGTCATGCAGATGCTGCCCTATATTGAGAGCCAGATGGCGCAGGGCGCACGGCTGCACCAGATCACCCGGCATATGCTGGGCCTGTTCGCGGGCCGCCCCGGTGCACGGGCCTGGCGCCGTGTCTTGTCCGAAGGGGCCAGCCGTCCGGGCGCGGGCCCTGAGCTGCTGCTACAGGCGCTGGCACAGGTGCAGCAGCTGCCTCAATCTGCGTTTTCTGCCAGCTAAAGGCCAGGGTCTGCCGGGGGCTGCCTAGCGTTTAAGCCGGGCGGCGCGCCCGCCACGGCGCTTGTTCAGCAGCGAGGCGCGATTGGGCAGGTCTGCCATGACTGCCGCCCGCGCCGATACCGAGAGCTTGGACCATTTGGTGATTTCTTCGATCGAGCGATAACAGCCGGTGCAGATGCGAGCCTCGGGGTGGACCACGCAGATATTGATGCAAGGCGATTGGATTTCATCGCGCTGCCAGACGTTTTTGCCGTTCTCTTCAACCATTTTTCAAATGCCTCATGCGATCCAATGCGCCCTGCAGAATATAGGAGGCGGCCACATGGTCAATCAGCTCTGCCCGGCGCTTGCGGGAGGTATCGGCCTCTAGCAGGGCACGTTCGGCGGCAACCGTGCTGAGTCTTTCATCCCAAAACCCGATGGGCAGCTCGGTCAGACGCGACAGATTGCGGGCAAAGGCGCGGGTTTTCTGGCAGCGTGGACCTTCGCTGCCGTCCATATTCCGCGGTAGCCCCAGAACCAGCCCGCCAACTTCGCGTTTGGCGGTGATCTCGAACAGGTGCTCGGCATCGAGGGTGAATTTCTTGCGGCGGATGGTTTCCAGCGGCGTGGCGACGGTGCCCATCCGATCGGAAATGGCAACGCCCACGGTTTTGTCGCCAAAATCCAGCCCGGCCAGTGCGGTGAAACCAGGGAGGATAGCGGCGAATTCTTCGAAATTGTCGTAGATCATGGGTTTAGCCCTGCCTGGCTGGCGGCGGCCTGTAGCTGCGCAAGCGCGGTTTCATCTTCGGCAAAGCGGGTCTTTGCCTCGCTGTAGATGGCGGCGGCGCGGGTGTTCTCGCCCAGAACGCCAAGCGCGCCAATCAACTGCGCCCATTCTGCGGCGCTGCCGCCTTCGGTGGCCAGACGATCGGACAGGCGCGCAACCATGCCGCGGATCATCTCCTGGCGGTCCTGGCTGTCCATCTCTTGTGCCGCCTCTATGTCATCGGCGCTGGGGCCGGCCAGGGCAGGGGCGCCAGTTGCGGGACCAGCCGCAGGGGAAATGGGGCTGTATTCCACCCCGGCGCGAAAGGCGAGTTCTTCGATCTGCGCCTCGATGCCAGTGATCCAAGGCGCGCCCTTTGGCCCCATCCGCAGGGTGTCCGCCCAGATCCGATAGCCAATATCAGGCCGGTTCAGCTGCCCCTGCAGCAGGCCATAGTAATAGCGGGCGGGGCCGTTCTGCGGATCCATCTGCAGTGTCCTGTCCAGCAGCTCTTCCGCCTCGGGAGAGACATAGCCACCAGCGGCCATGACCATCAACTCGGCCAGCTCGCCATAGTCTTTGGGGTCCAAATCGCCGTTCATGATCCGGATGTAGTTCTCTTTTGCCTGATAGGCAGCGACAAAGTTGCCCAGGTTGGCTTCGTGCTGGGCCAAAAGCGCCTGTCCCTGGGCGTCCTGCGGGCGATTGGCGGCGGTCTGGCGCAGCTGTTCGACCAGTTCGCCATAGCCGGGTTCGATCTCTTGCGGCGGCAGTGGCGGGGTTCTGCTTTCCATCTCGGCCTGGCTGGGGCGGTTTTGTGCATAGGTTTCGGAGGCCTGGATGCGGGCCTGCAGCCCCATGTCGCCATAGCCTGGCGCCCCGAGCTGCCAATAAAGCCCGATGGTGCCGATCACCAGAATGGCGCCGCTCAGCACCACTGCAATTCGGCTCAGTGCTTTGGGCTGGGTGCTCCCCTGGGCTTGTTGCTGCAGTTGCGCATCGGCGGCAAGAATCCGGCGCGAGACTTCGGTTCGGATCCGCTGGGCATCGGACTCATTGATCACCCCGCGCTGCAGATCCTTGTCCACGTCGCTCAGCTGTTGGCGATAGACGCGCAGGTCATAGGCGGCGGGTGGCTCATCCAGCGCATGGGCGCGCAACAAGACCAACCCCAGTAGGGCGGTCATTGCCAGCGCGACAAAGGAAATCAGGATCCAGAATACCATAGTCACTCCGCTTGTTTTCTTGCCGCCTGTTGCGCCCGGGCGCGCCGTTTCGCAGCTTCTTTCCATCTATAGGCGCGGGGCGCCGGAAAAAAGGGCTAACTGAGCGGCTGCGCGCTCCTGTCCCAACAGTGGGGCGGGTGCGCGGGTGCGATCTGGCGAGGGGGCATGTCGCATGCATGCAAAAATGCGACGATAAACGGCGCAGGATGGGCTAACCTCTGGGGCATACCTGAGAACAGTCACGAACCATCGGATTCGCTCATGAAACGTTATTCAGCCTTTGCTGTCGCGCGGGAAGCCCTGCGCTATCATACCGGATGGGAGCGCGCCTGGCGCTCGCCCGCCCCAAAACCCCACTACGATGTAATAATCGTGGGTGCTGGCGGCCATGGTCTGGCCACCGCCTATTACCTTGGCAAGAACTTTGGCATCACCAATGTAGCGGTGATCGAAAAGGGCTGGCTTGGCGGCGGCAATACCGGTCGCAACACCACCATCATCCGCTCCAACTATCTGCAGGATCCGTCCGCGGCAATCTACGAGAAAGCCCGCAGCCTGTATGAAACCATGAGCCAGGATCTGAACTATAACGTCATGTTCAGCCCGCGCGGTGTGATGATGCTGGCGCAGACCGAGCATGAAATCCGCGGCTACAAGCGCACGGCGCATGCCAATGCGCTGCAGGGGGTTCAGACCGAATGGATCGAACCTGCGCGGGTCAAGGAATTGGTGCCGATCATTAATCTGCACGGGCCGCGCTATCCGGTGTTGGGGGCGCTCTGGCAGGAACGCGCCGGCACCGCCCGTCACGATGCGGTCGCCTGGGGCTATGCTCGTGCCTGTTCCGACATGGGAATGGATATCATCCAGCAGTGCGAAGTTACCGGCGTGCGGGTCGAAAACGGCCGCGTGGCCGGGGTTGAAACATCCAAGGGGGCGATTGACTGCGAAAAGATGGGCATGCTGGTTGCCGGCAATGCCTCGCATCTGGCCGATATGGCGGGATTCCGTCTGCCGATGGAATCGGTTGCACTGCAGGCGCTGGTGTCAGAGCCAATCAAACCATGCATGGATGTGGTGGTGATGGCCAATACCGTGCATGGCTATATGTCCCAGTCCGACAAGGGCGAGATGGTGATTGGCGGCGGCACCGATGCGGCAAACAACTACACCCAGCGTGGCAGCTTCCACCATATCGAGGAAACCGTGCGCGCCTTGGTGGAAACCTTCCCGATGGTCAGCCGTCTGAAGATGCTGCGCCAGTGGGGCGGCATTGTGGATGTGACCGGTGACCGCTCGCCGCTGATCTCTAAAACACCCGTGGACAACTGCTTTATCAACTGTGGCTGGGGCACCGGCGGGTTCAAATCCATTCCCGGTTCTGGCTGGGCCATGGCAGAGCTGATGGCCACAGGTCATTCGCCGCTGACCGAAGAGTTCAGTATGAACCGCTTCAAGGAAGGCAAGTTCATCGACGAGAGCGTCGCCGCTGGTGTGGCGCACTAGCGCTGCAAAATTCAAAAGGACGGAGTAAGCACAATGCTGATCCTTGAATGCCCCTACTGCGGTGTTAAAGCCGAAGAAACTGAACTGGCCGCCGGTGGCGAAGCGCATCTGAAGCGCTTTGGCCCCGGTTCGGATGAGGATCAGTTTCATGATTATCTGTTCATGCGTGAAAACCCCAAGGGCGTTCATTTTGAACGCTGGCGCCATGCAAATGGCTGCGGCAAGTGGTTCCACGCTGCCCGCTGCACCACCACGCTAGAGGTCTTTGGCACCTATAGCGCCCAGACCTATGAACCGCCGCAGGAGATCAAGGACAAGATCACTGCCAAACGCCCCGGCTGGAGCTGGCGCGAGTTTTCGGACGGTGCCAAATGATCCGCCTCTCTGACACACACGCCTTTATTTTGAAAGGTCAGACCACATGAGCATGCGTCTCGCCAAACAGGGTCGGCTGATTGACCGGTCCAAACAGATCGAGTTCACCTTTAACGGTAAACGGATGCAGGGCTATGCGGGCGATAGTCTCGCCTCGGCATTGCTGGCCAATGATCAGATGATGATGGGCCGGTCGTTCAAATATCACCGCCCGCGCGGCGTTGTTGCCTCTGGCTCGGAAGAGCCAAACGCGTTGATGCAGCTGGGGACAGGGGATCGCTATGAACCCAACCAGCGCGCCACCACCACCGAGCTGTTCTCGGGTCTGACGGCGCAGTCACAGAACCACTGGCCCAGCCTGGAATTTGACGTGCTGGCGATCAACAACAAGCTGACCCGGTTTTTGACCGCTGGCTTTTACTACAAGATGTTCATTCATCCGCGCCCCTTCTGGAAGCACGTCTATGAGCCGATTATCCGCAAATCTGCCGGTCTTGGTCAGGCGCCCGACGCCGAACTGAAGGATGCCGACAGCTACGAGCACTTCTACTTCTTTGCGGATGTGGTGGTGATTGGTGGCGGTGTCGCGGGCCTGCAGGCGGCCAAGGCGGCTGCGCTCAGCGGTGCCAAGGTGCTGGTATTGGAACAGAATAACCACTGGGGCGGACGTGCGCCGGTGGATGGCGGAAGCATTGATGGAGAGACGCCGGACGCCTGGGTCGAGAAAACCCTGGCAGAGCTGCGCGGCATGCAGAACGTCACCCTGCGGGACCGCTGCATGGGCGCGGGCGTCTATGATCACGGCTATGTGCTGGGCTATGAACGGCTGACCGATCACGCGCCGGGGCAGGGTGGTCCACGCCACCGGTTGTGGCGCATCCGTGCGGCGCAGATTGTCACCGCGACTGGCGCGATTGAACGGCCGCTGTCGTTTGCCGGCAACGATGTGCCCGGCGTGATGCTGGCCGCCTCTATGCGTGACTATGTGGTCAACTGGGGCGTGACTCCTGGCCAACGCGTTGTCGTGGCCACCAATAACGACGATGCCTATCGCACGGCCCTGGCGCTGCATGAGGCAGGCGTTGACGTGGTGCGCGTGGTCGATGCCCGCGACACTGGTGGCGGGGCCTTGATGGAACAGGTTCGCGAAAAAGGCATCCGTGTTGAGCTTGGCCGCGCTATTGCCAAGGTCAAGGATGGCCCCCGCGTCTCCAAGGTCGCGATCTGCGCCCAGAACGGTGAAGGCGGTGCGCAGGAAGAGATCGAGGCAGATGCCGTTGCCATGTCCGGTGGCTGGTCGCCCGTTGTGCACCTGTGGTCGCACTGCGGGGGCAAGCTGACCTGGGACAAGGAGCAGGCCTTCTTCCGTCCCGATCCTGCCCGCCCGCCGCTTGGCGACAATGGTGCAGGCTTTGTGATTGCCGCGGGGGCCGCCAATGGCGCCCTGCAGCTGGATGCAGTGCTGGCGGATGCGACCCTGGCAGGGGCGCAGGCGGCAGAGGCTTCTGGTTACCCGGCTAAGTCCATCCCAGCGCCCAAAGGCGACAGCGAACGCGAAACCCTGATGGAGCCGGTCTGGCTGATGCCCGCCAAGGCGGATATCAAACTGCGGATGAAATCCTGGCTGGACTATCAGAATGACGTCAAAGTTTCCGATGTGCAGCTGGCGGCCCGCGAAGGCTATGAAAGTGTTGAACATACCAAGCGTTACACCACGCTGGGCATGGCAACCGATCAGGGTAAGCTGTCCAATATCAACGGTCTGGCAATTCTGGCCGATAGCCTGGGCGCGGAAATTCCGCAGGTCGGAACCACCACTTTCCGCCCGCCTTATCATCCCATTTCCATGGGTGCGATTGGCGGCGAGGCCCGTGGCGAGATCTTCCAGCCGGTGCGCAAGACGCCTATCTATGACTGGAACGATGCCAATGGTGCCGATTGGGAACCGGTGGGCCAGTGGCGCCGTCCCTTTGCCTATACCCGCAGCGGCGAAAGCCGCCATGACGCGGTGAACCGCGAGGTAAAGAACACCCGCGAAAACCTTGGTCTGCTGGATGCCTCCACCCTGGGCAAGTTGATTGTCAAAGGGCCGGATGCAGGCAAGTTCCTCGACATGATGTATACCAACATGATGTCGACGCTGAAGATCGGCAAATGCCGCTATGGTCTGATGTGTTCGGAAAACGGCTTCCTGATGGATGACGGTGTTGTCGCTCGCATAGATGAAGATACCTGGCTGTGCCACACCACCACCGGCGGTGCCGAAAGCATCCATGGCTGGATGGAAGAATGGCTGCAGACCGAATGGTGGGACTGGAAAGTCTATGTTGCCAATGTGACCGAACAATATGCCCAGGTTGCCGTTGTTGGCCCCAATGCGCGCAAGGTCTTGGAAAAGCTGAACGCGCAGGCCGGTGGCGGATTGGATCTGTCGAAAGAGGCGCTGCCCTTCATGGAATGGCGCGAGGGCCAGATCGGCGGTTTTGATGCCCGTGCCTTCCGTATTTCCTTCTCGGGAGAGCTGTCCTACGAGATTGCGGTTGCCGCATCAGAGGGGCAGGCGTTCTGGGATGCACTGATGGAGGCGGGGGCCGAATTCAAGGTCATGCCCTATGGTACTGAAACGCTGCATATTTTGCGGGCGGAGAAGGGCTTTATCATGATCGGGGATGAAACCGACGGTACGGTCATTCCACAGGATCTGGGGCTGAACTGGGCTCTTTCGAAAAAGAAAGAGGACTACCTGGGCAAACGGGCGCAGCAGCGCTCGCATATGGTGGACCCGGATCGCTGGCAACTGGTCGGTTTGGAAACCACTGATGGGTCGGTACTGCCCGATGGTGCCTATGCGCTTGGCAACGGTATCAATGCCAATGGCCAAAAGAACATGATTGGCCGGGTGACATCGACCTATCATTCCGCCACGTTGGACCGCGGCATTGCGATGGGGCTGGTCAAGCACGGGCCCAAACGTATGGGCGAGGTGCTTGAGTTCCCCGGAACCGACGGCAAGGTCTACAGTGCGAAGATCGTCGATCCGGTCTTCTACGACAAGGAAGGGGAGAAGCAGAATGTCTAGTCCTGTCACTGCCACCAATGGTGCCCAGTTCACCGGAATCGCAACTGTCGAAGACGCAGGCCTGCAGGGGATGATCACCCTGCGCGGCGATCTGTCTTCCAAAACTCTGAAGGCGGCGGTCAAGGCGGCCACCGGTGCCGAGGTGCCAGAGCAGCGCAAGATCTCGGTGGTTGAGGGCGGCGCAGCGGCCTGGATGTCCCCGGATGAGCTGCTGCTGTTGGTGCCCTATGGCGATGCCGTGGCCAAAACAGCCGAGCTGGCACAGGCCTTGAAAGGCGAACATGCGCTGGCGGCCAATGTGTCGGATGCGCGCTCTTACTTCCGCATCTCTGGGGCGGGCGCGCGTGAGGTTCTGGCCAAGATCAGCCCGGTTGATCTGTCGTCACAGGCCTTTGCGCCGGGCGATTTCCGCCGCAGTCGCACCGCCCAGGTGGCGGCGGCTTTCTGGCTGGAAGACGGCGGCGAAGAAGACAGTTTCCGCCTTGTCTGCTTCCGCTCTGTTGGCGGCTATATGTTCCAGCTTTTGGCTGGTGCAGCCCACCCGCAGTCTGCAGTGGGGGTCTATTGACCTGATACTGCCCGCGCCTGGGCGGCAGCTGCCGTCTGGGCGATGAAGATGAAAACCCTGTGGTGCCGTCAAATCAAATTTGGCGGCACTCGGTTTTTGTGGGTTTTGACAGATGGCATAGTTCGACAGTTCGCACCGTTTGGCTGACGGGTCCTTGGCGCAGGGCTGATCGCTAAGCAGGGAATGTAGCCTGCGCCGTTGGGCGCTTGCGGCGGCTTGGGACAGGCTGGCCGCACAGTGCTGAATGTTCAAAATGCAAATCTACCCGGTTTTTTCTTTGCGTTAAATGCTTCTCATGCTAAGCACCGGAAAATAGAGTTCAGGCATAGGATTTACCTTGGCCATTGGCACCTGCTGCGCGTTTGCAGCAGTCTTTTTCCGTTTTGTTGAGTGTTTGAGGATCATATGAGCGTGTATTTACGCAGTCTATTTGTTGTTTTTCTGGCCCTGTTTAGTGGTCAATCCTCGGCTTCGGAAACCTACGTCTGCACCTTCACCCCGCTGGGGGATGCCACAGGGCAGGCGGTGGGTGAAATCCCGTTGCGGGTCTCTATGCGCTTTTCCCAAAATGGCACTTCAGCGCGGGTCAAGGCGACACGAGAGGGCAGCGCTTTCTTTGCGAATTTGGAACAACGCGGCGCAGGATCCTACTTGCTGGACTGGACGACGGAGCGGGACGCGCAGACCTATGGCAGTGCGACGACGGGCAGTTTCCAGGATCGCTACCGGATCGTTCTGAACCTGAAGAATATGAAGGTTGCGCTGCAGATGCTGACAAGTCTGTCACAGGATGAGGTTGCACCGCGCGCCTTTGGAACCTGTTCTTCGGTCGAGCAGCTGCCCCGGTCCTGGCGAAATTATTATGCGCCGTCCTAGGCGGCGTTGATCCGGCCCTGACAGGGGCCCCATGTCAGCGTGGGCCGCGCGCGCAATCAGCCCTTGAACAAGAAGGTTGGAAATTGTGTCAGGGCGCGCTGTTGCGTCAGGGTGTCAAAACCGGATGCACGACCGTTATCTTCCAGGCAGGTGTCATAGAACGACAGGCTATCGGCTAGCTCTTGCATGCGGTGCTGCCGGGTCGCGGCATCCAGAAATGGGGCGTGGGTCGACAGGTAGAGCGCGGGACGATGTGCTTTCAGCCAGGGCAGCAGGCTGGGCAGTACATCAAATTCTGCGCCCTCAATATCCATTTTCACCAGCGAGACCTTGCTCAGATCTGTGGCATCGGAAAAATCTTTCCAGCCCAGGGTTATCACATCGGACCCATGGTCGCCGTCGGTCAACAGGCTGGTCATGCTATCGCCGGCCTCGCCCCCAAAAGACGCCATACGGGCAATACCGACCCCCCGGCTGAGCGCGACGGAAAAGGCGGAAACATTCTGCACGCCGTTCAGTTCTAGATTCCAGGCGAGATAGCGAAAGGCCACTGGATCGGGTTCAAAACAATAGACGCGGCGGGCACGCGCGGCCCCATATAGGGTGGTTGGGCCGATCCAGGCCCCGATATCCAGATAATCCTGTTCCTTGTTCAAGTAGGCGTCCAGGACCGCAAAGGTTTCCGGTTCCCACCTGCCGGCAGAGGCCTTGCGCCAGAACTTGGAATGGTAGGGATCCAGCCGAAAGGGCAGCCCGTTGAGAGAACCGGCATAGTAGCCGCGGGCGCGGTAGAACGTCTTGCGCGCGGCCGTCCAGGTCTTGGCGATCATCTCGAATACCTTCATTTTTGCACATCGACCATGCGCTGTTTTCTTGTCTTGGCCCTTGACCTGCCTGCCGCTGCGCCGCATGTATCTGCACAGGAACGCAACACTTTTTATGACAGGGGTCCAATATGGCTTTTGAACTTCCCGATCTTCCTTATGCACATGACGCGCTGGCCGCCAAGGGCATGTCGGCAGAAACCCTGGAATACCACCACGATCTGCACCACAAGGCCTATGTCGACAACGGCAACAAGCTGATTGTCGGCACCGAATGGGACGGCAAGTCGCTGGAAGAGATCATCAAGGGCACCTATGACGCATCGTCTGTGGCGCAAAATGGTATCTTCAACAATATCTCGCAGCTGTGGAACCACAACCAGTTCTGGGAAATGATGGGGCCTGGTGTCTCTGCCATGCCTGGTGAGCTGGAAAAAGCACTTGTTGAAAGCTTTGGTTCGGTTGACGAATTCAAGTCGCAGTTCTCGGCTGCCGGCGCGGGCCAGTTCGGCTCTGGCTGGGCCTGGCTGGTGAAGAATGCTGACGGTTCGCTGGCAGTGACCAAGACCGAAAACGGTGTGAACCCACTGTGCTTTGACCAGACCGCGCTGCTGGGCTGCGACGTATGGGAGCATTCCTACTACATCGATTTCCGCAACAAGCGCCCTGCTTACCTGGCCAACTTCCTTGACAACCTGGTCAACTGGGAAAACGTTGCATCGCGTCTGGGCTAAGTTCAGAAGCGATCATATTTGTGACGATAGCGCCCGGCCATTTGGTCGGGCGCTGTTGGTTTAGGGGATCCTGATGAAGGTCGGGCGCTGCAAAAGGACCGCTGGAATGACCGAAGCGACAAAGGGCGTTTTTGCCATGATTGCAGCCTGCTGCATCTGGGGGTTGTCCGGGCTGTTCTATAAACAGTTGGCGCATGTGCCGCCCGAACAGGTGCTGTCGCATCGTATCCTGTGGTCGGGGGTGTTTTTTGCCTCTGTGCTGGCAGTGCAGGGGCGGCTGCCCCAGTTGCTAGAGGTGCTGCGCGATTGGGCGCGGGTGCGTGTGCTGCTGCTGGCCACAGCGATGATTTCGCTGAACTGGTTCATCTTTATCACTTCGGTCCAGATAGAACGCGCCACCGAGGCCTCGCTGGGTTATTATATCTTCCCGCTGGTAAGCGTGGTACTGGGCCGTCTGTTTTTTGGCGAGCAGCTGAGCCGGGCGCAGATCCTGGCGATTGGCCTGGCGGCGCTGGCCGTTGTGGTGCTGACCTATGGACTGGGCGTCGCACCCTGGATTGCCCTGGTGCTGGGGATCAGCTTTGCCATCTATGGTGTGGTTAAAAAACGCCTTGATACCGGGCCGGTGGTCTCTGTCACCGCTGAGGTCCTGTTGCTTTACCCGCTTGCGCTATTGGTGATTGCAGCCACGGGCGGAGGCGGTTTTCAAAACAGTTGGCATGATGCGGCGCTGATGATGGTTTCCGGGCCCTTGACGGGGATGCCGCTCATCCTGTTCAGTTTTGCGGCGCGGCGGGTGGCCCTGGGCAGCGTCGGAGTGTTGCAGTACCTTAATCCGACGCTGCAGGCCTTTGTGGCAACAGTGATTTTTGGTGAACTCTTTACCCCCTGGCACGGCGCGGCCTTTGGCCTGATCTGGTCGGCAGTGTTGATTTTCTCTTTTGGGGCACTGCGGAAATCGCGTCGCAGCGCCCAAGAGGCGCAGCGCGCTGCCCTTTAGCCGTTCAGCAGATCCAGCGCCTGTTCTGGGGTGTCGACCCAGTCCAGCAAGGCGCCCATGGAGGCATCGGCAAAGCCCTGCGCCAGCATGTGATCAATCAGGTCGCGCAGCCTGTCCCAGTAGCCTTCGACATTCAGGATCACGATGGGTTTGTCATGCAGTCCCAACTGGCGCCAGGTCAGGGCTTCGAACAGCTCATCCAGTGATCCGGGGCCGCCGGGCAGTACGATCACCGCATCGGCATTGTACAGCATCACCTTTTTGCGTTCGTGCATGGTTTCGGTGACGACATATGTGCTGAGATCGGATTTACCCACCTCGCGTTTGACAAGATGTTCGGGAATGACGCCAAATGTCTCGCCTTTGGCCTGTTGGGCGGCACGGGCGACCGTGCCCATCAGGCCGACATCTCCGGCACCGTAAACCAGCCGCAACCCGCGTGCTGCGAGCAACGCTCCCAGGGTTTCGGCGGCGCGTGTATAGGCGGGCATTGCCCCGGATCGGGATCCGCAATACACACAGACGGATTTTATGCTCATGTCGGTGCCTTTCGCTGATATTTCAAGGGGAAACACCACTGGTGTTTTGACCCTTGATAGCGGGATTGATAGGCTGCCTCAACCGGGCGCGTGATGCGGGGCCGACATCTGGTATGTCGGAGGCGCTGAAGGAAGGAAGAAGATGGCTGAGACGGGTGTAACAGGCGGGCTGAGTGCTACGGCGCTGGGGGGCATTGCCGCGACAGTTGTCGTACTGGGCGGTGCCGCTATTCTGTGGCTGGGCGTTTTTGACCTCACGACAGAAGGTGACCAAGCAGCAGAGCAGGGCACATCTGCGGGTCAGCCTGTGACGATCTCGCCTTCCGCGCAGCCGCCAGAGGTGATCAAGGGCCTGTCTCAACAGCCAGATCCGGCAGAACCTGCCCAGTCGGGGCAAGCCACCGCAGCACAGGATGAGCCACCGGCGGCGGACACTGCGTCGGCTGCGGCTGTAGCGATGCAATCGGCGGATGCGACGACAGCCCCACAGGCGGCTGCCGAGACGCCCGCCGCGTTGATTGATGCGCCGCAGCTCGATCTTGTACGGGTTGATCCCACAGGCGATACCGTCATTGCCGGGCGCGCCGTTGCCGGGGGGCAGGTCGCCATTCTGCTGGACGGCGAGGTTCTGCAGCAGGTCGAGGTGCAGGCAGGCGGTGATTTTGTCGCGTTTGCCCAGATTCCGCCCAGCCGCCAGGCGCGGGTCATTTCCCTGCGCGCCGAGGCCGAGGGGCAGCAACGCCTGTCAGAAACCAGCTTTATTCTGGCACCCGCCGGACCTGTTCCCGCCAGCCCTGTTCCCGACATAGCGCCACAGCTGGCGGAATCCGAGACGGCAACAGGTGGTACGGCAGCCAGCACCACGGGCAGCACAACAGGCGACGTAGCAGAGACCAGTATTGCCGCAAACCGTTCAGACGATAGCTCTGATCCAGAGGCGCCAGCTTTGGCGCAGACACCTGAAGGCATCGCAAGCACTGCGCCCCGGGCCACCACCCCGTCGCAAGCTGCAGCTTCGGCCCCCGAACTCACAAGCCAGACGGCAGATGCGTCCCGTGAACCCGCGCCGCCAGAGGTCAGGGACGTGGCGGGGCAAGCCTCTGTGGCCGGGGCAGAGCCAACACTGGCGGTTGAAACCCAGCCTGCGCCGCAGCCCCAGCCCGCCCAGGTGGCTGTTCTGCGGGCCGATGCCGAGGGCGTGACCCTGGTGCAACCCGCCACCCAGCAGCCACAGGACAAGGTGGTGCTGGATACCATCGGCTATTCGGACAGTGGCGAGGTGCAGCTGGCAGGCCGCGCCCGTGCAGCGACCGAGGTGCGGGTCTATCTGGATAATCGCGCGGCGGGGGCCTTCACCGCAGCGCAAAACGGCACCTGGGCCGGGCATCTTCTGGCGATCAGGCCAGGCGTCTATACGCTGCGCCTGGATGAAGTCAGCGCCGAAGGCGTGGTGCTCAGCCGTCTGGAAACCCCCTTTAAACGCGAAGCCCCGGAGCGCTTGCAGGCACCGGCCAGCGAGGCTGGCATCAGTACAGAGGCACCGCTGGTGCGGGCCATTACCGTGCAGGAAGGCGATACGCTCTGGGCGATCTCGCAAGAACGCTACGGCAGTGGGTTCCTGTATGTGCGGGTGTTTGAGGCCAACCAGGCGGCCATTCGCGACCCGGACCTGATTTACCCCGGCCAGGTTTTTTCCATTCCCGATTGATAAGGCGCAGGGCCCCGCTCTGGGCTGGGGCGCAGTGCAAGACCCCACCTGGCGGGCCAGTTGGCCGCTATCTGTTGGGCCAATGACCGGGCCGCCCTGCCATTGGCGGCTGCGGCACTGGTGTTTCCGGGTTCCGGCCTCTATCAGTCAGGCTTGACCATGCCTATTCCCGCCCCTGTGCCGATGTCGGCAGATGGGCGGCGCAGGACGACGACCCGCGGCGAGCCAAGGAAACGTGACCAATGACCCAAGCTGAGACGTCAACAGACCGGCAGGCAGACGGCCCAACGGCCCGCGAAGAGCGCCAGTCGGGCCTGCGCACCCTGCGACGGGTGGGCCCCTATCTGTGGCCAAGCAAACATCTCTGGGTCAAACGACGGGTGGTGCTGGCGCTTGTGGTTCTGGTGCTGGCCAAGTTGATCGCGGTCTATACGCCGATGCTCTACAAGGGGGCGGTGGATAGTCTTGCGGCTGAAGGTGTTCCGCCCCTGGCTCTGGGGGCGGTGGGGCTGACCGTGGCCTATGGGGTTGCGCGGGTCCTTACCACCGGGTTCCAGCAGCTGCGTGACGCGATCTTTGCGCCGGTGGGGCAGCGCGCCCTGCGGCATCTGGCGCTGGAAACCTTCACCCATATTCACCGTCTGTCGATGCGCTATCATCTGACCCGCAAGACCGGCGGCCTTAGCCGGATCATCGAGCGCGGCGTCAAGGGCGTTGAATTCCTGCTGCGCTTTTTGCTGTTTTCCATTGGTCCGCTGGTGCTGGAGCTGACGCTGGTGGCGGTGATCCTGACGGTTCTGTTTGATGCCCGCTATCTGGCGGCAGTTTCCATCACCATCGGGCTCTATGTCTGGTTTACCTTTGCCATCACCGAATGGCGGGTCAAGCTGCGCCGCGAGATGAACCGCCAGGATACCGACGCCAACCAAAAGGCCATCGACAGTCTGCTCAACTATGAAACGGTGAAGTATTTTGGCGCAGAGACCCGCGAGGCCGAGCGCTACGATAGCGCTATGCGGGCCTATGCCAGTGCTGCGTTGAAAACCGCCTATTCGCTGGCCTTCTTGAACTTTGGCCAAAGCCTGTTCATCACCGCCGGTCTGGTTGCCGTGATGGTGATGGCAGCCATGGGGGTGCAGAATGGCAGCCTCACCGTTGGCGATTTTGTCATGGTGAATGCCTACATGATCCAGATCACCGTGCCGCTCAATTTTCTGGGCACGGTCTACCGTGAAATCCGTCAGAGCCTGGTCGACATGGCCGAAATGTTTGATCTGCTGGAACAGCCCGCCGATGTGAGCGACAAGATAGGGGCCAAGCCATTGCAGGTGAATGGTGGCGAGATCCGGCTGCAGGATGTGCGTTTCGGCTATGACAGCGACCGCGAGATCCTGAAAGGGATCTCACTGACCGCAGCGGCTGGACAGACCGTGGCCATTGTGGGGGCAACCGGATCAGGAAAATCCACCATCGGACGGCTGCTGTTTCGGTTTTACGATATCACCGATGGCTGCCTGACCATTGATGGCCAGGATATCCGGGATGTAACCCAGGACAGCCTGCATGCCGCCATTGGCGTGGTGCCGCAGGACACCGTGTTGTTCAATGACAGCATCGGCTACAACATTGCCTATGGCAAATCCAACGCCAGCCAGGCCGAGGTCGAACAGGCCGCCCGCGACGCCCAGATCCACGACTTTATCATGAGCCTGCCCGCTGGCTATGCGACCCAGGTCGGAGAGCGCGGGCTGAAGCTATCGGGTGGCGAGAAACAGCGGGTTGGGATTGCCCGGACCCTACTGAAGAACCCGCCGATCCTGATCCTGGACGAGGCCACCTCGGCGTTGGATACCAATACCGAGCAAGATATCAAGGACGCGCTTCAGCGGGCCGGAGAGGGGCGCACGGTGCTGACCATTGCCCACCGTCTGTCGACCGTCGCCGAGGCCGATCTTATCGTGGTGTTGGAAAAGGGCGAAATCGCGGAACAGGGCAGCCACGATATGCTCTTGGCGCAGGGGGGACGCTACGCGCAACTTTGGCAAGGCCAGCAATCTGATGATTCAGCCAGTTCGGTCGGCTAGGGTGAAAGCGGCCCGGCTGGCGTTCTGCTTGCCAGGGTGGGGCCGGGGGGGCCATCCCGAGCACAAGACAGGAGGCGGGTATGGCTGAAACGCTGGCGATGTTGTTGCTGATTGGCCTGGTGGCGCTGTTGACCCTGGTGCCATTGATCAAGCACGATGGCTGGTGGGTGCGCGGCGTCGAGTTTCCTGCACTGCAAATCACGGTGCTTAGCTGGGGCGCACTGCCCATCTATGTTACCCTGTTTGGCTGGGACAGCATTTGGGACAGGGCCGCTTTGGCGGTGCTCTGCGGCTGTAGCCTACTGCAGCTGGCCCGTATTCTGCCCTATACGACGTTGTTTCCCAAACAGATCCAGAGGGCACGCCAGATGCGCCCCAAGGATCAGCTGAACATGGTCGTTGCCAATGTTCTGACACCCAACCGGCAATCGCAGGCGGTGCTTGCGATGGTGCGGCGGTGCCAGCCTGATCTGTTCCTGGCGGTGGAAACTGATGATTGGTGGCAGGCAGAGCTGGAAAGCCTGCTGCCGGACTATCCGTATATGGTGAAACACCCCTTGGATAATCTCTATGGTATCGTGCTGTTTTCCCGGTTGGAGCTGCAAAACACCCGGGTGCGGTTTCTGGTAGAAGAGGCGGTGCCCTCGATCCATGGCGATGTGATCCTGGGGTCTGGTCATCGGGTGGCGCTACACTGTCTGCATCCCGCACCGCCCAGCCCCAGCGAAAATCCAACCTCCGCTGAACGCGACGGAGAGCTGCTCTTGGTGGCCAAGACGCTGGACCCCGCCGCTGGCAGCGTGGTGGTGATGGGGGATCTGAACGATGTGCCCTGGTCACCGAGCCTGCGGCTGTTTCAAAAGGTAAGCGGCCTGCTTGATCCGCGGATCGGGCGCGGGTTGTTCAATACCTTTCACGCCGGGATCCCGCCGTTGCGCTGGCCTTTGGATCATGTGTTTTGCTCGGGCGATTTCACCCTCGTCTCGTTTGATCGCCTGGGCCATGTCGGATCAGATCACTTCCCGATCCAGGTGGTGTTGCAGCACACGCCCAGGGCACAGAAAGTGCACCCGGAACTGGTGGCCAGCGTCACAGAGACAGCAGAGGCACAGGGCAAGATCGACAAGGTCGGGGCCGATGAGACGGCCCTGCGATAACCGGTTTTCCGCTTGTGCAGCTGCCCCTGTTACCGTTTCCAGCGCCACAAGGCCCGGAACGCAAACGCCGCCCCGAGCCCGATGTTGCTGATGCGGCGTTTCGAATGAAGATCACTCCTGCAGTCTGGCAACACATTCCGAAGCGCGCTGAACCTCGGCGTAGCTGGCTGCCAGCGGTGCCATGATTGCAGCCTGAACCATGTCAGACGATGCAGTGACTCCATTGTGCTCTACCGTTGCGGCTGCGCAGGCATCATGGGCCAGGGTGACCTTGAAGCCAAGATCGACAGCAGCGCGCACGGTTGCGTCGATACACATCTGGCTCATGGCGCCACAGATGGTAAGGTGTTCAACCCGCGCCTCGCGCAACAGCTCTTGAAGATTTGTACCGACAAAACTGTTTGGCCGGGTCTTCTCAATCACTGTTTCCGCAGAATGTGGTGCGACGCTTGCATGCAGCTCTGCGCCGGGGGTGTCTGGATGGAAGAACGGAGCGGCATCTGATGCCATCACATGTTTGACATGGATCACTATTGTCCCGCTGCGGCGCGCCGCCGCGAGCAAACCCGCCGCCTGCGCCGTCGCGGCGTCCATGTTCGGCAGGGGCATCTTTGCTCCCGTAAAGCTAGGGAAATAGTCGTTTTGGATATCAATCAAGAGCAGGGCGGAAACGGTCATAGGGTCCTCATTTCAACGGTGGTTCTATTGCATTCCATGTTTACAGCGTTGCCCGCCGCAAATACGATTGGCGGATATGACAACTAATGTGCCAAATACGCCAAATGTCGCAATCATCGCCTATGAGGGTGTTCAACAATCCGCGCTGCATGGATTGGGTGAAATGTTTGATGTGGCCAACAGGCATGTCGACAAAGACGCCGGGCGCAGGATCCGCCACCGGGTTGTGACACCATCCTCGGTTGCTGATGCCGAAGACGTCGATGCCATTATCCTGCCGCCCAACCTGGTGGGGGAAAGAGGTGGCGACGCGCGGAACCTGCACAACTGGCTTCGCAAACAGCATCTTTCTGGCACGATTATGTGTTCGGTCTGTGCAGGGGGGTACTGGCTGGGGCATGCGGGTATTCTGGATGGTCGCCCAGCCACGACGCATTGGGCCCTTGAGGCGGATTTCAAATCGACCTTCCCCAGGGTGCAGCTCAACCCTGAACGGATTTTGTTGGACGACAACGATATTGTAACGGCCGGGGGCGTCATGGCCTGGGTGGATCTGGGAATTCACCTGATCGGTCGCTGGCTTGGCCCCAATGCCGTATCGCGCACCTGCCGCCAGATGCTGATTGATCCGACAGGCCGGGAACAGCGCAACTATCGGTCCTTTCGCCCGAATATGAGACACGGTGACCAGACCATTCGCGCCTTGCAAATCTGGATGGAAGGCAACCCGGATGCAGATCAGTCCGTACATGCCCTTGCGCTTCAGGCGGGGCTGTCCGAGCGGTCGCTGCATCGCAAGTTTTCAAACAGCACAGGCTATTCTGTAAACCGCTATGTTCAGGAGCTGAGAGTTGAAAAGGCAAAGGGACTTCTGGAACTCACAACGCTGCCAGTGACAGAGATTTGCTGGCGGGTCGGCTATCAGGATGTTTCCGCTTTCAACCGACTGTTCAAGGCGCATTCGGGTCTGAGCGCAGGGGAATATCGAACTCGTTTCAGGATCAAACCTCTGCAAGCCAACCAAAGTGGACACAGCCCCCAAAGCCGATAACCTCAACAAATTGCGCTGCGCTGACATATGGCAAACACCACTTCTGATAGCCTGCTGCGGTACCGATCGTTCGACCTGGCGGCATCGGTATCAGGAAGGTCGGCCAAGCAGAGGCCATGAAATGAAAAGGCCCCGATGGACGCCAGCCCTTTGCAAGAGAGGGCGAAATCGCGGCGAACGACAGCGTGGAGTCCCAAGTGCATGATGCTGCGTCGTCAATGAATGATCGCTTGCGGATATTTCCTATTCCGGGCGCATAGCCATTGCCGCTTCAATGGTTCTCAGGTGGTTTTGCATCGCGTCGGCTGCGTTCTTTGGTTGTGCCGCAGCTATCGCGTCCACAACCGCGTCGTGCTGATCACTGTGGGTGGTCTGGAACTCATCAGGTGCGATACTGCGATAGGTGCGGTCCCACTCCCGCTGCCATGCGATTCGGCGGCGGGCACCGGACAGATAGATGAGAAATCCGACAAGAACCGGGTTGCGAGACGTCTCGGCAATGGCGCGGTGGAACGCATCATCGGCCTGTTCACAGGCAGCTCTGTCACGTGCCGCGCGGCCCTCAGCAACCTTCTTGCGAAGGTGCGCGATGTCCGCCGCATCGGCTTTTGCAGCAGCTTCAGCGGCAACTTGCGGCTCCAGCAACAGACGTGCGCTCATCACGTCAAGCGGCGTCGCTCCCTCGATCAAAACTGTGTCTCGAATGGGCATGTGAACCGGGCGACTCCCACGAAAGGTTCCTTGTCCAACATGCCGCCAGATTTCCCCTTCGGCCTCAAGGATTGTGTAGCATCCCCGCAGGGTCTCCCTGCTGCACGCCAACAGCGCGCGCAGTTCACGTTCCGGCGGCAGTCGATCCCCGGCCACAGGTGCCAGCGTTTCAATGGCTTGCCGCAAATCTGCCAGGACGGCCTTGGTACGTCTGCCCATACATCATTCCAATCCAGACCAATTTGCGGGCCAATCTATTCACGTCCAGAAAGACTGTCACCAAAAAAGGAGGACGGACCTATGAACATGCAGAACAGAGGCTTCGGGACCTCTTTACCGATCCTCAGCGATGAAGAAATTGAAGCGCAGGTATTCCGCAAACTGGAAGCGGCACAAAAGGTGGAACGCGAACGCGCAAAAGAATGCGTTGTCCTCTTCCAATACCCTGACAATCGGACGGTGTTTCAGCGGTGGCGTGCATGGTGGCATGTGCGGCAGACCCGCGCAGTGACGAAGACTAAAAAGCAAGCGCCCGATGCTGGGGCCGAACCAGTATGGACCCAGAATCGGGCCACGATAAAATACCGCTGACCGCGAAAGGCGACCATCGAACATGACACTGCTTGAAATTCTACTTCTTGCCGGGGCAGGCTTCGCCGCAGGCCTTCTCAACGCCGTAGCCGGAGGCGGGACATTCCTGAGCCTGCCTGCGCTGATCTATGTTGGCGTTCCTCCCGTCAGCGCGAATGCCACGGCCACCCTCACGGCGCTGCCGGGCTATATCAGCAGCGCATGGGGCTTTCGGCACGATATGCAGCGCGAGGGGGCACTGTCGCTATGGGCCATTGCAGTTGTTGGCATGATCGGCTCCGTTTTGGGCGCGCTTCTTTTGATCATTACACCGGGCGATACGTTTTTGTGGGTCGTTCCGTGGCTTTTACTCCTGGCAACCGTGCTGTTCGCCCTGGGTCCTTACCTGTTGCGCCAAATTCAGCAAGGTGGCGTTGGGAGCGCAGGCGTTGCGGCCTCTGTCGCGACCATCCTGGCAGTATCGATCTACGGCGGATACTTTAACGGGGGCCTTGGCATCATGCTGTTGGCGGCCTTCGGTTTCATCGGCTATGTCAATCTACACGGGATGAATGGTCTGAAGAATGTGCTGTCCGCTGTGGTCTCACTGGTATCGGCCGTGACCTTCATCGCCGCTGGACTGATCGCTTGGAAACCGGCGCTGGTGATGGCCGTCAGCGCGACCCTCGGCGGATATCTCGGCGCGAATGTCAGCCGCCGGATCGCCAGAACTGATCTGCTTCGCTACGCCATTACAGCTATTGGCCTGCTAATGGCAGCGGTGTTCTTTCTGCGGTGAATTGAAAAAGTGACCTTTACCCGATTGATTTTATTCGCAGTAAAGCCCGCAGACCGGCCATTGGTATGGTCCCAAAACGGCTTGTATCACAGCTCCCGAAGATTCTTTCGGGAGCTGTGTGTCTTCTGTTCACCTTCTCCACAAGCTCTCGCCATTTGATCTGCCCCAGATACTGAGGGGGCGGGCAGTCGACTGGCGCCTTTGGTATCTGGGTGGCAATTTCAGCCGATAGCTATTCCGCCGCTTGCAGGCGGCTGTCATCCGGTTCTGACTTGGCCGGTTTATCGCCGCTTTTGCTGGTGGTGGCAGTGGGTTGGCTGTCCAGCTGGCCCCATTGGATTTCGCTGGTTGGCAGTCTGCGGGCCTTCTTTTCCAGTTGCATGTCTTGTGCAACCTGGCCGGAACGCCCGCCAGTCAGACGCGCGAGCAGTCGTCCCAGCCAGCTCAGGTAGGTGGACAGCCAGACCCGGATCGACAGCAGGGAAGGGGTCACCACCAGGGTCAGCACCGTGGCAATGCCAAGGCCAAAGACCACAGCGGTTGCCAGCTGTTTCCACCACAGCGCGGTGGGGCTGTTGATGGAATAGCCGCCGTCGATGAAATCGAGACTGATGCCAAACATCATCGGCGCCAGGCCGGCCATGGTGGTCACGGTGGTCAGCAGAACTGGACGGATCCGGGCCTCGGCGGTGCGAATGATCGCTTCGATCCGGGGCATGTGCTGGCTGAATTCTTGATAGGTATCAATCAGAACAATGTTGTTGTTCACCACAATCCCCGCCAGGGCCACGATGCCGGTACCGGTCATGATGATCGAAAAGGGCTGCTGCATCACCATCATGCCGATCAGCACGCCAGTGGTGGACAGCACCACCGCCAGCAGCACCAGAACGGCGTTGTAGAAGGAATTGAACTGCGCCAGCAGGATCACGAACATCAAGGCAAGCGCCCCGGCAAAGGCCTTGGACAGGAAGGCTCCGGACTCGGCCTGTTCGTCCTGATCGCCTGTCCATTCCCAGGTGACCCGGCGATCCAGCGGATCGGTGTCCAGCCATTCCGTAATCTTGGCGATGCGTTCGTTTGCGTTGACCAGCGTCAGCTTGGCACCTTCATCCAGGGCCGCTTGCAGGGCGTCGGTACTGTCGGCATCGAAAAGTTCATAGAGGGTATAGTCGGTGCCATTGGCGGCGGTCACGATTTCGCCCTTGGCCTCCATCCCCTCGGGGATGGCCTTGATCAGCGCCAGTGTGATCAGCCCCGTATCGTCTGCGTTGGGGACCTGGACACTGCTCAGTCCCGGTTCCACATCCGCTTTCACGTCATAGTAGCGTTCCTGATCGACACGGTTGATCTGCGCCAGTTTCGGCACTGGTTTGCGGGTGATAAAGTTGGAGAGCGGGATAAGGCCGTCCTCGGTACGTACCTTCAGCGTATCCAGCGTTGACAACACCCGGTCTGCATCGGGCAGGCGGACGCGGATCTCGATCTCCTCGTCTGAACTGTCGACCCGCATGGAATCGAGCAAGATACCGCGCGTCACCAGCTGCACCATGGCCCCCACGGTGGCGACATCGGCGCCGTAGCGACCGGCTTTTTCCACGTCGACATCAATTTGCCAATCGATACCGGGCAGGGGCAGGCTGTCTTCCACCAGGGTCAGGCCGGGGGTTGCATCAAACTGCGCGCGCGCGGTCAGGGTAGAGGCGGTAAGGGCCTCCCAGCTGTCGCCGCGAATGCGCAGATGCAGCGGCTTCCCCGATCCGGGCCCCTGTTCCAGGGCGTTGATTTCAACAAAGAAGCCAGGGATCTTTGCCAGCTCTGTATTCAACTCGTCGATCACCGTATTGCCATCATACTTGGTGGCGGTGACCTCGCGGGTGAGCAGCCCAAAGAACCAGGTTTCGCTCTGGGTTGGGCGATCTTCCCAGGGGGTGATTTCGAACTGTACCTGGCCGACGGTATCGGCAGGGGCCTGGTTGTTGCTTGGCCCGCCAGTGGCCAGCCCGCCTTCGCCTGCAAAGGAGAACACATTGATCACGGCGGGATGCGCCAAGATGGTCTGTTCGGCCCGCTGTACCATCAGATCCTGTTCCGTCAGGCTGAGGTTGCCGCGCGCCCGCACATAGGCGGTGGCCTGTTCGGGCTCGGATTCAACAAAGAATTCCACGCCGTAGTTGTTTTCGCTGAACTTTCCAAAGACAGTCATAATGCCAAAGGCAACAACTGCCAGCGTGATAACCGGCATCACCGGATTGCCGGCGATGAACTTGATCACATAGCCAAATGGCGTGTGGTGATAGCCCGCTTGAACACTGCGTTGCTTGCGGGTGATCTTGGTGGCGCCCAGGGTGATAGAGGCAGCAAAGGCAGAGGCGATGAAAACCACACCGCCAGCAGCCAGCCCCATCAGTGGCGGGGTGCCATCTGGCAGCAGATAGCTGGGGTTCAGCATCTGCATAGCGCCGGCAAACATGCCCCACAGGGTCGGCGGCACCAGCAGCGCCCGCAGCCACCACCATGGCGCAATCGCGCGCAGCCCGGCAGAACTGTGATCAAATATCCGGCTGATACGGCCCGACAACCCGCCCATGACCGGCAGGTAGATCAATGCGACCACCAGCGAGGCCGACAGAACAAAGATCAGGGTGACCGGCAGCATGCCCATGAACTGCCCGGGCACACCGGGCCAGAACAGCATCGGCAAAAAGGCGCAAAGCGTGGTCGCCGTCGAGGATACGATCGGCCAGAACATGCGCTGCGCCGCCTCAACATAGGCATGCATCGGGCCGGTGCCTTCGCTGATGCGTTTGTCGGCATATTCCACCACCACGATGGCGCCATCCACCAGCATCCCCACCGCCAGGATCAGGCCAAACATCACGATGTTAGAGATCGAGACCCCCATCACGGCCAGGAAGGCAAAGCACAACAGGAAGGATGTCGGGATGGCAAAGCCCACCAACAGCGCCGCCCGGCTGCCAAGCGAGCCCAGTACCACGATCATCACCAGCGCCACGGCGGTCAGGACTGACCCTTCCAGCTGGCTCACCATGGATCCGACAACCCGGCTCTGGTCGTTTGAGGTGCCAAGGGTCACCGCCGCCTGCAGTTCGGGGGGCCATTTGGTCTTGGCCTTTGCCAAGGTTTGCTTGACCAGATCAACGGTGTCGATCAGGTTGAAACCCTTGCGCTTTACCACCTGCAAGGCAACCGTATCATGGCCATCAAACCGGGCGGTTCCGGCGCGGTCTTCAAAGGTGAAATTGATCTGGGCCAGTTCCCCCAGGGTAACGATGCGATCGCCATTGGTTTTCACCGGCAGCCCGTAGATGTCCTGCACATCATCAAAGGAAGAGGGGATCTTGACCGAGAAGGTGCCCTGTTCGGTTTCCACCTCGCCAGCGGCAATCAACTGGTTGTTGTTCTGCACCACGTTGATCAGCTCTACCGCGGTGATGTTGTAGGATTCCAGCCGCAGCGGGTCGATCACCACCTCGACCATCTCATCGCGGTTGCCGGCGATACCAGCCTCCAGCACCGCATCCAGGGCTTCGATCTCATCCTGCAGATCTTTGGCGATCCGCGCCATGGTGCGTTCCGGGACATCACCGGTCAGGTTGACGATGACGATGGGGAATTCAGAGAAGTTGATTTCGTTCAACGAATAGGTTTCGGCCCCATCGGGGAATTCGGCCTCGGCGCGGGTCATGGCGTCGCGCACATCCGCCATCACGGCAGTCTTGTCCCAGCCAAAGTCGAATTCCAGCGCCACGCCGGCATAGCCTTCGGCGGCGGTTGCGCTCATCTTGTCGAGCCCGTCCAGATCGGCCAGCTCTGTTTCCATCACCTTCACCAGCAGGCTCTCGGCGTCTTCGGCGGAAATGCCGGGAAACGACACCGAGATGAACAGCGCCGGGATTTCGATATCCGGCTCGCCCTCTTTGGGCAGGCTGGAATAGGCAAAGCCGCCGACCAGAATGGAGATCAGAATGAAGGCTATGACCATGCGGGCCCTGTCAGCGGCCCAGGAGACGACGCCGATCATTGGTCTGCCTCAATATAGCTGGGGGCGACAGCGACACCCGAGATGACATAGTCCTGCCCGGTGATGATGACATCTGCGGTTTCGGGCAGGCCGGCCACCCAGACGCCATCGGCCTCATCGCGCAGCAGCCTGACGGGGGCAAAGCCAACGGTTTGGTCCGGGCGCACAATACGCAGACCCAGCTGACCATCCTTGTTCAGGGTCAGCGCAGATTGCGGCAGTTTATGCGCGCTAGATCCCTGGGCGGAAATGGCAATATTGGCGGTCTGGCCGTCGCGGATGGCCAGATCAGGATTGGCGACCGAGATTTCCACTTCAAAGGTGCGGGTCGCCGGATCGGCCGAGCGGCTGACAAAGGTGACCTTGCCCTGGACCTGTGCACCGGTGGCCAGTTCGGCCTGGGCCGACGCGCCAAGGATTACCCGGTTGACCTGGGTTTCGGGGACAAAGCCAACAACCTTGATGGTGTCAAGCTGGATCACGGTGGCGCAATGATCGCCTGGCAGCACCAGGCTGCCCAATTCAGCCGTGTCGCTTTCCAGCAGGCCATCAAAGGGCGCCAGAATGGTCAGCCGTTCGATTTCCTTGCGCGCGGTGGCAACTGCGGCAATGGCCGATTCAATACCTGCACGGGCGGTTTCCAGCCCGCCCCTGGCGCTGGCTACCCCGGCAACAGCGGCCCGTTCCGCCGCGCGAGAGGCGGCAAGCTTGGTCTCTGAGGTATAGCCCCCCGCCGAGAGTTTCTCGGAGGCGGTAAGGTTGATCTTGGCTTCGTTCAGCTTGGCATTCGCCTCGTCCAGGCGGGCCTCGGATACGGGCATATTGGCCCGCGCTTCGCTCAGTCGGGCCTGCGCCTCAAGCAGCGCGGCGGGCCGGGTGCCGGGGTCCAGCTTGCACAGCACATCGCCCTTGGCGACCTGCACGCCTTTGCGCAGGGGTTCAGAAATCACGGTCGAAGAGGTCTCTGCCCGCAGTTCCACCTGACGGACCGCCTGGGTCATGCCGCGCAGGATTACTGCGCTGTCAAAGACCTGCGCCTTGCTGTGCAGCGCCACCACGCCAATTCGATTTTCACCTGAAATTTCACTGGGTGCTGCCTCTGCCTGTGTCGCCTGTTCGGGGGCCATCGCGGCAGACTCTAGCGGTGCCTGCGCCGCCTCTCCGCGCGAAAAGGCAAGCAGGGTGTCGCGCTGGATGACAAGATAATAAAGTCCAAGTGACACCAGAATCGCAGTTATCAGGGGGATCAATTTCATCTCAGGCCTTTCAAATGGATTTAGTTTAGCAAAGCGCTGGTGCAGAAAACACCAGAGATCCCGCCAGATCTGCTGTGACTTGATAATGGGCATCTAGGTATTGTCCACACTAAACGGAACAGTTCAGATCACATTTATTGCCAAAATGTGCCGGTTTGCACCAATTCCCCCCGTAATCGGGCACTTGGCTTGGTGCTACAGGCAGGATATGAGGGGCAAAAGAGATTTTGCGTCTGGTCCAAGTTTGGGGGGCAGGTGCGCACTTCAGGGGCAAATACCATGAGCGACACTGACAGCTTTATTGATGAGGTTACGGAAGAGGTACGCCGCGACCGCCTGTTCGTGATGCTGAAGCGCTATGGCTGGATCGGTGGCTTGGCGGTGGCGCTGATCGTCGGCGGCGCGGCCTACCGTGAATATTCCAAGGCGCAGGAACAGGCGGCCGCGCAGGCGCTGGGGGATGGCATGATTGCCGCCCTTTCTGCCGATGACGATGCCGCCGCCCGTGCGACGGCTCTGTCTGGGCTGTCTGCGGAAACGCCGGGCGGTGCTGCGATTCTGGCGATGCTGCAGGCCGGTGCCCTGGCCGAGGCCGATCAGCTAGATGCGGCGGTGGCCCGTCTTCAGGCGGTGGCGGTCAATGCGGATCTGCCGCTGATCTACCGTCATGTCGCTAGCTTCAAGGCGCTTGGGCTGCAACACGACAGCCTGGAAATTTCCGAGCGGCGCATGCAGTTTGAAGCCCTGGCCCAGCCTGGCGCACCGCTTGCGTTGCTGGCGACAGAACAGCTGGCGCTGCTGGATATCGAAGAGGGCAACGCCGAAGCAGCACTTGCGCGGCTGAAAGGCATTGTCGAGGACGCAGGTGTCACTGCAGACTTGAAAGAGCGGGCGTCGCAAGTGATTGTGGCTCTGGGTGGGGTGCTGGACACAGGCGCAGCATCTGAAGGTTAACGAAAACCGCAGGGATAATCCTGTGGAAACAAACAACGGGTACGGGGCAGGGTCATGATGGCAGCTAACTCCTTTTCTTTGGTTCGGGTCTTGCTGTGCAGCAGCGCCCTGGCGCTTGGGCTGACAGCCTGCACCGAGCCAGAGGTGATCTTGCCTGGCAAGCGCGAAGCGATCCGGCCCGAGCTTGACGCAGATGTGGTCAATCAGTCGGTGGCGATTTCACTGCCGCGCCAGGTTGCAAATACCACCTGGGCGCAGGGGCATGGCAATCCAGAATACCGCACCACGAACCCGGCCCTGGCGGCCGCGCCGCGGCTGGCCTGGTCTGCGCCGATTGGCGCAGGTGATTCCCGCAAACAGCGCATCACCACCCGCCCGGTTGTCGCGGCGGGACGCATCTACACCATGGACAGCGCCGCGCGGGTTTCTGCCGTGTCGCCGGCGGGGCAGGTGCTCTGGGCCAGCGATCTGTTGCCCGCACGGGATTCAGAAGGCCAGGCCACCGGTGGCGGTATGGCCTATGCCGACGGGGTACTTTATATTTCTTCCGGCTATGGGGTGTTGACGGCTCTGGATGCTGCAAGTGGCAAACAGATCTGGCGGCAGGAACTGGACGCGACCGGCTCGGGTGAGCCCAGGGTACGCGATGGTCTGGTTTATCTGGTGGCCGGGGATGATACCGGCTGGGCAGTCCATGCCAAGGATGGCCGCATTGCATGGCAGGTCGAAGGCGCGCCAAGCCCGTCGAATGTGCTGGGTGCCCCGGCGCCTGTGCTGACCAAGGATCTGGTGATCTTTGCCTTTGGCTCTGGTGATCTGGTGGCGACCTTCCGCCGTGGCGGGTTGCGCCGTTGGAGCGCCTCTGTCGCCGGACAGCGCACCGGGTCTACCCTGGCGCGGATCAGCGATGTTACCGGATCCCCGGTTCTGGTGGGGCAGCGCGCCTATGTGGGCAACCATTCTGGCCGTACCGTGGCCTTTGACACGGCCAACGGTGACCGGATCTGGACCGCACAGCAGGGCGCGATCGGCCCGGTTTGGCCCGTGGGCAACAGCCTGTTCCAGATCAGCGACCGCAACCAGCTGCTGCGACTGAACGCTGACAGTGGTGAAACTCTCTGGGCGGTTGACCTGCCGGGCTATCTGAAAGACAAACCCGGCAAGCGCAGCGAAATCGTCGCCCACTATGGGCCGGTGCTGGCAGGTGGGCAGATTGTTGTCGCGTCGAATGACGGATTGCTGCGGTTCTTTGATCCGCGCGATGGTAGCCAGATCCGAAGCATCGAAGTGCCTGGTGGCGCCACCGCTGCGCCGGTCGTCGTGGGCAATACTCTTTACGTGGTGACGAGCAAGGGGAACCTGCTCGCCTATCGCTAATGCGCAATCGGCTCTGGCCGTGGCCGCATAGATGCGCTATGGGGCGCGTCTCAAACGCTGAAAGTTGGGTCCGATGTCTTTTACCCTCGCTATTGTGGGCCGTCCAAATGTGGGCAAGTCCACCCTGTTCAATCGCCTTGTAGGCAAAAAGCTGGCGCTGGTTGATGACCAGCCCGGTGTAACGCGCGATCTGCGCGAAGGCGAAGCCCGTCTGGGGGACCTGCGCTTTACCGTGATTGATACCGCAGGTCTGGAAGATGTCACCGACAATTCCCTCGAAGGGCGCATGCGGCGCCTGACCGAGCGGGCGGTCGATATGGCGGATATCTGCCTCTTCATGATTGACGCCCGCACCGGGGTCACCCCGGTGGACGAGATGTTCGCCGAAATCCTGCGCCGCAAATCAGCCCATGTGATCCTGGCCGCCAACAAGGCCGAAGGCAATGCCGCCGAGGCTGGCGTGATCGAAGCCTATGGCCTTGGCCTCGGGGAACCTCTGCGCCTGTCCGGCGAACACGGCGAAGGCATGACCGATCTCTATGCGGAGTTGGTGCCCCTGGCGGACCAATTCGAGGCGGATGCGGTGGATCATTCGCCCGTTGTTGATCTCGATATCGAAGACGACGCAGACTGGGACGCGGAAACCGCCCCGCCAGTGCCGGTGCCAACGCGGGAAAAACCGCTGCAGGTGGCAGTGGTTGGCCGACCAAATGCCGGGAAATCAACGCTGATCAACAAGATCCTGGGAGAGGACCGCCTGCTGACCGGACCCGAGGCCGGCATCACCCGCGATGCCATTTCGCTGCAGATTGACTGGGGCGGCACGCCAATGCGTATCTTTGATACTGCAGGCATGCGCAAAAAGGCCAAGGTGCAGGAAAAGCTGGAAAAACTATCTGTCTCTGACGGGCTGCGTGCGGTCAAGTTTGCCGAGGTGGTGGTGATCCTGCTGGATGCCGAAATCCCGTTTGAGCAGCAGGACCTGCGGATCGCAGATCTGGCCGAACGCGAAGGCCGCGCCGTGGTTGTTGCGGTCAACAAATGGGATGTAGAGGGCAACAAGCAAGAAAAGCTCGCCGCCCTCAAGGAAAGCTTTGCCCGGCTGCTGCCGCAGCTGCGCGGTGCGCCGCTGGTGACGGTTTCGGCCAAGACCGGCAAGGGGCTGGACCGTCTGCACGCGGCTGTGATGCGGGCGCATGATGTCTGGAACCGGCGTATTCCCACCGCAGCGCTGAACCGCTGGCTGACCGGGATGTTGGAACAGCACCCGCCGCCTGCGCCGCAGGGCAAGCGTATCAAGCTGCGTTACATTACCCAGGCCAAGACCCGGCCACCGGGCTTTGTGGTGATGTGTTCGCATCCCGACAAGATCCCTGCGAGTTATACCCGCTATCTGGTCAATGGGTTGCGGCAGGATTTTGACATGCCGGGCACGCCAATCCGTCTGACCATGCGTGGCCAGAACGATCAGAACCCCTTTAAGGGGCGCAAAAAGGCACCGCCTTCCAAGCTGCGCAAACATATTTCCGGACGCCGCGTCTGACCCTGCGCGCACAGGGCCAGTAACGCGCCTGTATTTGTAATTTGAAAAAGTCCCCCGGACCCTTGTTGGGTGCGGGGGGTTTTTGTTTTCTGGCACAGGACCGGGCTGGACGTGGGCTCTCCCCAAAGTTGATTGAATTAATCTTTTGCTTTGCTAGGTTAACTATTGATGCCGAGCATCGCCGGGCCAGCCCCGGGCGGTATGACGGGCAGGGGCGTCGATACGACTGTTTTGAAATTTCTTCGCCTGCATTTTTTATCCAGGCGTTACAATGAATATTTATGAGGGCCGCATGGATCTGAGAACCTATACCCGGCGCTATGCCCAGTCAGACAACCGATGGGCGCTCTGCAATTTTCTGGGCACCTTTGCGGTTTATTTTGCCGCGTTATTCCTGGCGATCCGCTTTGCATCCACCTGGTATGTGCTGCTGCCTGCCGGGGTGGTCTTTGCTTTTGCCGCGGTGCGGCTCTATGTGCTGCAGCATGACACCGGTCACCATTCCCTGTTTGAAACCCGGCGCCAGAATGAATTGGCGGGCCATCTGTTGTCGCCCTTCACCTTTGCGCCCTTTGAGGTGATGAAGCAGAATCACAACCTGCATCATGCCAATATCGGCAATCTGGAACACCGCGAGACCGGTGAGATCCATACCATGACCCTGGCAGAATGGCAGCGGGCGGGCGTCTGGCAGCGGCTGTGCTATCGGCTCTATCGCAATCCCGTGGTGTTGGTGCCACTGGGGGCCGCTTTCACCTATTTCATTCGCTATCGCTGGCCCAAGAACAGCGGCCAGTTTGGCGCCCTTGGTGTGATCCTGCACAATATCGTCATCGGGCTGCTGCTTGTCCTGTTGTACCAGCTGGCGGGCAAGCAGGGGGTGGTGATCTGGTTTGGCTTTTCCTTTCTTGGTGGCATGATCGGAGTGTTTCTGGTCTATCTGCAACATAATTTCGAAGACACATACTGGGATCGACGGCCAGATCTGAACCCGGCAGAGGCGGCCTTGCAGGGCTCTTCCTGTTTGGATTTTGGTTGGTTCTTCGACTTCGCCGTGGCCAATATCACGCTGCATGACATTCACCATTTCAACGCCCGCATCCCCTGCTATCGCTTGCGGGAATGCCACTACGGGCTGCCTGCGGAATATGCGCTGCGGCGGATCAAGTTTGGCGAGGCGCTGCATGCGCTGTCGCTCAAGCTCTGGGATGAAGAGAGCAAACGGTTGGTTCCTTTTCCAGCGTGATCAACCGGCGAACAGATCGTCCAGCGGGGCGTGGAAGGCTAATTTTCAATGAGGAGTACCGCAACGATGCGCGATGTGACTAATTTGTCCGGGGTTGGCCCGGCTTTGGCGAAGACCTTGCAGGACCATGGGCTGGCCTCAATCGACGCGGTGTTGTCAGCCCCTCTGGCAAGCCTGACAGCCGTTCCCGGCATTGGAACAGCCCGTGCGGCGCGATTGAAACAGGCGGCTGAGGTGCATTCGGCAGCCGATAGCCTGGTGCAGCCCGGCGCCGGGGGAAAGGTGGCAAAACCGGCAGCGAGGGCGGAAACACCGGCCAAGGCACCGCAACCGTCAAGCGACGAAGATCTAGGCGCAGCCCTTGCAGCAGCCGAAGCGGGGCGCGTTGCAGCCGAGCAAAAGGCTGCCAAGGCCAAGGCAAAGGCAAAGAAGGCAGCGCGCAAGGCCGAAAGCCTGATGGCGGAGTTTGCTGAGGCCAAGGAAAAGGCCCGTGCCAAGGCGAAAAAAGTGAAGGCCGACGCGCGCCGCGCAATCGAGCAAGAGAAAGCCAATGCCAAGGCTGCCCTGGCCGAGCTGGAGCGCAAGGCGAAGGACAAACCCAACGAAAAGGACAAGAAACCCAAATCCGGGTCCAAATCGGCAAGCAAAAAGAAATCAAAGAAATAGAGCCCTGATGCAGGGCCGCCGCGCCAGCGCCAGCTTGGCAGTTTTTCCAGATTTCAACCGCCCCCCCTTTTGCATAGGGGGGAAAGGCAAAGCCGAGGGCCATTTCGGGGCCCTCGGCTTTGATATTTTATGCAGGTGGGGTGCGATTCCACCACAGCATCAGCGCGCCTGGTTCAAACCAGATCGCCCTCGGCGGTGAGGGTCAGTTTGTTTCGCAGATATGGGGCCAGCACCTCTGGCAGGATGACAGAGCCATCCGCTTGTTGGCCGTTTTCCAGCACGGCAATCAGGCAGCGCCCCACCGCCAGACCAGAACCATTGAGGCTATGCACGAACTCTGGCTTGCCACCATCCGCCGGACGGAACCGCGCGTTCATGCGGCGCGCCTGAAAGGCCCCGGTGGTGGAGACCGAGGAGATCTCGCGGTAGGTATCCTGTCCGGGCAGCCAGGCTTCGATGTCATAGGTGCGCCGCGCACCAAAGCCCATGTCACCAGTGCAGAGCACCACTGTGCGATAGGGCACGCCCAGTTTTTCCAGCAGGCCTTCGGCGCAACGCAGCATGCGCTTTTGCTCGGCGTCCGATTCTTCTGGGTGGGTGATCGAAACCATCTCGACCTTTTCAAACTGGTGCTGGCGCAGCATGCCGGATGTGTCACGGCCCGCCGATCCCGCTTCGGAGCGGAAGCACTGGGTGTGGGCGGTCATGCGGATTGGCAGGTCGCTGGCCTCCAGAACGTCACCAGCCACCGAATAGGTCAGCGTGACCTCGGAGGTTGGCACCAGCCACCAGCCATTGGTGGTTTGATAGCTGTCATCGCCAAACTTGGGCAGCTTATCGGTGCCATACATTGCTTCATCGCGTACCAGCACCGGGGTCTGCACCTCGGTCAGGCCATTTTCGTCCACATGGGTATCGACCATGAACTGAGCCAGGGCACGATGAATGCGGGCAACGCCGCCTTTAAGGAAAACAAAGCGCGCGCCAGAGGTCTTGGCGGCTGTTTCAAAATCCATCGCGCCGACAACGCCTTTGATTTCAAAATGTTCCTTGGGGGTGAAATCCAATTCCCGCGGGGTGCCCCAGCGGTTCACTTCGACATTGTCATCTTCATCAGCGCCATCAGGCACATCATCGGCGGGCAGATTGGCAATCCGGGCCAGCATGTCTGTCTGCTTGGCCACCAGCTCTTTGGCTTCGGCCTGCAGGGCGGCAACCATGGCCTTTTTCTCGGCGACTTCGGCGCGCAGGCGTTCAAAGGTTTCAGTGTCGCCCTTGGCCTTGGCGGCACCGATTTCCTTTGCCGCCTTGTTCTGTGCCGCCTGGGCCTCTTCGGCAGCCTGGATCTTGGCGCGGCGCGCCTCGTCCAGTTCCAGGATCTGGGAGGACACACCGGCATCGCCACGCCGCGCCAAAGCGGCGTCAAAAGCGGATGGATTCTCGCGAATTGCACGGATGTCATGCATGGTGTCGGCTCCTCGACGGTTTTTTGAATCAATAGCCAACCTATGCCGTAGGTGGTGCCAAAGAGGAAGAGCCCAGGGCCAGAGCGGCGGGGAAAAGGCAGGAATTGTTGTCGCAAGTCCCAAAAACGCGGGTTCTGTCCTGTCCCGGCTTTGCCGCTGCCTTGCATTGCAGGGGGCGAGCGCATAGGTTCGCGCCAAATTAACAGCCAGCCCGATAGGGGCGCTGAATAGACAAAAGGAAAACCCCCCTTGGATATGAACCAGATTGGCCAGTTCCTCCCGCTTATTCTGATCTTTGCGATCATGTATTTCCTGCTGATCCGTCCGCAGCAGAAAAAGATGAAAGAGCACCAGACCATGGTGTCTAATGTGCGTCGTGGCGATCAGGTGGTCACCCAGGGTGGCCTGATTGGCAAGATTGCCAAGGTCAAGGACGACAACGAAGTCGAAGTTGAACTGGCCGAAGGTGTCAAGGTACGGGTGGTGAAATCCACCATTGCCCAGGTTCTGACCAAGACCGAGCCGGCAGCTTAATAAGCCCCCTTTAACAAACTGAAAAGGCAGGGCAATGCTTCAAATTGATCTCTGGAAAAGGGTTCTCATCTGGCTGGTCTGTGTGACCGGCCTTTTGCTTGCCCTGCCAAATGGGTTTTATACCCGCGTCGAGCAGTCAAACGATGCTGCAGCAGAAATTATCGCCAAAGGTGACAGCCCCGAACGGCAAGAGGTCGTGGCGCAATGGCCATCTTACCTTCCGTCATCCTTGGTGAACCTTGGCCTCGATCTGCGCGGTGGCGCGCATCTGCTGGCCGAAGTCAAAGTGGCGGATGTCTATGCCGCCCGTATGGATGCGCTCTGGCCTGAAGTGCGTGATGCGCTGCGCCCCGAGCGCGACACGGTTGGCAGCTTTCGCCGCCAGCAAGCACCGGACGGGCAGATTCGCCTGAAGATCTCTAAACCCGACGGCATGAGCCGGGCGCTGCAGATCCTGCGTGGCCTGGCTAACCCGATCACCACGCTGACCGGGGCCGGGGCCTCCGATATCACTGTCTCGGGAAGCGGCGACCTGATCACCGTGGAACTGTCGGAAGCAGAGCGCCTGGCATCCGATGATCGTACCGTGCGCCAGTCGCTGGAAATCGTGCGTCGCCGGATCGACGAGGTCGGCACCCGTGAACCCACCATTCAGCGTCAAGGTGCAGATCGGATCCTGATCCAGGTGCCCGGCATTGGATCGGCCTCTGAGCTGAAGGCGATTATCGGCACCACTGCGCAGCTGACCTTTAACCCGGTTGTCGGTCGCGGATCTGACGCGGATGCGGCGGCGGGTGTAGGCAATAAGGTGATCCCGTCACTGGATGAACCAGGCACCTACTACACGGTCGAAGCAGCACCTGTGGTCACCGGCGAACAGCTTGTCGACGCGCAGCCTGCCTTTGACCAGAACGGTCGCCCGGCGGTGAATTTCCGGTTCAACACCTCTGGTGCGCGCAAGTTTGGTGATTACACGGCAGAAAACATCGGCTCTCCCTTTGCCATTGTACTGGATGACGAGGTGGTCTCGGCCCCGGTGATCCAGTCGCATATCCCAGGTGGGTCCGGCATCATCACCGGCAATTTCACCATCGAGGAAAGCACCCATCTGGCCATCCTGCTGCGCGCAGGTGCCCTGCCTGCGGGGCTGGAATTCCTGGAAGAGCGTACCATCGGCCCAGAACTTGGCCAGGACAGCATTGATGCCGGCAAGGTTGCGACGATCGTCGCCTTTATCGGCGTTCTGGTCTTCATGGCGCTGAGCTATGGACTGTTTGGCATCTTTGCCAATGTGGCATTGGTGCTGAACGTGGCGCTGATCTTTGGCTTCCTTAGTCTGATTGGCGCAACGCTGACGCTGCCGGGGATTGCCGGTATCGTGTTGACGGTTGGTATGGCGGTGGACGCCAATGTGCTGATCTTTGAACGGATCCGCGAAGAGCTGAAGGCAGGTCGTGGCCCGGCCCGCGCCATTGACGAAGGCTACTCCAAGGCGCTGAGCGCTATTCTGGACGCCAATGTCACCACATTCATCACCGCCGTGATCCTGTTCGCCATGGGCTCTGGTCCGGTGCGCGGCTTTGCGATCACGCTGGGACTGGGCATTTTGACCTCGGTCTTTACCGCGATCTTTGTGACCCGGTTGATGATTGTGATGTGGTTTGAACGTCGTCGTCCCAAACAGATTGAGGTGTAATCATGCGGTTGAAACTTGTACCCGAGGGAACCTCATTCGATTTCTTCAGTAAGTGGAAGATCTGGCTGGGTATTTCTGCCCTTATGATGCTTGTCGGGCTGGCGTCCTTTGGCCTGCAGGGGCTGAACTTTGGCATCGATTTTCGCGGTGGCACCACAGTGCGAAGCGAAAGCAGCACGGCAATTGATGTAGGCCAATACCGCGATGCCATTGCGCCGCTGGAACTGGGCGATGTCTCGATCACAGAGGTGTTTGACCCGACCTTCGAGGAAGACCAGCACGTTGCCATGATCCGCATTCAGGCCCAGGCCGATGGTGAGGCAATTTCAGGGGAGGTGATCCAGTCGCTGCAAGCGGCGCTGGATGCGGTGGCGCCGGGCATCAAATTTGTTTCGGTCGAATCTGTCGGCCCCAAGGTTTCCGGCGAGCTGGTGCAAACTGCCGTCTTGGCGGTGGTGCTGGCGATTGGCGCGGTTCTGATCTACATCTGGCTGCGCTTTGAATGGCAGTTTGCCCTGGGCGCGGTTGTGGCCCTGGTGCATGACGTGGTGCTGACCATTGGGGTGTTTTCCGAATTGCAGATCAAATTCGACCTCGCAATCATCGCTGCCCTGCTGACCATCGTGGGCTACTCGCTCAACGATACGGTTGTGGTGTTTGACCGGGTGCGTGAAAACCTGCGCCGCTACAAAAAGAAGGATCTGGCCGAGGTTCTGAACCTGTCGATCAATGAAACCCTTAGCCGGACGGTGATGACCTCGGTCACCACCCTGCTGGCGCTCATCTCGCTCTATGTGCTGGGGGGGGATGTGATTCGCGGCTTTGTTTTTGCGATGATCTGGGGTGTCATCGTCGGCACCTATTCGTCGATCTTTGTGGCCTCGACCATTTTGCTGTGGCTGGGCGTCAAACGCGACTGGAGCAAGCCAAGCAATACCGCAGGCAACCAGTTTGCCAATGTGGATGCCTAGGGCCCCAGGCCAGCGTTTCGAGTAACCAGGATGAAGCCGCGGATCTGTTCCGCGGCTTTTTCCGTTTTGGTGGGCCGCATAGGTCACATCGTCGCGTCAAAAAACAGCCAAGACAGGCTCGCCTCGATTGGCTGTTTGGTGATAGGCATGGCATTGATTGCTCCGTGCTAGGGGCCTGCGAAATGCGCCGCCTGCGGGCCGCCGAATGAAAGGGGTTTCCATGCAGCTGAATGAAGTGACCTTTAGCGAAGCGAGACCGATTGATGGCTATGGTCCTGGTTTTTTCCGCGTCGGCGGAGAAGTGCATGAAGGCGCGCTGCTGGTCTCCGCCACCTCGCTTGCCCCCTGGGCTGGCTATGAGGATGACGCGGGCTTGCTGGCCCTTGAGGGGCAGGTGGATGTGCTGCTGGTCGGCACCGGCGCCGAGATCGCCCATATCCCCGCCGCGCTGCGTAGCGCGCTGGAAGGCGTGGGCGTCGGGGTCGAGGTGATGAACTCTCCTGCGGCCTGCCGGACCTATAATGTCCTGCTGTCAGAGGGCCGACGGATTGCGCTTGCCGTTCTGCCTGTCTAACTGGCCTGTATCGCAGGTCCATGGCACTGGATCGTTTGAATTGATCTGGCGCAAGGTGCGCGATGGTGGTTTGTGACTTTTGTGCCCCCAAACAATAGGGTAAGCCTGTATTCATGTCATTGAATGTATCAGATCTGTGCATTGCCCGTGGCGGCCTGCCGGTGCTGGAAGGGGTCAGTTTCATACTGCGCCCCGGTGGGGCGTTGATCCTGCGTGGCCCCAATGGAATTGGCAAGACAACCCTGCTACGCAGTATCGCCGGGTTGCAGCCACCGCTGGGGGGCGAGGTGCGCGGTGGCGAAGACCGGATCGCCTATTCGGCCCATTCCGACGGTCTGAAGTCCGCCTTGACGGTGACAGAGAACCTACAGTTCTGGGCCAGTGTTTTTGGCACCCGCTCTATCGAGGCGGCGCTTGCGGCCTATGATTTGACGGCGCTGCATGACCGTCCTGCCGGGACGCTGTCTGCCGGGCAGAAACGCCGTCTGGGCCTGTCGCGGATGCTGGTGACCGGGCGGCCAATCTGGGTGATGGATGAACCCACGGTAAGCCTGGACCAGGCTTCGGTGGCGCTGTTTGCGGCGGCCGTGCAGGCGCATTTGGCCAGCGGCGGGTTGGCGCTGATTGCTACCCATATCGACCTTGGGCTTGCGGCAGATGTTCTGGATCTTGGGCCGTATCGGGCCAAGCCGCTGGCGCTGGATGATTTCGACGGGGCCTTCCTATGATGGCGCTGTTGATACGGGATCTGCGCCTGGCGGTGCGGGCGGGCGGCGGCTTTGGGCTGGGGCTGGCCTTTTTCCTGATCGTCACCGTATTGGTGCCCTTTGCAGTGGGGCCGCAATCGGATCTTTTGGCGCGGATTGCGCCGGGCGTGTTGTGGCTGGGGGCGCTGTTGTCCTGCCTGTTGTCGCTCGACCGTCTGCTGGCGCTGGACTGGGAAGATGGGTCTCTCGATCTGCTGGCCACCGCGCCGCTGCCGCTGGAAGCGGTTATCAGCATCAAGGCGCTGGCCCATTGGATCACCACCGGATTGCCGCTGGTTTTGGCCGCACCACTGCTGGGGGTCTTGCTGAACCTGCCGCTGGACGGGTATCGCTGGCTGGTGGTCTCGCTTTTGTTGGGGACGCCGGCGCTGTCGGTGATTGGGACCTTTGGCGCGGCGTTGACAGTGGGGCTGAAGCGCGGCGGGCTGCTGCTGTCGCTCTTGGTGATGCCGCTCTATGTGCCGACGCTGATCTTTGGCGCCGAGGCTGCCCGGCGCGGTGCCATGGGCATGGGGGTCGAGACGCCTTTGCTGATGCTTGCGGGGATTTCCGCCGGGGTTATTGCCCTGATGCCCTTTGCCAGTGCTGCAGTTTTGCGTATCAATCTGCGCTAGCGATTTCACGAAACACACTGACCAAACGAAAGAGCCAATATGTCGATCTGGGAATATGCCAATCCGCGAAAATTCCTGCAAAGCTCAGAACGGGTGATGCCGGTGCTTTGGCTTAGCTCGGGGGTGTTGATCTCGGTCGGGCTGATCTGGGGGTTCTTTTTCACCCCGGATGACTATCGTCAGGGGTCAACGGTCAAGATCATCTTTTTGCATGTGCCCGCCGCCCTGATGGCGATCAATGCCTGGTTCATGATGTTGGTGGCCTCGCTGATCTGGGTCGTGCGCCGCCATCACGTCAGTGCGCTGGCCGCCAAGGCCGCTGCCCCTGTGGGCATTGTGATGACATTGATCGCGCTGGCCACCGGGGCAATCTGGGGTCAACCGATGTGGGGCACCTGGTGGGCCTGGGATCCACGGCTGACCTCTTTCCTGGTGCTGTTTTTGTTTTATCTCGGCTATATCGCCCTGTGGGAAGCGATTGATAACCCTGATACGGCAGCCGATCTGACAGCAATTCTGTGCCTTGTGGGCACGGTCTTTGCGGTGCTCAGCCGCTATGCGGTGAATTTCTGGAACCAAGGTCTGCATCAGGGGGCGTCGCTGTCGCTGGATGAAAAAGAGAACGTCGCGGATGCCTTTTCCAACCCGCTCTATGTCTGCATGGCGGGGTTTGCTCTGTTCTTTCTTGCGCTGGTGTTCTACCGCACCGGGACTGAAATTCGTGCCCGGCGCATCAAGGCGCTTTTGGCGCGGCAACGGCAGGAGGCCTGATCATGTGGCCTGATCTTGGAAAATATGGCGAGACAGTACTGTCGGCCTATGCGGCCTCACTTCTGTTGTTGGGGGTGCTGGTGGTCCTGACCCTGTGGCGCGGCAAGCGGGTGCGGCGCATCATGGAAGATCTGGAACAAAGGATGCGGCGCGATGGCTAAGGTTTCCCCTTTGATGGTTTTGCCAGTGGCGGTCTTTGCCAGCTTTGTTGGCTTGGCTGTGGTCGGCATGTACCGTGATGATCCCGATAGCCTGCCTTCGGCCCGCGAGGGGCAGCAGGCACCGCCCGTGGTGTTGACCCAATTTGCCGACAAGCCGCTGTTCGACGACGCAACCCTGCGCGATGGAGAGGTGAAGCTGGTCAACTACTGGGCCAGCTGGTGCGCCCCTTGCCGGGTGGAACATCCCAGTCTGACTGCTTTGGCTGAGTCCGGGATCAAGATCTACGGGGTCAACTACAAGGACCAGCTGCAAAACGCTGAAGGTTTCCTGCAAGAGCTGGGGAACCCCTATGCCGCGATCGGACGCGATGAACAGGGGCGCATGGCGCTGGATTGGGGGGTCTACGGCGTGCCGGAAACCTATGTAGTGGATGGCGAGGGCAAGATCATCCTGCGCTTTGCGGGCCCTGTGACCCAGCGGGTTATCGAAAGCACCCTCGGCCCTGCGATCGAAAAAGCCCGCGGCCAGTAGCGGCAATCGTCACGATTGGTTTTCCTGTTGGTGGCAAAGCTTTGGTTCCCTGCGAAACGGCGGCGTCAGGCAAAGATCGACAGGTCGAGCGTCAACCCGGTGCCGAGCCAGATGCCATGGTCGCGGTGATCAGCAAGTTCCTGGCCTGTTTCTGGATGGGCAAAAATGATCAATCCCTGGCGGTTCAGGACTAGCCAGGGCAGCAGTTGGGAAAATTGCGCAGGTGTTGCGCCCAGCTGACAAGACCCCATCGGATGTGGTCCAACGGGGCGTTCATGCAGATGCCCCATTTTGACGCCAAACAGTTCGGCAGCTTTGGTACACAGGGCTTTGGCTATTTCTAAGCTCTCGGCCTCGAAATAGACATGGGCATGATAGCCCCGGATGGTTTCTATCTGTTTCATGCTCTTACCCTGCCGGATCAGGATGCTGTCGGCAATTGCGCAGCGATCCACAGGGGCTGTGCAGCGGTCACAGACGGTAGCCGCCGGATACGGTCAGGATTTCTCCGGTGATTGCGCGGGCGGCATCTGAGGCGAGGAAAGTGACTGCGGCTGCGATGTCGCTGGGGGTTGCCAGTTGGCCAAGCGCTGTTTCATCGGTAAAGCGGCGGGTCAATTCTGCATCGCGGGGTGCTTCGGGTACATTCACCGCGCCGGGGGCTACCGCGTTGACGCGAATGCCCCGAGGGCCAAGTTCCTTGGCCATTGCGCGGGTCCAGAGGTTGAGTGCGGCCTTGCTGGCGCCATAGGTGACATGGCCCTTTGGCGGCAGTACCGCATTGACCGAGGAAATACTGACAATTGCGGCTCCGGGCTGCAGATGGGGCAGGGCCGCCGCCAGGATCGCCTCTGGTGCAAGCAGATTGAGCTCCAGAATCGCCCGTTGCTGTGCTGCGTCAAATTCGGCAACGGGGCTGGCGGCCAGGGAGCCTGCGTTATTGACGATAACATCAAGGCGGCCAAACCGGGCCAAGACAGCGTCGACAACCTGCTGTGCGCTGCCCTCCTGCGTGAGATCCGCCTGAATGATCAGGGTCTGCTGTCGCGTTTGTGCGGCGGGGGCTCGGTGGCACCAGGTCAGGGCGCAGTTGTGGGTGGGGGCGAAAGCCGCAGAAATCGCGGCGCCGATGCCCGAGGCACCGCCAGTGACCAGAACGGTTTTCATCGGCGCGTATCCTGTGTTGCGCAAAAGACGGGCGCAGAAATCGCGCCCGTCTGCTTGGCTGGCTGCTTGAGATCAGGCAGATTTGGCCAGGTTGCGCAGCACATAGTGCAGCACGCCGCCGTTTTCGATGTAGGCGATCTCGGGGGCGGTATCGATACGGCATTTCAGGGGGATCACCTTGACCGTGCCATCCGCCATGGTGATTTCGCAGGGCAGCTGCTGCTGTGGCGTGACACTGTCGAGACCGAGGATAGTGATGGTTTCCTCACCTGTAAGGCCAAGGCTTTTGCGGGTGTCGCCATTGGTGAATTCAAAGGGAATGACCCCCATGCCCACCAGGTTCGAGCGGTGAATGCGCTCAAAGCTTTCTGCGATGACCGCCCTGACCCCAAGCAGGGCCGTCCCCTTGGCCGCCCAGTCGCGGCTGGAGCCGGCGCCATATTGCGCGCCGCCAAAGATCACCAGCGGCGTTTGGCTGTCCTGATAGGCCATTGCGGCGTCGAATATCGACATCTGGCTGCCATCAGGGCCTTTGGTATAGCCGCCTTCGACCGTGCCATCCTTGGTGGTGAGCATTTCGTTCTTGATGCGGATATTGGCAAATGTGCCGCGCATCATCACCTCGTGGTTGCCCCGGCGTGACCCATAAGAGTTGAACTCGCGCGGTTGAACGCCGTGTTCCAGCAGGTAGCGCCCAGCCGGAGTGGTGGTGGCAAAGCTGCCCGCAGGCGAAATGTGATCGGTAGTGACCATATCGCCCAAGATTGCCAGAACCTTGGCGTTGTTGATATTTTCTATGGTGCCGGGCTCTTGCCCCATGCCCTGAAAATAGGGCGGGTTCTGGATATAGGTCGACTGGGGGGGCCAGTCGTAGGTTTCGGCCTCGGTGGTTTCTACCGCCTGCCATTTTTCATCGCCGGTAAAGACCTCGGCATATTTTTCCTCAAAGGCCTGGCGGGTGACGGTGGTCTCGACCAGATCGGCGATTTCCTTGGTCGAGGGCCAGATGTCTTTCAGATAGACGTCCTGACCATCCTGCCCTTTGGCAATCGGTTCAGACGTCAGGTCGATATCCATTGTGCCCGCCAATGCATATGCCACCACCAGCGGCGGCGAGGCCAGGTAGTTGGCGCGCACATCGGGGCTGATGCGGCCTTCGAAGTTGCGGTTGCCGGAGAGCACAGAGGTGGCGATCAGGTCGCCCTCGGCGATGGCTTCGCTCAGCTCTTTCTGGATCGGGCCAGAGTTGCCGATGCAGGTGGTGCAGCCATAGCCGACCAGGTTGAACCCGATGGCGTCCAGATCCTCGGTCAGACCGGCGGCGTCCAGATAGGACGACACGACCTGCGAGCCCGGCGCCAGTGAAGTCTTGACCCAGGGCTTGCGGTCCAGGCCCAGTGCGCGCGCCTTGCGCGCCACCAGCCCGGCACCGATCATGACATAGGGATTCGAGGTGTTGGTACAGGATGTTATCGAAGCGATCACCACCGAGCCGTCGCGCAATTCGTAATCCTCGCCCTTGACCTTGACGGATTTGCGCAGGTCAGAAGACCCGGTAGGGGTCGGACCTTCGGAGGCCATGTTCGCCGCCCCATTCGAGGTGTCGATACCGCGGTATTCGTTGACCACGTTCAGGAAGGCCCTGGATGCCTGATCAAGCGCGGTATAGTCCTGCGGCCGTTTGGGGCCGGAAATGGCCGGCACAATGCTGCCCATATCAAGGTGCAGCCTATCGGTGTAGATCGGCGCATAAGAGGCATCGCGCCACAGGCCGTTTGCCTTGGCATAGGCTTCGACCAGGGCGATACGATCCTTGTCGCGGCCGGTGTTTTCCATATAGCGCAGGGTCTCGCCGTCGATTGGGAAAAAGCCGCAGGTGGCACCATATTCAGGGGCCATATTGGCAATTGTGGCACGATCAGCCAAGGGCAGGTGATCTAGCCCCGTGCCAAAGAATTCGACAAATTTGCCAACAACCCCCTTGGCACGCAGCATTTCGACCACTTTTAACACCAGATCAGTTCCGGTGGTGCCTTCCACCAAATGGCCTGTCAGTTCAAAGCCGACAACCTCGGGGATCAGCATAGAAATCGGCTGTCCCAGCATTGCGGCTTCGGCCTCGATACCGCCAACGCCCCAGCCCAGCACCGCCATGCCATTCACCATGGTGGTATGGCTGTCTGTCCCTACAAGCGTATCGGGATAGGCGACGTCCTCGCCGTTCTGGTCGGTATCGCTCCAGATGGTCTGGGCCAGATACTCCAGATTGACCTGGTGGCAGATCCCGGTGCCGGGGGGGACCACACGAAAGTTGTCAAAGGCACCTTGGCCCCACTTCAGGAACTGGTAGCGTTCCATGTTGCGTTCATATTCGCGGTCGACATTCATCTGAAAGGCGCGGGGCGTGCCAAAGGCGTCGATCATCACGGAATGGTCAATCACCAGGTCCACCGGGGTAAGCGGGTTGATCTTTTGCGCATCACCGCCAAGCGCCTTGATACCATCGCGCATCGCCGCCAGGTCGACAACGGCAGGCACCCCGGTGAAATCCTGCATCAAGACCCGCGCCGGGCGATAGGCGATTTCGCGCGCTGCCTTGCCACCATTTTCGGCCCAGTCTGCAAAGGCCCTGATATCATCAAGCGAGATGGAAAATCCGCCGTCTTCAAATCGCAGCAGATTTTCCAGTACCACCTTGAGCGCGGCGGGGAGTTTGGAGAAATCGCCAAGCCCAGCTTCGCTGGCAGCAGGGATAGAGTAGTAGGAGATCGACTTGTCCCCTGCGCGCAGGCTGCGGCGGGTTTTGGCTGTGTCCTGTCCGACGATGATGGGCATATCTGGCTCCCTTGGTGTTCAGTTGCAAGCTGTTGATCGGGACTTGCCCCATTGTTGCCATTGCCACTGGGGGCATTCAATAGCCGATTGGTCACAGTTTTCTGTCGGTCAGTGCCTTTGCGCCTTGGCGGCATACCGGCCGCTGACCGTTTACCGCTTCAAGAATGATTGATTGGCCTTTACGCCCCTGGCGCAGTATCTCTGGGGCGTTCAGATCAGGATGGAGCAGCCATGAAATCCCTTGCGGCCCTTGCGGCCCTCGCCCTGGCCATCGGCCTTGCCCTTCCGGCGCAGGCCCAGGCCGAAGAGACGGGCGTCTCTGTGTCCGAACCAGTGGTTGTGGAATTGTTTACCTCGCAGGGGTGTTCGTCCTGCCCACCGGCAGATGCGCTGCTAGAGCAGCTGGCCGGGCGGCGTGATGTCCTCGCGCTGGCGCTGCACGTGGATTACTGGGATTACATTGGCTGGAAGGATATTTTTGCCAGCCCCGACTATACCCAGCGGCAAAAAGGCTATGCCCATGCAGCGGGACGCAAGATGATCTATACCCCGCAGATGGTCGTGATGGGGCAAAAAGATATCCTGGGCGGCGATGCGATGGCGCTGTCAGATGCCATCGCGGTGCAACACGGTACTGCGCGTCCGGTTGCCTTGCAGGTGCAGCGGCGCGGCGACGAACTGTCGCTTTCGGTGAGCGCGCGGGAGGGCCTGCCAGATCACCCCGTCGCGATCTATGTTCTGCGCTATACCCCCATGAAAACCGTAGATATTACCCGAGGGGAATTGGCAGGGCGGCGCATCGACTATGCCAATATCGTTGAGGATCTGCGTCAGGTCGCAACCTGGGACGGGCAGGCGGCAGCCGTCTTTACCGTGCCCTATGCCAAGGGGTTGCCGGGGGCCGTTTTGGTGCAGAACGCCCCCTATGGCGCGGTTTTGGCTGCGGCAGGGATCGCGCAATGAGCCAAAGCCAGCCGCCTGCGGTTCAATGCATTAACCTATCTCGGTAACGATCTGTATCGTATCAATTTTTCTCTATGGTGCTGTCGGGGTGTGGCTTCTTTGGAAGCGGCACATAGGGTTTCCAGCGGCGGTGGATCCAGAACCATTGCCCCATATGCCGCCGGACCAGGCTTTCGAGGTCATCGCAGATCGTCTTGGTCATTGTGACCGGGTCGCTCGGCGCGATTTCAGGGTTTAATATGATCTCAAAATCCAGGCCGTTTTCCTGCCGCACCGCATAAACTGGGATCAGCGCCGCGCCATATTTCAGCGCCAGTTCTGCAGGCACGGTTGAGGTCACTGCAGGTTTGCCAAAGAAATCAATCAGTTCGCCGCCATGCACATGCAGGTCGGCGACAATCGCAATGATGCCGCCTTTTTTCAGATGGCGTACCATTTCCACCATGCCGCGTTTGCCCTGTTCAAACATCGGCGTGCCAACGCGTTCCATGGCACGTACATAATGGGCGTTGAAATAGGGGTTCGCCATACGTCGATACAACGCCCCCATGGAGAAGCCGCGCGCGATCAGCCCGGCGCGGGCAGCGTCATAATTCCCAAAATGACCGGTGACAAGAATAACGGGCCGACCCGCTGCCCGCGCGGCCTCCAGTGCCTCTAGCCCCGGCCCGGTGATTGGCGCTGCGGTTGCCCGTGTAATAAAGGGCCCTCCAGCATAGAGTTCGGTGATCATTCGCCCGGCATTATCGCCCACCTCACGGCACAGGCGCGCGACCTCTGGCTCATCAAGTTCGGGGCAGGTCAGGGCCAGGTTTTCACGCACCCTGCGATCAAAGCCAACCACCGGCCCAAGTGCAGAGACCAGCTTGCCAATCAGCGGAATACGCCAGCGATAGGGCACCAGTCCTGCCATGCCCAGAATCCCGCGCAGGGCAAGATTGCTGGAAAAATAGGTGGCACGTTGTTTGAAGGAAAGGTGCGAAGGGTCTTGGGGCATAGGGGCGCAGCCTGCAGGGATCATGGATCAGAAACGGATCATAACCTTGGGTGAACATGGACACAACTGTTGTCCCTTGCCCTCTGCTTTGGCATGAAAGCGGGCGGTTTTCCGCCCCTCTATGCTCCTATGCCTCTTCGTCCTCTTCCGAGATCAGTTCGATCTCGCCGGTGTTGATCAGATCACGCATGGCCCCAACAATCAGGCCAAAGGCTGTTTCGCCATCGGCGCGTTTGACCTTGCCCCGTTCGGCCACTTCTTCGCGGATATTGTTGGCCATACGGTTGGACATATTGTCTAGCAGGAACTCGCTGGTGGCAACATCGTCGGGATCCGAGGCGAAAGCGATTGCGGTGATGACATCTGGCGCGGCCAGGATACGCATCAGTTTTGGCACGTCCAGCGGCTGCATCCGCTGTGCCAAAAGCGCGTAGGTAAAGATGGATTTGCGCACATCGGTGGCGAATTCCTGGTCTTCTTCCTCCAGTGCAAACAGAACCTCTTCGCGCTTGGCGGCGGCGGCCTCGGTGAGAATTGCGCCAACCCGCTGGCCGGGGGTGGACGAAAAGGCCAGATCTGGCCGCGCGTCGACCTGACCCGCAAGGGAAAGCCCAATACGATCAACTGTTTCTGGGGTGACGTTGCTGGTGTGACTGACAGCATAGGTGATCTGGCGCGCCACGGGCCCGGGCAGGTGTACCAGCATTTGTGCCGCCTTGGCAGTGTCGAGCTTGGATAGCAGAACGGCGGCGACCTCAATGCTTTCGGCCTCGGCCAGTGCGGCGAGATCCTCTGGCGGTAGGGCCTTCAGGCGTTCCCATGGGTCGCCAAACTGGCGCACACCGGCCTCTTTGCGCAGGCGGCTGGCGGTATGGCGGCTGATGCGCCCGTCCATTGCCGTAAGCGCCCCAGCCAGGCCATTGGGAAAGGTCAGCCCGACATTGTCGAGCATTTCTGCAAATTCACTGGCAACCGCATAGAGCGTGTCGCGATCCACCAGACGCATCTTACCCATCTGCTGGGTCAATTCCATCTGCAGTTCGTCTGGCAGGTCTTCGATTGGAATATCTGCGCCTTCATTTAGCAGTAGCCGCACAACGATGGCGGCCTTGGCCTTACCGCTGAGCTTTGGAGTGGTTACGGCACCGCCCCCCATGGCCACCGGAGCAGGAGCAGAGAAGTCCCCCATTCCACCCATGTCGCCACCCATACCGGTGGACATTGGTAGCGCCAACATATCATCTTGCAGCATTCTAGCACCCTAGCCAAAAAGATTCTTTTTCGGTCAGGTTCAAACTACCCCATAAGCAGTAAATAAATGCTGAAGCTCAATAGCTTGATGTGGCACCGGTTTCCAAAGCCTGAAGCAGCGCCACCTCGGGCCAGCTGCCCTTTCCGCCACGGGCGCGGATTTCCTTCCACTGCGCCAAGGCCAGGCCAAATTGGCCTTCTTCTACATAGCCTTGCCCCATGTAAGAGCGCGCCAGAAGATTGTCGGGGTTTTGGGCGATGGCCTGTTCGTAATAGGCATTGGCCAGGCTGCGGTTCCCCAGTTTGCGGTGGGTGTATCCCCAGTAGGTCAGAACGCGGGCTGCGGTTTGATCCTGCATGGTGGCCAGCACCGCCTGGGCATCGGCGTTGCGCCCGGCATAGGCGAGTTCACGCAAGGCATCAAACAGCTCATCCTGGTTGAGCGAGGATTCTTTGGGCCGTACACAGCGCCCTTTGTCTTCATCCCAGACGCGTTTACCCTTGCAGGTTTTTGTTGTCTCCGTCGGTGTTGGCGGGGACCAGGTGTTGTCCCCGGCGGCAAAGGCGGGCAGGGGCAGGCTCAGGGCCGCGGCTAGAACAAGGTAACGCATAGGGCAACTCCGCGAGACGAGGGCAAGATAGCGGGTAGTTTAGCGCAAAACCTAGACTGGGGTACAAGTATCATATGGCACCGGGTCACGTTGACGTGACCGCCTGATGCGGGCGTCAGCTTCCCTGCAGAGGCTGCGCAAAGGCTTTTGAGAGGCGATCTTGCAAGGCGCTGAACTTTTTGCGCTGAAAGGCGCTGCTGTTATAGGCGTCACAGCTGATCTTGACCCATTCGATCAGCAGGCGCCCGCGCAGACAATAGCTCAACAGTTCTGCATCTACGGGGTGGCGATAGGTCTTTAGGAACATCTCTCGGCTGCTAGTGCGAATGCCATCCGGGCCAATGTGATCGGGCTGGGCAGTGGCAAAGATATCCATCTTGAGAAAATCTACGATGTCATAAACTGCAAGCTTGGTATCGGTTTCGGTGAAGTCGAGCCCATAGCTGCAACCCTGTGCCAAAATTAGATTTCCGCCATGAAAATCGCCATGGCTCAGCGCGGTGGTACCTTGGCGATGATCAAATCGCGACAGATCTTTCTGCATGATCGAAATATACCGTTTCAGGCTATTCGCGCAGGGTTGAATCCCCCCGGGATGTCGATGTTTTTCAACCTCTTCCAGCATCCAGTTCAGCCAGATATCAGCCCGTTCCTGCGGGGCGCTTGCATGAAGGCGATGCAGCCATTCCCCGCCGCGGCGATAGACTTGCCGGGCCTGTTCCGGGGTAGGATCTGCATAGATTTTTTGCTTTGCGGTTTTTCCAGCAGCAAAAGCAGTAACATGAAAATGCCCATGAGGGGACAGGTACAGCGGCTTTATGACCGTCAGGCGCCCCTCTGGTGCGAACTCTGCCTCTAGTTGTTGCAGCAGCTTGAACTCTTTGATCAGCCGGGTTGCCTTGGGGGCGCAATCCAGTTTCAATACCAGCTGCGGTTTCTCATCCTGCGACAGCACAAAGACAAAACGTTCTGTCGGAAAGCGGGTCGATTGATCCAGGCAGGTGATGGCAAATGGTTTTGTTTGGCCTGTGTGGTGGCTGTACTCTTCCACGCAGGACAGAACCAGTTCTTCGTCAAATTGCGCAAATGGAAGCATGATCGCCCATATCGTTTTATTGTAATGTTACGTTTGCCAATGCCGGTTTCAGGCAAAAATATGCTTAAAATCAATAACGCCCCCTCAATTTAAGGGGGCGTTTCTTGTGCTTGTGATCAGATTGGGCGATGACACCCAAAGGCGTCAATCAGTCGCCAAAGACCCGCCTAAAGATCGTGTCGACGTGTTTGGTGTGGTAGTCCATGTTGAACTTTTCTTCGACGCCATCAACACCAAGCGCTGCCACGACTTCGGCATCCGCCAGCAGCAGCTCACGGAAATCGAGCCGCTCTTCCCAGACCTTCAGCGCGTTGCGCTGCACCATGGAATAGGCGTCTTCGCGCGACACACCGGCCTGCGTCAGCGCCAGCAGTACCCGCTGGCTCATCACCAGGCCGGGGAATTTGTTCATGTTGTCCAGCATGTTTTCTGGGAAAACGAGCATCTTGTCGATCACGCCAGTCAGGCGGGATAGGGCAAAATCCAGGGTGACGCAGCTGTCGGGACCGATGGCGCGTTCAACGGAGGAATGCGAGATATCGCGTTCATGCCAAAGGGCGACGTTTTCCAGAGCCGGGATGACAGCCGAACGCACCAGCCGCGCCAGACCGGTCAGGTTTTCGGTCAGAACCGGGTTCTTCTTGTGTGGCATCGCCGAAGAGCCTTTTTGGCCCATGGAGAAGAATTCCGCGCCTTCCAGCACTTCGGTGCGCTGCATGTGGCGGATTTCGGTGGCGACGTTTTCAATGGAGGAGGCAATCACCCCGAGGGTGGCAAAGAACATCGCATGGCGGTCACGGGGGATCACCTGGGTCGAAATGGGTTCGGGCGACAGGCCTAGTGCGGCGCAGACGTGCTCTTCGATGGCGGGGTCGATATTGGCAAAGGTGCCAACCGCGCCGGAAATCGCGCCAGTGGAAATTTCTGTCCGGGCCAGTTTCAGACGCGCCAGGTTACGGTCCATTTCGGCATAGAAACGTGCAAAGGTCAGCCCCATGGTCGTGGGCTCGGCGTGGATGCCGTGGCTGCGGCCAACACGGACGGTGTCTTTGTGTTCCAGCGCGCGTTTCTTCAGGGCAGCCAGCAGGGCTTCCATATCCTTGATCAGGATATCCGCCGAGCGCACGAGCTGTACATTGAGGCAGGTATCCAGCACATCCGACGATGTCATGCCCTGGTGCACAAAACGTGCTTCGTCGCTGCCCACATGTTCGGCCAGATGTGTCAGAAAGGCGATGACGTCATGTTTTGTGACAGCTTCGATTTCGTCGATGCGGGCGACATCAAATTCCACATCCTTGGCTTTCCAGACTGCATCAGCGTTTTCACGCGGGATAACACCCAGGTTGGCCATTGCCTCGCAGGCATGGGCCTCGATCTCGTACCAGATGCGGAACTTGGTCTCGGGCGACCAAATGGCGACCATTTCGGGGCGGGAATAGCGAGGGATCATCGGCGAAAGCACCTTTATGGGATTGTCCAGTTGATAGGGCGCCTCATACGGCAGACGGGCCAATTGGGCAAGTCTGGGCAGGTGAATATGAAATATGTCGCATCCTGCGCAGGCGTCATAGCTGTCGGGGCGGGCAGACTGGCCCACGCCAAAGCAGTAGCGGCCCCTTTGTGGCGTAGGGACCGCCATTAGGACAGAACTGTGGTGCTGAGGTAGGCTAGCGCTTGGACATATGCGCCAGCGTGTCGCGGTTACGGCAATATTGCGGTGCCGAGGCCAATTCGCTGTTTCTAGCCTGTAGGTCGGAACAGCCGACCTGATTGGTGCAATGGCTGCAATTTTGCACGGCGCGGCGCAGTTTGCGGGCCTCGCCCACTGGATCCTTGGCGATACCGTCGATCAGGTCAACGCCCAGTCGCTCCGCCATGCCTTCCACCAGATCGGTGCTCTGTCCGAGTTTCGAAAAAAGTCCCATGCCTGTCTCCTCAGATTGGTTGGTCGTCCATTTTGCTATGGCCAAGATGACAGGGAGCAGAGAGGGGCGCTTTGATATGTATCAATATCATTTCGTGGCGTGGTGGAGGCTTGGTTCAGGCCTGCCAGGGGACAGGCGCGGGCGGTCACATCATCGGGTGCTCTTCCTCCAGCGTTGTCACCACCTTGGCGCTGTGTTCCAGGGTCCGGTGCACCGGGCATTTATCAGCGATCTCCAGCAGCTTGGCGCGTTGCTCTGCATTCAGGGTGCCACAAATGCGAATGACACGGATGAACTGGTCGATCTTGGCAGGCCCCGAGGGCAGCACGTCCTGTGCGTGTACTTTATCATGGCTTATATCAACGCTGACGCTATCAAGCTGCCAGCCTTTGCGGCGGGCATACATGCGAAGGGTCATCGAGGTGCAGGCCCCCAGCCCGGCCGAGACAAAGCCGTAGGGCGACATGCCCCGGTTGGTGCCACCATAGGCCAGCGGCTCATCAGCATAGGCATGGTGGTGGGGGCCGGATTGGATGTCTTGCAAAAAGCCGTCCGGGTCTGCCTCGGTGACGCGCAGCACACCTTCGGGGGCACCGGGGGGCGGCGCGGGCGGGGTCAAATCTATATAGCGCCCGGCCCAGGTGGCAATCAGCTCTGCCGCATATTCGCTGTCTTTGCTGCGCGAAATCAGATGATCGGCATTGTCCAGGGTGACAAAGCTCTTGGGGTGTTTGGCGGCAGTGAAGATATCGGCGGCGTTGTCGATGCTGACGGTGTCATCGCGGGGCGCATGCATCACCAGCAGGGCGGCGTTCAGTTCGGCGATGGCCGGGGCAAGTGCCACCGCCGAGATATCTTCGACAAAATCGCGGGTAATGACAAAGGGGCGCCCCCCCAGGCAGACCTCGGCCTGGCCTTTGGCGCGGATTTCAGGCAGGGCGGCGTCAAAGTGATGCGAGACATGACCCGGATCAAAGGGGGCCCCTAGGGTGACAACGCCTTTGATGGTGGGAATGCCTGCCCGAGCGCGCAAGACGGCCGCACCGCCCAGCGAATGTCCAACCAGCAAGGCAGGTGCCATATCGCGCCCTGCCAGATACTGCGCGGCGGCAATCAGATCCGCCACGTTAGAGCTGAAACTGGTATTGGAGAATTCGCCATCGGAATGGCCCAAGCCTGTGAAATCAAAACGCAATACGGCAATGCCCATGGCGGCCAGACGTCCGGCAATGCGCCGCGCGGCCGGAATATCCTTGGAACAGGTAAAGCAATGGGCAAAGAGCGCCGTTGCCAGCACCGGCCCATTGGGGAGGTCCAGCCGCGCGGCCAGGGTATCGCCAGAATGGCCGGGAAAGGTGATGGCTTCGGTGGGCATGGGGGCTTTCTCGCTTTTGGTCCCTCTAGACTGCGCAGTCATCGGCGTGGCGACAAGGCGGTCGGGCGAAAGGTCACGTGAAGGTGATGCACTGTGCTTGCTGGCACAGGTCTCTGGCCGCCTGTGCGGCCGCTATCGTTTGGGGTGTTGTTTCTGTTGCATGCCTTAGGGTGGCGCCGGAAACCTCTGGCCTGTCAGCGCCTTATTGCCGATGCGACGTCCTGGGGCTGGGCTGCGCGATTGCGGCGGGCCTGGTCTCGCCATAGACTCTCGCCTTATGAGGTTTCGATTTTTCTATTCCGGGGTGCTGGCAGCGGTGCTGCTGCCTGTGCCTGCCGCGGCGCATCCGCATATCTTTGTGGATACCGGGTTTGCCTTGGAATTTGACGATGCAGGCCGTCTGTCTCAGGTAAAAGTCACGTGGCAATATGATGAATTCTATTCGCTTTTGATCACCGAAGACCTGCAGCTGGATCAGGATGGTGATGGGATCTTAACCCCGGCAGAGCGGGCGCGGCTGATTGGTTTCGATACCAACTGGGACGAGGGATTTAACGGCGATCTCGAAATTCATGCAGGGGGCGCACTCTTGGCGCTTTCGGGGCCGCTGGAGGCGACCACCGCGCTGGATCAGGGGCGCATCATCAGCAGTCATATTCGGCGCATCGCCCCCAGGGATAGATCGCGGCAGGGGCCGATTTCGATGAAAGCCTTTGATCCGTCTTATTACACAGCCTATGATATCACGCTGCCGGTGACCCTGCCTACGCGACAGCAAGGGGAATGCCTGCTGGAACTGATAGAGCCAGATATCGTCGGCGGTTTGGCGCAGATGCAGGCGCAGCTGTTGCGGCTGGATGCCAATGCCGACTTGGAAGAAAACGACTTCCCCTTGATCGGCGGCGAGTTCGCAACAGAGATCCGTGTTTCATGCTCCACCTCGTAAAACCCCTGGCCCTACTGGCCGCAAGTCTTGTGCTTTGTTTCCTGCTCTGGTGGGGGGCGCAGGATGTTCTGGCCCCACTGGGGGAATGGGCAGCGGGACACCAGCGCGCGTTTCAAAACCAGATTGCCCGCAGCCTGCGGGCCCTGCGGGCGGCGGAACCTGGGGCCTTGTCGGTGTTGATGCTGGTCTGTTTTTCCTATGGGTTCTTTCATGCGATTGGGCCGGGTCATGGCAAGATCCTGATTGGTGGATATGGCATGGCGCGGGCGATCCCCTGGGCGCGTCTTGGTGTGTTGGCACTGGTTTCCAGCCTGGGGCAGGCGGTGACGGCGGTGGTTCTGGTCTATGGCGCGATCATGCTGTTGCAGCTGGGCCGCGACAGCATGATCGGTATCGCCGAAGACACCATGGCTCCGGTCAGCTATGCGGCGATTGCGGGCATTGGTCTGTGGCTTCTGTTGCGGGGGCTAGGCAAGATGTTCCGCCGGTCGGATCCAGCAGATGGCACTGGCGATCCCCAGCCTGCTACAAGCCCGCATGCACATGGCGGGCATCAGCACTGTTCCCATGTGCCGCCCTCTGCTGCTCCGGTAGCGCAGCCCTGCGCCGACTGCGGCCACCACCACGGCCCCAGCCTGGCCGAGGTCGAGGCGGTCTCGGGGTGGCGAGAAGCCCTGCTATTGATTGCCAGCATCGCAGTCAGGCCCTGCACGGGGGCGCTGTTCGTGCTGATTATCACCTGGCAGATGGGCATTGCTCTGGCTGGGGTTGCAGGGGCCTTTGCCATGGCCCTGGGGACGGCCTCGGTGACCATTGCTGTCGGCTTGGCGGCGCTTGGGCTGCGCGGCAGTGCGCTGGCGCTGTTCACAAGGGCCGGGCGGGCGGCACAGGTGGTGCCTGTGTTAGAGGTGGGGGCCGGGTTTCTGATCGCGCTTGCTGCGGCAGGCATGCTGGTCCAAAGCCTGAGCTAGAGCGCTGTCGTTTTTGCGCGAACCTGGGGGCGGGATTTGTTATGCAGATGCGCAACAGTACGCCGGGGGCCACGCATATGATTCTGCAAAAATCCATTCCTCATAACCCTTTGGCCGAAAACAAACTGCCAGGAATCGCGCCTTTGCAGATGGCGGATTGGTTGCAACCGGATGAAGCCTTTGCAGGCCAGATGGCAGAACGCGAAGCATTGCTGGCGGCGGCGCGCGATCAGGTGCTGCAGCTGGATCCCGCGGCCTTTCCGGCGGCACAAGAGCTGTTGCAACTGGTGCTGGATCATCGCTATGGCGGTGCCCGGGACCAGGTTACGCGCCCCGACGGGGTTACGGTGAGCCTGGACTGGCAAGACCCGCTGGCCACGCTGGGCCAGATCTGCCAGGAAGATTTCTGCATACTGGAACGGCATGAGGACAGCCGCGAACATGTGCTGACAGGGGCGGTGCTGTGTTTTCCGGCCAGTTGGACGCTGCGCGAGAAATTCATGCGCCCTTTGATTGGCATTCACCATACTGTGGACAGCTATGACGGCAATATCGCCGCCCGTGTTCAGCGCCTGTTTGATGGGGTTCAGGTAGGGCGTCCGCTTTGGCGGTTCAACGCGCTGTGGTACCAGGCACCCGATCTGCATGCGCCACGGTTGGAAAATGCCCCGCGTGACGACAGCCATGCCGACGACGCGCCCTATATGCGCAGCGAACAACAGGTGATCCTGCGCTTGCCCAAGACCCGCGCGGTGATCTTTTCGATCCATACCTATATGGTTCACAAACAGGATGTCATGGCGCAGTGGGGTAGTGTATCCGCAGCGCGATAAGCGGATTACTGGGGTAGAAAAGCGCGGGCAGCGGCCTGCACCATGCCCGAACCATGCAGGAACAACACCACAAAGGCGGTCAGCACAGCCCGCAGAGAAAAGATCAGATCAACCCCGCGCAGACCGTTTGTCAGGGTCGAAACAGTGGCACGAGGCAGGGCCAGCAGTCGGTGCAGGCGGTTTTTGCCAAAGACCGACTGATAGCTGACCTGTGGGGCCGCGACAGCGGGCACCGGTTTTGCAGCACGCGAGAGCCTTGCACGGCCAGGAAGGGGCTGAAGTTCATCAAGATGGCGCTCCAGCTCCGGGGTGACTGCATCCGGCGAGCCAAAGCGCGCTTGTCCGCGGGCGCGCTCTGCCTCGGCTTCGGCGCGGGCCTTGTCTGCCTTCCAAAGGCGGTCGGCTGCGGCTGCCCGGGCTCTGCCTGTTGTGCTGTGCGCCGCATCCGCATCCGTGTCCGTGATTGTGGGTTCTGATGCGGTCCGCTTCAGGGGCTGCGGTACCATATCTGCCGTGGCGCTGGACATATCGTTCTGTGGCGCAGCCTGCGCGCAAGCCAAGGCTGCCGGTTCTTTTTTCGGTTCTACTGCGTGTGTCGCATCGGGTTCCAGCACCGGTTCTGCCCAGGTTTCCGCCTGTTCAAAGGCACCAAGGAATTGTTTCGGTGTCAGGGCTTTATCGGTTTCCTGCCAAAAGATGACCAGCGGATCCAGCGCCAGTGTCAGCCGTTTCAACAGCTCGGCCAGCAGAATTTCAGTGATCTCCTGGTCGCAGCCCTGATGAAAACTGGGCGTCATCTTGAGTTCGATATAGGCGGCGGGCGTTGGCAGGTTTTTGGGGGTGCGCACCCCCAGCCGCAGGGGAATGCGGCGCAGACGCAGGCTCACACGGTAGTGATCGCAGTCCAGGCCAATGCGGTGGGGCTCGCGGGCGGTGATCTGCAGTGCGGGATGGCCAAACTCTTCCATCGTGTCCAGCAGCTCTGTCAGCGCCAGTGCCAGTGTTTCCTCGCTGCGGTGGTTAAACCCCAGCTTGCCTTTGTAATGCTCGATCTGTGCCACCGTCAGGGTCCTCCATTCGGGATGCTCTGGGGAAACAATAGGCGGCGATCTGGATCAAAAGTGAGGCAGTCAGGGTCAATAGGGGAATGAAACTTCAGATTTTCGCCAAATGGCATATGATCCGTAAAAATTAAACAAAATCAGGTTTTTGTATGTATGCCCTGGCTTCAGTTCGCCAGAATGGGGCAACAAATGGGCGCTCTGCGGCCACTTTGATGCCGCATCCCCTACAATTGCGGGATGTGGGCACGATTGTTCAGCCCGCCACAGATTCCCTGTTGCTGCGCGGCAGGGCAGTGCGGATGGGCCTGCACTGGTTACTGATCAATTTGCCGCCCCATGATTGCCAGCGACTGTTGATACACCGTGGCGGCATTCCATTGCTTTAGCACCTGGTAATTGCGCTGTCCCTCTTGGTATCCTCTGCCGCGTTTCCAGCCATTCTTTTGCAGATAGCGCGCGGTAGAGGCCAGGGCATCGCCCATGTCGTAGAAATTGACCCGGCCATCGCCATCCCAATCGACGCCGTACTGCAGCGCATTGCCGGGCAGAAACTGGGTATGGCCCAGTTCCCCGTGTTTGGCGCCCAGGGTGGCGCTGGTTATAGCCCCCTGATCAACCAGTTTGAGCGCACCCAGGGCGTGCGGTTCAAAGAAGTCAGAGCGGCGACAATCATAGGTCAATGTGACAATGGCCGATACCACCTGGCTATCGCCCATGAAATTGCCAAAGGCGGTTTCCATACCGTGGATGGCAATCAGAACGCCGGCCGGGACGCCGAATTTGCGTTCTAGCGCGGCGTAGAACTCCGGGTTGCGGGCTTTGCGCTTGCGTCCCTGGGCCACGATTGTTGCGGCACCACGGATCTGCATGAACTTGTCCAGACTGTAGCGAAAGCTTTTCTGGTTGCGGTCGGCAGCGATGGTGCGGCTGGCATATTGCGCCTGTGCCAGGGCCTGCAACCCGGCGGGCTTTACCCCGGCACGGCGGGCATGTTTGGCAAAATCTGCTTTCCAGCTGTCAAACCCGGCAGCAGTATTGCCGCAGGGGGCAGAATGGGCAGCGCTCGTCAGGGCAAGAGAAAGGGCAAAGGCAGGCAAGGCAAAGACGCGCATGAAATGGGATCCTGAAAGCAAAAGGGCCTGCAAAGCCTAGCCTGCCTGCTGGTAAAATCCAGCGGGAAAAGTTGGCCCTGCTTCCCAGTGAGCCCTGCTTGCCCAATCGGGCAGTGGCAGGTCAGACGTGCCACTGCCAGTCTGCCTGTGGGCTTTTGGTCTAGGCAAAGGCCCCGGCGGCGCTGAGCGCCAGCCCATCGGCCACCGCCGTCATGGCATTGTGGTTTTCAATCTGGGCATTGGGGCACAGCTGGCAGAGTGCGGCCTCTAGCGAGGACAGAAGGGAGGAGCCACCCACCATGACCAGCCGGTCGATCTGGCTTGGCGTGACAGCGCCGCGCGCCAGGGTTTCGGCAGCGCATCGGGCGATCTGATCCATCATCGCGGCCAGGCTGTGCTGCATCTGCGCCGGGGCCAGCGGGGCCGACAGCCCGCGTTCCAGGATCCGCAGATCGATGCGCGGGTTGCTGGTATCGGCACCATTGGTCAGGATCTTGCCACGTTCCACCGCAAAGGCCAGATCGTGCCCCAACTCATCCTCCAGCACTGAAACAAGGCGGTTTAGCCGCTCTGGTTCAACCGCGTATTTGGCCAGATCACGGGCAGCGCGGCGACTGTCGGCCGCATAGAGAAAGGGGATCATCTGCCAGGTGGCCAGATCATTGAACAACCGGTTGGGGGCGGGCAGGGTATCCTTGCCAAAGGCGTTGCGGATCTGGCCACCCCGCCCCAACAGCGGCATCACATGATCAATACTGATCTGGCGGTCAAAATCGGTGCCGCCCAGCCGAACCCCATGCGAGGCCAGGATCTGCGTCTCGCCACTGGCGGCCTGTTCAAACAGGGTGAAATCCGAGGTGCCGCCGCCAATATCCACGATCAGCCCCAGCCCCGCTGCCGGCGCGGCAGAGCGCACGGCGGCCTCTGGCTCGTACAGGAACTGCACATCTTCAAAGCCGGCCGCGAGGTAGCAATCCCGCAGGTCGATTTCCGCTTGGGCGTCGCGGGCCGGGTCGGCACTGTGAAAATGCACGGGGCGGCCGGACAGCGCATAGGTGAAGCTTTGATTTGTGGCCGCTTCGGCGCGGGATTTCACTTCTGCCAAAAATCGGGCGATGATTTTGATAAAGTCGGTGACCTCTCCGTTCAGCCGCCGTTCTTCGCGCAAGAGCGGCGTGCCCAGCAGGCTCTTGAGCGCGCGCATAAAACGACCCTCTTCCCCATTGATCAGCGCGCGAGTCGCCGCGCGACCAATGCGCATGGGGCGTTTGGGTTCAAAGAACACCGCTGTCGGCAAAGTGGTTTCGCCGGGCTCCATTTCAACCAGGAAAGGGCGCCCCCCCACGGCGATCCCAGCAGCGGAATTCGAGGTGCCAAAGTCAATGCCAAGGGTCATCGGCGCGGTGGGCGCAGGGGCGGTGTCAGGCATTCGATGGTTCCTCTTCAGGGGACTGGAACGCGCCTTCCTACAGAAGCCAAGCATCTGCTTCAAGAGACAAGCGCGCCCACGCCCATCTTGCACAGCCCGTGGCGTAAACACTGCAATGAAAAAAGGGCGCCCGATTGGGGCGCCCTTTCAAAACCAGTCTAATCACAAGGGATTAGCAGCTGTAGTACATGCCGTATTCAACAGGGTGCGGCGTGTGCTCATAGGTCTGAACTTCTTCCATTTTCAGAGCGATATAACCTTCGATCTGGTCCTTGGTGAAGACGTCGCCCTGGATCAGGAAGTCGTGGTCGGCTGCCAGAGCGTCGAGGGCTTCGCGCAAGGAACCCGCAACGGTTGGGATATCGGCCAGCTCTTCGGCGGGCAGATCATAGAGGTTCTTGTCCATGGCCTCACCGGGGTCGATCTTGTTCTTGATGCCGTCAAGACCAGCCATCAAGAGGGCTGCAAAGCACAGGTAGGGGTTGGCGGCCGGATCAGGGAAACGGGCTTCAACGCGCTTGGCTTTGGGCGATTCAGTCCATGGGATCCGCACACAGCCGGACCGGTTACGCGCGGAATAGGCGCGCAGAACGGGGGCCTCAAAGCCAGGGATCAGGCGCTTGTAGCTGTTGGTCGCCGGGTTGGTGAAGGCGTTCAGGGTCTTGGCGTGCTTCAGGATGCCACCGATGAAATACAGGGCTTCATCCGACAGATCAGCGTATTTGTCGCCAGCAAAGAGCGGCTTGCCGTCTTTCCAGATCGACATGTTCACGTGCATGCCGGTGCCATTGTCGCCATAGATAGGCTTGGGCATGAAGGTTGCGGATTTGCCGTAGGCGTGGGCCACATTGTGGATCACATACTTGTATTTCTGCATCTCGTCGGCCTGTTTGGTCAGGCTGTCAAAGATCAGGCCCAGCTCGTGCTGGCAAGACGCAACCTCATGGTGGTGCTTGTCCACTTTCATGCCCAGACGCTTCATGGTCGACAGCATTTCAGAGCGCAGATCCTGGCTTTCGTCGGTGGGGTTTACCGGGAAATAGCCGCCTTTGAGGCCTGGGCGGTGGCCCATGTTGCCCATTTCATACTCTGTATCGGTGTTCCAGGAGGCGTCTGTCGCGTCGACCTCATAGGAAACCTTGTTGATCGAGTTGGAATAGCGCACGTCGTCGAACAGGAAGAATTCGGCTTCGGGGCCCATGTAGGCCACATCACCAATGCCGGATGCCTTCAGATAGGCCTCGGCTTTCTGCGCGGTGCCGCGGGGATCACGCTCGTAGGCTTCGCCGGTGTCGGGCTCTACGATGGAGCAGTGGATGCAGATGGTTTTCTCGGCGTAGAAAGGATCTACATAGGCGGACGTGGTGTCTGCCATCAGTTTCATGTCGGAGTTCTCGATCGATTTCCAGCCTGCAATCGAAGAGCCGTCAAACATGAAGCCTTCTTCAAGGAAGTCTTCATCAACCAGATCCACATCCACGGTGACGTGCTGCAGCTTGCCACGCACATCGGTAAAGCGGATGTCGACATAGGCCGCATCTTCGTCTTTGATCATCTGGAGAACTGCTTCTGTGCTCATTCCCTTGGTCCTTCTGATTTTAATGTCAGGTAATTCGGTTTACAGCGCGTCCGTGCCGGACTCGCCGGTACGAATGCGGATGGCTTGTTCAACGGGAGAGACAAAAATCTTGCCGTCGCCAATCTTGTCGGTTTTTGCGGCCTCAATAATGGCCTCGATGGCGGCATCGACCTGGTCGGCCTCGAGCACAACTTCGATCTTCACCTTGGGGAGGAAGTCCACGACATATTCTGCGCCGCGGTACAATTCGGTGTGGCCTTTTTGACGGCCAAAGCCCTTCACTTCGATGACGGAGAGGCCCTGAACGCCGACGTCTTGCAGCGCTTCCTTCACCTCGTCCAGTTTGAACGGCTTGATGATGGCTTCAATCTTTTTCATGCCTGGGGCTCCTCACAACCTTGTCGAAGCTCCTCAGATCATTTCTGAATGGGAACGACAATGCGCTGTGCTGTCTCAGGTGTTGTGGTGCTGCAGTTTTGCATGCAAGCGATTAAAAAATGAGCGATGCGATTAAATATTGTGCGAAAGTGAATCGCCCAATCAAACACAAGGAAAGGGTGTCATGGCTGAACTGCTGACTGCCGCGCAGATGCGCAGCATTGAACAGGCCGCGATTGAGGCCGCGGAGGTGACCGGGCTGGAGCTTATGGAACGTGCCGGGCAGGGGGTGGTCGCGGCCATTTTCGAGACCTGGCCCGAGCTGGATCTACAGGACACGGGTGTGGGCGCAGGGCGCGATCTGGAAGAGCATCGCAAGAAAGAGGGGGGCGCTGCCCCCGATCCTGCGGATCCCCCCCGAGGTATTTTGGGCAAGATGAAAGCGGTGGTGCTATGCGGGCCAGGCAACAATGGCGGAGATGGCTTTGTGGTGGCGCGTTTGTTACGCAGATGCGGTTGGGAGGTGGAGGTGTTCCTTTTGGGGCAGCCCGACAGGCTGCCAGCTGATGCAAAGACCAACTATGAACGCTGGGTGGCCTGTGAAAAGGTCAAGCCGTTCCCCGAATATCGTGCCGGGGAAGAGGCGACAGATCCGGAGCGGAGAGGCCAAGCAGATCTGGTCATTGATGCCCTGTTCGGAACGGGTTTGGTGCGGTCGGTCGGGGCGGGGATTTCAAGATCCCTATCCGTTTTGCAGCGTCGCCTTTCTGTGGGTCATGCAAGGTGGGTCGGCGTTGATATGCCCAGTGGACTCTGTGCTGACAGTGGCAAGCTGCTCTTGGAGGAGGGCGACGATCTGTGGTCTGATTATGCGCTGACCGTTACCTTTCATCGGAAAAAAATCGGCCATCTACTCGCGCGCGGGCCCGAGTGTTGCGGGCCTGTCAAAGTGGCTGACATCGGGCTTGACGCTATGGGCGCGCGGGCTGGGGATGGCTTGGCTTTCGGTGAAACATCACTGCGGGGCGCTGACCCTCGCGGGGCTATCTGCCGCACAGTTGATCAGCCGCACCGTGATTGTTTAGCCAAAGGGAAACGTGGGCATAAGTATTCTCATGGCCATGCGCTTGTCTTATCCGGCGGGCATGGCAAAACCGGTGCGGCCCGGCTGGCGGCGCGGGGGGCGTTGCGCATGGGGGCGGGGCTGGTGACGCTGGGGTCTCCGCGATCTGCCATGTTTGAAAATGCCGCACAATTGACGGCGATAATGCTGCATCAGATTGATGGGGCCTATGGGATCACTGAGTTGTTGGAGGACCAGCGTTTCAATGCGCTTTGTTTGGGGCCGGGACTTGGGCGCGGCATGGATACGCAGGCGGTGGTGATTGCGGCGCTAAAAGCGCAGAGGGCTACGGTTTTGGACGCAGATGCGCTCACCCGGTTTGAGCGAAACCCGCAGGTCTTGTTTGATCTGTTGCACGCGGGCTGCGTGATGACGCCCCATGGAGGGGAATTTGCCAAACTGTTCCCGGATCTGGCTGAAAAACTGGCAGCGCCGACACTGATCGGCCCGGCCTATTCCAAGGTTGATGCGACGCGTGCGGCTGCCGCCAGGGCAGGTTGTGTGGTGCTGTACAAGGGGGCGGATACGGTGATTGCCGATCCGGAAGGGCGCTGTTCAGTGCATTCAGCCCAAGATGAACGGGCCGCGCCCTGGCTGGCGACGGCGGGGGCGGGAGATGTCTTGGCCGGGTTTATTACCGGACTTATGGCGCGTGGGGTTGGGCCAATGTTGGCGGCAGAAGCGGCGGCCTGGCTACATGTGGACTGCGCGCTAGAGTTTGGCCCCGGTTTGATTTCGGAAGATCTGCCAGAGGCGCTTCCATCTGTGCTGCGTCGGCTGACCTCGTCGCAGAACCAATGAGAGAGGTATATAGCTAACGGAATTCGGTTTCCGGTTGAGTTCAAGCAGCGTGTTATGGTGCCGGTTGGGAAGCATGGGGCGAACTGGATTTGGTGCCGGGTATCGGTGCCTCTATTTATCATATGGGCGCGTCCTGGCGTTGTTGTGCATTGTTGCGCTTGGCTGTCTCAGAAATGGTTAGGGCCAGGAGGGAGTGGGCCAGGCATACTTCCCAAGCGCGCCGCGGCAGGCGGAGGGACTTCGCGGTCAGGTCTTCCAGCACATAAGGCGGTATTCAAAAGTTGGCCGTGTCTTGCGGTGACCAGGTCAATCTAGTGAAGCGGGATTATTTCTGAAGTGGTGGTGCACCTAAAGGGAGTAACTTCGAACGCCCTTTAGGGAGAGCGGTAGCGTTGGGCAAAGGCTTATCAACCTAAACCGTCACCCCTATGGATCAAAGGCCGGTCATGCACCAACAATCAAACTGGACCGATTAGGCGGGCTGATCAATTGCCCATCAGGCAATCTGGAAATCTCAATCCGCGCATGGCTCAGCTTGGGTCAGGTTCCAACAACTCTCAGGTTTGATCCGGCATCAACCATTTCAGGGGAGCCAATCTTTGAACTCGGTGTGCCATCTGCGTCACCGATCTTAAATGAACCGACGAGTCCATGAAGCATGGAGACATCTTGCTTCATGGATAGCATGGCCGCCGTCGCTTCCTCGACCATCGCAGCATTCTGCTGCGTGACCTGATCAAGTTGACTGACGCCCAGATTGATTTCCGACAACCCGGTCGCCTGTTCCTCAGCAGAACTAGCAACCTGGGAGGTAAGCACGACCGTTCGTTTCACATCGCCGCTCATTTTCTCCAGCGCTTTGCCTGTTTCATTGACAAGCGATACCCCCCCTTCCACCTGACGGGTGCTGTCCTCGATCAATGACTTGATTTCGTTCGCCGATGCAGCAGTGCGTTGAGCAAGCCCGCGAACTTCAGAGGCAACAACAGCAAATCCACGCCCAGCGTCCCCCGCACGGGCCGCTTCCACACCTGCATTCAGTGCAAGCAAGTTTGTCTGAAAGGCGATGTCATCGATGACATTGATGATCTGAGATATCTCACTCGCAGACTCTTGGATTTCATGCATCTTGAGAATTGCTTCCTGAACCACCTTGCTCCCGTGATCGGCACTTTGACGTGTTTCGCTGACGGTCTGGTTCGTTTCGTGCGTGGCTTCTGCCGCAGATTGCATGCTCATACTGATCTCTTCGACTGCCGCCGCCGTCTCTTCCAGGGTCGCGGCCTGCGTTTCCGTGCGGTGCGAAAGATCCTCTGCGGATTGGGCCACTTCGTCTGCCCGAGAACTCAGGTTCGCCGCAGATTCTTGAATTCTTTGGAGAACTTCTCGTTGCGATAGCACCAAGCCGTTGAAGGCTTCTCTAACCGGATCGTAGCGCACAGGGTAGTCGCTCTCTTTGGAGGATGGGATCAACTGTGTCAGATCGCGCGCGGCCATCTCCTGAATGCCGTTCGTCAGATACTTGAATGCCAGGTCTTGCTCTTCTTTTTCAGCCGCAAAATGGGCATCCAGAACCAGATGCGTGTCCAGTGCGAAGGCCCGGGCTATTGCGCCCATGATCTTCGGAAGGTTTCGCTTACTGAACAGGCGGAGCCCACCTACATACTTATTTAACAAGGATTCTTGTATGTACGAGGTCGCCTGAGCATAGCCGGAAAGGTAGAAAAGGAAGGGAAGTCCAATCCGTGGATGAATTCGGCCAATGCGATAGGCAGAGTCAAAATACTCCTGTGTAAACTCGCCAGACAGAAGCAACTCCCAGTGTTTCTTTTGACCCGCTTTGGCTTTGGCAATCAATGCTTGATCAGGAAAGAACCGGCTCATTTCCGGATCATCGGATATGAAGCTGTTGATTGTCACTGAGAACTGACCCGGTATTTTCACCGAGATTTGACCCACCTTCAGTTATGCGCTGTAGTTTATGATGTGGTCAATGTTGCGGTCTCCTTTCCTGTTTTCTTTGCAGCC
>NZ_JARJEF010000046.1 GCF_029697505.1 Pseudophaeobacter profundi | reverse complement strand
AGTTAGGATTGGTGGGGTTACTGTACAGGTTATAACTTAACAATATTTACAAAAAGCCCAACTGAGGTCTCCGCAGCTCTGGCTCTGAGTATATCGGTAGGAGGGAGGGGGTGGGGGAGGGGGGGTTAATGATGGTAGTAGCCATGGCCGTAGTAAGGGTACGCATGTCCGTAGCCGTGGGCGTAGTTGTGGGTGGCTCCGCCCTGGGCGGCGACGGCGGTGAGATGGGCGGCCTTGACGGCGGCGACGTCGGGGGTGTCAGCGAGGTAGCCGGAGGGCAGGACGTGGGGTACGGCCAGGGGTCCGTGGTAGGATCCGTGTCCGTAGCCGTAGCCGTGACCGTATCCGTATCCGTGACCGTAGCTGGGACCGGAGCGGTGGGCGGCGGCGGCGACGGCAGTCAGGTGGGCACCCTTAGCGGCAGCCACCTCGGGGGTGTCGGCCAGGTAGCCAGAGGGCAGCACGTGGGGGATGGCGATGGGTCCGTGGTAGCCGTGACCAGCGTACCCATGGCCTGCGTACCCGTGGGCAGCGTACCCGTGACCAGCGTAGGCGTAGGCGGGGTAGCTGTAGGGGTAGCCGTGGCCGGCCCAGCCGTAGGCACCGGGGTACGCTCCGGAGTAGCTGGCGCTGGCGGCGGCCAGGCAGGCAACCAACACAACCAATGAGTTCATGACGCGAATACAC
>NZ_JARJEF010000045.1 GCF_029697505.1 Pseudophaeobacter profundi | reverse complement strand
GAATGCTTCACCACTGAAGTTGGCGACGTTATTGAAAACTTCAAGTTTGTGGAAAATGAAGCCATCGAGCAATGGTTCAACACCTACGATAAGGACCAGGATGGATTTATCTCTGAAGCCAAGGAAGACCAACTCAAGGAAAAGTTGGGAGGCGATGTCAAGCTTGTAGACTTGTTCTTGGAAGAACTCGGGCAAGGCGGCAACTTGGTATCGCATTTCGAATTCGACTGGTACGTCAAGCAGCAGGACTTTGCAGACTGCTATGAGGACAAGAAGATTGTCGAGGCTGAGACTAAATCGTTTGACGATACACAATTGAAGTCTCTCGACGCTGAATTGAAGCTGTACATCGAAGAAGAAATGACTGAGTACGACATCGAAGAGTTTTTCGACATTCTGGATGCTGATGATGACCACGACATCGATATTGATGACTTCAAGCCCAACCCCGCGTCTCATATGATTCAACTTCTTGAGCTGATCGACAAGCAGGAGGCTGAAGGAGACGAAGACACCCCCGAACAACCCAACGTCAACTACAGAGAGTTCTGGCTGTGGCTCAACAACGACGCACAAGACGGCAACCAAAAGATCAAGAACATCTTCGAGAAGGAATGCACGAAACCAGAAAAAACTCATTTCGCCGAGATATACTGCTACGTCAAGACCTTCAAGAACCCAGAGAAATTCACTGCTTT
>NZ_JARJEF010000044.1 GCF_029697505.1 Pseudophaeobacter profundi | reverse complement strand
CTTTTGTACCTTTGGTGTTCCAGCCAGGGGAAGCCTTTCAATTCGATTGGAGCGAAGACTGGGGCAATATCGGTGGTGAGCGGGTCAAGCTTCAGGTCGCTCATATCAAGCTGTCACATAGGCGTTGAGGTTTGCGTCTTCGTTGACCGAAATGCACAGCCGTTCCAAAGGCTCTTCGAGAATCCGCGGACCAAAGTCGCTCTCACCGGTGGTTTGCCGGGCTGCCTCCAAGAGCCAACCCGGAGCAAACTGCTCAGGCACATCATCCATCTGCATGGGAGTTGCGGAAAGCTCTCGCGAATTCGTGTCTCAACATCGCTCATTGGTGTTACCAATCCTTTTGCGCCAGTTCTTCGGCGCGGTTGACCATGCTGCCGGGGCTTTGCGCGCCGGGGGTGACTTTCACCCAGTCAATGCGGCCGGGGTAGGTAAACGTGCCGCGCCCTTCACATTCGGCCGAGACTTTGGTCTTCCGGTCGAGCCCGACTTCAAACCCTTCACCGTTCAGCAAAAGAATACAGGGCGACATGTTAAGGCTGCCAGAGGCGCCGCCTTGCAGGCTGATGTCGGCCTCGCCCTGCAACTGACCTGAGCCCCTGAATTTCCTCCAGTTTTGTGTAGAGTCCGCCCAACCGAAGGACGGACAAATGAAGACGAGATTCACGGACGAACAGATCATCCAAATGATCAAGGAGCAGGAAGC
>NZ_JARJEF010000043.1 GCF_029697505.1 Pseudophaeobacter profundi | reverse complement strand
TTGTGTTGTACGGTACAATCAAAGCTCAATATGAAGCTGTTGCTGCTCTGTGTTTTGGCCTCTGTGGCGTTCTCCCATCACATCTCCTTCCCAGAGGAGAATGAAGCCCAATGGGAACTCTTTAAGATTGAACATGAGAAACTGTATGGTGATGAAAAAGAAGAACACTTGAGGAAGGAAATCTTCATGAAGAACCTTGACTTCATCCGCCAACACAACAAGAAGTTCGAGAACGGTGAAGTCACCTTCACTGTTGGAGTCAACCGATTTGCGGACATGACCAACCAGGAGTTCCGCCACATGATGAACGGGTTCAGAAGGCCGAAGGAATACGTCAGCAAGGGAGGCCAGTTCCAGGTAGACGAGGACTTCGAGGCACCCAAGACTGTGGACTGGAGGAAGAAGGGAGCAGTGACACCCATCAAGGACCAAGGACAGTGCGGCTCTTGCTGGGCCTTCAGTGCGACCGGAAGTTTGGAGGGACAGACATTTTTGAAGACCAAGAAGCTGATCTCGTTGAGCGAACAGAACCTTGTGGACTGCAGCACTTCCCAGGGCAACGAGGGATGCAACGGTGGTCTCATGGATGACGCGTTCCTCTACGTGAAGCAGAACAAGGGCATTGACACTGAAGCATCCTACCCCTACACAGCTCAGGACGGCACCTGCAAGTACAAGTCCAAGAACAAGGGTGCCACCTGCAGCGGATCCGGTGATG
>NZ_JARJEF010000042.1 GCF_029697505.1 Pseudophaeobacter profundi | reverse complement strand
GCGCAACTCCAACCAACCAGCAACCATGGGTGATCTGTCTGCAAGGGATCTTGAAAGAGCCAACCTAGTGTTCGATGTGTACGACTTCGTCGGCACAGGCACCATCGATGCCGTGAACCTGGGTGACGCCCTCAGGGCTCTCAACCTGAACCCCACCCTCGCCACCATCGAGAAACTCGGCGGCACCAAGAAGAAGGGTGAGAAGACCATCAAGAAGGACGAATTCCTGGCCATTTTCAAGGAAGCCAAGAACATCAAGGACTCTGGAGTGTTTGAGGACTTCATTGAATGTCTGAAACTGTACGACAAGCAGGAGAACGGAACCATGCTCGGTGCCGAACTGACTCACATTCTCATCGCCCTGGGAGAGCGACTGGAAGAAAAAGAATGCGATCAGGTCCTTAAGGACTGCCTGGGACCCGAAGATGAAGACGGTTTCATCCAATACGTTCCATTCGTCAAGGCCTTCATGGCTAACTAGGGGCAAAACCAATCTCAATCATTCAATAATTCCATTTCTCGCGAAAATGTGTGATAGGCCTATTCCACCAAGTGTGAACCCTCGCTGAGCGCGCAGCCACACCGTCCTTGATCGTGGACCAGCTGGTGACTCCATTGAAACTGATGGACTGATCAGCTGATTCATTGTTGGCCAACAAGACAAGATCACAAGATGTATTTAACTAAATTATTTTAATAAAAAATCCTTTATAATAAATATATGGTTAC
>NZ_JARJEF010000041.1 GCF_029697505.1 Pseudophaeobacter profundi | reverse complement strand
GGAAGCTTGGGAAACCGAAGACATTTTTGCCAAGAGGATCACCGTCATCCGAGACTGCTTCCCCACCCTCGACTTGTGGACCAGCGAAAAGTGGTTCAAGTACAGCAAGACTGTGTACGCCCTTGAGTTCAAGAGGTGGTCCGGAGAGTCTGAAGTTGACTACATCAAGAGGATCTTCGCCAAGGACTCCCTCTTTGACACATCTGACGAGATCTGGTGCAAGAGGATTTTCCTCATCCAGGAGGCTACCCTCTCTAGCTGCAACATTTGGTACAACGATGCTTACCTGTCATCTTACTTCTCCACCTACTACAAGACCCTCGACAAGGTGCGCGCCACCGAGGCTGCTGATGCTTGGCTGCTCCGAGCTCTCACTCCCCTCCCCGGCGAGTCCTTCGACAACGCCCTCACCAGGATCAAGTTCATCAAGTCTGTCACCAGCGACTGCGGTTTCTGGAAGGTCGACTACTTCAAGAAGATCCAGACTGCCAAGCTTCTCCAGTCCGAGTACCTCGTCAAGATCCAGAAGGCTTTCTTCCCCTGCGGATGTGGTGGCGCCGCCGTCGCTGTCAGCACCTCCACCTCTTCAGCTGCTGCCGCTTCTTCTTCTTCCTCCTCCCAGGTCGCCAGTTCCACCACTGTCGTTGCCGCCTAGGATGTTTAGGTCCTCTGCGCTCACAACTGTTGGAATCCTCCTCACTTGCAAATATTTTTCGTTTGTTTTCTAAACATATTAATAAAT
>NZ_JARJEF010000039.1 GCF_029697505.1 Pseudophaeobacter profundi | reverse complement strand
ATGAAGGTCTTGGCTGTGTTCGTTGCCGTCGCCTGCATCGCCCAGTCCGCCCTGTGCGGATGGGCCCCCACCTACTACGGCGGCCACGGAGCCTACGCTCACGGTGGATACGCTCCCACCGGTGGCTACCACGGCCCCCTGGCTGCCCCCGTCGTCACCCCCTCTGGCTTCTTGGCCGACACTCCCGAGGTAGCCGCCGCTAAGGCTGCTCACTTCTCCGAGGTGGCTAAGGCCTCCACCCACGCCGCTGCCGCCCCCGCCCACGGTTACGCCGGTGCCGGTTACGCCGGATACGCCGGTGGGTACCACGGACCCTACGCCGCCCCCGTCGTCACCCCCTCCGGATTCCTCGCCGACACCCCCGAGGTCGCCGCCGCCAAGGCCGCTCATCTCTCCCTGGTCGCCAAGGCCGGTGGACACGCCGGGTACGCCGGTCACTACGCCGCCCCCTACGCTGCTCCCTACGCCGCCCCCTACGCCGCCGGACACTACGATGACGGCAGCTACAAGGGCGAGGGTGCCTACAGCGGTCACTGGGACGAAGCCAGCCACTACGACGACGGCTCCTACAAACCCCATCTGTACGAGCACGGACACTACTAACACCCCGGCCCCACGCTGTAGATAGACCAGAGCTCCGAGACCCGCTGGGTTTTTCTCAGCTGTGATACAAACCTCCATGTAAATAATTAATTGTGTAAAAAGCGTCATTTATGACACCAAAAATTTTGTACTGAAGTCAAATATACGTTATTTTTGTACGTAAAACCCGA
>NZ_JARJEF010000038.1 GCF_029697505.1 Pseudophaeobacter profundi | reverse complement strand
CCGCTTTGGAAGAGGCGGAGGCTGCTCTGGAACAGGAGGAGAACAAGGTTTTGCGATCCCAGCTGGAGCTGTCCCAGGTCAGACAGGAAATCGACAGGAGGATCCAGGAGAAGGAAGAGGAATTCGAGAACACCAGAAAGAACCACCAGCGTGCCCTGGACTCCATGCAGGCCAGCTTGGAAGCCGAAGCCAAGGGTAAAGCTGAGGCTCTTCGCATGAAGAAGAAGCTGGAGGCTGACATCAACGAGCTCGAGATCGCTCTTGACCACGCTAACAAGGCCAACGCCGAAGCCCAGAAGAACATCAAGCGGTACCAGGCTCAGCTCAAGGACGTTCAGACCGCCCTCGAGGAGGAACAGCGCGCCAGAGACGACGCCAGGGAACAGTTGGGCATCAGCGAGAGGCGAGCGAACGCACTCCAGAACGAGCTGGAAGAATCAAGAACACTCCTGGAACAGGCCGACCGAGGCCGACGACAGGCCGAACAGGAACTGAGCGACGCACAGGAACAGCTCAACGAACTGAGCGCCCAGGCGACATCAGCGTCGGCTGCCAAGAGGAAACTGGAGAGCGAACTCCAGACTCTACACGCCGACCTGGACGAACTCCTCAACGAGGCCAAGAACTCCGAGGAGAAGGCAAAGAAGGCGATGGTGGACGCTGCCAGATTAGCCGACGAACTGAGGGCCGAACAGGACCACGCACAGACACAGGAGAAGCTGCGCAAGGCGCTTGAGACTCAGATCAAGGAGCTCCAGGTAAGACTGGACGAGGCTGAGAACAACGCGC
>NZ_JARJEF010000003.1 GCF_029697505.1 Pseudophaeobacter profundi | reverse complement strand
TGCCCCGGCCTCTCCCGAGCGTCCCACCGTCTTCCCGATGCGCCAGGCTGTCTCTCCAACCCGTCCGGCCACCGAAGCGACCCAACCAACCGCGTCGCCGCTGCCGGTAGAGGGGGTTCTAGTGTTAACTCATACTTCCCGCAAGCGATAATTTCACAAAATTACATCTTTTTTCAAAAACCCCTGTTTTTTGCTTATAATCAAATAATTACCAGGTCATTTGCACAAGAGATCACGCAGGATCCGTCCAAAGTTGCCAAAGCGCGCGCAGAGCCGCCGCCGACCGGGATCCTGCCCCGTCCCGCCCATCAAGCGAGACGGCGTTTTGTCTGCCGGGGCAGCCGCAAGAGGAGCAGGGTCACAATGACTGCCAGGTAGATCAATGGCTCCATCTGAAAGCCCTTTGCCAGCATCACGTAGTGCAGCCCCCCTAACAGGGCGACCAGATAGGTCAGGCGATGCAGCTGACGCCAGCGCGGGCCAAGCCAGCGCGTGGCGCGATTATTGGAGGTCAGCGCCAATGGCAGCATCAGTGCAAAACCCACCATACCAATGGTGATATAGGGGCGCTTTGCGATGTCGCGCAGGATTTGCGACAGGATCTGAACATCCAGAACCAGCCAGACCAAGAGATGCAGCGTAACATAGGCGAAGGCCAAAATCCCAATTGCCCGCCGAAACCGCAACAGGTTCAGGCCAGTAAAGCGGCGCAACGGTGTCACGAACAGTCCAAGAATGACCAATTGCAGCGCCGCTTCGCCCAGGCCATGTTCCAGCGCCTTGACCGGGTCCGGCCCCGATCCGCCAGTCAGCCCCAGATACAGCAGCCAGGCTGGATAAAAGGCACCCAGCAGATAGAGCCCCCAAGGCGGCAGTCGGCGCAGCATCTGATTACAACGGTCGATCATTCTGGCAAACTTTCTGTTCTGTGGTCCTGCGGCTCTGGTCTGCGGTGTCACGATGGGTCAAAAATGTTTGGTGAGATCCATACCGTCATACAGGCTTGCGACCTCCTCCTCGTAGCCGTTGAACATCAGTGTATCATCGCGCCCGGCAAACAGCCCGCCACCAAGGCGGCGCTCGGTCGCCTGGCTCCAGCGGGGATGCGACACCTTTGGGTTCACATTGCTGTAAAAGCCATATTCGCGGGCATTGGCCATGTTCCAACTGGTCTGCGGCTGCGTATCGGTCAGGCTGATGCGGACGATGGATTTGATCGATTTGAAGCCGTATTTCCATGGCACCACCAAGCGCAGTGGCGCGCCGTTCTGATTGGGCAGGTCCTTCCCAAAGATCCCGGTCGCCATCAGCGTCAGCGGATGCAGCGCCTCGTCCAGGCGCAGGCCTTCGCGGTAGGGCCAGTCCAGCACGGGATAGGCGGTGCCGGGCATTTCGGACGGGCGGTACAGGGTTTCAAAGCTGACGTATTTTGCCCCCTCCTGCACCCCGGCCAAGGCCAAAAGATCCGCCAGCTCAAAGCCCATCCAGGGCACCACCATCGACCAGGCTTCGACGCAGCGGAACCGGTAGATGCGCTCTTCCAGGGTCATTTCCCCCAGGATCTTCTGGAAATCATAGTCGCCGGGGCGGTCCACCAGACCGTCGATCTTGACGCTCCAGGGTGTGGTGGTCAGCTGGCCGGCGTTTTTCGCAGGATCGCCCTTGCCGGTGCCGAATTCATAGTAGTTGCAATAGGTGGTCACATCCTCCCAGGAGTTTGGCTCCAGCGTTTCGGCCTGTGCCGCCCCTGGCAGCGCGCCAAGCCCTGCCAGCCCAGCCATGCCACCAAGTCCCGCCATTATCTGACGGCGATTCAAATAGGCCTGCTTCGGCGTCACATCAGCGGCACTTAGGGTATTGGTCCAGCGGTGGGCCATGGCGGCGTCTCCTCGAAAATTGCACTTATCGGAGACCTAACGCAGAGCAGAACCAAGGCCAAAACATATCCTGTCACGTCTGCGCGACTGCACTGTAACTTGGCTGAATTTCGTTCATCGGCCGCGAGCCGCCATTATCCTGCATAATCCGCACATGACGGCGGCGCAGCCTGCGTGGTTCTGTTACCCCAACAGAATGGGCAATGGTTTCTACCTCCTGGATGAGCTCGGTCGCATAGCGGGCGACACGTTTGTATTTGTCTTCGACCACCAACCCCTTTTGAAAGCGCGGATCATGGGTGGTGATGCCGGTGGGGCAGGTGTTCTTGTTGCATTTCAACGCCTGAATGCAGCCCAGAGAAAACATGAAGCCACGCGCCGAGGTAACAAAATCCGCCCCCGCCGCCAGGGCCCAGGCCACATCGCTTGGGTTGATCAACTTCCCACTGGCGATCAGCCGGATACGGTCGCGAAAGCCATATTCATCGCGCAGATCGCAGACCAGCGGCAGGGCTTCGCGCACCGACATGCCGACCAGATCGATCAAAGGCATCGGCGCCGCGCCGGTCCCCCCCTCGCCGCCATCAATGGTGATAAAATCCGGCACATCGGCAGGGCGGGCCGCCATATGCAGGAACATCTCGCGCAACACCACCTCAGAGCCCGCCACGGTCTTGATGCCCACCGGTTTGCCTGTCACCTCGCGCAGGTGGGCAACCATATCCAGCAATTCGTCAAAATTAGCCATCTCCGGATGCCGGTTGGGGGAAATGCTGGCCTCGCCTTCGGGGATGCCACGGATTTCGGCAATCTCGGCGCTGACTTTGGCGGCAGGCAGGATGCCGCCCTTGCCCGGCTTGGCCCCCTGCGCCAGCTTCAGCTCGAACATCCGCACCGTTGGATTTTCTGCCACCGCGCGCAGTCTGTCATCGCTCAGCCCGCCTTCAGCATTACGTACACCATATTTTGCGGTGCCGATCTGAAACACCAGATCGCAGCCCCCCTCCAGATGATAGGGGCTCATGCCGCCTTCGCCGGTATTGAGCCAGACCCCGGCCTCACGCGCCCCCCGGCTAAGCGCACGCACCGCTGGTTTTGACAGCGCGCCATAGCTCATACCCGAAACATTGAAGAAGGAAGGCGCCCGATAGGGCACCCGCGCGCCCGCCCCAATCACCATGGGTTCGGTACTGGCATATTGATCATCCAGCGGTGGGAACGGAGCGTTGACAAAAATCGGCGTGCCCGGCACCTCGGTATTTCGGGTTGAACCAAAGGCCACTGTATTGCCCTCCCCCTTGGCGGCCCGATCGACCCAGTCGCGCTGTGCACGGTTAAACGGCAGCTCTTCACGGTCCATGGCAAAGAAATACTGGCGAAAGAATTCCCCCATGGTGCTGAACAGATGCCGGAAGCGGCCTATCACCGGATAGTTCCGCCGGATCGCATCCCCGGTCTGTGTTCGGTCCACCACAAACAGCAGCAGCGCCACAAGCACCAAGGCCCCCAATGCGAAAACAAAGCCAATGGCAAGAAATTCTATAGCCTTTGCCGCGAAACCCATGCAGAAACTCCTATATATAGATGAGACAGGTGGCCAGACGCTGCCTGTTCCTATCCTCCTAACGTGAGGGGGATACCCGCAATGGGCAAGCCACCGTCGTTCACATTAGGAGATGCCAGATGAAATATTTCACCGCAGTCGCCGCCTTTAGCATCAGTGCCACACTGATGGTGCCCGCCTTGGCGCAGGATATGGTCAGTTATCGCAGCGGGCTGGCCTATGACGATGTCACCTTTGGGTTGGAAAATGCCATCACCAACCATGGGCTGGTGGTTGATCATGTCAGCCATGTCGGTGACATGCTGGAACGCACCCGCAGCGCTGTCGGGTCTGATGTTGTGCTGTTCCAGCAGGCCGATGTCTATTCCTTCTGCTCAGCCAAACTATCGCGTCAGGTGATGGAGGCCAATCCGATGAACATCGCCTTCTGTCCCTATGACATCTTTGTCGCCCAGCGCCCCGGCGAGGAGGCCGTCACCATCGGTTTTCGCGCCTTCCCAGAGGGGGAGATGCAGATCATCCAGGCCCTGCTGGACGACATCGTACAGGAAGCCATCGAAGAATAAGCCCCAACCCTGCACCCTGATCTACCGCCGAAACCGGCCTGCGGTTGGTCCAACCAGCACAAAGCCCGCCAGATCTGGCGGGCTTTGTTTGTTCTGCTATCCGATTACCTGAAACACGGAAAGGCGGGACGCGGCATGACCTTTCTATGATTAAGGGCATTCTGCCACCAACCGCTGTTTCAGGTTCATGGCAGAACACTTTAGATCAGTGCACCACCGCATCCTCAGGTTTTGGGCGGTCCGTAGAGCCAAGGCGATCACCGATGATCAACCCGTCGCCACCTGCCGAAACAGGGATGGTATCCCCATCCTTGACCTCGCCGCTAAGCAGCAATTCTGCCAGGGCGTTTTGCAATGACCGCTGGATCACCCGCTTCAGAGGGCGCGCACCAAACACCGGATCATAGCCTTCATCCGCCAGCCAGGTCTTGGCACTGTCGTCCAGCGCCAGAGTGATCTTGCGCCCTTCCAGACGTTTGGCCAGACGCGCCATCTGAATATCGACGATACCGTCCATATCGGAACGCGCCAGACGGTCAAAGATGATGGTCTCATCCAGACGGTTCAGGAACTCGGGCCGGAAATGCGCCCGTACCGCTTCCATCACGTCGCGCTTGGCGGCCGAAGCATCCGCCCCATCCGGCAACTGGCTCAGCGCCTGCGCGCCGAGGTTGGAGGTCAGGATGATCAGCGTCTGCTTGAAATCAACCGTCCGCCCCTGGCCATCTGTCAGCACACCGTCGTCCAGCACCTGCAACAGCACGTTAAAGACATCCGGGTGCGCTTTTTCCACCTCGTCAAACAACACCACCTGATAGGGGCGACGACGCACCGCTTCGGTCAGCGCCCCGCCTTCGTCATAGCCGACATAGCCGGGAGGCGCGCCAATCAGACGGGCCACACTGTGTTTCTCCATGTATTCCGACATGTCGATCCGCACCATGGCGTTGTCATCGTCGAACAGAAAGTTCGCCACTGCCTTGGTCAGCTCTGTCTTGCCCACCCCGGTCGGCCCAAGGAAGAGGAAAGAGCCCAGCGGCCGGTTTTCATCGTTCAGCCCGGCCCGCGCACGGCGCACCGCATTGGCCACCGCCGTCACCGGCGCGTTCTGACCAATGACACGGGAATGCAGCGCGTCTTCCATGCGCAGCAGCTTGTCGCGCTCTCCCTCCAGCATTTTGGAGGTCGGAATACCGGTCCAGCGCTCCACCACACCCGCAATCTGCTCGGGGCGCACCGCTTCTTCGACCATGACGCCCTGCTCTTCGCGGTTTTCGGCTTCACTAAGCTTCTTTTCCAGCCCTGGGATCACGCCGTAAGACAGTTCCCCGGCGCGGGCCAAGTTGCCTTCGCGTTTGGCAATATCCAGATCGGCGCGGGCGCGGTCCAGCTGCTCTTTCAGATCGCGCGCCCCAGCCAGCTTGTCGCGTTCAGCCTGCCATTGGGCCGTCATCTCTGCCGATTGCTCTTGCAGATCCGACAGTTCCTTTTGCAGGGTTTCCAGACGGTCACGCGATGCGGCATCCTCTTCGACCTTCAGCGCCTCTTCTTCAATCTGCATCTGCAGGATCTGGCGGTCCAGCGCATCCAGCTCTTCAGGCTTGCTGTCCACCTGCATACGCAAGCGGCTGGCGGCTTCGTCCACCAGGTCGATGGCCTTGTCCGGCAGGAAACGGTCGGTGATATAGCGGTTCGACAGGGTTGCTGCCGCCACCAGTGCCGCATCCGCAATCCGCACCCCGTGGTGCAGCTCATATTTTTCCTTGATGCCGCGCAGAATAGAGATGGTGTCCTCTACCGTGGGTTCCTGCACCATAACGGGCTGGAAACGACGGGCCAGGGCAGCGTCCTTTTCCACGTATTTGCGGTATTCATTCAGGGTGGTGGCACCGATGCAGTGCAATTCACCCCGCGCCAGCGCCGGTTTGATCAGATTGGCGGCATCCATGGCGCCTTCGGACTTGCCTGCGCCCACAAGGGTGTGCATCTCATCAATGAACAGGATGATCTCGCCGGCCGCCTCGGTGACTTCGGTCAACACAGCCTTCAGTCGTTCTTCGAATTCACCACGATATTTCGCCCCGGCAATCAGCGAGCCCATGTCCAGCGACAAAAGCTTCTTGTCGCGCAGGCTCTCAGGCACATCACCGTTGACGATGCGCAGGGCCATGCCCTCGGCGATAGCGGTTTTACCCACGCCAGGTTCGCCGATCAGAACCGGATTGTTCTTGGTACGGCGCGACAATACCTGCATGGCGCGGCGAATCTCTTCATCCCGGCCAATGATCGGATCAATCTTGCCTTCGCGGGCCGCCTCGGTCAGATCGCGGGCATATTTCTTCAGCGCGTCATAGCCTTCTTCGGCCGTGGCGCTATCGGCGGTGCGGCCTTTACGGATATCATTGATCGCCTCATTCAGGGCCTGGGCGCTGACATTGCCTGCGGCAAGCGCATCCTTGGCCTTGGATTTCACCATACACAGGGCCATCAAGACCCGTTCAACCGGGACAAAACTGTCGCCTGCTTTTTCGGCAATCTTGCTGGCTTCATCCAACACCTTGGCGGTCTGGCCATCCAGATAGACCTGACCAGTATCACCGGTGACTTTGGGCAGTTTGGACACGGCCAGATCAACGGCTTCGACCACGCGCGACGCGGTGCCGCCCGATTTGCCGATCAGATTGCTTGCCAGCCCCTGGTCATCATCCATCAATGCCTTGAGAAGGTGCTCCGGCAGCATCCGCTGATGCTCTTCGCGCATCGCAATTGTCTGCGCCGCCTGCACGAAGCCTCGTGCGCGCTCAGTGAACTTGTTCAAGTCCATGTCGTTCTCCTTATACAAGCGCCCGAATACATATGGCAGCGCCCGCTTTGCGGCACGCCCCGGTCCGGGCCTCTGAAATAGATTTGGGAGGTCTTGCCGCCTCTTCAAGATCACAGTGATGCAATATTACTGAAAAATCACTGATACATGTCAAACCCACAGCCTTGATCGGTGTTTTTTGGGCTTTCCTCGCATGGGGCAGCGCAGTAGGAAAGCGCGATTCCCACAGCCCAAGCCCCGGAGAGCCCCATGTCCCAGACCACAGCCGACGACCGCCTGATTGTTGCCATGGATGTACCCGATGCCCTTGCCGGATTGAAACTGGCTGAACAGCTGGGCGATGCCGTGTCCTTTTACAAGATCGGCCTGGGCATGTTGACCGGCGGCGGCCTGGCGCTGGCCAATGAAATGAAGCACGAGCTGGGCAAGAAGATCTTTCTCGACATGAAGCTCTTTGACATTGGCGCCACGGTTGAAAGCGCGGTGCGCGGGCTGGCGCAGTTCGACCTGGATTTCCTCACCGTGCACGGCGACCCCTATGTGGTGCGCGCCGCCAAGGAAGGCGCCGCTGGCAAAGATATGAAAATTCTGGCCGTAACCATTCTGACCTCGCTGGATCGAGCTGATCTGGACGGTGCACTGATCAAGCCCGGCGATATTCGTGACCTGGTGCAGGAACGCGCAGGCAATGCCTTTGCGGCGGGGGCTGATGGCGTCATCGCCAGCCCGCAAGAAGCCGCCCTGATCCGCGCCCTGCCCGAAGCCGCAGGCAAGTTGATCGTCACCCCCGGCGTGCGCCCGGCTGGCGCGGCACTGGGCGATCAGAAACGCGTCGCCACACCGGCCACAGCCATTGCCGATGGAGCAGACCACATCGTTGTCGGCCGCCCCATCTGGCAGGCCAGCAACCCGCGCGCCGCCGCGCTTGCCATCCTGGACGAGTTGAAAACTATCTGAAACGACCCAACAAAAGGCGAAAACAACTGGTCAGATCCGACTATCGCCTAAAAAAGCATCAGAAATAAACTTTATCCAGGCGTTGCTGTTGATTGCTGTACCGCCGGGGCCCGCCTGCTTTACGTAGGGTCAAGGTGCTGTATTGATGCGGAAATCCGCTTTACCCAGCGCTGCTGTGCCAAATTGTCTCGTGACGGGAAAGCCACAGAACCAGGCGCCACACCGTTGCGGGCAAGCGATGGAATTTGCGAAACTCGACAATATCGGTGATTCTAAGGCTGAGACACTCCCCTGACGAGCTCCTCTTCCTGAGGTTCGTCTGCCTGGCCCCCGCCATCGCGCGGGGGAATTTTTTGCCGCCTGCGCAGATCCCCTGACAGATTGATGTGACCACCGGCACAGATGGCAACTGGCGGAGACTGGCCGTCAGCTCGACCGCCGCCCGAGGTAGTCGCGTAGCTGCCCGGCAAAATGCGGCACGGCCAGCCGGTGATCGCAATAGTCCTGCGGGCGCATCAGCTGCCAGCATTGCCCCTCATCTCCCAGGCGTACCTGCTGCTGCAGTTCGGCGGGCTGATGACTGACAAAGAACCAGACCAGACCACGCGGGCGGCGATAGCTGTTGGACCAGGTCAGATCGCTTGCCGCAAGGGATAGGCGGACTTCCTCATAGGTTTCGCGCAGGGCACAGGCCTGCGGTGTCTCATCGCCTTCGCGGCCACCGCCCGGCAGATCCCAATAGCCTGGATAGGGAATATCCGGGCGGTCGTCTCGCTTGATGACCAGCAGATCCGCCCCAAGAAAAAGCGCCAGTTTGGCACCGGAAAATGACATATCCACCCTTTGCAAACGCGAAGCCCTAAAGACAAATCCCCGAACTGACGATAAAATGCAGCACCGCCTCTGACACAGATATAGCCCCCACCCCGCCATGCAAGCCCTTTGCCGTGATTGCCTTCGCCAGATTGCCCCAACGCGTCGCTGCCCGGCCTGCGGCAGCCCGCGCATCACCCAGCATGCAGAACTGTTTTCCCTGACCATCGCACATATGGACTGCGATGCCTTTTACGCCAGCGTCGAAAAGCGCGATAACCCGGCGTTGGCTGGCAAACCTGTGATCATCGGCGGCGGCAAACGCGGCGTGGTATCGACCGCCTGCTATGTGGCGCGCATCTCTGGCGTGCGCTCGGCCATGCCGATGTTTCAGGCGCTGAAACTCTGCCCCGATGCCGTGGTGATCAAACCGCGAATGTCCGCCTATGTCGAAGTCAGCCAGATGGTGCGCGCGATGATGGACGAATTGACCCCGGATATCGAACCCCTGTCCCTGGATGAGGCCTTCATGGATCTCTCTGGCACCCAGAAACTGCATGGGCACCCGCCGGCGGTCATGCTGGCACGGCTGGTCAAACGGATGAAGGATGAACTGGGCATCACCGGGTCAATCGGGCTGTCGCACAACAAGTTCCTGGCCAAGGTGGCCTCGGATCTGGACAAGCCGCGCGGCTATTCGGTGATTGGCAAGGCGGAAACTGCCAGCTTTCTACGCGACAAACCTGTGCGACTGATCTGGGGTATTGGCCCGGCCACACAGGCCGCATTGGAAAAGGCCGGTATTCGCACCTTTTCCGATCTGCTGCGCTGGGACCGCCAAGACCTGAACGCGCGCTTTGGTGGCACCGGTGATCGGCTCTGGCACCTGGCGCGCGGCCAGGACCGCCGCCGGGTTTCCTCGAATGCGCCGGTCAAGTCGATCTCGAAAGAGACCACATTCATGGAAGACACCGCCAGCCTAGAGGTGCTTGACGGTCATCTGTGGCGGCTGGCGGTACAGGTGGCGGATCGCGCCAAGGCCAAGGCAAAGGCCGGCCGGGTTGTCACCCTGAAGTTAAAGCGCGCCAATCATTCTGCCCTGACCCGGCGCCTGTCCCTGCACAGCCCGACCCAGCTGGCCGATGTGATCTACCGCCAGTCGCGGGCCTTGCTGGATCAGGTGGGCGATCAGGGGCCCTATCGCCTGCTCGGTTGTGGAATCTCGGATCTGGTGCCCGAAGCGCAGGCCGATACCAGTGGTGACCTTCTGGACCCCCTGGCCGGAAAACGCGCCCAGGCAGAACGGGCTACCGATGCCATTCGCAAGCGCTTTGGCGAGGATGCCATCCGCAAGGGGCGCGCCCTGCGCTAGGGCGTGTTGCGCAAAAGGGGCTACCGGTTTTGCGCCATCTGCCAAATCAAATCAGGAAAGCCAGTCGCCTGAACGCAAATGGCGCAAGCAGCCGCACCACCGCAAGCGTCCGGCTGCCCGCTATTCAGCCGCCAGCCGCCGCCCGTCCTGGTCGATACCTATTTTGGCGATCAGCCCGGCAACCTGCCCCATAAGCGCCTTTACCTCGGCGAAACGCGCATTGGGCCGCACCTGTGCCTCGTCCATATATAAGGAGCGGTCAATTTCGACCTGCACCGCATGCTGCCGCCGCGAAGGACGACCATAGGCCTGAGTGATATAGGCCCCGGCAAAGGGCGCGTTTCGGACCACGCGCAGCCCGGCCTGGACAAAGGCTGCCTCCACCTGGTCCATCACCTCTGTCGCTGCCGAAGATCCAAACCGATCCCCCAGAACCACCTCGGGCAGCGCCGCCCGATGGGTCGGAAGGTTTGCCACCGCTTCATGCGGCATGGAATGGCAATCAATAAGCACCGCCTGGCCGAAACGGTCATGCGCCTGGCGCAGCAACCCCTGCAGAGCCGCGTGATAGGGATACCAAATCTGGTCGATTCGCTGCAGCGCCTCTTGCCGGGGCATCTTGCCGTGATAGATCGCCCGGCCATTGGCCACCACCCGCGGAATCACCCCCAAGCCCGAGGCCACCCGCGGGTTCTGCCCCCGGCGCGGTACGCCTTCGATCAAGGCTGGGTCCAGCTCTCCGGGGGCGCGATTGAGATCGATATAGGCCCGCGGCTGGGTCGCCAGCAGCAGCGGGGCCCCGAATCCGGGCACATCAGCAAAAAGCTGGTCGACAAAGGCATCCTCTGAACTGCGAATCTGCTGTTGGTTCAGAATCGTGCCCTGCACAAAGCTCGGCTCATAGTATGACCCGCTATGCGGCGAGGCAAAAACCACCGGTGACGTCAGTTCGGTGGGTGAAATAACGGAAAATGCGCGCTTAGACATAGGTGCTTCTGCCCTTGGTTCCTCGAAATCACCATAGAGCGAAAATTCTACGACCAAAAGCTCTTGCGCCCCTGCGCGACTCTGATTATAGACCCCTTCACCGGCGCGGCTACCACGCTCCAATCACTTGGTGTAGGGCGGTCGCAAGGGTTTCATGGGCGCTTAGCTCAGCGGTAGAGCACTTCGTTGACATCGAAGGGGTCACAAGTTCGAACCTTGTAGTGCCCACCATGAATTCATTGTTTTGGCCATTCGGCCGGAACGCCCGCAAACCCAGGCGCTGGTTCGCGCCGCAGAACAGGAGAATGACTATGAAAGTCAAGAACTCGCTCCGCTCGCTCAAGAACCGGCACCGTGATTGCCGCATTGTGCGTCGCAAGGGCCGCGTATATGTGATCAACAAGACACAGCCGCGTTTCAAAGCACGCCAGGGCTGAGACTAAGATCTCGCTTTGTTAAAAAGACCGCATCTTCGGGTGCGGTCTTTTTGCGTTTACACCCCCGTGCGGATGCAACTGCCCACCGGGTTTTGGAATGCTCGGGCCTGTCTGGACTGGTGCGGAATTGAGGGTGAGTTTTTTCCGATGGTTTTAGTAGGTTTCTATTTCCCTTCAGTGGTTTTTTCTATATTCGACTAAATAAGTCAGAAAATGACGTCAATCTGGAGATCACACTCGCTATGTTGAAAGCCACCACCATTCTCGCAGGGACCCTTGCTGCAACTCTTGCGACCTCGGCCGCTGCCGAAGGCGAAGTAAACCTGTATTCGTCGCGTCACTACGACACCGACGAGCGCCTCTATTCTGATTTCGAAGAGGCCACCGGCATCACCATCAACCGGATCGAAGGCAAGGCAGACGAGCTGATCGCCCGCATGACTGCGGAAGGCGTCAACTCGCCCGCTGATATCCTGCTGACCGTCGATACATCGCGTCTGGCCCGTGCCAAAAACGCAGGCGTTTTGCAAAGCATCGACAGCGATGTTCTGGAAACCAGCGTGCCCGGTTACCTGCAAGACGCCGACAACCAGTGGTTTGGTTTTTCCCAGCGTGCCCGCATCATTTTCTACGACAAGGCAGATGTGGCAAACCCGCCGCGCACCTATCTAGATCTGGCCGACCCTGCCTACAAAGGCCTGGTCTGCATCCGGTCTTCCTCGAACACCTATAACCAGACGCTGCTGGCCTCGATCATCACCCACCACGGTGCCGAGGTTGCCAAGGACTGGGCTGAAGGCGTGGTTGCCAATATGGCGCGCGCCCCACAAGGCGGCGATACCGATCAGCTGCGCGGCATTGTCTCGGGCGAATGTGAAATTTCGGTCGCCAACAGCTACTATTTTGCCCGTTCCATCCGCAAAGAGGTCAAGGGCCTGTCGGCAGACCGCGACATGATCGGCTGGATCTTTCCCTCGCAGGACGCCGAAGGCGCGCATATGAACCTGTCCGGTGGCGGCGTTGCTGCCCATGCGCCAAATCGCGACAACGCGATCAAGTTCCTGGAATATCTCGCCTCTGAACAGGCGCAGCAGTACTTCTCGGCTGGCAACGATGAATTCCCTGCCGTGCCCGGTATTGGCCTGGCGCCAAGCATCGCTGCACTGGGGCATTTCAAGCCTGATGATGTGAACCTGTCGGAGGTGGCCAAGAACATCCCCGAAGCGCAAAAGATCTTTGATGCGGCGGGCTGGGAATAATCCTGCCCCCTCTGATCTGCTGAAAAATTAGGCAAAGGCGCGGGGAAACCTGCGCCTTTTCTGCGTCTGACATTTCCTTTTCAGCATCGGTTTGCCACTCTGCCCGTATTCGCCACCGGAGCTAGAGATGACACCCCAACCCGTGCCGACGATCCGCCAGCTGACCGCCCCCGAGCTTGCGCAACACTGCCCCGCTCTCAGTGATATTCTGGTGACCACCGTCGAAGCCGGTGCCAGCGTCGGCTTCATCCTGCCCTTTACAGCGGACGATGCGGCGGCCTTTTGGAACAACCGTGTCTTTCCGGCGGTCCAGCGCGGCGACGTCCGGCTGTTTGGCGCCTTTGTGCAAGATGATGTCTTGGTGGGGACGGTGCAGCTCTCGCTGGCGATGCCTGCCAACCAGCCCCACCGCGCCGATGTGGCCAAATTGCTGGTACATCCAAGGGCGCGCCGCGCCGGATTGGGGCGCAGCCTGATGCTGACGCTCGAAGCCGAGGCCCGCCAATTGGGCAAGACATTGCTGGTGCTTGATACTCGTTCGGGCGATCCGTCACAGCGGCTCTATGAAAGCCTGGGCTACCGCGTGGCTGGTTCAGTGCCAGGATTTTGCCGCCACCCCAGCGCCGAGATCTATGAGGCCACCACCTACCTGTACAAAGCGCTCACATAGCGCCGCGACCGGCAGGCACCATAGGCTAGCGGCGCCGGTCCACTTGGCGACAGATCAGAATCACTGGCAGCAGCCCCACTGCCATGATCACCAGCGAGGGCACCGCCGCCCCCTCCAGTCGCTCATCCGAGGCAAGCCGGTACGCCTGCACTGCCAGCGTGTCATAGTTGAAAGGGCGCATGATCAAGGTGGCGGGCAGCTCTTTCATCACATCGACAAACACGATCAGCAGCGCTGTCAGCAGGCTCGGGGTGAGAAGCGGCAGATGCACGCGGCGCAACATGCCCAGCGGCCCCTGCCCCAGAGAGCGCGCCGCCGAATCCATATTGGCATGCACAGTGGATTGCCCGCTTTCATAAGCGCCAAGCGCCGCCGCCAGAAAGCGCACCATATAGGCCCCGACCAGCAACCAGATTGACCCCGAAATCAGCAGCCCCGTGCGGATCTCAAAATTGGCCCGCATCCAGGCGTCCAAAGCATTGTCAAAGGCCGCAAAGGGGACCATCAGCCCCACCGCGATCACCCCACCAGGCACCGCATAGCCCAAGCGCGACATATAGGCCGCCAGCGCCGAGCTGCGCCCCGGACGCAGCCGTTGATAAAACCCAAGGCAGATTGCCGCCATGACCGTCAACAGCGCCGCCAGCGTCGCCAGCAACAGCGAATTTTGCAGGAAACCGATATAGCGGCTGCTGAACAGGTTCTGCTCTGACTGCAGCCCCATGTTGAACAGGATGATCAGCGGCAGCAAAAAGCCAAAACAAACCGGCAGGGCACAGAGGATCCAGGCAAAAAACGCCTGTCCGCCCTTCAGGTCAGCTGGTGGCATCGGTGCATGTTGCTTGCCCGCCTGATGATAGCGCGCCTTGCCGCGGGTGGACCGTTCGATCACCGCCAGAACCAGGGCAAGACATAGCAGGCACAGCGCCAGCTGCGCCGCTCCGGCCCGATCCCCCATGGAAAACCAGCTGGTGTAGATCCCGGTAGCAAAGGTCTGGACGCCAAAATAGGACACGGTGCCAAAATCCGCGATGGTCTCCATCACCGTCAGCAAGACCCCCGTGGCAATCGCCGGGCGCGCCATCGGCAGGCTGACCAGCCAAAAGGCCTGAAAGGCGCTTTTCCCAAGCGCCCTGGCCGCCAGAAAGGCACCACCGCTTTGTTGTAAGAATGCAGCCCGCGCCAGCAGATAGACATAGGGGTAAAGCACCAGCACCAGCATCGCTGCCGCCCCGCCAAGCGATCGGATTTCCGGGAACCAGTAATCGCGTGGCCCCCATCCCGTCACCGCGCGCAGCGTCGTCTGCACGATGCCGGGATGATCCAGAATGAAAGTATAGGCATAGGCCAGCACATAGGCCGGAAAGGCCAGCGGCAGGATCAGCGCGATCTCAAATATCCGCACGCCGGGGAACCGTGTCATGGTCACCAGCCAGGCCGCCCCCACCCCGATGGCCAGGGTCCCAACCGAGACCAGAATCACCAGCCCGACAGTGGTCAGCGCATAGCGCGGCAGCACCGTGTCCAACAGATGCAGGATGGTATCTGTGCCGCCAGTCAGCGCCGCCACCGCCACCGCAACCATCGGTAGGATACAGGCCAATGCAACGCACCAGGCCAGAATAGAGAACACTCTGGTTCCGGCGTGTCGCCCACGGCGATTGCCCTGCGGGGCGTAGTCTTTGGTCTCTTTCACGGCAGTCATGCGGTCCGCTCTTGGTCTGATTTTGCGCGTCCCCTCTTATGCGATTATTTTGGTCAGAAACTCCAGCCGGAAACCAATGTTCTTCCAGCAGGAACTGGCCCTTCAGATGGAGAGGGACGAAAAAATCCCCCCAAGGGTCGGCAGACCACCTGGAGGGATAAACAGAGCAAGCTTTGCGCGCCGCCTAGTCGTAGCTGCGCTGGTCCTCGATCACCACGCCATCCTTGGGCAGGGCACCGGGCGAGACGACTTCAATACGGCCCTTGAGTTTCAGAACCTCGATCACCGATTTGCCAAAGCTGATTTCATCGCCAGCACTGGCCTCGATCTGCACCGTCATGGTGTCCATTTCACCATCTCGGGCAGCAATGACACGTGCCTTGACGATTTCGTCATGTTTATCGACCAGTGCGGCAACCTGTTCTGGCCGCACAAACATGCCCTTGATCTTGGTTGTCTGATCGGCGCGGCCCATCCAGCCCTTGATCCGCATATTGGTCCGCCCACAGGGAGAAACCCCAGGCAGGACCGCCGAAAGATCACCCGTCGCAAAACGGATCAGCGGATAATCTGGGTTCAGCGTTGTCACGACGACCTCGCCCACTTCGCCAGGGGCAACGGGCGTCCCGGTGCCAGGGGTGACGATTTCGACAATGACCATCTCATCGACAATCATGCCCTCCATTGCGGCGCTCTCATAGGCGACATTGCCCAGATCCGCAGTGGCGTAGCTCTGCAGGCAGGTGATGCCGCGATCAGCATATTCCTGGCGCAGCGACGGGAACAACGCGCCACCACCGACAGCGGCTTTGGTAAAGCCAAGCGTCACGCCCATGGCATCGGCCTTATCCAGGATCACCTTCAGATAATCCGGAGTGCCCGCATAGGCCGTCGCCCCCACATCACGTGCGGCAGTCACCTGAAGTTCGGTCTGGCCGGTGCCGGCAGGCAGCACGGTTGCCCCAACGGCGCGGGCGCCACTTTCAAAGATCATGCCCGCAGGCGTCAGATGGTAGCCAAAGCAGTTTTGCACCACATCCCCCGGACCGATGCCAACCGCATGTAGGAAACGCCCCATGCGCCACCAGTCGTGATCCACCCCGCCCGGTTCATAGATCGGGCCAGGCGACTGAAAGATATGGGCAAACCCGGTGGCAGGTTTCACGGTAAAGCCCCCAAAGGGGGCATTGCCCCCCTGCGCTTTGCTGAGGTCGGATTTGCGCAGCACCGGCAGGGCGGCCAGATCGGCAGCCGAGGTAATGGCGCGCGCATCAATATCTTTCAGGCTGCCCGCATAGCCAGCTGCCGTTTGGGCCAGGGCAATCTGCCTTGGCAAGGCGGTGGCAAGGTCGCCGGCGCGCTGGTCGTCGGAACGCGTTTCCAAGCTGTCATAATTGGTCATAGTCTCACCATCCCTCCCTTAGCTCAGCCACCGCTTGCGGCGGCGGTAAGACCGCACATCACGGAAGCTCTTGCGGCCCTCGTCCGACATCCCAAGGTAGAATTCCTTTACATCGGGGTTTTCGCGCAGTTCAGCAGCAGGGCCATCCATCACCACCCGGCCAGATTCAAGAATATAGCCGTAATGGGCATAGCGCAGCGCTACATTGGTGTTCTGTTCAGCCAAGAGGAAGGTCACGCCCTCTTGTTCGTTGATTGTTTTGACAATCTCAAAGATCTGTTCCACCAGCTGCGGTGCCAACCCCATCGAGGGTTCGTCCAGCAGGATGGTTTCAGGGCGGCTCATCAGGGCGCGGCCCATGGCCACCATCTGTTGTTCCCCACCAGAGGTATAGCCCGCCTGGCTTTTGCGGCGCTCTTTCAGCCGGGGGAAATAATTGTACACCATCTCAAGGTCTTGCTGAATGGTGGCCCCAGCGTCAGAGCGGGTATAGGCGCCGGTCAGCAGGTTTTCTTCGACCGTCAGGTGTTCAAAACAATGGCGCCCCTCCATCACCTGGATCACGCCATTGCGCACCAGATCGGCGGGGTCCGCATTGTGAACCGTTTTGCCACGGTATTTCACCGATCCCTTTGTCACCTCGCCGCGCTCTGAGCGCAGCAGGTTGGAAATCGCCTTCAGCGTCGTGGTCTTGCCAGCCCCGTTGCCCCCCAAAAGCGCGGTGATACCACCCTTTGGCACATTGAGGCTGACGCCTTTCAGAACCAGGATCACGTGATTGTAGATCACCTCGACATTGTTGATCTCTAGCAGGGTCTCGGCCTGCACATCAGTGGTGTTGGCTGCATCCAGCATCAAAGTTATCCTCATGCGGTCCAGGGCGCTGTGTATTTGGCGCATCCGGGTCTGTTCGGGGTGGTGCGGCAGCGCAGCCGCCGCACCGGATTAAAGCCCGACCCCACGGGAATGTGGGATCGGAGAAGGGTTTACTGGCACCGAGGCTCGATACCGTTTTCAGACGCATAGGAAGCCGAATCTGCGTCGATCAGCGGCTTGATCACATCGCTGTCGGTCTTCTGGAAATCGGCAATCAAGCTCCAGGTTTTGGACGATGCGTCCCACTGGGTCACACCAACAAGGCCGGGGCCGCCGTGGTTTTCGCAGCTCACGTTGAAGGCTGGGCCAAAGTAGCGCATGCCAAGCGCGGCCATGCGGGCCTCGGGCATTTCCAGGGCTTCCATACCATCGCGCATCATCGCAGGCGTGATGTCGGCGGTACCGTGCATTTCCTGCGCAGTCTTGGCAGCCTCGACTGCCAGCATCGCAGCGTACAGACCACGGTTATACAGAACGTTGCCGATCTGATCGCCCGCGCCTGCTGCCAGGCCCTTGTCGACAACATATTTCTGAATATCGTCAAACACCGGGAAGTCACGGCCAACATTGTGGAAGGTCACAGCCTTGTACCCATCTGCCGCATCGCCAGCAGGCATCACGTCATGTTCGGCACCAGACCACCAGACACCAATGAAGTTTTCCATTGGAAAGCGGATGTTCGCGGCTTCCTGAATGGCAACCTGGTTCATCACGCCCCAGCCCCACATCAGGACAAAGTCAGGACGCTCGCGGCGGATCTGAAGCCACTGGGATTTCTGCTCCTGACCGGGGTGGTCAACGGGCAGTGTGGTCAGTTCAAAACCATGCTTGGCCGACAGCTCTTCCAGGGTGCGGATCGGCTCTTTGCCGTAGGCAGAGTTGTGGAAAACCAGGGCGATCTTCTTGCCTTTCAGATCACCACCGTTTTCGTCCAGCAGGTAGTTGATGATACCCGAGGCGCCATCCCAGTAGTTGGCAGGGTAGTTGAAGACATTGCCAAAGACTTCGCCATTGGCAGCCGAGGTCCGGCCATAGCCCATGGTATGAAGCGGGATACCGTCAGCTGCGGTTTTGGGAATCAGCTGATAGGTGATCCCGGTCGACAAGGGTTGATAGACCAGGGCGCCTTCGCCTTTGGTGGATTCGTAGCATTCAACACCTTTTTCGGTGTTATAGCCGGTCTCACATTCGATCAGCCGTGTTTTCACACCACCGATGCCACCGTCACGTTCATTGACGAGGGTGAAATAGTCGGCATAGCCATCTGCAAACGGGATACCGCCCGCAGCATAGGGTCCGGTACGATAGCTCAGTGATGGGAACACCAGGTCCGCCATAGCAGGGCCTGCCGCCATCAAAGCGCCCAGCGCCAGAGTGGTCAACTTCATTTTCATCGGTTTACATCCTCCCTTGGTCTCATCCGATTGTCGTCTTGGGTCGGCGGGTTTGAATTTTGTCTTTGTTCCCACCGGTCGTGTAGGGACCTTACCGCTTAGTGCGGGAAGGGCCACAGTCTCAATTTTTCCTTGGCAACCCGCCAGAGCTGCGCCAGCCCATGTGGTTCAACGATCAGGAAGAACACGATCAGCGCCCCCACGATCACCAGCTGGAAATGCGCCACGATATCCGTGGGCCAGCCCAGCACATCAACGCCGACCACTTTCAGGATCACCGGCAGCAGCACCAGAAAGGCCGCGCCAGCAAAGGAACCAAAGATCGAGCCAAGGCCGCCGATGATCACCATGAACAACACCTGAAACGACTTGGTAATGCCAAAGGCCTCGCCCACTTCGACCGCGCCGAGGTAGAGTGCAAAGAACAGCGCGCCGGAGATGCCGATAAAGAAGCCAGAGACAGCAAAGGCCGTCAGCTTGGCTTTCAGCGGGTTTACCCCAATGATTTCCGCCGCAATGTCCATGTCCCGGATTGCCATCCAGCTACGGCCGACCATGCCGCGGGTCAGGTTGCGGGCCACAAGGGCACAAAAGGTCAGGAAAATCAGGCAGAACAGGTAGGTCGCCCATGCCGGTGCATTCGGGCCAGTGATCAGGATGCCAAAGGCTTCCCGCTCGGGGGCGTTGATCTGACCAGAAGCAGAGTAGTTGTAGAACCACGGCACCCGGTTGAACAACCAGACCAGGAAAAACTGCGCCGCCAATGTGGCCACCGCCAAGTAAAAGCCCTTGATCCGCAGACTTGGCAGACCAAACAACACGCAGACCACCCCGGTGATCCCACCCGCCAGCAGCACGTGAATGAACATGCTCACCTCGGGAAAGGTGGTCATCAGCTTGTAGCAGGCATAGGCGCCCACCGCCATGAACCCACCGGTGCCCAGACTGACCTGACCACAATAGCCCACCAGAATGTTGAGCCCGATCGCCGCGATCGAATAGATCAGAAATGGCAGCAGAATGGCGCTGGCCCAATAGTCATTGATGGTGAAGGGAATGACCAGAAAGGCAATGAACAGCACAAAGTAATACCGATAGCGATCAAACTTGATCGGGAAGGTCTGGCTGTCCTGTTCATAAGAGACTTTGAAGTCTCCGGCTTCGCGATAGAACATGGGTTAGATGCTCCCCTGTTGTTGCGCGCGGTTACGATCCACTGCGCTTATTTGATTGGTTTCTTTGGCATATCCGCTCTGCTCGGCTGATTGGGCCAGGCGCAGATAGGCAATGAGGCCGGTAAAGAGCCCAGCCGCCGCCAAGAGCGCCGATGTCACGATCTGGGCGTCGGTAAATCCGTCGGCGCTAAGCGCCAGGAAACCAAAGGCCCAGAACCCGGACCAGGATATAACGTTGATGATGGCGATAAGCTTCATCTGTCAGCTGTTCCTTTCATAGGCGCCAGATCGGCGCGGGCTGCGGCAGTTTGCGAAGGCTCTTGTCACGCCCCAACCCCTGTTGGGGGGGGGGGGCGCGTTATTGGTATCTGGGTCAGACCCGTTCGATAATCTTTTCGCCAAACAGACCCTGCGGACGGAAGACCAGGAACAGCAGCGCCAGAACATAGGCAAACCAGTTCTCGGTGGCACCGCCCACCATGGGGCCAATGGCAAATTCAAAGAGCTTTTCGCCGACGCCGATGATCAGGCCACCCACGATGGCACCGGGGATCGAGGTAAAGCCGCCCAGCATCAGCACTGGCAAGGCCTTGAGCGCGATCAGCGACAACGAGAACTGCACGCCTGATTTGGTTCCCCAGACGATCCCGGCAACCAGCGCGACAAACCCCGCAACCGACCAGACCAGAACCCAGATGAAGTTCAACGATATGCCAACCGACAGGGCCGCCTGGTGATCATCCGCAACAGCCCGCATGGCACGGCCCTGTTTGGTATATTGGGCAAACAGCACCAGCCCCGCCACCAAGAGCGCCGCAATCACGGTGGCCACGATATCCAGCTGGTCGATAAAGAAGCCGTAGAAGTTATCCGAACCAAGGCCCGCTGTCATATCTTCGATCCAGAAGGATCCACCCTGCGGCAGGCCCACGTCCAGTTTCTTGATCTCGGATCCCCACATCAGGTCAGAAAACCCTTCAAGGAAATAGGCCAGACCAATGGTCGCCATGAACAGGATGATCGGCTCCTGCCCCACCAGATGGCGCATCACGATACGTTGCACCAGCCAGGCAAAGATCACCATCACCCCAACCGTCAGTGCAATCGCCAGCAGTGCCGGCACATGCCAGCCAAAGTGGTGCACCTCGGTGCCAAACATCGCGTTGATGATATGGCTGAAGGGCACCTGCCCTTCCATGATGCCCACCAGGGTCATCGCCGCAAACAGGGCCATCACACCTTGGGCATAATTGAAAATGCCAGAGGCCTTGTAGATCAGAACAAAGCCCAGCGCCACGAGCGCATAAAGCACCCCGGCCATCAGCCCGTTAAAGAAGACTTCGGTTGCAAAAAGAAACTGGTCAGACATCAGTCGCTCTCCTCATATCTGTCAGAACTCTAGTCATGTGCCACCCCCAGATAGGCGTCGATCACATCCTGATTGTTGCGCACTTCATCCGGGGTGCCGTCGCCAATCTTTTTGCCGTAGTCCATCACCACCACGCGGTCGGACAGATCCATGACCACACCCATGTCGTGTTCGATCAGGGCAATGGTGGTGCCGAATTCGTCATTCACATCCAGAATAAAGCGGGACATGTCCTCTTTTTCCTCGACGTTCATGCCCGCCATGGGTTCATCCAGCAGCAACAGCTTTGGCTCTGCCGCCAGGGCGCGGGCCAGTTCGACCCGCTTTTTCAAACCATAGGGCAGACGCGCCACCGGGGTTTTGCGGATGTGCTGGATTTCAAGAAAGTCGATGACCTTCTCCACCACTTCACGGTTGGCGGTTTCTTCGCGCTCGGCCTGGCCTTTCCAGAAGGCCTGCCGCAGCAGCCCCGTTTTCATATAGTTGAGCCGCCCGGTCATCACGTTGTCCAATACGGTCATGCCTTCAAACAGGGCAATGTTCTGGAAGGTACGCGCGATACCCTGCTGCGCCACCTCATAGGGGCGCATCTGCGGGCGTGGCTTGCCATGAAATTCAACCGTGCCCTCTTGCGGCACATAAAAGCCAGAGATCACGTTCAGCATCGAGGACTTGCCAGCCCCGTTGGGGCCGATGATGGCACGAATTTCGCCTTGGCGGATATCAAACGAAATATCCTTGATCGCCACCACACCGCCAAAGCGCAGGGTGATGTTTTTCATTTCCATCACCACGCCGCCAATGGTGCGACCATCTTCAGTGACATAGCTATCGGATTGGTCAAGCATGTGCGACGCCTCCAGTGATCTGCCAACCCAAATTGTTAACCATTTTAGGGGACAGTTGAGAAAGATGAGTAGCAAGGAGTTCCCTGCAATGTTTAGCGAGTTCGAGCACACCTGCCTGTTGAAGATGGCGCTTGAGTGTCGACGCGACGGCCTGTCTCAATCTGAAAGCTGCGCCGCCATAAAGTCGCGCACCGGCGATTTCAGCGCAGCCTTCATGATCCGCCAGGTGGTGCATACCGCCTTCCATCCCGAACGCCGTCCCGACCTGGTCTAAGACCCGGTCAAAGGGTTCGAAACGGGCAATGTGCCGGGGGGAATGCAAGCGGATCATTCTGCCGCCACCCTGTGCTGCGCCGTCGGGGCAAGCGTGGCATCCATGATCGTAAGCGTTGCGCTGATCGCGCCCTTGCGGCCATCTTCATAAGTGACTTCGGTGGTGGTCGAGATCTCGCTTGATCCGTCATAAAGCGCGGTAATGATATCGTCGAACTTCTCTTCGACGATACGGCGGCGCACCTTGCGGGTCCGGGTCATCTCCCCGTCATCCGCATCCAGTTCCTTATGCAGCACCACAAAGCGATGCACCTGACAGCCCGACAGCATCGGATCTGCGGCAACCGATTTGTTCACCTCGGCGACATGTTCCTGAATAGAGGCCAGCACCTTGGGGTGGCCTGCCAGTTCCTGATAAGAGGCATAGGCAATATTGTTGCGCTCTGCCCAGTTGCCCACCGCCGAAAGGTCGATATTGATAAAGGCAACGCAGCGGTCCTTGCCATTGCCAAAGAGAACCGCCTCCAGAATATCGGGATAGAACTTCAGCTTGTTCTCGACAAACTTGGGGGCGAACATGCCGCCATCAGCCATCTTACCCACATCCTTGGCCCGGTCGATGATGCGCAGATGGCCGGTTTCTTCTTCAAAAAAGCCCGCATCCCCGGTGGCAACCCAGCCTTCTGGGTCTTTGGTGTCAGCTGTGCTTTCGGGGTTTTTGTAGTATTCCACAAAGGTCCCGGGTGAACGGTAGAAGATTTCGCCATTGTCAGCGATACGGATCTCCACATCCGGTGCCGGCACCCCAACCGTATCGGCGCGCACTTCGCCATCGGGCTGCACGGTGATGAAAACGGTGGCTTCGGTCTGACCATACAGCTGTTTGAGGTTGATCCCCAGCGAGCGGTAGAATTCAAAAATCTCGGGGCCGATTGCCTCGCCCGCCGTATAGCCGACGCGCACATTGCCAAAGCCCAGCGTATCTTTCAGCGGGCCATAGACCATCACGTTGCCCAGCGCATATTTCAACCGGTCCATCAAGCCGACAGGCTTGCCATCCAGAATGCTGGGGCCAACCCGTTTGGCATGGTCCATAAAGTAGTGGAACATCTTGCGCTTGAAATTGCCCGCGTCTTCCATGCGGATCATCACATTGGTCAGCTGGGTTTCAAACACCCGCGGTGGCGCAAAGTAATAGCTGGGGCCGATCTCGCGCAGATCGGTCATCATGGTCTCCGGGCTTTCCGGGCAGTTGACGCAGAAGCCTGACCAATAGGCCTGACCAATTGAGAAAATGAAATCGCCAACCCAGGCCATTGGCAGATAGGCGAGGATCTCGTCGCTCTGTTTCAGCTTGTCAAATTCGCAAGCGTTCTTTGCGCTTTCGATGATATTGCGGTTGGACAGCACCACGCCCTTGGGCTTGCCGGTGGTGCCCGACGTATATAGCATCACGCAGGTGCTGTCATAGGTCAGCGCGGCGCGGCGCGCCTGCAGTTCGTTGATCCATTCATCATGGGCGGCACGGCCCTGATCCTGCACATGGGCATATTCATGCAGGGTGCTGTGGTCGTATTTGCGCAGGCCGCGTGGATCAAGATAGATAAGGTGTTCAAACTGGTGCAACTGGTCCTGCACCTCGATCACCTTGTCGACCTGTTCCTGATCAGCCGCAATCACAAAGCGGGCACCGCAGTGATCCAGCACATAGGCCATCTCTTCTGCATTGGCGTCCTGATACAGCGGCACCGGAATGGCACCGACGGACTGCGCCGCCACCATGGACCAGTACAGATAGGGGCGATTGCCACCGATGATGGCGATGAAATCACCCTCATTGACGCCAAGATTGATCAAACCCAGCGCCAGGGCCTCGATCTCCTTGGCGGTTTCCGCCCAGGTCCAGCACTGCCAAATGCCAAATTCTTTTTCCCGGTAGGCCGGTTTATCACCGAATTCCGAAACGTTGCGTTCAAGCAGCGCCGGCAGGGAGAGTTTCCCCGCAGCGCCTGACTGCATCTGAGCCAATGTCTTTCTCCTCCCATTCCGGCCTCCCCCGGCCGGCGATCGCTGTCACACGATTCTATTCCCAGTTTGGGACTGGCTCATGCTAGCGGGTCAAGTTTTTCGTGAAGTTTTCACAAATCTTACGAATTGTAACAGGCCAAAGACGGGCCCGGATTTCAGCCTTTGCCGCGCCCCGTTTTACCGCCCCCCCTTTGCCAACGCCGCCTGCAATGATAGCCAAGGTACGGGAGAGTGCCATGAACCGAGCAGACAAGACCTACGCCGCAATGACCAGCGCCGGGCTGAACCTGATTGCCCAGGCGATTTCGATATATGACAGCGAGTTGCGCCTGGCGGTGTGCAACAGCCGCTTTCAAGAGATGTTCAACCTGCCCGACGCCCTGGTCACCCCCGGCGCCCGGTTCGAAGATACCATTCGCCATATCGCCTCCAGCGGTGAATATGGTCCGGTGGATGACATTGAAGAACTTGTGGCAGTACGCGTAAATCAAGCCCTTGATTTTGAACCACACTACCTGGAACGCACCCGCGCCAACGGGCAGGTCATCTCGATCGAGGGGGCGCCCCTGCCGCAGGGCGGCTGGGTGGCGGTCTACACCGATATCAGCCGCGCCAAACGGGTCGAACAGCTGCTGCGCGCCCGATCCGAAGAAATGTCAGACCGGCTTATCGCCCATACCGAAGAACTTTCAGCAACCAACCGAGAGCTGGCAGCTACCAATAACGCGCTGGAAGAGGCCAAGCGGCAATTGACGGAAATAGAGGGGCGCACCCGGCTGACCACCGAAATGATGCCCGCCCATATCGCCCATGTCGATGCCGATGGCTACTACACCTATACCAACCGGCGGCTGAGCTCGGTGTTTCCAAGCCGACCCTCTGATATTTTGGAAATGCACATCTCGGATGCGCTGGGGGACCAGGCCTTTGCCAAGATCGAACCGCACCTGCGCGCGGCCTATCAAGGCGGCAGCCCGGTGTTTGAATTCACCGAAGCCCATGACAGCCGCCGCATCCGGGTGGCCTTTACCCCGGATCAAAGCGGCGGCGTCTATATCCTGTCGATGGATGTCACCGAGGAAACCCAGGCCCGCGTTGCCCTGCAACAGGCGCGGCGCCGCGAAATGGCGGCGCAGATGACATCAGGTCTGGCGCATGACTTTTCCAACCTCCTGACCATCATTCTGGGGATGCAGGGCAAGCTGGGTAAAATGGACCTGCCCCCCCAGGGACAAGAGATGGTGCGCGGCACGCTTGCGGCGGCGCGGCGCGGCGGGCGACTGCTGAACCGGATTGCAGAGATGACAGGCCAGCGCAGCCTGCGCCCGCAGGCGACCAACATGCACGCGCTCTTGGCTGAACTGAAAATCCTCGCCACCCCGTCGTTGCCCCAGGGCATGGGGTTGAGCGTGCTGGACAATACCCCTGATGTGCTCTTCCTGCTGGACGCAGGGAAGCTGCAGGATGCGTTGTTGAACCTGATTCTGAACGCCCGCGATGCCTGCGGCGTCAACGGCCAGATTACCGTCAGCGCCCATAGCATTGGCCAGATCTGGCTTGAAATCAGCGTCACCGATACCGGTCCCGGCTTTTCTAACACGGCGCTGAAAGAGGCGCTCAACCCGTTTTTCACTACAAAAGGCAGCGAAGGATCGGGGCTGGGGCTGCCAATGGTATATGATATGGCCAAATCCGCCGGCGGCGATATGCGCGTTGGCAATACCGTGTCAGGCGCCAATGTCACCCTGCGCCTGCCCTACCGGCTTGCCCCGGATTGCCGGGGCGGCCTGGCGCTCTTGGTTGAAGACAACGAAGAGCTACGCTCTACCTTTCGTGACATGCTGATTGATCTTGGCTATTCGGTGATCGAAGCCACCAGCGTCGACGAAGCCTGCGCCCTGGCAGCAGACCTGCCCGATATCACGCTGGTCCTGTCGGACGTCAAACTAGAGGGCGAGGCCACCGGCATTGATCTGGCGCAACGCCTGAAGGGCACCGGTCTGCCAATTGTGTTGATGACCTCGCTGCTGCCCAGTGATCCGCAGTTCCGTATCGCGCTAAAGACTGGACCCGTGCTGCAAAAACCCTTTACCACACAGCAACTGTCCGCCCTTATCACCCCGGAGACCCCAGCATGACCGCGCCTCTTGTCACGATCCTGGATGATGAGCCCGAGATCCGGCAGATCCTTACCGACTGCCTGCAAGAGGCGGGGTTTCGCACTCAGAGTTTTTCCCGTGCCCGCGAATTTGAAGCCTCGCTGAAGCGGGTGACGCCGGATGTTTGCCTGGTGGATCTGTCGCTGCCCGATGTGGACGGGCTGACGCTGGTGCATCGGCTGGCGCTGGAACAGGGGGCGGCGGTGATCATCATCTCAGGCCGGGCACAGGTGCAGGATCGCGTCACCGGGCTGGAACTGGGGGCCGATGACTATATCACCAAACCCTTTGACCCCACAGAAGTGGTGGCCCGCATTCGCGCCCGCCTACGCTCTGGCCCGCGCAGCCAACCGACCAGCGGCAATACCGCCAGATTTGCCGGCTGGACCGCGCATTTCGACCGCTACATGCTAGAGGATGACGCCGGCACCGAGGTACCGTTTTCCCATGCCGAAGGCGAGGTGCTGCGGCTGTTTCTTGATAGTCCCAAACGGCTGATTTCACGCGCTCAGATGCAAGAAAGCCTGGGCGGCGGTGCTGGGGACAGTTTTGACCGGGCCATGGATGTTCGGGTGTCCCGACTGCGCACCAAACTGCGTGAAGATCCAAAAAACCCCCGTCTTATCAAGACAATATATGGCGCGGGCTATATTTTTCTTGGTGATGTCACCTGGGCCTGACCCCAGCAAACCGGGGGCAGATGCCGGGGGAAAAGATACTGCCTGCCCCCTCTTGCTCGCGCGATTCGCTCTGGTATAGAATCGGTGTATGGCCACCTGTCTGCTCTATACTCAAACCCAAAACCGTCGGTCCCGGTTTTACCGGATCGAATTGGCGTTGAACCTGTTTTCAGAAGTCTCGGTGCTCAGGGAATGGGGCTTTGCCGGCAGCAATGGCCAATGCGCCATCAACAACTATGACAACCTGCGCGAGGCCTCTCTGGCTGCAGACAGGCACCGCAATAGAATGTTGAAACGCGGCTACGCCCGCAGCTGATTCCCGCGCCACGGCCAACCCAAATCCGTCTGGACCGCGCTACAGCGACAGCGCCGCCTGGTGCAAAACCTCCAACCCCTTAACCAGATCTTCCTCTTTGGTGTCTTCGTCAAAGGCGTGGCTGATGCCGCCGATCGAGGGCACAAACAACATCGCCGTCGGCATCACCCGCGCCATATTGGCCGCATCATGCAGGGCACCCGAGGGCAGATCGCGCCATTTTCCGGGTGCCTGGTCCTCGGCCGCCTGACGCAGCGCTGCCTTCAGATGCGGATCCATGGCGGCCGGCTCAATGCCGCCCACCGTGCCCAGCTCTACGGTGACGCCGCGCTCCTGGGCGATCTCTGCTGCTACCGCGCGCATGATTTCTTCCAGCGCCAATAGCAGCGCCGGGTCACCGTCGCGCCACTGCAGCGCAAAACGCACAGTGCCCGGCACCACCGAAGAGGCATTGGGGCTGAGTTCCGCATGACCAAGGGTCCAGACCGTTGTCGATGTGGCCACCTCGGCAAAGCGCTGGTTGATCCGCTGGTTGAAATCGCACAGTGCCTGAAAGGCATCCTGGCGCAGCGCCATTGGCGTGGTCCCGGCATGGTTCTGCCGCCCATTGATCACGATACGCAGCTCGCGGATGCCGACAATGTCGCTGACCACGCCAACCTGATCGCCCGAGACATCCATGCCAGGCCCCTGTTCGATATGCATCTCGATAAAGCCGGTGAACATGTCATAGGGCAGAAAATCCTTGGCGCGCCCAGACATGCGGGCGCGGGCCGTGCTCAGCACCACCCCGCCGGTATCGGTCAACTGGTCTGCCTCTGCCAGAGACACGTTTCCGGTCCAGACATCGGACCCGGTCAGAATGCCAAAGCGCCCCTCTTCATCCTGGAAGTTCACGACTGAAATTGGCGGCCCGCCCGCCTCCTTGGCCGCCCGGGCGATTTCCAGCCCAGCCACCACACCCAGGGCACCATCCAGCCAGCCGCCTTCCGGTTGGCTATCGCTATGCGATCCAATCAGCAGGGATTTTTCGCCGGCCAGCCCAAAGCAATTGCCAATAGGGTCCAGGTGAACCGTTAGCCCGGCCTCTTCCATCCGTCCGGCCAACCAGCGCCGGGCCGCAATATCCACAGCACTATAGGCTGGGCGCACAACGCCTTTTCCCTGACCAGAGGCACCAAAAGACCGCAGGCGGTGCAGATCATCAAGAAAGCGGTCGCAATTCAGGCTCATAGGATTCTCTCTATCTTGAACTGTTTCCGGAACAGCGCCGGTCGTCGCGCATTCTGCGCTGCCCCTTTCACTTTCATGGGCATTGTCACAGTGCAATGTCCAAGAGCCGGAGAAAAGCCATTTACCCTTGGATGCGACATTATTACTAAATCGAACATTTTTCTGCAAATTCGGGCCCGCCGGCCCCTGAGAATTATCACGCTTCCAAAAAATTTCGCCCGTGCCAAACCCTCTCTTCCATGTCGGAGCCTGCTCCAATATGAAATTCAGGAACAGAATTGGAACGCGCTGCATGACACATATCACCCTGATCCGCCACGGGCAGGCCAATACCGAGGCCCGCGATGAGGCAAGCTATGACCGGCTGAGCGCGCTGGGTCACCAGCAAGCGGCCTGGCTGGGCGACCACCTTGCCGAAACGGGCTCTCATCATCCAAGGATATATTGCGGCACCCTGACCCGACATATCGAAACCGCCACCGCGATGGGCTGCCAAGAGGTGATCCAGGATCCCCGCCTCAACGAGATGGAATATTTCACCATGGCCCAGGCGATGGAGCAGCAATTTAACCTGCCGATCCCGCAGGAACGCGAGGGCTTTATCGAGCATCTGCCAAAGGTGTTCCAAGCCTGGGCCGCCAATAAAATCGACGCCCCGCCCGAAAGTTGGCAGGCCTTTGAACAGCGCACCCAGCAGGTGCTGAGCGACATTGCCGAGGGCGACGGCCCGGCACTGGTGGTGACCTCGGGGGGCTTCATCTCGATGGCGATGCGTCAGGCCATGGGGCTGGATACCAACGGCATGGCCCGCGTTGCGCTGGCAATCATGAATACCTCTATGCACCGACTGTTTCCCATCGGCGGCCATCTCAGCCCCGTCTTGTTCAACGCGGTGCCGCATCTGGATAGCACTGAACGTCAATACGCCCAGACCCACCTGTAGCCCCACGCCTGCCCCAACCAAGACCCTGCCAGGAGATCAGACATGCAGCTTTACTACGCCCCCGGCACCATCTCGATCGCCGTCGCCATCGCCCTGGAAGAAGCCGGGCTTGAGTATGAGGCGATCAAGGTCGACTTTGCCAGCAAAGAACAGCAGACCCCAGGCTATGCCCAGATCAACCCAAAGGCCCGCGTACCCGCGCTGGCTGTTGAGGGCGGCATCCTGACCGAAACCGGGGCGCTGCTGGATTATATTGCCGATCTGGCCCCCCAGTCGAACCTGCGCCCCAGTGACCCGTTGCTGGCCGCCCGCATGCGCGAGGTGATGTATTACATTGCCTCTACAATGCATGTGAACCACGCCCACAAAATGCGCGGCAGCCGCTGGGCCAGCAAGACCTCCAGCTACAAGGACATGCAGGCCAAGGTGCCCGAAACCATGGCGGCCTCTTGTGCTTATATCTGCCAGTTTGGCCTGCGTGGTCCCTATGTGCTGGGCGACACAGTCAGCCTTGCAGACTGCTATCTTTATGTGGTCTGCACCTGGCTTGCAGGCGACGGCGTAGATCTGACAAACTTCGCCAAAATCCAATCCTTCATGTCGGCCATGCAACAGCGCGCCTCGGTGCGCGCGGTGCAGGCCAAGGGAATGCTGTAAAGGACACGCAATGACACATCTCTGGGTTCGGGCTGAACAGCGCCCCAATGAAGACCGCACCGGGCTAACCCCGGAAGGCGCCAAGGCGCTGCTAGACGCAGGCATCAAGGTCACGATCGAAGAAAGCTCGGTACGGGCCATTCCGCTGCAGGGGTATCGTGATGCAGGCTGCGCCATCGCAGCTGAAAATTCCTGGCCCACTGCCCCGGCGGATGCAATCATCTTTGGCCTGAAAGAACTGCCCGAGGACGGCACCCCGCTACCGCATCGCCACATCATGTTTGGTCACGCCTTCAAGGGCCAACATTCCGGCAAGGCCCTGCTGGACCGTTTTGCGGCGGGCGGTGGCACGCTGTATGATCTGGAATATCTGGTGGATGAAGCCGGTCGCCGGGTGGCTGCTTTTGGATACTGGGCGGGCTATGCCGGTGCTGCGGTGACGCTGAAAACCTGGTGCGCCCAGAAGCGCGGCGAGATCTGCGGTCCCGTCGGCGTCTATCCCGGCAAGGATGCGCTGCTGGCGGAATTGAGCGCCGAGCTGAAAGCGGTGCAGGCGGATGTGCCCTCTGCAATTGTCATCGGCGCCATGGGCCGCGTTGGCACCGGCGCGGCTGATCTTTGCGAGGCGATGGGCATCACAGTCACCAAATGGGACATGGCAGAAACCGCAAGCGGCGGACCCTTCCCCGAAATTCTGAACCATGATCTGTTTCTCAACTGTATCTTTGCCCGCCCCGGCACCCCGGTCTTTGTACCGCAAGAGGCCCTGACAGCGGATCGCAAGCTCAGCGCGATTGGCGATGTCGCCTGCGACCCCGACAGCGATTACAACCCGGTCCCCGTTTACAGCCAGGCCACCAGCTGGGACGCCCCGGCGCTGCGGGTGGCAACTGATCCGGTGATGGATGTGATGGCGATCGACAATCTGCCCTCGATGCTGCCGGTTGAAAGCTCGCAGGACTATGCAGCCCAACTGCTGCCCTCGCTGCTGACGCTGGACGATCTGAAGGCCGGTGTCTGGGGCCGGGCGGAAGCAACCTTCCGCGAATTTGTACCCGCCTGATGGAGCTATACCTTGGATATACTGCGGCGCTGATGGGCACTGTCTGCTGGCTACCGCAGGCCTGGAAAGCCTGGGCAAGCCGCGATACCTCTGGCCTGTCGCTATCTGCCAACCTTATGTTTTTGCTCACAGTGGGCCTGTGGTTCTGCTACGGAATCATGGTAGGGGACTGGCCGATCATCATTGCCAATTTCTGCGCCATTCTGATTGTGGTCAGCATCGTTCTGGCCAAACTGCGCTATAAATAACGGAGAACTCACATGACTATTCACTGGTGTGGCACCGGCCTTTCGGCCATTCCCGGTCTGCGTCGCCTGCTGGAAGCGGGCCACGATGTCGCCGTTTGGAACCGGACAACCGACAAAGCCCGCGAAGCTGTGGGCGACCTCACCTCCAATATCCATGCCTTTGACATCGACGCCCTGGGCGCATTGCTCAGCCCGGCAGATGTTGTCATTTCGATGCTGCCCGGCGATTTCCATGTACAGCTGGCCGAACTGGCGATTTCCAAGCAGGCGCATTTTGTTTCGTCGTCCTATATCGCCCCCGAGATGCGCGCCCTGGATGACAAGGCCCGCGCGGCCGGCGTTGCCTTGGTCAACGAGGTCGGCCTTGACCCGGGCATCGACCATCTGATGGCCCATGCGCTGGTGGGTGATTACAAGGCCTCGGCCGCCTTTGACGCCAGCAATGAGATCAGCTTTCTGTCCTATTGCGGCGGGATCCCCAAGATCCCCAACCCCTTCCGCTATAAGTTCAGCTGGTCGCCCCTGGGCGTGTTGAAAGCGCTGCGTTCACCGTCCAAATCCATCCGCGATTTCAAGGAACTGGAGGTCGCGCGCCCCTGGGATGCGATCTCGACCTACCACGCCCCCCTGCCCGACGCCGAAAGCTTCGAAGTCTACCCCAACCGCGACTCGCTGCCCTTTGTTGGCCAGTACCACTTTGGCACTGATTGGCAGATCAAGGAGTTCGTGCGCGGCACCCTGCGCCTGAACGGCTGGAGCATAGCCTGGGCAGATGTCTTCAAGGAAGTCGAAACCCTGGAAGGCGCGGCAGGCGATGCCCGGCTCAAGGAAATGTCGGATCAGTTCTGGGATGAAAACGCCTATGACGAAGGCGAACCTGACCGGGTGGTGATGTGTGTCGAACTCAAGGCCGAACAGGCGGGCAAGACAGTCTGGCACAAGACCTATGTGATGGATGCCTGGGGCGATGATCGCGGCACCGCCATGGCGCGTCTCGTGTCCTTCCCGGTCTCCTATGCCATCGAGGCCGTGATGAATGGAAAAATCGCCCCCGGCGTTCACGCCGCCCCCAGCGATCCCGCCCTGGTCGAGGACTGGATGGGAAAGATCGCCCAGCTGGCGCAACATCTTGAAGTCAAAAACCGCCTCGCCTGATAGCGGCAATGGCCATGCGAATACCTTGGGCCCGCACAAGCGGGCCCTTTTTCTTGCCCGATCGCCACGATTTCAGCCTGCAATGCGCGCCATGTTTTAACGGCCGATAACATCGCCTTCGACGTCGACCACCGCAATCCCCAGCGCGTCCAGACCCGCTTCCAGATTGTCCGCCAAATGGGGGGTGCCAATCAGGTATTCCACTGTCGGGGTGGTGGCTTCGGTCCGTGCCGTCTCGATGGCCTCTTCTAGCTCTTCGGCTTCAAAACTCCCTCGGCCAATCCACATGATCGCAGTCAGCTCGGCCTGCTCATCCTCGCCAAGCCGCTCAATAAAAGCCCGCAGTTCACCTTCTGCGCGCCCCAGTTCCCGCGCCATCAGTGCCACCTGTGCCACCTTGCGTGTTGAAATTTCCAGCATCGCCTACCTCCTTCTGTTCGCCGCTTACCCCATCAAACAGGAGCGCAGGATAAGGGTCTTTGATCTGAGGCAAGTAAAGCACCTTGCCCCATCAATCTGCGTCTGGGCTCACAGGCTCCTGTCCGAAGATTTCGAGCCCCTTGCTGCGCCCGCGCAGATGCACCGCAGGCAGGGCAATCCATCCCTCGCGCGCGGGCTCTGCTGCAGCAGCCTCAAGCACCGCAGCCGAGGCAATAACACCAACGCCCGCAGTTTTGGTCAGCTCTTCCAGTCGCGCTGCCGTATTCACTGTATCGCCAAAAACGGAATACTCCAAACGCTCGGCAGAACCGACAACACCCGAAAAAACATCCCCAAGGTGGAGGCCAATTCCGACCCGCACTTCATTTTGGCCACTGGCGCGTCGCTCAGCGCCCCAGTCCCCAAGCTCTCGGAGCAAGGCCTCAACGCAATTCAGCGCTTCGCGACCGGCATTTTCGCCATCAAACAAGATCATCGCCGCGTCGCCGATAAACTTGTCAATCATCCCACCGTGATTGCCAACCGCCAGATGCACCCGCCTGCGAAACTCGCTGATATAGGCGCCAACCTCTTCCGGAGCACGCCCTTCAGACCAACGGGTGAAGCCGCGAATATCCACAAACATCACCGCCATCTCATGCTGCTTGCCACGGCGCAGCTCGCTCAGCCCGCCGTCGGCCAGCCGATCCGCCAACTGCGCGGGCAGATAGCGGGTCAGGTTGGCACGGGCCTGTGCATCTATGATGGAACTGTGCAGCAGCTTGCGCGTCCGGTAGGCCACCGCAATCAGCACAACGCCCCCCAAGGCGATCATGGTGATCCGCACCACATTTGGTGGCAGCATGACAAGATCTTTCACCCGGTTGGTCACATAGGGGGTAATCGCCTCGGGTTGCCACAGGGTCAGGTAGGCAAGCCCGGCAACCGTCAAGGTGACGCAATAGGTCTGCAGATAGGGATTAAAGCGCAGCACTGAAAAAGCCAGAATCACCGGCACCAGCCAAGTCGGGGGGAGCAGAAAGGTCAGCTCTCCGGGCAGACCGGTATTGATCAACCCGGCCCAGGTGTTCACCAGCATGAAGGCACAGTCCAGCGTGACGGCCGGCCAGACCATCCAACTGCGAAACCGCCCGGAACTCGCCAGCCAGAACGCCACTGCGCCCAACAGGAAATAGGAAATCAGGGTGCAGAAGGCCAAAATCCACTGCATCCGCAGATAGGGCTGCGTGTAGCCTGCATCTCCTTTGACAGCAAAAACAAAGGCAAACAGCAGACAGAAGGCCACGCCGATCCGCAGCAGGGCAACCAGCCGTTCGACTTCCACCTCGGCTTTGCGCAGCAGAGCGCCATCAAGTGTCTCGTGCGTCACGTCTCTTTTGCCCCCAGCGGTACAACATTGATTGTCGGCTCTGCCGGGATCTCTTCAAAATCAAAATTGTCCAGCCGCTGTGCCCGCCGCCCGGCCTTCTCGGCGCTGATCTTGATCTCGGCAATATCCTTGGCCGCCTGGCCAAAATGGCGATCCAGATTGCCGACGCGATCCCCCAGCCGTTCGACATCCCGGTGCAGATGCCCCAGTTCGGCACGGATGGCCCCCGCCTGTTCGCGCATGCGGGCATCCTTTAGAATGGCGCGCATGGTGTTCAGCGTCGCCATGCAGGTCGTGGGGGATACAATCCAGACCCGCGCGGCAAATCCCTCGCGCACCACCCCAGAGAAATTTGCGTGCAGTTCGGCATAAACGGCCTCTGAGGGCAGAAACATCAGCGCCCCCTCGGCGGTTTCGCCCTCGATGATATATTTCTGCGAAATCGCCGTGATATGCGCCCGCAACGCCGCCTTCATCTGCCGGATGGCATAGGCTTTTTCATCGCGGCTCTCGGCGCGGTGCAGCGCTTCATAGGGTTCCAGCGGGAATTTGGAATCGATCACGATCGGGCCCGGCGGGTTGGGCAGATGCACCAGGCAATCGGCGCGTTTGCCGTTGCTTAGGGTCGCCTGCATGGTGTAGCTGCCCGCCGGCAGCGCCTTGGACACGATGTCATTCAGCTGGATTTCCCCAAAGGCGCCGCGGGTCTGCTTGTTTGACAGGATATCCTGCAGCGACAGCACATCGCCTGACAGTTTGGTGATATTGTCCTGTGCCCTGTCGATCGCCGCCAGCCGTTCCTGCAACTGGGTCAGCGAGGTCGCGGTGCGCTTGCTGCTGCCATGCAGGCTTTCTTGCATACGTTCCTGCATTTCAGCCATGGCCTGGGCCTGCCGCAGTGCATTTTCAGCCAGCCGGTCGTTCATATGCTGCTGCACATCATTCAGGCGCGTCTCAACGGTTTGTACCATCTGCAGCTGCGCGGTGGCCTGGCTGTCGGACACATGCTGCACCCCGCCGCGCAGCTGCTGCACCGATTGGCCCAGCTGGTTCATATGCTGCGCCAGCGGGGCAACAGCCCGCGCCGCTCGCGCGGAACTGCGCAGCGACAGCAGCAACAACAGCAGCAACACCGTGGCAAAGCCAAGTCCCAGCAAAATCAGAAGCCCGACTTCATTCATCGCCTGAACGGCCTGCTCCATGCCCTCCATCAACTGCGCCCAAACAGCCGTTCGATATCGGCCAACTTCAGCTCGACATAGGTGGGGCGACCGTGATTGCACTGGCCGGAATGCGGCGTGGCCTCCATCTCTCGCAACAAGGCGTTCATTTCCTCGCCGCGCATCCGCCGCCCCGACCGGATAGAGCCGTGGCAGGCAACCCGGCTCAGGATGGCCTCCAGACGCGCCTGCACCAGTTGGCTTTCGCCCTGGTCGTCCAGCTCATCCAGGATATCCTTGACCATGGCCTCGGCATTGACCTCGCCCAGGATGGCCGGGGTTTCGCGCACCGCAAGGGCAGATCCGCCAAAGGCTTCGATGGTCAGGCCGAACTGTTGCAGCGCCTCGGCATGGGCCAAGATGCGGGCACAGTCATTGCTTCCAAGTTCGACAATTTCCGGGATCAGCAGCGCCTGCGCCGCGACGCCGTTATGCGCCATCTGTTTCTTCAGCTTTTCATAGACCAGCCGTTCATGGGCCGCGTGCTGATCGACGATGACCATACCGTCCTCGGTCTGAGCGATTATGTAGTTTTCGTGCACCTGCCCGCGTGCCGCCCCCAGCGGCAGATGCTCGGCCCCGGGCGCGCTGCCCTCGGGCGCATCCAACATCGGCCCCGGGGCCTCCTCGGTCACGCGACCGCTGTAATCGCCCTGCAGCTCGGCAAAGCCCTGGGCGGCGGGTGGCGGCGCGGTAAATGCAGGGCTGAAACCTGGGCTCTGCCCCGCATAGGACGCACTGCGCGCCCCCATGGAAGGCCGGTCCATCTGATACACCCGCGGGGCACCCGTGGCGGTTGGCGCTTCGGGGCGCATCGCCCCAAGGGTCGCACCGGCCACAGTGGTCGAAGCCCGATGCCCCGCCTCTGCCAGGGCATGCCGCAGGGCGGATACGATCAACCCGCGCGCCAGACCGGGGTCGCGAAATCGCACCTCGGATTTTGCGGGATGGACGTTCACATCCACCAAGGTCGGATCGCAATCAATAAACAGGGCCGCCGCCGGGTGGCGATCCCGGCTGAGAAAATCAAAATAGGCCCCCCGCAACGCGCCCGTTAGCATCTTGTCCTTCACCGGTCGGCTGTTCACAAACAGAAACTGCGCCACCGCCGCGCCGCGTGAATAGGTCGGCAGCGCCGCATAGCCAAACAGGCGAATGCCATCGCGGCTGGCATCGATACGCAGCGCGTTTTCGCCAAATTCGCGCCCCAGCACCGAGGCCAGCCGCCCGTGCAGCGCATCAAACAGATCGCCAGTCAGTGGGTCAGCGCGAAAGGTCACCCGGCCCTCGCCGCCGCCCGAGACATCGCGCAGGGTGAACCCCACCGAAGGTTCCGCCATGGCCAGCCGCTTAATCACATCGCCAATGGCCTGGGATTCGGCGCGATCCGTGCGCATGAACTTCAGCCGGGCCGGCGTGGCATAAAACAGATCGCTCAGCTCGACGATGGTGCCCGCGCGCAGAGCCGCCGGGCGCACCGGTTCCATCTTGCCGCCAGAAACCTTGATCTGTGCTGCCTCATGCCCTGCCGCCCGGCTGGTGATGGTAAGTCGCCCCACCGCGCCCAAACTGGGCAGCGCCTCGCCGCGAAAGCCAAAGGTGTGGATATTGAGCAGGTCTGATCCGTCGATTTTTGAGGTGGCATGGCGCGACAGCGCCAGCGGCAGATCCTCGGGCGTCATGCCGCAGCCATCATCCGTCACCCGGATCAGGGTCTTGCCGCCATCGGCAATATCTATGGTGATCCGCCGCGCCCCTGCATCAATGGCGTTTTCAACCAGTTCCTTCACCGCCGAGGCAGGACGTTCCACCACCTCGCCGGCGGCAATACGGTTGATGGCGCTGTCATCCAGCTGGCGAATGGTGGGGCGCTGGGAATCGCTGATATGGGGGTTCTGCGTGTTCATACCGCTAAATTTAGCAGCTTCACGCGATTCTGCCACCGCTTGTGTTGTAAATTCCGAACAAGAGGGGAACAAAATTGCATACCGCAGGCTGCGGGGATTTTTCCCCTGCCTGCGGCACTATTCACACCCCGGCCGGGGCACCTGCGCGGCTGCGGCAGGGGCCGCATTTGGCGGTCACGGCAAGGACGCCCCCCGAAACTGTGGCGATCATTCCGGCGGTGCTGACCGCGTCCTGCCCGCCCAACCACAGCGGGCCATAGCCCGCAAGAACATAGCCGAGCACCGCCGCCAGCACCGCAAATCCCACGCTCCAGCCGATCTGGGCTTCCAGCCGATTGGTCATCATCCGCGCCGAGGCCGCCGGGCAAATGAACATGGCAATGACAATAATGGACCCCACCGCATCAAAGGCCGCAACCGCCGCAACGGCTGCGGTGATCACCAGGCCCAGGCCCAGCAGATTGGTGCGAATGCCCATGGTACGGGCAAAGCCCTCATCAAAGGTGGAAATCTTCAGCGCCCGCCAGAACAGTGCGATGAACAGGCAGACACCCGCCAGCGTCAGGGCCATGCGGGGCAGCTCTACCGGCAGATAGCGCAGCGCCTGCGGATCCAGCAGCGACCTCCAGCCCGTGGCATCCAGCCAAATCAGGCTTTCCAGATTGCCATAAAGCGCATGTTCCACATCCAGATGCACCGCCGAGGTATCGCTCTGTTCCAGCAACAAGACCCCAAAGGCAAACATGGTGGTAAAGACAACCCCCATGGCAGCGCCCGGTTCAATCCGGCCCAGACGGCGAATGGCTTCGATCAGCACCACCGCAACCAACGCCGCACCCGCCGCGCCCAGCATCATCGGCCAGGCAGCGATCATGCCCGTCAGCAGAAAGGCCACCACGATGCCAGGCAGCACCACATGGCTGATGGCATCGCCGATCAGGGCCTGACGGCGCAGCAACAGGAAATTCCCCGGCAACGCGCAGGCCACAGCGGCAAACACGCCAATCAGCATCGGTGTCAGGGACAGGGGGACAAATTCTTCGCCGCTCATGACAGCACCTCACGCGGACCGTCAATTCTACGGTCGATTTCTTGGATTTGATCCACGGTCAGCACCGTTTCAATATCGCGCAGCCCATCATAGAGCGCCGCTGCGGCCTCTTGCGTGACGTCACCGCGCACCACTTCCCAACGCCTTTCGTCGCGCAGCGCCTTGGCGGCGCGGGCCCGGCCCTTGGCGGTGGCAACCCCATCCGCCCGCAGCAGGCCAGCCCGGCGCAGCAACCGCAGGGTCAGGCTCTCATAAATGGCCTGTCCCTGGGCCAGCGCCAGCAGGCCCTGACGCAGGTGCACGCGCCGCTGGAACCGCATATGGCGCAGCATCGCCGCCAGTACGCCGCGGTTAGGCGCCAACAACAGCGAGAGCGCAAAGAGTGCAAAGCTTACCAAAACGATGATCGGGCCAGTTGGCAAATTCGGGGCCGAGGCAGAAAGCGCCGCGCCGATATAGGCCGCAATACCGCCAAACAGCCCAGCCAGCAGCACCACGCGATCGGATCGCTCGGACCAGAACCGCGCGGTGACGGCAGGGATGATCAACAGCGCCACGATCAGGATCAGCCCGACAATCTTTAGCCCGACAACGGTCACCGCCATGACCAGCCCCATCATCAGCAGGTCGATCCGGTCTACCGGCAGGCCACGTGCCGCGGCATATTCCGGGTCAAAAGCCACCAATGTCATAGGCCGACGGGTCAGCAGCACCAAGAGCAGCGTCACCGCCCCACCCGCAGCGATCACCAGCGCGTCGCTGTAAAGCATCCCGGCGGTAGAGCCGAGCAGGAACCCTTCAAGCCCGGCCTGTCGGCCCACCCCCAGCGTCTGGATCACGGTCAGCAGAACAATGCCAAAACCAAAAAACACCGACAGCACGGCGCCAATGGCCGCATCTTCCGCCAGGCGGGTATTGCGGGTCAGCCAGTTCATGCACCAAAGGCCGATACCGGCAGAAACGGCGGACCCCAACAACAGCCCCGCCAGATTGCGTCCATCGCCGCCTGCCAGGGCCATCAGCAAAAAGGCTATGCAGACCCCAGGCAGGGTGGCATGGCTCACCGCGTCGGAAACCAGCGCCCTTTTGCGCAGAAACAAGAAGGTGCCGGTGATCCCGGCTGCCGTCCCCAAGAGGGCCGCCCCGATGGCCACCAACGTGGCATTATAGCCAAGCTGCAGGGTAAGTGCGTCCAGTAGCATGATCTGTTCCTCTAGCCCCGCGCCAGCTGGTCAATCTGCGTCGCTGCCAGACGGCCGCCATAGGCCACCTGCAAGCTTTCTTCGCTGAAGGCCTCAGCAACCGGGCCTTCGGCGACGCGGCGGGTATTGATCAAGAAGACATTGTCAAAATATTCCGCCACCGTGGCCAGGTCGTGATGTACCACAACCACGGTCTTGCCAGCCGCCCGCAGGGATTTCAGCACAGAAATAATGGCCTTTTCCGTTGCTGCATCGACCCCAGCAAAGGGTTCATCCAACAGGTAAAGATCAGCGCCCTGCGCCAGGGCACGGGCCAGAAACACCCGCTGTTGCTGGCCGCCGGACAGCTGGCCAATCTGGCGGGTCGCAAAATCCGCCATGCCAACACGGGACAGACAGTCCAGCGCCCTGGCCCGGTGATTGCCCTTGATCCGGCCCAACAGGCCCAGCTCACGATAGAGCCCCATCAGAACCACATCAATCACCCGTGTCGGGAAATCCCAGTCCACGCTGGCGCGCTGCGGTACATAGGCGATACGGGCACGCTGTTCGGCCAACGGTCGGCCAAAGATCGTCACTCGGCCCGAAATCGGCGCAACAATGCCAAGTGCGGCTTTCAGCAGGGTGGATTTCCCCGCCCCATTGGGGCCAATGATGGCGGTCATCTGCCCTGGCTCTACCGTCATATCAACGGAAAACACCGCTGGCTTTTCACCATAGCTGACGGTGAGACCACGCACGGCCAGTGGGCTTTGGGCGATTTTGGCATCCTGGTCCAGCCCGGCAACCACGCGGTTTTCAATTAGGCTATTTGCTGCATCCAATGACATATTACAGCCCCGCCGACAGTTTGCTATCCATACCGCGCGCCGGGATTTCGGCCCCCAAGGCAGTGGCGATGGTGGTGATATTGTGATCGAGCATTCCCAGATAGGTGCCTTCATAGCTGCCATCTGCCCCCATCGCATCCGAGAACAGCTCGCCTCCGATGCTCACCGTATGACCCTGGGCCGCCGCGCCTTCGATCAGCGCACGCATAGAGCGGTCCGAAACCGAGCTTTCGACAAAGACCGCCTTGATATCGCGGGCAACCAGCAGATCGACCAGTTCGCCAATACGGTTCAGCCCGGCCTCTGACTGGGTCGAAATGCCCTGAATGCCCAGAACCTCATACCCGTAGTCACGGCCAAAATAGCCAAAGGCGTCATGGGCCGTCAGCAAGACACGATTGTTTTCCGGCACCTTGGCCAGTGCTTCGGTGCCATAGGCGATCAGGCGATCCAGTTCAGCCAGATGCGCCTGGGCATTGGCGGCAAACAGCTCGGCCGATTGTGGACGGGCTGTTGTCAAGACCGCGCGCACCTCTTCCACCACCAGCTTCCACAGGGCCGGAGACATCCAGACATGCGGGTCATATTTGTCAGCATAGTCGTCGTGGCTGCGCAGCAGATCCTTGGGCAGCCCCTCGGCCACTGCCACCACCGGGCGCTTGCGGGTCAGATCGTGAAAGAATTCCTGCATCTGGGCCTCCAGATACAGCCCATGCCAAAGCACCAGATCGGCGCGGGTCATGGCCACGATATCGCTACGGGTCTGGCGATAGGCATGGGGATCAACCCCCGGCCCCATCAGCGCTTTGACCTCCACCTCGGCACCGCCAATCTGGCGCGCTGCATCGGCAATCATACCGGTCGTCGCCACAACTTTCAGTGGCGCGTCCGCCTGGGCCCGGCCCGCCACCAATGGCAGAGCAAGAAGCATCATCAGGCCCAACAGGGCAACATTTCTCAAACGCACAGGCTCACGCCTCCTCTAGATAGATTTGAAGTGAATATGCGAATGATTCTCAACTTAGTCAACGCAATTGCGACTTATTCGCAAAAAAACATGTCGATCTTGTCCAATGGAGTAAAATACCAACAGCCCAGCCCCGGCTTGCTTGCCAAGATGCCGCACCCGTGCGACTTTTGCGCGGAACTCTGTTGAGGATCCCCGGAATGGAAAGCCAAACCTTGGAACACACGACCCCGCTGGCCCTGGCCCAGGAACCGCGCAACCCCGGTATGGCGCTTGACCTTGATTGGGTCGCCAGCGTGCAGGCCAATACATCTGCAATTGAACGCCGCTGCGCCACGTTGCCCGCACGGCGCAGCGTGAAAAAGGACTATCAGGCTGCCTGGTTGCTGAAAGCGATCACCTGCATCGACCTGACCACCCTGTCCGGGGATGACACCGACGACCGGGTGCGCCGTCTTTGTGCCAAGGCCCGTCAACCGCTGCGTCCCGATCTGTTGCAGGCCCTGAACATGGGGCCGATCACCACCGGCGCGATCTGTGTCTACCATGACATGATCCCGGCCGCAGTGACCGCGCTGGAGGGCACCAACATTCCCGTCGCCGCAGTGTCCACCGGGTTTCCCGCCGGGCTGTCGCCCTTTCACCTGCGCCTTGCCGAGATCACCGAAAGCGTCAAGGCAGGTGCCCGTGAAATCGACATCGTGATTTCGCGCCGTCACGTGCTGTCGGGTAACTGGCAGGCGCTTTATGATGAAATGCAGGCCTTTCGCATGGCCTGCGGTGAGGCCCATGTAAAGGCGATCCTGGCCACCGGAGAGCTGGGATCGCTGCGCAACGTGGCGCGGGCCTCATTGATCTGCATGATGGCGGGGGCCGATTTCATCAAGACCTCAACCGGCAAGGAAAGCGTCAACGCCACCCTACCCGTCAGCCTGGTGATGATCCGCGCCATCCGCGACTATTACCACCGCACCGGTTTCCGGGTTGGCTACAAGCCGGCCGGCGGTATCTCCAAGGCAAAAGACGCGCTGGTCTATCTGTCCCTGATCAAGGAAGAACTTGGAAATCACTGGCTTCAGCCGGATCTGTTCCGCTTTGGCGCGTCATCGCTGTTGAATGACATCGAGCGCCAATTGGAACATCATGTCACCGGGGCCTATTCGGCCAGCTACCGCCATGCGCTGGCCTGATCAGATGCTGCAGTTGAGACCAAATTGTGAATGTTGCGATCGCGATCTGCCACCGCGCAGCCCAGAGGCCCGGATCTGCACCTTTGAATGCACCTTCTGCGCCGATTGCGCCGACAACATCCTCAAAGGGACCTGCCCCAACTGCGGCGGCAATCTGGTGCCGCGCCCCCTTCGTCCCGCAGCTGCACTGCTGCGCCATCCTGCCTCCACCCAACGGGTGCTGAACCCCCAGGGCTGCACGGCAAAGGAACCGATACAATGAGCATCAAAGAGATTTTTGAGACCATGGATTATGGCCCTGCCCCCGAAAGCGCCGCCGAGGCTCTGGCCTGGCTGGTTGACCAAGGCGACCGCTTTGGCCATTTCATCAATGGCAGCTTTACCGCGCCCGGCGATGGCTTCAACAGCCGCAACCCCGCAACGGGCGAGGTTCTGGCGACCCTCAGCCAGGCGAGCCAGGCGGATGTCGATGCCGCCACCGCTGCGGCGCGCAATGCCCAGCCCGGTTGGGAAAAACTTGGCGGGCCGGGACGGGCGCGGTTTCTCTATGCCATTGCCCGGCTTTTGCAGAAACACGCGCGCCTGTTTGCGGTGCTGGAAACCATGGACAACGGCAAGCCGATCCGCGAAAGCCGCGATATCGACATTCCCCTGGCGCAGCGCCATTTCTACTATCACGCGGGCATGGCCCAACTGATGGAGGCTGAGCTGCCGGGAGCCCAGGCACTTGGGGTCTGTGGCCAGATCATCCCCTGGAATTTCCCGCTGTTGATGCTGGCCTGGAAGGTCGCGCCGGCGCTGGCCATGGGGAATACCGTGGTGCTGAAACCGGCGGAATATACCTCGCTTACCGCGCTGCTGTTTGCCGATATCTGCCAGCAAGCCGGGCTGCCCAAAGGCGTGGTCAACATTGTCACCGGCGATGGCGCCGTGGGCGAAATGATCGTGGCTGCTGATGTGGACAAGATCGCCTTTACCGGGTCGACTTCGGTTGGGCGGCGCATCCGCGAAGCCACTGCCGGCTCTGGCAAGGCACTGACGCTCGAACTGGGCGGCAAATCCCCCTATATCGTGTTTGACGATGCTGATCTGGACTCTGCGGTCGAAGGGTTGGTGGATGCCATCTGGTTCAATCAGGGCCAGGTCTGCTGTGCCGGATCGCGCCTCTTGGTGCAGGAAGGCATTGCCGATCAGTTCTACACCCGGCTCAAGGCGCGCATGGACAAGCTGCGCCTGGGCAGCCCGCTGGATAAATCCATCGACATCGGCGCCGTGGTTGACCCGGTGCAACTGCAAACCATCAGCGCACTGGTCACGGCCAATCAGGCCGGCGAAACCTATCAACCCGCCCTGCCCCTGCCAAGCGAGGGCTGCTTTTTCCCACCAACGCTGATCCAGGGACTCGCGCCATCGGATCCGCTGATGCAGGAAGAAATCTTTGGCCCGGTCCTGGTTTCTTGCACCTTTCGCACCCCAGCCGAGGCCGTAGAACTGGCCAATAACAGCCGCTATGGGCTTGCCGCCACCGTCTGGAGCGAAAACATAAACCTGGCGCTGGATCTTGCCCCCAAGCTGGTCGCCGGGGTGGTCTGGATCAATGGCACCAATATGTTTGACGCCGCTGCCGGCTTTGGCGGGGTCCGCGAAAGCGGCTTTGGCCGGGAAGGCGGCTGGGAAGGCCTGAGCGCCTATACCCGCCCCAGGGACAAACCCAAGGCGCGCAAATCCCTTGCCGCCTTTGCAGGCAAACAGCCAGGCGGCAGCACCGATCCGGTGGACCGCACCGCCAAGATGTATATCGGCGGCAAACAGGCCCGTCCCGACAGCGGTTATTCCAAAGCCATCTACGCCCCCAATGGCAAGCTGATCGGCCATGTGGGACAGGCCGGGCGCAAAGACATCCGCAACGCCGTGGAGGCCGCAGCCTCTGCCAAGGCCTGGTCCAGGACCACTGGCCATCTTCGGGCGCAGATCCTGTACTATGTCGGCGAAAACCTGTCCGCCCGCGCCGCCGAATTTGCCCATCGCATTGATGCAATGACAGGCAAGAAAACCGGCGCGAAAGAGGTCGAAACCGCGGTTGATCGCCTGTTCACCGCCGCCGCCTGGGCTGACAAGTATGATGGTCAGGTGCATGGCGTGCCAATGCGCGCCGTGGCCCTGGCGATGAAAGAACCGGTTGGCGTGATCGGCGCGCTCTGCCCGGATGAGGCACCGCTGCTGGGGCTGGTGTCGCTGATGGCGCCGGCGCTGGCCATGGGCAACCGGGTGGTGCTGGCCGCTTCAACCCCGTTCCCGCTGGCTGCAACCGATTTCTTTCAGGTGCTGGAAACATCCGATGTCCCGGCAGGGGTGGTCAATATCCTGACCGGCGATGCCGAAGCGCTGGCCGAACCACTGGCTGCGCATATGAATGTCGATGCGGTCTGGAGCTTTGCCTCGGCAGATCTGGACAGCACGATTGAGCAGGCCTCGGCGCTGAACCTGAAACGAACCTGGGTCCCCCAGGGGGCCATTGACTGGAGTCAGGACCACAGCCGCACCGTGCTGCAGCAATCCACCGAGGTGAAAAACATCTGGGTGCCCTACGGCGAGTAAGGCCAGACCAGGCAGAACACAGAAAAGGCCGGGGAATTTCCCCGGCCTTTCTTGTTGCATGCGTCCGCTAAAGATCTGCGCCAGATGGGATCAGTTGATTGTCTCGGCCAAACCAACGGGGCGGCCCACAACGATAAATTGCAGCTCCTGCGGGCGCAGAACCTCTGCGGCAACGCGGTTGAGCTCCTCTAGTGTCACCGCGTTGATCTTGTCATTGCGGGTCCGCACATAGTCGATCGGCAGGTCATCCATCTGCATCCCCACCAGGATCGATGCAATCTGGCCATTGCCATCAAAGCGCAGCGGATAGGCCCCGGTCAGATAGGTCTTGGCATCTTGCAGCTCTTTCTCGGTGACGCCATCGCTGGCAAGGCGCTGCCATTCAGCCTGAATCACCTCGACCGCTTCGGCCATCTTGCTGTTGGCCGATCCCAGCTGCCCCATGTAGGTCGCCGCAAGATCCTGCGGCACCAGATAGGAATAGACACCATAGGTCAGCCCGCGTTTTGCCCGTACCTCTTTCATCAGGCGGCTGTCAAACGACCCGCCGCCCAGAATTTGGTTCATGATATAGGCGGCAAAGAACCTGGGATCATCGCGTTCAATCCCCTGATGGCCAAACAGCGCCACCGATTGCGGTGTGTCATAGTCAACGATGCTGACCCCCCCGGGAATGGTCACCTCGGCTGGCCCCGGCAGCGCCGCCCCGGCGGCGGGCAGATCGCCCAACAGCCGATCCAGCAGCAGCCCCAGATCTTCGGGGGTGATGTCCCCCACCGCACTGACATAGAGCCGGTCTTTGGCAAAGATGGCATCATGCGCAGCAAAGATATCCTGCCGCGTCAGCTCCGAAACGCTCTCGATGCTGCCCTTTCCGGAACTGCCATAGGGGTGGTCGCCATAGGCCATGGCGGCAAAGGCCTGGCTGGCGATCTTGTTGGGGTCCTTCAGATCAGACCGCAGCCCGGCAAGCACCTGTGCTCGAACCCGGTCCAATGCATCCTGATCAAAGCGTGGCTGCTGCAGGGTTTGCTGCAGCAGGGCAATTGCCGCATCGCGATTTTCGCTCAGAAAGCGGGCCGAGATCGACAGGCTGTCACGGTCGGCATCATAGCCAAAACTGGCTGCCAGATTTTCAACCGCGCGGGTATAGTCCTGCGCCCGCATGTCACCGGATCCTTCCTCCAGAAGGCCAGCCATCAGATAGGTCGCCCCCCGTTTGCCCGGCGCATCCAGCGAGGTGCCGCCGCGAAAGCGCAGCTCTAGCGCGGTAAAGGGGATCGAATGGTCCTCGACCAGCCAGGCAGTGATGCCACCGGGTGAAGTGACTTCTTCTATCTTGATTTCCGCCTGCGCCGGCAGCGCCAGCGCTGCGATCCCGGCCCAGAAAAACAGAGCCGTCTTTATCACTGTAAGGCGCATCACTTGCCCTCCTCCTGCCGCATCATCCACCCCGTCACCGAGGCCTCAGGACGAAGCAAATCCTGCGCCGCAGCGATGATTTCATCCGCGGTAATCGATTGCAAAACCTTTGGCCAATCCTGCACATCCGCAATCGTCAGCCCCGAGGTCAGCGCCCGGCCATAACGATTGGCGATGCCATCGACATTATCGCGCGCATAGATTTCCGAAGCCCGCAATTGCAGTTTGATCCGCTCTAGCTGCTCCATATCCACGCCTTTGGCCATGAATTCGGCCAGGGTGGCATCCAATGCATCCTCGGCCTCTTGCAGGGTGACCCCTTCGGCTGGAACCACCAGAAAATCAAAGCTGGTCGCATCCAGCGAAACGCCTGAATAAAACGCACCCGTGTAGACCGCGACCTGCTGATCAAACTGCAGCGCGTTGGCCAGATATGATGTCGTCCCCCCGCCCAGCAGTTCGGCCAGAAGATACAGCGCCGCGGCCTTTTCCTGTGCGCCCGCATCGCGTTCCGGCGCCAGATAAGAGCGCTGGACATAGGGCTGGGCGACGCGAGGGTCACGGTAGATCAGGCGACGCTCTGCGTTTTGCGGCGGCTCTTTGCTGCGCGCCCGAACCTGCGGCAGATCTGGATTTGCAGGGATCGCGCCATAATAGGTCTCGGCCAAGGATTTCACCTCTTCCGGATCCACATCACCCGACACCACCAGAATGGCATTATTTGGCGCGTAATAGGTGCCGTAAAAGGACAGCGCATCGGCCATGTCCAGCTCTTCCATCTCGTGACGCCAGCCGATCACCGGCTGCCCGTAGCGATGGTTCAGATATTGCGCAGCGTTCAGCTGTTCAGAAAACAAAGCGCGAGGGCTGTTATCCGTGCGCTGGTTGCGCTCTTCCAGGATCACTTCGCGTTCGGTAACAATATCCTCTTCGGCAAGGCGCAGATTGACCATCCGGTCGCTTTCCATCTGCATCATCAGTTCCAGCCGATCCGAAGCAACCCGCTGAAAATAGGCTGTGTAATCATAACTGGTGAAGGCATTGTCGCGCCCACCATTGGCCGCCACGGTCGCCGAAAGTTCGCCGGGGGCAAGGGTATCTGTGCCCTTGAACAGCAAATGTTCCAGAAAATGCGCAACCCCGGACTGACCAATAGGTTCATCAGCAGAACCCGCCCGGTACCAGACCATATGCTGCACCACGGGCACCCGGTGATCTTCGACCACGACAACCTGCATGCCATTGTCCAACGAAAAACTTGTGACCGGGTCTTCGGCCTTTGTGACCGTCGCGGGCGTTTCAGCCAGAGCGCCGCTGCCGACTCCGATCATGCTGCCTGTCAGGCTGATGCTCAGCATGGTCGCCGCCAAGGTAATCCTTGGGATCATTTGGCATTCTCCTCATTATCGAGACCAGGGCTGCAGACCGCAGCGCGGGCCTATATCGGGCGTTGATGTATCAGTGGGGCAAGTGGGTCGCTTCAAACCATGGTGCCAGTCAGATGAACCGGGCAGGCTGCCTGCGGCCCCGGATCAGTTTCGATCTAGCCGCGCTGGATCTGGCCTGCCATCCGACGGGTATCATGGTTGGAATAGCGCAACCCGCTCATCCGCGCTTAACCTACCCCCTTGAGGCGCAAGCGCAAGTATCACTATCGCAAAGGTGATCGCTGGCCGCACAGCCACCGCAGCCGCAGCCGGTCGCACCTGCCCAAAGCGGCGGCAGGCAACAAGACAAGGTGATCAGGCTGTGGCCGCTATTCTTCACTCACAGGTGGCGCAGAGGGTGTGCCAGCCCCAGCCCGGCGAAAGGCCTCATTGGCGGCAAAGGGGTCAAGCGTCTCTTTGGCGTAGATCTGTTCGTAGCGGTCAACCGGCGCGATCTTGATACGTCCGCCGCGCCGTCTGCGTTTGAGGAAAGCGGCATCTTCTGCAGCCAGGGCCTGGCGCACATTCGGCGACACGCCATACCGGCTAGACGCGGTGACAAGGCCGACATCGCTGGCTGGAACACCTGATCCCGGCACCAGCGCCGAGGGCTTGCCGCCCAGGGCCGCCACGGCATCGGCCTGCGGATTGGTATCCGTGCGATTGGTGCCACCCGGCGTTGGCTGCGGCAACGCGGCATAGTCAGCCGGCGCGCTCAGCGGTTTTGGCGGCAGCACCAGAAATTCATCTGGTCCGGGGCCGGTGCTGCGAATGTCGCGCAACGATTTTTGTCCGCAGCCTGTTACAGCCACGGCACAGATCAGACCGATAATTGCCAGAGGAATTCGCATTTCCCCAATACTCCCGCCAGTTTCAACGCGGTTTTAGCCTATTTCCCGGGGGAGGTCACGCAGGCTTTTTGCTGCGTCCCTCAAACAGGATCAAACCAGCCGCCCCAGCAAAAATGAACACGTCTGCCAGATTGAACACATAGGGGTTGTTGACCCCGCAGCAGGACATATTGAGAAAATCGAGCACATAACCATAGAGCAGGCGATCCGCGACATTGCCAAGGGCCCCGCCGATCACCAGCCCGGCGGAAACATGCATCAGCGCGCCCTTGTCGCGGCCTCGCCCAACCCAAAGCACAAGCGCCAGACAAATCGCCAGCGACAGGCCAATCAACACCCAGCGCGCCGTATCGACATCGCTGTCAAACAGGCCAAAATTGATGCCAGTGTTTTCCCCATAGCGAAAATTCAGCAGGGGCGGCAGCACATCTATGCTCAGACGCCGGGACAGGCCCATCCAGTGGATGACCAGATATTTACTAGCCTGGTCCACCAGAAAGGCCCAGAAGGCGCCCCAAAAAATCAAACGTGCTGCTGCCATTTTTTTCTCGTGTCTTGTTTAGTGGCGGAAGTGGCGCATGCCGGTAAAGACCATGGCAATGCCCTGCGCGTTGGCAGCGGCGATCACCTCGTCGTCACGCATGGAACCGCCCGGCTGGATCACGCAGGTTGCGCCTGCTGCTGCTGCTTCCAGCAGACCATCAGCAAAGGGAAAGAACGCATCAGATGCCACAGCCGATCCCTTGGCCAGGCTTTCGTCCAGACCCAGTTCATCCGCCATGCGCTGCGCCTTGGACGCCGCAACATTGGCGCTATCCAGGCGGCTCATCTGGCCGGCCCCAACGCCAACGGTGGCATTGCCTTTGACATAGACGATGGCGTTGGATTTCACGTGTTTGGCGACTTTCCAGGCGAACAGAAGGTCCTGCATTTGCTCTTCGGTGGGGGCTTTTTCCGTCACCACTTTCAGGTCATCCATGCCAACGTAGCCCACGTCTTTGTCCTGCACCAGAACACCGCCGCCCACCTGTTTATAAGCGGTGATGGCAGCGCGTGTATCCGGCAGACCATCAGTCAACAGCAGGCGCAGGTTTTTCTTGGCGGCAAAGATCGCCTTGGCCTCGTCCGAAGCGCCGGGGGCAATCACCACCTCAGTGAAGATCTCGACAATCTTGGTGGCTGTTTCCGCATCCAGCGGCTGGTTCAGCGCCACGATGCCACCAAAGGCAGAGGTGCGGTCACAATCAAAGGCCTTTTGATAGGCTTCAACCAGGCTCGCCCCCTTGGCAACGCCGCAAGGGTTGGCGTGCTTGATGATCGCCACCGCAGCTGTTTCAGCCGGATCAAATTCCGCCACCAGTTCATAGGCGGCATCCGTGTCGTTGATATTGTTGTAGGACAGCTCCTTGCCCTGCAGCTGCAGCGCCGTGGCGACACCGGGGCGATCGGTGCCATCGGTGTAGAAGGCTGCTTTCTGGTGGCTGTTCTCACCATAGCGCAGGGTCTGCTTCAGCTCACCGGCAAAGGCACGGCGGCGCGGGGCTTCCAGCTCTAGCGCGGCGGCCAGCCAGGTGGATACGGCGGCATCATAGGCAGCGGTGCGGGCATAGGCGATCTGGGCCAGCTTGCGGCGGAAATCAGGTGCGGTGGTGCCACCGTTCTGATCCATGTCGGCCAGCAGCGCCTCATAATCGGCGACATCCACAACCACGGTGACATCACCGTGATTCTTGGCGGCGGCGCGAATCATTGCCGGGCCGCCAATATCGATGTTTTCGATGCAGGTGTCATAATCGGCACCCTTGGCCACGGTTTCTTCAAACGGGTAAAGGTTCACCACCAAAAGATCGATCGGGCCGATACCATGCTCTTCCATCGCCTTGATGTGATCGGCATTGTCGCGCAGCGCCAGCAGCCCGCCGTGTACCATCGGATGAAGAGTTTTCACCCGCCCATCCATCATTTCAGGAAAGCCTGTGATTTCAGCCACATCCTTGACCTCTAGCCCGGCCTCACGCAGGGTCTTGGCGGAACCGCCGGTGGACAAAAGCTCAACGCCGCGTGCGCTTAGCGCCTTGCCCAGGTCGATAAGACCCGTCTTGTCGGATACGGAAAGCAGGGCGCGGCGAATGGGGGTCTGGTCGGTCATGGCAGGGCGGTCCTTTTCAGGCTCAAGTCTAGGCTCAATCAAAAATCTCGGGCTCATCCCGATTCAGGTCACGCACGGCAATGGCGGTCTCTTGCGCCTTGCTCAGCGTCCACCGGACGCGTGTCGCATACTCGATTGCGCGGCCAGATAAAACGATCTGCTTGGCTGCTCGCGGCTTTAATCGCGTTTTTTCCAGATAAACACTGGGTTCCAGCGTCAATTCACAGTTTCCATCATGGCGGAAGACCCAGATCTCACCGCTTTTCAGCGCCATCGAAACTGCAGCGCCCCCCAGATCCAGCGTCGAATCCACCTCTGGGTGCAGGTGTAGTCGCAACTCAAAGCCAATACCCTGGGTGCCAGAGCGATCCAGCATTTTGGAGAAAACCCGCTTGGCAGGCTCTTCGATGGCCACCAGAAGATCTTCGCCCGACAGGCTGCGGCCATCATCTGACAATTCCAGGGTACGCGCATGGGTCAGACCAAAGTCACGCAGATAACCGTCATGACCGCCCTGAAAGCGGTTGGCTGTGGTCTCTTCCTCCAGCGCGATCTGCACCTCGGCTGGCCCCTCGACCAGTAGCTCTTGCCCGGTGGTGCGGTCCGCCGGTGCCAGACGCGCGCTGGAATGCCCCGCCAGGCAAAGGGTGGAATGCGACGGGGTGGCCCGCCCTGCACGACGCCATTCCAGGCCAAAGGTCTCTCCCGATCCGCAGTTCACCACCAGGGGACGCCGCCCCGAGGTCAGCTCAAACGCCAGGGTCGAGGCATGGCCATTGCTCGAGGCCGCCCCCTGGGGCGGAACAGCCGCATCGATCACCACCGATGTGCGCCGGGCCGCAAGCCGGGCATAGCCCATCGCCAGACCATCAAGATGCTTGCCGGAAACATGGGCGGCGGCCAGCGCGTGATCCAGCCAACCTTCCAGTCCACGACCGCCACCGTGAAACCGCGCCAGCCCGCCGTCCGCATGGCGCAACGTCCGCAGTGCCGGGGCAATCCGTTCTATCGCCTTGATCTGCGCTGCAGGCACCGTGCGCCCCGCCTCATGCAGGGCGGCGGCAGCCCAGGTCAGCAGGGTGAAGACCTCCAGAAGTTCTTCGGGGTTGCGGGTTGGCACACCGCCTTCAGCGTCGATCTGGCTTTCACATTCCTGCGCCAGGGCGCGGATGGCCGGATCGGCCAGCTCTTCGCGCCCCTGTAGCGCCAGCCCGGCATAGATCAGCCCTGTAAGCGCCTCAAACCGGGGCAACCCCGGAGAGGCCCCCTGCCAGCGCCGCGACAGGAACCAGGTCTGCTGCGACAGAGACTGATAAAAGGCCTCGCTCTCAGCCCGGTCCTTGCCGCTGAGCAAAAACAATGCGTGGTTGATCCAGCGGATAACCCGCCGCCCGGTCAGATCCGGCGACCATGACAGGGCCGCGCCAAACCCGGCCGCAGCGCCATGGGTTTCGATCCAGCCCCAGACCCATTTCTGGGCCTTCTGCCGCGCCCGGATATCGCCCACCGCTGCGAGATCATCCAGCCAGGCAAACCCCTGACGCTCTGCCTCGAAAGCCGCATCGGGGGCCGTCACATCCCAGAGCCCGGTGGTGTCCGATTCGACCAAAAACCCAGCAAAGAGCAGATTGCCTGCCACCAGCTGCCGCCCACGGGCAAAACTGCCGATGGTGCGCGGCTCGGGGCGTGACACAAACCCGCTGGCGGCTGGCTGCTTGCGGGCGCGCCAGGCATATAACCTATTCATGATCCGGGTCCCACGACCCGCCACTCTATCGTATCTGGACATGCTCTCTGCCTCACGCCTTTTGCTTTGAAGTTCTGGCGTTTTGGCAAAAGACTAGCGGTGTTGCTGCCTCAAGTCACCGAAGAATGCGCAGGCGGGGTATCGATCAGGCAGATTTGCGCAGAAGCGCCATGTAAAACCCATCCATGCCACCCTGATCCCGCCAGTAATCCGGGCGCAGACGCAGGCCGCCTTCTTCAGTGATCCAGGCCGGATCAATTCCCAGCGACGCCAGCACGCTGCTGTCGGCGGACATATCCGGAAAGATCTCCAGCGCCTCTTCGATCTGGCATTCGCCTTCGTCCGGCAGCAGCGAGCAGGTGCAAAAGACCAGACGCCCACCGGGTTTGACCAGGCTCCAGGCATGGGCAAGCATCTGCGCCTGCAGCTCTATCAGGGCACCAAAGGCCGCGCCGTCCTTGGCATGTGGCAGATCGGGGTGGCGGCGAATGGTACCGGTGGCAGAACAGGGTGCATCCAGCAATACCGCATCAAACTGCCCCGCCTGTTCCAAGGCATCGCCAACCACCAGATCGGCAGCCAGCCCGGTGCGGGCAAGGTTTTCGCGCAGGCGATCCATCCGCGCAGCAGAGCTATCCACCGCCGTCACCAAGGCACCGCTGGCGGCCATCTGCATGGTCTTGCCACCCGGCGCTGCACAAAGATCAAGCACCCGCTCGCCCTTTTGCGCCTGCAGGATCTGGGCGGGCAGTGCAGCAGCGGCATCCTGCACCCACCAATCCCCGGCCTCATACCCCGGCAGCACCGAAACCTGCCCGGCCTCGGCCAGACGCTGCGACCCCGTCGCCATGCGCTGTCCGCCCAGCGGCGACAGATCCGCACCCGGTTTTCCGGTGATATCCAACGGCGCGCCGGCATAGTGGGCCGCTTCAATCTCAAGCATGGCGGCACTGCCCCAGGCCTGCGCCAGCGGGCTGCGCAGCCATTTCGGCAGGCGCGGCACCCGCAGTTTGGCCCATTCTGCCGGACCCTGATCTGCCACTTTGCGCAGCACCGCATTGACCAGCCCTTTCAGTTGGCCATGGCGGCGGTGCTTGGAGATGATCGCCACCATGTCATTGACCACCCCATGCGCGGCAGCCCCGTGGCACAGTTCAACCGTTCCCAGCCGCAGCGCATTATGCACGGTCAACGGCGTCGATTTCTTCAGATGCTTTTGCAGCACGCGATCGGCGCGTTCCAGGCTGCGCAGGGTCTGCAGGGTCAGGCGCTGGGTACGGGCACGATCTTCCGGCGTCAGCCGCTCCAGCGCGCCAGCGGCATAACATTCTGCCAACAACCGGCCCTCGCCCAGAACCTGATCCAGAAGGTAGATCACCGTACGGCGGGCCTGGGTTCCATCGGACATTGCTGCTCTCCTTCGCATGGGGGCGCGCCTTGCTGGCCATAGCATCAGCGCGTCGGGTGGCTTGTCCCCACCAAGGAGGGGCGTATACCATGGCCGCAGCATAAAGGAACCCGCGATGAGCGACGAGACCCAGACCCCGCAACAAAGCGCAGCCCCACAGGATGCAGAGAGCACACAGCCAACCCTGCCCCCTGCCGCCCAGCGCGCCCTGGCCGAAGCCGCACAGCGCCGCAAAGAGGCCGAGGCCAAGGCAAAACCACCCGTGGAACTCGGCGGACGTGACGGGCTGGACCCGGCCCGTTATGGCGACTGGGAGAAAAAGGGCATCGCCATCGACTTTTAGCGCATGCAACGCCAATGTAGGAACCGGCTTTGCGCGCCTGGAACTGGCGAATAACTCAGTGAGAGCCAGTCGCGTCAATGCCAATGATCGCAACTGGCCCTTGGATGGCCGACTGATGCGGCTTACAGCCCAAGCACGTCCAGCATGTCGTATTCCCCCGGCGCCTGCCCCTGCCCCCAAAGCGCCGCCTTCAGCGCGCCACGGGCGAAAATCGCCCGATCCGTCGCCATATGGCGCAGCACGATACGTTCCCCGGCGGCAGCAAAAAGCACGTCATGCTCCCCCACGATATCGCCGCCGCGAATGGCGCTAAAGCCGATGTCACCACGTTTGCGTGCCCCGGTGATGCCATCACGCCCCGAATCAGACACATCCGCTAAGGCAACCCCGCGCCCCTCGGCGGCAGCTTCGCCCAGCATCAGCGCGGTGCCTGAGGGGGCATCCACCTTGTGATGATGATGCGCCTCGATCACCTCGATGTCAAAATCCTCATCTAGCGCGGCGGCGACCTTTTTGGTCAGCTGCACCAGCAGGTTGACACCCAGGCTCATATTACCGGCCCGTACCAGAACCGTCTTGGCGGCGGCAGGTTTCAGCGCCGCAATCTGCGCCTCGGACATGCCCGTGGTGCCAATCACATGCACCGCGCCCGCCTCGGCCGCCATCTTGGAAAAGGCCAATGTGGCCTCCGGAGAAGTGAAATCAATCACTGCCTGCGCCTGCGCAAACACTGCCTGCGGATCATCGCTGACCATCACGCCGATTTCACTGCCACCCATCGCCAGGCCAAGATCCTGACCGACCCAGGGATGACCGCTGCGTTCCACCACGCCGACCAACCGCGCCTTGTCGCTGTCCAGCACCGTCTTGATCAACATCTGCCCCATGCGGCCAGAGGCCCCCGTGATCACGATCCCCGGTGTTTTGGTCATTGCTGTGGTCCTCATTGCTGAATGGGTCGATGTTTTTGCTGGTTTTCTCCTACCTGCTTGGCGATGACTTGGCAAAGGGCAGGTTTCGGCTTAGATCGAAGTTATGGCAAAGAACAAATCTTCTGAGGGGCGCGCCCCCTCCCAACGGCAGCTGCGCGTCGGCGAGCTGATCCGCCGGACCCTGTCCGAAGTGCTGATGCGTGGGGAACTGCACGACCCCGAGCTGAACCGCATGTCCGTGACCGTCGGTGAGGTCCGCGTCACCCCTGATCTGCGCATCGCGACGGCCTATGTGTTGCCGCTGGGCGGCAAGGGGCAAGAGGACCTGCTCAAACTGCTGGCCCGCAACAAGTGGGAGCTACGCACCCTGGCAGGCAAGAAGCTTGGGATGAAATACACCCCAGACCTGCGCTTCCAGCTGGATCTGACCTATGATCAGATGGATGCCACCCGCAAGATGCTGGAACAGGACGCGGTGCGCCGCGATCTCGACGAGTGATCCGCCCGGCCCTGGCAGTGCTAGCCACCCTTTGGGCGGCACCGACACTGGGGGCCGACAGCGGGTCAGACGTGGTAGCGACCGCACAGATCACTGAAGAACAGGCAGCCGCCGAGACAGCTCCGCTGCAGTGCGAAGATATCGCCTATGATGGCAATCGCTATACGCTATGCGAAGTGGATGCCAGCCGGGCGCAGCTCCGGCTGTTTCTGCACGATGAACAAGGTCAGGTTTATGGCCATTTTTCCCGCATCGAAGAGGCGCTCGCTGCAGAAGGCAAGGCCCTCGCCTTTGCGACCAATGCCGGCATGTATCACGCCGATCGCGCGCCGGTCGGGCTCTATGTTGAAGATGGCAAGCAAGAGATGCGCCTGGTGACCAATGCCGGACCGGGCAATTTTGGCCTGCTTCCCAATGGCGTCTTGTGCCTGCGCGAAGGCCGCGCCGATGTGTTTGAATCCCTCGCCTTTCGCGATGCGGCCCCCCGCTGCACCTCGGCGACTCAGTCGGGGCCGATGCTGGTGATTGATGGCGCGCTGCATCCGCGGTTTCTGCCCGACTCTACCTCGTATTATATTCGCAACGGGGTTGGCACCTCGGCGGATGGCCGCCGCGCGGTCTTTGCCATTTCGCGGAATGCGGTGACCTTCCACCAGTTTGGCAGCCTGTTCCGCGACTATTTGAAACTGCCCAATGCGCTGTATTTCGACGGCAATATATCACGCCTGCATGCGCCACAGATCGGCCGCTCTGATGCGGGTTTCATGATGGGGCCGGTGATCGGCGTGGTGGAATAACCCGCCGCCAGACGCCACACCGGTCACCGTCCAGGCTGATCACACCGCCCCAGGACTTTGGACTGTCGAATTGACAGGACAGCATCCCTGGGCTAGGCCGCGTGCCTCACTTGCATTCGGGGAACGACATGGCACGCAAACGCAAAGGGCGCGATATTTCAGGTTGGCTGGTAGTGGATAAACCTGCCGGGCTGACCTCGACCGCTGTCGTCAACAAGGTCCGCTGGGCGCTGGAGGCCAAGAAGGCCGGCCATGCAGGGACGCTCGACCCCGAGGCAACCGGCGTGCTGGCCATTGCCCTGGGCGAGGCCACCAAGACCGTTCCCTATATTACCGACGCGTTGAAGGCCTATACCTTTACCGTGCGGCTGGGCCAGGCCACCAACACCGATGATGCCGAAGGCGAAACCATTGCCAGTAGCGATGCGCGCCCCACGGATGAAGAGATCAAGCAGGCGCTGGGTGCCTTTATCGGCGATATCCAGCAGGTGCCGCCCAAGTTTTCTGCCGTCAAGATCGACGGGCAGCGCGCCTATAAACTGGCCCGCGACGGCGATGATGACTTTGAAATCGCTGCCCGACCGCTTTGGGTGGAAGAACTGGTGCTGGTGGATCGTCCCGATCCCGACCACGTGGTCCTGGAAATGACCTGCGGCAAGGGCGGCTATGTGCGCTCTATCGCGCGGGATCTGGGCGCGGCACTGGGCTGTCATGGCCACGTGAAGGAGCTGCGCCGCATCTGGTCCGGCCCATTTGATGCCGCCGACGGGCTGAAGCTGGACGACATCCTGCGGATGGAACGCACACCAGAGCTGGACAGCTATCTGCGCCCGCTGGAACAGGGGCTGGCCGATCTGCCCGAGCTGAAATGCACCCCGGAAGGTGCGGTGCGCCTGCGCAATGGCAATCCCGGCATGGTGCTGGCGGCAACCGTCGAATACGGCGATGAAGCCTGGGCCTCGTTTGAAGGCAAGGCTGTTGCCGTGGGCATCTACAAGGCAGGCGAATTGCACCCCTCGCGCGTGTTTGTGCAGCCAGAGTGATACATAGCGCCGGACAGATCTGTGCTGCGATGGGCTTGCCTCATCGCTGGCAGGCTGGCAGGACAGCGCCATGATCAGCCGCAGCCATACCAAGGGCGATGCGCCCTCCACCGCTGTCTATTCCGACTGCGAAACCTATCGCTACAGCCTGACCCGCGTTTGGGAACCCACAGGCCAGCGGGTGATGTTTGTGATGCTGAACCCCTCCAAGGCCACTGAGGTACAGAACGACCCCACGATTGAGCGCTGCGAACGTCGCGCCCGCGCCCTGGGGTTTGGCGGCTTTCAAGCCACCAATATCTTTGCCCTGCGCGCCACCGATCCAAAGGTGATGCGCGCCGCCGCTGACCCGGAAGGCCCCGACAATCGAACGGCGATCCTTGCGGGCATGCACTGGGCCGATATGGTAATCTGCGCCTGGGGCACCCATGGGGCGCATCGCGGCCAGGGCGCGATCATCGCCAACCTGCTGCGCGCCAGCGGCAAACCGCTGCATCACCTGGGGCTGAGCAAGCACGGCCACCCCAAGCATCCGCTCTATATTGCCTATTCTCAGGCCCCGCAGCTTTGGAATTGACGTATTTTTAACGGCAGGAATTCGCTGAATTCTCTCCAAGCCGTTGAACTTGCCAGCAAAGCACCCAGGCGCCATGTTCCGCATTTGTTTGGAGACAATTAAGCCGGATATGGCAGACTGACCACGGATCGTCACCCTAGTCTGCGCGACGGTCGCTTTGGTTTTGGAGTGATGCCATGTTGTGGTTTGCGGGTCTTTTAGGGCTTATGGGGATTGGCGGTGCCGCCCTGTTGGATTTTAGCGACGATCAGACCTCAGAGGATCAGGCCGGGGACGATGCTTCGCCGGTTGCCCCTGTGGTTCCTGCCGATGAATTCCTTGATGGCGCAACAGAGGGCGACACCGACAGCGGCACCGACAGCGGGCTGGAACTCTGCGATTTTATTGACAGCAGCAGTGACACAGACAGCGAGAGCAACGGCAGTGGAGATCTGCCATTGTTGGACGGGCCGCAGCTGACAGGGTCTGACCTGGCTGACACCATTGTCGGCAGCGACCTAAACGACCACATCACCGGCCTGGCCGGCAACGACCAGCTGAACGGCTATGCGGGCGACGATTCCATCGAGGGCGGCGCAGGCAATGACAGCCTGCATGGGGCAACAGGGGACGACACGCTGGCGGGGGGCAGCGGCGGTGACACCCTGCACGGAGAATACGGCGATGACGCGCTGCGGGGCGATGCGGGCGACGACGCGCTGTTTGGCCATTTTGGTGCGGACACCCTGACAGGCGACGACGGCAACGATACCGCCCATGGCGGTGCGGACAACGACAGCCTGGACGGCGGGGCCGGCAATGACGCGCTGCATGGCAATGACGGCAATGACACGCTGGCAGGCGGCGACGGTCAGGACAGCTTGTTTGGCGGCAGCGGCGATGATTTTGTCTGGGGTGCCGATGATGGCGATGAGACGGATTACCTCAACGGCGGCGCGGGCGATGACACCCTGGTGGCCGGAGCCGGCGATATCGTAACCGCAGGCGACGGCGCGGATCACATCTGGGCCGAAGATCTGGCAGGCAGCGGCGAGGCTGTTGAATTGATTGATTTTGACAGGTCCGAAGATCAGCTGGTGGTCTTCTGGACCCCGGATAGCGAAGCGGAGCCGCAGATCACAATCGAACCCGATGAAGAGACCCCCGGCCAGCAGATCATCCGGGTCAATGGCACCGAGGTTCTGCGCCTTTCGGGCGGCGAAGGGCTGAGCGTCGCTGACATCGCGCTGATCGACAGCCAATCTGCGATCTCTGCCGGGTTCTTGCCTGGTTAATCTCAGCAGAATGATCGGGGCAAAACATCTTTGCCTTTTCCCGCAATACCGCCTATACGCCCGCATCTGCTCTGCATCTGTCATAGATTCGGGACAGCTCTACTCCATGGGCCTGCGCTGGACGACATCCCGGCCTGTGCCATCCCTCTAACCTTTTTAAGGAGACCCCGATGTCGATTACAGCTGAAGAAAAAGCACGCTTGATGAAAGAATTCGCAACCAAAGAAGGCGACACCGGTTCGCCCGAAGTACAGGTTGCCCTCCTTACCTCGCGCATCAACACCCTGACCGAGCACTTCAAAACCCACAAAAAAGACAACCACGGTCGTCGTGGCCTTTTGAAAATGGTTGCTCTGCGTCGTAAGCTGCTGGACTACACCAAAGGCAAAGATGTGGCCCGTTACCAGGACCTGATCAAACGCCTTGGCATCCGCCGCTAAGAACACCAATCCATTAGGATTATCAACGCCCGCTCTGATTAGAGCGGGCGTTTTTTGTTTGTCGCGGGGTGGCTCGCTTGCATCAAATGGATTCGATCAGTAGAAGGTGTCGATATATTATAACATAATATAATCGATGCCCTCTTCTTCAGCCACCCGCCCATCAAAACGCAACCTTGGTGAAACCAGCGTAAAGCGCCGCAAACGCAGCGAAGACCCCATGCGAGCCTATGACCAATTGCCGCGCGACCTGCGGCTTTGGATTCAGGGCGCCAAGCTGCCCTGGTCGCCTGCCTCTTGCCGCAAAGTCTGGCTAAAGACCAAAGCCAGAGGCGACACTCTGGAACAGGCCCTGGCCAGCCTGGACCGGGCAGAAGCGGCAACTCTGGCACGCAGCGATCGGCCTACACGGATCCCTGGAACAGGGGTGGCTTGATGCCTTTGATCGTTAGTCACGGCGCACCCATTCAAGACACCCGCACCAGACCCTTGCCTCTTCAGCCTTGTGGTCAATGCGGGACAGCAAGTCGATCAAATGATCTACTTGCCGATTCCCGGTGCAAAAAGACAACAGGCTAGTCAGATCAGAAGGGACTGATCCCCCCGAAGACGATTAAGAACAGGGTCTTTTACAGGGCAAACCCCGCGACCCTGCAACCGCTCGCAAGCAGTTTCACCATGGAAAGCGAAGCGCCTTAGTCAAGGCTGGCCTGCGCCGGAATCGGAAACACCAGGTCATAGGCCCAGTTGTAAACAAAAGCATAGACAAGATAAAATCCGGCGAACCCAAGGTCCATCACCAGCGCGGCCCAGATCCCGATTTGCAGGTGCCAGGCGATGAAGGGCAACAGCATCGCCAACAGACCAGCCTCAAACAGCAGCGCATGAAGAACCCGCAGGGTCGGCCATTTCTGACTGTGACCAACCCAGTGGATCATGGCGCGGTCAAAGCCAAGATTGAACAGATAGTTCCAGAGTGTGGCCAGGGTCGCCCCGACCAAGGCAATCACGCCAATCGCGTGCATCTCCAGCCCAAAGGCCCAGGCTCCCAGCGGGATGGCCACCAGTAGTCCGATTACTTCAAAACTGATGGCGTGACGAATTCGATCTGCTGTACTGCGCATCTGCGACCCCATATATCTGTGGCCCCAAAGGGCCCAAAACCGGGCCGTCCCGTGTGCTAACCCGCCGCATGCGGGGGAGGTCGTCCTCATCTTTTCAGTAATATATCGCCGCTCTTGCGCGTAGCAAGGCCCGCCCCCTGTGCTTTTCCTTTCTTTTGGCGACATTCTGCTGTAAGGGCGGTTTATCTGAGACACGTGCTTGGCTTCGACACGCGAAATAAAGATGGAAGAAGCCGGCGGCAATGCGGCCGCTACATGCAACGGGAGACCCGGGATCCGCCTGGGAGTGCTCCCATATAGGATGCTGACATGTTCAACGTTACGAAAAAATCGATGCAGTGGGGCGAAGAAACGCTGACACTGGAAACGGGCAAGGTTGCCCGTCAGGCTGATGGCTCGGTCATCGCCACCCTGGGTGAAACAAGCGTTATGGCCAACGTGACTTTTGCCCGCCAGCAAAAGCCTGGCCAGGACTTCTTTCCCCTGACCGTCCACTATCAGGAAAAATACTATGCCGCGGGTAAAGTGCCCGGCGGTTTCTTCAAGCGCGAAGCGCGCCCCACCGAAAAAGAAACACTGACTGCGCGCCTGATCGACCGTCCGATCCGCCCGCTGTTTGTGCCTGGCTTCAAAAACGAAGTCCTGGTGATGTGCACCGTGCTGAGCCACGATCTGGTCAATGACCCGGACATGGTTGCGATGATCGCGGCCTCTGCCGCGTTGACCCTGTCTGGCGCGCCCTTCATGGGTCCAATCGCAGCGGCCCGCGTTGGTTTTGAAGGCGGCGAATACGTCCTCAACCCAACCGTCGACGACATGCAGGACCTGCGCCTGAACCCTGATCAGCGCCTGGATCTGGTTGTTGCCGGCACCAAAGACGCGGTGATGATGGTCGAATCCGAAGCCTATGAGCTGTCGGAAGCTGAAATGCTCGGCGCGGTCAAATTTGCCCATGACGCCATCCAGCCTGTGATCGACCTGATCATCTCGCTGGCGGAAGAAGCAGCAAAAGAGCCCTTCGATTTTGCTGCGCCTGACTATGCCGATCTGTTTGAAGCGGTGAAAGCTGCGGGTGAAACAGAAATGCGCGCCGCCTTTGCGATCAGCGACAAGCAAGAGCGCACCGCCGCTGTTGCCGCCGCACGCGCCACCATCAAAGAATCCCTGACCGAAGAGCAGCTGGACGACGCCAACCTTGGTTCCGCCCTGAAAAAGCTGGAAGCGGGCATTCTGCGTGGCGATGTTGTCAAAACCGGCAAGCGTATCGATGGCCGTGCCACCGATGAGATCCGCGATATCGTTTCCGAAACCGGCCTGCTGCCGCGTACACACGGTTCTGCCCTGTTCACCCGTGGTGAAACCCAGGGTCTGGTTGTGACCACGCTGGGCACCGGCGACGATGAGCAGTTCATCGACGCGCTGCATGGCAACTTCAAATCCAACTTCCTGCTGCACTATAACTTCCCTCCCTATTCGGTTGGTGAAGTTGGTCGTGTGGGCGGCCCCGGCCGTCGTGAAATTGGTCACGGTAAGCTGGCATGGCGCGCGCTTCAGGCGGTTCTGCCTGCGGCAACCGACTTCCCCTACACCATCCGCGTGGTCTCCGAGATCACCGAATCCAACGGCTCCTCCTCGATGGCTTCGGTCTGCGGTGGCTCCTTGTCGATGATGGATGCAGGCGTGCCGCTGAAAGCACCGGTTGCTGGTGTTGCCATGGGTCTGATCCTGGAAGACGACGGTTCCTACGCGATCCTGTCCGACATCCTGGGTGACGAAGATCACCTTGGCGACATGGACTTCAAAGTGGCCGGTACCGAAGCAGGTATCACCTCTTTGCAGATGGACATCAAGATCGCAGGCATCACGCCCGAGATCATGGAAAAAGCCCTGGAGCAGGCCAAAGCAGGCCGTATCCACATCCTGGGCGAGATGAACAAAGCACTGTCCGGTGCTGCGGAATTCTCGGTCCACGCGCCACGCATCGAAACCATGCAGGTGCCCACCGACAAGATCCGTGAAGTCATCGGTTCCGGCGGTAAAGTCATCCGCGAGATCGTCGAAGTTTCCGGCGCCAAGGTGGATATCAATGACGAAGGCATCATCAAGATCGCATCGCCCAACGGCGACTCGATCAAGAAAGCCTACGACATGATCTATTCCATCGTGGCCGAGCCCGAAGAAGGCAAAGTCTACACCGGGAAAGTTGTCAAAATCGTCGACTTCGGCGCCTTTGTGAACTTCTTTGGCAAGCGCGACGGCCTGGTGCACGTCAGCCAGATCGAAAACCGCCGCCTGAACCACCCTTCGGATGTTCTGAAGGAAGGCCAGGAAGTGAAAGTGAAGCTCTTGGGCTTTGACGATCGCGGCAAGGTCCGCCTGTCGATGAAGATGATCGACCAGGAAACCGGCGAAGAGATGGCTCCTGAGAAAAAAGAAGACTGATCCAGCCTTCTGATCTGACCAAACGAAAGGCCCCGGCGTGTTGCGCTGGGGCCTTTTTCATGCCCGTTGCGGCACCAGATCATCCCATGTTTCAAACGGGTACAGATCATCAATGGCAAGCAGGCACCGGGTCTTTGGCAGGAAGCTTTCCCTGGCGCCGGATCTGCGCTAGGTGAAGACATGCATTCGCTGATCATCCATATGCCCGGCAGCAGCAACCGCGCCGCCAATGTCGAACACCTGCTGTTCTCGCTGCCCAACGCCGAGGTGATCGAGGCGGTGAACGGGCGCAAGGTGGCTGCGGACCATGCAGAGATGCTGCGCCCCGGCGATCTGCATCAGCCGCCCTACCCCTTTCCCCTCGGTCCCGGCGAAATTGGCTGCTTCCTGTCGCACCGACGCTGCTGGCAGCGCATTGTCGATACCGGCTGGGATTACGCGCTGATTGTCGAGGATGACCTGGCCCTTGATGCAATCGGCTGGGGCCAGGCCTGCGCCCTCATTAACCGCTTTGCGACCCCGGATCGCTTTATCCGCCTGCCCGCCAAACGCCGCGAGGCCCCCGCCACCCAGATCGGCCAGGAAGGCGACAGCAAACTGTTCCTACCCAAGGTGATCGGGCTGCAGACCGTGGCGCAGGTGGTTGGTCGCAGCGCCGCCCAGCGCCTGCTGGCCGCAACCGAGGTGCTGGACCGTCCGGTGGATACCTTTCTGCAGATGCACTGGATCCACCAGCAGCCGATTCACACCATCCTGCCCAACGGCGTTTCCGAACAAACCGAGGCGCTGGGGGGATCCACCATCCAGAAACGAAAATCTGGCAGCAAGCTCAGCCGCGAATTCAAACGCACTCTCTATCGCGCCCAGATTTCATCACGACCACAGAAGAGATAACCTGCCGATTTCGCACAGTCCGCTTCGATACGCCTAAGCGGCCTTGCAGCATCCGTCATCATGGGCCCGAGCTGACAAAACACACCGCATGAAACGGAAAAAAGGGGCCAATGGCCCCTTTTCACGTCTTGGGAAATGTCATCAGCCTTAGCTGGGCGCTTTGGTTTTGCGCAGGTAGGGGAAGACGGTCTCGAATTCGCCAAACTTGGCTTTGGCATCCTCATTCGACACGGTGGGCGGGATGATCACATCTTCACCCGGAACCCAGTTTGCCGGGGTGGCGACACCGTTGCCGATGGACATTTGCAGCCCATCCAAGGCGCGCAGGATCTCGGCAAAGTTGCGGCCAACGGTCATCGGGTAGGTCATCGACAGCTTCAGCTGCTTGTCCGGCCCAATGATAAAGACAGACCGCACCGTGGCGCTATCAGCAGGGGTGCGGCCATCGGGCAGGTAGGCCTCGGCGGGCAGCATGTCAAAAGCCTTGGAAACGGCCAGACCTTCATCGGCGATGATCGGGAAACCAGCGGCGGCATTGCCGTATTTCTCGATATCACCTTTCCATTTCTTGTGATCCTCAACACCATCAACAGAGACGCCGATGACCTTGGTGCCGCGCTTTGCCCATTCATCGCTCAGCTGCGCCACTGCCGAAAACTCGGTGGTGCAGACCGGGGTGAAATCCTTGGGGTGAGAAAACAAAATGGCCCAGCTGTCGCCGATCCAATCGTGGAAGCTGATTTCCCCCTGGTCGGTTTCGGCGGTGAAGTTTGGAACGACATCATTAATACGCAAACCCATAACGGTCTCCTCTTTGGTCATCATCGGGCCAGTCTTCAGCCCGGTTTCATGATGCCGCAACGTTACAGTCCAACAGAAGATTCACCACCCCAAAACACCAAAGCCAAGACTGATTGGGCCAATCCCTGCCAAACTTTGCCGTCAATCCGACTGGCACGAATAATTTGATCAAATTATTCCGCATGAGAGCTTGCCCCTCGGTAACCGGGATGACAGAGTACCGCTTGACCTCTGGCCCGCCAGCCAGAACCTGCATCGAAATGGGAGACCCGGACATGATTGAGAAACGCGACTTTTACATCAACGGTGCGTGGGTGGCCCCCGCACAGGCACATGATTTCGAAGTGATCGACCCCTCTACCGAAGAGGCCTGCGCGGTAATCTCGCTAGGCGATCAGGCCGATACCGACGCCGCCGTCGCCGCTGCCAAGGCCGCGCTGCCCGGTTGGATGGCTACCCCGGTGGCAGAGCGGATTGCCCTGGTGGAAAAACTGCTCGAGATTTATGCCAAACGCGGCGATGAAATGGCGGAAGCGATGTCTCTGGAAATGGGCGCCCCCATTTCAATGGCACGTAGCCAGCAGGTTGGCGCCGGCAGCTACCACCTGGACAACTTCATCAAAGAGGCCAAGGCCTTTGCCTTTGAAGAACCGCTTGGCGACCACGCCCCCAATGACCGCATCATCCATGAAGCGGTCGGCGTTGCAGCGCTGATCACCCCCTGGAACTGGCCAATGAATCAGGTCACCCTGAAGGTGGGTGCGGCGGCGGTTGCCGGCTGTACCATGGTGCTGAAGCCGTCTGAGCAAAGCCCGCTGAATGCAATGCTGTTTGCCGAAATGATGGACGAGGCCGGTTTCCCCAAAGGCGTCTTCAATCTGGTCAATGGTGATGGCGTTGGCGTTGGCTCACAGCTGAGCGCCCACCCCGACGTGGATATGGTGTCTTTCACCGGCTCTACCCGCGCAGGCACCGCGATTTCCAAAGCCGCCGCAGATACCCTGAAAAAGGTGCATCTGGAGCTGGGCGGCAAAGGCGCCAACCTGGTGTTTGACGATGCCGATGAAAAGGCCGTGAAACGCGGCGTGCTGAGCATGATGAACAACACCGGCCAAAGCTGCAACGCACCAAGCCGGATGTTGGTGCAAAAGGGCGTCTATGATCAGGCCGTCGCCACCGCCGCCGAAGTAGCGGCCAAGGTTTCCGTTGGCCCGTCCTCAAACGAAGGCCGCCACATCGGCCCAGTGGTCAACGAGGTGCAGTGGAACAAGATTCAAGACCTGATCCAAAAGGGCATTGATGAAGGTGCCAAGCTGGTCGCCGGCGGCACCGGACGCCCCGAAGGCCTGAACAAGGGCTTTTACGTCAAGCCCACCGTCTTTGCCGATGTGAACAACCAGATGATTGTCGCGCGCGAAGAAATCTTTGGCCCAGTGCTCAGCATCATCCCCTTTGAAACCGAAGAGGAAGCCATCGAGATCGCCAATGATACGCCCTATGGGCTGACCAACTACGTACAGACTCAGGACAGCGCCCGCGCCAACCGTTTGGCCCGTGTGCTGCGCTCTGGCATGGTTGAAATCAACGGCAAGTCCCGCAGCGCCGGCGCGCCCTTTGGTGGCATGAAACAGTCCGGCAATGGCCGCGAAGGTGGTCGCTGGGGTATCGAAGACTTTCTTGAGGTCAAATCAGTGGGCGGCTGGACGCCAGAATAAGGCCAGCGCAGCCCTGAAAACCACGCAAAGGCCGCCCAAGGGCGGCCTTTGCTGTGTTCGCACCAGCGACAATCCTGCCTGCGCCCCCCGATACCGTCAGACCTTGGCGGCCCCTTCGACCACCAGCTGCGGCACCCCATCAGAGGTCTTGAGCGTCGAACAGCCATCCCAGCCGATCACCCCCCGAACCCGTTGCCGCAATGAGGAAAAGCTCTCAAAGCGCACCACATCCACGGGGGTATCGAGATGCAGGACAACTTGGCGGCTTTCTCCGTCTCCCATCAGGGTCAGGCTGCGCACCTCGGCGGTGAAGGCCTGCCCCAGATAGCGCCCGCGCACATGATCACCGACGCGCAGCTGCAACCGGTTCCCGGCCCGCGCCTGCAGAGTATTCCAATCGCGGGCGCCGTATTGCTGCGCCACCAGTTCCAGCGATTGCGAATGGCCCAGGGCAACGCCGCTGGACTTGAGCTGCTGTCGCAGCCGCTTTGCCTGGAGCTTTAACGCATCCACAGGCGGTATATTTGAAAAATCAGTCATCTGTATCTCGTCCCATAAAGGCACGCAGGTCATGATGGGGGCCGCATTGCCATCCAGCGCGCCAGAGATATGAGCGATAGATGTGATCTTGGTCTTTAGGGTTTCACCATGGCCCCGACAGGGCTGCGGCAGGCAGGGAACCCAAACCTTGCGCCCCCTTACGGCACTCGCCCGCTTTGCGTCAAGCCCCATGCCGCCGCCCGTGCGCAGGCCAGAACTGGTCAAACCGGAAAATTCGCTCTATTCACAAGGGCGCAAAGCCAGGAAGGACCCTGTCATGATCACCGCTCGCCTACATGGCCGTCTTGGCAACCAGATGTTTCAATACGCAGCCGCCCGCGCGCTGGCGCACCGCCTGCACTGCCCCGTGGCGCTGGACAGTCGCGGTGCAGAACAGCGCGGAGAGGGGGTGCTGACACGGGTCTTTGATCTGCCCCTCACCCCGCCTAGCCCGCTGCCGCCACTGAAAGACAAGGCGCCGCTGCGCTATGCCCTGTGGCGCGGGTTGGGGCTGGCGCCAAAGTTTCGCCGCGAGCGCGGGCTGGGCTATAACCCCGCGTTTGAAAGCTGGAGCGATGACAGCTACCTGCATGGCTATTGGCAGAGCGAGCGCTACTTTGCCGGTATCGCGAACCAGATTCGCGCCGATTTCACCTTCCCCGAGGTCTCAAATACCCAGAACGCCGAGATGGCAGCACAGATCACCGACGATAACGCCATCTCACTGCATGTGCGGCGCGGCGATTATGTGGCCCTCTCGGCCCATGTGCTCTGCGATCAGGCCTATTACGAAGCGGCGCTGGCGCGCCTTCTGGACGGGCTGGCCGGTGACGATCCCACGGTCTATGTGTTTTCTGATGATCCCGACTGGGCCAAGGAAAACCTTCCGTTGCCCTGTCGCAAGGTCGTTGTCGATTTCAACGGGCCGGAGACCGATTTCGAAGACATGCGCCTGATGAGCCTGTGCAAGCACAATATCATCGGCAACAGCTCTTTTTCCTGGTGGGCCGCCTGGTTGAACCAGAACGCGCAGAAACGGGTGGCGGGGCCGGCCAACTGGTTTGGCGACCCCAAATTGCACAACCCGGATATTTTGCCGCCAGACTGGCTGAAGATCAGTACCTGACGCCCCAGCGCTGATCCGGCTAGAAATCCGCCTTGGCGCGAAACTTCATCGACAGGCTGCTATCCGGGTGCTTGATCCGTAGCTCTTCGGAATGCAGCATCATGCGATCATAGTCCAATCCCGCGCCACTGGCATAGAGCGGATCGCCCAAGATCGCATGGCCCAGCGCCAGCATATGCACCCGCAGCTGATGGGTCCGCCCGGTCTTGGGCGTCAGACGCACGCGGGTTTCGTCCTCGCCAAATTTCACCACCCGGTATTCGGTCAGGGCGGGTTTTCCGGTGTCATGGCAGACCATCTGGCGCGGCCGATTCGGCCAATCCACGATCAGCGGCAGATCCACCTCTCCGGCCCTTGGCTCTAGCCGCCCGGCAAGACGCGCCACATAGACCTTGCGCGCAGTGCGTTTTTCAAATTGCATCGACAGATGTCGCTGCGCATGCGGCGTAACGCCAAAAACCAGCACCCCCGAGGTATCGCGGTCCAGCCGATGCACCAGCAGGGCCTCGGGGAAAACCGCTTGCACCCGTGTGAGCAGGCAATCGGCCAGGTGTTCGCCACGTCCGGGAACGCTGAGCAAACCGGCGGGCTTGTTGACCACCAGAATCTGGGCGTCATGATGCAGGATCTCCAGCGGGTCCTGCGGCGGGGTATAATCACTTGAAACTGCCATGAGCGCCTGCCTACTGCGCCTTGCTGTCCGGGGCAAGTTCCCGCAACGTCGCGCTTGCCCCACAGGCCGCCAAAGGCAAGCATCGCCGCAAGCAATCCAAGGGAGAGAAGACCATGCACCCAACCATCACCCGCATGCAGGAGGTCGTCGCCAAGGGCGAGGAAGAGGCCATCGCCGAGCTGCTGGCCGAAGACGTGCGGTTTCTGCCACCAACCTATTGGAAAACCTGGACTGGACGCGCACCTGTTGCCGCGGTTCTGGGCCATGTAGGGCAGATCTTCTTGGATTTCCGCTATCGCCGCATCATGGGCGACGGTGCCGATTGGGCCCTGGAGTTCCAGTGCAAGGTCGGTGATCTGGACTGCGTCGGCGTTGACCTGATCACGCTGAATGATGCCGGGCTGATCCAGACCTTCGAGGTGGTAATGCGCCCGCATAAAACGATTGGGGCGCTCCGCGACGCGATCAATGCACGGGTCCAGACAGATGCCCGCTTTCTAGAATTCCGCAAGGCGCTCAGCTAGAACGCCCCCCCCCCCCCCTGCGGCCTGGCCCAAAGCGGGCTTGGCCAGGGTGGCCTCAGGCGAGGGTCTTTGCCGGGCTGCGCCAGTTGCGGATCAATGGGATCGAATAGATCACCAAGGCTGCCCAGATCATCGGGAAGGCAATCATCCGGGCGCGGCCGAATTCCTCTCCGAACACAAAAACCGCGATCAAGAAGATCATGGTTGGCGCGATATATTGTAAAATCCCAATGGTCGAAAGCCGCAGCAATTTCGCGCCATTGGCATAGACGATCAGCGGCACCGCCGTCACCAAGCCACAGCCCATCAGCAGCCAGACATCAACGCCCTGAAAATGCGTTGTCCCAGTGACAGAAGCATAGACCAGATAGCCCAGCGCAGGCGGTGTCAGGATCAGCACCTCCAGCATAAAGCCCTGATTGGGGCCAACCGGCAGCCGCTTTTTGAAAAAGGCATAAAACCCCCAGCTGAGCGTCAGCCCAATGGCCGCCAGCGGCACGCGCCCGGCCTCAAGCGTCAACACCAGAACCCCGGCCGCCGCCAGGGCAATAGCCGCCAGCTGGGTGCGGCTCAGCTTCTCGCGCAGCAAGACCGCGCCCAGGGCAATACTGAACAGCGGGTTGATGTAATAGCCCAATGCGGCATCCAGCGCCTGCCCAGCCGAAATGGACCAGACATAGATCCCCCAGTTGATGGAAATCAGCGCCGCCGTCACGCAGGCCATCCCAAGGGTATGCGGACTGGTCAGCGCCGTGCGCAGATCACGGGTACGCCCCAGAAAGACCAGCAGGACCCCGGCCACCGGCACCGACCAAAGCACCCGATGCGCCACCACCTCGGCCGCAGGCACATGATCCAACAGCTTCATATACAGCGGCAAAAAACCCCACAGCAAATAGGCCGTAATGGCAAAGGCCAACCCCTGAGGGGTATCAACATTCTCGCGCGCATTCTGGGTCATCTGTGCCTCCTGTGACACGCCTTTATCGCAGCTCATTCAGAAAGAAGAAGCACAGATTATGTGATCCCGCCATCACAGATCGTGATGTGCGATCATTCGGGGTTTGCCGCAAGGATGGCATCGAAACGATCTTGCGCCCGGCGCGGAAGATCGGCGGGAAATGTTGTTTCTGGGCTGTTGCCAACTTCGATCAGCATCACCATGCCCATGGCGAAATGCGGCGAGCATTTGATCCCGTAGCGCCCCGGCACCGTCAGTGTCACCGTGTAATCTTCGTTGATCTGGCTCTTGAACGGTGCGGCACCTTCGGGCGTCATGCCGTCGATGGTCGCAGCATTGTGGCCCGGTTGCACCGGGATGAAACGCACTTCGTCGCCGGGGGCAATCCGCAGAAATTCCGGTTCATAGATCATCGGGCCGCTTGCGTTGCGCGTATACATCTGCACCTCATGCGTCTCGGCCCAGGCAGGCCGGGCGGTCAGGGCCGTCAGGACACTCAGCAGCAGTACAATGGGTTTCATCTGTTCACTCCTCAAGACATTGAAAACGAAAGACCGTTGCGCCGTCGGCGGGGTCGCGCAGCCGGGTGGCCCGCACGCGAAAGATTGATGCAAGCCGCGCAGGGGTCAGCACATCCTCGGGCAGGCCGCAGGCGACCATCCGCCCCGCTTCCATCACGCCAAGGCGATCGCATCTCATTGCCTGATTAAGATCATGCAGCGCCATGACAACCGTCACCGGCAAATCGCCCACCAACCGCAACAGCGACAGCTGGTGGTGGATATCCAGGTGGTTGGTCGGCTCGTCCAGCATCAAGAGACGCGGCCGCTGCGCCAATGCCCGCGCGATCTGGACGCGCTGGCGCTCACCGCCCGAAAGCGTTGCCCAGCTGTGCCCCGCCATATCGGCCATGTCCACGGCCGCCAGAGATTCTGCAACAATGACCCGATCCTGCGCACTAAAAGGCGCCAGCGCCGAGAGCCAGGGCGTGCGGCCAAGCTCGACCACATCGAGCACCGAAAGCGCCTCGGAGGTTTCGGCAATCTGTTCCACAACTGCAATCTGCTGGGCAATGTCGCGCCTGCCAAGGCTGGTCAGGAGATCGCCGTCCAGCAAAACAACACCAGAGGGCCGCGCCAGAAGCCCCGCCAAAAGACGTAAGAGCGTAGACTTGCCAGAGCCGTTTGGGCCGATCAGGCCGAATGTCTCGCCCGGGGCAATCTCAAGCGAGACCTCTTGAACAATGCGCCGCGATCCTGCCGCCCAGCCGACGGATTTTGCTGCCAGTCTCACAGCCGCCTCCGGCTGTGTACAAGAATCAGCGCAAAGCCCGGCGCGCCGACCAGCGCTGTGACCACGCCGATCGGGACAACCTGACCGGGGATCAGCATCCGCGAGGCGATATCCGCCGCAATCAGAAAGACAGCCCCCGCAAGCGCCGAGGCGGGCACCAGCCGCGCGTGTCTCGGACCGACGACAAACCGCATGGCATGCGGGATGACAAGGCCGACGAATCCGATGGATCCAACCAGGCTGACCATGGTCGCAGTCATCAGCGTCACCACACCGATCAGCACAATCTGAACCCGGCGAACCGGCACGCCCAGCGATGCCGCTGAAGAAACACCGAAGGAAAACGCATCCATCGCGCGTGCGAACCACAGGCAGATCAGAAAGCCGATCATCGCGACGGGCGCCGCCAGCATGACATCCGGCCATCGTACGCCGGACAGATTGCCCAGCAGCCAGAACATGATGCCGCGCGCCTGTTCCGCATTCGCCGACTTGGCGATAAGAAAGGAGGTCAACGCGTTGAAAAGCTGCGAACCGGCGATGCCCGCAAGCACAAGCTGCGCCGAGCCGCCACCCGCGGCCCGCGCCAGCGCCGCCACCACGGCAAATGACAGGGTCGCACCGATAAAGGCCCCGCCCGAAATCCCGAGCAACCCGCCACCGACGCCAAGGATCGTCACGGCCACGGCGCCCGCTCCGGCCCCCGCAGAGACGCCCAAAAGATAGGGATCCGCCAAGGCATTGCGCACCAAAGCCTGTAGAACAACGCCCGATAGGGCAAGACCCGCGCCACAGCCCGCAGCGACCAGGGTGCGCGGCAGCCGGTAGCTCCAGATTATGCCAGCGTCGATCGGGTCAAGGATCAAACCCGCATCCCAAAGACGGTTTGCAAAGACCGCCGCCACCGTCGAAAGCGGCAGCGGCGTTTCACCAATGACAACCCCAGCCAGGATTGCCAGGATCAATACGGCTGGCCCCTGTGCAATCCACAGCCCAAACGAGCGCCGAAAAACGCCTGGAGCAGCCGCATCCGTCATTGCAGATCGAACTTCGGCAGGGCCTCGGCCAGCGTTTCAAGCGCCGTGATATTGCGGATTGATGGATCCATAGAATGCGCATTCAGGATCACGATGCGGTCATTCTTTACCGCATCCATCTGGCTGGTCACCGGGTCTGTTCTAAGGAATTCCAGCTTTTTCTCGACATCATCCGCCGCAAAGCGGCGCCTGTCCATCTCGGCCACCACGATGACTGACGGATTCGCGCGGGCGATGGTTTCCCAGCCAACAACCGGCCATTCCTCGTCGCTTTCCACGACATTACGCAGCCCGAGCTTGTCCATCATGTAACCCGGAGGCCCCTTGCGCCCGGCAACGTAGGGGTCAATGTCCATCTCGGCCGACGAGAACCAGAAAACAGCCGAGGCATCTTGCAGATCCAACTCAGCCGCCTTTGCAATGGCCGCAGCTTCGCGGGCCTTCAGATCCGCCAGCAAGGCGTCGCCTTTGTCAGACACATCGAAGATCTGCGCAAGCTGGGTGACGCCTGCATAAATGCTGGCCATCTCAAACATGGCAGAGCGGGTTCCGTCCGATCCGGTGCTGTTGTCCTTGGCCCAGCAATCGGCGGGCAGAACAAAGGTCGGGATGCCAAGATCCGAGAATTGTTCGCGGGTGGCAACGATGCCCTGCGGGCCGATATGCCATTCATATTGCACCGCAACGATATCCGGGCGCTTGTCGACCACGGATTCGAAGCTGGGATCATTGTCCGCCAGCCGTTCGACACCCGCATTCAATTCAGAAAATTCAGGCAACACCTCGGTAAACCAGACCGATGTTCCCGCGACCTTGTCGCCAAGTCCAAGCGAATACAAAAGCTCGGTTCCGGCCTGACCGACCGTGACCGCAGTCTTGGGGGCTGCATCGAAGGTGACCTCGACACCGCAATTTTCAATCGTCAAAGGATAGGTCGTCTGAGCCTGCGCCATCGGCACAAAACTGGCCACGCCCAGCAGAGCCGCCGTCAGAAATCGGGAATACATTGATTGTCTCCAGGGGATGATGCGACCAGAAACAAAGAGGGAATAGCGAACCCGTGGCTGACGAATACGGCACCCGAAAGGGGCGACGCATAGGTACTGGCGATGGCAGGTGCCTTTGGGCACCGCAGGATTAATCTCATTCGACACCTCCCCGGACTCCCCGCCCGGGCCGCGTTGCATTCAGCGTCGGCAGGTCTCCTGACTTGCGAGTCATCACAGCAGCGGCCTTCCCATGGCACGGTGGCCACAGTGGCATGATCGCTGCACGCTCATCGCCTACAGTTGCGGGGGCAGTTCCGGTTCACCGGCAAGCCGGTGGCGGATTCCCTTTTGATTCCTCATGGAAACCGACAGGTTGTGTTCTAGTAAGCAATTTCCCCTGTTGCAACGACTATTCTGTTGCGGAACCCTGCCGCCTTTGCCCGCCGTGCTACGGCTGTAAAATGTGCAACCCGGCACTGCCCCCCTATTCCGCTGCGACCACCGAAATGCCGGTTGGGGTGTAGTTCAGCACCGGGGCCAACCAGCGTTCGGCCTCTTCCAGCGTCATACCTTTGCGGGTCGCATAATCCTGCACCTGATCCCGCTCAACCTTGGCGACGCCAAAGTAATAGCTGTCGGGGTGGGCGATATAGAGGCCAGACACCGATGATCCGGGCCACATCGCCATGCTTTCGGTCAGCTCCACCCCGGTGGCGGCTTCGGCGTCCAGCAGGCTGAAAAGCGTCCGCTTTTCGGTATGGTCGGGCTGGGCCGGATAGCCGGGGGCAGGGCGAATGCCGCGATAGGGTTCGCCCACCAGGTCAGCAGGGGCAAAGGTTTCATCGGGGGCATAAGGCCAGAGCTCGCGGCGCACACGCTGGTGCAACATCTCGGCCATTGCCTCGGCGTAGCGGTCGGCCAGCGCCTTGACCAGGATCGAGGAGTAGTTGTCATTTGCCTTGTCGAACCGCTCGGCAATCGCCTTTTCCTCTGGTCCGGCGGTAACAACAAAGCCACCGATATAATCGTCAACGCCCTTGGGCGCGACAAAATCGGCCAGCGCCACGTTGGGCCGCCCCGGCCGCTTGGCATGTTGCTGGCGCAAGGTGTGTAGCGTGGCAAGCGGCACCTGCCGACCGCCATCCTTGAACAGGTGGATGTCATCGCCTTCAGCATTTGCGGGCCAGAAACCGACAACAGCGCGCGGGCCAAACCAGCGTTCGTCAATGATCCGTTTCAGCATCGCCTGCGCATCCGCGAACAACGCACGGGCGGCTGCGCCCTGTTTGTCGTCCTGCAGTATCTTGGGGTAAACACCCTTCAGCTCCCATGTGCGAAAGAATGGCGTCCAGTCGATATACTCGGCGATTTCCGCCAGATCCCAATCATCGATCACCCGCGTGCCCAGACATTCGGGGCGGGCAACACTGTAGCCCTGCCAGTCAATTGTCATCGCATTGGCCCGCGCCTCGGGCAGCGGCACCCGTTTCTTGGCGCGCTCGGCGCGTTCGTGGCGCTCGGTCACTTCGATATATTCAGCTTTGATCCCATTGACATAGGCCGATTTGCGATCATCGCTCAGCAATTGGCTGACCACCCCCACCGCGCGGCTGGCATCCAGTACATAGATCGCCTGGCTGCCTGTGTAGCGCGGCGCAATCTTGACGGCGGTATGCACCTTGGAGGTGGTCGCGCCACCAATCAGCAGCGGGATATCGAAGCCCTCGCGCTCCATCTCAGCGGCCAGATGGGTCATTTCATCAAGGCTGGGGGTGATCAGACCCGACAGGCCGATCACATCAACGTTTTCCGCACGTGCAGTTTCAAGAATTTTCTGCGGCGGTACCATCACGCCCAGATCGATGATCTCGTAATTGTTGCAGGCCAGAACCACGCCGACGATATTCTTGCCGATGTCATGCACATCGCCCTTTACGGTTGCCATCAGAATCTTGCCGGCACTTTCGCGCCCTTCGCCGCCTGACAGGCGCTTTTCTTCTTCCATGTAGGGCAACAGGATCGCCACCGCCTGTTTCATCACACGCGCCGATTTCACCACCTGCGGCAGGAACATCTTGCCGGCGCCAAAAAGATCGCCCACCACATTCATCCCCGCCATTAGCGGGCCTTCGATCACGTGAAGTGGGCGTTCGGCGGATTGGCGCGCCTCTTCGGTATCGGCCTCGATGAATTCAGTGATGCCGTTGACCAGCGCATGCTCCATGCGCTTTTCCACGCTCCAGTCACGCCAAGCCAGATCGCGGGTCTTTTCCTCGCGCAGGCCGCCGCGAAACCGCTCGGCAATGTCCAGCATCCGCTCGGTTGCGCTGCCCCCGGCTTTTGGACGGCGGTTCAAAACCACATCCTCGCAGGCCTCGCGCAGTTCCGGATCGATCTGGTCATAGACCGCCAATTGCCCGGCGTTGACGATGCCCATATCCATCCCCGCCTGAATGGCGTGATAGAGAAACACGGCATGCATCGCTTCCCGCACCGGTTCGTTCCCGCGAAAACTGAATGACAGGTTCGACACCCCACCCGAAACATGGGCATGCGGAAGGTTTGCCCGGATCCAGCGGGTCGCCTCGATGAAATCGACGCCGTAGTTGTCATGCTCTTCAATCCCCGTCGCCACCGCGAATACGTTGGGATCAAAGATAATGTCTTCGGGCGGAAAGCCGACCTCATCCACGAGGATACGATAGGCACGCGCGCAAATCTCGGTCTTGCGGGCACAGGTATCGGCCTGCCCCTCTTCGTCAAAGGCCATGACCACAACTGCCGCGCCATAGGCAAGGCAGAGCTGCGCCTGATGGCGGAACTGGTCTTCGCCCTCTTTCATGGAGATAGAATTGACGATGGATTTGCCCTGTACGCATTGCAGCCCCGCCTCGATCACCTCCCATTTAGAGCTGTCGATCATCACCGGCACGCGGGCGATATCGGGCTCGGACGCGACGAGGTTCAGAAAGTCCACCATCGCCTGCTTGCTGTCGATCAGCCCCTCATCCATGTTGATGTCGATGATCTGCGCGCCGTTTTCCACCTGATCGCGTGCCACGTCCAATGCGGCGGCATAGTCATGGTTGGTGATCAGCTTGCGAAAACGGGCGGAGCCGGTGACATTGGTGCGCTCGCCCACGTTGACGAAGGGGATATCGGGCGTCAGAACAAATGGTTCCAGCCCGGAAAGGCGCAAATACCGGCTCATGCTGCGACCTCGCTTGGCAAGCGGCGCGGCGCAAAAGGCGCCACCGCCTCGGCAATGGCCGCGATATGGTCGGGCGTGGTGCCGCAGCAGCCGCCAACCACGTTCACCAGCGCTTCGGCCGCAAACTGCGCCACTTGGCGCGCGGTATCGTCGGGGCCTTCGTCGTATTGGCCAAAGGCATTGGGCAGGCCGGCATTGGGGTAGGCGCAGATCAGCGTGTCGGCGACGCCCGCAAGCTCGGCCAGATGCGGACGCATCGCGGCGGCCCCAAGGGCGCAGTTCAACCCCACGCTAAAGGGGCGCGCATGGGCCACCGAATGCCAAAAGGCCGTCGGAGTCTGCCCAGACAGCGTGCGCCCCGAGGCATCGGTGATCGTGCCCGAAATCATCAGAGGCAATTGTGCGCCATGTTTTTCAAACGCCTCATAACATGCAAAAATCGCAGCCTTGGCGTTCAGCGTGTCAAAGATCGTCTCGATCAGAATAAGGTCAGCGCCGCCAGCGATCAGCCCGTTCACCTGCTGGCCATAGGCAATGCGCAGGTCATCAAAGGTCACAGCGCGATAGCCGGGATCGTTCACATCAGGGCTAAGCGAAGCGGTACGGTTCGTCGGCCCAACTGCCCCGGCAACAAACCGCGGCTTGCCGTCGATCGCCGTGGCGCGGTCCATCGCGCGGCGGGCGATGCGCGCGCCTTCGGCGTTCAGATCATGCACCGCGTCCTCCATCCCGTAATCAGCCTGCGCGATCGTCGTGGCAGAAAAGGTGTTGGTCTCGACAATATCGGCACCTGCCATGGCAAAGTCGAAATGGATCTCCTCGACCGCCTTGGGCTGGGTCAGGATCAACAGATCGTTGTTGCCCTTTTGCGGATGATCCGAATGGTGGCGGCAGGCATGGCCAGACCCGTGGCCGGCGTAGTCTTCCTCGCTCAGGCCAAGTGTCTGGATTTGGGTACCCATGGCCCCGTCAAGAATTAGGATTCTCTCGCGGGTTAAGGCCGCAAGCTGGTGAAATGTGTCGGTTTTGTTCTGTACTGGCATTCCGCACTTATGGCGCATCGCTCCACTAGATAAAAATTCATAATATGACGGAAGATTATGAGCTTTACACATGTTCACCAGGTGCAGCGTCGATGCAAACTCCCTGCATCTGCCTGCCCGTAAACCAGCACCATAGGGGGGAAGGGGCCGCCACTTTTGAATGACACCTATGGCCCAGACGCGGGCGGGGCCAGGGACAGCCCCGTCCCCAGCCCCTGGCAGGTTTTGCGATAGCGCCCCTGCCCGCCTCAGTTTTCGATAAGGCCGGGCAACCAGGTCCCGATGCCGGGTTGCCAGACAATCAACGCCAGCACGGCCAGCTTGATCACCAGAAATGGCGTCACGGCCGCATAGATATGCTTCATCCCGATGCCCTCTGGCGCGACCCCCCGCATGACAAACAACAACAGGCCAAAAGGCGGAGTCAGCAGTCCGATTTCCATGGTCAACAGATAGACCACGCCCAGAACCAGCTCGTTTATGCCCAGATGCGCCGCCAGCGGTACAAACACCGGCACGGTGACCATCAGCATCGACACCTGATCCACAAAGCATCCCAAGAACAACAGGATCAGGATCATCCCCACCAGAACCATTGTTGGGGTCGGGTCCACCGCATTGATTGCTGCAATCAACCCATTGGTTGCGCCGCTGAAAGACAAGACCTGGGCAAAGGTCTGGCTGGCCGCCATGATGAACAGGATCATCACCGACAGCTTGACCGTCTCCATCAGTGCCTTGGCAATCTTGGTCAGCGACAGCGCTCGGTAGGCGGCCCCGATAACAAGCGCGGCAAGACAGCCAAGAGCGGCGGATTCGGTCGGTGTGGAAAACCCCATCAGCAGGCTTCCGATCACCACCGCAAACAGCACCGACAACGGCGCGACATAGATCATGAAGGGGCGCCAGCGCTCTGCCAATGTCATCTCAGGCAGATCATCAGGCGGGGCGACGCTGGGGTCCAGAATGCTGCGCCCGATGATGTAGACGACAAAGGCACCCGCCAGCATCAGTGCAGGGATCACGCCCGCGATCAGCAGGCCCGAGATGGAGATGCCCGCAAGGCTGCCGACCAGAACCGCCAGCGCCGACGGCGGGATCAGCATTGCGATCGCGCCCGAGGCCATGATCGGCCCCATGGCCATGGTCGGGTGATATCCGCGCTGCAACATGCCCGGCATCAGTGTGGAGCCCAGCATAGCGGTATTGGCAATGGTGGAGCCGGACAGGGCGGCAAAGATCGTGCCGCCAAAGACGGTGACCACCGACAGACGGCCGGGCACCCGCGTCACCACGCGTTCGATCGCGTCAATGGCCCGATGGGCAATACCTGTCTGAAACAGAATTTCCCCCATCAATATGAACAGGGGTATCGGTGCCATTTGGAAATTGGCCACCGATTGGGTGGCATTTCGCGCCAATTGCAGCAGGCCGCGATCCCCGCCCAGAATCTCGAAAGCGCCGATCATGGTGACGGTGATAAAGGCAAAGGCGACCGGAAGGCCGATCAGCAAAAGCATCGCCAGACCGCCCAGCATCAGCGTGAGCGTGAGAATCCAATCCATGGAAATTCCTTTCAGAGGCCAGTCAGCGGCGCGGATTGCGGCGAGGGGCGGAAAATCTTGCGCAGGAACTCGATCATGCACAGAAGCATCGACAGTGGCAGGACGGTCAGCGCCCACCATTCGGGAAAGGTGAAGGCAGTGCGCACCATCGATCCGCGCGCATAGGACTGGATCAAGGCTTGCAACCCGGCCCATCCCAGCACCGCACAGGTGACGGCACCCAACAGGCAGGTCAGCACGGCGGCAACACGTGCGCCGCGCGGTGGCAATCCACGGGTCACCAGATCCACCTGCACATGGGCATCCAGATGTAACACCCAGGGCGCGCCAAGAAAGGCAACCACCATCAGACCGTATTCGATCACATCAAGCGCCCCGTAGATGACGGGCAGACCAAGGTTGCGCAAAAAGACATTGAGCGGAATCACCAGCGTGATCGCCGCAAGGATGGCGGCGGCAAACACGGCAAGGCCAGTGGTCAGCGCGCCGAAATAACGATTGAAGTTCAACATGGGAACAACGGTGGAGCGGCACCAGGCCGCCCCAGCCACCTTACTTTGTCAGACAGGATTGCAGTTTCGCGCCAAGGTCGGCGTCGATTTCCATCACTTCGCCCCAGCCTTCGGATTGCGCGGTTGTGGCCCACAAATCCTTATCAGCACCCGCAAAGGAAATGGTTTCGATCCCCGCCTCGGCCTGGGCCTGGGCTTCGGCCTGATTGCGCGCGATATTCTCGGCGTTCTGCGCCTCGATCCAGGCGGCACCCTTTTGCAGCAGCGCCTGCTGATCTGCGCTCAGGTCGTTCCAGCTGTCCATGTTGACCAGGAAATTCACATCCACCTGGTAGAAGCCGGGGTCGACCCGATAGGCGGTCTGCTCATGCCAGCCCAGATCCAGAACCCCCTGGCTGGGCCAGCCATAGCCATCAATCGCCCCACGTTCGAGCGCGGTATAAACCTCGCCCGGAGCGGTCCGCACAAGCGTTGCCCCCAGCTTTTCGAACATGGCGCGATAGACTGGCGTGGTGCGAATAGTCAGACCGGTCAGGTCCGGGCCCTCCAGTGGTTTTGCCAGATACAGATGGTAGTTCATGTTATCACCCACGCGGGCGAGGTATTTCACGTTCATCTGTTGCTGGTGAATACCATCGATCAGCTCATAACAACCATTGGCGCGTTGCTCCTGAATGGTGTTCTGCGCCAGATGCAGCGCGTCACCGGTTGGCAGCAGGTTTGGATAATAGGCCGTAGTGTTATTTGCGATATCCACGATGCCAGCCTGAACTGCGTTGCCCAGTTCAAACGGCGGAACGGCCTCGGGACCACCCAGAAGATCAATCTGAACCAGGCCCTCTCCGTTTTCATTGACCCAGCCAACGAAGGCTTCGAAGTCACGGGAAAACGTTGTGCCAGTGGCAAAGGCCGTGACGGCCTTTAACGTGACTTCCTCAGCCTGAACCGAGACGGCGGTGAGGGCTGAAGCGCCAAAAATTGCGGCTGTGGCGAATGATCTGATGGTCATATATCGGTCTCCCTGGGTGTGTGTTCTGGGGCGGATGGGGGCGGTTTTCTGCCTCTTGTTGATCCGTTTCCATTGTGAAAGCCTAGAGGCAGGACTGGTAATCTTCAAGCATGAAGTTTTATACATGAAGCAAAAAATTTCCTCGTATTTGCAATAGGATAGATATCCAAATCTCCAGGTCTCCATGATCTCGTGCATGCAGGCATCCAGCCCGCGCAGAGGTACTGCCGAGGTGTTGTTTCAGTCTGGCAATCTGGCCCAACCTAACGGCCGGACCGAATCTATTTTCAGGTCTTGGGCCGGCCAGGCTGGCCGATCCAGACGCCGTCGCGGAAAGGCCCGTCAGTCGTGATACAAATGGTGCCCGTCATGCGGTCTCTCCGGCGAAACTGCGAACCGTGGCCAGCGCTCCGTCCAGTTGCGCACCGGACTCATCCGCCAAAGCGGCAGTACGCAGGCGTCGCATCCAGTCGGCCGCATCGGGGCGCCCCTGCAGAATGGGCAGTGCCTGCATGATTCGGGCGAATTTTGAATGCCCGCGCACATGGGTGTCGGAATAGCCCTTGATCAGTCGATAGTTGGCCAGCAGTTCGGCAGCCAGCGCACGATCCTTGCGCGCCACATCTGTCACCGTGGCAAACCATCCGTCGACATGCGCCATCTCCGTGTCATGCCGCAGCAATGCCCGGCGCCAAGGGCGCAGGGCCGAGACAGCCCAGAGCATCAGGAACCCGCGCAACCGGTCGGTTCTGATCCGGCGCCCCTTGTCCAGGTGCCGGGTGTAGAAGGCATCGAGACGTTGCGATTTTTGCAGGCGTTTGCCCAGCCACCTGGGCAATGTGGTGGTGAATTCTTCAAACCGCGGATGGAAATACTCGGTCACCATCAGCACCTGATCGTCACCAACAACAACCTCGTCGCGCACACGGCTCATGCGGCTGGCGCGGGTCTTGATGTCGGCGACCCGCAGAATGTCGTCATAGCACAGCGCCCGCGCGCAGTACTTGGCAGCCGCAACCGTCATTGCAAACGGTGCGCTATCCATCGTGGCCAGGCTTTCGACCATGTCCAGATACTGCGTCCCATAGGCGAGATCCTGATAGTCCACCACCTTTGTCAGGCCCAGCGCAGCCATGTCCTGTACCGGCGCGGGCAAGGCAGCAAGACGCGCTTGCAACTGCCCCCACTGCGCCTGATGGCGGGCTGGCACATGCAGCGTTTCAATCTGCTTTGTCACGACTTCCGGCTGCGGTGGTTGCCGTTTGCCGGTGGCACAATCAAAGGCATCGTTAAAGGCCCGCAGCGAGGCCTCGACACCGCGACCAGAAGCCCGGATCACGTCTTCATAGCTTTGCTTGGGAAAGGGCAGCGCGCCAGACCCGGCGAGCCCACCCAGCAGAGAGGAAGAGATCATCGACCCGGCGGATTTTGCAAGCGCCTCCATGTCGAAGGCCACGGTATGATCGGCGGCGATGCCCATGGCTTCGATCACCTTGTGACCATCGGCACGCCCGTCTCCGGGAACCGTTTTTTCCGCAACCGCAGGAATGCGATGGGTCGAAGCGATCAGGGTGGTGCGCCCCGGCGTCACAAAACCACGCATGATGGCGCGACCGCCTTCCATCAGTTCGGATGCGATCAGGATATCTACGTCACCTTCAGCGGGCGATAGCGCAAAGACCGGCATACGGCCGGTGTCGCGACACATTTCAACGTAATAGATCGTGGCCCCCGTCCGCTGCGCCACCCCCGCAACCGAGGTGGACTGCGCACGATAACCGTTGGCCTCTGCCACGGCGGTGATCCAGTTCGTCAGGACGCCACCGCCCTGGCCGCCCACGGCAAGCGCGGCCAGCGTGATGATCTTTTCACCATCCGAACTGGGCGAACGGCGGGCGGCAATCGAGGTGTCTTGAATGTTCATCTCGTCAATTCCTTCAGGCAAAGACCACGCGTTTCGCGTCACGCCTGTGTTGCAGCCAATCAATGATCTTCTGGGTCCTGCGCGCCTTGCGGCCTTCGCGCGGGGTCGGGTTGGATACGATTTCGGCCTGGTAGAAACTCGGGCAGAGCACGGCTGCATCGGCGACTTCGCCGCAATTGCCGCATCCGACACAGGTCTGGTCGATCGCCGCGACCGGATCATCGCGCAGCGGATCGCCGGTATCCTTGACCGACAGGGACGGGCAGCCCGAAAGCCGCATGCAGGCGTGATCACCGGTGCAGATGTCCTCATCCACGCCAAAGCGTGGCCGCACGGTACGCTTGCCTTCCTTGGTGGCCTTGGCCAGCAGCGGTTTCTCCCGACGCTGCCTGTTCAGCATGCATTCAGAGGAGGCAACGATGACCTTTGGGCCTGCAACCTGTGTTGTCAGCGCCTCTTTCAGCGTGTCGCGGACCTTGGTGACGTCATAGGTTCTGTCGATCTGGCGGATCCATTTGACGCCCATGCCCTGGCAGGCCTCGACAATGGAGTTCTGGGTCTGCTTGGTCTTGTTGTCTGCACGAGAGGACAGAATGTCCTGTCCGCCGGTCGCCGCAGCATAAAAATTGTCGACGATCACGATCACGTTGTCGGACTTGTTGAAGACCGCGTTGCCCACAGACGACGTCAGACCATTGTGCCAGAACCCGCCATCCCCGACAAAGGAGATGGAGCGCCGCCCATGCGGGTCTTCATTGTGAAACGCCGAAGCCGAGGCCGGGCCGAGACCATATCCCATGGTCGTCGCGCCAAGGTCGAAGGGCGGCATGATCGAAAACAGATGGCAGCCGATATCTGATGAAATGTGGTGCTCTCCCAGCTCCTGCTCGACCAGTTTGGTGGCGGCAAAGATCGGCCGCTCCGGGCAGCCGGTGCAGAACCCCGGCGGGCGGGCCGGCAGAACCTCTGAAAGATCCGGAATCACGACAGGTTCTTCATTCTTGGCCACGGCGGCCACAGGCATCAGTTCTGGCGCATGGGCCGTGAGAAAGGCCCCAAGACCCTGCAGCATCACCTGCCCGGTGTATTCACCGCCCATCGGCAGCATGCCCTTGCCCTCAAGCGTGACACGCTTGCCGGCCTTGTAGAGCATATGCCCGATCTGCTGTTCGATGTAGTTGGGATGGCCTTCCTCGACAATCAGCACCGCGTCCTTGCCTTCGCAGAAGTCAAGGATCTGGCTGTCGACCAGCGGGTAGACACAGTTAAGGCAGAGAATATCCAGATCGGTATCGCCATACAGATCGGCAAGGCCAAGACGGTTCAGCGCGCGGATTACCGTGTTGTAGGTCCCGCCCTGAATGATCAGACCAACCTTTCCAGATGGCTGCCCGAACCGCTCGTTCAGGCCGCGTTCCAGAATGAAGCGTTCAGCCGCGGGTTTGCGCTTGGTCAGCTTCTCCGCCTCATGAAGATAGGTGGCGGGGGGCAGGACGATCCGCTCAAGATCCCGGCGGGGGCTTTCCAGCGCCTGGCTCACCGTCATGTCGGGGCGGCGATTGTCGGAGGCGGCGAAAGAGCCGTGCACATGGCACGAACGGATGCCCATCTGCAGCATCACCGGCGTGTTGCTGGCCTCCGACAGCTCAAAACCATCCCCAACTGCGGCGACGATCGAGGGCAGGTTGGGGCGCGGGTCAAGCATCCAGACCTGGCTTTTCATGGCAAAGGCGTAGGTGCGCTCCTGCATGATCGAAGAGCCTTCGCCGTAGTCTTCGCCGACGATGATGAGGGCACCGCCGGTTACACCGCCCGAGGCCAGATTGGACAGCGCATCAGAGGCGACATTGGTCCCGACGACCGATTTGTAGGTGACCGCGCCGCGAATGGGATAATGCACCGATGCCGCCAGCATCGCCGTAGCCGTGGCCTCGCTTGCAGAGGCTTCAAAACGCACGCCCAGTTCCCCCAGGATATCCTGAGCATCTGCCAGAACATCCATCAGGTGAGAAATCGGCGAGCCCTGATAGCCCCCGACATAGCCGACGCCATTTTCCAGCAGCGCCTTGGTGATGGCGAGGATCCCTTCGCCAGAGAAGGTATCTCCATCTCCCTGTTTCAGTTTTTGGACTTCCTTGGCAAAGGAACGTTCAGCCATGGGTGGTCTCCTTGGGTCGTACCGACCGACATCTGAAGCGGGGCGACGCTATGTCGTCAGGCCTCCATGCCGGAAAACTTGGCCATGCGCGCGCTGCGGATGGCATTAATTTGCCCCTGGTTGGGACTAGGCCGTTGGGGCCTTTCAAAAATCGTGCTGCCGGATGCTGTAGAAAACGCGCAACAGCAGATCGTTCATCATCTTTCTGTCGTCAGCAGAGAGCACCGAAAACATGACGTCCTGCATCCGAAGCATGGCCGGCCAGGCTGTTTCGTGAACCCGCTTGCCGGTTTCGGTCAGTTGGATGTGGCGGATGCGGCTGTCCTTGGCGTCGGCTTCGCGACGGATCAGTCCGGCCGCTTCCATTGTGTCCAGTGTGCGCGATAGCGTCGGTTGTTTAATCACCGTCAACACCGACAGGGTGTTGATGGTGCAGGGGCCATTTTCGGTCAGGACGGCCAGCGCGCGCATCTGCGCCACCGTGATGCCCACATCTTTCAACGCCTCTTCAACGCCCTTGTTGTAGCGCGCCATGATGCGGTTCATCACATAGGGGGTGAAGCCTTCCAACTGATCGGGCCCGGCGGTCATGCGCCCAGCCCTGCGGCCCTGTGCCCTTTGCGTGGCGCAACGGGGCCGATGATGGCGAGGTCAGTGTAAACGGCAGGCGACATGTCTTCAGGCCCCCGGAACCAGCGCCAGAACCCGAACGGGCGAACCGGTTCCCTTGACGATCTTGAGCGGCGCGGCAACCAGCACCGCCCCCTTGGCCGGTAGCTCTTTGAGATTCGTCAGCGATGCCAGGCCATAGCGGTTTGCCTTGTGCAGCAGGTTGTGGGCCGGGAAGGGCAGATCAAAACCTGCCGCCAGCCCAGCGTCGGTCCCGATGCACTGTGTGCCCCAACCCAGCGCCTTCTTCGCCATCAGGTATTCTATGCAGTCTGCCGACGGACCAGGCGTATGCGGGCCGGTTTCGTCGGTATTGAGAAACCTGTCCTCGTCGTGATTGTACTGATCCCAATCGGTGCGCATCAGCACCCATTCGCCAGCCTTGATCTCGCCATGCTCGGCTTCCCAGTCCTGCACGCCCTGCTTTGTCAGCAGGAAATCATTGTCTTCGGCGGCCTGCGCCGAACAGTCGATGACATTTGCAGGGGCCATGAATTTTTGCGGATCAATCGTGTCGACCGACCCATCCGGGTAATCCTTGCCGGTGACCCAATGGTGGGGCGCGTCGTAATGCGTTCCCGAATGTTCACCAAGCTTGAGCCAGTTCCAGGCCCAGAATGGCCCGCGATCACCGTATCGCGAAATCTGGTGGATTTCGATCTTGGGCGTATCATCGGCAAGCTCGGGTGGCAGTTTCAACAGCGGTGTATCAGGCCCCAGCGGTGCCGAACAATCGACAACCCTGATTTCCCCATCCAAAAGTCCGCTGGCAAGCGCGGCAAGCGTGTCCGTCTGGTTCATAGTGAAGTCATCCCTGTTGGTGTTGTTGATTGATATATATGCAGATGCATATTTCAATTTGTTTCAAGCATAAAATTTATTTTCAGGTCGAATTTTTTGCTGGACGCTGGTTTTGGGACGAATTTTCACCGCTTTGGGCCACGGAAGGGCTGCTTTCTCTGCGCTGCAGCATCATTTACGGCCACCGCGCCCCTGCGAATCCGGTTGTTTCCGTTTCAGCCTGACCGGCAATTGCCTGGGCCGTGGGCATGCAGCAGCCGCCCCTTTCACACTGTCATATGATCAGTTTAATCACCGCCAGCGCGGTCCAACAGTTGAGTTCGCGCGCCATACCACCTATTTCAAGCAGGCGTGCAGACACGCAGGATGCCTGTCGCACCCTTCAGACCCACACCAGGACCCCAGCCCAGGTCCAGCGCAGCCCTTACCGGCAAAGGATTTCCTTCGTGACCAACCATCTTTACCAAAACGATTTGCCTGATGATCTGAAACTTGGCCCGGTGGTGGCGATCGACTGCGAGACCATGGGGCTGAACCCGCACCGCGACCGGCTCTGCGTCATTCAGCTGTCGGATGGTGATGGCAATGCCCATATCGTGCAGGTGGCCAAGGGCCAGACCGAGGCACCCAATCTCTGCGCCATGCTGCAAGACCCTAATACGCTGAAGCTGTTTCACTTTGGCCGCTTTGATATTGCCGCCATGTACCACGCCTTTGGCGCGCTGACGGCACCGGTCTATTGCACCAAGATCGCCAGCCGACTGGTGCGCACCTATACGGATCGCCACGGGCTCAAGAACCTGACGCAAGAGCTGATCGGAGTAGACATCTCCAAGCAGCAACAGATGAGCGACTGGGGCGCCAAGACCCTGACTGATGCGCAACTGGACTATGCTGCATCGGATGTTTTGTACCTGCATCGCCTGCGCGAGGCGCTGAACAAGCGGCTGACGCGCGAAGACCGCATGGAAATGGCCCAGGCTTGTTTTGATTTTCTGCCAATGCGTGCCAAACTGGATCTCGCTGGATGGCCCGAAACGGATATTTTTGCACACTCATGACCTCATCAGACAAATTCCTCGCCACGGCCCGTCAGGTTGCCACCGACGAAGCCCGCGCGCTCGACGCTCTGGCCGAGAGCTTTGACCACCGCTTTGTTGCAGCGGCCGAGCTGATACTGGCGGCAACTGGCCGGGTGATCATCAGCGGCATCGGCAAATCCGGTCATATCGGCCATAAGATCGCCGCCACCCTGGCCAGCACGGGCACGCCGGCCTATTTCGTCCACCCCGCCGAGGCCAGCCATGGCGATCTGGGCATGCTGTCCAAGGGCGATGTGGTGCTGGCGATTTCCAACTCTGGCGAAGCGCCGGAACTGGCCAATCTTCTGGCCTTTACCCGCCGTTTCAACATTCCGCTGATTGGCCTGTCCAGCAAACCCGAAAGCACCCTGATGACCCAGGCGGATGTGCAGCTGCAAATCCCCGCCATGGGCGAGGCCTGCGGCTATGGTATCGTGCCGTCCAATTCCACCACGCTGACCCTGGCCATGGGCGATGCGCTGGCCATTGCCATCATGAAACACCGCGATTTCAGGCCCGAAAATTTCCGCGACTTTCATCCCGGCGGCAAGTTGGGTGCCCAGCTCAGCAAAGTACGCGATCTGATGCATGGCGGCGATGCCCTGCCATTGGTGCGCCAGGATACCCCGATGTCCGAAGCCCTGATCGAGATCAGCCAAAAGGGATTTGGCGTTGTCGGCGTCACCGATGACACGGGTCAGATTTTGGGCATCATCACCGATGGCGACCTGCGCCGTCACATGGATGGGCTGCTGCAAAAACAGGCCGTCGAGGTCATGACCAAGCAGCCAACCACCATCGCCCCCGACGCCCTGGCCGAAGAAGCCGTGGCCATCATGAACCTGCACAAGATCACCTGTCTATTTGCCATTGATCCCAGCAATGGCCAGCGCGCCGAGGGGCTTTTGCATATCCACGACTGCCTGCGCGCAGGCCTTGGGTAGGCACAGGGAAACCCGATCATGGATCCGTATTCGCGCACCGTAAGCTATCTCAAAGTGCTGCTGCCCCTGGCAGCGCTGGCACTGTTGTCGACGCTGTTCATGATCTCGCGCGGCGTCGAAACCGAAGCGGTCATTCCCTTTGCCGACCGCGAAATTGAGGAACGCCTGCGCGGCCAGCAGGTAACGGCACCGTTCTTTTCCGGATCTACCGCGCAGGGCGATGAAATCCAGGTCACCGCAACCGTGGCACGCGCCAAGGCGGACGAACCGGTGATCGCCAGCGGCCTTGAGGCCGAGATCCGCATGGTGGCCGGAGGTCGGCTGACGCTGAGTTCCGATCGCGGCACCGTGCATCCGGATCAGGATCTGGCCCGCTTTATCGGCAATGTCGAACTGACCACCGCCGATGGCATGGTTGTCACCACAGAGGCGCTCAAGACACAGCTCAGCCGTGTGCAGGCTGAAAGCCCCGGCGCCATTCGGGCCACCAGCGCGCTTGGCGATCTGACGGCCGGCCATATGGAAATCACCTCAGAAACTGTTGGTGGTCCCGTGCATCTTCTCTTCACCAAAGGCGTCAAGCTGGTATACGCTCCTTAAAAATTGGAAAGATAGATCCTTGACCCATTTGTGCCGCTTATTGATTGCCCTGATGACCAGCCTGTTTCTTTCGCTGCCGGTGTCGGCGCAAACCGCCTCTGTCGCCTTTGGCTCGGCCAAGGCAGATCCGACGCAGCCGGTTGAAGTCACTTCGGATAAGCTGGCGGTCAACCAGGTGGATGGATCGGCGGAATTTACTGGCAATGTACTGATCATACAGGGCGTTATGCGGCTTTCGGCTGCTCGGGTTCTGGTGATCTACAAAACCGACGACACCGGCAAGCGCGGCATCGAACGACTGGAAGCCACGGGCGATGTGCTGCTGGTCAGCGGCCCGGATGCGGCTGAGGCCCAGAAAGCGGAATATAGCATCGACCAGGGCACCATCGTGATGACGGGCAATGTTCTGTTGAACCAGGGGACAGGCTCGCTTACCTCGCAGCGGATGGTGGTCAACCTGACCACCGGCACCGCTAGCATGGCCGGGCGCGTCAAAACCATTTTGAACCCCAGCTCCGAAACGGACGACAGTAACTGATGCCCCGCACCCCTGATCTGCACCTGACCGAAGGCTCCTCTGGCCTGCGTATCGAAAAGCTCCGCAAAAGCTATCGCAAAAAAGTGGTGATCCGAGATGTGTCAATCTCGCTGAATCGCGGCGAGGTCGTGGCGCTGCTGGGGCCAAATGGATCAGGCAAAACCACCAGTTTTTACGCCATCGCCGGGCTGGTCTTTCCCGAGGCTGGCACCGTGACGATTGATGGTCAGAACGTCACCAGCCTGCCGATGTATCGTCGTGCACGACTGGGGATTGGCTATCTGCCGCAGGAAATGTCGATTTTTCGCGGCCTCTCGGTCGAGGACAATATCATGGCGGTGCTGGATATTGCCGTCAAACACGACCACAAACGCCGCGAACGTCTAGAAGAGCTGCTGTCTGATTTTTCGATCGAGCATCTGCGCCGGGCTCCGGCGCTGGCGCTTTCGGGGGGGGAACGTCGCCGGGTGGAAATTGCCCGCTGCCTGGCCGCCGATCCAAAATACCTGCTGCTGGATGAACCCTTTGCCGGGGTCGATCCGATTTCGGTAGGCGATATCCGCCATCTGGTAGCCGATCTCAAGAAGCGCGGGATCGGGGTCTTGATCACCGACCACAACGTACGCGAAACTCTTGAGATCGTAGATCGCGCCTATATCCTGCATGACGGTCAGGTGCTAATGTCCGGCAGCCCTGCCGAGGTGGTTGAAAATGAAAACGTCCGCCGGGTCTATCTGGGCGACAATTTCCGCATCTCTTAGGCCGTAGGATCCGGGGCGGAAATCAGACAAGCGCCGGAAAAGAGAGACCTTTTTTGCTGCACTCAGCAATAGCGGGTTTCCGCCAATCAGACACAACTGGCGGGATCAAATTAGCGGAATGCCATTGACTCTGATGCTGGTTTGTCATCGAATTGAAACATGGCAAACGTGCACTCTCAGGCAGACCTAAACGTGGTCTTGGCAACAAGACCTGAAGGCCTGTCCCGCACTTCCCTGCCAAATCCCCTGACCCAAAACTGACGACACCCCTTCGGGCCCGGCCCGGATGGTGTTTTGGGTGGCAATTTGTGAAGGAGATCACATGCATTACAAAATCACCGGTAAACAGATCGACATTGGCGAAGCATTGCAGACCCATGTTCAAGCCGAGCTAGGGGCCGTCGTCTCGAAATATGCTGAGCGTCCAACTGACGCAAATATTGTATTTTCCAAGTCCGCGCATGAATTTGTCTGCGAAGCCACCGTGCATCTTTCCACTGGGCTAACTGCGCAGGCCAAGGCGCATGCCACTGAAATCTATGCCGCTTTTGAAGCCTGCTGTGAAAAAATGGAAAAGCAGCTGCGCCGCTACAAACGCCGGTTGAAAGATCACCATCGTGATCGCAGCGAACCGGTTGAAATTCTCGGCGCAAACTCCTATATCCTCGCCTCTGACGACGCGGATTCCAGTGCCGAACCCGACACACTGCAGCCGATCATTGTTGCCGAAATGGAGACCAGGATTCAGTCCCTCTCTGTTGGTGAAGCCGTGATGCAAATGGAGCTTGCAGGTGCGCCGGTATTGGTGTTCCGCAATGAGAGCAAAAACGGTGTGAACGTGGTATACCGCCGGGAAGATGGCAACATTGGTTGGATCGACCCGCAACAGGTATAGGCCAGACATAGGGCTGGGCCACAGCATCTGAACAGAGCAGGTGACCTATGCAGATTTCTAGTATTCTGAAACCCGGCGCCGTCCGGGTAATTGGGGCCGCATCCAGCAAAAAGCGCCTGTTTCAGGAAATTTCTGAAGTCGCACATATCTGTTATGGCCTTGATGCCCAGTCCACTGTTGAGGCTCTGCTTGATCGCGAGAGCCTTGGTCCTACCGGCGTGGGGCACGGCGTTGCCCTGCCCCATGCCCGCCTTGATGGTCTGAACGAGGTACGCGGCGTCTTTGTGATTCTGGAAAAACCGCTGGATTTTGACTCGGTTGATCGCCAGCCGGTGGATATCGCCTTTTCGCTTTTTGCGCCGGAAGATGCCGGGGTGGAACACCTGAAGGCGCTGGCTCTGGTGTCACGCACCCTGCGCGAACAGAGCTTTTGCACCAAACTGCGTGCCAACCACGACCCGGCGACGCTGTTCGCCATCCTGACAGAGAATCAGCCCGTCCAGGCCGCCTGAATACGCAAGAACGCGACAGGTTCTAGCCCTCGGGCCCTGCTGCCCAGGGGGCAAAGCCAAACATCATGTAATCGCGCTGATAGAGCGATGAAACCTGCTTTTCCAGCGCCGCATCCCAGATCGCAGCCAAGGGATAGGGCTGATCCGCCGCCGCCTGCTGCAGTTGTCCTGGGCTATCACAGCCCAACCGCTGCGCTAGAGCAGGCAGCGCCTCGCCCAGTTCGTCTTCGCGCAGAATCAGATCCGGTGCCCCCACCTCAGCCAGCCCCGACAGGGCCTGCGACTGGCTGGCCCAGTCCGCATCCACTCGGATCGAGGTCTGCCCGGCTAGATTGGCCTGCAAAAAGGTCAGAAACTGCGAAAAGGCCGCCCGGTGATCGGCAAGGCTATAGCTGGCATCGGGGCCGTCTTTGGGGATCGGGAGTTTGAACTGGCGCCGCAGCGTCTCGCGGATATTGCCATAGCTCTCGCCACCCTTGGCAAGTACACGGCGGCAAAAGACGGCATGCACCCGCGCAGCCGGATGGCGCAACACCGTAAAGCTGCGAAACCCCGGATGATGGCGCTTCCAATGGCGCAACTGCTTTTGATTCATCCGGCTTTGCAGCTCTTCCCCAGCCCCCTGATCCAACTGGGCCATCCAGGCGGTTACCTCGGCCTCGGGTCCGCCCCTGATCGGCAGGTAGAGCAACGGCGTCACCGCGCCAGCGACATAACTGGGGACTGCAGGCCCGCGGCGGGGTTCAAAATTGGGGCTGCGGCCCAGGTTGAAGTGATCCATTTCCGCCAGGGCTGCCGCCATCTCGGCGGGGTTCTCGACCTTGGACCTTAGCGGTGCCGGATTTTGCGGCTTCAGGCTCGCGTCCAGCGCCGCTAGCCGCCCGGACACCCCCAGCCACTGCGCAAGGCCATTCATTACCTCCAGGCTCTGCAGGTCTTCATAGGCAAGGTAAAAGGCGCTTTGGCCGCTTTTTTGCAACCTGTTCAACAGGGTAACCTGAAACGCCTGCAAATCGGCCACATGTTGGGAAAACTCGGCACTGTCAAAGCGGGCCTGCGCCTCTTTGCGGCGCTTTACATTGGTCAGTTTCCACTGCCCGGTGGCCTGCGCGATCTTCCAGGAAACATAGCTCTCCAACGGGTTTCTGGTCAGGATGATCTTGGCGCAGCGCGGATCCTCTAGCGCCAGATCCAGAATGCGCGGATCATGGTCATGGAAATAGCGAAACCCGGCAAGCCCGCCAGCCGCCGCAGATCCCTTGATACGCGCAAGCAGCCCGCCCGGATCCTGTTCGCGCATCTCCTGGGTCATCCCCAGAAGATCATCACGGTTGGGATAACCAATGAAGTGCGGGTTGAAGGCCTCACCATGGCAGGTAACACCCGAGATCGCATTGAGGTTGGTTTCCAGAAAATTGGACCCCGTCCGCATTTCGGCAAAAACAATGAAGTAGTCAAACGAATCTGTCATTGGTTACCTTTGCACCAGATAGGGTTTCCGAGGGGGTTTGGCACGATCCATCCGCCCCTGCTCGACTGGGAAATCCCCCATCAGATGGGGGTGCATGCCCTGGTTCTTCAGGTTTTGCAGAAACTGGCCAAACCCATCAAGATTTACCAATGCAGGCGGCGCGCTCAGCGGGTGCAGATGTCCCAGTTCGTCCAGAATGGCCTGCAGCGGCTCCATCGGTGCCTCGACAAACTCTGCCATGCTCCAGATGCGCACCCGCGCCGTGGTCTCGCGGTGGCGCAGGGTATGCAGATAGCTGGCCTCTATCTGTTGCAGCCGTGCAGCCTCGCGGCGCACCTCGCCAAAATCCCGTTCAGATCGAAACAGTGGCACCGCCCAGGCACCGCTGATCACCGAGATTTGCGCATTGGGATCACGGGCCAGCTCTTCTCGGATCTCTTGCCGGTCGCCGGGGCCAAACTGAAAGCACTGGTGCTCGCCTCGGGTGTTCCAGATCAGATTGGTCAAAAAACTCTGGGGGTTGTAATCGCGCAGCTTGGCGCAGTCAGTCAGCGCCCCATTGATCATGGTGCTGCCCTGGACCAGCTCTGCGCGTTCTGCCGCAAACAGATGCCCATGCACCCTGGCCCCGGAAATCTGCGCCAGCCAGGTTTCAAAATCCTCAAACAGTTCGGAAAAGCCCTGAAACACCGAATAGCGGTTCGACGTAACACTTTTGACCGACCAGTGGCTGGGAAACCGGCTTTGCATGTACAGGCCGGGGCGACTGCGCGTGCGGCGCTCTACCGCCTTGGCAAAAATGCGGTCGATCTTGCCGGGGTTGGGTTCGGTGCGCGTCAGCGCCCTGGCACCATCGGTCAAGAACGCCTGATACAACCGATCCGCCCGTGGCCAGATCTTGCGCGCGACAAAACAGTCAGAGCGCCGCAGCAGTTGCAGGTGGTCATCGTAGAACACATGCGGTTTGCCCTGAAAATCGAATTTCGACAGGGTCAGAGAGCGGCTCTCGATCCGGCTGGAATGTTTCCGCGCCAAGGTCTGAAAATAACTTTCGTCCGGGATCCAGACCTTTTGGAAGTAGCGATCATAGCGCGCGCGTTCGCGATCCTGCAGGATCGCCGTCAGGGTCTGCCGGGTCAGGCACCACCATTGGCTGCCCATATGCGGCACCAGGCCCGCCGGGATGCGCCGACGCATCCCCAGCCTGCGCTGCAGATCGACATAGCGGTCAAACAGATAGCGATGCCTTTTCCATGAAAACGGAAACCGCAGGGTAAAGCGTTCCACATCCAAACCGCCGACGATCCAGGGCACATCAGCAGTGGTGGCGCTTTCGATGAAATCGGTCTGCGGCCGCGCCTCCAGATAGGCGGCCAGCTCCTCTGCCGGGCGTAGCGGCAGGCAAGACCCCGAGGACAGGTAGACATGGCGGACCTCTGCAAAGTCCTGCAACATCAGGGTCGCGGCAGATTGCGACGCCGCGACAATGCCCCAGGTGCCCCATTCGCAGCGATGCCGTGTGCAGAACCGGACCAAGGGATCTGACGCCAAACCTTGACGAAACCTTTGAAAGACGGCCTCATCGACGTTCTTGTCCACATGCAGCACCACAGGACAACCCGCTGCCGTCCAGTGTCGCGCCACCTGTTCCGCCCGCTCCAGAGCAGTGTGCACCAGCATGACAATACCAACCGAAGCGGCGCTCATGCCCAGTTTCCCTTGGACATCAGGCCCAGGATCTCTAGCTGACGCCAGTTGATGTATTTCTCGCTCCATTTGCACCACAGCTCTGGCTGCTGTTCCAGCGCTTCGGCATAGGCCTTGTATTCGCGGGAATTGGCATAGTGCTCGCTGCGCGCCAGCTCTTCCTGAGCCTTGGCCCCCAGCGTATCAAGAAACTTGGTATGCAGCAGCGCGCCGCTGGCTTTTTCACCGCCGTCGGTTTCGTAAACCTGGTTCAAGCCGCGCGGCAACAAGGCATGTGTCGAGCTGACATAGGCATAGCGGCGATCCCATTTCACCAGCGGGATCTTGTTCAGGGCAGGCGCATTGCGCGGCGCATCGGCAAAGAACACCCGCGCGCGTGGCCCGCCCTGGATCCACAGATTGCCATACATCGGGTTCTTGCTGATGGTGTAATTGCCGCTATCAAACCAATTGGCGATCTCCAGCGGGTTTTGCCCAGCGTGATAGGGGGTCTCGCCCAGCGGCCCCTTGGGGTAGGTATCTATCAACATGGCAGAAAAACTGCGGATGGCCGAACTATCCAGCCAATCGGTCAGTGCCTGAATGGGCCGGGTATCACAGAAGGGATAGATAAACAGCTCATCCGGGTCGACCACCAGAACCCAATGCCCATGGGCGTATTTGCGTTTCAGGTAGTTCATCCAATCAACGCCATAATGCGCCCGCCGATAGCTCGCCTGGGTTTGCCACAGCGACACGTCATCCATGCCCTGCAGATAGGCCACCGTATCATCGTCAGAATCGTTGTCGACAAACAGGAAATGGTTGATCCCGAGCTTGCGGTAATAGTCTAGAAAATAGGGAAGCCGGATCTGTTCGTTGCGCATGGTGCAGACCAGCAGAACATCACTAGGCTGGATCGCGCGCGTATTGTCCTGCAGGCAGCTCAGCTCAGCCGATTTACGTAGCGCCCGCACCAGCCTGCGCTTGCGCCGAACCCGCATACGGTAAGAATCCCAAAGCCCCACAGTCCCTCCACGCCTGTTCTATGCCCCGTACCAGACGCAATGGCACATACTGCGACACATTCTGTAGCAGGGCCAAATCGGCATGGACCCAGGGTAATTCCAGGGCCGCGAAACGGCCTACCACAGGCCGCAATATGTCATGGAAAACTTCTATAAACAACGAATTTAGAAGCGGTTAGGCGGCCTCTTTACGGCTGACTATTGTCTGCCTGCCCCCATGCGCCCGGTTCGGGTGACCTTACCACTGCAACCGTGGCATCAACCCCGCCGCACAGAGCTGCGCCGGGCCACGATAGAGCTGCGCCTTTTCATGCCATAAATCCGGCGCGCCCATCAGCCTGTCATAGTAGCCATCAAAATCTTGCGGTGTGTGAAAATGCTGCTGGCGCTGCTTTTCACTTGCCGATTTACCAACAATCTCCGGCAGGAACTTGCTGTGCAGCAAAACGCCCGCAGGCTGCAGCCCGCCCGGCCCCTCGTATATCTCGTTCAGGCGCGGCGGCAGCAGGGAATGGGTTGAGTTCACATAGGCATACCGTCGATTCCAACGAACCAGTGGAATCTTGTTCAAGGTCGGAGAGCGCTCTGGGCGGTCTGCGAAAAACGCCCGTTCCCGTACCCCCCCCTGTAGCCAGAGACTGCCCATCGGGCTCTGGCGGGTGGCGCGGTAGGGGCCTGTGTCGAACCAGTTCAACACCGCGCAGGGGTCCTGCCCCGGCCTATACTGGTGGCTGTCCAGCGGCCCCTTGGGGAACAGATCCAGCATCATCGCGCCAAAGCCGCTGCGCCCCTGCGCCGCCAGATGCGCCGTCAATGCCTGCAGATCATGGCTGTCAATGCCATCATAGGTCAGCAACTCATCCGCATCGACCGTCAAACACCAATGCCCATGACCATAGCGCAGCTGCAGCCAGGCACTCCAGTCCAGGCCAAAGCGCGCCGCGCGATAGCCATCTGCAACCTGCCATAGCGAGACATCCGGTTGATCGGTCAGATAGGCAGCGCTGCCATCCGTGCTGGCATTGTCGACCACCAGAAACTGCGAGACGCCGAGGCGGCGATAATAGTCCAGAAAATAGGGCAAGCGCACCGCTTCGTTGCGCAGCACCACAAAGGCCAGAATATCCTGCGCTGCAATCTCGCTGGTGCGGTCCACCAGGGGCATCAGACGGTGCCGCGCCCGCAGGGCACGCCACAGAAGTTTTCGACGCTTCAGGCGCAGCCGATAGCGCGCAGCCCAGCCCGGCAGGGCGGATGCGGCGGCATGGGGCTGCGCCACCAGATCAGGCCTCGTAGTGGCCCGTCTGGTGCCAGGCCCAGGCGTCGGCAATCATGGTATCCAGGGTTGACCGGCGCGGTTCCCAGCCCAGATCGGTGACCGCGCGGGTCGAGCCAGACACCAATTTGGTACAGTCACCAGCCCGGCGCGGGCCGGTATTGCAAGGCACCGGGCGGCCCGTAACCGCAGCGCCACGGTCCATGACTTCGCGCACCGAAAAGCCGCTGCCGGTGCCCAGGTTGAACACCTGGCTGCCCTTGCCATCCTCTAGCCACTTCAGGCCCAGAACATGCGCGTCAACCAGATCGCAGACATGCACATAATCACGGATGCAGGTGCCATCAGGCGTGTCGTAATCGGTGCCAAAGATGGTCAGCGCGTCGCGCTTGCCGTCGATCGCATCCAGCACCAGTGGCACCAGATGGGTCTCGGGGCGGTGGAATTCACCCACCTCGGCCTCGGGGTCGGCACCGGCCACGTTGAAATAGCGGAAGATCACCGAATTCAGCCCGGCAGAGGCGCCAAAATCCTGCAGGATATCTTCGACCGCACGTTTAGAGGCACCATAGGCATTCAGCGGCAGTTGCGGCGTGTTTTCATCCAGGACCACGTTGTCGTGTTCACCATAGGTGGCGCAGGTGGAAGAAAAGACAAAGTTCAGACAGCCCGCCGCCACGGCTGCCTCGATCAGGTTAAGCGAGCCACCGGTATTATTCGCCCAGTAACGGCCCGGTTCGCTCATGGCTTCGCCAACCTGGCTAAGGGCGGCAAAATGCATCACTGCCACCGGCTTGTACTTGGCAAAGACCTCGTCCAGCCGGGCACGATTCTTCAGATCCCCCTGTTCAAAGGGACCAAATTTAACCGCATCCTTCCAACCAGTTACCAGGTTATCATAGGTGACAGGTGTATATCCCGCCGCTCTTAGCGCCTTGCAGGCATGAGATCCGATATAGCCGGCACCGCCGGTCACAAGAACAGTCGTCACGTTGATTTACGCCTTTCACAGCCCTGGTATCTATTGGTCACTGCGGGCATGCGATCAACAGATGTTTTCATCTAAAGCCTTCCGCCGTCTCGCTTATTCAGCGGCCTTGTCGATCTGGGTGACCTTGTTCAGATGCGCCATCAGATCGTCGCGCAAATCAGGACGGGACAGGGCAAAGGACACCGTCGCCTGCAGGAACCCGGCCTTGGAGCCGCAGTCAAAGCGCTCGCCCTCGAAACGGAAACCCGAAACCGGCACATCCGAGCCAATATCCTGGGCGATCGCATCGGTCAGCTGGATTTCCCCACCAGCCCCAGATTTCATCTGGCGCAGGTTACGCAGCACCGATGGCCCAAGGATATAGCGCCCGATCACCGCCAGGTTCGACGGCGCCTCAGAGGCTTTGGGCTTTTCCACCATACCCTTGACCGACACGACAGAGCCGTGATCTTCGGCAACATCCAGCACCCCGTAAGAGCTGGTCTGTTCCGGGGCCACTTCCATAGCTGCAACCATATTGCCGCCGGTTTCGTCGTAGGCTTCAACCATCTGCTGCAAGCAGGGTTTCTCGGCGGCGATGACGTCATCCGGCAGAATCACTGCAAAGGGTTCATTGGCAATCAGGCGACGGGCGCACCAAACAGCATGGCCGAGCCCCATGGCGCGGTGCTGGCGAATATAGGCGATGGCGCCGCTATCCATATAGGTGTCTTTCAACACCTCCAGCAGTTGGTCCTTGCCCTTTTTGCGCAGCTCCTGTTCCAGCACTGGAGAGTGATCAAAATAATCCTCCAGCGCGCCCTTGCCGCGCGAGGTAACAAAAATGAATTCCTTAATGCCAGCCGCGCGGGCCTCGTCGATGGCATATTGCACCAAGGGACGGTCAACCAGTGTCATGATCTCTTTGGGGACCGATTTGGTTGCCGGCAAAAAACGCGTGCCCAGACCGGCCACCGGGAAAATTGCTTTTGTTACTTTTTTACGCATGGAGTTCTCACTCTTTCACATCAATAATTTGGTCAAATATCACAGGACGTCTACCGATCAGTCCGCAATACAAGCGCTCCACATTCATTGTCTCGCCATCGGCCGCGCCCAACATTCATGCAGGGAAGGCCTGAGCCTCCCCTATCATTATTGTGAACCGAATCCATGACTGATCTCAACTACAGCGCGGCAAAACGAGACAAAACCTGCTCATTTCAGGGAATATTTACGCTAATTTTCACCCATTTTCGCCATCATCGCCTCTAGTCGCGCCACATCTTCGGGATTGTTCAGCTCCCAGAACTCTCGCCCGCGCGCGGAAACCTCAACACAGAGAATCTTGCGGCCATTTTCCAGGAAGCGCAGCTGCTCCAGCCCTTCCAGCTGTTCCAGCGGGCCAACTGGCCAGCTGGGATAATCCGCCAGGGCATCCGGCCGATAGGCATAGACCCCGACATGATGAAAGACCGGCGTCAGGTCCTCGGCGGCAAACTGTTCAGCGCAAAAAGGTACCACCTCCTTGGAGAAATACAGCCCGCTGCGATCGCGGCCAAAAACCGCAGTGGTGCCGCCAACGCGCCCCGCCGCCCGATCAGCCAGCAGGCTGTTCAGCGTTGCGCCGTCACATTGCAGCACCGGCGTTGCCAGGCCCATTTCAGGCGCAGCGCGCAGCCCCTTGACCAGGTCTTCGATAAACCAATGCGGGGTCAGCGGCGCATCGCCCTGCAGATTTACCACCACCTCATAGCCGCCGCCCAAGGCGGCATGGGCTTCGGCGCAGCGTTCGGTGCCATTGCCACAGCTTTCGGCGGTCATCACCACCTCGGCACCAAAGCCTTCGGCGGCCTGACGGATGCGGTCATCATCCGTTGCCACCACCACCCGATCGACCCCCTGCACCGCACAGGCAGCACGCCAGGACCGTTCAATCAAGCTGCGCTTTTCACCGCTCGCCCCGGTCAATGCGACCAGCGGTTTGCCGGGGTAGCGCGTCGAGGCATAGCGGGCAGGGATGACGATCAGGACGGACATCAGGCTTCTTTCAGTTCAACATCAGGGGCATAGGCAATGAAAAAGGGATTGGCATAATCCTCTTTGCCGTAGAGCAGCGGCGAATGATCGTCAAAGCGTACCACTTTGCCGCCCGCACCAGACAAGACCGCGTGGCCTGCAGCGGTATCCCATTCCATGGTGCGGCCAACGCGGGGGTAGATATCCGCCTCGCCTGTGGCCACCAGGCAGAACTTCAAGGAAGATCCCGCGCTCTTGCTGTCTTTGACGTTATACTTGCCAATGTAGTCCTCTGTCGCCTGATCGCGGTGCGATTTCGACGCCACCACCATCAGCGCGGTATTGTCGCTTTGTGCAACGCTCAGGACGCGGGTCTCGCCGATCACCTGCGGATCAAAGACGCCGGCTGCGCTGGTTTCTTCCACGGTAGAGCCATCCGCCAGGGTAAAGAACATCCGCTGTTTCGCAGGCGCATAGACAACACCACGGGTGGGTACACCTTTTTCAACCAAGGCAATATTCACAGTGAAATCACCACGGCGGTGGATGAATTCTTTGGTGCCATCCAGCGGATCCACGATCAGGAAGGTATCGCCACGCGTCTTGTGCGATTCGGATTGCTCCTCGGTCACCAGCATTATGTCAGGGAAGGCACTGCGCAGACCGGCCGAGATCAGGGCATCGGCTGCCTCGTCCGCAGCGGTCACCGGGCTGTCGTCAGACTTTACCTTTACGTCAAAATCGTCGGAATTGTAGATTTCCATGATCTTGTCGCCAGCTTCGATTGCCAGGCGACGGATCACCGGAATTAGTGCTTCATAGGTCATGCACAGCCCCCACGTTGAACGGGTTAATTGAAAATTTTTCTCTGCCCCCTTATGCTGATTACAGGATGGATCAGCAAGAAGTCCGTTCAGTTATCAGCAGGCTCGTGTGGCCACAGCACAGATCGCAGGCAAAATGTTTCAGGTTCGCCCCGAAGAGACGAGGTTTTACAGCGCCATTTCGCTGCTGGAAGTAGTATTCCACTCTATCGTGCGCAGCGTCCGTTCCAAGCATAACAATGCGCTGATCGCCCTGGCGATGAACATCATGCAGGCGGTGATCTTTGTTGCCCTGTTCTACGTGATGTTTGCAGTGATCGGGCTGCGTGGCTCGGCGATCCGGGGGGATTTCCTGCTCTACGTGATGTCGGGCATCTTTCTGTTTCTGACCCATACGAAAACCGTTGGGGCCGTGGCCGGTGCCGAAGGCCCTGCCAGCCCGATGATGCAGCATGCGCCGATGAATACCATGGTGGCGATTCTCTCGGCGGCGATTGGCTCGCTTTATATTCAGACGGTTTCGCTGTTCCTCATCCTCTTTGTCTATCATGTGGCCTTTACCCCACTAGAAATTGAACAGCCTATCCAGGCTTACGGCATGGTGCTGCTGGCCTGGTTCACCGGTGCGGCGGTCGGGCTGGTGTTTCTGGTACTCAAACCCTGGTCCCCCGGAACGGTTGGCATTTTGACAACTGTCTACCAGCGGGCAAATATGATTGCCTCGGGCAAGATGTTTTTGGCCAATACCCTGCCCAGCTCTATGCTGGCGATGTTTGATTGGAACCCGCTGTTTCACTGCATCGATCAGGCAAGGGGCTATACTTTTATCAACTACAACCCGCATTTCAGCAGCTGGCAATATGCCGCCTGGGTGGCGCTGGCGCTGGTCATGATTGGCTTGATGGGTGAATTCTATACCCGCCGCCATGCCTCTATCAGCTGGAACGCACGGCGCTGAAACGTATCGCCTTTATGTGCAGTCACGCGACTGGCTCTCCTGCTTTGATTTTGCATGTTCAAAGCGTTCGTCCATAAACCTGAAACACAGGTTTGTGGCAGCACGCCCTTTCCATTGAGAGGTCATGCCACGCGCCCCCGGTCCCGCTGCGGGGCTTGGCGGGGGCTCAGGTCACCACCCGCAGCGTCAGATTGATCCGCCCGCCCTTGGGCAGCAACCGGGAAGAGCCAAAGCGGATCCTGTCCACCCCATGATAATTCAGCCGCGCCGCGCCGCCCATCACCACCACATCGCCTGAATTCAACCAGAGCCGATCCGTCGCCCCACCTCGGCGGGTGTCGCCCATGCGAAACAGCCCGTCATCGCCCAGGCTGATCGACACCACGGGATAGGAAAAATCCGCCTCGTCCTTGTCCTGATGCAGCCCCATCCTGGCATCCTTGCCATAGTAATTCAGCAAACAGGACTCTGGCTGCCGCTCCAATCCGGTGAGATCCTGCCAGATATCCAGCACCGGCTGCGGGATATCTGGCCAGGCCTGACCCTTGGGGTGGCAATCGGCATAGCGGTATCCAGCCGCGTCGGCATACCAGCCAAAATCGCCAGCCGAGGTCATCCGCACCGACATCTTGCCGCCACCTGGCACCGCAGGCGAAAACAACGGTGCCGCCCGCAGAATCGGTCGCAACACATCGATCAGGGTGCGCTGCGCCGCAGGACCCAGATACCCTTTGTGAATTTCAAACCCACGCAATCGCAGCATGCTCATGGTGATTAGCCCGTTCTTAACCCTCTCCCGTGCAAAAAAGCGCACTGAATCGCAATTCTCGATGCGTTCAGGCGGTTGCAGGGGCAATTTCTGCTCCCTATATACGCCGTGACGCAGTGAGGTGCAGACCCCACTGCAACAAAATCGGGGCCTGGATGCCACAACGGGTTCAGGCCGCGGGTAATCGCCTTAGTAAGTAAAGGGATCAAAATGAGCAAAGTTATCGGGATCGACCTCGGAACCACCAACTCTTGTATCGCCATCATGGATGGGTCGCAGCCGCGCGTTATCGAAAACGCCGAAGGCGCACGCACCACACCATCGATTGTTGCCTTCACCGACGACGAGCGTCTGGTCGGCCAGGCTGCCAAGCGTCAAGCTGTAACTAACCCTGAAAACACCGTCTTTGGTGTCAAGCGTCTGATCGGTCGTCGCTTCAACGACGAAGACCTGGCCAAAGACAAAAAGAACCTGCCCTTTGCCCTGGTGAACGGTGGCAATGGCGATGCATGGGTTGAATCCAAGGGTGAGAAATACTCCCCTTCGCAGATTTCTGCCTTCATCCTCGGTAAGATGAAAGAAACCGCCGAGTCCTATCTCGGCGAAGAGGTGACACAGGCCGTGATCACCGTTCCTGCCTATTTCAATGACGCCCAGCGTCAGGCCACCAAAGATGCCGGCAAGATTGCTGGCCTCGAAGTGCTGCGCATCATCAACGAGCCAACAGCCGCTGCGCTGGCCTATGGGCTCGACAAGGAAGAAACCCAGACGATCGCGGTTTATGACCTTGGTGGTGGTACCTTCGACGTGACCATCCTGGAAATCGACGATGGCTTGTTCGAAGTGAAATCCACCAACGGCGACACCTTCCTTGGCGGTGAAGATTTTGACATGCGCATCGTCAACTACCTGGCGGGCGAATTCAAAAAAGAACACGGCGTTGACCTTACCAAAGACAAGATGGCACTGCAGCGTCTGAAAGAAGCCGCTGAGAAAGCCAAGATCGAGCTGTCCTCTTCCAGCCAGACCGAAATCAACCAGCCCTTCATCTCGATGGATCCTTCCTCGGGCCAGCCGCTGCACCTGGTCATCAAACTGACCCGTGCCAAGCTGGAAAGCCTAGTAAACGACCTGATCAAGGCCTCGATGAAGCCCTGCGCCGCCGCTCTGAAAGACGCCGGCCTGTCCGCCTCTGACATCGACGAAGTCGTTCTGGTCGGCGGTATGACCCGGATGCCAAAAGTCTTTGAAGAGGTAACCAAATTCTTCGGCAAGGAGCCACACAAAGGTGTGAACCCTGACGAAGTGGTTGCCATGGGTGCTGCCATTCAGGCCGGTGTTCTGCAAGGTGACGTCAAAGACGTTGTTCTGCTCGACGTGACCCCGCTGTCCCTGGGCATCGAAACTCTGGGCGGTGTCTTCACCCGCCTGATCGACCGCAACACCACCATCCCGACCAAAAAGTCTCAGGTCTTCTCGACCGCCGAAGACAACCAGTCGGCTGTGACCATCCGGGTTTTCCAGGGTGAGCGCGAAATGGCGGCTGACAACAAGATGCTGGGCCAGTTCAACCTGGAAGAAATCCCACCAGCGCCTCGCGGCCTGCCACAGATCGAAGTGACCTTTGACATCGACGCCAACGGCATTGTGTCGGTTTCGGCCAAGGACAAAGGCACCGGCAAAGAGCAGGTCATCACCATCCAGGCTTCCGGTGGTCTGTCCGACGCTGACATCGACCAGATGGTCAAAGACGCCGAAGACAATGCCGAGGCCGATAAGGAACGTCGCGAGCTGATCGAAGCCCGCAACCAGGCCGAAAGCCTGATCCATTCGACCGAAAAGCACGTCGAAGAGCATGGCGAAAAAGTGGATCCTTCCACTGTCGAAGCCATCGAGCTGGCCCTGGCTGCTCTGCGCGACGATCTGGAAGGCGAAAATGTCAACGCCGAAAAGATCAAGGCAGGCATCCAGAACGTCACCGAGGCCTCCATGCGTCTGGGCGAAGCCATCTACAAGGCTGCTCAGGAAGAGAGCGGTGAAGAGCCATCTGCTGCCGACAGCAATGAAGGCCCCGGCGATGATGACATCGTTGATGCCGAATTCGAAGATCTGGACGGCGACAAGCGCTAAGGTCTGAACACTTGGCCGCAACGGGCCGGTCCGAGCACGGGCCGGCTCGTTGTCGTTGAGGCAGCAGGGGTAAACCGATGTCGAAACGCGATTACTACGAGATTCTCGGCGTAGCCAAAGGCGCCAGCGCTGATGAAATCAAGAAGGGCTTTCGCAAGAAGGCCAAAGAACTGCATCCGGACAGCAACAGCGATAACCCGGATGCGGAAGCACAGTTCAAAGAGGCCAACGAGGCCTATGACGTCCTGAAAAACGCTGAGAAAAAGGCCGCCTATGATCGCTTTGGTCACGCTGCCTTTGAAAACGGCATGGGCGGTGGCGGCGGCGGCCGTGGTCCCGGCGGCCCAGGTGGCGGCAATGGCGACTTCTCCTCTGCCTTCTCTGATGTCTTTGACGACCTGTTTGGCGATTTCATGGGGGGCCGTGGTGGTGCTCCGGGCGGCGGGCGTCAACGCGCCTCTCGCGGGGCTGATCTGCGCTACAACCTGCGGGTCTCTCTGGAGGAGGCCTATTCCGGGCTGCACAAGACCATCAAGGTGCCCACCTCAGTGGCCTGTACCGCCTGCGACGGATCCGGCGCCGAAGGCGGGGTCGAGCCAACCACCTGTCCGACCTGCTCGGGCATGGGTAAAGTACGCGCCCAGCAGGGGTTTTTCACGGTAGAACGCAGCTGCCCGACCTGCTCGGGGCTGGGCCAGATCATCAAGAACCCCTGTAAATCCTGCCATGGCCATGGCCGCACCGAAAAGGATCGCTCCCTCTCGGTGAACATCCCGGCCGGCGTGGAAACCGGCACCCGCATTCGCCTTGCTGGCGAAGGCGAAGCTGGCCTGCGCGGTGGGCCTCCGGGCGATCTCTACATCTTTGTCGAGGTAGCGCCACACGGTCTGTTTGAACGTGACGGCAACAATCTGTATTGCCGGGTACCCGTCTCGATGGCCAAAGCGGCCCTGGGCGGCGCCATAGAGGTGCCCACCATCGACGGTGGCCGTGGACGGGTCCAGATACCCGAAGGCAGCCAGTCCGGCCGCCAGATGCGCCTGCGCAGCAAGGGCATGCCCGCCCTGCGTGGCGGCGGTGTTGGCGATATGTTCATCGAACTGGCGGTGGAAACCCCGGTGAATCTGACCGCCCGGCAAAAGGACATTCTGCGCGAATTCGAGGATCTGTCGGAAGACACCACCAACCCCGAATCCCGCAGCTTCTTTTCCTCGGTCAAGGGCTTTTGGGACGGCATGAAGGGGTAAGCGGCCATCCCGGAAACGCCTTCGTCTGGCGTTTCGGCGCTCAATCAAAATGCTACCATCAAAAGCGCCCCTCCGGGGGCGTTTTTCTTTTGCCTCTCTCTCTGTCCGCCTAAGCTGAAAGCCTCTGCATCCGCAAAGGAAAGGAATCATGGCACAGGGTAAGACACGCAATGCAGCCACCCTGCCCCTGTTTCCAGATGCCCCCCTGACCGGGGACCGCCCGGCCAAAGCCGGTGCGGCTCTCTCCACCGGTCGCCTGCCCTCCTACATCAAAGATCACCGCAGTCGGCTGCGGGACCGGTTTCGCGACGGGGGCGCCGCTGCCATGCCCGATTACGAACTGTTGGAACTGGTGCTGTTTCGATCGCTACCGCGGCAGGACGTCAAACCGCTAGCGCATCAGCTGCTGAAACAGTTTGGCGATTTCAGCCGGGTTGTAAGCGCCCGCCCGGAACGGTTGGCCCAGGTTAAAGGTGTCGGCGAAGCCTTGATCACCGATCTCAAGGTGCTGGAGGCCGCCGCCCAACGCATGGCCCGCGCCAAGGTAATGCGGCGGCAGGTAATTTCCAGCTGGGACGCCCTGCTGGACTATTGCCACACGGCAATGGCCCATCGCAGTACCGAGCATTTTCGGGTGCTGTTTCTGGACCGCAAGAACTGCCTGATCGCGGATGAGGAACAGGCGCGTGGCACCGTCGATCACGTACCCGTCTACCCGCGCGAAGTGGCCAAACGGGCTCTTGATCTCAATGCCAGTGCGGTGATTCTGGTGCATAATCACCCATCGGGCGATCCTTCGCCCTCGGCCAGTGACATTGACATGACCGAACGGGTCAATCAGGCGCTCTCTCCCTTGGGGATTGTCCTGCATGACCACCTTATCATCGGCAGCGCCGCAGAGCTCAGCTTTCGCAGCGAAGGCCTGCTATAGTGCCACCGCACGGCAAGGCCGCGCCAAATGACGCTAGCGCACCCAGACTTCGACCCTGCGGTTGACCTGTCGGCCCCAGTCGCTGTCATCGCAGGCCATGGGAAGGGCCTCGCCAAAGCCATCGACCTCTAGATCTACACGTTCGACCCCGATGGTCTCTGCCGCTTCCAGCACCGCCCGCTGCACCCCTTTTGCCCGTTTGATGGCAATGGCACGGTTGCCAGAGGCTGGGCCTTCGCCATCGGAAAAACCAACGAATTTCAATGTTTTTCCATCATATAACCCGGTTTCCAACGCCCGGGCCAATTGCGCGATATTGCTGCGTGACTGGGCGTCTGGCCGGGCCGATCCGGTTTCGAACCGAAACGAGATACTCAGCCGCTGAAACCCGGAAAGCACCTGTACCAGCCGCTGCAGCTCTGCCAGATCCACCTCTGGGCCAGCGGCAAGGATGGCATTGCTCAGCCGGTCGCCCTGGGCATTCAGTGAAATCATCTCGGGGGCCTGATCGACAAACCCGGCGCGGCGAATAACGATCTGTGCCCCCGGACCGCGCACATAGCCCAGGAAATCGCGCGCAACCTTGGGCAGGCGGCGCTGAGGCAGATACAAAAACATCGGCGCGGTCAGCGGGTAGTCTTCGGTCTTGATCCCGCGGCGATTAGCCCGCAGGGAAAAGCCACAAGGCCCCGTCAGCGTCAACATGCGCGCGGTGCCTGTGTCAGAAAAGCTTGCCATTCCAATCGCAAAAGGATCTGTGGCAACCCGCCGTACCAAGTTCTTTTCCCGTTCGTGATAGCGCAGCCCCCCTGCCAGCTGCCGATCTGAGGCGGCCAGCACCCGATCTTGAAAGGCCTGGGTCATCCCCGACCCCGCCACTGGCAAATGCAGCGAAATCGGTGCATCCGGTCCGCCCAGGACCTGCCAGTTGTCGATCTCGCCAGAAAACACCGCCGCCAGTTGCGGTAGGGAAATCCGCGTCACCGGGTTTTCCCGCGATACCACCGGCACCATGGCATCCAGCGCAACGATCCTGCTGCGGCTGGCCGTGGTCATGTCACCAAGCCCCACCGCACGGGCCTGGGTCTGCTCTCCCGGTCGCATCTCGCGTAGGGCCATGACGATATCAGCCTCCTGCGCGATCAGATCACGAAAGCCATCATCCGTTGTGCCAACCAGAAAGGAAAACCGCGCTGCCGGGGCCCCGTCCGGGCGCAGCAGAGTATAGTCGAAATCACCGCCGGACAGTGTCTCGCGGCGGGTTTGATAGCCATTGCGCAGTGCAAAGCCTTCGATCAATGCCGGCAGCAGAACCTCTGCCATGTTTGCAGACCCCGACAGGGTCACTTCGGCGACAAAATCAGACAGGCTGGGGCAGCCCGGCCCGTCACAACTGACACCAGATCCATCCAGGGTCAGCTCTCCGAACTTTGTCTCAACCCGGTAGAATTCACCGTCGAATCCCAACAGGTTACCGGTGATTTCAACCACACCGTCCGGCGACGACAGGGTAACATCCTGCGCCTGCGCGAATTTCGGAGAGACAAAGAGGAGCAGTGCGGCGCAAACCGCCGCACGAAAATCGAGCATGTGAAATCCTGAAGTAGCCGAAAATTACCTAGAGGCGATTTTCAGGTTTTCTACCAGATTATTCAACACCAGAAAGTCACCCGTGGCACTGCAATCTGGCACGGTGAGGGTTAAATCGCGGCTTTGCACCCGTCCGTCCGATATACGCAGGCTTTGCGCGGCGATTTCACGGCCACAGTTGATCTCGGTAATTTCGGTCTCGATGCTGATTTCGATATCGCCTGCCGCCTTGGCCCCTGCATGATCCGCATCGCGGCTAAAGCTGTAGATCTCGGCCAGGTGCGGCACCAATTGCGCCGGATCCCCTAGTTGCAGCAACAGCCCGGCCCCCTGCGCCGGATCCGCACCATGCCAGACATGGCCCGCTTCGCCATATTGGGCGCCAAATTCACGTGCATGGATTTCAAAGCCGCTGTTGCCGCGCCATTGCAGCACAACCCGATCAACGCTGGCCATATCGGGTACTGTCACCTGGACAACCCTACCCGCCGAGGCCAGCGCGACAGCCGGAGCAGACGATGACGATGACGATGACGATGACGATGACGAGGGCACCACGATAAAGGTTGCAGTACTGGCAAGCGCAGGGACCACCAGATCCAATGCGCCGTCTTCATCCAGCGTTTCTGTAACCATCATGCCCTGGTGGTGCAGGGTAATACGTTCCCCCGGACGACAGGGAGCAGAAACCTGTAGCTGCACCAAAGCGCCGGGCAGCGTCTTGCCCTTAGCCTGAAGCGCACAACCGGCAACCGGAACCGCCGGGACAGCCTGGACAGCCCCCTCTGGGGCAGAGATCTGCGGCTTGGCCGAGGTGAGTGTAATTTTTTCAATCGCAACGGGTTGAGCCAAAGCCGGATCCTGCGGCAGCTGCGGTTGCGCGGCCTCTGCCTGTCGCATCTGCGGCTGGTGATCCGCAGAAGGCTGCATCATGAAACCGATTCCCAAAGCACAGGCGGCAGTCGCGGCGCTTATCAGAATGACACGTTTATTCAGCATCTTACCCTCCAGAACCAAGCATCAACATTTACATTTGGCGCCTTGATTTAAGGCTGTAAAAGAGGCCGGTTTATGGCCACCACCTGAAGAGATTCAGGCATTCGCCCGTCATTTCCGCCTGCAAAACCCCCGTCACAAGGGGTGGGGCAAGCGGTGACGACATTGAAAATATGATTGGCCAAAAAGAATTAACCCCAGCCAAGGGCCGGGGTCATTCACGCGGATTTTATGGCTGCCCTGACCGCAGCTGCGGTCAGGGCAGGATCATTGCTGGCTGGGGGCTTAGGTGATGCGCCCGTGGCAGTGTTTGAACTTTTTACCAGACCCGCAGGGGCATTTGTCATTGCGCGAAGGGTTGCCCCAGGTCTGTGGATCATCTTCGACAAAACCGGGTGCCGCATCCTCGGGGGTGCCTGCCGGGGCAGGCGCGCCCCCCAGGGCCATCTGCTGCATGGCCGCCTGACGCGCCGCCATTTCCGCCAGCATTTTTTTCTGCTCTTCCTCGGTCATCGGCCGCACACGGCTGAGCTGCTGGGTCACATCCTGACGCAGCGAGTCGAGCATGGTTTCAAACAGCTGAAAGCTTTCGTTTTTGTATTCGTTCAGCGGATCGCGCTGCGCATAGCCACGGAACCCCACAACAGAGCGCAGATGCTCCAGTGTCAGCAAATGTTCACGCCATTTGGCGTCGATGGTCTGCAACAGCACCTGCTTTTCGATGTTGCGCATGCTTTCCGGGCCGAAGGCTTCGGCTTTTTCCGCCATCATCTGATTGGCGGCATCATTCAGGCGCTCAGCCATCTGTTCATCATCGACGCCTTCTTCGGCGGCCCAGTCGGCAACCGGGGCATCCATGCTCAGCTTTTCCAGAACAGCCGCGTGCAGCCCATCGACATCCCACTGTTCGGCATAGGTTTTTGGCGGCATATAGGTGTCGATAATCTCTTCGATCACCTCTTCACGCATATCGCCAACAATCTCTGACAGATCCTCGGCGGCCATAATTTCACGACGCTGACCAAAGATCACCTTCCGCTGATCGTTCATCACATCGTCAAACTTCAGCACGTTTTTACGCATGTCAAAGTTACGGCCTTCGACCTTGGCCTGGGCGCGTTCCAGCGATTTGTTCACCCAGGGGTGAATGATCGCCTCGCCTTCCTTCATGCCAAGGCTGGACAGCACTTTATCCAGACGTTCCGAGCCAAAGATCCGCATCAGATCGTCTTCCAGGCTCAGATAGAAACAGGTGCGCCCCGGATCGCCCTGACGGCCAGAACGGCCGCGCAGCTGGTTATCGATGCGGCGACTTTCGTGGCGCTCAGAGGCCATCACACAGAGACCGCCGGCCTCAAGGACCTTTTTCTTTTCTTCCGCGTGTCTGGCTTCTTCATCGGCGCGCAGGGCGACAGGATCGGCATCCGGGTTGGCCTCTAGCGCGGCCATCACCATCATATCGACGTTGCCGCCAAGCTGAATATCGGTGCCGCGCCCCGCCATATTCGTGGCGATTGTCACCGCGCCAAGCCGACCGGCATCCGCCACAATCTGCGCTTCCTGCTCGTGATGGCGGGCATTCAGCACATTGTGTTTGATGCCTTCACGCTCCAGCATCTGGCTCAGCAGTTCTGATTTTTCAATCGAGGTGGTGCCCAGCAGAACCGGCTGCCCCTTGGCATGGGCTGTTTTGGTTTCATCCACCATAGCCTGAAATTTTTCAACCGCGGTGCGGTAGACGCGGTCGTCTTCGTCGACACGGGCAATAGGTTTGTTGGTGGGTACTTCGACCACGCCCAGACCGTAGATTTCGGTAAATTCTTCGGCTTCGGTCAGGGCGGTGCCGGTCATGCCGGACAGCTTGTCATAAAGGCGGAAATAGTTCTGGAAGGTAACCGAGGCCAGCGTGGTGTTTTCCGGCTGGATGGTGACCTCTTCCTTGGCTTCGATCGCCTGGTGCAGCCCCTCAGAGAGGCGGCGCCCCGCCATCATCCGGCCAGTAAATTCATCAATCAAGACCACTTCGCCATCGCGCACAATGTAGTCCTTGTCGCGCTGGAACAGCTTGTGCGCCCGCAAGGCGGAGTTGACGTGATGCACCACTGTGGTGCTCTCGGGATCATAGAGCGACGCTTCCTCATCCAGAAGCCCATGCTCTCGCAGGGTTTTCTCGAGAAAATCGTTACCCTCTTCGGTGAAGGTCACACCGCGGGTCTTTTCATCAATCTCAAAATGCTCTTCCGACAGGAAGGGGATCATCTTGTCGATGGAAATATACAGTTCCGAACGATCCTCGGCCGGGCCAGAGATAATCAGCGGCGTGCGGGCCTCGTCGATCAGGATCGAGTCGACCTCATCCACGATGGCAAAATTGTGCTGTAGCTGGAACACCTGGTCCAGGCTGGGCTTCATGTTGTCGCGCAGGTAGTCAAAGCCAAGTTCGTTATTGGTGGCATAGGTGACGTCGCATTTGTAAGCGGCCATCTTTTCATCTTCGGGCTGGCCCGACCAGATCACGCCGGTTGTCATGCCAAGGGCGTCAAAGACCTTGCTCATCCATTCCGAGTCACGCTTGGCCAGGTATTCGTTCACCGTCACCACATGGACACCGCGCCCAGTCAGCGCGTTCAGATAGGCCGGGAAGGTCGCCACAAGGGTTTTGCCCTCGCCGGTTTTCATCTCGGAAATGTTACCCTGGTGCAGAAAGATGCCGCCCATCAGCTGGGTGTCAAAGGCCCGCAACCCCAGCGCCCTGCGCGCGGCTTCGCGGACATTGGCAAAGGCCTCTGGCAGCAGGGCGTCCAGGTTTTCGCCGTCCAACGCCCGCTTGCGCAGTTCTTCGGTCTTCGTTTTCAGCCCCTCATCGCTAAGCTTTTCGAACGTCTCTTCCAGCGCATTGATCTTTGCAACCAGCGGCCGTGTCGCCTTGATTTTGCGGTCATTCGGTGTTCCGAAAACCTTTTTGGCGAGTGTTCCGATACCCAGCATGTGTTCTCCAACGATCCTCTTATTGGCCTCTGTATCAGGCAGGCTTGCCCGTCGCGGTCTCAACCCATAAACAACGGGGGAAACGACGGTCCTGCCCTAGGCCTCTTTGGGATGTAAGGGGCAGGAAAATAAGTGTCAACGCCGCGCCCCGTTGCGGCCCGGGAATAGGAAGAATTCAATGCGTAAAGGCCTCACTTTTCTGCGTGGTACAGCACTGGGCATATTTTTGGCCCTGCCCCTGCCTGCATTGGCTGCGCCACATGCCAATACCGTGATCGCAACCGTTAATGGCGAAGCCATCACCCTGGGTCACATGATCATGGCCCGCGACAGCCTGCCCGAGCAGTACAAACAGCTGCCCGATGATGTGCTGTACAACGCGATCCTTGATCAGCTGGTGCAACAGACCGCGCTGAAACAGGAACTGCACGGCGGCGTGCCCCAGTACGTAAAACTGGCCGTCGACAACGAAGAGCGCGCCCTGCTGGCCGCCAATGTCATCGACAAGGTAATGGAAGCCGCCAGCCAGGAGGACGACCTGCGCCAAGCCTATGAGGATAAATATTCCGATGGCGATGGCGGCGATGAATTCAACGCAGCGCATATTCTGGTCGAAACCCAGGAGGACGCGCTGGAAATCAAGACAGAGCTGGACAGCGGCGCTGACTTTTCCACCATGGCCAAGGAACGCTCTACCGGACCATCCGGGCCAAATGGCGGCGATCTGGGCTGGTTCACCCGCGGTCGCATGGTCCCTGAATTCGAAGAAGCCGTGCTGGACCTGCGGGCCGGCCAGATCTCTGCCCCGGTTGAAACCCAGTTCGGCTGGCACCTGATCCTGCTGAAAGAGCGCCGCAAGACCGCCGCCCCCGCCTTTGAAGAGGTCCGCGAAGTGCTGAGCCAGGAACTGAAAGATGCGGCCGTCGAGGCCCGCGTCAGCGACCTGACCGCCGCCGCCGTGATTGAACGCCCGGAGATTGAAGATTTCGACCCGGAAATCCTGCGCGACCTTAGCCTAGTGAGGAACTGATCATGGGCAACAGCCTGCCCCGCTCTCCGCTTGCCCCAGCGGCCTTTCCGGATTTGCCGGTGATCAAGGGCCTGCGCCTCTGCGCTGGCTCCGCTGGTGTCAAATATAAGGATCGCAACGATGTCATGCTGGCCGTGATGGATCCAGGCACCACCGTCGCCGGCACCTTCACCCGGTCCAAAACCCGATCAGCACCAGTGCGCGACTGCCAGGCCAAATTGGGCGGCGACAGCAGTACCGGCGCTGCCATTCTGGTGAACTCTGGTAATTCCAACGCCTTTACCGGCCATTATGGCCAAACCTCGGTGGCGGAAATCACCGCTGCGGTGGCGCAGATTACCGGGCTGCCGTCTGCACGCGTCTTTACCGCCTCGACCGGGGTGATTGGCGAACCGCTGCCGCATGACCGCATCATTGCCCAGATTGCGGCGTTGAACGATGGGCTGCAGGATACCGCGCTTGAGGCCGCCGCCGAGGCGATCATGACCACCGATACCTTTGCCAAGGGCGCGTCGGCCAAGGTTACCGTTGAGGGCAAGACCGTCTCTATCGCCGGTATCGCCAAGGGGTCGGGCATGATCGCACCCGATATGGCCACCATGCTGGTCTATATCTTTACCGACGCCAAAATCCCGCAGGAGCCACTGCAGGCAGAGCTGAGCCGCCTCTGCGACCGCAGCTTCAACTGCATCACCGTGGACAGCGATACCTCTACCTCGGACAGTCTGATGCTCTGTGCCACCGGGGCCTCTGGCGTTGATGTCACCAATCAGCCTGAGTTTTCCCAGGCACTAGAAGCTGTTATGCTCGATTTGGCGCATCAGGTCGTGCGCGATGGTGAAGGTGCCACCAAATTTGTCGAAATCCAGGTCACCGGCGCCGTTTCAGATGCAGAGGCCAAGACACATGGGCTAGCCATTGCCAATTCACCGCTGGTGAAAACCGCCATCGCCGGGGAAGACCCCAACTGGGGACGTGTTGTCATGGCCATTGGCAAATCTGGTGCGGCAGCGGACCGCGACCTGCTCTCCATCTCTTTTGGCGATGTTCTGGTGGCGGAAAAGGGCTGGGTCAGCCCCAGCTACCGCGAAGAGGACGGGGCCGCACAGATGCGCCGTGACGAGATCACCATCAAGGTGGATCTTGGCCTTGGCGAGGGGCACTGCACCGTCTGGACCTGCGACCTGACCCACCAATATATCACCATCAATGCGGACTATCGCTCATGAAGGTGGTTCTGGTCTCGGCGGTTGCCTTGATTGATGTCGAGGGGCGGGTGCTGCTGGCACAGCGGCCAGAGGGCAAATCCATGGCCGGACTTTGGGAGTTTCCCGGTGGCAAGATCGAGCCAGGCGAAACCCCAGAGGCCGCCCTGGTTCGTGAGCTGCAAGAGGAGCTGGGAATCGATACCTGGTCATCCTGCCTCGCACCGCTGACCTTTGCCAGCCATAGCTACGATAGCTTCCACCTGTTGATGCCGCTGTTTGCCTGTCGCAAATGGAACGGTATTCCCCAGGCCCGCGAAGGGCAGACGCTGAAATGGGTGCGCCCGCAAGAGTTGCGAAACTATCCAATGCCGACGGCCGATATTCCGTTGATCCCCATTCTGCGGGACTGGCTCTGAACGAGGGGTTGCAGCCAACGGGCTGCGGCCCGCCCCTGCCCCTTTGCACTGTGCTGGCAACTCGTCCCGTGGGGTTGCCTTTTGCTCCGGCAGACAACCGGCGCCAACCATCGACCCTCCGTAAAAATACTCGGATTGGCAAAATAACCCGCCGCGCGAATCGCTGGAAACCTTTTGTTAACCAATTTGGCAAAATATGGGCGCAGTCTTAACAAGCCCACCCAGAGCCAACGGCTTTCCTGGGCAGATCCTAAGCCGATAGCTACCCCTCTGCGGGGTCTTTGCAAGGGATCTGCGGAGCGGCCATACAGGCAATACCTATCTACGCAGCCCGCTGCGGAGCGCATATAAAGGTCCCCAAGGTCCGCCCGCGCTCTACCATATTTCAAGACCACCACTCACTCGCAGAACCGGGGCGGCCAATCTGGCCGCCCCAAGCGTGCTCGCCGCGCAGCCCTAAGCGTGCTCGCCGCGCAACAGCGCCGCTGGAGCGGGCAGAAACGCATACGCGCCCCCAGACGCAGCAAAGGCCCCCCAACCATCAATGGATCGCCAAACACATCTGCCAGGGCGCTGCATGTGCAAAAGCCCCGGCATTTCTGCCGGGGCTTCTTGATTTCAGATCCAGACGCTTGCCCAAAATCAGGCGGGCTGTAGATCGATATTTCAGGATCAGATCAATCCAGGCTACGTTCAACTTCCTGGCGTTCAAAGATCTCGATGACGTCGCCTGCGCGCACATCTTCGTAGTTTTCAAAGGCCATGCCGCATTCCTGACCGGACTGCACTTCGGCAACCTCGTCCTTGAAACGCTTCAGGGTCTTCAGCGTACCTTCGTGGATAACCACGTTGTCACGCAGCAGGCGCACACCAGCGGACCGGCGGGCAACACCTTCGGTAACCAGACAGCCTGCAACCTTGCCAACGTTAGACACCTTGAAGACATCCTTGATCTGCGCGTAGCCGATAAAGGTTTCTTTGATCTCGGCGCTGAGCAGACCGGAAGCGGCCTTTTTCACATCGTCGACCAGATCGTAGATCACCGAATAATACCGGATCTCGACGCCCTTTTGGTTGGCCGTGTTCCGGGCCGAGGTATTGGCCCGGACGTTAAAGCCCATGACCGGTGCGCCGGAGGCTTCGGCCAGGCCGATATCGGTTTCGGTGATGGCGCCCACACCAGAGTGCAGCACCCGGACGCGGACTTCATCGTTGCCGATTTTTTCCATCGCCTGAACGATGGCTTCGGCAGAGCCCTGCACGTCAGCTTTGACCAGGATCGGCAGCTCAGAGACGGTTTCGTCATCTTTCGCCTTCTGCATCAGCTGTTCCAGGGTTGTCGCAGCGCCGGCAGCGGCGCGCTTATCCTTGGCAGCCTGAGCACGATATTCAGCAATCTCGCGCGCCTGGGCTTCGGTTTCTGTCACGTTCAGAACGTCGCCCGCTTCAGGTGTGCCGTTCAGGCCAAGGACCTCAACAGGGACCGAAGGGCCGGCTTCTTGCACGCGCTCGCCCTTGTCGTTGATCAGCGCACGGACCTTACCGTATTGCTCACCGACAACAAAGATATCGCCCTGACGCAGGGTGCCGTTCTGAACCAGAACAGTGGCGACGGGGCCACGGCCCACATCCAGCTGCGCTTCGATCACGGCGCCCTGGGCAGCACGATTCGGGTTGGCCTTCAGTTCCAGGATTTCAGACTGCAGTGCAATGGCTTCCAGCAGTTGGTCCAGACCCTGGCCAGTATGGGCCGAAACCTCGACGTCCTGCACGTCGCCAGACATCGCTTCGACGATGACTTCATGCTGCAGCAGATCGGTGCGGACCTTCATGGGGTCAGCAGCCGGTTTGTCGCATTTGTTGATCGCCACGATCATCGGAACCTCGGCCGCCTTGGCATGCGCGATGGCTTCAACGGTCTGCGGCATCACCGCGTCATCCGCCGCGACAACCAGAACCACGATATCCGTGACCTGTGCACCGCGCGAACGCATCGAGGTAAAGGCTGCGTGGCCAGGGGTGTCGAGGAAGCTCAGCACCGCGCCACTTTCGGTGGTGACCTGATAGGCCCCGATGTGCTGGGTAATACCGCCGGCTTCACCGGCCACAACGCGGGCGTTGCGGATGGCATCCAGGATCGATGTCTTACCGTGGTCGACGTGGCCCATGATGGTGATGACAGGTGGGCGTGGCTGCAAGTCTTCAGCCTTGTCTTGCACTTCGTTGATCACATCTTCGACGTCAGACGCCGAGACACGCACCACTTTGTGGCCGAATTCTTCGATGATCAGTTCCGCAGTATCAGCATCAATGGTCTGATTCTGTGTCACCATCATGCCCATGTTCATCAGCGATTTGACAACCGCGCCAACACGTTCGGACATCCGATTTGCCAGCTCGGAAACCATGATGGCTTCGGGCAGCTGCACTTCGCGCAGAACCTTTTCGCGCTCGACCGTGCCCATGGCTTTTTGCCGGGCGCGCTCTTGCTTGCGCTTCATCGAAGCCATGGAGCGGTGACGGTTGCCCGCGCCGCCGGTGGCCTGACCCAGTGTCAGCTTGCCGGAACGACGGCTGTCATCTCCGGTCCGCCCCTTGTTGCTGCGACCACGCTCTTCGCGTTCACGATCAGATTTTCGCGGGGTCTGGGCAGGTGCCGGTTTGGAAGCGGGCGCACGGGGGGCCGCAGCTTCGGAAGGGGCCGCAGCAGCCTTGCTACTGGCAGCGGGCTCGGCAGAGCGCTTGGCTGCCTCTGCGGCTTCAAGCTTCTTGCGCTCTTCCTCTTCGGCCTTTTGACGGGCGCGCTCTTCGGCTTCGCGCTGTTCGCGTTCCTTGGCCTCGGCCTCGGCCCGGCGACGGGCGCGGTCTTCTTCGCGGGCTTTCTCTTCAGCGGCACGATTGGCCGCGTCTTCGACTTCACGCGCCTTGGCAGCCTGCAACGCCTTCAGGCGGCGGCTCATCTCTGCATCGGTAATACCAGCGGGCCGACGGGATCCGTCGGTTGCAGGCGCGGCATTGCCGCCCTTGTTGCCACCCGGCTTTGGCACCACAACGCGCTTGCGCTTGGTTTCCACCACGACATTCTTGGTCCGCCCGTGGCTAAAGCTCTGTTTTACATTCCCAGGCCGGGAACCGCCGCCACGCAGACCCAAGGTCTTTTTGCCGTCACTATCGCTCATAAAGCTCTTTATCCTTCTGTGCGGCCGTTGCCGCCCACCATTTCGCGCAAACCCTGCAATCGTTGCGCCTCGTCTACAACACGTTTGCTGAGTCCACCAGAGGCGAGCGCCGCATGTATCACAGTTTGGCGCCCAAATGCCATCCCCAGCTCGTCAGCCGTCAGGCACCCGATGAATTTTCCCCGATGCGGGGTACTCAATTTTGATTTGCCACGCCCTGATCCATCACTTGCTTGAATCAGGACCGTGGCTTGTTCTTTACCCAGCCAATCCTTGACTTTTTCATAGCCACCAACGGCCTGGCCCGATTTTCGCGCCAGGCTCAGCAGGTCCACCAGGCGGCGCAGTGTCTGCCGCTCCACCTCATCGGGCAAATCCTCCGGCAGAGTCACCGGCGCTTTGAAACCACGGGCAAAGAGTTTTTTCTTTACCGCCAACTCCAGCGCTTCGCGGCTGGCTGTCACATAAACCCCACGCCCCGGCAATTTGCCAAAGATATCGGGCACAACCTGCGACTCAGGCCCCATCACAAAGCGGAGCAGGCCCTGCTTGGGCTCTGACTCGCCGGTCGCAATACATTTGCGTTCCGGCCCATCTTCGTGATTTTTGCTGGCGCCTGCGCGACCCATATCGTTCTCTCCTGTCCGAAACCCGAGGCTTACGCCTCGGCTTCCTCTGCATCATCTTCAATGCTGTCTTCAGCATCATCGCTATTGCCAAGCAGATCATCAGGATCCACCCAGCCCAGCATGACCCGTGCGGTCATCACCAAGTTCTGTGCCTCTTCCAGGCTCATGCCAAAGGGCTCCAGAATGCCGTCGTCCTTGATCCGCTCGCCGTTGTCATTGGTCCAGCCACCGGCCAGTTCCCAATCTGCACAGGTTGCAAAATCTTCCAGCGTCTTGATGTCGTCCTTGGCCAGGGCCTCGATCATCGGCGGGGTCAGACCTTCAAACAAGATCAGGCTGTCCTCGGCGCCCAGCGCGCGGGCGGCATCAATCGCGGCCTTTGCCTTGGCTTCCAGATGGTCGCGGGCACGGGCCTGCAATTCAGAGGCCGTGGCCTCATCCACACCATCAATCACCAAGAGCTCGTCGAGCTCGACATAGGCGACCTCTTCAAGGTTGGTAAAGCCTTCGGAAACCAGCAACTGGGCAAAGAATTCGTCCAGATCCAGCGTTTCCATGAAGAGACCGGTGCGCGCTTCGAATTCCTTCTGGCGGCGGGCCGATTCTTCTTCTTCGGTCATGATGTCGATATCAAGCCCGGTCAGCTGCGAGGCCAGGCGCACGTTCTGACCACGGCGACCAATCGCCAGGCTCAGCTGCTCTTCCGGCACGACAACTTCGATCTTGCCGGCTTCTTCGTCCAGAACAACCTTGGACACTTCGGCGGGCTGCAGCGCGTTCACCAGGAAGGTGGGCTGATCATCGTTCCATGGAATGATGTCGATCTTTTCGCCCTGCAATTCGTTCACAACAGCCTGAACCCGGCTGCCGCGCATACCGACGCAGGCACCAACCGGATCAATCGAGCCGTCGTTGGAGATCACGGCAATCTTGGCGCGCGAACCGGGGTCGCGGGCAACCGCCTTGATCTGGATAATGCCGTCATAGATTTCGGGCACTTCCATTTTGAACAGTTCGGCCATGAATTCTGGCGCGGTCCGGCTCAGGAAGATCTGCGGGCCACGGGGCTCGCGGCGCACGTCCTTGATGTAGCAGCGGATACGGTCATTGGGGCGATAGCTTTCGCGGCCAATTTTTTCATTGCGACGCAGGATGCCTTCGCCCGCACCCACATCAACAATGACATTGCCGTATTCTTCGCGTTTGACCAGCGCGTTGATGATGGTGCCCGCGCGATCCTTGAACTCTTCGTACTGGCGGTCCCGTTCTGCTTCGCGCACCCGCTGCAGAATAACCTGCTTGGCCGATTGCGCCGCGATACGGCCCATTTCCACTGGCGGGACCTCTTCGACAAAAGTGTCCCCGACCTTGGGGTCTGCCATATATTGCTTGGCCTGCTCGACGGTGAATTCAGCCTGGTAGTTTTCCAGCGCGTCATCCTCGACGACCGAGCGCACACGGGTAAAGGTCGCCTTGCCGGTCTTGCGGTCGATCGACACGCGGATGTCCATCTCGCTGCCATAGCGGCTCTTGGCGGCGCGGGCGAGGCTTTCTTCCATCGCGTCAACCACCAGACCGGGGTCGATCATCTTTTCGCGTGCCACAGCTTCGGCAGTTTGCAACAGCTCTAGCTGGTTTGCAGAGGTGATAGCCATTACTTAGTCTCCCCTTCGGGCTCTTCGGCCTCGATCTCGTCAAATGCGTCTTCGTTCAAGGTGCCGGCCGCTTTGCGCTGACGCAGCATTTCCGTGATCAGATCATCGGTCAAAACCAGCTTGGCATCGGACAGCCAGTCAAATTTCAGACCAATGGTAACGGTTTGGCCCTGATCGTCGATATTGATCAGAACTTCATCATCTTCGGTGCCGGCCAGCTCACCCTTGAAGCGGCGACGGCCCCCGACCAGCTCATCTGTTTCCAGCTTGGCCTCGTAGCCTTCGAACATATCAAAGTCCTTCAGCCGGGTCAGCGGCCTGTCGATACCGGGGCTTGATACCTCCAAAGTATAAGCATCCAGAATCGGGTCTTCAACATCCAGCGAGGCGCTGACTGCGGTGGAAATCGCCGCGCAATCATCCACCTCGATGCCGCCGTCTGGCTTGTCGGCCATGATCTGCAGCGTGGTGGTTTTGCCGGACATCAGGCGAATACGAACCAACTCATAGCCAAGATCCTCGATCACAGGGATAAGGATTTCGGCCAATCGGCGGTCAATCGCAGCTTTGGCAATAAGGTCGTTGGTCATTTGACTTCCCACAATCGGGTTGGCCACAATCGGGTTGGGCATTGGATTTAGCGTCCCATCAGGACACAAAAAAACGGGCGCGCGGCCCGTTGACTAATCCGGTGGTGTCTTGAACCAGAGCTCAACACGCCGCTGTTGAATTGCCATATACGCCCCTTGTTCCGAATCTGCAAGGGGTGGAGAGTATTGTTCTCCACCCCCCACTCAGTTTACTCAGTTACAGGAGCATTTCCTGACGCCTTCATGATGTCGATTCCTCGACGGCAATCAGACTTGTTATGATAGCCCTCACTTGAAACCGAGATAATGTTTCCATTTGCGGCAACATAGCGCCAGCGCCACTCGCCTGCGGCGTCATTGTACATTTTGTACATTGCTGATCCCCTTTTGATGTCAGCATTCAATTTTGCCGATTAGCACTTGACGGAGTCCATCCATCGTGAGAATCTCACGGTGTCAGATACAGACATCCGTCGCCAACCGACGGTTTAAAGGTGCTCACGCGGGTCGAATCGGTGAGTACCTTTTTATATTTACCGCTAACTTTCCCTTACGTCGAGTCCAGCGACACACTATTTGGTGGGTGATATTTTTTCTTTGCACTACAATTAGTGGTTAAGCCAAGCGTAAAGCACTCTAAGTTCGCCACCAGCGCTCGGCGATACGGCCATCGTCCAGGGCGGATTGCTGCCCCACCACGCGGGGAATGCCCACATCCGATCGGGTCGCCAAGGCCATATCCTCGGCTGAGGGGTGATAAAGAAAGCCACCGCGTTTCAACAGCTCGGCTGGCTGCGGCAGGGCCGCCACATCGACAAAGCCATCACGCAGGGCCTCAGCCCGGACAGCGGCATCGGGAATGACAATCACCTCCAGGCTGTCGACCCACCCATCCTGACCGTCCTTATAGTGACCCGCCACCTTGGTGGCGCGAAAGTGCCGCCCCTCCTGGGCGCGGTCCACCTGATAGCAGCCGGTACCGATCAGCTGTGCCAGCGGCAGATCAACTGCACCCTGCGGCGCAATTGCATAGCCCGCCCCCGCCAGCAGATAGGGCAGATGCGGATTGGGATGGGACAGGTGGAATTCAACCTGATGCGCCCCCAGTGCAACCATCGACAGCTGTTCAACACCCGGCACGACCAGATTCACCAGCGAGGCCACAACATCTGCTGCCTGCAAGGGGCTGCCATCATGGAAGACAACATCCTGGCGCAAATCAAACTGCCAGATGCGGGCGTCCGAACGGCTGTGCCAGCTGCTTGCCAGTTCGGCCCGCAACAGGCCATCCGGGGCAATTTCGGTCAGACAGTCCAGCACCGCACCGCGCGCCACCAGATCCAACAGCCCACCATCGCGCGGCAGCGCCAGACGCAAGGTGCCACCGGGCCGCGGTGAAGCAGCCAAAGAGGTTCCTGTCGCGGCCAGCAGGGCTGCGGCAGCACCAGAGGTAAACAGCGCGCGGCGGTCGATACGGGTCAAGGCAACAGTTCCTTGGCAATACGGTCCATGGCCAGCACCAGCTCTGCACTGATTCCCGGCTCTGACAAAGCATGCCCCGCATTGCGCACCATGATCAATTCGGCATTTGGCCACAGCTCTGACAGTTTCCAGGCGGATGCGGGCGGGCAGATCATATCATAGCGCCCCTGCACGATCACGCCCGGAATATGTGAAATCCGGCCGACATTGGCCAGGATCTGCCCGTCAAAATCGAGAAAGCCACCATGGGTGAAATAATGGTTCTCCAGTCGGGCAAAAGCGCGGGCATAATCGCCGGGCCCCTCGACAGAGGTGCCATTGGAATGGATCGAGGCCAGGGCATTTTCCCAGGCGGACCAGCTGCGGCCCAGCCGGGTTTCTTCCGCCCTGTCGCCCGAAAACAGCCGGGCATTATAGGCGGCGATCATATCGTCGCGCTCTGACTGCGGGATCGGAGCGACAAATTTGGCCCAGGGCTCCGGCCAGAACCGCCCAGCGCCGCCACCGTAAAACCAATCAAGTTCGCCTTTGGTCATCAAGAAGACACCGCGCAGCACGATCTGCATCACCCGCTCCGGGTGGGTCTGGGCATAGATCAGTGACAGGGTTGCCCCCCAGCTGCCGCCAAAAACCACCCACGTCTCTATCTCTAACTGGCGGCGAATGAGTTCCATGTCGGCGACCAGATGCCAGGTGGTATTATCTTCACAAGAAGCATGCGGCTGTGAACGGCCACAGCCACGTTGGTCAAACAGGATGACGCGATAGATCTTGGGGTCAAAATAGCGCCGCATTGCCGGGCTGCTGCCGCCCCCTGGCCCACCGTGACAAACCACCACAGGGATGCCACGTGGATTGCCAGATTGCTCAACATATATCTTGTGTCCCTGCCCCACCTCGATCATTCGCTGATCGAAACTGTCAAGCGGGGGGTAAAGATAGTGCACAGCGCGCTTTTGATCCGTGTATTTGTCCATTACTGACCTAGATGACATCATAGGCTACAAAAGAACATACGGAGACAGGAATGCAAGCGCCTCAATCCACGGTCGACCCGGCAGAAATCGCAAAATTCGAGGCCATGGCCGCTGAATGGTGGGATCCCAATGGCAAATTCAAGCCATTGCACATGCTGAACCCCTGCCGTCTGGACTATATCACCAGCCAGATCGCCGCCGAGTTCGATCGGGATCTGACCCAACCAGAGCCTTTTGCTGGGCTGCGCTTACTGGATATCGGCTGCGGTGGCGGGCTGTTGTGTGAACCCATGGCACGGCTTGGCGCCAAAGTCACCGGCGCCGATGCCGCCGCTGGCAACCTGCCGGTGGCGCGGCTTCATGCCGAACAGACCGGGCTGCAGATCGATTACCGCCATACCACCGCCGAAGACATGGCCGCGGCTGGCGAACAGTTCGACGTGGTGCTGAACATGGAGGTGGTGGAACATGTCGCCGATCCGCTCAGCTATCTGACTGCGACGCAACAGCTGTTGAAACCGGGCGGGCTGGAAATCTGCTCCACCATCAATCGCAACCCCAAAAGCTATGCCATGGCAATCTTTGGTGCCGAGGTGGTGATGCGCTGGCTGCCGCGCGGCACCCATGAATGGCATAAATTCATCACCCCCGATGAATTGGCAGAGCTGTTGCAGCAGGCCGGGCTGACCCCGGTAGATCGCAAGGGGTTTGTCTTTAACCCGCTTAGCTGGAACTGGTCGATTTCCGACCGTGATCTTTCGGTCAATTACGTAACCGCCAGCATCAAAAAGGCGTAGTCTGCGCTGGGTTTTGCCTATCTCTTCTGATGCGATGCAGCTCGAGTTGCCCCTCCTATCCTTTTGTATAGGAGGCCTGCACCTTTGCGGCCTTGGGCTTGGGGGGCAAAGCCTATAGGGCCATTTCAAATAAGGCTTTTGCGCCTGTCTTCACGCCAGTGATCACAGGCCGCAACACACCTTTTTGAGACCCCGCCCAGGGCTTGGCCCTGGTTCTGCCACCACTCACACCTCGACAGGGGGCTCAAACGCAACAAGGGATGCCTGATCGCAGGCATCCCTTGCTTTTTACTACCGAACTATTTCCGATTTCTTGCGGCACAGTCGCAAGGCCCAGAGGCCGGTTGCGTCGCTTCAGCGGGCCGCGTCAGGCGTTGGATTCCAGCTTTACCCGCAGTTCACGCAGAATTGGCAAGGTCGCCCGGACGCGTTCACCACCCAGATCGCTGACCACTTCAGAAATCAGCGGCACGATGCTGGCCAGCGCCGCATCACGGGCCTGTCGTCCAGCCGGGCTGATCGCCACCATCTTGCGCCGGGCATCATCCCAATCCGGGCGGATATGCACGTAGCCGGCAACTTCCAGTTTGTTCAGCGTATTGGTCATCGCGCCGCGCGTCACATGAAAGGCCTTGGCCAATTGCGCCGGGGATCGCTCAACCCCGGTACGTGTCAGGTGATTGAGCACGGAAAAATGTGACAGTTCCATCCCCTTTGGCAGGGCTTTGCCCAGACGGGCCCGCGCCAGCTGGTCCGCCATCAGGATCTCGCTGAACAGCGAAACCGCCAGGGAGTGGGTTTCTTCCATCACGGACTGTCAAACTCTCGGTCATGGGTCAGAGCGGGGATACGCCTGCGTGCTTGTGCCACTTTATCACGGTCAAGATCAACGTAGCTTATCCCCGGTTCGCGCCCTGCATCCGACAGGATTGCACCCCAGGGATCCACCACCAAAGAATGGCCATAGGTCTTGCGCTGCGCGCCCCGGCTGGTTTTGTGCAGACCCGTCTGGGCAGCGGCCAGAACATAGCAGCCGGTTTCGATAGCGCGGGCCTGTAGCAGGGCGTGCCAATGGGCCGCACCGGTCACGGGCGAAAAGGCTGCTGGCGCAATCAGGATCTCGGCCCCTGCCTTGGCCAGCGCCCGGTGCAGATGGGGAAAGCGCAGATCATAACAGATGGTCAGCCCCAGCGTGCCAAAAGGCGTCTTGGCGATCACCGCGCGATTGCCCGGCCGGTAGCCATCTGATTCGCGAAACGTTTCTTCCGGGGTGACCGCCACATCAAACATATGAATCTTGTCATAGCGTGCCACCACCTCGCCCTGCGGCGAGATCAGGAACTGGCGATTGGCAAAGCGGCCATTCGCATCGTCACCGGTCTTTACCCCGAAAGATCCCAGCGACAGCCAGATTCCATGCTTGGCGGCACAATCGCGCAGGGCGGCAAGGCTGGGGTCTTCGGCTTCCAGATGAAGCACTGACTGCTGATGCGTGCGGCTCAGCGAGACACAGTTGGAGACCTCTGGTGTCAACACAAACCCGGCGCCATTGGCCGCAGCCTCTCCAATCAGGCGCTGTAACAGGGCCAGGTTTTCTACCGGGCTATCGCTGGAGGTGATCTGCAACAGGGCAGCGCGCATCAAATATCCCTTCTGCTATTTGGGTTTACCTCAGACAGCAAGCAGGGCGTCCAGCTTGCCGGCCTGTTCCAGCGCGTACAGATCATCACAGCCGCCTACATGGGTGTCACCAATAAAGATCTGCGGCACGGTATAGCCGCCATTGGCCCGCGCGATCATCTCGGGTTTGCGCTCCGGATTGGTCAGCACATTGACCTCGGAAAATTCCACGCCCTTCTTGTTCAACAGGCGTTTGGCCGCGTGGCAAAATCCACAAAGCGGCGAGGTATAAATTTCAACCATAGTCTTCCAAGGCTCCATATCCGGTTGCTGAGTTTCTGAGGTATATGGGGGGATATTGCAATCTTTGCCAGTAGCTGCCCGGTAAATCACGCCCGTGTGACCCGCGCCAAAACCGCGACCCGCACCTCTGCGGCGCCCGCCCCCAGGCAGGCTTCGGCGCAGGCCGACAGCGTCGCCCCCGATGTCATCACATCATCAACCAGCAAAACCACCCGGCCCCTCAGGCTTTCGATCTGGCGCGGATGCACTGCTATGACATCTTGCATCACTGCAAATCGCTGCGCCCGCGTCTTGCCCTCTAGGCTGGGGGTCTGTTTTGTCCGCTTCAACAGGTCGGGCCGATAGGTCAGCCGCGCCTGACGCGCCAGTTTTTCTGCCAAAAGGGCCGATTGATTGTAGCGTCGTTTCAGCAAACGCGACCAATGCAACGGCACCGGGCAGATCAACGGATCACCGCACAGCAACGGCGCGGCCACCCGTTGCAGCCAGATTGCAGCAGGCGCGGCCAGCTCGGTGCGGTCGCCATGCTTCAGCGCCATCACCAGGCTGCGTGCCGTTTCCTTGTAGATCATGGCTGCCCGCCCCCGGCTCCAGGGTCGCGGTTGTTGCATGCAATCGTCACATTCCAGCCGGTGGTCATCTGCCTCACCGGGCAGCGGCAGGCCGCAGCCGTCGCAGGTGGTGCCACTGATGAAATGCGCCCCGACCCAGCAGGTGCCACACAGGCCGAAATCCTGTTCCACCAAATCGCCGCAGCCCAGGCATTTGGCGGGATAAACAAGTGAAACAGCAGTTTGAAACTGCGCGCGCAACATTTACATAGCTCCTATGACGCAAGCACCCAAATCACAGCCCGACCTGTTTGACCGCCAGACCCTGGCGACCCATCGCAGCCGCCACCAGCCTGCGGCGCTGTTTCTGCATGACCTTGCCCGCGACGAGGTCGAAGATCGCCTGAAACTGGTAAACAGAGTCTTCAAACACCCTTCGATTGTGACTCCTTTTTCGCAGGTTTGGCAGGATTCGTTTCCCAAGGCCAAAATCATCCCCGACGCGGATGTGCTGGATCTGCGTCCCGGCAGCCATGATCTGATCATCCACGCCATGGGGCTGCACTGGGCCAATGATCCGGTTGGCCAGCTTATCCAATGCCGCCGCGCCCTGACCGAAGACGGCTTGCTGCTGGCGATCATGCTGGGCGGGCGCACCCTGCACCAGCTGCGCAGCGCCCTAGCCGAGGCCGAAACACAGGTCTGTGGCGGGCTGTCGCCGCGTATTGCCCCCATGGGGGAGGTCCGCGATCTGGGTGGGCTGCTGCAACGGGCGGGATTTGCCCTGCCCGTGGCCGATGTGGTGCCGCTGACGGTCGAATACCGTGACAGCCTGCATCTGATGCGGGATCTGCGCGCCATGGGCGAAGGCAATGCGCTGAGCACGCGGCTGAAACAGACCAGCCCCAGGGCGCTCTTTTCCCGGACCGAAGCGATCTACCGAGAGCACTTTGCCACCAAGGACGACCGCCTGCCTGCCACCTTTGAGCTGGTCTGCCTGACCGGCTGGTCGCCCTCGGACAGCCAGCAGCAGCCCCTGCGCCCCGGATCCGCCAAGATGCGCCTGGCCGAAGCCCTGAAGGTGCCGGAAACAAAACTACCCGATTAGCGCCCTGGCGAGCGCCCCGCACTGTTCCATAAGAAAAACAAATGCCTGCGCCAATGTGATCCGATTGGCCTTTGGCCTCGTAACACTCTATCTTATGGCGAATTGTGACTTTCGCCATGGTTTCCATACGCAAAGCTTTGCCGCAGATACAGGACCACCACCCCCATGCTGGATTCTTCCCCCCCCGCCACCTGCCCCGCCCATGCACCAGCCGATCACCCCAAGATCAAGGGCGAGAAGGTCGGCGTTCTGCTGGCAAACCTCGGCACGCCGGACGATTATAGCTATTGGCCAATGCGCCGCTATCTGAGCGAATTCCTGTCGGACAAGCGGGTGATCGACTACCCCGCCTGGAAATGGCAGCCGCTGCTGCAGCTGATCATCCTCAGCAAGCGGCCGTTTTCATCCGGTGCGGCCTATAAATCCATCTGGAACCACGACAAGGGCGAAAGCCCGCTGATGACCATCACCAAGGATCAGACCGCCAAAATGAAATCGGTCATGTTCGAACGCTACGGCGATCAGGTCATGGTGGATTTCTGCATGCGCTACGGCAATCCGTCGACGCAGGAAAAGGTCCGCGCCATGGTTGCGGCAGGCTGCACCAAGATCCTGTTTATGCCGCTTTATCCGCAGTACGCAGGTGCCACATCAGGCACCGCCAACGATCAGTTTTTTCGCGCCCTGATGCAGGAAACCTGGCAGCCTGCGGCCCGCACCATCCCGGCCTATTTTGACGATCCCGCCTATATCGAGGCCCTGGCGCGTTCGGTCGAGGAGGCCTACGCAAAGGCCGACAAACGCCCCGACATTCTGGTGGTCTCCTACCACGGTATGCCAAAACGCTATCTGATGCAGGGCGACCCCTATCATTGCCAGTGTCAGAAAACCACGCGGCTGCTGCGTGAACGACTGGGCTGGGACGGGACTGAAATCACCACCACCTTTCAATCAGTCTTTGGCCCCGAAGAATGGCTCAAACCCTATACCGTCGATCACGTTGCCACCCTGGCCAAGGAGGGCAAGAAAAGCATCGCGGTAATGGCCCCGGCCTTTTCCGCCGATTGCATCGAAACCCTGGAAGAGATCAACGAAGAGATCAAAGAAAGCTTTGAAGAAGCTGGCGGCAAGGAGTTTCTGTATATTCCCTGCCTGAACGACGACGACGATCACATCGCTGCCCTTGCCGGCGTGATCGAGAATAATCTTAAAGGTTGGCTGGACTAATCTGTCTTCCCCTGTCCAAATAGGATCCAATATTGGATTGTCGTGACAGCGACAAACGGGGAGAGAAATAAATGAGTCTTGCGCATTGGGTCGATGCCCTGAAATCCCATTGGGGCATCACCGCCGAGCTAAGCCGGCTTGATGGGGAATATGACCTGAACTTCAAGGCCCAGGCCAGCAATGGCCGGGGCTATATCCTCAAGGCCATGCGCCCCGGCTGTGACAGCTGGCTGGTTGAAATGCAGGTGCAGGCCTTTCAGCATATTGCCAGCCGCGCCCCCGATCTGCCCTGCCCCAGGGTGATTGCCGCCAGCGACGGCGCGACCATGTGCCTGATCACCGATGAGACGGGCGCTGAACGGCTGTGCTGGATGCTCGAATGCCTGCCGGGCAAATGCTACGCCAGGACCAACCCCAAGCTGCCCCCCCTGATCCATGAGATCGGAGCAACACTTGGCGGTGCGGGCAAGGCGCTGGCCGATTTTCAGCACCCCGGACTGGCACGTGACTTCAAGTGGGATCTGATGCAGGCCGACTGGATAGGCTCTGAACTTGCCGCCATATCAGAGCCTGCACGGCAGAGCCTGATCCGCGACATAGACACAGAATTTTCCAAGTTAGAGCCTATTTTGGCGCAGTTACCCAAGCAGGCCATCCACAATGACGCCAATGATTATAACATCATGGTCGCGGGTGAGCTGACAGAGCCGCGCCAGGTCTCGGGCCTGATCGATCTGGGCGATATGTGCGCTGCGCCGCGGATCTGTGATCTGGCCATTGCCGCCGCCTATATCGTGCTGGACCAGGCCGACCCCGAAGCCGCGCTGGCCGCATTGGTGGCCGGATATCACGCGGCCTATCCGCTAACCCCGCAAGAGATTGATCTGATCTATCCGCTGCTGCGGGCGCGACTGGCGGTTTCGGTGGTGAATTCCACCCTGATGGCCCGCGAAAATCCCGATGATCCCTATGTGACCATCTCGCAGGCACCAGCCTGGCGCTTTCTTGAAAGCCATGATCTGAATCCCGCATTGGTTTCCGCCCGCCTGCGCGCTGCCTGTGGCCTGCCAGTTGTTGATGGTGCCGATCGGGTCATGGACTGGATCGCATCCGAACGCGGCAATTTTGCCCCACTGATGGGCGAAGATCTTGGCGCGGCACCAATGGGCGCGCTCTCGGTTGAACATTCGACCTGGCCGCAAAACCCCTTTGACATGCCCCTGAGCGAGGCTGCCCGTGTGGGCGAAGAATTTGAAGACGGCGGGCGCATCTGGCTGGGCTATTACCACGAACCCCGGCTGATCTATGCCGAACCCGCCTTTCGCAAAGGCCCCTACAAGGCCAGCAATCGGCGCACCGTGCATTTGGCGGTGGATGCCTTTGCCCCGGCGGGCACGCCGATGTTTGCGCCGCTGGCAGGCGAGGTCTTTGTGGTGGAAAACCGCACCGGGCATCTGGACTATGGCGGTGTCATAATCCTGCGCCACCAGACCCCGGCAGGGGATGCCTTCTATACGCTCTATGGCCACCTGGACCCGGAATGTTGCGACAGGCTGCAGCCCGGCGACCAAATCGACAAAGGCGCCGAATTCTGCCGCCTGGGCGATGCGACCCAGAATGGCGGCTGGGCGCCGCATGTGCATTTCCAACTGGCACTCACCACCAAGGGCATCGAGGCCGACTGGCCCGGTGTTGGCGACCCGGATGAAATGTACATGTGGCGGGCGATCTGTCCCAATCCTGCGGCGCTGTTGAACCTGCCGGATGAAAAATGCTGCTTTGCCCCGACGAGCAAGGATGACATCCGCCAGGGACGGCGGGATCACTTTGGCGGCAATCTCAGCCTGACCTACAGCGATCCGGTGATGCTGCTGCGCGGCTGGAAGCACCACCTGTTTGATGAATGGGGACGCCCCTATCTGGATGCCTATAACAACGTGCCCCACGTCGGCCATGCCCATCCGCGCATTCAGGCCGTCGCGGCAGATCAGCTCAAGCGGATGAATTCCAACACCCGCTATCTACACCCGGCCCAGACCGCCTTTGCCGACAAGATTCTGTCAAAGATGCCCGGTCATCTGGATGTCTGCTTCTTTGTCAATTCCGGCACCGAAGCAAACGAACTGGCGCTGCGACTGGCCCGCGCCCATACAGGCGCCAAGGGCATGGTGACACCGGATCACGGCTATCACGGCAATACCACCGGGGTGATTGATGTCTCGGCCTATAAATTCAACGCGCCGGGCGGGGTTGGCCCCTCGGACTGGGTTGAACTGGTCGCGGTGGCTGATGACTATCGTGGAGCGTTCCGCCGCGATGATCCGCAGCGGGCCCAGAAGTTTGCCGATCTGGTGGATCCCGCCATTGCCGCACTGCAAGCGCGGGGTCAGGGCATTGCCGGCTTCATCGCGGAAACCTTCCCCTCGGTTGGCGGCCAAATCATCCCGCCAAGGGGCTACCTGCCGGCCGTCTATGAAAAGATCCGCGCCGCTGGCGGCATTTGCATTGCCGATGAGGTCCAGACCGGACTGGGCCGTCTGGGCGACTATTACTTTGGCTTTGAACACCAGGGGGCCAGCCCCGATATCGTGGTGCTTGGCAAACCCATCGGCAATGGCCACCCCCTTGGTGTGCTGGTCACCAGTCGCGCCATCGCTGACAGTTTTGCCAATGGCCCAGAGTTCTTCTCCACCTTTGGCGGATCGACCCTGTCGTGCCGCATGGGCAAGGAAGTGCTGGATATTGTCGATGACGAGGCCCTGCAGGACAATGCCCGCCAACGCGGTGCGGCATTGATTGCAGGCCTAAAAGCGCTTGAACAGAGATACCAATCTGTCGGCGATATCCGCGGCATGGGGCTGTTTCTAGGGGTAGAGTTGATCAACCCGGACGGTTCCGAGGCCACGGCGCTGTGTTCCTACGTCAAGAACCGCATGCGCGACCACCGCATTCTGATCGGCAGCGAAGGACCCAAAGACAATATCCTGAAAATCCGCCCCCCGCTGACCATCGACGCCGAAGGGGTCGAGATGATCCTGGAGGTGCTGGACAGGGTTCTAGCCGAAGCAGAGCCGGGCTAAAGCGGCGCTTTGCACCCTGCTGCCTTATCAGACCTGCCCAGCGGGTTTGATAAGGTGGGCCAAGTCAATTCAAGTGCGGTCAATTCAAACGCGGTCAAATTACCGGCAGCCGCAAATAAAAAAGGCGGTGATAAATCACCGCCTTTTCTAAATCATATGCAGAGCAATTAGCTGCTTGCAACAGCTGCGCCAACCAGGACGAGCAGCAGCAGGGGCAGAATGATGCCGCTGGAAGAGCTGGTTGCAGCTTCTTCGATTACGACGGGCTCTACGATAGGCTCTGCCAGGTTGCCAGCAGTAGCGGTGGATGCAGCAGCGGTCAGAGCGGCTGCGAGTACAAGTTTGTTCATGTTAACCTCCAGAATTAGCGCAGACCCAATAGATCTACGCAACCAAGACTTACCTCGTGATTTTTTCTAACCAGTAAACCCTCAGAATTGCAATTGCTTGTTGCGCTTTTTCGCCCCTCTGACAGTGCGATGTGGTTAAATAAGCAACACTTGTGTGCCCACCTGTGTCAGGGCAAACAGCTCTGAGATGTGCTCGTTATAAAGCCCGATACAGCCGTTCGAGGATTTGCGGCCAATCTTGCGTGTGTCATGGGTTCCGTGGATGCGGTAGAACTTCCAGCTTAGATATAAAGCGTGTGTTCCCAGTGGGTTATCAGGTCCAGGTGGAATGTAAGACGGCCATTCTGGATTGCGCTTTAGCATATTTGGCGTTGGTGCCCAGCCGGGACCGTCCACTTTACGGATGATTGATGTTCGCCCCCGACGGGTCAGATCATCGGACAGCGGCACGGAAGAGGGGAAAAGCCGGTAGTTATTCCCATCTTCAGACCAGTAGTGCAAAGCGCGGCTATCGATATCGACGAGAATCGCCCCTTTGCGCAGGTGATCAAAGTAGGGCTGCCAGCGTTTTGCCCGAAAGGCCGAGATATTGCGCTTTACCGGCGGCTCTGGCTCGGGCGGCGGGCGCAGCGGGTCAAAGGCTTGATCATCCTCAGGTTCTGGCGCCACCTGAGACAGTGCAGGCGTGGCAATCATGGCAGCAGAGCCAGCAAGAAACTGCCGACGGGTGCCGCTAGCTAATAGTGTAGGTTTCATCTGAAATATATCCTGCGCGTATTCATCCGGGCTGGGTCATAGTATGGCCGGAATGCCTCAGTCGCAAATCAAACCATGTATTTTCCCTGCAGTTTTCTGCCGGCCTGTTTGCGCAACCGCCACAGGAAGGCTAAGTGCTGGTGCGAATGATAAAGTGAGAAGCAAGATGAAGCGCGTTTTTCTGATCTTGATGGCTGCCACCCTGACGCTGGCAGCGGCCTGTACGCCCACATCTGAAACCGGCAGCGGTGGCAAGGCCTACCGCATTCGCAACGCCGATAAGGTACAGTTGCGCATGCTTGATTCCGTCAATGCCCTGCGCCAGGCCTCGGGCGCGGCACAGGTGCAGCTGAACGCGCAGCTCAATGCTGCGGCGGCCACCCATTCACGCGATATGTCGGTACAAAACCGCCCCTGGCATTTTGGCTCTGACGGGTCCTCGCCTTTGGACCGGGTTGCACGTACCGGCTATAGCGGCACGGTACAGGGGGAAAATATCTCTGAAACATACGAGAACGAGCTACAAACCCTGACCGCCTGGATGGAAGAGCCAAGCACCCGTGCGGTGATTCTGGACCCGAAGGCGATCAACATGGGATTTTCCTGGTTTCAGGAAAACAACGGCAAGATCTGGTGGACCCTGGTGATGGCCAACTAAGCCAGTCCCGTGCATCTGCATTCACGGGACTTGTCCTCCCGGCTTGATTTCGCATGTTTTCAGACGCGCAAGAGCGGTACTTCTCTCGCGCGACATGCCCTGGTCTTGGCCTGACCAGCCGGTCATCCGCTAGCCAGATCGCGCCACGGCTAGCTGCGGAAGCTCCATAAGCATAATCTTCCAGAGGATGTCGGGGCTGCAGGCGAAACCGCCTTTCGTGCTTGGCTTTGGAACTGAACGGTGGCCGGGCAAGGCATCCCCTGCCCGACCGGTTTCTCAGCCCTTCAGTTGCAAAGCAGCGTTTGGGAACGGATAGCCAAAATCATCCACTTCACGCCGGGAAACCTGTTGGAATCCAAGCGACATGTAGAAGCCGAAAGCCTGTTGATTCGCGATGTAAACCTCAAGGGATAGCTCCCCTTTCTGGTCCAGCGCATGCGCAATGAGCCTGCGCCCAACGCCCATACCTTGCCTGTCTGGCGCAATGAATATCCCGCCGATATAACTGCCCAGCAAGCTGATAAAACCAAGAGCCTCGCCGTTATGGCAGGCAACCCAGGTCTCGGCTGTTGGCAAGTATTCTGTCTCGATCAGGCGACGTTGCTCGATAAGCCTTGGCACACCGATGAACGGATGTGCCTTCAGCGAGGCGGCAAACCAGATGCCCAACAGGTTTTCGACATCCGTCTCTCTATCGAAAGGACGGATCAATATGTTTTGAGTTTTCATGGAAACTCCGAAGAAGTCATACACAATGGTTCGGCTACTAAATGTGCCGAGCGATACCGCCAGATGCGGTGAAATCTAGACCTCTGTGCATAAATCTCCTTCTGTGATCGCCCCAAAGTAAATCGCAGGGCCGATGTTCGCAACCAAAACTGTCGGCTCCGCGCCGACAGTGTGCTCTGCAAACCCTTTGTTTTCCTTCAGATAGTCCGCCCAGTCCGCACTCTGGTCAGCGCGGTAGCGGATCACTAGGCCCGCAGGGCGATCGGGGTGCCATCGCGCACCATGGCGTAGATTTCCTCGATCTCTTCGTTGCGCACGGCAATACAGCCTGCCGTCCAGTCCGACACCCGCCCTGCGCGCTTGCGGGCCTTCCTGTCGTTTGGCTCACCATGGATGAAGATTTCCCCGCCCGGCGTTTTGCCAAGGGCTGCAGCACGGGCGCGATCTTCCGCATTGGGATAGGAAATCCCCAGCGACAGATGAAAGGCACTGTTCGGGTTGCGCCGGTCGATACGGTACACCCCTTCTGGCGTTTTGCCATCGCCTTCGACCCGTTTGGGGCCCTGCGGCGCAAAGCCGAGATCCATCTTGTAATCGCGCAGAACCTCCTGCCCATGCAGAAGATAGATTTTGCGCGCGCCCTTGTTGATCACAAGGCTGGTCACCTCTGGTCCGGTATAAGACTTAAACCGGCTGACCTGAGTTGGCCCGCCGCACCCTGCCACTGCCACACTCGCAACTGCGCTTAATCCGAATGCCCGTCTGTCCATGTGTCTTCCTGTCTGACCTGCCAATATCTGGGCTGTATCGCCCTTGTCAGCGCCATACCGCAAATTGAAGCAAAGTCAAAATCACAACTTGTTATCTTTTGGCTGATCCGCTGCCCGGGCTGAAACAACGCCTGAACCCGGCAGCGCGGACCGATCCGCGTTGACCATGTTTTCAATGGCTTTCAGCCGCTCCAGTACCTCGTCACGATAGGCATCGGTGCGCTCGCCCTCTTCGGCGGAATGTGCATCCTGCATCGAGTTGACGATCAGACCCACCAGCAGGTTCACCACCGCAAAGGTGGTCACCATGATAAATGGCACAAAGAAGGCCCAGGCATAGGGGTAGACCTCCATCACAGGCCGCACGATCCCCATCGACCAGCTTTCCAGCGTCATGATCTGGAATAGGGAATAGCCGGATTGCCCAAGACTGCCGAACCATTGTGGAAAGCTCGCGCCAAACAGCTTTGTTGCCATCACCGAGCCAATGTAGAAGATGATCGCCATCAGCAGAAACACCGACCCCATGCCCGGCAGCGCGGTGACAAAGCCTTCGACCACCCGGCGCAGGCTGGGGGCAACGGACACGACCCGCAAAACCCGCAGGATACGCAGCGCCCGCAAGACCGAAAACCCCTGCGCGCCTGGCACCAGGGCAATGCCCACGATGACAAAATCAAACAGGCTCCACCCGCTAAGGAAAAACCGCAGGCGGCGCACAAACAGTTTAATCAGGATCTCGACGATAAATATGCCAAGGCAGATCTTGTCGATAAGATGGACCATCTCGCCCATCCGCGCCATCACTGGCTCAGAGGTTTCCAGCCCAAGCGTCACCGCGTTGACCAGAATAACCGCCATGATGAAACGGGTAAATCGCGCGTCTTGCAAAAGCCCATCCAGGCGTTCGGTCACTGTCATCAGATTCTATCCAAGTTCGGTCTTGCAGGCGGCTGCGCATGGGCTGCAGCTGCGGTCAATCATTCAGGGTGAAACTGGCAACCAGTTCAGTATGAGCGGACCATCTGAACTGATCCACAACCTGCACCCAATTCAGCCGGTAACCCGCAGCCACCAGCGTTTTGGCATCACGGGCAAAGGTCACAGGGTTGCAGGACACATAGGCAATCACCGGCAGGCGCGCGGCCGCCAGCTGCGCCACCTGGGCCTCGGCACCGGCGCGCGGGGGATCAATCACCGCCGCCTCATAGTGGGCGCCAAAGGGTTTCAGATCTTCCGGCAGCAGCGGATTGCGGAACAGATCACGCACCTCGGCCTGTAGCTTCTTCAGCCCTTTGCCCTGACGCCAGCCCGCCTGCAGCGCGGCAATCATATCGGCCTCACCCTCCAGCGCGTAGACTTCGGCATTGGCAGCCAGTGGCAGTGAAAACGTCCCGCAGCCGGCAAAAAAGTCGACGATGCGCTTGGCGCCCATGGTGATTTCTTGCACGGCGGCCAGCAGCGCCGCTTCGCCATCACGGGTGGCCTGCAAAAAGGCACCGGGCGGCGGGCAGACGCGAGCCGAGCCAAAACTATGCAAGGGCGGCTGTTCCATCGCCACCTGCTCGTCCTGCCAGGTGAGGCGAGCAACCCCGTGCTGCCCCCCAAGCCCGGCCAATTCGGCCCGCAGATCACTGTCCAGCGGCTTGCCGTCACGCACCAGCACATCCAGCCCGGTTTCAGACTGGGTCAACGTTACCGATAGTGGCGTTTTGCGGCTGGCCCCCGCCATTGCCAGGGCCTCGGCCAGGGGGATGGCCGCAATCAGCGCCGGGTCCAGCAAAAGGCAATCGGGAATCGGCGTGATCACCCCAGAGGCACGGCCATGAAACCCGGCCATGGCCCCCTTTTTGGTGCGCCGGACAGCCAGCGTGGCGCGGCGACGCGACTGCGACGGAGACGTATGGATCGGGCGGAAGCTGGTCTCCAGCCCCTGTGCCTCCAGAGCATTTTTCACGATATCCTGCTTCCAGGCTGCGACAAAATCATCGCTGGCGTGCTGCAACTGACAGCCACCGCAGGATTTATAGTGGCGACAGGGCGCCTGAATGCGGTGCTCGGATGGCGTCTCGATCCGAATATCGGTCAGCTGCGTGCCCTGCCGCACACCGCTGACCTGTTCATCTGGCAGGGTACGGGGCGCAAAAAGCGGGCCGAGGGCGACACCATCGCCTTGGTGTCCAAGGCGGGTGATGGTTGCTGTGGTTCTGGCTACATCTGTCATCTGGGCTAGATAGCGACTGTCGGCCCGCTAAAAAAGGTGAAAACCCGGCCAAGGCAACAGAAAGCCGGTTTTAGTGCAAATACACAGCCCCGCCACCGATTGCCCGCCAACTCACTCGGCCAACTCACTCGGCGGCTGTGCTCTCTTCCTCATCCGTGCAGATGAAACCGCCGGACTGACGCGACCAAAACTGCGCATAAAGCCCACCCTTGGCCAAAAGCTCGGCATGGCTGCCAACCTCGGCGATTTGGCCCTGCTCCATCACGATGATGCGGTCCATTTCGCTTAGCGTGGACAGACGGTGGGCGATGGCCAGAACCGTCTTGCCATGCATGACCCGCTCCAGGGCCGACTGGATCAATGCCTCGACCTCGGAATCCAGCGCAGAGGTTGCCTCATCCATGATCAGGATCGGCGCATCCTTCAGGATTGCCCGCGCCAGCGCGATCCGCTGCCGCTGCCCGCCCGACAGTTTCACGCCCCGCTCGCCCAGATAGGCGTCATATCCCTGCCGCCCCTGCCCGTCTTGCAGATCCAGAATGAAATCATGCGCCTCGGCCTGTTTCGCCGCCGCGATCAGCTCTGCCTCGCTGGCGTCAGGGCGACCGTAAAGAATGTTCTCACGGGCAGAGCGATTGAACATCGCGGTTTCCTGCGTGACCATGCCGATCTGGCTGCGCAGACTATCCTGCGAGACCGTCGCGATATCCTGACCATCAATCAGGATCCGGCCCTCTTCCCCCTCATAGAGCCGCAGTAAAAGCGACACGAGGGTGGATTTCCCTGCGCCGGAGGCCCCGACAATACCCAGTTTTTCCCCCGCTTTGATCTGCAGGGATACATTGCGCACCCCACCCACATCGCGCCCATAGGCAAAGCCCACATCATCAAAGGTGATCTGCCCTGCGGCCGCCGACAGGGGCGTCGCTTCGGGGCGATCTTCAACCCGATCCGGACGGCTGAGGGTCTTCATGCCGTTTTCAATCTCGCCAACGTTTGAATAGATCGCCATCAGGGTAAAGCTGACCCAGCCGGTCATCTGTGCAATCCGAATGGAAACCGCACCAGCAGCCACGATATCGCCCTCGGTGGCGGATCCGTCGCGCCACAGCATCAGCGTCGCACCAATCAGCAAGACCGGCAGCAGCCCCGCCAGCGTCATCAGGCAAAACCGGAAGGTTGCCGCCAGATAGCCAAACTCCAGCGCAGTCTCGCGGAATTGCACCATCGCATCCTGGGCGCTGCGTTCCTCATGGTCGGCATGGGCAAACAGCTTGACGGTTTTGATATTGGTGATGGTATCCACCACCTGCCCCGAAACCATGGCCCGTGCCCCGGCCCGTTTGCCCGACCGCTGCCGCACCCGCGGCAAGAACCAGCTGATCATGGCAAAATAGCCCAGCAGCCAAAGGCCAAACAGCAGCGTGATGCGCAGATCGATTGCCCCCAACAAGGCCATCGACCCCGCCAGAGATGCCAGCGCAAAGGCCACCACGTTGATCACTTCGGTCGCCACCGAGGTCACCGCCGAGGCCGTCTGCATCTGTTTCTGCGCAATACGACCCGCAAAATCATCGTCAAAGAAGCGCACCGACTGACCCAGGGTCCAACGGTTGAGCCGCGACAGTACCAGCGGATTCACATTGGGCTGCACCACAATCGCATTGGACGCCGCCGACAGGCCAAACAGCACTGGCCGCAGGATCAGGAAAAAACCCAATGCGCCCAGAATGACCACAATATTGCCCATGGTGAAAAACTGCTCTGGCCCGCTTGCCAGAGAGGTATCAATCACCAGCCCCAGGATATAGGCGGTGCCGGCCTCCATCGCGCCGGCCAGGGCAGAAAACCCCGCCGCCAGGATCAGCATCGGCCAGGCACCCGACAGGCACCACATCATAAAGGCGCCCAGGGTATTGGGGGGGGCGCCCTTGGCGGGCTGAAATGCGTCGATGAGATTGCCTATCTTCATTCTGCTGCCTCGATATTCAAAAACCCACCAGATTGCCGGGCCCAAAACTGGGCGTAGAGCCCTTGGGCCTGCAGCAGATCCACATGGCAACCCTGTTCTGCAATCCGGCCCTGATCCAGTACCAAAATGCGGTCCATCTGTGCGATGGTGGACAGCCGATGTGCAATTGCAATCACCGTCTTGCCCTGCATCATCCCATAGAGCGTCTGCTGAATTTCGGCCTCGACCTCGGAATCCAGTGCCGAGGTGGCCTCGTCCAGCAGCAGGATCGGCGCATCCTTTAGAATCACCCGCGCCAAGGTCACCCGCTGGCGTTGCCCGCCCGATAGCTTCACGCCACGCTCGCCCACATGGGCATCATAGCCGCGCCTGCCCTGGGGATCTTCGAGATCCAGAATGAAATCATGCGCCTGCGCCTGTTTGGCGGCAGCGATGATATCCGCCTCGCTTGCATCAGGGCGGCCATAGAGCAGGTTATCGCGCACTGATCGGTGCAACAGGGCGCTGTCCTGCTGCACCATGCCGATGGCGCTGCGCAGCGAATCCTGCGTGACATGGCGAATGTCCTGATTATCTATCAGGATTTGCCCGGCATCGGGGTCGTAAAACCGTAAAAGCAGCTTGACCAGCGTTGACTTGCCCGCGCCAGATCGCCCTACAAGGCCAATCTTTTCCCCAGGCTTGATCGCCAGATCAAGGTGATCCAGACCGCCGGCCTCGCGGCCATAGTGATGCGACAGATCCTTCAGCACAACCGCGCCCTGTGTCAGCTGTAGCGGCTTGGCCTCCTTGGCATCCACCAGATCAATCGGTTGCGCGATGGTCTCCATCCCCTCGGCCACTACGCCAAGCTGGCGGAAAAACGACGTCAGCGCCCACATGATCCAGCCGGTCATCGCGTTCAGCCGCAGGGTCAGCGCCGTCGCCGCCGCCACCACCCCGGCAGAGGCCGCGCCAATCATCCACAGATGCAGGGCCCAGCCCACCACACCCACAATCAACAGCCCGTTCAAGGTAACGAGAACAGCATCCATCACAGTGAAAATCCGCATTTCCTGCTGAAAGGTCTCGCGGGTGTTTTCAATTGCCTCTTTTGCATAGGATAGTTCACGGTCGTCATGGGCAAACATCTTGACCGAATGAATATTGGAATAGCTGTCCACCACCCGGCCCGTTACGGTTGAACGCGCATCGGACGCCGCCTGGCTGGCCGGCCCGACGCGCCGGATCGTCCAGCGCACCAGCAGCGCATAAAAGCCAAACCAGACCAAAAGCGGCAGCATCAGCCGCGCATCGGCCACCATCAGCATGATCGCCGCGCCAACCAGATAGGCCAGCGAAAAGGTGATGGCGTCAAAAACCTGAAACACCACCTCGCCCGCTGCTGGCGGCGTTTGCATGATGCGGTTGGCAATGCGGCCGGCAAAGTCGTTTTCAAACCACGACACAGACTGGCGCAGCACATGTTTATGGGCGCGCCAGCGGATCAGGGTGCCGAAATTCGGCAGGATCGCATTATTCAGCAACAAGACATCAGCCAATTGCAGGATCGGCCGCAGCAGCAGAATGAACAGCCCCACCAGGATCAGCTCTGTCCCGTGCTGCTGCCAGACCTGCTCGGGCGTCTTGCTCAGCAGATCCACCACCCGGCCCATGTAATAGATCAGGCCAACCTCGATCGCCGCAACCACCACCGACATGCAGGCCGTCAGTATGAAAACCATGCGAAACGGCACAGTATAGGCCTTTAGAAAGGGCCATAGCCGGGTCGGCGGTTGGTCCGTTTCGCGATAGTCGCAATAGGGATCAACAAGATTTTCAAAAAAGCGAAACATCGGAAGTGCGCTCCAACGGATGTGATCAAATGAGACGTGCAGTATTGCAGATAAGGCGTGATACGATGCCCGCCAAGGCGCGGGCGCGATAACCTTAGCTGGACCAAATGCAGTGGTGCATATGCATCCCACCCGGCATAAGTGTCTTGGCTCTGCTCCGGATACTTAAAATATCTCTGACTGTCACCCCCGGCTAGGCCCCGCAGCTACGCCCCGGTGGTTTCGGTCTGGGGATGCCGCGCGTTATTTCAACCGCTGCAACAGGTCTTCGCGGGTCAGCTCAAAGCCGGACTCAATCCAGGCCTGCTGCAATTTCTTCAGCGCAGCGCCAAGCGCGGGTCCAGACAGATCCGGCATCAGATCCGCCGCCACAACCGGAAAGACAGCCGCAGCTCCGCGCGCCAGATCAGGCTCTAAATAAGGGGAAACCGGCTGTTCCATCAAGGCTGCGCGCAACAGACAGGCAGATCGTGCCATGTCAGATCCCAACTGATAGCTCAGCTTGCTGGCCCTGTCGGAACCAGTCGCAGCGCTGCGCAGCTGCTGCAATCGGCGCGCCTGCGCCTTGCTGAGGCGCAGATAGGGCAGCAACTCTTCGCCGCCCAGCGCCGCCAGTCTGCAGATAGGATCGGGTTTTATGGCAGCCCCAGGATTATCCTGGCACTGCACATCCTGCAGATGAACCAGCGGCGCCAGGGCGCGATCATGGCTGCCGGGCAACACCTGCCCCAGCACCCCCAGCTGGCGCATCACCGCAATCGCCGGGGCGGGATCAGCGGCAGCAAGCAGTTTCAGCATTTCGCTGCTGACCCGTTCAAGTGAAAGCTGCGACAGCCCTTCCAGATTATTCGCAATCGCCGCCAGAGCATCAGGATCAAACCCCGCCTGGGCATCGCCATACCAGGCGTGAAAGCGAAAATACCGTAGGATACGCAGGTAATCTTCGCAGATGCGATTCCCTGCCGTACCGATAAAGCGCACCCGCCGGGCCTGCAGGTCAGCCAGCCCCTGCAGCGGGTCAACCAGGCTGCCATCGGGGCGGGCATAAAGCGCATTCATGGTGAAATCGCGCCGGGCGGCGTCCTCGGCAATATCTTGGGAAAAGGCCACGACAGCGCGGCGACCATCGGTGGTCACATCCTTGCGAAAGGTGGTCACCTCATGCGGGATATGATTGGCCACCAGCGTCACGGTGCCATGGTCGATCCCGGTGGGGATCGCCTTGATCCCCGCCGCCTGCGCCAGGGCCAGCACCTCTTGCGGCGTGGCATCAGTGGCAATGTCGATATCCGAAACCGCCACCCCCATCAGCGCATTGCGCACACAGCCGCCGACAAAATAGGCCGCCGCACCCTGTACCGTCAGCGCCGCGCAGACCTGCTGCGTTGCCGGATTCTGTAACCAGGGCTGCGCCGCAAGAGAGGTCATTTCTGCATCACTTTAGCAAGGTTGAACAACATCCGCGCGGTGGCGCCCCAGATGTAATAGGGCCCAAATGGCACGGTATAATAATGTCGGCGGGTGCCGCGCCAACTGCGCGCAGTGACGGTATATTTTGCCGGATCCAGCAGATGCGACAGCGGCACGGAAAAGACTTCGGCAACCTCGCCGACCTCTGGCCGGATCTCAAAATCTTCATGCAGCAGCGCCACCACCGGGGTCACCTGAAAGCTGGTCACGGTTTCATGGCTGGGCAGCTGGCCGATAACATCGGGCAGGTCTTGCGGCAGGCCAATTTCTTCCCAGGCTTCGCGCAGGGCCGCGGCGATCACATCGGCGTCGCCTGCATCAACCTTGCCACCGGGAAAAGCGATCTGGCCAGGGTGGTGTTTCAACGCCGACGACCGTTTGGTCAGGATCACCCGTGGCTGATCAGCCTGGGCCAATGAAATCGCCACCAAGACCCCGGCCGGACGCAGCCTGCGCGGGCGAGGCACCACAAGATCGGGGTTGAGGTCAAAATCCGAAGACCCGGCCTGCCCTGCCTCGCCCGCCTGCCCCTGGGTCTGTGACTTGGACAGGGCGGCCTGCAATGCCTGCCGCAGATCAGTCACCTGTTGCGGTTTCCGCTTCAAAGCCAACGCTCGCCGGGTCCAGATCGTAATGGGCGCTACAGAACTGGCAATCCGCCGTGACACGGCCCTCGTCGGTGGTCATGGTTGCGATGTCCTTCGCCGAATAGATCGACAGGCTTTGGCGCACGCGTTCTTCAGAACAGGTACAGCCAAAATGCACTGACTGGGCATCATAGACCCGTGGCTGTTCTTCGTGGAACAGGCGCAGCAGCAATTCGGTTGGCGTGACCGAGGGTCCGATCAGTTCCAGCTCTTCGACCGTGGCCATCAAGGTATTGACCCGGTGCCAGTTCTCGGCGGCTTCGCCTTCAACAAGATCCTCTGGCTGAAGCGTGGAGCCCGTGCCCTCGGCTCCGCCCGCCACAAACGGAGAGGCCTTGGGCATATGCTGCAGCATCATGCCGCCGGCACGCCAATGTTCTGCCACACCGGGACTGGACGATTTGCCAAAGCTTAGGCTGAACACCGTCGGCAATTGTTCTGACTGGGCAAAATAGGCACCGGCACAGGCCGCCAGCGACGGCCCGTCCAGGGCAGCAATGCCCTGATAGGGTGTGGTATCTTCGCCCTGGTTAATCATCACCGCAAAATAGCCCTCGCCCACCTGATCAAAGGGGGCTGCATCGGTCAACCGATCCGCATCATAGCTGGCATAGGCGCGAATGCGTGCGGGATCGCCCTCTTTTTGCGGCGCATAATAATCAGTGGCGATCATCCGCACCGCGCCTTTGGACTGAACCTGCAGCGACAGTTTCCAGCGCAGCTTCACCGTCTGGCCGATCAAGGCGGTCAGCAGGGCCATCTCGGCGACCAGGGCTTCGACCTGCGGCGGGTAATTGTGCTGTTTAAGGATACCATCCAGCGCAGAATCCAATCGCACCACACGACCGCGCATATCCGACGCATCAAGCTGAAAGGGCAGGACGGTATCGTCCCATGCGATTTTTGATCCAAGCGTCATTTTTGATCCAAGAGCCATGGGGGTTTCCTTAAGCGCCGAGGGTTGGCATATCGAGCCTATATAGGGTTTTCCACAATAGAGTGAAGGGGGCGATATGATCAGACGATTCGGAGAGCGGCCACAGCTGGGTCAAAACTATCGCATGCGCCCCGGTGTCTATGCAATTTTGCCCCGTGATGGCCAGGTCTTGCTGACCCGCCAGCTAGAGCCCGGCCCGGAAATCCAACTGCCCGGAGGCGGCATTGATCCAGGCGAATCGCCCCTTCCGGCGCTGCACCGCGAAGTGTTTGAGGAAACCGGCTGGTCCATTGCGGCCCCCCGGCGGCTGGGCGCATTTCGCCGCTATACCTTCATGCCGGAATATGACCTCTGGGCCGAGAAGCTCTGCCAGATCTATGTCGCCCGCCCCCTGCGCCGGTTGGGCCCACCCGCCGAAAGCCAGCATCAGGCCGTCTGGTTGGCACCACAGGATGTCATATCCTGCCTGGGGAATCCGGGGGATCGGCATTTTGCGCAGCAGTATTTCTGCAAGCGCTAGCGCGGCGCGATTTTCGCGCCGTTTAAGACCCTAAATCAGGGACCTTCGAATTCAAACAGGGTCGCAGAGACGTCATCTTCCAGCCCGTGTTCCGACGACATGATCTGCGTCAGGTTCCAGTATAGGTCATCCAGGAATTCCTTGCCGCTCTGGCCCCGATCACATTTGTCGATCAGGTCCAGCAGCCCCTCTGTCTCCAGCATCTCGCCGTTTTCCAGCCGCGCCTCGGTGAAACCGTCGGAATACAGCAGTAGGCGATCGCCTTTTTCCAGGTGGATTTCTTCTTGGCTGTGGCTGATATCCGGCACCAAACCGATCGGCACACCGCCCTTGCCAAGGAATTCGGTGGTGCCATCACGGCGCAGCAATAGCGGGTGCGGATGTCCGGCCTGCACCATTTTCAACAACCCATTGCGCAGATCGACGATGCAATAGGCCATGGTGAAATATTCTTCGATGCCAGTATCCGCAATCAGGCGCGCGTTCAGCAGCCGCGCCACCTCATCCGGTTGCCGCAGGGCATAGAACCGCTTGAATCTCTGCTCCATCCCGACGTTCTGATCATAATAGGTCGAAGAGAGATAGCCGCCCAGACGGGCCGTCATCATCGCCGAGGTAATGCCATGCCCCGACACATCAATCGAATAAAAGCCAATCTGATTCACACTGGGGCAGAACATGCCAACCAGGTCACCGCCGATATGGCCACAGGGCTTCAGCAACAGGCTCACCGTGGAAGAGCCAAACTCTTTCGACAGCTCCGGCACCAGTGATTCCTGGATTTTGCGGGCCTGGATAAGATCCTTGTCGATGGCGTCATAGACGCGCTGCAATTCGTCCAGCGTGTCGGAAACGATACGATTCTTTTCCGACAGCTCTCGCTGCATGCGCAGGATACGTTCACCGGCAGAGATCCGCGCCCGCAGCTCATCCGAACTGACTGGCTTGGTCAGGAAATCATCGGCGCCGGCATCCAGACCTTCGGCAACCTCGTTCTTTTCGCTCTTGGAGGTCAGCAGAATGAAATAGCCGTAGTTGTCTTTGGATTGTTCGCGAAAGGCCTGACAGAATTCCAGCCCATTCATCCCCGGCATCATCCAATCGCTGAGAATCAGGTCCGGCGGCTCTTGGCGGCAAATCTCCATCGCAGCCTCGCCGCTGTCTGCCTCGACGACATCGAACCCCCACTTTTGCAAGGAGGCAACAAGTATCCGGCGCTGCAAGCGGCTGTCGTCGACAACCAGCACACGGCTAATCGACCCGCTCATGGCGTGTTCCTCGTTGTCCGATGAACTGTCTTGCAGCACCCTTGGTACCTCATAAAAAATGATCGCGGCCTTATCACTGCTATTATTATCCGTGCAGACCTTTAATACGATGTGAACGTGAAAATTTGTCCTGTTGTCGATTTTTCATCATAAGTTTACTATATATAGCCAAGCTAACCTCCGCAAACTGAAGGCAAACAGGAACACGACGATGATAAATTGGCCTCGGGTAAAAGAGTTGAAAGACGAAATTGGGTCCGATGGATTTGACGAAGTTGTGGAACTTTTTTTAGAGGAAGTCGACGAAATTATTGAAAAGCTGCGCGGTGAAGATCGCGGCCAGCTGGAACAAGACCTGCATTTCCTCAAGGGATGTGCCTTGAATCTTGGCTTTGACCGGTTCTCGGACCTTTGCCTCAAAGGCGAACGCCAAGCAGCCGGGGGCGCAGCAGATACTGTCGATCTGCCTGGAATTCTGGCAAGCTTCGATCAGTCAAAGCAGGTCTTCCTGGCAGAAGTTTCCGACCATTAATTGCCAGTAGAATTCTGTATTAAATCAAGAATTGCGCCAGTGTCTCATCACTGGTGATATCTGTATAGGACATGCCCGCAGCATCCAGGCGGGCAAAAAAGTCGGAAAAATTCTCTGGCCGCTTGGTCTCTATCCCGATCAGGACCGAGCCAAAGTTTCGGGCCGATTTCTTCAGATATTCAAACCGCGCGATATCATCCTCTGGCCCCAGCATGCCAAGGAACTCTTTCAAAGCGCCGGGCCGCTGCGGCAGACGCAAGAGAAAGTACTTTTTGACGCCGCTGTAACGGAGTGCCCGTTCCTTGACCTCTGGCAGGCGTTCAAAATCAAAATTCCCGCCCGAGGTGATACAAACAACCGTCTTGCCGCGGATCCAGGACCGCAGATCGCCCAGCGCCTCAATCGCCAAAGCGCCCGCCGGCTCCAGCACAATCCCTTCAACATTCAGCATCTCGATGATGGTGGCGCAGACCCGATCTTCTGCCAGGGAAATGACATCCGGTAACAGCACATGTTTCAGCGCCTCATAGGGACGCGCACCAAGGCGACCCACCGCAGCGCCATCGACAAATGTATCCACATGGTCCAGCGCCACCGGTCGCCCGGCAGCAAGTGCAGCACGCAGGCAGGCGCCGCCAGCCGGTTCGACATAAAGACTGTGCACCCGATCACCAAACCAGGTGGTGACACCAGCGGACATGCCACCGCCGCCCACTGGCAGAACCACATGGTCCGGCACCCGGCCCAGCTGCGCCTCGATCTCGACCGCGATAGAGCTTTGCCCCTCAATCACATCCGCATCGTCAAAGGGCGACAGGAAATGCCCACCTTCACGGGCGCACCAATCCTGTGCAGCGGCCAGCGTGACGTCAAAGTAGTCGCCAACCAGATGGATCTCGACATTGTCACCGCCAAACATCCGGGTTTTCTGAATTTTCTGCTGCGGTGTCGTCACCGGCATAAAGATCACGCCCATGACGCCCATATGTTTGCACATGAAGGCCACGCCCTGCGCGTGATTCCCCGCCGAGGCGCAAACAAACAACTGCTGATCAGGCTGTTTGCGCATGGCGTTAAAGGCACCACGAATCTTGTAGGATCGCACCGGGCTCAGATCTTCGCGCTTGAGGTAGATATCAGCCTCGAACCGTTCAGACAGATGCACATTGCGCTGCAATGGCGTTGCGGGAAAAACATCGCGCATCGCTGCTTCGGCGGCACGGGCGGCAGTATGAAAAGGGGTGTCTGGATTGCTCATGCGCTATTGAGTGACCCAAGCCAGCCCCCAAGGCAAGGGGGCTGGCTAATGTCAGGCGTAAAGCAGCCCCGATTACAGCGACCGCCCCTGGATACTGATGCCATATACAGTGGTCAAAATACTGATCCCAACCATGGTATAGGCCCATTGCAGCGCAGCAATCGCCGCCAGCCCCAGCGTAATGCTCAGCGGAATCAGCACAAAAGCCGCAACAACCCCGATCGCCACGGCCGACAAAGCCAAGAACAATACCGCCATCAAGACGGCCCCCGAAATCTGTGCCGTGGCTTCCCAGGCTTCTTTCACGCCCAGCTTTTCACCCAGGGCCGCCGCGGGCAACAAAGGCGACAACCGGTAGAACATCCAGATTGCCACAACAACCAGCGCAAACAGCAACACGAAAAACACTGGCATCAGGTTATAGGTAACCATTCCGATCACTGCCCCAGCAATGCCAACAAGCAGCCCGATGCCAAGACCCAACAAAACTGCAGTAAAGAAATAGGCAAGCATACGCATGCCATGAAACGGCGGGATAGGACCGGATGCCTCCTCTAGCAGTACATAGCGATGCCAGGCGACGGCAACCCAGACACCGGCAACCGCCATGGCCAGCTGCAACAGGATATCCGCACCAGTTACCTGTTGCGCCGCAGCAAAATCACCGCTGACGTCAGCCGAGCTGCCGAAAATGAACCCCAAAACAGTGATCAAGATCAGCGGCCAGGAAATCCGAACCGCATCACTAAAATTATGTTTCAGCAAGAAAACTGAATGAGAAAAAATCTTCCAACCTGTCACGGCCAACACCCCACGAAAGAACTGCATATATTTTGTCACGTTATGCGAGTGTATAGGAAAGGAAAACCCCGCCAAACCTTGCCCTCGCACGTGAAACCCGGTATCGCCCAGTCGATCTGACTGAGAGGAAATTCCATGTCCGCGCCCAAGAAAGTTGTGCTGGCCTATTCCGGTGGCCTTGATACCTCAATCATCCTGAAGTGGCTGCAGACCGAATACGGCTGCGAAGTTGTCACCTTCACCGCCGACCTTGGCCAGGGTGAAGAGCTGGAGCCCGCCCGCAAAAAGGCAGAGATGCTCGGCATCAAACCGGAAAACATCTATATCGAAGACGTCCGCGAAGAATTCGTGCGGGACTTTGTCTTCCCAATGTTCCGCGCCAATGCGGTCTATGAGGGTCTCTACCTGCTGGGCACCTCAATTGCGCGGCCGCTGATCTCCAAACGTCTGGTGGAAATCGCCGAAGCCACCGGCGCCGACGCGGTTGCCCATGGCGCCACCGGCAAGGGCAACGACCAGGTTCGCTTTGAACTGGCCGCCTATGCGCTGAACCCCGACATCAAGGTCATCGCGCCCTGGCGCGAATGGGATCTGACCTCGCGCACCCGCCTGCTGGAATTTGCCGAGGCAAACCAGATCCCCGTGGCCAAGGACAAGCGCGGCGAAGCCCCCTTCTCGGTGGATGCCAACCTCTTGCACACCTCTTCCGAGGGCAAGGTGCTGGAAGACCCCGCCGAAATGGCACCCGATTATGTCTATCAGCGCACGGTTAATCCCGAAGATGCACCAGACACACCCGAATTCATCGAAATCGGCTTTGAAAAAGGCGATCCCGTCTCCATCAATGGCGAAGCCATGTCGCCCGCCACCGTGCTGACAGCGCTGAACGAATATGGCCGCAAGCATGGTATTGGCCGCCTCGATCTGGTCGAAGGCCGCTTTGTTGGCATGAAATCGCGTGGCATCTACGAAACCCCCGGCGGCACCATCCTGCTCGAAGCGCACCGCGGCATTGAATCCATCACCATGGACCGGGGTGCAATGCATCTCAAAGATGAGCTGATGCCAAAATATGCAGAACTCATCTACAATGGCTTCTGGTACAGCCCCGAACGCGAAATGCTGCAAGCGGCAATCGATGCCAGCCAGGGTCATGTTACCGGCACCGTGCGTCTCAAGCTCTACAAAGGCATGGCCTCGACCGTTGGCCGCTGGTCCGATCATTCGCTCTATTCCGAGGCCCATGTAACCTTCGAAGAAGATGCCGGCGCCTATGACCAGACAGATGCGGCGGGCTTCATTCAGCTCAACGCGCTGCGCCTGAAACTGCTGGCAGCCCGTGATCGTCGGTTGAAAAAATGAGCGACTTTGACGACATGGACGGTGATTTCGAAGACGACTTCGAAGAAGAGCTGGAGATGTTTGTCGAGGCCCAGGATACCGTTTGGCCGGATGTCCTGGCAGAGCTGAGCGCGGGTAAGAAGACGGGCCACTGGATGTGGTTCGTCTTTCCCCAGCTGGCCGAACTGGGCCAGTCACACATGGCGCAGCTCTACGGTATCGAAGACCTGGCAGAGGCCACCGCCTATCTGGGTAACGACACCCTGCGCACCCGCTTGGTTGAAGTCAGCCAACTGATGTTGACCCATCAGGGGCAAGAGGCCGCCAGCATCCTTGGTGCAACCGATGCCAAGAAACTGCGATCCTCGATGACATTGTTTGCCGCAGTTCCCGGCGCGCCCGATGTCTTTGCCGAAGTTCTGGCAATCTTCTTTGCCGCCAGCCCCTGCGACGTGACGCTTCAAGCCATCGCCTGAACGACGAAACAGGCTCTGATTCTGGGCATTTTTCCTTTTGCCCTGCCCCTGCCGCCCCGTCAGGCTTGTCGGCTATCGCGGGCTGGCCTATCCCTTTGTGTGACATTCCAAGGGGACAATCCGATGGTGCTACAAGACATTGCAAACGGCATTTCTGACGGGCTTCACGGTAAGACCTTTGAAGGATCTCTGAAATTTGACTGTGGCAAAGATGGCGTCATCATTCTGGCCGATGGCTGCGCTACAACAACGGATCGCGACACCGATTGCACCATCAAACTCACCCAGGATAATCTGATCAAACTGCTCACAGGCAAGCTCAATCCGATGACCGGGGTGATGATGGGCAAGTTGAAAATTTCCGGCGATATGACCACCGCAATGAAGCTGGGAAAACTGATCGGCTGATCTATTTCATCTTACCATAAATACCTTGGGGGGAGCGCCCCCAGGCGCGGGGGGCAAAGCCCCCGCAAATACCTTTCAGATCTTTTGCGCCTTCATCGCCTCATAATAAGGCAAAGCTGCATCCAACACTGGACGCAACGTATCAGGCACTTGCGGCAATGGACCTTCAGCACCGGCAAAACCCGTTGAATTCCACACGGCACCGTACCAGACAGGGGCCCAGACGCCATCATCCGGGTGGCCGCCCTTGGGCCAACTCAGCATCTTGGGCGAAGGCGGCAGGCCAATCGCATCGCAGAGCTGCGGAAGCTTGGCACCAGGGTCTTCGCGGATGTCGTGACTATCCACAACCACCGGCACCTGCCCCCAGCTTTGGCACAGCTCAAACAGCTCTGCCTGTTGGCGAAAGCCAATATCATCCAGCGTCGGGTTCTCTCGTTTCGCCGCATAAGAGGCGATGACCCGTGCCGGATGGCGGATCAGGAAGACATTTGTGACCTCACGCATCCAATCCCGCGGCACCCCGGCGATCATGTGCTGGGTCATATGCTTTTGATAGAAATAGGGCTTGGCCGCAGGCACCGGTCCCAACAGGGTCTTTGCCACGGCTTTGGCATCCTGTGGTTGGCTTTCCAGGATTTCTGCCTGCATCGGATGTGTCAGGCCCGTCATGGCCAGATAGGCCGCATAGAAGGGTTCATCCACCACCGCGCAATCACCACGATTGCCAAAGGCATACATCATTGCCGTCGACAGGTTACGCGGGCCGGACCACATGGCGATCCGCATCAGGCGCACTCCGCTTCGATCATGTCCTTGTACAGCGCACGAATACGCTTGGTCACGGGTCCCATTTCCCCGCTGCCGATCTGGCGGCCATCAATATCCCCCACAGGGGTCTGCGCACCAAATGTACCGGTCAAGAAAGCCTCATCGGCGCCGTAGGTATCCACCAGCGAATAGTTGCGTTCAAACACCGGAATATCATTGGCACGGCACAGGTCGATGACCTTTTGTCGGGTAATGCCATTCATGCAGTAGTCCCCGGTCGACGTCCAAACGGCACCGCCGCGCACAATGAAAAAGTTGCAAGCATTGGTGGTGTTCACAAAGCCGTTCACATCCAGCATCAGCCCTTCGTCCGCACCGGCCTTCTCCGCTGCGATACAGGCCAGGATGCAGTTCAGTTTGGAATGGGAATTCAGCTTTGGATCCTGGGTCATCGGCAGCCCACGCAGATGCGGCACGGTTGCCAGCCGGATGGGGCGCGGCAGGTTGGGTTTTGAATGTTCCATGATGATCACCATGGTCGGCCCCTGCTGCGACAAGGACGGATGCTGGAACGGCCGTGTCTTTACCCCCCGCGTCAGCATCAGCCGGGCATGGGCATCTGTGGTCATGCCATTGGCCTTTTGCGTCTCTAATATAGCATTTTTCACGCCATCTCGGTCCAAACCGATGTCCAGGTCAATCGCCTTTGCGGCCTCGAACAGACGATCAAGATGGGCGTCAATAAAGGCCCATGTGCCATTATACAGCCGCAGCCCTTCCCAGACCCCATCGCCCAGCATGAAGCCGCTGTCATAAACGCTGACCGTTGCCTCGGCCTTGGGCACGATTTTACCATTCAGATAGATCAGGATCTCTTCGTTGCGCTGATCTTCTGCAGCCTGATGGGTGCTCATTTTTTCTGACATGGTATCCTCCGTTTGACGGCACGCTAGAAGGATTGGATCCAATTTCCAAGCGGTAACTTGCCCTCACCTCTGCGTGAGATTTGATGTCACCGGGTTGCGGCAATACCGCTGCCGCCGCAGAGTACGGAAATACTGCAAGATGGAGGGTGCAATGCCCCATTTGAACACTGTGAAACCCATCGCGCTGACCCTGTTTATGGTGTTGGCCCTGGTCCTGCGCAGCCATGAGGCAAAGACCCAGGCCATAGAGGCATTGACCGTCGTGGGCAGCTGTTTCTGGTGCGTTGAGAGCATTTTTTCATCGGTAACAAGCGTCATTTAGACGCTTGTCGCAGCCATGCAACGCGCCATGCCCAATTTACGTGACACGCTTTGGGACATCCCTGGTGCCATCGGCAGTGTGTGATGACGGGCTATCCCCACCAAAGACCATTACCAAACCTGTGAGGACCCCGATGGGGCCAGCCCCCTCTTGCGCCCAGGCGCAATTCACCCCCGGGATATTTCGAGCCAAATGAAGGCGCGACGGATCTGCGTCAAAAGCGGGCGTTCTGCACCTCTTTCAGATCGGGAATCACATCAGCTGTGCCGTGACGCATCACCATCAGGGCAGCCGCACGAGCCGCCAGCGCCAGAGCCTGTGGCATGGGCAAGCCGCGATCCAATGCGGATAGAACATAGCCCGTGAAGGTATCACCGGCCCCGGTGGTATCGATAGCTGTAACTGGCAGGGCCGGTACATCCTGCACCAGAGACGTCATGCTGCTGTAATGACGCGCCCCACGGGCCCCCAGCGTGACAATCACATCCGCGATGCCGAGCCCATCGGGGGCCTTGCCGGTGGCCTGCTGCAACTGCTGTGCCTCCACCTCGTTCAGGAACAACAGATCGAGAAAGGGCAGCAGGGCCTGCACTGCCTTTGCGTCGAACGGGGCGGCAGCATAGGCCACTTTCAGACCTAGATCTTGTGCCATCTGCGCCGCCTGGGCCTGCATGTTTGTTTCATTTTGCAGCACCAGCATGTCGCCAGCATTTGCGGCGCTCAGTGCCTGACCGATCTGATCCTGGCCGATGGCCCGATTGGCACCGGGAAACAGGATGATCTGGTTTTCGCCGGAAGGGTCCACAGCGATTATGGCATGGCCAGTGGGCTGGTCGAGACTGGCTATATGGCGGGTATCGACGCCATATTCCATCAGCCGTGCCACCGCCCAGCCGCCTTCGGGGCCAACCGCGCCAATGTGATGCACCACCGATCCAGCGCGGGCGGCGGCGACCGACATATTGGCCCCCTTGCCACCCAGAAACTGGTCCAGCCCGGTGGCCGCAAGGGTTTCACCCGCGCCGGGTAGGTGCGGCAGGGCATAAACCATATCTGCATTGATGGACCCGAGGTTCCATATTGCCATGTGATCTACCCGATATTGCAGGCCGCCAGAACGGCCATGTTCAGCACGTCATTGGCGGTGGAGGTGGTGGAGCAAATCTGGATCGGCTTATCCACGCCCGAAAGGATGGGGCCAACAACGGTCGCACCGCCCATTTCCTGCATCAGTTTCACCGAAATAGAGGCCGAGTGCCGGGCCGGCACGATTAGAATATTGGCCGGACCAGTCAGGCGCTGGAAGGGATAGGCGTCTTGCGCGGCAGCGTTGAGCGCCACATCAACGGTCATCTCGCCTTCATATTCAAAATCCACCCTGCGGCGGTCCAGCTCGGCTGGAGCCAGGTGCATTTTTTCGGCCCGTTCCGAAACCGGATAGCCAAAGGTCGAGAAGCTGACAAAGGCCACCCGAGGCTCCAACCCCATATGGCGTGCCACACCAGCGGCACGTTCGGCAATATTGGCCAGGTCGTTTTCATTGGGCCATTCATGCACCAAGGTATCGCCGATCAGCACAATCCGCCCCTTGTGCAAGAGTGCGGTCACCCCGGCGGCGCCATGGCTGCTGTCGGCGTCAAACACATGGTTGATCTGATCCAGAATATGCGCCGATTTGCGTGTCGCACCGGTGACAAGACCGTCCCCATGGCCATGGGCCAGCATCAGGGCAGAAAACACATGCCGGTCGCGCCCGACCAGGCGGTGCACATCCTTGCGATCAAAACCTTTGCGCTGCAAACGCTTGTAAAGAAAGTCTTTATAGACTTCAAAATGGCTGGTGTTGGCGGCATTGACGATCTCAAGCTCGCGCACGGCATCGCCGAGACCGGCGGCTTCCAACTTTTGCTTTACGTCTTCATTGCGCCCCACCACCAGTGCCTTGCCAAAGCCAGACCGCTGGTAGTTGACAGCGGCGCGCAGCACCCGTGGATCATCACCTTCGGCAAAGATCATCCGGCTTTGCGCGGAACGCGCCCGTGCGTTGAGACCGCGCAGGATAGAGGCAGTCGGATCCATCCGCCCCTTCAGACCAACCTCGTAGGCCTCCATGTCGATAATCGGGCGGCGCGCAGCACCGGTATCCATGCCCGCCTTGGCCACGGCGGGTGGAATACGGTGGATCAGACGCGGATCAAAAGGCGTGGGGATGATATAGTCGCGACCAAAGGTCAGCGATTTGCCATAGGCCAGCGCCACCTCATCCGGCACGTCTTCGCGCGCGAGAGCGGCCAGCGCATGGGCGCAGGCGATCTTCATTTCGTCATTGATGGCGCGGGCGTGGATATCCAGCGCCCCCCGGAACAGATAGGGAAAGCCCAGCACGTTGTTGACCTGATTGGGATAATCGGACCGTCCAGTGGCCACGATGGCATCAACGCGCACCTCGTGGGCCTCTTCCGGGGTGATTTCCGGGTCAGGGTTGGCCATGGCGAAAATGACCGGATTGTCGGCCATGGATTTGACCATATCCTGGGTCACCGCACCCTTGACCGATACGCCAAGGAAAACATCGGCCCCCTCCATCGCCTGCTCCAGGCTCCGCAGGTCCGTGGTTACAGCATGGGCCGATTTCCACTGGTTCATGCCCTCGGTCCGGCCCTGATAGATCACGCCTTTGGTGTCGCAGACGATGCAGTTTTCGTGCCGCGCGCCCATGCGTTTCAGCAGTTCGATGCAGGCGATACCAGCCGCCCCTGCCCCGTTCAGAACGATGCGCACGTCTTCGATCTTTTTGCCCGAAATATGCAGCGCATTGATCAGCCCTGCCGCACAGATCACCGCTGTACCGTGCTGGTCATCGTGGAACACCGGAATATCCATCTCTTCCTTGAGCTTCTGCTCAATGATGAAACATTCAGGTGCCTTGATATCTTCGAGGTTGATGCCGCCAAATGTTGGCCCCATCAGGCGCACGGCTTCGATGAATTTATCCGGGTCTTCGGTGTCCAGCTCGATATCAATCGAATTCACATCGGCAAAGCGTTTAAAGAGAACAGATTTGCCCTCCATCACCGGTTTCGACCCTAGCGCGCCAAGATTACCCAGACCCAGAACCGCCGTGCCGTTTGAAATTACCGCCACAAGGTTGCCCTTGTTGGTATAGTCATAGGCAGTTTCGGGGTTGGCGGCGATCGCCTCGCAGGGGACCGCCACACCGGGCGAATAGGCCAGCGACAGATCGCGCTGCGTCGTCATCGGAACGGTGGCATTGATCTCCCATTTCCCTGGCGTTGGATCCAGGTGAAAGGCGAGGGCTTCTTCATCAGTGATCTTTGCTTTGGGCATCGTATCCGTCGTTCTTTTTCCAAGGGCGCTGGAACTTCATAGCCCAGCCCGTGGGTTGCCACAACGACTATACGTTTTCACCTTTCGTCGCAGGTCGGCGGTTTGTATGGTCGCCCGACAAAACCCACCCCGATACGCGGAGATCTCTTTTGGCCACAGTCACGCCGATGATGGCGCAATACCTCGACATCAAGGCACAATATCCGGATGCGCTGCTGTTTTACCGGATGGGCGATTTCTACGAGATGTTTTTTGACGACGCGGTCAATGCCGCCGAAGCGCTGGACATCGCCCTGACCAAACGCGGCAAGCACAACGACCAGGATATCCCGATGTGTGGCGTGCCGTTTCATGCCGCCGAAGGCTATCTCTTGACGCTGATCCGCAAGGGTTTTCGCGTGGCGGTGGGCGAACAGCTGGAAACCCCCGCCGAAGCCAAGAAACGCGGCGGAAAATCGGTGGTCAAACGCGATGTGGTGCGGCTGGTCACCCCCGGAACCCTGACAGAAGATTCCCTGCTGGAAGCGCGACGCCATAACTTTCTGGTGTCATACTGCGTGTTGCGCGACGAGGCAGCCCTGGCCTGGGCCGATATCTCCACCGGGGATTTTCACGTCATGCCGATCAGCCAGCTGCGGCTGTCGCCAGAACTCGCCCGCCTTGCGCCATCCGAACTGATCGTCGCCGAAGGCACCTCCTATGACGCGGCAGCCCCCCTGGCTAGTGAATACAAGATCCCCCTGACCCCGCTGGGCAAGGCCAGCTTTGACAGCACCGCCGCAGAAAAGCGCATCTGCAATCTGTTCTCCGTCAGTGCGCTGGAAGGTTTTGGCACCTTTTCCCGCGCCGAAATTTCCGCCATGGGGGCGCTGATCGACTATCTGGAAATCACCCAGAAGGGCAAATTGCCACTGCTGCAGCCGCCGCAACAGGAAGCCCAAGATCGGGTAGTGCAGATTGATGCCTCGACCCGCGCCAGCCTTGAACTCACCCGCTCTCTTTCAGGGGGGCGGGCAGGATCGCTGCTCGCAGTGGTCGACCGCACCGTCACCCCCGGCGGCGCCCGCCTGCTGGAACAGCGGCTCTCCAGCCCTTCGCGCAGCCTCGATGTAATCAATGCCCGCCTGGCGGCACTGGATTTCATGGTGGACCGCGACCAGCACTGCGAAGAGCTGCGCAGCGCCCTGCGCAAAACCCCCGATCTGGACCGTGCCCTGTCGCGCCTGGCCCTGGATCGCGGTGGCCCCCGCGATCTGGCCGCAATCCGCAACGGATTGGCCCAGGCCAGCGCCATAGCTGCATCCAATCACAACCAAGAGCTACCGCCGCTCATTGCCAGCGCAACCCAGGATCTGACTGGCTTTGACGCCCTGCTCGATCTGCTTGACAGCGCCCTGATTGCCGAACCACCCCTCTTGGCCCGCGATGGCGGTTTCATTGCGGCAGGCTATGACGACGACCTGGATGAGGCCCGCACCCTCCGCGATGAAGGCCGCTCTGTCATTGCCACCATGCAACAGACCTACGCCAGTGAAACGGGCATTGCCTCGCTCAAGATCAAGCACAACAATGTGCTGGGTTATTTCATCGAAACCACCGCAACCCATGCGGACAAGATGCTGTCGCCGCCGCTCTCCGACAAATTCATCCACCGTCAAACCACCGCAAATCAGGTGCGCTTCACCACGGTAGAACTCAGCGAGATCGAAACCCGCATCCTCAACTCTGGCGGCCGTGCGCTAGAGATCGAAAAGCGGCTCTATTCCAGGCTATCTGCGGCAGTTCTGGATCAAGCCCCCCGGCTGAACACCGCAGCGCGGGGCCTGGCAGAACTGGATCTTGTCTGCGCCCTTGCCGATCTGGCACGGGGCGAAAACTGGGCCCGCCCCAAGGTCGACACCTCGCGCACCTTTGACATCACCGGCGGGCGTCACCCGGTTGTGGAACGCGCCCTGCGCCAGCAGGGCGGCGATACATTTGTCGCCAATGACTGCAATCTCAGCGCCACAGATGGCGCCGCCGTCTGGCTGTTAACCGGCCCCAACATGGCCGGTAAATCGACTTTCCTGCGCCAGAACGCCTTGATCGCCCTGCTGGCCCAAATGGGCAGCTATGTGCCATGTGAAACGGCCCATATCGGGTTGATCAGCCAGCTCTTCAGCCGCGTCGGAGCCTCGGATGATTTGGCCCGTGGCCGCTCCACCTTCATGGTCGAAATGGTCGAAACCGCCGCCATCCTCAACCAGGCTGACGACCGCGCCCTGGTCATTCTCGACGAAATCGGCCGCGGCACCGCCACCTATGACGGGCTCTCCATCGCCTGGGCCACCCTAGAACACCTGCACGAGGTGAACCGGTCCCGGGCCCTCTTTGCCACCCACTACCACGAATTGACCCAGCTCTCGAACACACTCAACGGTGTCGAAAACGCCACCGTCGCGGTCAAGGAATGGGAAGGCGAAGTGATTTTCCTGCACGAGGTCACCAAAGGCGCCGCTGACCGGTCTTATGGTGTGCAGGTGGCACAATTGGCCGGCCTGCCTGCCAGCGTTGTCGCCCGGGCCCGCGATGTGTTGAATATGCTGGAAAAAGGCAGCCGCGAAGGTGCCGGTGTCAAAATCCAGATCGATGACCTGCCACTTTTTGCCGCCGCCCCACCGCCACAGGAAAAAGCCCCATCAGGCCCTTCCCCGGTGGAACAGCTGCTGTCAGAAATTCACCCGGATGAGCTAACACCACGTGAAGCCCTAGACCTGCTCTACCAACTGAAAGACACAGCAAAATAACAGAAGGCGGCCCACAAAGCCGCCTTTCTCTTCATCTTACTAAAAATACCTGCGCCGCAAGCCGGCCCCAGCGGGGCCGAAAATTCAAGAGCCCGCGATCAGCTCGCCGGTGTAGAAGACACCCCAACCTGCGCGGGGCGCAACAGCCGATCATGCAACATGAAACCCTCGGCCGATACCTGAATGATATCGCCAGCTTTGGTGCCTGGCACCGGCGCTTCGAACATTGCTTCATGCAGCTGCGGATCAAAGCGATCACCGACCTTTGGCGATACAACCCGCACGCCGTGTTTCTCAAACACGCCAACCAGTGCCCGCATGGTCAGCTCAACACCTTCAATCAAGGCACCAGCAACTTCCTTCTGTTCATCGGTGGTGGATTCTACCGCACGTTTTAAATTGTCAAAAACCGGCAACATGTCGCGTGACAGTTTTGACCCACCGTACTGTTCAGCCTCCCGGCGTGCCTTCTCGCCCCGTTTGCGGGCATTTTCCGCATCGGCCAGCGCCCGTATAAAGCGGTTTTTGTATTCGTCACGCTCCGCTCGCAACTCATCCAGCTCAATCGCAGCATCGTCCAATTCAGCCATCTCCGATGCCAGCTCTTCCGCTTCGACATTTTCGATGTCGTCCAAAAAATCGTCGTTTCTGGGCTCTGCCATTTGTTCACCTCTAGCTCCGGTCAGATAGTAACCGTCCAACCAGTTGCGCCGTGTAATCCACAATCGGCACAATCCGTCCGTAATTCAGGCGGGTCGGGCCAATCACGCCAACCGCGCCAATGATCTTTCGATCCGAGTTCATATAGGGAGAGACCACCAAAGAGGAACCCGAAAGTGAGAAAAGTTTGTTCTCAGAACCGATAAAAATGCGAACGCCCTCGCCATCTTCGGTCAGTTCCAGGAATTCGGCAATATCTTGCTTGCGCTCCAGGTCATCGAACAGGCTGCGGATCAGATCCAGTTCCGCCGGCACGCCGCCCTCCCCCAAGAGATTCGCGCGTCCGCGCACGATCAGCCGCGCCTTATCGGCATCATCGGCTTCCCAGGCCGCCAAACCGCTTTCGATCATTTCCTGCGCCAATACGTCAATCTCTTGTCGGCGGGCGTCGATTTCCTTTTGCATATCGCGCCGCAATCCGCCCAGGGTGCGTCCCTCAATCAGCGAGTTCAGAAAATTTGCTGCCTCGCGCATCGAACTGGGCGTCTGCCCAGGCGGCGGGGAAAACAAGCGGTTTTCCACATGCCCATCGGAAAACACAAGAACCACTAGCGCCCGGTCCTGCGCCAGTGACACAAACTCGATATGCCGCAGCTCACTTTCCTGCTTTGGCGTCAACACCAGAGATGCGCCCTGCGTCACCCCCGACAGCGCCGATCCAACCCGATCCAGCATACCGCCGACATCGCCACCGTTCTTGCCCAGGGTCGCATCGATCTTTGCCCGGTCGCGGGCTTGCAGATCTTCGACCTCCAGCAACCCGTCTACAAACATCCGCAGCCCCATCTGGGTTGGAATACGCCCGGCACTGACGTGCGGACTATCAAGCAACCCCAGGAATTCCAGGTCCTGCATCACATTGCGCACCGTCGCGGCGCTGACCTTTTCGTTCAAAGATCGCGTCAGGGTGCGACTGCCCACAGGCTCGCCGCTTTCAAGATAGCTTTCAACAACGCTCCGGAACACCTCGCGGGAACGATCGTTCATATCACTTAGTATTTCTTTGGCATTTGTCATCAGCGGTTTTACGGTCACATTTTGCAGTTACGGGATCCCCTACCCAATTTGCATTAAAGAGCGATATGGGAAAAGGTCAATCATGCTTGCATCCCCGCGCCCCCGGCGGCTATCCGAAGGGCAGCAAAAAAAGGATAGCCCATGCGACCTTCTAACAGAGACCTGAACGAAATGCGCGCCGTGTCGATCGAGACCGGTTTCACCAAACACGCCGAAGGCTCTTGCCTGATCAAAATGGGGGAAACCCATGTTCTGTGCACCGCCACCCTGGAAGAACGCGTGCCGTCCTTTATCAAGGGATCGGGCCTTGGCTGGGTGACGGCAGAATATGGCATGCTGCCCCGCGCCACCAATACCCGGATGCGCCGCGAAGCTGCTGCCGGCAAACAGGGTGGCCGCACCGTGGAAATCCAACGCCTGATTGGCCGGGCCCTGCGCGCCGGGGTGGATCGCGTTGCCTTGGGCGAACGCCAGATCACAATCGACTGTGACGTGCTGCAGGCCGATGGCGGCACCCGCTGCGCCGCGATTACCGGTGGCTGGGTCGCCCTGCGCCTTGCCGTCAACAAACTGATGAAGGTCGGCGACGTCAAAATTGACCCGCTGATGGATCCTGTTTCCGCTATCTCTTGCGGCATCTACGCTGGTCAGCCAGTGCTTGATCTGGATTATCCGGAAGACTCTGAGGCCGGCGTTGACGGTAACTTCATCATGACCGGATCGGGCAAGCTGATCGAAGTACAGATGTCGGCAGAGGGATCGATCTTTTCGCGTGACCAGATGAACCAGCTGATGGATCTGGCGGAAAAAGGCACGTCAGAATTGGCCGCCCTGCAAAAGGCAGCCTGCGCATGACCCGCAAATTTGAGGGCGACCAGATTCTGGTCGCCACCCACAATGCCGGCAAACTGCAGGAAATCACCGAGATCCTGGCGCCCTTTGGCGTCAAGGTCATCGGCGCTGCCGCGATGGACCTGCCCGAACCGGACGAAACAGAAGACAGCTTTGTCGGCAATGCCCGGATCAAGGCCCATGCCGCCGCCAAGGCCACAGGCCTGCCTGCACTATCAGATGACAGCGGCATCACCATCGACGCACTGGATGGCGCCCCTGGTGTCTATACCGCCGATTGGGCGGAAACTGGCAATGGTCGCGATTTCATGCTGGCCATGACCCGCGCCAATGATGAAATTACCGCAAAAGGCCCGGATGCCCCCCGCAGCGCCCAGTTCCGCTGCACTCTGGTTCTCGCTTGGCCCGATGGGCATGACGAAGTGTTTGAGGGTGTGATGCCCGGAACACTGGTTTGGCCCATTCGCGGCGAAGGCGGCTTTGGTTATGATCCAATGTTCATGCCAGACGGCTATGACATTACCTGCGCCCAGATGGCCAAGGAAGAAAAGAACCAGATCAGCCACCGTGGCCGCGCCGTCAGCGCCTTTGTCAAAGGCTGTTTCAGTGGATGATTGGCGCCAGGGTGGGTTTGGTCTCTACGTGCATTGGCCCTTTTGCCAGGCGAAATGCCCCTATTGCGATTTCAACAGTCACGTCACCAATAATATTGATCAAAAACGGTGGGTTATCGCCTATCTGAGCGAACTGAAGCGCTGTGCGCCTCCGCTGTCAGGGCGGGTGCTGAATTCCATTTTTTTTGGCGGAGGCACGCCCTCTTTGATGATGCCGGAAACCGTCGCGGCCGTGATCGAAGGCGCACGTGAAATCTGGCCGTTTGCCAATGACATCGAAATTACCCTGGAAGCAAACCCAGGATCGGTCGAGGCCGGGCGCTTTGCCGGCTATCGCGATGCCGGGGTAAACCGGGTCTCTATGGGCATTCAGGCCCTGAACGACGAAGACCTGCGCCGACTTGGTCGGCTTCATTCTGTTGCCGAGGCCCGTGCCGCTTTTAACATTGCCCGCAAATGTTTTGACCGGGTCAGCTTTGATCTGATCTATGCCCGCCAGGGTCAGGACCTTGCCCATTGGCAGGCAGAGCTGACCGAGGCACTGTCAATGGCAATCGATCACCTGTCGCTGTACCAGCTGACGATCGAGGAAGGCACCGCCTTTGGTGATCGCTACGCCCGAGGCAAACTGCGCAATCTACCCAGCGACGACAGCGCCGCCGACATGTATCAGGCCACCCAGGACATCTGCGGAGCCCAGGGTATGCCCGCCTATGAAATATCCAACCATGCCCGCCCCGGCGAAGAATCACGCCACAACCAGATCTATTGGCGCTATGGCGACTACCTTGGTATCGGCCCGGGCGCCCATGGCCGATTGACGCTGGATGGGCAACGCTACGCGACGGAAACCCACCGCGCACCGGGGGCCTGGCTCCAGGCTGTCGCGGCAGGATCCGGGGAAAGCCTGTGCCAACCCCTACCCTGTGAAGATACCGCAATCGAATACATGATGATGTCGATGCGGCTGCGCGAGGGCATGAATATTCCCCGCTATATCGCCCTGGCCGGCAAGGATTTACCCCTGGCGCAGGTTGCGCATCTGGTAGATTTAGGCATGGTTACCCACACAGATCAGACACTATGCGCCACGGATCAGGGTCGCGCAGTTCTGAATGCCGTGCTCCGAGAGCTCTTGGTTGACTGACCAAGCTTGCAAGGATTGGACAGATTGATGCGCCTTCTCTATGCCACTCTTGCGTTTCTGTCGCTGATGCTTGCCCTGATCGGGGCGATCTTGCCACTGGTCCCGACGGTGCCCTTCCTGCTAGTGGCGACCTTCTTTTCGGCAAAATCATCAGAACGGCTGCACAATTGGCTGCTAACCCATAGGGCCTTTGGTCCGATGATCCAGGATTGGCAAAGCCGTGGCGCCATTCGACCCGCCGCAAAAAAGGCGGCAACCCTATCGATTGCCGCCGTCTTTCTTGTGTCTCTGTTCTTTGGTGCGCCTGCCCATGTGCTTGCCATTCAAGCTGTCGTTCTGACAGCAGTGTTGACCTTTATCTGGACCCGCCCAACAGCCTGATTACTTGCTCAGGATGTTGCAAATCTCATCAAGTTGATCAAGCGTCTCATAGCTGATGGTCACCGAACCGGATTCGCCACCCGATTTGTGATCGATAGAGACCTTCATCCGCAGAATTGCAGCAAGATCGCCCTCCAAGGCCTTGGTATCAGCGTCTTTTTCACCTGACTTTGCTGATCGTTTCGGCGCAGAGGTCTGCAGCCCCGCTGCATCCTTTTTTACCAGGGCTTCGGTTGCACGCACCGACAGCCCACCCTTGACGATTTTCGCCGCAAGATCAGAGGCATTATCCGAAGTAATCAAAGCCCGCGCATGACCAGCCGACAGCTTTCTTTCATGCACCAGGGCCCGTACATCCTCTGGCAGATGCAACAGACGTACCAGGTTGGCAATGTGGCTACGGCTTTTGCCAAGGGCCTCGGCCATCTTTTCCTGCGTATGGCCAAAACGTTCCATCAGTTGCTTATAGCTGTGCGCCTCTTCCATCGCATTCAGGTCAGATCTCTGAATGTTTTCGATGATCGCAACTTCCATCATCTCTACATCGGAATAATCCCGGATCAGTACCGGAACTTCGTGCAGCTGTGCCGCCTGGGCTGCCCGCCAACGCCGTTCCCCAGCGACGATTTCATAGATATCGCCATCACGAGGCCGCACGATCAAGGGCTGTAAAACGCCCTTTTCCTTAATTGAGGCCGTCAGATCATCCAGATCTTCCTGCAAAAACTGTCGACGTGGCTGATCAGGGTTCGCAATCACCTTTTCGATTGGAACCAGGACCTCTGCATTACGCGGTGTCTGAGGCCGGGCGTCGGTGCTGACCGGATCAGGATTTACATCCGCCATCAGGGCAGACAGCCCACGACCCAGCCCACGGGGCTTATTTCTCTTATCTGACATGTCGTACTCCGTGCTCAGGCCGCAATTTGTTGATTTTTAGAGATCAGCTCAGCTGCCAGGGCACGATAGGCCTTGGCCCCAAGCGAGTTGCTATCATAGTTCAGCACCGGCAAAGCATAAGATGGCGCCTCACTGACCCTGACATTTCGCGGAATCTTGGTTTCAAACACTAGCTCTCCCAGGTTTTCGCGCGCGTCCTGTTCAACCTGTTGCGACAAATTATTGCGACGATCAAACATGGTTAGAACCACACCTTCGATCCGCAATCCGGGATTCGCCGATTGCCGGACCTCTCGAATCGTCAGCAACAGCTGCGACACCCCTTCCAAGGCAAAGAACTCGCTCTGCAAAGGAATCAGCACAGAGTGTGAGGCAACCATCGCATTCACGGTCAAAAGGTTAAGAGAAGGCGGACAATCGATTAAGATATAATCCCAATCATAGTCATCCATGGCTGTCTGCCGCAGGGCGTCATGCAATAGAAAACTGCGCTTTTCATTGGCGAAAAGTTCAATATCAGCCGAGCTAAGATCAACAGTTGCAGGGATAACGCAAAGGTCTTCAATCTCTGTTGTGCGAATGACTTCACTCAGCGGGGCATCATCAACCAACAAATCGTAGGTAGTAGAATCACGATCGGCGCTGTCGATGCCCAATCCGGTAGAGGCATTGCCCTGCGGATCCAAATCAACAACCAAAACGCGTAAACCGGTTTCGACCAGGGCCGCAGCCAGGTTGATTGCCGTTGTTGTTTTACCTACTCCACCCTTTTGGTTTGCAACCGCGATGATTCGTGGCCCCTCCGGGCGGGATAAATCAGGCACGAGTGACTCCCTTGATTTTCAAAACAACTGCTTCACTTTCAGTCAAACTTGTAATCGGTTCAACATCAAATCGCCATCGTAAGCCCGCGTTATCCACTTCTTTTTTCCAACTTGCGCCTTTTGGAAACAGTGCCGTGCCCTGCTCTGCCAGATGTCGTTCAGCAAATTCCAGCAGGATATCAAGATCAGCAACAGCGCGTGCTGATAAAATACCTGCTTTTTGCCCAGGAACTTTCTCAATACGTTCATTCAAAACTGATATATCGATACCACACTCTCGCGCCGCACTGCGCAGAAAGGCAGACTTCCTTTGATCACTTTCGATCAAGGTAACCTTTGTTTTCGAAGCGATTTCAGCCGCAAGAATCCCAACAATAATACCGGGAAATCCACCACCACTGCCAATATCCACCCAGGTATCGACTACCTCGTCGGCACAGCGAAACACCTGTATCGAATCAGCGATATGTCGTTCCCAAAGAAAAGGCAGGCTATTTTTCGAAACCAAGTTGATGCGCGGGTTCCACTTTAGAAGGATCGCCTCGAAGATCTCCAGCCGTTCCAGTGTTTCACGTGAAACATCAAACTGATCCAGTATCACCTTGTGCTTCATCCAACCTTCTCCTGCAGTTTTTTATCGCGCCGCAACCGCGCCAAGACAAGGGCAAGCCCAGCGGGTGTCATCCCATTGATCCGGCTAGCTTTTGCCAAAGTTTCGGGTCGTGCAAGCGTAAGCTTTTGCTGCAGTTCAGATGACAAGCCATCGATACCGCTATAGTCAAAATCCGCCGGAATTCTATATCCTTCGTCGCGTTTCACCGCGGCAATTTCCTTTTCCTGCCGGGCGATATAATGGACGTACAGCGCATCACGCTCTAGCTGGCGCCGCGTCACATCATCCGCGTCGGCGCACGTCGGCAACAGTGGAATAAGATCGCTAAAACTCACATCCGGGAAGGCCAAGACTTCATAAGCAGTTCGCTTGTTGCCATCTTGATTGACGTAAATTCCTGATTCCGCAATTTGTTTTGGTGTAAAAACATTTTCTTCCAAAACCTGCCGCGTGGTTTCAAGACGCTCCATCTTTTCGCCAAACTGTGCCGCCCGTTCTTCTGAAATACAGCCCAACGCGGCCGCAAGCGGGGTAAGACGTTGGTCAGCGTTGTCTGCCCGTAGTGACAGGCGGAACTCAGCGCGTGAGGTGAACATCCTATAGGGTTCTGTCACGCCATGGGTTGTCAGGTCGTCGACCATCACACCGATATAGCTGTTGGCGCGTCCAAACAGGATAGGATCCTTGCCAAGACACTGCGCAGCGGCGTTCAAACCTGCAACCAAGCCCTGGGCAGCCGCCTCTTCATAGCCGGTAGTCCCATTGATCTGACCCGCCAGATAAAGACCGGGAACGTCTTTCAGCGATAGATCAAGCGACAGCGCGCGTGGGTCGATATAGTCGTACTCGATTGCGTAGCCTGGTTGCAGGATTTCAGCCTGTTCCAGCCCAATAATAGATCTGACGTAATCTTGCTGCACATCAACGGGCAGACTGGTTGAAATCCCGTTGGGATAGACCGTGTGATCTGTTGCACCTTCGGGCTCCAGAAAGATCTGATGGGACGTCTTATCCGCAAAGCGAATGATTTTGTCTTCGATAGACGGACAATAGCGCGGCCCGACCCCATCGATATGACCACCATACATTGCAGATCGAGATAGATTCTTGCGAATGATCTCATGCGTATTTTCATTTGTATGGGTGATGCCACAGACAACCTGCTTGGCTGACAATCCCTTGGTCATAAAGGAAAAGAATGTCGGATCATCATCCCCTGGCTGGCCTTCCAGAATATCCCAATTGATTGTTCTGCCATCCAGGCGCGGCGGAGTGCCCGTTTTCAATCGCCCCATCGGCAGACAGAAGCTATCTAGACGTTCCGCCAGCTTGACCGAGGGGCGATCCCCCATGCGGCCACCAGGTTTGGATACATCACCGATATGAATAACGCCGCGCAGAAAAGTACCTGTGGTCAGAATGACCGCCTTGCAGTGAATTTCGCTGCCATCCGCCAAGCATACCCCGGCGACACGAGAACCCGACATAATGAAGTCAGTCGCTTCGTCTTCGATAATCTGCAACCTGTCTTGGGCTTCAGTTGCTTTCAACATCTCGCGCCGGTAGATACCCCGGTCTGATTGCGCGCGCGGCCCCTGTACTGCTGGGCCCTTCCGTCGATTGAGCAGTCTGAACTGGATACCGGCCAGATCTGCCACCCGGCCCATCACGCCATCCATGGCGTCAATCTCTCGGACCAAATGCCCTTTGCCCAATCCGCCGATAGCGGGGTTACAGGACATTACGCCGATTCCATCTTTGGTCAATGTCACCAGGGCTGTGCGCGCCCCCATGCGGGCGGCGGCATGGGCAGCTTCGGCGCCGGCGTGACCACCACCAATGACAACAACATCAAAATTTGAATGTTTCACGTGAAACACTCCCTATTTTCCAAGACAGAAACTTGAGAAAATCTCATCAAGGAGATCTTCCACACCAACGCGACCAACCAACATTTCAAGCGAGCGAATCGCAGAGCGCATATCTTCGGCGGCCAGATCATAGAATTCAGAGCCACGTTTCAATACGGTCTGCGCCTCGGTCAAGCTGCTGAGGGCTGAAAGCATCATATCGCGATGGCGGGCGCGCGTCGCCACCCCAACCTGGGTTGAGCGCGTTTTTAGCACATCTGAAATATGGCTGACCAGCTGGTCGACCCCTGCCCCGGTCTTGCCGGATATTGCGCCGGCAAGATCCGGCCGCATATCCGCCTTTGGAGAAAGGCAAATATCACCATCGCGCAGCTCCATATCCAGGGCCTCGTCCGGTTCCGCCAGAAAGACCCGCAGATCTGCCTGATCGGCCCGTTTGCGCGCCAGTTCAATGCCGATACCTTCGACATGGTCATCTGTTTCGCGCAGGCCGGCAGTATCCAACAGCGTTACCGGCAGGCCGGAAAGTTCCATCCGAACCTCGATCACATCGCGCGTGGTACCCGCATATTCCGAGGTAATCGCTGCTTCCCGACCAGCTAAAGTATTGAGAAGAGTTGATTTTCCTACGTTTGGGGCACCAATGATGGCGACTTCAAATCCAGCCCGAATGCGTTCGGCAATTTTCACACCTTGGGTTTCGCGGCGCAAATCACGGGCAACGCCGGCCAGTAATTCCGTCACCTCTGGGGTGACATCGACGGGCACATCCTCATCAGCGAAATCAATGGTCACTTCAATAAGAGACGCCGCGCGGATCAGGTCAAGCCGCCATTGTTCGGCCAATTTTCCCAGCCCCCCGGCCAGTACAACCTGTGCCTGGCGGCGCTGTGCCTCTGTTTCGGCATCAATCAGATCTGCCAGGCCTTCAACCTGTGCCAGATCCAGCTTGCCATTTTCAAGCGCGCGCCGGGTAAATTCCCCTGGCTCTGCCAGGCGAAGCCCCTCTAGCTGCGACAGGGTATCAAGGAGAGATGACACAACAGCCGTGCTGCCATGCACCTGAAATTCAATGACATTCTCTCCGGTAAAGCTGGCCGGCGCCGCAAAACTGAGGACCAGCCCTTCGTCCAAATGCCGACCAGCAAGGTCGGTCAGCACACGCAGACCGCGCCCTTTTTCCGCCATCGGGCGATCGCAAAGCTGATTGGCAGCCACCAGGGCCAAAGGGCCAGACACACGTATTACAGAAACCCCAGCCTTCCCCTGCGCGGAAGCCAGTGCAAAGATCGTATCCATCTTGGCCTTCCTCTTTCGCCGGCCGGTGAATTCTAGGTGTTCATCGAATCAAAGAAATCCGCATTGGATTTGGTTTGCTTCAACTTGCCTAGCAAGAATTCTACCGCGTCTGTGGTGCCCATGGGGTTGAGAATTCGGCGCAGAACAAAGGTCTTGGCCAGATCGGCCTTGTCGACCAAGAGTTCTTCTTTCCGGGTGCCGGATTTAAGGATGTCGATGGCAGGATAGACCCGTTTGTCGGCGATTTTACGATCCAGAACCAGTTCAGAGTTACCTGTGCCTTTGAATTCTTCAAAGATCACCTCATCCATACGGCTGCCGGTGTCGATCAGCGCGGTCGCGATGATGGTGAGCGAGCCACCCTCTTCGATGTTCCGGGCAGCCCCAAAGAATCGCTTGGGGCGTTGCAGGGCGTTTGCGTCCACACCACCGGTCAAAACCTTACCAGAAGAGGGCACAACCGTGTTGAAGGCTCTACCAAGTCTTGTGATTGAATCAAGCAAGATAACAACATCTCGTTTATGTTCGACCAGACGCTTTGCCTTTTCGATCACCATTTCAGACACCGCAACGTGGCGTGTCGCAGGTTCATCAAAGGTGGAGGAAACCACCTCCCCCTTGACCGAACGCTGCATATCGGTGACTTCCTCGGGGCGTTCATCAATCAGCAGAACGATCAGATAGCACTCTGGGTGGTTTTTCTCGATAGAGTTTGCAATATTCTGCAAAATCATTGTCTTACCGGTACGTGGTGGCGCCACGATCAGCGAACGCTGGCCTTTGCCGATGGGCGCAACCAGATCAATCACCCGCGCGGATCTGTCCTTCAGCGTCGGGTCTTCGACTTCCATCTTCAGCCGCTCATCCGGGTAGAGCGGCGTGAGGTTGTCAAAAGCGATCTTGTGGCGGGCTTTTTCCGGGTCTTCAAAGTTGATCTTGGTGACGCTGGTCATGGCAAAATAGCGCTCTGCCTCCAGCGGGGCCTTGATCTGGCCTTCGATGGTGTCACCCGTGCGCAGCGAATGTTTGCGGATCATTTCAGGCGATACATAGATATCATCCGGGCCGGGCAGATAGTTGGCCTCGGGTGAGCGCAGGAAACCGAATCCATCCTGCAACACTTCCAAAACGCCATCACCGCCAATTTCCCAGCCTTCGTCTGCGCGTTCACGCAGGATTTGGAACATCATCTCGCCCTTGCGCATGGTCGAGGCGTTCTCGATCTCCAGCTCTTCTGCCATAGACAGAAGGTTTTTTGGGCTTTGCGCCTTTAGATCGGACAGATTAAGGGATTCGACGGTCATCAATATATGGCCTTTATGCCCCGGCTATTGGGGGAGAAGTGTTTTATCAAGTTCGGAGAACACGAGTGCCCGGACGGGCCTGTTGGGCGCCATACATAGGGGTTGCCCCCCCGCAAGTCAATCTGCTTGCAAATCCCTACTCATGGCACCGTAGCCCCCCCTACAGAGGCGCATGGTCACCTACAAAATGGCCGGGGCTAAAATTTGAAGATCACCGAAACAACGATCACCACCATCAGCAGCGTAGGAACCTCGTTCATCAGCCGATAGTGCCGCCCTGACAGCGCGTTCTGCCCCTCTGCAAAGGCGCGCTGGCGGCGCGACAGCCAGATGTGGAACCATGTCATGCCAATCACCGCCAGGGCCTTGCTCCAGGGCCAGAACAGGCCCCAATCGACAATGCCGGGGGTAGCCACAAGAAACAGCCCTGCCCCCCATGTGACCATCATTGCAGGCCGCATGATGAAACGCAGCAGTTTGTATTCCATGGTGACAAAGATCGCCAAGCTTTCAGGAACCTTCTCTGCCTGCTCCACGTGATACACGAACAGACGTGGCAGATAGAACAGACCCGCCATCCAGCTTAGCACTGCCATGATGTGCAGCGATTTTGCATAGGGATAGAGGGTAAACATCCAGTCTGTCAGGTCCATGGCTCTGTCCTTTGGCGTGTGATGGCCCACCCTTATAATAATAAAGAAAGATTAAAAGGATGATGTTTTTGTAGGGGCAGCGATTTCGGTGGATTATTCAGTTTCTCACCAGCTTATCCCCAGTGGGGACATATTCTTGGGTCTGGTCGGCCATATTGGTGACACATTGGTTAACCGGCTTGCAAATAAGGGGGATTAACGACCCGTTAACAGGGCCAACCGTGGGGATAACTGTGGGAGGAATCGTGGAGATCAGAGATATCCCGTTTTTCAAAGTTATCCCAATCCCCGGCGGAGGAATCAGCGCGCAGTTTCGTGGAATTTCAGCTTTACCTGTGCACTTGCGAAAATCGCGGAAAACCATACAAACCATCCTACAAGCTTGCGTATCTTTTCCATGGGGTTTTCCACATGTCTGCCCACATCCTTCTGGCCTCTGGCTCAGAGATCCGTGCCCAGTTGCTGCGACAGGCGGCAGTGCCGTTTGAAGCAGAGGTCGCCCGCGTCGATGAGGCTGCAATCAAGGCGGCGCTATTGGCCGAACAGGCCAGCCCGCGTGATATTGCCGATGCTCTGGCCGAGGCAAAGGCCCGTAAAATCAGCGTAAAAAGACCCGGTCGACTGGTTCTGGGCTGTGATCAGGTGCTGGATTTCGAAGGCGAACTGCTGTCAAAACCCAAAACCCCCGAAGAGGCGCTGAGCCAGCTTAGCGCGATGCGTGGCAAACGCCATATCCTGCTGTCGGCTGCGGTGATCTATCGCGATGGTGAACCGATCTGGCGCCATGTTGGCCAGGTGCGACTGCGGATGCATCAGTGTTCGGATGACTATCTGTCCTCTTATGTGACGCGCAACTGGCATAGCATTCAACATGCGGTTGGCGCATACAAGCTGGAAGAAGAAGGCGTGCGCTTGTTTTCAAACATCGAAGGCAGTTACTTTAACGTACTGGGACTACCCCTGGTAGAACTGCTCAACTATTTGGCTCTGCAGGGGGTAATTGATCAATGAGCGATAAGAAAATCCCGCTAGCCGGGGTGATTGGCAGCCCTGTGGCGCATTCCAAATCACCACAGCTGCAGCATCACTGGTTGGCAGCCCATGATATTGCGGGGCACTATGTTCCCATGCATGTGGAGGCGGAAGACCTTGAGCATGTGATCAGAACCTTGCCCAAGGCCGGGTTTGTTGGGGCCAATGTCACCATCCCGCACAAAGAAGCAATGATGCAGATCGCCGATAAGGTCACAGATCGGGCCAGACTGATGGGCGCGGCAAATACTCTGATCTTTCGCAGTGACGGCAGTATTCTTGCAGATAATACAGATGGCTATGGCTTTATCACCAATTTGCACCAGGGCGCGCCCAATTGGGTGCCCGATAGCGGCCCGGCTGTTGTGCTGGGCGCGGGTGGTGCCTGTCGCGCGGTGGTGGCCTCTTTGCTAGAGGCAGGTACGCCCGAGATTTTGCTGACCAACCGTACCCGCGCCCGTGCTGAGCAGCTTCAGAAAGATTTTGGAAATCGTATCACGGTGGTAGATTGGGTTCAGGCGGGTAACATCATTGAACAGGCGGCGCTGGTTGTGAACACAACCTCGCTGGGTATGCAGGGCAAACCCCGGTTGCGCGTGCCGCTTGATGGGCTGCGGCCACATATGGTTGTCACCGATTTGATTTACACGCCGTTGAAAACCGATCTGCTGCAAGCTGCTGAACAGGTAGGCTGTACTGTGGTTGATGGGCTTGGCATGTTGCTGCATCAGGCGGTGCCTGGGTTTGAACGCTGGTTTGGCCAACGCCCCGAAGTGGATGAGGCGGCGCGGGCGGCGGCGCTGAAATGACAGTCTCTCTTGGTTTGACTGGCTCTATCGGGATGGGCAAAAGCACGACGGCAGAGATATTTGCCGATAACGGCTGCGAGATCTGGGATGCGGATGCGGCAGTGCACCGGCTTTATGCCAAGGGCGGCGCGGCGGTGGTGCCGATGCAAGCGGCTTTTCCGGATGCGGTAATTGACGGTGCGGTCAGCCGTGATGCGCTCAAGCAGATCCTGGCTGCAGCTCCTGCGGAGTTTGCCCGGCTAGAGGCCATTGTTCACCCGTTGCTGGCGGCAGATCGTCAAGCCTTTCGCGATAAGGCCCGCAGCGATATTCTGGTGTTTGATATTCCGCTACTGTTTGAAACTGGCGGCGATGCGGCCATGGATGCCGTGGTCTGCGTGCATGTGGATGCCCAGACCCAGCGGGACAGGGTGCTGGCGCGCGGAACCATGACAGAGGCCCAGTTTGAACAGATCTTGGCAAAACAGATGCCGATTGACGAAAAATGCGCCCGTGCCGATTTTGTCATAGAAACAGATACGCTGGACCATGCGCGCCAGCAGGTGAGCGCGGTACTGGAACAGATCAGAAAGATGCAGGCAGATGCGTGAAATTGTGCTTGATACCGAAACTACGGGTTTTGATCCGTTTTCCGGTGACCGGATTGTCGAAATCGGTGCGGTTGAACTGTTGAATCACATGCCTACCGGCGAAACCTATCACGTCTACATCAACCCCGAGCGCGGTATGCCGCAAGAGGCCTTTGGCGTGCATGGTATTGGTCCCGATCTTCTGGAACCACCGCAACGGCCGGAACCAGGCCAGGTCACCCTGCGTGACAAACCCGTCTTTGCCAAGGTCGGCCAGAGCTTTCTGGATTTTGTCGGTGATTCCAGGATGGTGATTCACAACGCCAGCTTTGACATGAAGTTTCTCAACGCTGAACTGGATTGGATGGGACTGCGGCAATTGCCGATGGATCAGGCGCTGGATACGCTGGCCATTGCCCGCAAACGCTATCCCGGTTCACCCGCCACGCTGGATGCGCTGTGCCGACGGTTTCACATTGATAACAGCAACCGAACCCTGCACGGCGCCCTGCTCGATTCCGAAATCCTGGCCGAGGTCTATCTGGAGCTGATCGGCGGGCGGCAACCTGATTTTGGTTTATCGACCAGCACATCGGGCAGCGGCGAAATCAGCGATGATTGGCGCCCTACCCCGCGCGCAACTCCGTTGCCAACGCGGCTCACCCCGGAAGAACGCGCCAATCACGAAGCCTTTGTTGCCAAGCTGGGCGAAGATGCGCTTTGGCTGCAGGACCGATCGTAAGGAATATGGGATTTTCCGACAAAAAAACGCCGCTGAATAATCAGCGGCGTTTTGCATTCGGGCAGATGCAGATCGTTTACTGCTGCGGTGCGGCCTCAGCCTGACGGCGGGCCAGTTCGTTGCGGTAAATTGCAACAAAATCGATGTTATCAAGGTTCAGTGGCGGGAAACCACCATCACGGGTGACATCGGACACGATCCGGCGCAGGAAGGGAAAGGTCATGCGCGGGCATTCGATCAGCAGGAAGGGGTGCAGTTGATCTTCTGGCACGCCAGAGATGTTGAAAACGCCGACATATTCCAGTTCCAGCACAAACAGAACGTCGCCGCCCTCTTTGTTTTTGGATTCGATGTTCAGCTTGGTCATCACCTCGTACTGGTTTTCGACCGACCGCTTCTTGGCATCGAGGTTGACCGCAACGTTGACGTCAGGCTGAACCTCGCCACCAGCGCCATTTTGCGCCATGACGTTTTCAAAAGACATGTCACGGATGTATTGACCCAAGATATTCATCTGGACCTGAGGCTGCTGTGCGCCTTCGGTTGCGCCATTTTCGGCCATTGAGATACTCCTACAAATATGTTTGGTCCGTGCTTATCAGCTTGGCTCGGGTAGCTCAACGGGTGGCGATAACGGCAGGGAGTAAAGGCCTATTTTGGTCCTTCAACCCAGCCGGATGGCTTACGATTGGAATTCTGGGGATCCTTTGGCGTGACCTCTTGATAATCGCCATCAATGATATCGCCCTGCCCGGCGGGATGCGTTCGCTGACCAGGGCGGGAATGTCGCCCCTGCATGGGATCGGGACCCATCTGAAATTGCGCCACGGTGATCCGCTTGCTGATATAGCGATAGACCGCCATGCGTACGGGCGGCATCAACAGGGCAAAGCCAACAGCATCGGTGAAAAATCCCGGCGTCAGTAACAGCGCGCCGGAAAACAGGATCATCGCCCCATGGGCCAAGGGTTCAGTCGGGTTGCCGAGTGTTTGAAAAGAGTTGCGCACCTGCCCCAGTGCCAACCGCCCCTGCGCGCGTACAAGCGCCGTGCCAAGGATCGCGGTCAGTACCACAATCGTCAGCGTTGGCCATAGGCCAATTGCGCCACCGACCTGAATGAACAGACCAATTTCAATAAGTGGCACCATCAGAAAGGCGATGAAAAGATACATTTGGTGGTTTCCTGTGATCATGCGCTGGACGGTAGACTTGCCCCCCCCAAGCACCTACATAAGGAGGGATCGGCCAGGTTTCAAATCGGGCCTGTAATATCCAGCGAGAGGTTCTTATGGAGTCGCCCTTGATTAGTCTTTTGGTTCTGGCCGGTATCGCGGTGTTTTTGATCCTGCGCCTAAGAAGCGTTTTGGGCACCCGTGAAGGTTTTGAAAAACCTCCGGTGGCCCCAACACAGAAGAGCCGCCGCCCCGATCTGGAAGTGATCGAAGGTGGTCCCGACCGCGACATTACCGATTATGTCGAAGAGGGCAGCGCCCAGGCCACGGCCCTGGCCGCGATGAAGCGCGCCGAGCCTTCGTTCCAGGTGGGGGAATTTGTGCAGGGTGCCCGCAGCGCCTATGAAATGATCCTGATGGGTTTTGAGCGCGGCGAACTAGACAGCCTGCAGGGCTTTCTCGCCGAAGATGTGTTCGACAGCTTTGTAGAGGCCGTGGCGCATCGCGAAGATCAGGGTCTGACCATTGAGGCCGAATTCATTGGCGTGCGTGAAACCGCTGTGTTGAATGCACATTTTGATGAATCAACCCGGATGGCGGAAATCACCATGCGGTTTGTCGGCGAACTGACATCAGTGGTGCGCAACAGCGCAGGCGAGATCATTGAAGGCGACGCCAATGCGGTCAAGCGGCAGAAAGACTCCTGGGTCTTTGCCCGCAGAATGGGTGTAGATGATCCAAACTGGCAGCTGATCGCCACGGACGGGTGAGTGCGGTGCTCCGGGATTTTTTCCGGGCAAAGGCACAGGCCGCTGCGCAGGCCGCCGTTATGGCGGCCTCAGTGCTGGGGGCTGTGATGACAGGATCGGGCGCGGCTGCCGAGGTCAGCTATACGATGTTGGATTTCTCTCAGCTCGACGGCTGGGAGAAAGATAACCACGCCTCCGCGCTCAAGGTATTTTTGGAAACCTGCCCCGATCTGAAAGATCAGGACTGGCATAGCCTCTGCGCCCTGGCGCAATCGCAGGCCCCAAAATTGGCACAGCCAGATGGTAGCCTGGCTGCCCGCAGTTTTTTTGAACTGTTCTTTCGTCCGGTGCTGATCGAAGATGGTGCCCCTGCCCTGTTCACTGGCTATTTCGAACCAGAGCTGGAGGGGTCGCGCTATCGCACCGCCCGCTACCGCTATCCGGTCTATAAAATGCCGCCAGAGGCGAGTATCAACAGCCCCTGGCTGTCGCGCCGCGATATCCTGACCGGTGATGCAATGCAGGGTCGTGGGCTGGAAATTGCCTGGGTGGATGATCCGGTAGAACTGTTTTTTCTTCAAATTCAAGGATCTGGCCGCATCAAGCTCAACAGTGGTGGCACCCTTCGGGTTGGCTATGGCGGCGCCAATGGTCATCCGTATCGCTCTATCGGTATGGAAATGGTACGGCGCGGCATCTACAAGGCGCATCAGGTCAGTGCCCAGGTGATCAAATCCTGGGTGCGGCGTAATCCGGTTGATGGCAGCGAGCTGCTGTTGCACAACCCGTCTTATGTGTTCTTTCGTGAAATCCGTAAAATCCGCCCGTCAAAAGGACCGCTTGGCGCTATGAACAGGTCGATTACGACGCTGCGCAGTCTGGCGGTGGATCCCAAATATACGCCACTTGGGGCGCCGGTCTGGGTTGAAAAGGACGGTGAAACCAAGATGCGCCGCCTGATGATCGCGCAGGATACCGGCTCTGCCATCAAGGGTGCCCAGCGGGGGGATATATTTTATGGCACCGGCGACAGCGCCGGACAGGCAGCCGGGCGTCTGCGCGACCCTGGCCGCATGGTGGTTCTTTTGCCTATTCAACGTGGCTTTGCGCTTGTGCCGGATGGTTTCTGATGAGCCGCCGCAAATTGACATCCGAAGAGATTACGCTTTGGCATCAGGTGGTTGAACATGCCGAACGGCTGCATCCGGGCAGCCATTCGACGCCTCCTGCCCTGCCACTGCCCAAGCCAAAGCCGAAAAAACAGCCAGAGCCCCGGTCAGAAAATCTGCTGGAAGCCTTTGAACTGGGCAGCCGCGCCAAACCCAAAGCGGCGCGCCATGATCTGAAGCCCAGCCCGGCAAAGTCCTTGTCCGCGCAGTCGGTGCAGATGGATGAAAAGGCCTTTCGTCGAATGAAACGCGGCAAACTGCGCCCAGAAGGCAAGCTGGACCTGCATGGCATGCGGGTTGATAGCGCCCATCCGGCGCTTACCCGGTTTATCCTGTCGGCGCAGGCCTCGGGGAAGCGGCTGGTGCTGGTGGTGACGGGCAAGGGCAAAGACCGGGATGAGCCAGGCCCAATCCCGGTGCCGCGCGGGGTGCTGCGCCATCACGTGCCGCAATGGCTGGCGCTGCCCCCCTTGGCGCAGGCGGTGCTGCAGGTCAGCCAATCCCATGTCAGCCATGGCGGTGCCGGTGCCTATTACGTCTATCTGCGGCGTACCCGCTGATAGTGCCGCGTTCATTTTCAGGCAGGCGACAAGCGCTCCCCCCTTTTGATTTCTTGAAAACCCGTAGCTACCTTTGCGCGATATGCGCTAGCGGCTTCCGCCTGTCAGGGTCAGCACCTCAGCTTGACCTTCCCTGCGGGTTATCAGGGCAGTTTGCGGCAGTGCGGCCCCGATGTCGATAACGCGCGGATTAACCGAAAAGGCATCATGCGTTGCCTTTGCCTGATTGAGAAGCGACAGCAACGCCGGAGAGGTCGCAGTCACAAAATGGCTGGAGTCGGCATTCTTGGCAAAGGCTGTTGTATCGATGATTTCGATAGGCAAGTCAGCCACCTGATCGGCTGAACTCAGATTGCCCAAACGTTCACGGCTATAGGTGCCGCGCAGCCGCTGAGACAGGTTGAGGATGGTATCTTTGCGCGACACAAAGACCAAAAACGGCTGCGGGACCCGCTCCATACGACGCATCTGGCTGTGAAAGACATCAAGATCCAGGTCCGGCGACATCAGCACCACGCCGGCCAGGTTCTCGTCAGACCAGCTTGGCGTCTTGATCTCGATCTGTCGCAAGACCTCCATTGTTAGCACCGTGCCCATGGAATGGGCCGCCAGAACGATGCGTCCGGCCCCGGCCTTTCTAAGGTGGCGCAGCAGGTCTTCCAATCCGTCGCGGGCAAACATGACGCTGTCGCCATCATAGGCATAGCCCAGCGGGCTGCCGAGGCTTGGCCAGGAATAGATCACCGTTGCGCCCGGCGTATTCAGATCATGGGTAAGCTGGGCCGCACGAAAGGCTGTTTCGGTCTGGGTGGAATTGAAACCGTGCACAAAGACCAGCACATCGCGTTCATTGGGGGAATAGCGGTTAAGCTGCTCATTCAGCCGACGATCAAACGCCGCTTTGTTTTCAAACCGATGACGTGCTGCCAGGGTAAATTTATTCTGGGGATCCGGGTCGCCATAGCCAAACTCCAGCTGTCCTGGTGTATGGTTTGGCGGAATAGACACGGTGAGTTCCAGCAGGCTGTTTTTGCCACTGCGCTCTGGCCCAAAAGAGCCATCAGGTAGTTCTGTCCGGTTGGTGGCAACAAAGATTGTCTTTGGTGTGCCCACCTGCAGGGCCTGAGGGGTCACCGGAGACAGGCTGCGGTCGGTGCAGCCGAGCAGTACCAGAGACAGGCCAAAAGCGGCCGCCAAACGAAGAAAGACCATGCTGAACCCTTGTTGAACCCGACCTGGTCAATCTGACCTGGGCTATTGCCTGCCCATAGGCTAGCAAGCCTATGGGCAGATTTGAACCCACGTTATTGCTGTTGAAACTGGCTATAGCACATAGCGGCTGAGATCGCTTTTGCTCGCCAGCTCGCCCAGATGTTTGCTGACGAACTGTGCATCGACGGTGATCTGCTCGCCGCTGCGATCCGGCGCACTGAAAGAGAGTTCCTCGAACACCCGTTCAATCACTGTATAGAGCCGCCGCGCACCAATGTTTTCCACCGCGTGATTGACCTCTGCGGCGATCTTGGCCAGCGCGGCAATGCCGTCGTCGGTAAAGGTGACATCAACCTCTTCGGTGCTCATGAGGGCAGTGTATTGCAGCGTCAGCGCATTGTCGGTTTCGGTCAGGATGCGGACGAAATCATTCTCGCTCAGCGCGCGCAGATTGACCCGGATTGGCAGGCGGCCCTGCAATTCGGGCAACAGATCCGACGGTTTCGCGATATGAAAGGCACCAGAGGCAATGAACAGGATATGGTCGGTCTTGATTGGCCCATGTTTGGTGCTGACGGTGGTGCCTTCGATCAGCGGCAACAGATCGCGCTGCACCCCTTCCCGGCTGACATCGCCGCCGCGCGCATCAGAGCGGGCGCAGACCTTGTCGATTTCATCCAGAAAGACGATGCCGCTCTGCTCTACCGATTCAACCGCGGTGCGGGTGACAATTTCGTCATCCAGCAATTTGTCGGCCTCGTCACTGATCAGCACATCATAGCTTTCGGCGACAGTCATCTTTTTGCGTATTGTGCGCCCGCCCATGGCCTTGCCAAAGATATCGCCAAGGTTCAGCATCCCCATATTGCCGCCGCCGGGCTGGCCGGGGACATCAAACATATTGCCCATGGGGTTTGATGTATCTGCCACGTCCAATTCGATCAGCGCATCGTCCAGCAGGCCGGATTTCAGCTTTTTGCGGAAAATCTCGCGGGTGGTTTCGCGGGCATCTTCGCCGGCCAGGGCAGTGATCACCCGGTCTTCCGCGGCTTGATTGGCCTTGGCCCTGACATCTTCGCGCATGAATTCACGGGTCTGCACGATGGCGCTGTCAACCAGATCGCGGATGATCTGTTCCACATCGCGCCCGACATAGCCGACCTCGGTGAATTTTGTGGCTTCGACCTTGATAAACGGCGCACGTGCCAGTTTGGCCAGCCGCCGCGAGATTTCGGTTTTGCCGACGCCCGTGGGCCCGATCATCAGAATATTCTTGGGGTAGACCTCGTCGCGCAGATCATCGGACAACTGCTTGCGGCGCCAGCGGTTGCGCAGGGCTACGGCAACGGCGCGCTTTGCATCGTTTTGGCCGATGATAAAGCGGTCAAGTTCAGAAACGATTTCACGGGGGGTAAGATCAGTCATGGCAGGTCTCGTTTCAGTGTGAAGGAGGAAGCCGGTGCAGCGGCAGCACACCAGCCAAAGGAGAGAGCAGGACAGCCCGGATCGGTGCCCAGAAGGCACCCAGGATCACCAGGACAAGACCAAGCAACAGGATGGTCACCGCAGCACCTTCGCCGTCAAAGACAGTGCTGGCCAGCGTGACGCTATAGCCGATGGCGGCGATCAGAAAGGACCGGCGGTCGATGATGATGGCCACCAGGGCAAACCCCAAGAGCACCGCCATCAGCGTTAGTTGCCCCTGGGTTGTACCGTCCTGCAACAGGTTGAGAGCAATGGTATTCACCAAGGCCGGCGCGGCCACCACATGCAGCCAAAACCCCTGCGCCGAACGGCGGGTCACCCGATGCGGATCGCTAAGGTCAAACCCCATGGCGACGCCAAACACAGCCAGCCCCACCAAGAGTGTCACCCAGGCAAAGGGGCCGGATGCTGAAAACAAGAAGAAATCACTGATGCCAGCCGGGCTACCGGCCTGTTCGGCGGCGACCATAAGGGCAAAGGCAAAAATCCCCAGCGCGATCAGTGCCATGGCAAAGGGAACGCGAAAGCGCAGCCAGAACAGCGTCATGGCCAGGGTGGTCAGCGCCATGGGCAGTGGCAGGCTGGAATAATCGTTCTGCGCCACCATGAAGGGTTCCGAAAAAAAGGTCGTGATGCCGACACCGGCATTCCCAGCCCATAGCAGCGACAGTGCAACTGCCGGGGCGACCATGCGGCGGCGGCGAATGAAGTATTCGGCAAATCCCCACAGGACCACCGCGCCCAGAGCCGAAGAGTAGATGGTCTTGTCAACATAGCCACCCAGGCTGCCTGCGATATAGGCAGCTGTCACCGCCGCCCAGCCCGAGGCCAGGATCAGCATGCCGATGACGATGAAAATCTCGTTGAAACCTCGGAACAGTTCAAAAGGTTCATCGCCGGGGGCCAGGTTTTCGCGCGCCCCACGGCGGCTCTGGGCCATGGCCACCAGAGAGGTCGCCTGAGCTTCGCTGATCAGGCCAGAGCCAACGGCTGCGCGAATGTCATTCTGGTCGATCAGGCTCACTTCAGTGCTCCGGTTTTCTGGTTGGGTCGCTGCCATCGGCGGCAATGGCTTCAACCGTCAGGCGCCCATTGGTATAGACGCAAATATCTGCGGCAATTGCCATCGACTCGCGCGCCACTTCTTCGGCAGAACGTTCACTGTCAAACATGCCACGCGCCGCTGCGAGCGCAAAGTTGCCGCCCGATCCGATCGCTGCCACGTTATGTTCCGGTTCCAGCACATCACCGGCCCCGGTGATCACCAAGAGCTCGGTTCCGTCGGTGACAATCAGCATCGCCTCTAGTTTTTGCAGATATTTGTCGGTGCGCCAGTCCTTGGCCAGTTCAACACTGGCGCGGGCCAGTTGGCCGGGGGTCGCTTCCAGCTTTGCTTCCAGACGTTCTAGCAGGGTAAAGGCATCGGCGGTTGAACCAGCAAAGCCGGCAACCACGTCGAACCCGCCGGGGGACAGGCGGCGCACCTTGCGGGCGGTGCCCTTGATCACGGTTTGCCCCAGGGAAACCTGTCCATCGCCGGCGATGACGACCTGGCCGCCTTTCTTGACCCCGATGATGGTGGTTCCGTGCCAGCCGGGGAATTGATCCTCTGCCATTTATGCCTCCAGTTTTGTTGCCCCCTATATGGAAGCATCGCCAGCGCTGTACAAGGCTCGGCTGCTGCGGGGGAATAGAGGGGCGTTAATATGCTGCTTACTTGCTATGCATCCAGCGCATTTCGGGACTGTTTAATAGGCAATTGTGAGACTCACATCGCTCTCCTACATGGAGGTCACAGACATACACTGTGCTCAACACTCTTCACTTTAAGGACTCGTGCAATGACGACCGCAAACCTCCATGCGCCGCTGGGCGCAGTCTCCGTTCTTCGCCTGGTAGACTTCATCTACAACGCCAAGGAAAACCTGGTTGAGTGGAACGAATCCCGCCAGACCCGCAAGGCGCTGTCGCAGCTTTCGGCTGCTCAGCTGGAAGATATCGGCCTCACCGCCGAAGATATCGCCAAACTGTAACAGCAGTCTGGTCCGGGCGCAGCCGCGCCAGAGATAGGATGAGCCGCTCCCATTTTGGGGCGGCTTTGTCTTTTGGCGCACCCACTTCAGGAACTGAGCCTGTAATGCGCTGCCAGATCCGGCAGCCAGGCTTCGATTGCGGCAGTGGCAACGACATGCGGGCTGCCAGATCCGGCATCGGCCACATCCAACCCGCCTTTGACCGCTCGCACCGATGCACAGCCGCGCGGCAGATCCTGCGCCACCAGATCACAATCTACCAGATCTGGCTGTTGTACCGCGATGGTGACAGCGACCCGCATCTTGTTGTGATCGACACCCAGCTTGGCAAACAGCGTGATCGATGAATGATGCAGCGCGTCCTGCACCGCGCGCCGCGCTGCCTTGGTATAGTCCTGACCGTAGAGATCGTTGCCAGTGCCCATTTCCAGGATGATGCGTTTTTCGCCCATGTTTTGTTCCATCATATGGTCTCCATATCAAAAGAGACACTTACAGCAGCATTGGCAATCACTGTGCGCCCTGCCCCATCTGGTTTTTCCACATCCAACCCGCCCTGGCTGACAGTGATTTCCGGCTGGCCATAGGGAAAGATCGCCTTCAGCGCGGCCAGATCAACCTGATCAGGCCGGGCCACGCCCACCTCGGCATCAATAATCATCGCCTCTTTCGGAAAATCAAACAGCTCTGCAACATTCACCGAATTATGCCAAAGCGCATCTTTGATCGCGCGTTTTGCCGCCTCGGTGTAATCCTCGCGGCGCAGCGAGGTGCCCATGCCGAATTCCACCAATACCCGTGTCTTGGCCATCCCTGCCTCCCCGTTTCTGTTCTGCTCACTCTCCGCAGCAGGCCGCAAAAGAAAACCCCATATTTTCATTTGGCAAAAAATATCCCGGGGGGTGAGGCCCGTTAGGGCCGAACGGGGCAGCGCCCCTTAGGATAGACATCTTCCCGGCAAAGCATCGCTGTGTCCGGGTCAGACATACTAGGCGCCGGTTTCCAGCATGTTGCGGATTTTCACGGCCTTTTCAAAATGGTCCAATTGATGCGTTTCAATCCACCAGCGGGCCACCTGCATCAGCAGCAGGGGATCATCATTGCGGTTTTTGAAAAAGGCATAAAACGACAGGCCAACGCCTTCGCCCTTTTTGGCGATCTTGACGGTGCAGATGGAAATGGCCTTCTGGCGAAAATCGGGTGTCATAAACTGTCCTTTGAAATGAAAAAGACGCCCTCAGCGAGGGCGCCTTTGAAATCCAGCGGATCGCTTGGATCAGATAGAATCGTTGATCCAGCTTTGCAGCGCCGCCTTGGGGGCGGCGCCGGCGCGGTTGGATACAACCTCACCATCCTTAAAGATGAACAGCGCCGGAATGCCACGCACGCCCATGGCGGCGGCGGCATTTGGGTTGCTGTCGACATCAACCTTGGCAATCTTCAGCTTATCGCCATATTCTGCAGCCAGTTCTTCCAGCGCGGGGCCGATCTGTTTGCAGGGACCGCACCATTCGGCCCAAAAATCGACCACAACGGGGACAGAGGAGTTCTTGACTTCGGCGTCAAATGTTTCGTCGGTGACGGCTACGGTGGACATGGAAATGTCTCCTGAGATCTATGGCAACTGAGGTTGGAACCTAGGTAGGGCTTAACGGATCGTCAAGGTCCAGCACCGGCTTCAGCGCATCTGTCACAAGATCGTGCGGCAGCGGCATGAGGCTGGCACTACGGGTCCACAAAAGCGCGGTGTCGATCCTCCGGTCCGGGTAGATCTGTTTCAACGCATGGGCATAGGCCCCCATCTGGCGCAGCAGCCCCTTGGGGCAAGTTTCCGCGCGGTCCGGCACCTGGGCATTCGATTTGAAATCCACCGCCAGCACCCGTTCCGGTGTCACCACCAGCCGGTCGATGATGCCAAAAAGGCGGCTGTCGCCTAGCTGCGCCGTAACTGCCACCTCGGCCAAGGCATCGGCGGCAAAGATATGCGCCAGGGCCGGGGCTTGCAGCACTGCGCTTGCTTCGGCCAGCAGCTCTTCGCAGTCTTCGGCCCCGGGTAGCAGGCGTCCTGCCAGTATGGGCCAATCGGTGCTTGGTTGTGCGGGCAGATGTTCCAGCAGCAGATGCAACCGGCTGCCGCGTGCCTTGGCGTCTTCTTCCTCCAACCCCTGGTCCCCCGGCAGCGCCTTCGCCCCGCCCAGATCCGATGGATTCAGCGCAGTATCCGGGGCCTGATAGGCCGGGGCAGGCTGGCCAAAGACTGCAGGCAGGCTGGCGCGGGTCCGCTGGGTGACCTCATGCGGGACAAATTCCAGCCCCTCCCAATCGCCATGCGACAGCCGCAGGCCTTCGCCGCCGGGCAGATCACAGGCGCTGGCGCCGGCTTCGCGTAGGGCGGTTTCCACCCGTTGATACCAGCTGTCGCCCTCTTTCGACAGCGTGCCGGCCGTGGCGACGATCAGCCATTTTTCCGCCCGGGTCAGGGCGACATAGAGCAGGCGCAGCCGTTCATTTTGCTGTTTTTCCTGGGCCAGTTCACGGGCGGAAAACAACAGATCCGGCATTTGGTCTTTGGGCAGTTTCCACAGTGGTGTGCCCTCGGCCAGCATGATTTCGGCGTCACTGGGGGCATTGCGCTTGGCGGTGTCCGGCAGGATGACGATCGGGGCCTCCAACCCCTTGGATCCATGCACCGACATCACCCGGATCATATTGCCCGCAGCGCCCATCTGGCGTTTGATTTCCAGATCATCTGTCTGCATCCAGACCAGAAATCCGGTCAGGCTGGGAATGTCTGATCGTTCATAGGCCAGCGCCTGCGATAGCAGTGCATTTATGCCATCTTCGGCCTCTATCCCCAGACGGCCCAATAGTTTTTGCCGCCCTTGGTGCCGGGTCAGGATGCGTTCGATCAGATCGAATGGGCGCAGGAAATCGGTCTGGCTGCGCAGATCGTTCAGCACCGCCATGGTGTCTGCAAACTCTGTGCTGCGTGCCCGCAGGGCGGCCCAAAGATGTTGCCCCCCGTCGCGGCGATGGGCCAGGTCAAACAGCATTTGTTCCGACCAGCCAAATAGCGGCGATTTCAGGGCCTCGGCTAAGGATAGCGAATCTTCCGGCGTGGCGAGAAATGACAAGAGCGCCGCAATATCCTTTACCGCCAGTTCCGCCCCCACCTTCAGCCGGTCGGCGCCGGCGATGGGCAGGTCGGCGGCTTTGCAGGCGCGGATGATTTCGGAAAACAACTCGGATCGGCGCTGCACCAGAATGAGAAAATCGCCGGCATGCACGGGGCGGCGCTGGAATGTGCCGCGTGTGGCGCTGTCCTCTGGGATGGTGACCTGACTGACGATCATTTCCTTGATCTGTGCCGCGATGCGTTCGGCCAGCACCACGGTGTGATGGCGGCTGCCGGGACGATCAACCGGATCGGTCCAGTCGCTGTCCTCTTCGTCTTCGCTCTTCTCCACCGCGGGCCAGAGATCAACCCGGCCGGGCAGATCGGATTTGAAGGCACGGTGCAGGGCGTCGCTGTGAAACCCGGCGCGCGGGCTATCTTGGAACACCAGATCAACCAGTCGCAGGATCGCGGCAGAAGAGCGAAAGGAAAATTCCAGCGCTGCGTTCTGCAGCCCATCGCCGGATTCGGCCAGACGATTGGCAAATTCTACCTGCATCCTGTCAAAGGCATCCGGGTCGGCCCCCTGGAACGAGTAGATCGACTGCTTCTTGTCGCCAACCACAAAGATCGTGCGCTCCACATCAGAGCGCGCGCCTTCCCCGGCGGTGAATTCCTGCGCCAGGGTTTCAATCACATCCCATTGCACCGGGCTGGTATCCTGGGCCTCGTCCACCAGAATGTGATCAATGCCGCCATCCAGCCGGTACAGCACCCAGGCTGCCACTGCCGGGTCATTCAACAGCTGGCGGGCATTAAGGATCAGATCGTCAAAATCCAGCCAGCCGCGCAGGCGTTTGCGGGCCTCGTATTCCGGTAGGAAGGCAGCGGCAAAGCGGTGCAGATCATGCGATTTTTGCGCTGCCACCAGCGCCAGCCGCTTGGCACGGGCATCTTCCACCCGCAGCATCAGGGGTTCCAACTGGTCCATCAGGCCCAGATTGGCCTCTCGCAGTTTCTTGGTAGGGAATTTGCCAATTTTTGCAGAGAAAGGCGACGCGGCGCTTGCTCCGGTCAGAAAGATGCTTTCCAGCGCTGGCAGGTCAGCCAGGGTTGGCGCGGTAAGTCCTGCCAGCTTGTCAGCGGCGCGTTGATCGGTGGTGCCGCCTGCGGCCAACATATCGCGGGTGGCTTGCAACAGCTCTGCCTCGCCACCCAGAAAGACCAGCTGTTCCAGCGCGCTGCGGTCAAACCCCGGCGGCAGATCAAACCGCGCCAGCAGCTCGGGCCAGTCCAGCGGCGCATCAAAGGCGGCGCGGCGTTGGCACAGGGCTGCGGTGAGGTCTTCGAAATCGCTGCCCCCCACATGGCGCGCCAGAGGTTCAATAAGATGCGCCAGTTCACCCTTGGCAAAGTCCTCGACAATTTCCGCCCGTAATAGCGCGGCGGCGCGGTCTTCCATTTCTGAAAATTGCGGGCTGACGCCTGCCTCTAGCGGGAAACGACGCAACAGGGACGAACAAAAGGAATGGATGGTCTGAATTTTCAGCCCGCCAGGTGTTTCGATGGCACGGGCAAACAGGGTGCGCGCCTGGGCCAGACCTTCCGCAGATATCGCATCATCCGCCCCCAGATCGCTTAGCGCGGCGGTAAGCTGATCATCGCGCAGCATGGCCCATTCGCCAAGGCGCTTGAACAGCCGGTTCTGCATCTCGCTGGCGGCGGCTTTGGTATAGGTAAGGCACAGAATATGCTGTGGTTGCACCCCCTTGAGCAGTAGCCGCGCCACCCGGTCGGTCAGCACCTTGGTCTTGCCAGAGCCGGCATTGGCCGCCAGCCAGGTCGAGGCGTCGGGACGGGCCGCGCGAAACTGCGCCTCAGAGGCGGCATCGCGGGGTTTGGCGGTTGGGCTGCTCATGTCAGATCCTCGGGGCTGGGCATGGCGCTGCGATCCCATTCGCCAAAACGGGCCAGGTGATCGTAATCGCCGGCAAAATCATCGCGGTGCACCATGCGGCGGCTGGAATAGCCCTGTTCCTGTTCAAAATAGGCACCGATCAGGGTTTTTAGTTCTTCCCAGATCTTGGCGGGGGGCTGATCCTGCAGCGGCGCGGGCACCTCTTTCAGGCTGCTGCCCAACCCGATAAAGGCGGCGCTGGCCACCTCGGCGGGGCCAATCTCCTGAAAGGCGCCTTCCTCGGCCATGGCGGCCTCGATCAACAGCTGTTTTTCAAACTTCTTTTGCTGCGATTCCGAAGGCGGAATGCCGGTTTTGTAATCATAGAGATGCAGAAAACCACGATCATCCTGGTCAATCCGGTCAGCCCGGCAGGCGATAGAGAAATCCAAAGGCGCCAGCTGTGCTTCGCCCTTCGCTTCCAGTTTCAGCGGTTTGCCACGGCTTTGGCGGGCCTGTTCGGACAGAATGAAATCTCCTGCGATCCGCTCAATCCGCGACAGCCAAAGCATGCGGGCCACCGGCCAGGGCACATCGCGTTCCAGCAGGGTGCGGGCCGTTCCAATCAGGTGATCAGTGGTGAGCAGCCCAGGATCCTGCAGCGTATCGCGAATGAAATCTTCAAATATTTCATGTACAACCGTGCCGCGCAGCAGGGCGTCAGGTTCCTGCACCAGCGGGTTCAGCTTGCGCAGGCGCAGCACGTGTTTGGCATAGATCGCATAGGGGTCGCGGATCAGTCGCGGAATTTCGGTGATGGTCAGCCTGCGGGGGCGGCTGGCCAGGGGCGGGCGCGGAGCAGGGCGATGGGCGGCTGGAAGTTCGATCGGATCTTCCAGCGCTTCAGCCCAATCCAGCCAAGTCTGTCCGCGTGCTTTCATCGCATCCAAAGCCGCTTTGCCGCCTTGATCTGGCAGGCCTTTTAAAAGGTTTGTCAGGCGGTTAAGCCAGCGCGAGGCAACGGTATCGGCCTCGTCTGTGCGGGCGGCGCGCGTCAGCCAGACCTCGGGTGCGGCGACGGCCTGTTGGAAATCATGCGCTGACAGGCCGATGCGGCGCTCCGGCAGCAGCAGCCCGGCCTGATGGCGCAATTGTCGGTTCAGCCAGGGATCGGGCTTGGCGGCTTCGGGCCAGCTGCCTTCGTTCAACCCACCGAGGATGACCAGATCGGCACCCTGCACGCGGGCCTCTAGCGTGCCCCAGATCATGATCGAACCATAGGGGGTGTCGCGGTCGCGCACTTCGGCCTGTGACAACAGCGCCGAGAGCAGATCGGCAAAATCGCGCGCTGACATTTCGCCGCCATATGCGGCTTCTGCTTCCAGGTTGGCAAAGACCTCATGCGCTATTTGACCGGCCTTTTTGTCCCACAGCGTGCCGCTTGCCCCGGTCAAGGTGATCTGGCTGCCGGCTGCGATGGCTTCGGCTCGGCTGCGTAACAGAGCGACCCAATCGCTCAGGTGGAGGGGGTGCTGGACCTGTTGGTTGGCAAAGTTATGTGCCAGCCAGCTGGTCCAGCCCGGTGTCAGATCCTGTTTGGTGCCAAAGGCTGCAAAGCTGTTAGCGTCGGGGAAGGGTGGGCCATTGCGGCGCAGGTCCAGTTCAAAATCGCGGGTATGGCGCAGGTGTTCACCGCGCGCGGCATCCGGGCTGGTGCCGTCATGGGTCAGCGGGTGTTTCAACAGGGTCAACAGCGCATCGGCGGTCAGCGGGCGGCAGAACAATTCGGCGACATGCCGTAGGAAACGCCCCGGAGGCGTCAGCTGCAGCGGTAGACCGGCGGAATCATCGGGCAGGATGTCCCAGCGGTCCAACGCCACCGAAACCAACCGGGTAAGCATCCGATCCGGCGAGATCAGCGCCGCGGTCTTGCCGTCTTCGGCGGCCTGGCGTAGTCGCAGGGCAATGGCCAGTGCCTCGGCGCGCGGGGTGGGGGCCTCGACAAGGGTGACATCGGCGCAGGCCCTGTCCAGATCGGTGAGATCGGGGCCTTCGCTCATCCAGGCGTCAGTGACCGGAGCCGGGCGCAGGGCTAGGGAAATCAACCGGTTGCGCGGCACCGAGGCAGGTTCGGCTGTGTTCCAGCGGCGCACCATATCCGGTGTCATATCAAGATCGGCGATCAGCTTGGCAAAGCGATACTGCGGGTGGTCTTCGCTGGTCAGCGCATCATGCAGGTGCTGCCAGACAGGGCTGGGTTGCTCAAAATCATAACCGGGCAGCACCACGGCCCCCTGCGGCAGCCGGGCGATGGCCTGCATCAGCAGCAGGGTGGTGCCGCGCGACCCGGTAGAGCCGGCCAGAATGACCGGATGCTGCGGCGGTGTATCTTGCCAGGTCTCGATCAGGTTCAGTACCATCTGGCGCTGGCGGGCTTCGGCATCCATGGCGCCATCATGGCCCTCGATGAAATCATCTGCGATGCCAATGAAAGACTGCGCCCGGGCCCAGTGGCCCGACATATCGGAAATATCAAGATTGCGGATCACGTCGGTGCTGACGCCTTCGCCCTGCATTTCGTCAATCAGCGCCGCCAGACTGTCCGACAGATCATAGAGCGAAGACCGGGCGGCCAGATCGGGTTGCGCATCCAGCAATTTGGCAATCAGCTGTGACAGTTCCAGTCGCCGCCGCAGTGGCGGTAGGGCGGGGGGCAGGCCCTGCAGGCTGGCCTCATGGGCAAGATCGGTCAACAGGCGCATGCGTGGCAGCAGCAGGGCCGGGCCTTCTTCAAACAGCGCGCGACAGCGGCGCATCATCCGAGAGGTGTTGAGGATCACTTCGACCTGCGCCAGGCCTTCGGGCGGCAGCGCATGCGCCCGGTGCTGCAGCCCCTGGGCCAGCGCACGGGGGAAATCGACGCCAATGGGAACAGCAAAGATGCGGGGCGTATCCTGAGGTTCAAACAACATCATTGGCAATCAGATCCTCGGCAATGGCAATTCCTTCGGGATGGCCCACATCGCACCAGTGGCCAGGGTATTCCACCGCAAAAAGCCGCCCATCGCGCGCCATATCGTTCCACAACAGGTTGAGTGAAAAGACATCTTCTTTAATCGACGCAAGTCCGGCGGTTTTGACAATTTGCACCCCGCCATAAACCAGCTCGCCGCCCCGGCTGATTCGCCCATTGGAATCGCGGGTGAAATCGCCGGCCCCGCTGCGGCCATGGCAGCGGGGGATTGGAATGCAGACCAACAGCGCGTCCATGCGGGCCGGATCCCAGGCGTTCAGGGCAACCTGAAATGGGTTTGGCCCCTTCCAGATCACATCGGTATTGGCGGTAAAGACCGGCGCCGACCCCAAGAGGGGCAGCGCATGACGCAGCCCGCCGCCGGTATCCAGAACCTCTGGGCTTTCCTGGCTGAGCAGCACGCCTTTGGGGGCGAGATGCGCCGCGAGGATATGCGGCAGATAGTGCAGATTGGCCACGATATGGCGTGGCTGCATGGCCTGGGCCAGGGTCAGCGTATGGTCAATCAGCGGCTGGCCGGCCACGGCGATCATCGGCTTGGGGCAGGTCTGTGTCAGTGCCTTCATCCGGGTGCCAAAGCCGGCGGCAAACAACAGGATGCTTTCGGGGCTGTCTTGCGGGTGGGTGGCGTTGGTCATCGGCGCAGCTTTGCCAGGTTTTCCGGGCTTGGCGGGGGCAGGTCCTGTTGCAGCCAACTGGCCAGCGGTGCCAGCGCCGGGTGTTCCAGGCCGTTGATTACATGGCTCCAGACCCGTGGTATCAGTTCCAGATACTGCGGCTTTGCCTGCTCTAGCGAGAGCCGGGCAAAAACGCCAAGGATGCGCAGATTGCGCTGCACCCCGATCACCGCATAGGCGCTGCGAAAGCTGGAGCCGTCGATTGGGCTGGCCGCAAGGTAGCGGTTGATCATCTGCGCCTCGATTGCGGCGGGCACATCGCGGCGGGCATCCTGCAAGAGCGACACCAGATCATAGGCGGGATGGCCGACGCGGGCGTCTTGAAAATCAATCATGCCGACCTGGGCAAGCCCGCTGCGATCCGGCAGGTACATCAGGTTTTGCACGTGAAAATCCCGATGCACAAAAACCATTTCGCCGCGCAGGGTCTGGCGCAGGATGTCTTCGAACTGGTTTTCAAAGCGGTGTTGCAGGTCGGTGTCGACGCCACCGCGCAGCGGGCCGCAATAGTGGCTGATTACCAGACCGGACATTTCCGCCATGGCGCGCGGTCCAAGTGGCTCTAGTGCTAAGGGGATGCTGGTGGCGGGCTGCTGGTGCAGATGCAGCAACAGGTCGGTGGCCAGGCCATAAAGCGGCTTTTCCTGGCTGGGATCCGCCTGCAGGACTTCGTAAAATCGCTGGTCGCCCAGGTCTTCGATCAGCAAAAAGCCAGCTTCTGGGTCTTGGGCAAGGATGGCAGGCGCGCTAAGCCCTTGATCACGTAGAAAATTGGCGATGCGCACAAAGGGGAGAATGGTTTCGCCGCTGTCAGGCGGGGCATCCATCAACACGAGGCTGCGCCCATCCGGGCTGGTCAGCCGGTCATAGCGTCGCGCCGATGCATCGCCCGCCAGTGTTGTGCGCTGCCAATCGCCGTGGCCGCTACGCTGTAAGAATGCGGTTATCTGGGTGTCACGACTGGTCATCTTGGCTCTCACTTGGGGTAGGCTGTGCAGGGGGCGAACTGGCCCGGCAGAGGCAGGCGATCTGATCCAGCCGGTGCTGCCATTTCGGATCCGTCCATGTCAGGGTCAGGTGGCGGCTGTCTTCCTGCGCCGGGTCCAGCGAGAGTGACAGCTGCAGCGCATGGGCCGGAGTCAGCTCAGCCAGGCGGTCAGGCCATTCAATCAGGCAAATGGCTTCGTCAAAGGCCTCAACCAGGCCCAGTTCCTCGATCTCTTCCAGGGCGGCAAGACGATAGAGATCCGCGTGCCACAGGTCGCAGCGCGGCAGCTCATAGGTTTGCACCAGGGTGAAGGTGGGCGAGGGTACGTCCTCGGGCACTGGCATCAGGGATTGGATCAGGCTGCGGGCAAAATGCGTTTTACCGGCCCCGATTGGTCCCGCCAGAAGCAGGCAATCGCCGGGCTGCAACTGTTCCGCGATCCGCCGTGCCAGTTCTGCAGTTTCCTCGGCAGAGGTAAGGTCGCAGGAAAACGGGCTGCTGGGGGAGGCGGTGGTGCCGCTGTCCGGGGGGGAGGCAGTATCAGGGCTTTCAGTCATGGCGCCACAATGCCTCTGGCCGGGCTGCGCTGCAAGCGGGAAGGGCGCGACCAGCCCCCGCTGATCGCGCCCTTTTTGTGCCAATGATTGGCCTGATGTGGTGCCAGGCTTCAGGTCTGTCCGGTCTGGTCAGTGATGGCGAATTTTTGCTGCTCCAGCGGTGGCAGACCGGGTTCTGGCGCCTGAAAGCTGACCATGGTTGCGCCGTTCTGGATTGCGGTGACCTTGCAAAGCAGCGGCGTGCCGTCGCGCAGTTGCACCTGGGTCCACCATGGCCTGCGCCCATCGCTGGCGGCCACAAAATCGCGGATCTCACCCCAGGCGGGGTTGGGGCGACAGGTGTCTTGCCAGATGCGGGCCGCATCCATGATAGAGACCTTGGCAAAGCTGGCGTCAGGATCCATTTTCCACAGCGAATGATAGGTTTCATTCGAAAAGCTCATGGTGCCATCATTGGCAAAGACCGCAATGGCTTCGTCCATCTGATCCATGATCGACTGGCCCAGTTCCAATTCAGAGCGGAACTGCCGGGTGAGCGTGACCTCGGCGGTGATATCTTCGAACAGGAAGGCGATGGCCCCATCGGGGTGGGGACGGCCAGAGACCGAATAGACCGAGCCGGAGGGCAGCGACCAGGTGTCCTGGTAGCGGCCTTCTGCGGCGGCTTCCAGCAGGTCTTCGATCTGGTGGCGCCAGCTGGAATAGTTCTTTGGTTCAGGCATCAGCCGCTGGTCGCGCAGTCGATCAAAGAAGGTCATCAGGCTGGGGCGCGAGCTGAGGAAATCTGCCGGCAGGGCAGTCAGGTCGATTAGCACCGGATTGAACAGCACCAGCTGGCGGTTGCGGTCAAAAATCGCGAGCCCGATGGACAATTGGGCAAAGGTTTTTGCCAGCGTCTGTACAAAGTTGCGCTGTGCAACCTCGGCATCGACCACAGCGTTGACGTCAACTGCATGGCATAGCCAGCCGGCCTCGGTTTCGGTGGTCGAGATATTGTACCACAGGCGCTTGGTGCTTTCGGGCATCGGGATGAACAGCCGCTCTGCCTTGCCGCTGGCTTTGGGTTCTTCAAGATTGTCGAACAGCGGGATGGAAAAATCGGCATCGCGTCCGCGCAGTTTATGGCTGAGATCATCATAGGCCAGGTTCGACCAGGTGACGGCACCCTCGTCCGATTGCAGCCAGACCGGATAGGGGGCCTGATGCACCGCAGCGCGCAGGGTGGTCAGCTCTTGGTCGAGCGATTTGTTCTGCTCTTCCAAGGTGCTGCGGCGCAGTTGCACGCGGGTGATCCCATCTATCCATTCGCAATGGGCCTCGCGGCTTTCGGCAGAGGCGGTTCCGGTCAGCACAAGCGGGCCGATATCTTTCAGAAAACCCGGGCTTTGCGGCAGGCCTGGATAGTTGCGGGCGAGTTGGTCGCGCAGCATATTCCAGCTGAAATGTTCGGCATGTTCGCCGATGAATTTTCGCGCGCCCGAGGACCACCCGATCAAGCTGGTGTCATCAAAGAGAAAAACGGCGTCGGTACGGCCATCGCCAACCAAAAGATCCTGCTCCATACTCTTGGAGCGCTGTTCTGGTGACAGCCACCAGACGGCCGCTGCTGCAGTTGCACAGCAAAGTGTGGCCAGCATCAACCACTCGATCGAGATGAGGTTCTGCATATTGTCCTGCCTATTTCAGTGCTCGTTTTTTTCATGGTGGACCACAAATGGTTAACTGCAGTTTAATTAATTACCTAAAAGTGAACAGCTAAACTTCTATCCACTTATTTTTCCCCTTCGGAACGGCATTTTCCCCGAACTGGGCGTCAATTTTGCCGCGCGGCCAGGATACCACAACGATGGCGCCGGGGCGATCAGATGGGTGTGGCGGCGGTTCACTGGCCCCATTGGCGAATTTCAACTCGGCTCCGGTGCGCTCTAGCAGGGTTTTGGCAATGAATAATCCCAAACCCATGCCCTGATATTCCGGGCGCTGTTTGCGGTCGGTTTCGCTGCGGCGGCGACGCATGAAGGGGTCACCAATGCGGCCCAGCAGATGTGGGGAAAACCCGCGCCCGTCGTCGTGGATATTCAGAGTGATCTTTTCGTCGTTCCAGGTTGATTCTATCCAGACGGTCGTGCGCGAGAAATCAACGGCGTTCTGCACCAGATTGCGCAGCCCATGGATGATTTCCGGTTTGCGTAGGATGGTGGGTTGCTGGAAACTGCCATCTTCCAGCGGGGCCTCGTCGAAATGGATCTCCTTGCCGCGATTGATATGCGGTTCGGCGGCTTCGTGAATAACGGTGGACAGCGGTGCCTGGCGCAGGTGCAAATCGTCTTTGCCGGCCCGGCCCATGTCGCGCAGGATATCGCGGCAGCGCTCCGCCTGCTCGCGGATCAATACCGCGTCTTCGCGCAGGTCAGGCAGCGCGTCCAATTCGTCGATCAGTTCACCACTGGCCAGCTTTATGGTGGCTAGTGGTGTGCCCAGTTCATGCGCGGCGGCCGCAACGACCCCGCCCAGATCGGTAAGCTTTTGTTCCCGTGACAGCGCCAGCTGGGTGGCAGCAACCGCATCGGACATGCGCCGCATTTCGGTGCTGATGCGAAAGGAGTTGGCGCCGATAAACAGAATGGCGATGACGATGGCGGTCCAATTGCCAAAGATAAAGACATCTGGAATACGCAGGACAAATCCCTGTGCAGTGCGCAGCGGAATGTGGAATTCAGCCAGTAGCGTCACCAGAATGATTGCTGTTCCCCCCACCACCAGCGTCGAGCGCAGCCCCATCATTGCGGCGGAAATGGTCACCGGAGCCAGCACCAGCAGGGTAAAGGGATTGTTCAGCCCCCCCGTCAGATAGAGTAAGAACCCCAGTTGCAGCAGATCAAACAGAACCATCAGCAGGTTTTCAAACTCTGATAGGCGCTTGTTGACCGGAAAGACAAAGATCGCCAGCATGTTGCTAATCACCGAGATTCCGACCGCAAGCAGGCAGAGGACCAGATCCAGCTGTAGATTATAGAGCTGCTGCGCCACAGTGATGGCAATCAGCTGGCCAGTGATGGCCACCCACCGCAGCACAATCAGGGTGCGCAGCCTAATCCAATGGCTGCGTTCCTGCCCCTGCATCAGGTCAATTTGCCTATCACTCATGCTATCGCTCCTGCAGCCTGCGCAAACCGGGGTCGGCCTCGCACAGCTGTGATGTTTTGGCGTAGTTGCATTGCCTGTGTTTCTTGATAGGTCTGGCGGCAGAAACGATCAACTCTCCTCCTGCAACATAAAGTGTGATCACATGACCCGTCTCTATTCGATTCTTGCTGTCCTTTTTGTCGCTGCCCTGGCCGGCGGCACCTGGTTCTTCACCCGCAGCAGCGGCGATGATAAATTCGCGCAGTGTGGCAGCAGCACCATTGCCAGCGGTGGCGATACGATTGGCGGCCCCTTCGAGTTGATCAATGCAAAGGGAGAGCTGGTAACCGACCGCGATGTCTTTACTGAACCGTCGATCCTTTACTTTGGCTATACCTTCTGCCCGGATGTCTGCCCGTTGGACGTGACCCGCAACGCCGATGCCGTCGATCTGCTGGCGGAACGTGGTATCAGCACCACACCGGTTTTTGTCTCGATCGATCCTGAGCGCGACACCCCCGAAGTGATGGGGGATTACGCTGAAAATATGCATGAAAAGATGATTGCGCTGACCGGATCGCTTGAACAGGTAAAAGCAGCCAGCCGGGCCTATAAAACCTATTTCAAACGCCAGCCCGGCGATGAAGATTATTACCTGGTCGATCACTCGACATTTGCCTATCTGGTGCTGCCCGAGATCGGTTTTGTGGACTTCTTCCGCCGCGATGAAACGCCCGAACAGGTCGCAGACAAGGTCAGCTGCTACGTCGAGAATATGTAAAATAGCCTAGGCTGTTTGACCTTGCTGGCGGGGTCGCTAGTATCGCCTTCAATGATCTGCGTAACCTTTGCGCAGAATTCGCGGAGAACCGGGCATGACCGAAGACGCACTGCAGGAAATTGGGCCAGACAAGTCGCTGTTGCTGGTTGATGATGATGAACCCTTCCTGCGGCGTCTTGCCAAGGCCATGGAAAAACGCGGCTTTGATGTGGAAACTGCCGATTCAGTTGCCGGTGGATCTGCCATCGCAACTGCCCGCCCGCCGGCCTATGCGGTGGTGGATCTGCGCCTGGAAGATGGCAATGGCCTGGATGTGGTCGAAGTTCTGCGCGAAAAACGACCCGACAGCCGGGTGGTGGTGCTGACCGGATATGGCGCCATCGCCACTGCGGTTGCGGCGGTCAAGATCGGTGCCACAGATTATCTGTCAAAACCGGCAGATGCGGCGGATATCATGAATGCCCTGCTTAGCGGTGATGACGAAATGCCGCCGCCGCCTGAAAACCCGATGAGCGCAGATCGCGTGCGCTGGGAACATATCCAGCGTATCTATGAGCTTTGTGATCGCAACGTATCCGAGACCGCGCGCCGGTTGAACATGCATCGCCGGACGCTGCAGCGCATTCTGGCCAAACGCAGCCCGCGCTAGGGGCTGCGGGATGTTACCGTCATCTCAGCCAGAAATCATCGACCCGGCCTTGCAGCCCCTGCCAAGTGGCGGCTGGTCCGAAAACATGCAGATCTTGGCCGATGCCTGCGTAGTGCCGCCGAAAATCAGCGCCTTGGTACAGCCAGCCGGTGTGCTGTACAGTGATGGCAGCTATTGCCCCGAGGCGGCGCTCTGGCGTAAATTCCGCCCCATCACCATCGCACCTGAACGCCCTGGGAAGGTTCGCAGATCCCTGCAGGGCCGTTGGCTTTGGGGCGGTGTGCTGTGGGCACATTTTGGCCATTTCCTGGTCGAAAGCTCTTCTCGGCTCTGGGCTTTGTCGCGGGTGGAAGACGATATTCGCGGCATTTTGTTCATCCCCAAACGACCCAAGGTGGGCGATGTGGTGCGTGGCTACCAGCGGGAATACCTGTCGCTGTTTGGCAGCGATCTGCCCATCCACGTCGCGACTCGCCCGACCCAGGTGGAAGAACTGGTGGTGCCGGGGCAGGGGTTTGGCCTGGGAAAAATCACCCGAGGTACAGGAAAATTCCGCCAGGCGGTCCACAGCCGATTTGCCTGCGATGTCGTGGCCGAGGGGGCGGAAAAGCTGTATATCTCGCGGTCCAAACTGGGCCTGGGTAAGGGCGGTCTGCTGGGCGAAGAACGGCTGGAAACCCTGCTAGAGGCCGAAGGATATGAGATTTTTCACCCGCAGGAGCACAGCCTGACGGTGCAGGTTGCGCGTTACAAGGCGGCGCGCAAAGTGATTGCTGCCGATGGATCGGCGTTGCATCTGTTTGCCATGGTGGGACGGGCCGACCAAGAGGTGGTGATGATCCTGCGGCGCAGCTCTGGTGCCAATAATTTGCTGGCGCAGCATGTCGAAAGCTTTTGCGAACGCGCCCCGGTGGTGATTGGCGGTCTGCGGGCGGAATGGGTGCCCCAAGCCAAGCAAAAATCCAGTCGGCTGAGCTTTGGTGAATTGGATCACCAGGTCATTGGCGACACCTTGGCGCGGCTTGGCTTTATCTCGCAGACCACGGGTTGGACCACCCTGACAGAGGCAGAGCGCAACCAGATCCTGCAGGACAAAGGTCTGGGCGGGCAGGCCGGGTTTGTCGAGGCTAAGCCTCGAAAAAAGCGCGGTGAGGCAGCCTAGGCCTAGAGGCGGGCTAGCAAATCCGCATGGCGGGCGATAAAGGACTGGCGCACCTGTAGCGGTGGGCGCAGGTCAATGGCCAGCCCGGCGATCACCTCGGTTCTGGGGCGGCCAAACAGCTTGTTGGCCTCGGCCTCGGAAAAGCCGGCAATCTGCACCGCCTCCATCCAGGCGCTGGTTTTGTCGGCCCGTTTGATCTGCGCCTTGATGGTTTTGGGCAGTTGGGCTGGCAGGCCGAATTTGATGTGAATGGCCGAGGTCAGCCGCTGATCCAATTCGCCATAGCCCGGCCCCACCGCTGCCTTCACCGGCGAGATCATATCGCCGATGACATATTCCGGCGCATCATGCAGCAGCGCCGCCAGCTGCCATTTCACTGGCGCTTTGGGGTGCATGCGCGAAAACAGTTCTTCCACCAACAGCGAATGTTCGGCGACGGAATAGGCAAAATCCCCCTGCGTCTGACCGTTCCAGCGCGCGACAAAGGCAAGGCCGTGGGCGATATCGCTGATCTCGATATCCATCGGCGTCGGATCCAGCAAATCCAGACGACGACCAGAGAGCATACGTTGCCAGGCGCGGACGGGTTTAGGGGGCATCGGGCGTAATTCCGGTGATTAGCAGACCTTCTCTGCCTATCTGTTTGGTGACCCAGAGGTAAACCGCGAAGCGCAGCAAAGCCGGATTTTTGCCGACAACAGCGCAAGTGTTTTGCAGGGCGGTTGCAGGGTCCCCGACGCGAAGGTGATCCGCCGTGAGATTGAAATTCCCGGTTCAAGGCCTAAATCATATACCAGAACAGGGGCGCTATTCGCCCGGATAATGCGCCCCTAGTAGTGAGAGAAACCTCTACAAAATAGGAGCTTATCATGTTTAAACGTCTCTTCTCATCCGCCCTGATCTTTGGCATGGCTGCAATGGCGCCGCCGGCCTTGGCTGCAAGCTGTGCGCCGCGCGAAGGGTTGGTAGAACAATTGCAAGCCGCCTTTTCCGAAAGCCTGTCCTCGGCCGGCCTGCAGAACTCTCAGCCTGTTGATACGATGATCGAGATCTGGAGTTCCGCCGATAGCGGGACCTTTACCGTGCTGGTGACCTATCCTTCGGGTATCAGCTGTATCGTCGCCTCCGGTCAGAATTATTTCAAAGTGACAAAGACAGGTTCCCAGTCCGGAGTGCCCAGTTGATGGCGGGTTTGCCGGGAACGAATCCGGCATGCCATCGCAGCTGCTATCTTCGTTGCTTGTAAACCATTGCGGTGTTACCTCCTGCTGCCAAGAGAACTCGTAACCAGAACGGAGCGGACCATGGCCGAGGATTATATTGTAAAAGACATTGCGTTGGCTGAATTTGGCCGCAAGGAACTGGATATCGCCGAGACCGAAATGCCAGGCCTGATGGCGCTGCGCGCCGAATATGGGGATAGCAAACCGCTGGCAGGGTCTCGTATCGTTGGCTCGCTGCATATGACAATTCAGACTGCGGTGCTGATCGAAACGCTGGTGGCGCTGGGCGCAGATGTGCGCTGGGCCTCTTGCAACATCTTTTCGACCCAGGATCACGCGGCTGCGGCCATCGCTGCAGGTGGTACACCCGTCTTTGCCATTAAAGGCCAGACGCTGGTTGAACATTGGGACTATCTCGACCGCTCCTTCATGTTCCCCGAGGGTGCCAATCTGATCCTTGATGATGGCGGCGATGCCACGCTTTATGTGCTGCTTGGTGCCCGTGTTGAGGCCGGCGAAACCGATCTGATCGAAGTGCCAACTTCGGAAGAAGAAGAAGCCATCTTTGCCCAGATCAAAAAGCGTATGGCGGCAAGCCCCGGCTGGTTCACCAAGACCCGCGAATCCATCCTGGGCGTTTCGGAAGAAACCACCACTGGTGTGCACCGCCTGTATGAGCTGCAGAAAAATGGCCAGCTGCCTTTCCCTGCGATCAACGTGAACGATTCGGTCACCAAGTCGAAGTTCGACAACAAATATGGCTGCAAGGAATCGCTGGTCGACGGTATCCGCCGTGCCACTGACACCATGATGGCTGGCAAGGTTGCTGTTGTTTGTGGCTATGGCGATGTGGGCAAAGGCTCTGCTGCGTCCCTCTCCGGTGCTGGCGCCCGCGTCAAAGTTACCGAAGTTGACCCGATCTGCGCCCTGCAGGCCGCGATGGATGGCTTTGAGGTGGTGCGCTTGGAAGATGTCGTCGATAGCGCCGATATCTTCATCACCACCACTGGCAACAAGGATGTGATCCGCATCGAGCACATGCGCGAGATGAAGGACATGGCGATCGTTGGCAACATCGGCCACTTTGACAACGAAATTCAGGTGGCCAGCCTGAAGAACCACAAGTGGACCAACATCAAAGAACAGGTCGACATGATCGAGATGCCTTCGGGTAACCGTTTGATCCTGCTGTCTGAAGGGCGTCTGCTGAACCTTGGCAATGCGACCGGGCACCCGTCTTTTGTGATGTCGGCCTCCTTCACCAACCAGGTTCTGGCCCAGATCGAGCTGTGGCTGCGCGGCGATGAGTACAAGAACGAAGTCTATATCCTGCCCAAGCATCTGGATGAAAAAGTCGCCCGTCTGCACCTTGATCGGATCGGCGTCAAACTGTCTAGCCTAAGCCCAGAGCAGGCCGCCTATATCGGTGTGACCCCGGAAGGCCCCTTCAAGCCAGAGCACTATCGCTACTAACTGTGTAGCCTATAGGTCGTAAGGCCCTTAGATCCTTCGCAAGATACTATCTTGCGGAGGATTTTTTTGTTGGCGGGACCGGCACGGCTTTGGCGCGGCTTATGCTGACCTGTCTTTTCCAAAGGAAGGCATTGATCTTATAGCGGGGAAGGGCTGAAGCAGCGTGAGTTCGGACCGCCAAAATTCCCAGTTGCTCTGTGTGTATCTGCCTCTAAACTATAGGTGGCAACGATATAGCCGGAAGGATCCTGAACAAGATCCAACCCAGAAGGGAGAAAAGATTTTGGGAAAACGTGATGACCTGATCGCGCAATATGCTGATGATCTGAAAAACAAATGCGGTATGGAACCAGATATGGATCTGCTGACCAAGGTGACCATTGGCTGCGGCCCGGCGATCTATAATGCCGATGCCTCTACCGTGGCGGCCACCCAGGACAGTGAACTGGAAACCGTCAAGGAAAACTTTCTGGTCAAGAAACTTGGCCTGGCGGATGGTCCAGAACTGATGGAGGCAATCTCTAAGGTTGTAGAGATCTACGGAAAATCCGAGCGCAACAAGTATCGCGCCGTTGTCTATTACATGCTGACCAAGCATTTCGGCAAAGAAGCCGTCTACGGCTAAGCCACATTTTTTGTGGATTTGTGGCTCTGCGCCAGCGATACAGGGCGCGACACAAGACCAGGAACACTCGGCAGGCGTGCCGGGTGTTTTTTATTTGAATTGAATTGTCTGTGGATAGAGTTTGCCACCACAACCCCAAGTAGGCTATGAAATGTATACCAGCCAGGATGGCTAGGACGGAATTTTCATACGCGTGTGGTGGACTGTGGAGCACGCGGGGTGAAAGGGAAGATCCTACTATCCTGTAGGGTCTTCCCTTTTTTATGTCTGATCCTCTTTGGGCCTGTGGCAGCGTCAGCAGCAGGGCCGCCAGCCGTTTCAGAACAGCGTCAGCACCAGGCCAATGGTGGCGCAGGCCAGGCTGGCATAGCCGCCATCAATCAGCGTGAGTTTGACAGGGCGTCCGCCAAAGAGATTGTTCAGCGCAATCCATGGGCTGATAAAGAATAAGCCAACACCCAGACCAGCCACCAGACCGGCACCTGCGTCAGAGATGCCTGACAGGGTGAAAACATGGCGCATCATGCCCGCCACAACCAGTTGCAGGCAGAAGCTCAGCACAAAGATCAGCGGTTTTTGGCCGCCTTCGGGTTTGCCATCGGTGCCACGTCTAATCCCGGCGGCCACCATCCAGGGTTCTGCCAGGATCCCGTAATAGACAGCCCCCAGCGCAAAGCCGGCAAGGGCTGCGATGACTACATTCAAAAGTTCCAAGACGTTCCTCCCATTTCAGCACTCTAGAGCAGATCTGAATCAGGCCAGGATTGGGCCAGGATCAGACCCTGGACAACGCGACCCCGGATCACTCTGGATCGGTTTGTCCCATTGCGCAGATCACCTGCCATTGTTCTGCACTGACGGGCTGCACCGACAGGCGGGGGCTTTTGACCAGCGGCATCTCTGCCAGTCGCGGATCGGATTTGATCTGCTGCAGCGTCACGGGCTGTTCAAAGCTGCGCACTGCCTTGATATCAACGCAGTCCCAGCGGTCATCAGCTGTGGTGCTGTCGGGATGTGCTTCGGCGCAGATCTCTACAATGCCGACCACCGCCCGTTCCTTTTGCGAATGATAGAAAAACCCCCGGTCCCCAAGGGTCATGTCTCGCATGTGATTGCGCGCCTGATAGTTGCGTACGCCGTCCCACTCCTCGCCCGCGTCACCCTTGGCGACCTGATCTGGCCAGCCCCAGGTTGAAGGTTCCGATTTGAACAGCCAATACCGCATCAGCCGATGACTTTCTTCCAGGTGATCAGCTCTACCGATTCAAACAGGCCGGCCAGTTTATAGGGATCAGCTGCAGCCCAGGCTTCGGCTGCCGTCATGTCTTCAACATCCAGAATGACCAGCGACCCGGCCATATCGCCGTTCTGATCCAGCAGTGGCCCAGCCTGCGCAACAGCGCCAGTTTCTTCGATATAGGCCAGGTGGGCGGCGCGGTTGTCGACGCGGGTCTGTAGGTGCTCTGGTTTGTCGCGGGCGATCAGGGCAATCAGCATGTTATTCCTCTTTCAATGGGCGCGCCAACAGTTGAGCGCTGGCGCTGGCAATCGTCAAGTCACCATTCAGCAGCCCGACAACGGTTTCTGTCAGGGGCATATCCAGCCCCATGGTTGCGGCCTTGGCTGCGGTGGCGCGGGCGGTGGCGGCACCTTCGACGGTGATATTGGGGTCAAATACCTCGCCCCGGCCAATCGCCAGCCCCAGCTGATAATTGCGTGACAGGGCAGAGCTACAGGTCAGGGCCAGGTCGCCAAACCCGGACAGGCCAGCCAGGGTTTCAGGCCGGGCACCACAGGAAAGGGCCATGCGCTGCATCTCGGCATAGCCGCGTGTCATCAGCGCCGCACGGGCGCTATCGCCAAGGCCTGCCCCAATTACGGCACCGCAGGCGATGGCGATAATGTTTTTCAGGGCCCCGCCCAGTTCGGCACCGCTGGTGTCGGTTGTACGGTAGAGCCGCAGGTTGGCGGTGGTCAGCTGTTCCTGCAAGCGATGGCAAAGTACGGCATCGGCGCAGGCCAGGGTCAGCGCCGTCGGCAATCCGCGGGCAATGTCGGCGGCAAAACTGGGGCCGGTCAGCAGCGCAGGTCGGGCCTTGGGCAGGGTCTCGGCGATAACCTTGACGGGGCCAAGGCCGGTTTTCAGTTCAATCCCTTTGCAGCAGGCCACCAGCACCTTATCGGTCAATTCGGCCTGATAGGTGGTCAGAACAGCGCGCAGTTTCTGCATGGGCACCGCCAGCAGCAGCACCTGTGATTTTGCGGCGCTGGCAATATCATCCGTCAGATTCAGCCCTGCTGGCAATGGCACATCGGGCAGACGCGCCGTGTTGCAGCGTTCAGCCTGCATCTGCGCCACATGCGCCGGATCGCGCGCCCAGAGGGTGACGGGTGTTTCCTTGGCCAGTGAAATGGCCAGCGCGGTGCCAAAGGCCCCGGCACCCAGAACCGAAATACTCATGCCTTTGCCCCTTTGCGGCCCGACCCCAGCATGGCGGGGCTGGTTTGATCCAGTGGCCAGCGGGGGCGGGCAGTCAGATCCATGCCATCGCGCGCACCTGCGCGAAACCGCTCTAGGCCGGCATAGGCGATCATCGCAGCATTATCGGTGCACAGGGCCAGCGGCGGTGCAATGAAACGGGTGTTTTCCGTGGCACAAACCGTCTCTAGTGCAGCGCGAATGGCGGTATTTGCTGCGACGCCACCAGCCACGGCCAGGGCTGGAAATCTGGGGGCGTCCTGCATGTAGATCGCCAGCGCGCGGCGCGTTTTAGAGGCTAGGACATCGGCAACCGCAGCCTGAAACCCGGCGCAAAGATCGGCCCGGTCCTGCTGTGTCAGGCCTGATTTTTCGGCAACGATCTGATCGCGCATCCGCATCAGCGCGGTCTTCAATCCCGAAAAGGAAAGGTCGCAATCATCCCGGTTGATCAGTGGTCGGGGAAAGCGAAACCGCTTGGGATCGCCGGTTTCGGCCTCTTTCTGCACCGAGGGACCGCCAGGTTGCGGCAGGCCCAGCAGGCGCGCGGTTTTGTCAAAGGCTTCGCCAGGGGCATCGTCAATGGTACCGCCAAGCCGGGTGAAATCTTCGGGGCCCCGCGCGATCAGATATTGGCAATGTCCGCCAGAGACCAGGAGCATCAGATAGGGATAGGCCAGATCATCGGTCAGCCGTGGGGTCAGCGCATGACCGGCCAGGTGGTTGACGCCAACCAGCGGCAGCCCAGTGGCAGCGGCAATGCCCTTGGCGCACATCACCCCAGACATCACCCCGCCAATCAGCCCTGGCCCGGCGGTAACCGCAATCGCGTCCAGATCGCGCAGGGTGACATTGGCAGCCTGCAGCGCGTCGCGGACGCAGTGATCCAGCTTTTCCGCATGGGCGCGGGCGGCAATTTCCGGCACCACCCCACCAAAGGCGCTGTGCAGCTCGGTTTGGCCAAAGACAATAGAGGAAAGAACCTTGGCCCGCTGGCCCGGTTCCTGCCGCACCACGGCGGCGGCGGTATCGTCACAGCTGCTTTCCAGCCCCAAGAGTGTCAGGCTTTGTGTCATGCTCTACCCGTTGCATCGAATTGCTGGTGGAGCTAGCACCTATGCGACATGCAAACAATCCCAGGAGCAACAGGCATGGACAGTGCCAGCGACCCATCGCCGCGCCAGGTGGCCTTGTTGATGACCCGACCCAAAGCGGCGGCGGCCCGGTTTGTTGCAGAGCTGCCAGCGTCGCTGCGCGCAAAGTTGCAGCTGATCAATGCGCCGCTGATGCAGGTGCAGGGGTTGGAGGCAGAGGTTTCATGTGCCGATTACGGCGGGGTGATCTTCACCTCTGCCAATGGGGTTGCAGCAGTCACCGCCGCTGGCGAGATCCCAGCCTATTGCGTGGGGCAGCGCACCACCCAGGCGGCGCAGGCGGCGGGCTGGCAGGCGCAGTGCTGCGGCGCCAACGGCGCAGAACTGGTGGCGCAATTGATCAAGATGCGGCCGACCAGCCCGCTGCTGCATCTTCATGGCCGCCATACCCGTGGCGATATCGCGCCCCGGCTGAGCGCAGCTGGCCTGCCCTGCCGAGGCCAGGTGGTCTATGAACAACAGCTTTTGCCGCTGGGGGATGCGGCCCGGCAACAGATCGGGGCGCAAAGCGATATAATCGTGCCGCTTTTTTCACCACGCACTGCGCGGCATTTCGCCAGCCTGGGGCTCGACACGGCGAATTTGTCTTTGATTGCAATAAGCCAGGCCGTTGCTGCAGAGTTGCAGGGCTTGAAATGCAAGGGCTTGCAGGTCAGTAAGAAACCAGACGCGGCCAGTATGGCTGAGATGGTCCGTGATGCCGCAGTCCGCCTGACGCGGCTTGAGGGTGGAGATTCTGCGCAGTAGGATCACAGAAATCCCGGTGCGTTTGGGTGATTTTTAGAATCGAGGGGAGGCCGGCGTGGCTGACAAAAAGACTGCCGACAATATGACCAAGCCGGAGGTCGAAACGCCGGACACTGACTCGCAGACGGCCAGTGGACACGCAACGGATACGCCGGAGTTTGCGGAGCCCGAAGGTCTGAACGAAGATCAGACCCCCGCCGAAACGGTTGATCTTGATGCGCAGGATGAGGTGTCTTCTTCCGAGACCGAGACCGAGACCGAGACCGAGACCGAGACCGAGACCGAGACCGAGACCGAGACCGAGACCGAGACCGAGACCGAGACACCGGATGCGGTTGCATCTGCGGATGAGATACCCGTACCCGCGCCAGATCCGCAGCCAGCGCCTGCACAGATCATCGAAAAACGCGGAGGTTTTGGTGCCGCGCTGCTGGGCGGTGCGGTTGCCGCTGTTTTGGGGTTTGTTGTTGGCCAGGGCGGGCTTCTGAATGGGGTGCTGCCACCCAGCCTGCAGGGCGGCAGCGCCGCTGATGTAACGGCGATGCAGGCCGAACAGGCTAAGTTGCAAGACCAGATTGCCGCTCTTCAGGCAGAGCAAAGTGATCCAAACCAGCCCGATATCTCTGATGTGGCGCAGCGTCTGACGGAGGTTGAGGCCAGCCTTCGCACCGCCGAGGCCAAGATAGAGGCGGCGGGTTCCGGCGCGGTTTCCCAGGGTGATCTGGACGCGGCGCTTGCCAGCATGGCGGCCCGGATAGAGACTCTGGAGATGCGCCCGCTGTCTGATGCGGCCGCGCCCGAGGCGGTTGCCGCCTTTGAGGCCGAGCTGGGCAAATTGCAGGACAGTCTGGCGGCTCAGCGCTCTGAGGTCGAAGAGATGCTGGCTGAGGCCCGCATGAAGGAAGAAGCGGGGATAGAGGCCGCCCGAATAGCTGCGGCGCAGACCGCGCTGGCCCGGATAAGCGGCGCCTTGCAGGCCGGCACGGCCTATGGTGCGGCGGTGGCAGATCTGCAGGCGCAGCAGGTCGAGGTCCCGGCAGAGCTGCTGGCCAGTGCCGAAACGGGCGTGACGTCGCTTCAGGGATTGCAGGCCAGCTTTGCCCCGCTTGCCCGTGAGGCCCTGGCGCTGGCGCGGCAAGAAACCAAAGGCAACGGCGGCATGATGGCCTATATCAACCGCCACCTTGGCGCCCGTTCGGTCACCCCGCGTGATGGCGATGACGCGGATGCCATTCTGTCGCGCGCCGAAGCTGCGGTCCAGTCTGGCCAGATTGCGGCGGCACAAGAGGAGCTTGCAGCCCTGCCCGAAGCCGCCCAGGCCGCCTTTGATGATTGGCAGGCCGCGGCGCAAACCCGTCTGGCAGCCCTGGCTGCTGTAGATCAAATGGCCCAAAGCCTGAACGCCAAATAAGGAAGCCGACATGCTCTGGTCATTGTTGAAAATTCTCGTTTTTGTTGCCCTTGTCGCCTTGCTTGCCTTTGGCGCCGGGATCCTGATGGAAACCGCCGGCGGGGTGCAGATTACCGTCGCCGGGGTGGAATATACCCTTGGGGCGCTGCAATCTGTCATGGCGCTGGGTGTCTTGTTTGTCGGGGTCTGGCTGTTCCTGAAACTGCTGCGGCTGTTGATCGCGACGCTGAAGTTCCTCAACGGTGATGAAACGGCAATTTCGCGCTATTTCGACAAGAGCCGAGAAGAAAAGGGCTTTCAGGCGCTATCCGACGGTATGATGGCGCTGGCCTCTGGCGAGGGACGCCTGGCAATGACCAAGGCAGCAAAGGCCTCGCGCTATCTGCAGAAACCGGAACTCACCGATCTGCTAAGCGCCCAGGCGGCCGAGATGGCGGGCGAGACCAAGATCGCCGGCGAGGCCTACAAACGGTTGCTTGCCAATCAGTCCACCCGCTTTGTCGGGGTGCGTGGCATCATGAAACAAAAGCTGTCAGAAGGCGACAAGGACACCGCCCGGCAGCTGGCCGAAAAGGCGCTGGCGCTGCGTCCAAAACATGTCGAGGTGCAGGATATATTGCTGCAGTTGCAGGCACAGGCCGAAGACTGGGCCGGGGCACGCAAGACCCTGTCGACCAAGCTGAAAACCGGCACTCTGCCACGCGATGTCTTCAAGCGTCGCGATGCGGTGCTGGCGCTCTCGGCCTCGCGGGCGGTTGTGGATGAAACCGCCAGCCTGGAACAGCGCGAACAGGCGATCGAGGCAAACCGGCTCTCGCCGGATCTGGTGCCGGCCGCAGCCATGGCGGCGCGTGCCTATCTGGATCAGGGTAAAAAGCGCAATGCCATCAAGGTATTGAAAAAGGCCTGGGAGGCGCAGCCGCATCCCGACCTGGCCCATGTCTTTGCCCAGATCGAACCGGATGAAACTGCACAGCAGCGGGTGAAACGGTTTGAGCAGCTGGCGCGGATGAAACCACAGGATGATGAAACCCGGCTGGTAATGGCTGAATTGCATATCGTCGCCGAAGACTACCCCGAAGCCCGTCGGGTTCTGGGGGATCTGGTTGAACGCAGCCCCGATGCCCGTGCGCTGACCTTGATGGCAGCAATCGAAAAAGGCGAAGGCGCTGACAATGCGGTGACCCAGGCCTGGCTGGCACGGGCGCTGAATGCGCCACGTGGTCCGCAGTGGCTGTGCAGCAATTGCAACCACATCCATGCCGATTGGGCCCCTGTGTGCGAGCATTGCACCAGCTTTGATACCCTAAGCTGGCAGCGGCCGGAAACGCCGGAACTGGCCAGTGTCTCTGGGGCGCAGATGCTGCCGCTGATCACCGGCACTGCCGCCTCTGATGCGGTGGTGGTGCAGGATCTGGACCCGGTGGATGATATCGAAACACCTCGGGCAGAAGAAGATGCCGATCTTGCGGGCGATTCTGAACAGCTGCCTGCAGATGATGCAGAGACGCGGGCCGCCCTGCGCTAGGCTTCCCAAGCCAAGCCAAGCCAGGCCGTCTGGCGGTCTTCCCTCTGTGTGACGCGGTGTAAACCTGTACAGTTTCGGGCCTGCGGGCTTGTGTTGTGTAGACCAGCTAGCCAGAGGGAGGACAGGCCATGCAATTTGACTATGTCATCGTCGGAGGCGGATCCGCGGGATCGACCCTGGCGGCACGATTGAGCGAAGATACTGATATATCGGTTTGCCTGATCGAGGCCGGCGGCAAGGGCGATGGCCTTCTGGTGCGCGCTCCGGCAGCGGTGGTGGCGATGTTGCCGGGCAAGCCCAAAATCAACAACTGGGCCTTTGAAACCGTACCGCAACCGGGGCTGAACGGGCGCAGGGGCTATCAGCCGCGCGGCAAGGCCCTGGGCGGATCCAGCGCCATCAATGCCATGCTCTATGTGCGCGGCCACGCCAAGGACTATGACGAATGGGCCGATCTGGGCTGCCAGGGCTGGAACTGGAATGCGGTGCTGCCCTATTTCAAGCGCTCTGAAAACAATGCCCGTGGTGGCGATGCCATGCATGGCGAAGCGGGGCCGCTACAGGTCAGTGACCAGCGCTCTCCGCGGCCGATCACCCGCGCTTTTATTGCGGCGGGGCAGGCACGGCAAATCCGCGAGGTGGCGGATTTCAACACCGGCGACAATACCGGTATCGGCGAATATCAGGTCACCCAGTTTCACAGCGCGGATAAGGCGGGAGAGCGCTGCTCGGCGGCGGCGGCCTATCTGCACCCGGTGATGGATCGCAGCAATCTAACGGTGCTGACCAAGGCGCAGGCGACCAAGGTTCTGTTTGACGGCAAGCGCGCCACTGGCGTGGCCTACCGGCAGGGCGGGCAGGATAAACAGGTCACAGCGCGGCGCGAGGTTGTGCTGTGTGGTGGCGCGTTCAACTCGCCGCAGCTGTTGCAATTGTCGGGCGTGGGACGGCCAGAAGACATCGAACCGCATGGCATCAAACTGCTGCACGCGCTGCCCGGCGTCGGACAAAACCTGCAGGACCATCTTGATTTCACCCTGGCCTACAGATCCAAGGATCGCGACAATTTTGGCATCTCGCTTCCCGGTAGCCTGTCGCTGCTGAAACATATTGCCAACTGGCGCAAGACCGGGCGCGGGATGATTGCCACTCCCTTTGCCGAAGGCGCGGCCTTTCTGAAGACCAAAGCAGATCTGGAGCGGCCCGATATCCAGCTGCATTTTGTCATCTCAATTGTCGATGATCATGCGCGAAAACTTCATATGGGGCATGGCTTTAGCTGTCATGTCTGTGTGCTGCGGCCAAAATCACGCGGCGCGGTTGGGCTGACTTCGGGTGATCCGCTGGCACCGCCACGGATTGATCCGCAGTTCCTGTCGGATCCTGATGATCTGGCAACCCTGATCAAGGGGGTTCAGATGACCCGCGAGATCATGCAGACCCCGCCGCTGGCCGGTTACATCCACAAAGAGCTTTTTATCAAAGAAGAGCCGGATGACGCAGCGTTGGAGCAGCATATCCGGGCGCGCTCGGATACTATTTACCATCCGGTGGGGACCTGCAAAATGGGCCAGGACGACATGGCCGTGGTGGATCCGGAATTGAAGGTGCGCGGCATGGAGGGGCTGCGCGTGGTGGATGCTTCGGTCATGCCTCGGCTGATTGGCGGCAATACCAACGCGCCCACTATCATGATTGCGGAAAAGGCTGCGGATTTGATCCGTGGCAGCGCAGCACTGGCTGCAGGGAATATTTGAGGAGACAGGCGAGATGCTTGGCAAGATGATGCACAAACCGCTGACGATCAGTTCTTTGATTGAACATGCGGGCCGTTACCACAGCGATACCACGGTGACCTCGGTCGAGACCACGGGCGAGGTGGTGCATTCCAGCTGGAGAGAAGTGGAAAGCAATGCCCGCAAACTGGCGGCGGCGCTGGCGCGTCTGGGTGTGGCGCAGGGCGAACGTTGTGGCACCATTGCCTGGAACAACCGCCGCCATCTGGAAATCTATTTTGGCGTCTCCGGGGCAGGCATGATCTGCCACACGATCAACCCACGGCTCAAGCCAGAGCAGCTGATCTATATCATCAATCACGCGGATGATCAGGTCCTGTTCATTGATGCGACCTTTGTCGCGGCTGTTGGCCAGCTGAAAGAACATCTGACAACGCTGAAACATATCGTCCTGATGGGGCCGCGCGATGAAGCCGCTGCAAAGACCGTGCCGGGTATCCTGTTCTATGACGAACTGATTGCTGCTGAAGGGGATGATTACAGCTGGCCAGATCTGGATGAAAACATGCCGTCGAGCCTGTGCTATACATCTGGCACCACGGGCAATCCCAAGGGGGTGCAATATACCCACCGTACCACGGTGCTGCACTCGCTTGGGGGCAACCAACCCGATGGGCTGGCGATTTCCGCGCGCGATACCGTCATGGCGGTGGTGCCGATGTTCCACGTCAATGCCTGGGGCGTGCCCTATATCGCGGCAGCTGTTGGTGCCAAGCTGGTGCTGCCGGGGCAAAATCTGGATGGCGAAAGCCTGGTGCGGCTGATTGATGGCGAAAAGGTCACCCTGGCGCTGGGCGTGCCAACCATCTGGATGGGGCTTTTGCAGGCCTTGGAAAAAACCGGCAGCAAGGCCGAGAGCCTGACCCGGACCGTTGTTGGCGGATCAGCACTGCCAACCGTGATGATTCCGGCCTTCCGCGACAAATACGGGGTAGAGCTGATCCACGCCTGGGGCATGACCGAAACCAGCCCCTTGGGAACGCTGAATCACCTGCTGCAAAAACATCAGGATCTGTCCGAGACCGAAAAGGCCGCGATCCGCGAAGGTCAGGGCCGTCCGCCCTATGGGGTCGAACTGCGCCTTGTCGATGAGGCGGGCAACCTGCTGCCCACCGATGGGAAAACCCAGGGCGAGCTGCAGATTCGCGGCCATTGGATCGTCGACACCTACTTTGGCCAGGACAGCAGCGCCCTGACAATGGATGGCTGGTTTGACACCGGCGATGTCGCCACCATCGATTCGGATGGCTATATGATCATCCGCGACCGCTCTAAGGATATCATCAAATCCGGCGGCGAATGGATCTCGACCGTGGAACTGGAAGATATCGCCATGTCGCATCCCAAGGTGGTACAGGCCGCCGCAATTGCGGCCCAGCACCCCAAATGGGATGAACGTCCGGTGTTGGTGGCCATAAAGGCGGACGAGAGTCTGACCGAAGCCGAGCTGCTGGCCTATTACGAGGGTCGCGTCGCCAGCTGGCAAATCCCGGATCGGGTGGTCTTTGTCGGGGAGCTGCCGTTGGGCGGCACTGGCAAGGTGCTGAAAAACAAGCTGCGTGAAACCTATGGCACCCTGCTGCTTGACAGCTAAACGATCAGATTCGGTGCCTCTGCCTGTCAGGTAGGGGTGCCGGTCTCCTGGGGCTGCAACCTTCCATTGATAAAGCTTAACTGCCGGCAAGTTTAATTGTTAGGGACCAGTTAACGCTCCTGCTGCTATCCCAGTGATGGGTGAAAATTAGTGGTGGTGGATATGAGCGCAAAAGATGGAATGGCGCCTATTATCATCAAGAGGAAAAAAGTCAGCGGTGGCGGTGGCCACCATGGGGGCGCCTGGAAGGTGGCCTATGCCGACTTTGTGACAGCCATGATGGCGTTCTTCTTGTTGATGTGGCTATTGAACGCAACAACTGAAAAGCAACGCAAAGGGCTGGCGGATTACTTTTCGCCCTCTATCCCGCTAAGCCGAATTTCGGGTGGCGGCAATGGGGCCTTCCAGGGTGACAGTATGTTCACCGAAGACATCCAACCGCAGTCCGGCACAGGCGCGACAGACATCAATCCGATGGATGCGCAAAAGGCGCAGGGCGAAACCGGCGTCAATGATGCCGAAAAGGCCGAGGAAGACAGCAGGTTCCGCGCCATCGAAGAGCAGCTTCAGGGTCGCGGCGGCGAGAGCATGGTCTCGGTCGAGATGTCGCGCCACATTATCACGCAGGTCACCGATGAAGGCCTGATCATCGAGCTGTTTGAAACCGAAGACGTCCCACTTTTTGTTGGCGATGGGGCGGAACCGACGCCGCTGTTCAGGGATCTGGTGCGCATGGTCGCGCGGATCAGCGGCAGCGTGACCAATAATATCGCGATCAGTGGTCATGTGCAGTCGCATCCGGTTGTCCTGGCACAGAATCCGGTTTGGGAAATGTCCTATGCCCGCGCCAATGCCACCCGTGCGCTGCTTGATTCGGGGGGGCTGAAATCCAGCCGAATCCACCGCGTTACCGGCCATGCAGATCGTACGCTGGCGGTTAGAAATCCGATGTCGGTGCGCAATAACCGGGTGGAAATCATCCTTTTGCGCGACTGATACCCCAATAAACACTACCCTAGGGCGGCGGCGGATAAATTGCATTTTATCTGTTAGCCGCCCGTTAAGTGCTGATGCGCTAGCTGTTGCTGCAAGAACGATCGACTTATTGCAGCAGAAAGGCGCAACATGACCATTTCTTCCGCCCTGAACGCCGGTGTATCCGGCTTGAGCGCAAACGCGAGCTCCTTGGCCGCAATTTCGGACAATATCGCAAACTCTTCTACCAGTGGCTACAAACGGGTGCAGACCGATTTCCAATCCATGGTGATTGGTACCTCCGGTGGGCGCTATACTGCGGGTGGTGTTTCTTCCAGCAATATGCGTCTGATTGACCAGCGTGGCCCTCTGGTGGGGACCAATAACGCAACCGACCTGGCGGTCAGTGGTCGCGGCATGTTGCCAGTTGCCTCTTTGACAGAGGTGCAGGGCAACAACGGTTCGCCTACCATGATGATGACCACAACCGGGTCGTTCCGCACCAATGAGGAAGGCTACCTGACGACCAATTCAGGTCTGGTTCTTCTGGGTTGGCCGGCCAACCCCGATGGCACCGTCTCTGATGGACCGCGTGATACGGCCGAAGGCCTTGAGCCGGTGCAGTACAACATGAACCAACTGACAGGTGAGCCGACGACAGCCGTTGGCCTTGGCGTCAACCTGCCGGCAACCGACACCGAAGCTGGCAGCGCCGGGACCGTGCGGAACATGACGGTTGAATATTATGACAACCTTGGCAGCTCGCAGACCCTGGGGATTACCTATACCCCAACCGTGCCTGCCACGGGGTCGTCGAATGAATGGACCATGTCGATCACCGATAGTGCCTCTGGTGGTGCGGTGATCGGGGAATATACCGTGACTTTCAATGATAGCCGGACCGCAGGCGGTTCGCTTGCTTCGGTGACAGCGATCTCTGGCGGGGCCTATGACCCGGCCACGGGCAGCTTCGTGGTCAGCGTCGATGGCGGCCCGGTGGAAATCTCGGTTGGTATGATCGGTGAAAGCGAAGGTCTGACCCAGTTGTCCGATACTTTTGCCCCGGCGACAGTGACTAAGGACGGCTCTGAAGTGGGCACCATGGTTGGCGTCGAGGTCGATCCGCAGGGCTATGTACGCGCCAACTACGATTCCGGTGCCAGCCGCGTGATCTACAAGATTCCGCTGGTGGATGTGCCCAACCTGAACGGGCTGAAGTCGATGGACAACCAGACCTATCTGCCCTCGTCGGATAGCGGATCCTACTTCCTGTGGGATGCGGGGGATGGTCCAACCGGCGATATCGCATCCAATGCACGTGAAGAATCGGCAACCGATGTGGCCACCGAACTGACGGATATGATCAAGACGCAGCGGGCCTATTCGTCCAACGCCAAAGTGATCCAGACCGTCGATGAGATGCTTCAGGAAACCACCAACATCAAGCGGTAAACATCGCTGATATCTTGATCTCGACTTAGAAAGAGTGGCCGGAAATGTCTATCACAAGTGCGCTTAACTCCGCGATGACCGGGCTGACAGCCAATGCGCGGTTGTCCCAAGTGACCTCAGAGAACCTGGCAAATGCGCTGACGCCCGGCTACTCTTCTCAAAGACTGAACCTCTCCTCTGGGCAGTACGCACCAGGGGTGAGGATTGGCGATGTTCAGCGCAATATCGACCCCGCATTGCAATCCTCGACCCGCAAGGCCGAGGCTGAATTTGGCAGATCAGAGGTCTTTGCCAATTTTTATGCACGCATGTCAGACTATGTTGGCATCGTTGATGACGGCACCTCGATCGCCGCACAAATGTCGAATTTTGACGCCGCTCTGGTACAGGCAACGTCGCGACCAGATTCGGTGGAACGCCTGCATGACCTGTCGGTAAAGGCGGATCTGGTGATCCAGTCGATTACCACTGCCGCGCAGGGGTTGAACAAACAACGGGTTGCTGCCGAGACAGCCATTGATGTGCAGGTCGACAATCTCAACAATCAGTTGAAAGAGCTTGAAAAGCTGAACGCCCGCATTGTGGTCTCGCAGGCGGCGGGCGCGACAACCTCGGCCATGGAAGATCAGCGTGATCTGTTGATTGACAAGGTGAACCAGGCGATTCCCGTCAATGTGGTACAGCGGGGGCAGGGGCGGGTTGCGCTCTATTCTGTTGGCGGTGTTGCCCTGCTGGATGGCAAGGCAGCCGAGCTGAGCTTTGACGCCAAACGCAATATCGAACCGCATATGACCCAGGATAACGGGTTGCTGTCAGGGCTGGAAGTCAATGGCCGGGCGATGGATACCTCTGCCAGCGGAGAGCTGCGTGGCGGCACCTTGATTGCGCAGTTTGAAATTCGCGATACCGCCGCCGTTGAGGCCCAGAATGATCTGGACGCGGTGGCACGCGATTTGATCGAACGGTTTCAGGATCCGGCGCTGGATGCCACAATCGGCGTGACTGATGCGGGGATTTTCACGGATGGTGGTGGCGCCTTTGATGCCGCCGATACGGTTGGTATCTCGGCGCGGCTTGAATTGAATGATCTGGTGGCGATGGATGGCCAGGCAGAAACCTGGCGCTTCCGGGATGGCCTTTATGCGGCAACGCAGGGCGATCCGGGTGATGCCAGCCAGTTGATCGGATATTCTGATGCCCTGGCCGAAAACCGCACCATTTCTACCACCAAGCTGGGCAATATCTCGGCAGATATGAACACGCTTACCGCCTCTCTTATGTCGCGGTTTGCCCGTGATACCGACAGCGCCAACAACATCATGAGCTATGCCGCGACCAGCTATACCGAGATGGCCAAGGCCGAACTGGCCCTTGGGGTGGATTCGGATGCCGAACTGCAAAATATGATGCTTATCGAAAACGCCTATGCGGCGAACGCCAAGATGCTCTCGGCGATCGATGAGATGATGCAATCTCTTTTGAGGATCTAATTCATGATCTATAAATCTTATGGCGACCTGACCACACATAGCTTTCTGCGCAATCGTAACGCAGAGCTGAAGCTGGATCTTGCAACCCTGTCACGCGAGGTTTCGACGGGTAAGAAATCCAACCTGACCGCAGAGCTGGGTGGCGATTTTTCTTACTTGGCAGATATTGAAAACAACCTGAACCGGATCACCAGTCAGATGGTTGCGACGGGTGAAACCAAGCTGTTTGCGCTAAGCATCCAGGACAACCTGTCGCGGGTTCAGGAAAGCACTCAGAAAATGCGTGATGATGTCTTTTCGGTCTCGGCCACCATGACGGGTACCGATGCGGCCCGTTTTGCCCTGGAGGCAGAGCGGCAGTTGGACGTTGCGATCAGTTCCTTTAACGGCTGGGCTGGTGGGCGCAGCCTGTTTGCCGGGACAGCAACCGGGACCACGCCGCTCAACAGCAAAGATACATTGATGACGGAACTGGTGGGCGAAGTCGCCGGCCTGACCGATGCGGACGACATCATCCAGGCGGTGAAGGATTGGTTTGCTGATCCAGCCGGGTTTGACGCCGCCATGTACAATGGATCTACCACCTCTCTCTCTCCGGTAGAGGTGGGCGACGGAGAAAAGATCTCGCTTGACTTGCGCGCCGATGATCCTGATCTGAAAAGCGCCCTGCAGAGCTTTGCCATCATTGCCCTGTTGGATGAACCGGCGCTTGGCCTGTCTACCGGAACCCAAAAAGATCTGGCACGCAAAGGCGGGGCCGAGCTGTCCGACAGTACGGATCGCCTGATCAACGTGCAGGCTGATATTGGTTTCATGGAAGCGCAGCTAGAGCGGGTAAGTACCCGAAATCAAGCCAGCAAAACCGCGCTGAGCCTGGCCTTCAACGAGATCGTCCTGGTGGATCAATATGAGACCTCTGCCAAGTTGAAGTCGACAGAAACGCAGCTGGAAGTTCTTTATACTGTGACCGCGCGCAGTGCCCAGCTCAGCCTTGTGAAGCACATGTAATGATGAAATTCCTTCGCCTTTTGATCGCCTGCCTGCTGTTGCCGACCCTGGCCCAGGCCAATGCAATCCGCCTGAAGGACCTTGTCGAATTTGACGGGGTACGCGGCAATGACCTGGTGGGCTATGGCCTGGTGGTCGGTCTGAACGGCACTGGGGACGGGTTGCGGAATTCGCCCTTCACCGAGGAAATCATGACCAATATCCTGGAACGTCTTGGGGTCAATGTGACCGGCGAGCAGTTCCGGCCGAAGAATGTGGCGGCGGTCTTTGTCACCGCAACCCTGCCGCCGTTTGCGCGGGTGGGCGGTACCGTGGATGTTACGGTTTCCGCTATCGGCGATTCCAAGAGCCTGCTGGGCGGTACCCTGATCATGACGCCGCTGAATGCTGCGGACGGGCAGATCTATGCGGTGGCTCAGGGCAATATCCTGGCCGGCGGTGCCGTAGCCGAAGGTGATGGCGCGACCGTGACCCAGGGTGTGCCGACCTCGGGTGGTATTCCATCGGGTGCGCGGGTTGAACGCGAGATCGGCTTTGATCTGTCTTCGCTGTCCACCATGCGCCTGGCCCTGCGGGAACCCGACTTCACGACTGCCGAGCGGATCGAGAGGGTGGTGAACGATGAATTCGGGCGCGGCGTTGCCCTGATGCGCGATTCTGGCACGGTCGAAATTGACATCAAACGTACAAATGCGCGCTCTACTGCTCACGCGCTGGGTCGGCTGGAGAACCTGCTGGTGGAACCCCAGCGCAAGGCGCGCGTGGTGGTGGATCAACGCTCCGGTACCATTGTGATGGGTAGTGACGTGCGGATCTCGCGGGTGGCCGTGGCCCAGGGCAATCTGACCCTGCGGATCGAAGAAGCCCCCCTCGTGTCGCAGCCCAGCCCCTTCTCTGATGGCGAAACCGTTGTGGTACCGCGAACCAATGCTGCCATTGATGAAGAAGACGGCATCCAGCTGGCCGAGGTGCGCGAAACCACCTCGCTGTCGGAAGTGGTGGCTGGCCTCAATGCGCTGGGTGTCTCACCCCGTGACATGATTGATATCCTCAAGAGCCTGAAGGCAGCAGGTGCTCTACATGCCGAGTTTGTCGTGCGCTAAGCCTCTGTCGATTGCCTGTGTTACAGATCCCCCCAAACCGTTGCCGACGGTTTGGGGGGATTCGTTTCTGCGGGCTAAGGTGTCACTTTTCCCCGTTCAGGACAGACACGCGCGACCCAAACAACAAGACCGGATCGGTTGCGTCAGCGTTGTCCCCACTGCGGAAAGGGGTCTGCCATATCGGCCCAGGCGTCGGGCTGGTAATCATCCACATCAAGCAAGGCTTCATTCAGTCGCGCGCAGATGGTTTCACGTTCAAGTCCGGCACCAATGAAGACCAGCTCCTGACGCCGGTCGCCCCAGGGTTCTACCCAGTTGCGGGCAATTTCGGCCTGCGCCTGTGGATGATCGGGCAAGCGGTCCTGCGGTACCGAGGCCCACCACCGGCCTAACGGAGCCACTGAAGACAGCGCTCCGGCCAGGCTGAATTCGGCGGCCCAGTCGGGCCGGGTTGCGATCCAGAAATGCCCCTTGGCACGGATCACCCCCGGCAGCGTGCCATTCAATACGGTATGTAGTTTGTGCGGATCAAAAGGCGCGCGGGCGTGATAGGCGAAGGATTCGATACCGTATTCTTCATCTTCGGGGGTGTGGTTGGCAAAGCCATAAAGCTCTTTTGCCCACATCGGGTGTTCATGGGCGGTGTCAAAATTGAACAGGCCCGTGTCGAGGATGGTATCGGTTGCCACCTCGGAATGATCCGTTTCGATGATTTTGGCATCGCCATTCAGGGCCCGGATGATCTTGCGCGCGTTTTGGGTACGGGCCGCGCCTGCATCTGTCACCTTGTTGAGGATCACAACATCGGCAAATTCGATTTGTTCGGTCAGCAGGCTCACCAGACTGCGGTTGTCTTCTTCGCCAAGCGATTCTCCACGATCATTGAGAAAGTCATGGCTGGAAAAATCCTGTAAGAGATTCACCGCATCGACCACGGTGACCATGGTGTCGAGCCGTGCCACGTCAGACAGGCTCTGGCCTTGGTCGTCGCGAAAATCAAAGGTCGCCGCCACGGGAAGCGGTTCTGAAATTCCGGTCGATTCGATCAACAGATAGTCAAAGCGGCCTTCTTGCGACAGTTTGCGCACCTCTTTGAGCAGGTCATCACGCAGGGTGCAGCAGATACAGCCGTTGGACATTTCCACCAGCGTTTCCTCGGAACGCGAGAGTTCGGTGCCTTCTCGTATCAGGTCGGCGTCGATGTTTACCTCGGACATGTCGTTGACGATGACGGCGACACGCCGCCCGTCACGGTTGTTCAAGACACGGTTGAGCAATGTCGTTTTGCCAGCCCCAAGAAAGCCGGACAGAACGGTCACGGGGAGGCGGGTATCAGATAGGGCAGTGTCACGCATGGGGTGGTTCCTTGGCTTTTCTAGGCGGCGAACGATGACTGAGTTGGATATATAATGTTATATCATAACGTTCAGCAAGATAATTCTGCCTAATCCCAATCAGCCATGGGCCAAGACGGGCAGAAGGGCATGTGGACATACGACAACAGCCCCGGTGCAGAACCGGGGCTGTGAAAGCAGAATGCCACAGGCACCCTGCGGGATTTATGTCTTATTTTAGCGGCTAGGGATAATAGCTGCGCACCAAGGCGGTTGCGATCAAGCTCCAGCCGTCGGCGACGACAAAGAAGGCCAGCTTGAACGGTAGAGAGACCACCGCAGGCGGCACCATCATCATCCCCATCGACATCAGAACTGCGGCGACAACCAGGTCGATGACCAGGAAGGGCAGAAAGACCAAGAAGCCGATCTGAAAGGCGCGCGAGATCTCTGACAGCAGAAAGCTGGGCACCAATACCGAAAGCGGTGCCTCGGGGGTTGGGTCGATTTCTTCCAAGCCAGGGCGCAGATCGGCAATGGCGTAAAAGGTATCGGGATCAAGCCGATTGGCCATAAAGCCGCGAAAAGGCTCCAGGCTGCGCATCATGCCGGTTTCCACGTCGATCTGTTCTTCGATCAGCGGGCTGATGCCGGTTTGCCAGGCCTCGGTAAACACCGGTTCCATCACAAAATAGGTGAGAAACAGCGCCAGGCTGATCATCATCATGTTGGGTGGGGCCTGCTGCAGGCCAATGCCCTGACGCAGAATCGACAACACGGTGACGAGAAAGGGAAAACAGGTGATCATGATCAACAGGCCGGGGGCCAGGCTGAGCACGGTAATCAGCAGGATCAGCTGGATCGAGCGGGCCGATATCGACTGCCCGTCGCCCATCGACAGGTTCAGCTCCTGTGCCAGTGCCGCCTGCGGCAGCATCAGCGCTGCGCAGGCGATCAGGACAGTAAAGGCTATGGTGGCTGTGCGTGTCATCCCAGGCCGTTTTGCAAATCGGCAATCTCGGTCAGGCGCACGGCCAGTTGACCGGCTTGATCGCCTTCCATTTCTTCAAGCTGACCACGGGCGACCAGGCGGTCCCCAACATAGAGATCAACGGGATCATCAACGCGCTTGTCCAGCGCCAGAATTGCATTTTCGCCCAGGTTAACCAATTCACGCACCAAGGGACGGGCTTTGCCAACCGAGACAACCACCTCGACGGGAACCGACACAAAGGGGTTGGAGGCGTCGGTGGCTTTCTTCTTGAGATCGTCGGCGTCATCCATAATTTCTGTCCTCTTTAACGTGATAGGTGAAGGCGTCGATTGAATCCTTGATGGATTCAACCAGCCCTGAACTGTCTATTTCGCGTTCTGTACTACCAACCCGCAGATAGGCCTGACCCGGCGCGAGCTGTTCGTCTTCCTGAACCTGCACCGGTGTTGAAAAAGAATCGGGCAATAGGGCGCGCACTGCGGCGCCTTCGCCCGGTGAGGCAAAGATGCTCATCGGTTGGTCCGTGTGGAATTTTGCCATATCAACCATCTGATCGACGATATGGTGACCAAAGGTCGCCGCCATGGTGTCGGGCAGGACTGCGCTGGTCAGAACCTTGAACATCGGGTCCAGCGATTCGATTAGCTGCGATTGCGCCTCTTTGAAGGTGAAGTTCAGATCCTCTAGCGAGCTTGCCAAAGTGGCGGAAATCTTGGTGTTTTCCTTGTCTTTCGCGGTCACGGCGTCGTCCCAGCCGGCGCTATAGCCTTTTTCAAAAGACACCAACCGTTCCTCTTCGATTACCTCTTCCGAGACATCTTGAACGACTGGGGGAACGATGACTGCGGTACCAAAATCTTCTAGCAGGTGAGTAATGCCCATTATGCGCGCTCCTCATTTTCTTCAAGCCAGCCCCGAAGGATCTGGACAGTTTCTTCTTGGCGTTCGCCGATCATGTCGCGCAGGCGATCAACTGGGTTTTCGCCACCGCCGCCAAGCGCGGGCAGGCCACCCATATCGCCGATGCCGCCGAACTGGCCGTTGCCATCCTGAATTTCACCATCCAGGGCTATGTTGGACCCAAGATCCGGGTTCATCATGAAATCGCCCATGCCGGGTGCTGTGCCCATAGCTGGCAGATCCGGCAGCCCACCCATGTCGGGTGCATCCGGGGCGCCAAGAGCGGGCAAACCTTCGTTTTTGCCGGCCAGAATCGGGCGTACCACAAAGAGACCAAGCACCAGGGTAACAAGGGCAAGCGCCGCGATCTGGATGATTCCCATGGCATCGAAGTAGATATTGTCCATGAAGGAGGAGGTCGCTTCGGTGCCCTGCGGCTCTATGCTGGGCAGGTCCATGGATTTCAGGGTGATGACGTCACCGCGCGATTCGTCAAACCCGATAGCAGAGGAGATCAGCTCGCGCATGGCGCTCAGTTCTTCCTCGGGGCGGGGTTCAAAGATCGTTTCACCAGCTTCGTTGGTGCCGGTAGTGCCATTTATCAGCACAGCTACTGTCAGCCGTTTGATGGCACCAGGGCCGCGGATGATTTCTTTCTCGGTCTCCGAGATCTCGTAGTTCACCCGCTCGCGTGTGGCGGTGGTGTTGTTCTTGGAGCCCTGGCCAGAAGCCGCATCCCCATCGGGAATATTGGAGGCTACGGTGACTTCACCGGACTGGTTGCTTGAGACATCGGCGCGTTCTTCGACATCTGTGCTGATCGCGACGCGGCTAGCGGGATCCACCAGCTTTTCGCGGATCGATTCTGTGTCGGTGACGGTGTCGACGCTGACTTCGACCACGGCATTGCCATGTCCGACGCGGGCTTCAATCAGGCGCAGCACCCGTTCTCGAATCGACTGCGAGCGGTCATCCGTCCCAGCGCCGGCAGCTGCGGCGGCTTCGGGAGAACCGATGAGCGACCCATTGGCGTCGATCACGGCGACGTTATCTACCGCAAGACCGGTGACAGCAGAAGCAACCAGAAAGCGAATCGCATTGGCCTGGGCCGGTGTGATTGGCGATCCCAAAGGCACCACAGATACGGAGGCTGTTGGATCTACGGTGCGTTGAAAGGGATTGGCGCCTGTATTGGCAATATGAACGCGGGCCTGGCTAATGTGGGGGCTGGCAACGATGGTTCGGGCCAGCTCTCCTTCTTTGGCGCGCCAGTAGGCCGCGTCAAACATCTGCGATGTGGTGCCAAACCCGGTAAGCGAATCGAGCAGCTCATAGCCACGGCCGCCATTTGCGGGCAGACCTTCACTGGCGAGCGTCATGCGCAGTTCATCCCGGCGATCGGACGGCACATATATAGAGCCGCCGCGTACTTCATATGGTGTGCCAGTCTGTTCCAAAGACCGCACAACATCCCCTGCCGAGCCACTTTCCAGCCCAGCATAGAGCAATCTCATGGTGGGCTTGCTTGCCACATGGGACATAGCAAACACGCTTGCAATGACTGCTGCTGTGGCGCCTGCCACAATCAACCGCTTGCGCGTATCCAAACCAGTCCAGACATTCTTGATCTGCTGCAATGTAACCTCCGTCGCACCGGCATTCTGTCCGGCGTGACCCCTTTTTGACCGAGGGGCCTTAACATTCGGTTAGTCCCTCAGGGGTTATGAAGGCTTTGCACGACGTTTTAGGAAAAGCCATGACAGACGCTGTAGTGAATGCGGAAGAAGACGCAACAAAGCCCAAAAGCAAACTGCCCCTCATCATTGGGGTCGTCCTTGCAATTGCAGGTGGCGGTGGCGGTTTTTTTGCGGTCTCGTCAGGGCTTCTTCCTTTTGGTCGATCCGCGGAACACACTGAGGTTCCCGCGGCTGTAGCAGCGCCAGAAGGCGTAGATAGTGGTGAGTCGGCGGCAGATATTGCCCAGCTCGCCTTCATCGAGATGGAACCCATTGTGATTACGCTGCGCAAAGCAAGCGGCATTAAACACTTGCGGTTCAGCGCACAACTAGAGGTGGATAAGATCCACCAGGTCGAGGTCGAAAAAGTCCTCCCCCGTGTAGTCGATGTACTGAATAGCTATCTTCGCGCCTTGGAGCTTGAGGATCTGTCCGATCCGATGGCGCTGCCAAGACTGCGCGCACAGATGCTGCGGCGAATCAACATAGCCACCGGACAGGGGCGTGTGCGTGATTTGCTGATCATGGAATTCGTACTGAACTAGGAGTAACGGGATGGACCTTATTGCTGATATCCTGCTTGCAGCAGGGGCCCTTGGGGCTGGATTTTATTGTCTGGTGCTCTCGCGCCGACTCAAGCGGTTCAATGACCTGGAAAAAGGCGTCGGCGGTGCCGTTGCTGTTCTTTCCTCGCAAGTAGATGATTTGAATAAATCTTTCGCAACGGCCCGCAAGGTGACTGAGGGCTCTAGCCAGGCGCTGGATCAGTTGACCGGGCGCGCCGAACAGGTGGCGCAGCGGCTAGAGCTGATGATGGCCTCTATGCATGACATGCCCGAGGCGGCTGCCGCTGCCCCTCAGCGCACCCGCGAGATGGCTGTCGCAGAGGCGGAAGAGCGTGATGCCCTGGCCGTTGCCTATGAAACCAACCGGGCGGCTGAAGCTGCGCCAGAACCTGTGGCGGAAGAGACCGGCAAATCGGCAGGCGTGATGTTTGTGCGCCACAACCGTGACAAGAATCGGGTGGCATGATGAGCACAAAGAAAGCAAAGGCCAAGAAGCCGGGGCGCAGCCGCAGCAGTGCGCTGATGATGCTGTCCTTTCTGTTGATCGGCTCGGCGTTGGTTCGCCTGGGCATGGAAGCAGGCCCTGCGATCGCGCGGGAGGTTTCCAGCATGGATAAAGGTGGGGCCGAATCGCAGAATGATGGCGGTGCATTGCACCGCGACGGCATGCCGTCTTCGGCGGAATTGCAGGCGATGCTGGCAGCCTTTCAGGAACGCGAAGCCGTATTGGAAGCGCGAGAGGCAGAGATCGAAGATCGCCAGAAGGCCCTGGGAATCGCCGATGCCGCGATTGATCGCAAATTGGCAGCTCTGGAGCAGGCCGAGGAAGCGCTGCGCTCTACCCTGGCGCTGGCGGATGGCGCGACCGAGGCAGATGTCGGTCGACTGACCACCGTTTACGAACAGATGAAGCCCAAAGAATCGGCAGCCCTGTTTGAAGAGATGGATCCCAATTTCGCCGCCGGCTTCCTGGCCCGTATGCGACCCGAAGCAGCAGCTGGCATCATGGCCGGCCTGAGCCCGGAAGCTGCCTATACCATCAGTGTTGTGATGGCAGGCCGTCACAGCGGTGTTCCCAAGGAATAACTTGTCTCTAGCGCTCAGGCTTTCTTAATCAGACTCGCCTAGGCTTGGATAAAGCAATTAGATTTGGAGTGACCCTATGGTCGGAATTGTAGGTATCCTGATTATCTTTGTCATGGTGTTCGGCGGGTATCTGCTGGCGGGTGGCAAAATGGGGATTATTCTTAAATCGCTACCCTTTGAGTTGATGATGATTGGCGGTGCGGCAGTTGGGGCATTCCTGATCAGCAACGACATGAGCAGCGTCAAGCATACCCTAAAAGATCTGGGCAAGGTGTTCAAAGGGCCCAAATGGAAGTCGGATGACTACCGCGATCTGCTCTGCCTGTTGTTTTCGTTGATCCGTATTGCCCGTGCCAACCCGGTCGAGGTTGAACAGCACATCGAGGATCCGGAAAATTCATCCGTGTTCAACAAATACCCAAAAATCCTGGCCGATGGCGAGGCGGTGAACCTGATCTGCGATACCATGCGCTCCGCTTCGATGAACTACGACGATCCGCACCAGGTTGAAGAAGTGCTGGAAAAACGCATGGAGGCCAACCATCATCACGCGCTGCATTCCAGCCACGCATTGCAAACCATGGCAGATGGCCTGCCTGCTTTGGGGATTGTGGCTGCGGTTCTGGGCGTGATCAAGACGATGGCCGCGATCGACCAGCCGCCCGAGGTGCTGGGCAAGATGATTGGTGGCGCGCTTGTCGGGACATTCCTTGGGGTTTTTCTGGCCTACGGCCTGGTTGGTCCTTTTGCCGACAAGGTGAAAACCATCACCGAAGAGGACTCGCATTTTTACAAACTGATCCGCGAAGTTCTGGTTGCAAACCTGCATAACCACGCGGCTGCCATCTGTATCGAAGTTGGTCGCCAGAACACACCTTCGCATATCCGCCCCGGCTTCTCTGAACTGGAAGAGGCCCTTAGATCGGTGAAACAGGACGCAGCATGATTTGGCGCGCATTTGCGATAGCCGCCCTTGGCGTGGCGGCGGGCTCAGCCCAGGCACAGACCATTGTTACCCGTTCCGGGGAACATGATGGCTTCTCTCGTCTGGTCATGCGCCTGCCCGATGGTGCCACATGGTCCCTGGACCAGTCCGGGCGGTCGGCAAGCCTTAAACTGAATGCGCCTTCGGCCGTCTTTGATACGTCGCGGGTGTTTGATCTGATCCCGCGCAAGCGGCTGCAACAGATCAGCCAGAGCGGTGCGGGGCAACCGCTGAAGATGGCTTTGGGATGTGACTGTAAGATCCGATCGTACCTGCAAGGCAATGGGTATCTGGTTGTCGATATTGCTGACGGGGATGGCAATCCGGTGGGCAATCGGCAAGTGGCCAGAAACCTGGGCGCCGCCCCGGTGCCGTCGGTCTTTGGCACCCTCTCTCTTGGTGCGCCTGTGGATATGCCTTCACAACAGCCAATGAATTCTGCGCCAGCGACTTCGGGTTATCGTTTCAATCTGACACAGGGTGCGGTTGCCGATGCACGCATAGCCTTGAGCCAGAATTCAACCCTGCGCCCCGGTCTTGCCGGCGGTGCAACAGCGCAGCTGCGCGCGGCAGAAACAGAGACAGCACCAGCCAAAACCAGTGCAGAACTGGCCGCCGAATCTGCTCGTTTTGCCGAGCCTGCGCCGGTTGGATCGCGTGGGTCTGCGGTTCTGGCGGCTGGCCTGGATGCCGAACTGGGATTGAACCAGCCGCAGATTGCCGCACCAGAAGAACCTGCGCCAGAAGACAAGAACCGTGAATTGCCCGAGGTTAATCTATTGCTGAATATGGATGAAACCGCGCGGGCTGCCATCGTCAATGCATCCGAACACCGTCTGTTGCAACAGATTGGCCGGGCCGCGAACCAGGGCCTGCTGGATGTGGCTCAGGCCGCAACCGACGGCAACCGCCCGCTGGAAACGCTGGGCCGTTCAGATCGGCCGCTGAACCCGTTGGATAATGTTTCGGTGACCTCGGCGATTGACCGACAGACGGGGCTGTTTGCAACCCGTGATCCGGCGACGAAAGTGGATGACCATTGCATGCCAGATCGTCAGATCGCCGTGCATAGCTGGGGCAATGACAGTTCTTTTTCGGATCAGCTCGGCCCATTGCGGGGCGCCCTGGTGCGAGAGTTTGACGATATTAACCCGGCCAGCGTGCGGGCCTTGGCCAAGCTGTATCTCTATTTCGGCTTTGGGGCAGAGGCACGTTCTACGCTGGCAATGTTGCCACCCGAACGGGTCGATCCAGGGCATCAGGCTACACTTTTGGCGATGGCGGATCTGATGGACGGCCGGGATCTTGGTATCAACCATCCGTTTTCCGGCCAGCAGGGCTGCAACAGCGAAGCCGCGCTTTGGTCTGTTCTGGCGGATGGCAGCCTGCGCAAGACAGCCAATACCGATGCAATCCAGCAGGGGTTTGCCAGATTGCCGGTGCATCTGCGGGTGAACTTTGGCCCTCAGCTCAGCTCTTTGTTTGCCGAATCTGGAGAGCTTCACATTGCCGAGGCGATTCTTCGCTCGGTTGGTCGTACCGGTATGGACCATGTGCCCGAACTGAACCTGGCAGAGGCCGCGATTGCTGAGTTGGAAGGTGACACCGAGGTGGTCGCGGAAAAGCTGACCGACGAAGTGGCCGGACGGACCGAAAGCGCGCCAACGGCTTTGATCGACCTGATTACACTCAGCTATAAAGAGCGCAAGGCTTTGTCGCCGGATGTGCCAGAGTTGATCGCTTCCTACGAATTGGAAAGCCGGGAAACCGAACTGGGTGGGGCTTTGCGTCAGGCTGGCGTAATCGCGATGGCCTTGACCGGACAGTTCCCGCAGGCATTTGATGAACTGCAGAATGTGACCCACCGTGATGGGCCCGCCGCGCGGGTCGACGTGATCGAGCCATTGATGACGCTACTGACCGAACGGGCTGATGACGTGACCTTCCTGCAGTATGCCCTGGTCTTTGCCGGTCGGGCGACTGCCGCCGAAGCCGCGCCAGTGGCGGAAATCATGGCGCGCCGCCTGTTGGATCTCGGCTTTGCCGAGCAGGCGCAATCGCTGCTGCAAAAGCTGGCGCTTGAACCGGAAAACAAGGATCGCCGCTTGATGATGGCGGAAACCGCTTTGGCGCTGGGCAAACCACATAGCGCCCTGGTCGAGCTGATGGGGCTGGATGGCTCTGCTGCGAACCGGATGCGGGCCGAGGCCCTGTGGCGCAATGGTGAATATGCCCGCTCGGGTGAGTATATGCTGGCCGAAGAAGAAGTGAACGCTGCGGCGCGTGGGTTCTGGCATTCGGAAAATTCAGAAGGGCTTGAGACCCTGACCGCCGATGAGACTGCCCCCTTTGGTCAGGTCGCGACAGTAACGACCCAGATCTCCGAGACCAGCCAGGACCCGGAAGGCCTGTCGCCGCTGGCCCATGCCCGCGCGCTCGTCGATAGCAGTATCGGTACCCGCGATAATATTCTGGATCTGCTGAACCGGGTTGATGCTGCGAATAAACCGCCCGAGAGCTAGGCACTGGGAAAGCGAAGACCGTTAAAATCGTGAAAGGCCGTTCCGATGGGGCGGCCTTTCGTCATGGATGCTAACACTTTGTCAACGGTCTGAAACTAACTTGGATTTTAGAATAATCCCCGATTGGACAGGCAGAATGCCGTTAGCTTTACAAATCTCAGAACCGCTGAATGGCGGGGCAGGCGGGGCGTTTGCCCGCAGTGATGCCAGTTGTGATGCCTGCCGGGCGGTTCGCCGTCCGGCCTGGAACTGGCCCCAGACAGCAGCAGTAGCATGGCCTGTGAGATTGGGTTTTTCTGCTTTAAATCATTCAAAATCAGCATCTTCGTTACTCCCATCCGGCTTTGGTGGCGGGCTTTTGGCCCTGCACGGATCCGGTGATGAAATCAGCAATCTACCTGCTCCAGAACAAGAGAAACCTCGTGCCTAAGATAACTGCTCAACAGCTTTTTAGCCCGACCGTACTTTTGGCGCTGGCATTGATGGCGATCATCGTGATGATGATTCTGCCAATGCCGGCCTGGGTGCTGGACGTGGGTCTTGCCGCCTCTTTTGGGCTGGCAATCCTGATTTTCACCATCACCCTGTTTATCGAACGCCCGTTGGATTTCTCGTCTTTTCCGACGATCCTGCTGGCCTCTTTGATGCTGCGGCTGTCGCTGAACATTTCCTCGACCAAGCTGATCATTGGCCAGGGACATACCGGCACCGATGCGGCGGGCGACGTGATCCAGGGGTTCGCGCAGTTCGTCATGGGCGGCAGTGTGTTTCTGGGGTTGGTGACCTTTGGGGTTTTGCTGATCGTCAACTTCATGGTGATCAACAAGGGTGCGGCCCGGATGGCCGAAGTCGGGGCGCGGTTTGCCCTGGATGGGATGCCGGGCAAGCAGATGGCGATTGATGCTGATATGGCTGCTGGTGCCATTGACCATGCCACGGCCAAGGCGCGCCGGGAAAACGACCAGAAGGAAACCACTTTCTTTGGATCTCTGGATGGGGCCTCGAAATTTGTCAAAGGCGATGCGGTTGCAGGCCTGCTGATCACCCTATTGAACCTGGTCATGGGCTTGGTCATGGGGGTTCTGGTGCACGGAATGCCGGTCTCGGCCGCCTTTGAAACCTATGCAATTCTGACTGTTGGCGATGGTCTGGTATCGCAGATTCCATCTGTGATCATTTCGATTGCCGCCGCGCTGCTGCTGGCCCGTGGCGGTGCAACCGGCGCGACTGATATTGCGCTGGTGGATCAGTTCGGCAAACATCCGGCGGCGCTGGCCACGGTTTCTGTACTGATGATCATGTTTGCACTGGTGCCCGGCCTGCCTTTCCTGCCGTTTCTTATCGGTGGCGGGATTCTTGGCTTTGCGGCCTATCGTTTGCAGATGAAGGTTCAGGCCAGGGAAGAGGCCGAAATCGAAGAAGAAATGGAAGAAACCGCCAACCCAACACCAAGCAAGGCGCTGGGGGATATTCTGGATCTTGACGATCTGCACCTGGAGTTCGCCCCGGATCTGGTCAGCATGGTGCTTGATGCCGGCACCGGGCTGGATGCGCGCATTGCCAATATGCGGACCCATATCGCCACCAGCTTTGGTCTGATCCTGCCGGAAATCCGGCTGACCGATCAGGCCGATCTGGACCGTGGGACTTATGTGGTCAAGGTGCAGGGTGTGGAACAGGTGCGCGGGACGCTGCATCCCGATATGGTACTGGCGCTGATGCCCGACAACCACGATGCACTGCCCCCTGGAACCGATGTGACCGAACCCGTCTATGGTGCCCCCGCACGCTGGATCAAAGGGGTGCAACAGCAGGACGCGGTTCTTGCCGGGGCCACCGTGGTAACCCCGCCTGAAATTCTGGCGACCCACCTTCTGGAGGTGATCAAGCAGAACTTTGCCCGCCTGTTGACCTTCAAATCCCTGCGTCGTTTGCTGAATGAGATGAGCGAGCTGTCGGATCCCTTCCGGGCCGAAGCGAACCGCAAACTGCTAGAGGATCTGGTGCCTGACAAGGTGCCAATGGATACGCTGCATTCGGTGCTGCGCCTGCTGCTGGAAGAGCGGGTCTCAATCCGTAATATTCCGCTGATCCTGGAAGCCATCGCCGAAGCCCGCGTGCATGTGACCCAGCCAGAAGCCATCTGCGAACATGTGCGTCAGCGTCTGGGTTTCCAACTGGTGGCCGAAATGAAGCGCGCGGATGGAACCATCCCGCTGATTCAGCTGGCACCGGAATGGGAAGAAACATTCTCGACCTATCAGGTGGATGTCAGCGGCGGCAATCTCGATGTGGCGCTACCACCGGATATGTTCAACCGTCTCGCCGAAGGGCTGAGCGAACGTTTGACCACGGTGACAGATCAGGGTGTTTTTGCCGCTGTCGTGACCTCTACCCGGCGTCGCCGTTATCTGCGCACCATTCTGAAATCGCGTGGCATCACCAACCCGGTGCTCTCCTTCGAGGAAATCGGTCTTGAGGCCCGCCCGGCACTGGTGGGAATGGTCGCCGCATGACACCGCTGGACTTTCCTCCGGAATTACGGGCGTTTCTTGGGGCGAGTTTCTGGCATTTTGCCATTGTCTTTTTGCGCGTCGGAGCGATGACCTCTGTCTTGCCGGCCTTTGGCGAACAATATGTGCCAATGCGGGTCAAACTGGCGATTGCCGTTGCCTTTACCTTCGTCGTCGCGCCAGCGCTGGCGCGGTTCCCAGAACCGGAAACGCCCCTGCATTTTGCCAATCTGGTCGTGAGCGAAACAATTATTGGCCTAGGCATGGGCATTGCGGTCCGGCTGTTTGTGATGGGGCTGCAGATCGCTGGCACCATCGCAGCACAGAGCACCTCTTTGTCGCAGGTTCTGGGCAATATCGGTGCCGAGGCACTGCCCGCCATTGGGGGTGTCTTGCTGGTCTCGGGGCTTGCCCTGGCGGTGATGATGGGGCTGCATGTTCGGGTGGCCGAGTTCCTGATTTATTCCTATCAGATCTTTCCGGCAGGCGCCTATCCAGATCCGGCCGGTTTTTCGGAATGGGGCATCCACCGGATTGCCAAGGCCTTTTACATGGGCTTCACCCTTTCGGCGCCCTTCTTGATCACGGCGGTGATTTACAACCTGACACTAGGGGTGATCAACCGCGCCATGCCACAGTTGATGGTGGTCTTTATTGGCGCACCGGTGATCACCTTTGGCGGATTGTTCATTTTGATGGTGGCCAGCCCGATGATCCTTGATGTCTGGATCCGAGAGATGATGACCTTCTTCTCCGATCCCGGAGGTGGCCTGCCATGAGCGATGACGACGATTCAGAAAAGTCATTTGAGCCCACCGAAGAGAAACTGCGAAAGGCGCGGGAAAAAGGTGAAGTTGCCAAATCCACCGACCTATCGGTTGCGGCGGCCTATATGGGGCTGGTTGTTGCCTTTTATGCGTTTGGTTATGACATGGTCACCGGGCTTGGCACGGTGTTGATGTCGATAATTGACCAACCGGACCGGCTGGCAAAGCAACTGTTTTCGGGTAATGGCACCCCTCCGGTGGGCGGCATGATTGCTGCCATGGCCTGGCCGCTTATTCCGTTGTTTATGATTCCCTTTGTTCTGGTTCTCTTGTCGATCGTTGGTCAAAGAGCCATGGTTTTTGCCACCACCAAGCTCGAACCAAAAATGTCGCGGATCTCGGTGGTTTCCAACGCCAAGAACAAATTTGGCCGCGCTGGGCTGTTCGAGTTTGGCAAAAGCACGATCAAGCTGATGCTCTATTCGATCTGCTTGGGGGTCTATCTGAACTACCGAATGCCTGAAATGATCGCCTCGGCGGCAACCGGGCCTTTTTCGGTGATCAAGATGCTGGCCGAGCTGGGGATGGAATTCCTGGTGATCGCGCTGCTGATTTCGCTGATCATCGGCGTGGTTGATGCGATCTTCCAGCATGATGAACACCGCCGCAAGAACATGATGTCGCGCAAGGAAATCATGGACGAGCATAAAGACTCTGAAGGTGATCCGCATATGAAGAACAAGCGCCGCCAGAAAGCCCAGGAAATTGCTATGGGACAGATGATGGCCGCAGTGCCAGAGGCCAGCGTCGTCATCGTCAACCCGACCCACTATGCGGTGGCGCTGCAATGGGGCGGTGGTGCCGGGACTGCGCCGGTCTGCGTCGCCAAGGGCGTCGACGAGGTTGCCGCCACCATCCGGCGCATCGCCAATGAAAATGCCGTTCCAATCCACTCTGATCCGCCGACGGCACGGGCGCTCTATGCGACCATCGGCATCGGGGACGAGGTGGAAGAAGAATACTATGCACCAGTCGCCGCAGCGATCCGGTTCGCCGAAGAGATGCGCCAGCGGGCCAAAGGAGGAATCTAATGCAACAGAAGATGGCAATGCTGACCCAGATGGCCGCCGTGACCGAGGCGCAATATCTGAAGGAACACGCCAAGATCAAACCGATTCTCGACCATGAGGCACGCCTGCGTGGACAGATCAGCAAGCTCGACGCACAGGTGCAAGAGGCCCGCGAAGAGGCCAACAAGGACATGCCGATGAAAGCCCTGGGCGCAGATCTGTTGTGGCAGGGCTGGCACACCAATGCGCGGCGCAATCTCAACATGCAGTTGGCGCAGGTGACCGCCCGCAAGCTGATGGCAATGGATCGCCTGCGCAAAAGCTTTGGCCGCAAGACGGCGGTGGGGGATATGGTGAAGACCGAGAAAACCCGGATCAAGACCCTGCGTGCCAAGACGCTGGAAGAACAACTGCTGCAATTGTGAGGTTCAGCCCCTGATGCGCCCCGCAGGGGCCAAAAAAGGTAAGTCTGTGCCCCAGGCTACATTGTTCTTATCTTGGCAGAAATCTTGGCTAAACGGGTTTTGTGCCCGCCATTTTCATCACAAGGAAGCACTGCTTTTTCTGGTCACAGTGTTCGCAACAGAAGCTCGAATATCAGCATTCCGGCAATCGACATGGTCACAGCGCTGGCGATCATCGGGCTGGTTGCGTTCTCGAGAGCCTCTGGGATCAATTCGGACAGGGTCATCCAGATCATAGCGCCGGCAGCCAAGCCCAGCCCGACGGGTAGGAACGGCGTGAAGAACGTCACGAACATGAAGGCAGGTACCGCTAGAACCGGCTGAGGCAGGCTTGAGAAAACGCTCCAGCCCATTGCCTGCCAGATCTTGGTGCCCCTTGGAATCAAGACAAGCGCGATGGCAAGCCCTTCGGGAATGTTGTGTACGGCAATCGCTGCGGTAATAAATTCACCCAGATTGCCGTCACCGGCATAGGCAACACCAACGCCGACGCCCTCAGCCGCGGAATGCAATGTCATGATCCCGACAATCATCAGCATCTTGATGGCATCCGCCCCTTTGACTGCGCCAAAGCGGAAGTCGTCGTAGCGTTCAATGATGCTGTAGCTTAGCGCGATAAACATGAAACCGCCAAGCAGCCCCAGAATTGTGCGAATGGGGCTAAGCGCGCTTCCCTCCTTGAGCAGACTGAAGCTGGCCGCGAGCATCAACCCAGCAGCGATACCATTACAGATGGAGACGGCTTTAGGCGACATCTGGCGCCAGAATACAAACGGCAAAGGGCCAAGGCCAGTTGCCAGCGCCGTGACAAGTGCTGCAAGAAAAACAAGGATGACTGGGTCCATGATGGCCTCGATCTGGACAGAATTTCTAATGCAAAGGGGCTGCCGCATCAGTTAGTTTGGAATCATTCTAATATTATTTAGGTGAATTCCAGATCTCTGTGAAGCAAATTTCCACAGCCCCTGAAAACGGATTCCTAAGGGCTTGGCCGCCAAAGAAGGCGAAATAACCATTGTGGTGACCACTGCGAAGGTTCGCAAAACCGGCTACGCCGAAAGCCAGCCTGTGGCACCGCGCGTGTTCCTGGGCTCGATATGAAAACGCCGACGCCTGAAGGATACAGGCATCGGCGTTGCAGGTCTTGTCCGGGTCAGATCCGGGTGGCAGGTGCCTTAGACGTCCTGACGCGAAATTTCTACGATCAAAACGTCATAGACGCTTTTGCCCAGTTCCTTTTGTGCGGCTTCGCGCAGGGCGGTGCGCAGCGGGTTGAGCACATCAGAACGGGTAAAGGCCCCGCGAAAGCCGCCCATATTGGCGTGGTCAAACAGCACCTGCAGGAAGGCATCGCGCAGTTTGGGTTCCAGCATCCGAATTTTGTCGCTCATGCCAGGCTTTGCTTCCAGGCTAAGCGCAATCACCACCAGAGAGGAAAGATCGTCACGCTCGACCACGGGGATCACAAACTGGTTGTCGATCTTGACGTATTCGCGGTCCTTTTCAGGCGCAAGATGATCCGATCCAGTATCGTCCTCCGCGTGAGAGTCCGCAGCCTCGTCGGCATGATCAAGGTCGTCGCCCATGTTGTCGTCGGTGGCATGGGCCGTTGCGGGCTCTGGGGCGGGGGCCAGCATGATACCAGCCCCAATTCCAGCCCCGGTTCCAACCATCAGCAAGATAACAGGAAGTAATTTAGCGATCATGGGTCACCTCAGAATGGTAGGATCGCGTCCAGCACTTGCTGGCCGTATCGGGGTTGTTGCACATCGGTAATCTGTCCACGTCCACCATAAGAGATGCGCGCCGAGGCAATCTTGTCATAGGTGATTTCATTCTGGCGGCTGATGTCCTGTGGCCGGACGTAGCCGGACACAAGTAGCTCACGCAGTTCAAAATTCACCCGGACTTCCTGTTTGCCGCTGATGGCAAGTACACCATTTGGCAAGACATCGACCACGGTGGCGGCGACGCGCAGTTCCAGCTTTTCGCTGCGTTTGACGGATCCATTCCCCTTGGAGCTGCTTGACCCGGACAGATCAACCGCATCCGCCGAAGAGGCGCCATCGGGCAGGTGTTCGTCAAGCCGCTGTGGCAGGCCCAATAGCTGCGGCATGCCCAGGCTTTCGGCGCTGGAGCGCGAGCGGATGGTGCCGTTGGAGATTTCGGCCTCTTCGTCGATCTGGATCGCAACGGTAAGGATATCACCCTTGTTGATCGCCCGGCGATCCCCCAGCAGCGAATTCTGCGACCCGCTCCAGAGAGAGGAACCATCAACAGCGCGTTGGTTCTGGACCTCGTTGGGCAACCCCTGCCAGAGCATGGCAACATGTTCCGGGGATTCCGCAGCGGGGGACATGGTGGGTGGTTTGCCGATGTGATCCATGCGGGCGCAGGCCCCCATAAGGACCAGGCCGGCAAGTGCAATTTTGGTGGCAACTGTTTTCGTTTTCATTATCTTACCTCTACTGTCCCATCTGAGTTGACGCGCCCGGTCACGGTGCTGCGCGACGCCAGGTTCATGACTTTAATCCATTCGCCTTCGGCACCGCGCGCCAAGGCACGGCCTTCTGCCAGAATCGTTAGCGCGCCGCGGTGAAACGAGAGCATGACAAGATCGTTCCGGTCGACGATGGCGGCGGGGCCGATATCGCCGGGGCGCATGGGGCGCCCGGGATACAGCGGCACACGGGCTTCCATTCCCACCACTTCATTTGCATCGGACATAGCCCCTGCCACCTGGACCGGTTTAAAGGTCAGGTCGCTGGCACGAATGACTTCTTTGGCGCGGATGGTACGCAGGGGCACCAGAATATCCGCCCAGGCGGGCTGAACAGTCAGTGCAATGAGAAGGGCGAGAATGTGTTTCATTAGCGGATCTGTGTCGTTGCTGACATCATCTGGTCGACGGCAGAGATGACTTTGGAGTTCATTTCATAGCCGCGCTGGGCTTCGATCAGTTCGGTCACCTGGCGCACTGAATCAACAGAGCTGCCTTCCAGATAGCCCTGTCGCAGGGTGCCCAGGCCGTCTTCGCCGGCGGTGGATACATTTGGCGCGCCCGAGGCTTCGGTCTCTGCAAAGAGGTTGCTGCCGATCGCTTCCAGCCCCTTGGGGTTGGTAAAGCTGGCCAAGTTGAACTGACCCAGCAGCTGGCCCTCGGGTGTTTCGTCAAAATAGGCGTAGATTTCACCTTCGGCATTGATCGAAATGCTCAGCGCGTCATCCGGGATGGTCACGTCCGGGGCGACGGTATAGCCGTCCGAGGTGACGATCAGCCCCTCGGATGAGCGTTTCAAAGAACCATCCCGCGTATAGCCGCTTTGCCCAGATGGCAGAGTGACTTCGAGATAGCCTTTGCCTTCGATGGCGACATCCAGATCGCTATTGGTCTGTTCCAGCGCCCCCTGTTGCAGATGCACAGAGATGGCGGCAGGCCGCACACCGAGGCCGACCTGCACACCGGTTGGCAGGATCGTGCCATCAGATGCGTTGATCGTGCCGGCGCGGCTGACCTGCTGATAGTGTAGATCGGCAAATTCAGCCCGGCGCGGGTTGTAGGCTGTGGTGTTCATATTGGCGAGGTTGTTCGCAATGGTTTCAACACGCAGTTGCTGTGCGCTCATACCAGTTGCAGCGATTTTTAGGGCACGCATCGGTTGTCTCCTACGATTTGATCAGGTTTTTAATGGCGTTACGAATGCGCTGGTCTTCTGTTTCCAGGAAACTCTGGCCCATTTCATAGGCGCGCTGAATTTCAATCATGCGGGTCACCTGGGTGATCGCATTGACGTTGGAGCCTTCAAGATAGCCCTGCACCATCTTGGCGCCCTCCGCGTCGACGATTTCACCTTCGGCGCGGAACATCACACCGTCCTCACGCATCAGGATGGTGTCTTCGTCTGGCTGGAACAGACCAATCTGACCAACCGCATTGCCATCGGCGGTGATGGTGCCGTTGGCGCCCACCTGGATTGATCCTGCGGTGCCTGGCACAAAGACAGGCGCGCGGCCTGCATCCAGAACCCGGTGGCCATCCATGGTCACCAGATCGCCTTCGGCATTGGGTGAAAAAGCACCCGAGCGGGTCAGCCGTTCGCCCTGCGGGGTCTCGATCATGAAATAGGCATCGCCTTCGATGGCAAAATCAAAGGTGCCGCCCGTCTGGGTCAGCTGCCCCTGTTCCATCGAGGTGTTGAAAATATTGGCCCGCGCCATGGACAGCGATTCCTGCCCCTGAGAGGACTGTACAAATTCCGAAAAGATCAGTCCTTCGGAGCGGTAGCCCGTGGTCGCGGCGTTGGCGATGTTGTTTGCTACCACACGCATTTCACGCATGAGACCCGTCTGACGGGATAGGGTTGCATAGCCTGCGGATTCCATCACTAAACTCCTGCAATCAAAGGAATGACATGGCCATTGAAAAAGGCCACGAGCGTTTGGGTCATGAAGCCCATCGACATCCAGAATACGACGACAATGGCCGCCAGTTTGGGAACAAAGGTCAGGGTCATTTCCTGGACCGATGTCAGGGCCTGAAACAGGCCAATGGCAAGGCCAACAACCAGGGCCACCGCCAGGATCGGCAACGACATGGTCACCCCGGCCCAAAGCGCCTGTCGCAAAGTGTCGTAGAATTGGCCTTCGCTCATCATGGGCTTAGACCGGCATCCGAAGGATTTCTTGGTAGGCTTCGACAACCTTGTTGCGCACGGTGACGGCGGTTTCGACGGCCAGTTCGGTCTGTGCCAGGGCCTGTACCAGGGCATGTGGATCACCACTGCCTGTCATGGACTGCACGGCAGTCTGTTCGCCAACCTGCATGGTATTGTTAAAGCTGGCAAAGCTGTTGCGCAGTTGATCGGTGGCGCTGGTGCCATGGAATTCCGGGTCAACCTTGGTGGCGGGGCGGGCGGCGGCGTAGCCACCAGCGGCGGCAGTGATAGAGCGAATATCCATTCTGGATCTCCTCGAATGTGGTTAGCGTTTCAGCAGGTTCATCAGGGACGATGACATGCTGCGGGTTTGTTCAAACATTTTCAGGTTGGCGTCGTAGCTGCGCTGGGCTTCGCGGGCATCCGCGATTTCAATCATCAGATCCACGTTAGAGCCTTCATAGTGGCCGCTGGCATCCGATAGCGGATGCGAAGGATCATAGACGCTCTCCAGATCGCTGCGGTCCAGAGAGACGCGGCCGGTCTTGACGCGCTCGACGTCATTTTTGAGATCGCGCACGGCTTCAAAGGGAACGCTTTTGCGGCGATAGCCGGGGGTATCAGCGTTCGAGATATTTTCAGAGACGTGACGCAGCCGGGTGGCCTGTGCCTTCAGGCCGCTGGCGGTCACACTCAGGGAATTGGCGAATTCACTCATGGATCATGCTCCTCTAACCGCGACCCAGGCTGGATCGCAGTATGTTCATCGATGATTTGTAGATGGCGAGCGCACGGTCGTGCTGACGCTTGACCTCAACCCCGTTGAGGATTTCCTCTTCGATAGAAACCGTGTTGTCATTGGGGTCGGCACCATCTGACGACGTGGTTACAGCCCAATCCATATTGGAACCATTGATGCCATTCAGATGCGAGCCACGAGAGGCCACCATGTCACCAGGGCGCGGCCCGGCGGCATAGACCTCCTTAAAAGGTTTGATATCCTTGGCGTGATAGCCAGGGGTATCTGCATTGGCGATGTTCTGTGACACCAATGCCTGGCGCTTCCCTGCATGGGTGGCCATTGAGTATGCGATTTTAAAAACGTTCAGTTCAGTAAACACCGGGGCTTCTCCCTCGATCAATTTCAATCAAGGCTTAACCCTGATTCCTTTAGAAATTGTTTCAGGAACTAGATGGAGGCCTCAGGCCATGATCGCAGAGCTGAAAGCTTTGACTGAACAAATCGCCGGTCAGAAACTGGCAACCTCTATGGGGCGCGTCAGCGGTATCTCGGGTGGGGAAATTGAAATATCCGGCCTAGAGAGAGAGGCACGAATCGGTGATCGCCTGGTCCTTGTCCGTGGCCCAGGGGATGAGTTGCACGGCGAAGTCCTGAAGATTGATATAAACAAAATCAGCATGTTACCAGATCGTGCGCCAGATCGTGTGGCCATGGGCGACCGGGTGAGCCTACATCCGGCGCCGGAATTTGCACCGGGTGACAACTGGATTGGTCGGGTGATTGATCCCTTTGGTGTGCCGCTGGATGGCAAGCCGATGCTGCGCGGAGAGAAGGCCCGAGACCTGATGGCACCGCCGCCAAAAGCGGCGGGTCGGCGTCATATGGGGGCGCGTCTGGACACCGGGCTTGCGGTGTTCAATACGATTCTCCCCGTCGTTCAGGGCCAGCGTATCGGTCTTTTTGCGGGGTCGGGTGTTGGTAAATCGACATTGCTTGCAAAAATGGCGCAATTTATGGAGGCCGATGTCGTCGTCATGGCGCTGATTGGTGAACGTGGCCGCGAAGTGAATCACTTTGTTGAGGATGTTTTGGGCCCCGAAGGCATGAAGCGCGCGGTTGTGGTTGCCGCCACCTCGGATCAATCAGCGCTTGTGCGTCGTCGCAGCGCCTGGGCTGCCATGACCATCGCCGAACATTTCCGCGATCAGGGAAAGAATGTTCTGTTCATGGCCGATTCCGTGACCCGATTTGCCGAAGCCCACCGGGAGATCTCTGCCGCCTCGGGGGAGGCACCGGCGCTGCGGGGCTTCCCCCCATCGGTGACGCCACTTATCACGGGGCTGTGCGAACGTGCGGGGCCTGGGTCTGAGGGGCAGGGTGATATCACGGCGGTCTTTAGCGTCTTGGTTGCCGGCTCTGACATGGATGAACCAATCGCAGATATTCTGCGCGGGGTTCTGGATGGGCATATCGTGCTCAACCGTGAAATTGCTGAACGTGGCCGCTTTCCGGCCGTGGATGTGTCGCGCTCTGTCTCGCGGAGCCTGCCCGCGGCGGCCACCCCGGAAGAGAACGCTGCCATTCTGGAGGTGCGTAAGTTCCTTGGATCCTATGAGCAATCCGAAGTGATGATCCGCGCCGGTCTATATTCCGAAGGCAATGACGCGGTGCTGGATCAGGCCGTGAAGATCTGGCCCGAGCTGGACGCCTTCTTTGGCAAGGAAGACCCGCAGGGCGTAGAGAACAGCTTTAACCGGCTGCAATTGATGCTGCGCCGCGCCAGCAAGGGGCGCTAACAAAGGAAAACAGCGTTCCCCCCTGCGGGGCAGCGCTGGCCCGCGGCCCGGCAGCGGGTACAGACCTAGGCAATGCCAAAAGCAGAACATGAAAAGGCGCCGACCAGATAGTCTGGCGGCGCCTTTTTCAATGTGACGGTTCGTTTTGTCAGGTCGCCTGGATATCAGGCTTGCAAGAGTGAAAGAGCCGCCGAGCTTGACGAATAAGCGTTGCCAACGGCGGCAACCTCGGCGCGGGCCAGATAGGTGATCGCCAGCTTGTTCATGTCTTCTTCGCTGGACAAGGAGCTGAGATCATCGGTGCCCAGGAACCGCTGCGCCGCCTCTTGGTAGACGCGCACCTGCTGATCAACATCAATCAGGTTGATCGATTCCGGCAGGTTCAGGGTGACCTGCATCATCTTCGCCAGCTGCGGCTGGCCAATGATATTGTACCACTGGGCTTTGACGGACGGCCCGTCTTCTTCGGCGTCGTCGGGGAGGATGACCTCTTGCAACTCGCGCAGGGCATAAAGCGCGATCCGCATGGTTTCGTCCTGCTCTCCAACGGCAATCTCGAAGGATTGTGCCTCGTTGTCGGCCACGATGGCCGCCATGGCAACAGGGTCGGTATTGGTGCGGGTTTCCCCTCCACCAAAGCCAAAGGCCTTGGAGAAATCAACCCAGCGGCTGTCATCCAGCTTGGAGGCCAGGTTGCCATCGGCGGTTGTGCCCTCTTCCAGAACCTTTTGGATCATCGCCTTGTAATCAATCTGATCTTCCAGGCCAAAAGCCTTCAGGGCGACCCCCAGCAGGCGGCGATCCTTGACGAGATCCTCTGCCGAACTGATATTCCCGATGTTCTCGGTGAAATAGTCATTCTCGCGCTTCAGAACGGTGTCGTTCTTGAAGTTCTCGAATTGGTCATCATAGGTCGACTGCAAGAATGTCCAGCCAGTGATGCCAGTTGACAGAAGGATTGGCTCAAAGCTCATGAGGGGCGTATCGCCAGCAGGCGATCCTCTCTTGGCAACAGGCCACGCAGCGCCTTGAGGCAGCGATAGTGGTTGTTGCTCAGCAGGGCTTCGGTGGCCTCGGCCAGGCTGGCGCGGCTGTCCGAATCGTGGAAGACTTGGCTCAGCTCTTCGATGTGGCGCAGCATTGGCATACGGCCCTCTTCGGGGTCGGTATCACCGGTCAGCACCAGCTGTGCGGCATAACAGACCCGGCGCACAGGCGTTGTGGCCTCTTCCGGGTGAATTGCGTCACGCAGGCGCAGGATATTGGCGTCCGGGGTCACAATCGACAGACGGCTGCGGCGGTCCCCGTTTTCAATGACAGCGCCATTGACCAGAACGCGTTCTTTTGGGGCAAGTTTGAGAACTAGTCCACTCATTATTATGTTGCTCCGCTGCGAAGGCCACGCATGATGGCCGTGTTGATTTCTACCAGCGGCCGGATGTTCGCCTCGCGCGACATGACCTTGCTGGTGTGTTGTTTGGTGAATGCAGCAAGCGAGATGATGTGCTCTTTCAGTTCCATCGGCAGCCCATTGTCTTCGCTGGCGACGTCTGCGGCGAAAAGGATCCAAAGCCTGCGATTGGCGCTGACTGCGGCGATCATTTCCTTGAAGTCGTAAGGACGCGCCTTGGCAGCTGTAATCATTTGTCGTGTGATGCGGGCAACGGCATCGAATTCCAGATCTTTGACTGTTCGCGTAGGGGCTTTTGCCGCCGAATAGGCACTTGTCGCTTTCATAAGTGCATTCACGTGTTTTCCTAACGTTTTATTTCTTCAGATTCTCTGAGAAGAGGGAACCGGGGCGCGGTGAACGCGCCCCGGTTCAAGTCGTTTAGCGGAACAGCTGCTGCAGAGTTTCAGGCTGCTTGTTCGCAATGGTCAGCGACTGCACGGCCAGCTGCTGCTGAGTCTGAAGGGCCTTCAGACGGGCAGATGCTTCTTCCATGTTGGCGTCGGTCATTGCAGACACACCCAGTTTCATCGCATCGGTCAGTTTCGATACGAATTCACCCTGGTCCTTCAGACGCGAAGCGTCCGCACCCAGCTGAGCAGCGCCGGTGATGGCGGTGGACAGCATGGCTTCGATTTCACCCATTGCAGTTGCCGCAGTTGCGGCGTCTGTAATGGCTGTCATGCCGGCGATGTTGATGTTGGTCTGGAAGTCAACAGTGGCAACCGAGATCTCGACAGGTGTAGGTGTGCCGGAGGGACCAACGCGGTCCAGCGAGGCGAGAACGCCCAGAGATGTTGTGGTGTTGCCATCAACATCAGCGGCCAACAGGTTGGCGCCGTTGAACTGAGACGCGCTAATGATCGAAGTGATCTGTGCAGTCTTCTTTGCCATGTCGGCCTGAATGGTGGTGTGGTCAACGTTTTCGGATTGCGCCGAAACCGCCAGCTGTTTCATTTCCTTCAGAACGTCAACGATCTGTTCGGCGCCGGCAGAAGCAACGGCAACGGTGGCTTCACCAACGTCAAGGCTGTCCTGAATGGCTGTGAAACCAGAGATGTCAGATTCCATGGTCTTGGAAATCGCCCAAACAGCGGCGTTGTCTTTGGCGCTGCCGACCTTTTTACCAGTGGAGACTTCGGCCTGGGTACCTTCCAGATTGTCGTTCACCATCGACAGAGTCTGGAGTGCAACCATTGCGCCACTGTTTGTCAGAATGCTGGTCATAGTATAGTTCCTTTAGCGATCGAGACACTTTGGTCTCTAGTTTTTCCCAGCCCCGAAGGGCATTTTAGCGTCTTTCTGACAGTGCGTTCCGCCGATCGGCTTCCGCGCCACCCCAGTGATGAGATGCAAGATGACATTGCAGCGAAAGGTGCTAAGGGAGTGCTAATGTCCAAGGGGGCATTTCCTAGAATTTTACTCAACCGCGGCAGATCCTTAGCTACGCTTTTCCAACCGCTGACCCATTGCGGTGCCATAGCATGATTTGCGCCCGGCGCTGTCATACACATCAAGCCCTTTCTTGACCCGGCGCAGTTCAGACATACGGGCGGCCACGCTGCGGATGCCTTCCATTGCACTGTTTAGCAGCTCTTGATTGCGTGACACCTTTGTCTGCACTTTGCTGAGAGTGCTGCGCTCCAGGTTCTCAATCATGTTGAGTTGCGCGATGACCGCCTCTTTGCGGACCAGCATATCTTGGATCTGATCCAGCTCGCCGCGCACCAGGGCGCCGCGTTCTTGATCAAGGATGTTGTCCAGTTCTTCGATAAGGCTCTGTGGGGTAAGGTCAGTCATTAAAGGAATCCTTCATTGCGTGATAAAGTGATTCGGCGAGGCCGATGCCGCCGGATTCAGTGATTTGTTCCGCCTGCGCGCGCACGAGGAAGCTGGAGAACTGGTCTTCGCCAGCGCCGCCTCCGCCCAGGCCTTCGCGGCTTTTTCCAAGCCCGGCAGATTTCAACATTTCAGTTAGAAAAGAGGCTTCTAGCTTCTTGGCGGCGTCCCGAATCGCATCCTCTTGCGAGGGGCGTTGAAGCGCAGGTGAAGGGGGCGCCGCCTGATGAACTGTTGTCAGATTGGCCATTCCGCAGGTCTCTCCAGTTTAAATCCAGCTTTAGATGATTTTTCTGAGATTGCCCCAAGAGCGGTTAAAATTACCGTAACCGCTTTGCGCTAGTTAGGAGGGCATCGAGATAGAATGTCTGGAATCCTATGCTTACAAGTATACTCTTTGGTCAGGCGCGCCCCGGCGCTGCAGACCAGGCCGGCGCCAAGGCGACACAAAGCCCGACGCGACAGCAAAGCACGCGCAGCTTCTCTGATCATATGGATGATCGCGCCCGCCGCCGCGAAGCAAATTCCGTTTCCGACAAAGATCGCGCTGATCAACCTGAAAAACAGACTGAAAAAGCTGCAGACAGCAAGACTGTAGAGGCAGGGACGAAGCCCGCCGCACAAAAACCGGCAGTCGCAGGCCAGGCCGATGCAGGCCCGCAGGTCGATGACACAGCGGCGCTGTCCTTTGACGGCGAACTGACAGGGGCTGCCGACGACAGCGCAGAGTTCCCTGAAATATCGGCTGAGGCAGCAGAAGGTACCGACCTTCCCGCAGAAAACGCTGACTTTACCGCAGAGGATGCCGACCTTCCCGCAGAAGGCGCTGATCTTCTTGCGGAAGACGTGGTTAAACTTGGTCTGGTTGCACCGGGCGATACACAACAAAAGCCTGTGCGCTCCACATCAGGCGATTCGTCTGAGGCCGTCGCGCGTGTGCAAAACACCGCCGCTGCGCCAGCAGAAGACGGGGCAGAAATTGCACTGCAAGCTGCCGCAACCGCCAAGGTGGAGCCGCAGAGCGGCAAGCCACCAGCTACTGCCGTCGCCGGTCAGGTGCAGGGGGGCTCTCAGACGGTGGCTCAGCCGAGCGCGACAACAGCCGCAGCAGAGGTCACCGTTGCCGCCACTACTGATTCCCCCAAGGGCGGTGATGTTGATCTACCCGCATCCGAGCGCCAGGCCAGCGTAGGGGCACCTCAGACAGCACAGCGCGTGCAGGAGGGGGTAAACTGGCAGGTTCAGACCGGGGCAGGCGCGGCCAAATCTGCGGCACCCCTTGCCGTGGGTGCAGCCGGTAAGGAGGGCGTCGCTCAGCCTGTGCCTCTCCCCGCCGCAGATACAGATCCCGCAACACAGGCTGCTGCGGTGGATGCGAGCGGTAAATCCGCTGGCAGCAAATCACCGGGCCTTGCCGAAACCATGGCGGCTGTTGGGCAATCGCGCGCGGCGGCAGCCAGTGAACCGGGCCGTCGGGCGCAGGGCCGCGCACATGAATCGCGTGAGGCACAGGCCACCGTGTCGGGCAATGCCGTGTCGGGGGCCGCTGCGGCGGGCGTGAAATCCGCTGCGGCTGCGCAGATCAGCGCTGTTCAGCAGGCCTTTGCCGCCCAGGTTCTGGGCGCTGATGGCGGTGCAGCGGGTGGACGTGGTGCCGAGGCGCAGCTTTTGACGGGTGATCCCGCCGTTGATATGCCCGGCCTATCGCAGTTGCTGACCGAAGCGGTCCTTCAGCCGGGCACCGTTCATCGCCCAGAAACACCGCGCCTGATTGCAGCGCAACTGGCCCAAGCCATTGTGGCCAAGGGGGATCGCAACGTTGATGTTGCCCTGAACCCCGAAGAACTTGGCCGGGTCAAAATGCGGGTCAGCACCAGCGAAGCAGGGATTACAGTGGTGATTCAGACCGAACGCCCGGAAACCGGCGATCTGATGCGCCGCCATATCAACGAGCTGGCAGATGAATTCCGCAAGATGGGGTTCGAAAACATTTCTTTTGAATTCAACGGTGGTGGTGCGTCGGGGGGGCAGACCCAAGGCGACAGTGAAAGCCAGGCCGGTGTCGGCATATCCGGCACCGGACACAGCGATGATTTGACTGCGGCAGAGGTCGCAGAAACACAGGTACAACATCTCCGGCTTGGAAATGCCGGCGTGGACATGAGGGTTTAAGCGATGACAACTGAAGTATCTTCTGCCAGCGCGGGGGTCACACCCCGCCCGGCAAGCGCCGCCGCCAGAGGCGGTACCAACCTGACTTCTGATTTTGACACTTTCATCAAGCTGTTGACGGCCCAGGCAAAATACCAGGACCCGACAGAGCCAATGGACAATACCGAATATGCCTCGCAGCTGGCGGAATTCTCTATGGTTGAACAGCAGGTTCTGACCAATGACAACCTTGGTTTTGCGCTGGATCAGCTGGGTCTGGGCAATATGGCGGCCTTGACCGGCTGGGTCGGCATGGAAGTGCGTTCAGCCACGGCGGCGCATTTTGACGGCACCAATGCAGTCAATATTGCCCCCAACCCTGCGGCCTCGGCCGATGAGGTGACGATGATCGTACGCAATTCCGATGGCGATGAAGTCAATCGCATCGATCTTCCAGTTTCGGCGGATCCCTATGATTGGGACGGCACCGATTTTAGCGGCGATACCCTGCCCGCCGGTGCCTACAGCTTCGTCGTAGAAAGCAAGGTCGACGGTGAAGTGGTGCTTTCCGAGTTGGCCGAAGTTTATACTTCAGTGCGTGAAACCCGGATGCAGGGCAATGATGTTGTCTTGATCAATGACACTGGCGCTGCGATTCTGGCGACTTCTGTGACGGCGCTGCGTGATCCTGGTTCTGGCCAAGAAGAGGCTTGATCCAATCGGCGTTGCGCGGTCTAGAGAGAATGCGCTCTGGCTAAGGGGCGCAAGCACCGGAGAGCAACGCCCTGCAAGGCCTGACCACAGAATTTGACCAGCGATTCTTTCAATCGCTCAGGGGGCAGGGGGGGCACCTCCCTGCGCCCTTGCCGTTTCAGGGGGGGCGGTCCAATCGGGTGTGGCGCTGTGGCGATCAGGTTGTGAAACTCTACCTGCCGCAACAGGCGAATCCGCTCTTTGCCAATGATGCAAAACGCGAAGTGGCAGCGCTGACAGCGCTGGCAGGCACCGGCATGGCCCCCCGCCTGCGGCGCTGCGGCCGTTTTGAAGGCCAGGACTGGCTGATTTACGACCATATTACCGGCGCGCCATGGCAGCGGGATGCAGCGCATGTGGCGCAGCTTCTGGGTCGGTTGCACGATCAACCCGGCTTTTGCGCCTTGCCGCAGGGCCGCAATGGCAGCGCTGATTTAGAGGCCCAGGCCCTGGCGATTCTGGCGCATTGCGGTGATGTGGCAGTGGCGGCGCAGTTGATCGGGCAGCGCCCCATTGGTCAGGTGCCGCCGCTGCGGCAGCTGGGGGTGATCCATGGCGATCCGGTGCCAGGCAACCTGCTGGCGCACGATGGCACCCTGACGCTGATTGATTGGCAATGCCCGCAACAGGGCGACCCCAGCGAAGATCTGGCGCTGTTCCTGTCGCCGGCCATGCAGTTTATCTATCGCGGTGCGACGCTGTCCCAGGCAGAGGAAGACAGCTTTCTGAGCGCCTATCCCGATCCGGCAATTGTGGGGCGATATCTATCGTTAAAACCTTGGTTTCACTGGCGTATGGCGGCCTACTGTCTCTGGCGCAGCCACAGCGGAGAGCCGCGCGACAGGCAGGCGCTGCAGCTGGAGCTGACGGCGCTGGATCAGTCCAGCATCGCCAAGAGAGCATAGGCAGGCGGCATCACCACCCGGCGGGCCCGCCCAAAGGGAAAGCGGCCCATCTGCTGCATCAGTGCAGGATAGGGCAGACCGGGGCGCTTTCCCTGCGCCAGATCTGCCAGAATCCGGCCGGCATAGCTGCCCATGGCGACCCCGTTGCCGTGATAGCATAGCCCGGCAAATATCCCCGGCTGCTGCGGTACTGGCCCGACAAAGGGTACGAGATTGCGTGACAGGCAGACCATACCCGACCAGCTATGGGTGGTTTCAACGCCGTGCCAGGCCGGGAACAGCCGTTCAAAATCGCGGCGCAGTTTCTGCCGGATTCCGCGTTCGACTCTCGGTGATGACAGCAGACCGCCGCGCATGCCAAACAGGAAACGCCGATCTGGCATCAGACGGAAATAATGCAGCATGTTGCGGGTGTCATAGGCCATCTGGTCGCTGAACCAGCCCTGCGCCTGCAGATCTTGGTCTGTCATGGGCCGGGTCACCATTGCGGTGGACTGGGCTGGCATATACCGGGCTGACAGCCAGTCGGGCAGATCGTCTGAGGAATAGCCATTGGTGGCAATGATGACCTGATCGCTGCGCAAGCTGCCCCGTTTCGTGGTAACGATCTGCTGGCTGCCACTGGCCCTAATCTTCAGCGCCGGGCTGTGCTGAAACAGCTGCCCCCCGGCCTTGGTCGCGGCACGGGCCAGACCAAACAGATACTTGCGCGGGTTGAGGCCAAAACCGATCGGGGTGGTCAGCGCACCATGAAAGGTGCCGTTCAGCCCCTGTTGTGCCAGTTGCGCCTTGCTGAAAAGTTCTACCTTGCCACCGCTGCGGGTGATGTCGTCAGCCTGCTTTTGCAGCCTGGCCCAGGCGCGCGGGCTATGGGCCATCTGGGTTTCGCCCTTGGAATGGGTATCGGCTTTGATGCCGTGTTTCTCCAACACTCCGGCCACCAGGGCGACGGCCTCTTCTTCTGCCGCTTCATAGATCTGGGTTTCTTCCGTTCCATATCGGCGGCGCATGCTGGCACTGGAGAGTTTTGACCCGCCCACGCAGCAAAAGCCGCCATTGCGCCCCGAGGCCCCCCAACCGGGGGTCTCGGCCTCAAGCACGGCGACGCTGGCACCGGCCTCGGCCAGATGCAGCGCCGCAGACAGGCCGGTGAAACCACCGCCTATGACGGTGACATCAACCTGCGCGTCGCCGCTCTGCTCTGGCCAGCGTGGCGCGGCACAGGTTTCGTCCCACCAGCAATTGTTGCGGGGGCCGGGACCATAGGCATAGTCGGAATAAATGCGTCGCATCAGCTGCGCACCGCTGACTGTTCATCGCGTTGCTGGCGCACCATTTGCCGTTTGTTGGCCAGCGATGCGGTGATAACGCCGATGGTTACAATCGCAATCATGATGGTCGACAGGGCGTTGATTTCAGGCGAAACCCCCAGCCGCACTGCGGAATAGATCTTGATCGGCAGGGTGGTGGCCGCCGGCCCCGAGGTGAAGGAGGCAATCACAAGATCGTCCAGTGACAGGGTAAAGGCCAAGAGCCAGCCGGAGATCACTGCCGGGGCAATTATCGGGAGAGTGACAAGACGAAAGGCCTGCGCCGCAGAACAGCCCAGATCAAGCGCCGCCTCTTCCAACGACCGGTCAAAGGTCATCAGCCGTGAGGAGACCACGACCGAGACATAGCACATGGAAAAGGTGGTATGGGCCAGGATGATTGTCAGCACTCCGCGGTCAAGGCCAATGCCGATGAACAGCAACAAGAGCGACAGGCCAGTGATGACTTCGGGCATCACCAAGGGCGCGTAGATCATGCCTGAAAACAGCGTTCGCCCCATGAAACGTCCGCCGCGCACCAGTACATAGGCGGCCATGGTGCCCAGAACCGTGGCAATGGTGGAGGATGCTACCGCGACCTTGATGGTGACCCAGGCCGCGTCGAGAAAGGCCTCGTTTTGCATCAGCTCTCCATACCATCTGGTGGAAAACCCGGCCCAGACAGTGACCAGCTTGCCGTCATTAAAGCTGAAGATCACAAGAATCAGCATCGGCACATAAAGAAAGGCAAAGCCAAGCGTAAGGGATACGGTATTGAACCAGCTCATGCGTGTCATGTGTCGGCCTCCTCTTGCTTTTGCTGATTGCGCTGGAACAGCACGATGGGAATGATCAAGAGCAGCAAGAGCACCACCGCCACCGCAGAGGCCACGGGCCAATCCCGGTTGGAAAAGAACTCTTCCCAAAGGACCTTGCCAATCATCAGCGTGTCAGACCCGCCCAAGAGCGAGGGAATGACAAATTCACCAATGACCGGGATGAAAACAAGGAAGCAGCCGGCAATGATGCCGGTTTTCGACAGCGGAATGGTTATCAGCCAGAATGCAGTGAGACGCGAGCAGCCCAGATCCTCGGCGGCTTCGATCAGGGAATCGTCCAGCCGCTCCAACGCGGCATAGATCGGCAGAATCATAAAGGGGAGATAGGTGTAGACGATGCCGATATAGACGGCGGTATTGGTGTTGAGGATGGTCAGCGGCTCTGAAATCATCCCGGTCCAGAGTAAAAACTGGTTGAGGAACCCTTCGTTCGACAGAATCCCCATCCAGGCATAGACTCGGATCAGAAAGCTGGTCCAGAAGGGCAGAATCACCAGCATCATCAGGGTGGCGCGCCATTCCGCTGGGGCGCGGGCCATGGCATAGGCCATTGGATAACCCACCAGCAGCGTCATGAAGGTTGAGATCAGGGCAATTTTCAGCGAGCTGAGATAGGCCTTCCAGTAGAGATCATCCTCGGTCAGCCAGATGAAGTTTTCAAAATCCAGCTTTTCCAGAAAGGCGCCAATACCGGTGGCCCAGTCAAACTGTGGCGTGTAGGGCGGGATAGAGATCGCATAGTCCGACAGCGAGATTTTCAACACGATGGCAAAGGGCACCAGAAACAGGGCCAACAGCCAAAGATAGGGGGCGGCGATCAGGGCAAAGCGGCGCATCAGTTCGCCAACAGGACGCCAGCCGTGGCGGTCCAGGACAGCCAGACAGTGTCTTCCCAAGTAAAGGCCCGGCGCGAGATACGGCGGGTATTGGCGCTCTGCGCCTTGATCACAACGCCCGAGGGCAGTTCCACATGATAGGTCGAAATATTGCCCAGATAGGCAATGTCGAGGATCTTGCCCTGCACCACATTGTCGACGTCGGCGGGTTTCTCGGCGTTGATGGTCACTTTTTCGGGGCGGATGGCCAGATGGCAGCTCTGCCCGTCAGAAAAGGCGGTGGGGGAAATCACATTCAGCGGCGGCTGGCCATCTTTCCAGGCGACGGAATAACTGTCTGGCCCATTGGGAGTGACGGTGCCATCGATGATATTCACCTCGCCGATAAAGTCGGCGACATAGACTGAATTGGGGTTTTCGTAGATGCGATCCGGGGTCGAAACCTGGATGATCTTGCCATTGTCCATCACCGCAACGCGGCTGGCAACGGTCATCGCTTCTTCCTGGTCGTGGGTAACGATGACAAAGGTGGTGCCGGTCTTTTCCTGAATATCCATCAGTTCAAACTGGGTGTCCTGGCGCAGTTTTTTGTCCAGCGCGCCAAGCGGTTCGTCCAGCAGCAGCAATTTGGGGTGTTTGGCCAGTGATCGTGCCAGGGCCACCCGCTGGCGCTGACCGCCGGAAATCTGATGCGGCTTGCGGCGGGCAAATTTTTCCATCCGGGTGAGGCGCAGCATTTCGTCAACGCGGGCCTCGATATCAGGCTTGGGCATGCTTTCGCGCTTCAGGCCAAAGGCGATGTTGTCCCAAATCGAAAGATGCGGGAACAGCGCATAGGACTGAAACATCATATTGGTGGCGCGCTTGTTTGGCGGCACCGGCGCCATGTCTTGCCCTGCGAGAAAGATCGCCCCCTCGGTTGGGGTTTCAAATCCGGCGAGCATCCGCATCAGGGTGGTCTTGCCACAGCCCGAGGGGCCTAGCAGCGCAAAGAACTCTTTTTCATAAATGCCGATGGTCAGATCATCGATCGCCGTGAATGAACCAAAGCGTTTGGTAACATTCTGGAACTCGATCAGAGGTTTGGCCTCGGGATCGTTCCAGGGTTCGAATACAGGACTGGTCAAGCTGTTTCCCCCGCAGGTTCTGAATGCGCAGGGGCAAGTGGCGCGCCTGGCTGTCAGAAATGTGATGCAATTTGGCATGGGCAGGGCGCGCTGGGCGCCCCGCAGGATCAGTCACCCGAAGGTCAGGTGCCCGATTTGATTTTGGTCCAAAGGCGGGTCACGATACGCTGCACCTTGGGGGCATATGGCGTGGTTGTGAACAGGTTCGCCAGTGTTGCGTCATCTGGGTAGATCGCCGGATCGCCAATCACGTCTTCGACCAGGAATTCTTGTGATGCCTTGTTGCCGTTGGCGTAATAGACGTAGTTCGACGCAGCCGCCATGTTCTGTGGGTCCATGATGAAGTTCAGGAATACATGTGCTGAATCCGGGTTGGGCGCATCAACCGGGATGGCCATCTGGTCAAACCACATCTGCGCGCCCTCGACTGCGGCGTGATAAGCGATGGTGACGCCGTTCTCGGCCTCGGCGGCGCGGTCACGGGCCTGCAGGATGTCGCCAGACCAGCCAACTGCCACGCAGATGTCGCCGTTTGCCAAGGCGTTGATATACTCGGAAGAGTGGAATTTCTGGATATAGGGGCGAATTGCCATAAAGACGGATTCGGCCTTGGCGATCACGTCCGGGTCATGGCTATTGGGGTCTTCGCCGATGTATTTCAGCGCGGCGGGGATCATTTCGGCAGGCGCGTCCAGGAAATGTACACCACAGTCGCCCAGTTTTGCCATGTTGTCTGGGTTGAAAACCAGTTCAAGCGAGTTGATGGGAGCGTCCTCGCCCAAGAGCTCCTGAACCTTGCCGATATTCACACCGATGCCGGTGGTGCCCCACATGTAATTGATGGAATAGGCATTGTCCGGGTCGTATTGTTCGGTACGCTCTTCGACCACGTTCCACATGTTTTTGTGGTTGGGCAGTTTTGACATGTCCAGCTTCTGAAATGCGCCTGCTGTAACCTGGCGCTGCAGGAATGTGCCGCTGGGCACAACCACGTCATAGCCGGATCCACCGGCCAGCATTTTGGTCTCTAGCAATTCGTTGCTGTCGAATACGTCATAGATTAGTTCGATGCCGGTTTCGGTTTCGAATTTTTCCAGCAACGCTTCATCGATATAGTCAGACCAGTTGTAGACGCGCACCTGTTCAGCCATGGCGACAGATCCGAGCAAGGCAAAAGCTGCAGTGGTTGTCATCATTCTAAGTGTCATGATTTTCTCCCTGTGGGTACCGGTGTGAGCCCGGCTGACCTAGATTTGATCAAGTTTTGCTTCGTTCGGCAATACTGTTTATGTTTCCACCAGGCAAATCTTGGTGCAAACTGCCCAGAAATTAGAAGGAAAACCCCACGTGTCGGTGACCAATTCAGCCGTTGAAGCATCCCAGGCAAACCCCGTTGAGGGGGCCAAGCTGCCTGCCCATGAAATCGTCTATCAAAAGCTGCGGGAGCAGATCCTTTTTGGCGAATTGGCGCCGGGGCAGGCGGTCACAATTCAGGGGCTGACAGAGTCGCTGGGGGCGGGCATGACGCCCGTTCGAGAAGCGATCCGCCGCCTGACCTCGGATGGCGCGCTGGTGTTCCAGGGCAACCGGCGAGTGTCGGTTCCCATGTTGCGAACACAAGACATTGATGAGCTAGGTTTTGTAAGAAAAACAATAGAATGTGAGCTTGCTCGCCGCGCAGCACTGCGTATCAAACCGGTTCATATTGATCACCTGGAGGCCATTGATGTGGCGTTGGATCAGGCCATTTCCGCCGGCGATATCGCTGGCTACCTGGTGCAGAACTACAGCTTCCATGCCGCGCTTTACGCGCATGCCGATGCGCCGATCATGGCGGATCTTGCCGATCGTCTCTGGCTGCGCTTCGGCCCCTCACTGCGGGTGGTCTGCGGCCGCTTTGGCACCCAGAGCTTTCCCGACCGCCACAAGGACATCATTGATGCCATGCGTAAGGGCACGCCAGAAAAAGTGGCACAGGCGATGGAAAAAGACGTGGCACAGGGTATGGACCAGGTGAGTCAGGGCCTGGCAGAGGCAAAGTGATTCGATTGACAAAGTGAAATTTGATCATATTCTGAACTCAATCTCTTACAGATGGAGCGAGTCTGATGAACGTGATCACCAACCATATGCCCACTGCTGAATTGCAGGCGCTGGATGCAGCGCACCACATGCACCCCTTTACGGCCAATGGCGAGCTGGCCGAAAAGGGCAGCCGTATTATCACCCGCGCCACGGGCGTGACCCTGACCGACAGTGACGGCAACGAGATCCTTGATGCCATGGCCGGGCTGTGGTGTGTGAATATTGGCTATGGTCGTGATGAACTGGCGGATGTCGCCGCGCGTCAGATGCGTGAGCTGCCCTATTATAATACCTTCTTTCAAACCAGCCATGTGCCCGCCATCGCGCTGGCCGCCAAGATCGCAGAGCTGGCACCGGGTGATCTGAACCATGTGTTCTTTGCCGGGTCCGGATCAGAGGCGAATGATACCAATATTCGCATGGTGCGGCATTACTGGGCGCTGAAGGGCAAGCCGGAAAAATCCATCATTATCAGCCGCAAGAACGCCTATCACGGCTCCTCTGTTGGGAGTGGTTCCTTGGGCGGGATGAGCGCAATGCACGAGCAGGGCGGCCTGCCGATTCCCGATATTCACCATATCAATCAGCCACATTGGTGGGCTGAAGGCGGCGACACGCCCGAGGATGATTTTGGTCTGGCCTGTGCACAAGAGCTGGAAGCGGCGATTCTGGAGTTGGGCGAAGACCGTGTTGCCGCCTTTATCGCAGAGCCGGTGCAGGGGGCCGGGGGCGTCATCGTGCCGCCAGCCACCTACTGGCCTGAAATCCAGCGGATCTGCGACAAATACGAAATCCTGCTGATCGCGGATGAGGTCATCTGCGGCTTTGGCCGAACCGGCAATTGGTTTGGCTCGCAGACCGTGGGCATTCGCCCTGACATTATGACCATCGCCAAGGGGTTGTCCTCTGGCTATGCGCCGATTGGCGGCTCTATCGTGTCGGACGAGGTCGCCGCCGTGATTGGCAGCGGCGAATTCAACCACGGCTATACCTATTCAGGCCATCCCGTGGCTGCAGCGGTGGCGCTGGAAAACCTGCGCATACTGGAAGAGGAAGACGTTGTTGGCCATGTCCAGAACACAGCGGGCCCCTACCTGAAAGAGAAGTGGGAAGCGCTGGCGGATCACCCTCTGGTCGGAGAAGCCCGGATTGTTGGCATGATGGGGTCCATCGCGCTGACCCCCAACAAGGAAACCCGCGCTGCCTTTGCCGCTGATGGGGGAACGGTTGGCTATATCTGCCGCGAGCGCTGCTTTGCCAATAACCTCATCATGCGCCACGTCGGGGATCGGATGATCATTTCTCCGCCTCTGGTCATCACGACAGATGAAATCGATGTGCTTATAGAGCGGGCCCGCCGCTCTTTGGATGAATGCTATGCGATCCTGCAGGAAAAAGATTTGCTGCACAGCGCGTAAGGTATAGGTGAAACGCGGGTCCGGTCTCTTGGTCTTTGGGTGATTTGCCACTGATCAGGTTGGTCTAGTTTATTAACTTTGCCTGAAATTCCAGGCCCTGCATAGTATTTGTGCAGGGCCTTTTTGTCGTTTTGGGCTGGGCCGTATTTCGCACAAAAACGCCTGTGGGATAGGCCTGATACGCAAACTATGTCGCAAATTTTACACTAATTGCCGCAATGGGTTTAATTCCAGGGCAGTAAGAGCCTAAGCTAACGACAGTTTTGTAAATAAACGATACGGTTGCATACCCTGCCAAGGTTATGCTTACATCGCGACACAAGCGCAGAACCAATCTGCCGACTAATAAAAAACGGGGAGCCTGCTTTGGCTGATGCGTCTAATAATGACGCGTTCGTAGAGTTCGAACGCGTACAAAAGAGCTATGACGGTGAGAACCTTGTCGTAAAAGACTTGAACCTCTTTATGCCCAGGGGTGAGTTTCTTACCATGCTGGGCCCCTCGGGGTCGGGCAAAACAACTTGCCTCATGATGTTGGCTGGTTTTGAGACGGCAACCCATGGCGACATACGCCTTGGCGGCACCTCAATCAACAACATTCCGCCGCATAAACGCGGCATTGGCATGGTGTTTCAGAACTATGCGCTGTTCCCACACATGACCATCGCTGAAAACCTGGCGTTTCCACTGGAAGTCCGCAAAATCGGCAAGTCGGATCGTGAGGCCAAGGTCAAGCGTGCGCTGGACATGGTGGAAATGGGCGACTTCGGTGGCCGCCGCCCCTCGCAGCTTTCGGGTGGGCAACAGCAGCGGATCGCCCTGGCGCGTGCGCTGGTGTTTGAACCTGAACTGGTCTTGATGGATGAACCGCTTGGCGCCTTGGACAAGCAACTGCGGGAAAAGATGCAGTTTGAAATCACCCATCTGGCGCATCGTCTTGGGATCACTGTGGTCTATGTGACCCACGACCAGACCGAAGCCCTGACCATGTCGGACCGGGTGGCGGTGTTTGAAGATGGCCGCATTCAGCAGCTGGCGCCGCCAGACAAGCTCTATGAAGAGCCGCAGAATAGTTTCGTTGCGCAGTTCATCGGGGAAAACAACACCCTGGAAGGCACTGTCAAAGAAATCAGCAATGGCGTCGCGCTGGTGCAGCTGGACGGTGGAGAGCTGATCGACTGCAAGCCGATCAATGTCACCAAGCCAGGTGAACGCACCCGTGTGTCGATTCGCCCCGAGCGGGTTGAATACAACAAGGATCGCCTCGCCGAAGGCGTTCACACACTCAAAGCCGAAGTGCTTGAGTTCATTTACATGGGGGATATTTTCCGGACCCGCCTGCGGGTTGCTGGCAACGATGAGTTTATCATCAAGACCCGGAATGCCCCCGACCAAGTGCGTCTGAAACCGGGCCAGCAGATCGAAATTGGTTGGCTGCCCGAAGATTGCCGCGCTCTGGACGCCTAAGCGTCCAACCGCGCAAACCCCGGCATCAATGATCGGGGCTGTAAACCGACGAAAATCAACAAGGAGAGATCTCTTATGAAGATGACGAAACTGTCTGCACTGGCAATGACCACAGCGCTGATCGCGCCTGCGGCCTTTGCTGAAGACATGGCAAACGAATTGACCCTGGTATCCTGGGGCGGTGCCTATCAGGACAGCCAGAACAAAGCCTATGTCGAACCCTATCTGGCTGCAAACGAAGGCGTTAGCGCCGTTTGGGACGAAAGCTCGGCTGAAGCGGTTGCCAAGCTGCGCGCCATGAATGAAGCCGGCAATGTGACCTGGGATCTGGTCGACGTTGTGGCCTCGGATGCGATGCGTCTGTGTGACGAAGGTCTCGCCGCAGAGCTGGACCACGACGCAGATCTGGCCGCCGCCCCCGATGGCACCCCTGCCACGGAAGACTTTGGCGACCTGCTGGTTTCCGAATGCTTTGTGCCACAGATCGTTTACTCGACCACCTTTGGCTACCGCACCGATCTGGTTGGCGCCGAAGCTCCAACCTCTGTCTGCGACATCTTTGACCTGGCCAAATTCCCAGGCAAGCGTTCGTTGCAAAAGCGCCCAATCGATAACATGGAATGGGCTCTGTACTGCGATGGCGTTGCCAAGGAAGATCTCTATGACGTTCTGGGCACCGACGAAGGTGTGACACGGGCGCTGAACAAGCTCGACACCATCAAAGACAGCGTTGTCTGGTGGTCTGCTGGCGCGGAAACACCTCAGCTGCTGGCCGATGGCGAAGTCGTGATGGGTTCGACCTTCAACGGTCGTCTGTTCTCGGCGATTGCCGAGCAGAACCAGCCAATTGGTATGCTCTGGGACATGCAGTCCTTTGACCTTGACGGCTGGATCGTTCCTGCCGGTCTGCCTGCGGACCGCAAGGCCCGCGCGATGGACTTCCTGAGGTTCGCCACCGACACCCAGCGTCTGGCTGATCAGGCTGCTTACATTTCTTACGGTCCCGCACGTGCCTCCTCGGCACCGCTGGTTGGTAAGCACGCAGTGCTGGGCATCGAAATGGCGCCTCACATGCCAACAGATCCTGCCAACTCTGGCAATGTGCACACCTATGACTACGAATGGTGGGCAGACAACCGTGATGATCTGGATGCAAAATTCCAGGCCTGGTTGCTCCAGTAATCTGACCTCGTTGTGAGAACGGGAAAGGGCCCGGCATTGTCTGGGCCCTTTCTCCACCAATCAAAAAAGACCCGACGGGGATCCCCACCATGAGTGATACCACCCAAAATGGCCCTGTGCTGGCCGCTGATGGCACGCCGCTAAAGCGTAGCCTCGCGAAGGCACTGCGGCTGCAGAAGCTCAGGGCTTTGATGCTGATTGCACCGCTGCTCTTGTTTATTCTTGTGACCTTCATCCTGCCTGTGGGCGACATGCTGTTCCGCTCCGTGGACAATCGCATCGTTCAAGAGGTTCTGCCCAAAACCGTTGACGCATTGGAAAGTTGGGACCCGGACTCAAGCGAACTGCCAGATGAAGCCGTATTTGCGGCCCTGGCCGTGGATATGAAGGCGGCGGCCGAACTCAAGGTTCATACCCGTGTGGCCAAGCGTCTGAACTACGAAAACCCTGGTATGTCCTCGGTGTTTCGTAAATCTGGCCGCAAGATCGGAAAGTGGGATGTCGAAAACGACGGCCCCTATAAGGAACGCCTGATCGAACTGGACGATGGCTGGGCTGATCTTGAATTATGGCGCACCATCAAGACCTATTCCGGCACGCGGACGGCGGGGTATTTCCTCAACGCGGTCGATCTGAAGCTGGGCGCCGACGGGGTCGAAGTTCGCCCCGAGACAGAGCGCATTTATAATACCATGCTGATCCGCACCATGCGGATGTCGCTGATCATTACCTTCAGCTGCATCATGCTGGGCTATCCAGTGGCCTGGTTGCTGGCAAACCTGCCAACACGCAAAGCCAATCTCTTGATGATCCTGGTCTTGCTGCCCTTCTGGACATCCTTGCTGGTTCGAACGTCATCTTGGAAAATCCTTCTGCAACAACAGGGGGTTATCAATGATGTCCTCGTTTGGATTGGTCTTGTGGCTGATGACAACCGGCTTGTGCTGATCAACAATGAGCTGGGTACCATCATTGCGATGACCCATATCCTGCTGCCCTTTATGATCCTGCCGATGTATTCTGTGATGCAGACGATCCAGCCCACCTATCTGCGGGCGGCAAAATCGCTGGGTGCGACCAACTGGACGGCCTTTTGGCGGGTGTATTTCCCGCAGTCGGTGCCGGGCATTGGTGCTGGGTCGATCCTGGTCTTCATTCTGGCGGTTGGCTACTACATCACCCCGGCCCTGGTTGGCGGGACCAAAGGGACCTTTATTTCTAACCTGATTGCCTATCACATCTCGACATCGGGTAACTGGGGTCTGGGCGCTGCGCTTGGTTCGATCCTGCTTGCAGTGGTGCTGCTGCTGTACTGGGTCTATGACAAGATTGTCGGCATCGACAACGTGAAGCTGGGGTAACCGACAATGAGTGCACTTCCTCCATATGCGACGACGGGCCAGCGGGTTTGGTACTACTCTTTCCGGGTGATCTGTGGGTTGATCTTTTTCTTCCTGATCGCGCCGATTGTGGTGATCATCCCTCTGAGCTTCAATGCGCAGGACTTCTTTACTTTCACCCCGGAAATGCTGCGGCTGGATCCAGAAGGGTTTTCGCTGAAACACTACCGGGATTTCTTCAACAATGATTCCTGGCAAAGTGCGATGTGGAATTCGCTGAAGATTGCCCCAATGGCGACGCTGCTCTCGGTCAGCTTTGGCACATTGGCGGCAATCGGGCTAAGCCAGCAGCATGTACCGTTCCGGCGCGCGATCATGGCGATCCTGATTTCGCCAATGATTGTGCCGCTGATTATTTCGGCTGCGGGCATGTATTTCTTCTACAGCCGGATTGGTCTGCAGGGCACCTACCTTGGGGTGGTGCTGGCCCATGCGGCACTGGGGATTCCCTTTGTGATCATCACTGTTACGGCAACGCTGGTTGGGTTTGACCGCTCGCTGACCCGTGCGGCGGCCAATATGGGCGCGGATCCGGTGACCACCTTCTTCCGCATTCAGATGCCCCTGATCCTGCCTGGCGTGATCTCGGGCGGCCTGTTTGCCTTCATCACCTCGTTTGATGAAGTCGTGGTGGTCCTGTTCGTTGGCTCGGCTGGTCAGAAGACCCTGCCCTGGCAGATGTTTATCGGGCTGCGGGAACAGATCTCACCCACCATTCTGGCGGTTGCGACAATCCTGGTGGCGATTTCGATCATGCTGCTGACAACGGTTGAATTACTGCGCCGCCGTTCGGAACGTCTGCGCGGGATGAGCCCTGGTTAAAGTTCTGAAATAAAACATAAAAATTAAGGCCCCGCAGATATTTCTGCGGGGCCTTTCGCGTTTTATTGGCTTTTTTGGAGCGCAGAAACTGCGCGTTGCCTCAGCTCTTGCGCTTGCGTTCGGTTTTACGTTTGACCTTGGCGGCCTTGTGTTTTGAGCGATTGCTTTTGCGTTTAACGGTACGCCCGGCAGGGCTACGCCTGCCGCCGCCACCACTACGAACATTGCCCTTTGGCAGCTCGTCTCCTTCGATGGAAAGCAGCTCCAGCTCTAGGCCGCCGGTGACGGGCGCCGCCTGGGTCAGGCGTACGGTGACCCGCTGGCCGATGGAAAGGGTCAGGCCGGTATCAACCCCCATCAGGGTATTGCCCTCGGCATCAAAGTGAAAGAACTCGCGCCCGATTGTGCGCACGGGCACCAGACCGTCGGCACCGGTTTCATCCATTTTCACGAAGGCGCCAAATCGGGCGATGCCGCTGATCCGACCAGTGAATTCATTGCCAACCCGTTCCGACAGATAGGCCGCGAGATAGCGGTCGGTGGTGTCACGTTCGGCAATCATTGATCTGCGTTCGGTCTCCGAAATATGGGTGGCGGTTTCTGCCAGGCCTTCAATCTCGGCTGGCGACAACCCATCGTCGCCCCAGCCATGGGCCGAGATCAGCGAGCGATGCACGATAAGATCGGCATAACGCCGGATCGGCGAGGTGAAATGCGCATAGTTGCGGAGCGCGAGGCCGAAATGACCAAAGTTTTCAGGCGCATAATAGGCCTGCTGCATGGATCGCAGGGTCGAGATATTGATCAGCTCTGCGTCGTCGGTTCCCGCTGCGCCATTCAGCAGCGCGTTCAGGTGGCGGGTCTGGAGCACCTGTCCCTTGGCCAGCGGAAAGCCCGCCGCCATGGCGGTTTCGCGCAGCGATTCCAGTTTTTCCGGCGCCGGCTCTTCGTGCACCCGGAACAAGAGCGGTGAGCGCTTCTTGATCAGGGTTTCGGCGGCGGCGACATTGGCGAGGATCATGAATTCCTCGATCAGGCGATGCGCGTCCAGCCGATCGCGAAAGGCGACTGATGTCACCTGGCCACTGTCGCTGAGGATGATTTTGCGTTCCGGCAGGTCCAGATCCAGCGGTTCGCGCTGCCTGCGGGCTGCCTTCAGCGCCTCATAGGCGGCATAGAGCGGTTTGATCACCGGCTCCAGGAACCGCTCGGTCCGTTCGGTCACTTGCCCGTCAATTGCATCCTGGACCTCGGTGTAGTGCAGCGAAGCAGCGGATTGCATCATCCCGCGCACAAAGCGATGAGAGATCTTGTTGCCCTCGGCGTCGATCTGCATACGCACGGCAAGACAGGGGCGTGGGACGCCCTCATGCAGGGAGCACAGATCGCCTGACAGCCGGTCCGGTAGCATTGGCACAACCCGGTCGGGGAAATAGGAAGAGTTGCCGCGCTTGCGCGCTTCGCGGTCCAGCGCGCTGCCGGGGGTGACATAGGCGGCGACATCGGCGATCGCCACCCAGATGACATGGCCGCCCGGATTCTTCGGATCCGTGTCGGCTTCGGCATAGCAGGCGTCATCGTGGTCGCGGGCATCTGCCGGGTCGATGGTAATCAGCGGCATCTGGCGCAGATCTTCGCGCCCTTTCAGGCCCATGGGCTTGGCGGCATCCGCTTCGGCCACGACCTTGTCGGGGAAATCATCGGGAATGCCGTGCTGATGAATGGCGATCAGCGACACCGCCTTCGGGGCCGAAGGGTCGCCCAGCCGGTTGAGAATCCGGGCGCGCGGCAGACCCATGCGGCCCTTGGGGCCAGCCTGTTCTGCCTCTACCAGTTCCCCATCCTGGGCGCCTAACATGGCATCCGCCATCACCGCCCATTCGTTGGCCGAGGCCTTTTCGATGGGCACAATGCGGCCGCCTTCGGTGCCTTTGCGGAAGATGCCAATCACCCGCTTGGGATTGACGCCAATGCGGCGAATAAGCCGGGCCTCATAGTGGTGATCACCGCCCTCAACCTTGGTAAGCCGGGCCAGAATGCGATCACCCTGGCCCAGGGCGGGCCCGGCCGGGGTGGTGACAACCAGAACGATGGGTTCGACGCCTTCGCCGTGCCATTCCAGTGGCTGCGCATAAAGATCGCCATTATCATCCGGCGCCTTGATCAGCAGCACGGTGACTGGGGGCAATTGCTCTGGATCGCGATAGGTCTTGTTGCGCTTTTGCAGATGACCTTCGGCCTCCAGCTCTTTCAGCAGGCGCTTTAGGTCGATTCGGTCGGCGCCCTTGATGCCAAAAGCCTTGGCAATGTCGCGTTTCGATGTCTGGGTCGGGTGGGCGCTGATCCAATCGAGGATCTCTGCCTTGGAGGGGATACGGGTCATATCCTTCGCCTAGCATGGCTGGCCCGGCAGGTCATGATAAAAGCGCGCCCGGCAGTGCAACCCTGCTATACGCAGTGCAGGTCGGCGCCGGTGTCCACATCGCGCAGCTGGTCGATCAGGGCGATGCGCTGACCGGGCAGGCTGCGGATACTGTCGGCAAGGGCCTGCGGACTGGACCAGCGCACCCCTGAAAGCAGGCCGGGCGGCAGGCGGCTTGGATGTTTGGCACCGATCAGCCAATACCCGCCATCCATCGCCGGGCCAAAGACCACATCATGGGCCCCAAGCGCGGCAAAGGCGCGGCCGACATGGGCGGGGCTGATACCGGGAATATCCGCGCCAATCAGGCAGACCGGGCCGGGGCTGATGCGGGGGTGGCCAAAGTGGCGCAGCAGTCGCGCCATGCGCTGGCCCAGATCACCAGGCCCCTGGGGGTGGCGGGCAATATCGGCGGGCCAGACCCGCGCGGCAACAGCCAGATCGGGGGCAACCGCAAGGATGATCTGCCAGCGTGGATCACGTAGGCGGCGGATCAGCCGGGCACTTTGATGACGAAACCACCAGGTTGCGGCGATCTGGCCAATGTCACGCCCCAGCCGGGTTTTCACCCGGCCAGCGCGTGGCTCTTTGATCATAATGATCAGGGTTGGTTTCACGCCAGCTCCATCACCATGTCGCGGTGGTCAATGCCAGCGTCGTCATAGACCGGGCCTGTGGCGCTAAAGCCCAGCTTTTCATAAAACCCCAGCGCCTGGATTTGCGCGCCCAGCTTGACCGTCGCAATGCCGGGGGTGTCGCGGGCAATGGCAAGGGCAGCACGGATCAGGTCTGCGCCAAGCCCGGTGCCCCGAAGATCTGGTAGCACACAAACGCGCCCGATCTTGGCCAAGTCACCATCAAACACAATGCGGGCCGTGCCAATGGGCGCGTGGTTCTGCCATGCCAGAAGATGGGTGGCGCTGGCATCATGTGCATCCAGTTCCTCGCTTTCAGGGACACCCTGTTCTTGCACAAAGACCTTATGGCGCAGCGCATAGCAGGCAGTAAAATCCTGGGTAATTTCGATCACAGCTGTCATGTGAAATAGTCTTTCAGGATGCGGGTATAGATGGATTTCAACTGCTTGATCTGCGCCACAGGCACGTTTTCGTCTACCTGGTGCATGGTCTTGCCGACCAGACCAAATTCAACCACCGGGCAATGGTTCTTGACAAAGCGCGCATCCGAGGTGCCGCCCGTGGTTGACAGTTCGGGGGTGACGCCGGTTTCGGCCTGCACAGCCGCCGAGACCAGATCCGACAGCGCACCGGGCGGGGTGATGAAGCTCTCGCCGGAAATCTGCGTCTTGAGGTCAATCTCAACGCCAAACTCTGCCGCGACGCTGTCTGCCTCTTGTTGCAGCCAGGCCGTGAGACTGGCACCAGAATGGCTGTCGTTGAAGCGGATGTTGACGGTTGAACGGGCCTGCGCCGGGATCATATTGGTCGCCGGGTTGCCGGTGTCGATGGTCACCACCGCCAGGGTCGAGGCATCAAAATGCGCGGTGCCCTGATCCAGCGGATGGCTTGCCAGACGATCCATGAGCCGCGCCATGGCGTTCAGCGGATTGTTGGCGCGATGCGGATAGGCGGAATGGCCTTGTTTGCCCGTCACGGTGAACCAGGTGGTCATGGACCCACGCCGCCCGATCTTGATCATCTCGCCCATGATATTGGGGCAGGTGGGTTCGCCCACCAGACAGACATCCATCTTTTCGCCTGTGGTCTGCATATGGTCCAGCAGCGCAGTGGTGCCGTCAATGGCATCGCCTTCCTCGTCGCCGGTGATGGTTAGGATCACGGCACCATCAGGCGGAGTCTGGGTGACAAAATCAATGGCAGCGGCGGCAAAGGCGGCAACGCCCGATTTCATATCGGTTGCTCCCCGGCCATACATCACCCCATCTCTTACCTCGGCGCCAAAGGGGGGCATGGTCCAGGCGGTTTCATCGCCCAGCGGCACCACATCGGTGTGGCCATTGAAGCCAAAGCTGCGGACATGGCCCTTGTCGCCCCAGCGGGCGAACAGGTTGGAAATGCCGCCACGATCCACGCGGGTGCAGGCAAAACCGGCCTCGCAGAGCAGGGCTTCCAGCAGGTGCAGCGCGCCGCCTTCTTCTGGGGTGACCGAGGGGCAGCGGATCAGATCTGCGGTCAGGCGAACCGGGTCGATGGCGGACATTGGGGGATGCTCCTGTAGGGCGTCAAGGCCTGACGCATGAGATGAGGTTGGCCTGATTTACCGTGCTTTGAAAGACCTTGCAAATCCGGCGCCAACATCGGGCAAATTCTGAAAAATCCCATGTAAACAGTCGGCATATTGGGCGCAACGTCCAGACTTGGCCAAAGGGTTCAAGCTTGCCTGGTCAGGGCGAACCCCCTAAGACGGATTCAGGAATGTTGTATTTGGCTCTTAGGTATAGATTTGCGCTCCTTTCATTGTATGCTCCCTTTTATTCTCTTGTTGTGGGGAACTGCGCTGGCAGCGCAGGTGATAGAGGTCAACACAGTGACCCGCCCCCCCTTTTCAATGATTGAAAAGGGAGAAGAGACCGGGTTTTCCATCGACTTGCTACATGCAATTGCTGACAGGTTGAACTGGCAGGTGGTGATCCATCGCCAGGGCACCTTTGCCGAGATGCTTGACGGGGTGGCCGACGGAGAGGTGGATCTGGCGGCGGCAAATATTTCGATCACAGCTGCCCGCGAGGCAGTGATGGATTTCAGTCAGCCGGTTTTTGAAAGTGGGCTGCAAATTCTGGTGCAGGCAGATGACGCGCGCGCGCCTTCATTGATGTACGCGCTATTGTCCTGGGATCTGGTGATCGCCATTGGTCTGGCCTTTTTGCTGCTGCTGGTGGGGGGCATGTTCATGTGGGCGCTGGAACGCCGGGCCCAGCCCTATTTTGATCGCCCGCTGAAAGAGGCCTGGTTTCCCTCTTTCTGGTGGGCGCTGAACCTGGTGGTCAACGGCGGCTTTGAAGAGCGGGTGCCCCGCACGCCGATCGGACGAATGTTTGGGGTTCTTCTGGTGGTTTCCTCGCTGTTTGTCGTGTCGATCTTTGTGGCCAAGATCACGGCGGTGATGACGGTAGAAGCGATCAGCGGATCGATTACATCGGTCAATGATCTCTATGGCAAACGGACAGGCACCATAGAGGGATCTACCGCTGCGAGCTTTCTGCAGCGTCGCGACATCGATTATCAAGGCTACAGCAGCCTGGGCGCGATGCTGGCGGCCTTTGAGGAGGGCGATATCCGGGTTGTGGTCTTTGATGCGCCAGTGCTGAATTATTATGTCCAGCATGGTGGCAGTGCCTATGGACGCACAATTGGCCAGGCCTTCCTGCGCGAATATTACGGCTTTGTCTTCCCGCAGGGGTCTGCCCTGACGGAACCGGTTAACCGGACACTCCTGGAGATGCAGGAAGACGGCAGCTATGAGGCAATCTATCGTAGCTGGTTCGGCCAGCTGGACTAGGACCTGCTGGACCAGTAGCAGCCGCAGCGCCCGCGCGGTTCGGCGATCGGCGTCATTTTAAATGATTAGTGCAGCGTTGGTTCCTGGCCGTCAAAGAACGGTGTCATCTGGGCGACGATCACGGAGTTTTCTTCCAGCGCCCGCTGCATCAGCGCGTGCTCTTCCTCGCCGATCTCATGGCCTTCTTCCTCACGCTCGGCCAGGGTGCCATAGCCCGTCACATCCAGCGGCGCGGTATCTGCCTGCTTCAGGATGGCGACGGTTTCGCGCACGGCTTCGGCCTCGTCCACGCCAGAGGCATAGATCATCAAGGCTGCCCCGGTGGCGCCTTCGGGCAGGCCGTCGCCTTCTTTGCGTCCAATCTGAACCAAAAGCGTGTAGACCTGTTGGCGGGATATCTTCTTCTTTTCCATGCGCTCGCCATAGCCCTGCTGGTGGCGTGCGGTCAATCGAATTCCAACCTGTTGATCGCGGGGCGGATCGCCCCAATCGCCCCAATCGCCCCAACCGCGCGATTGCTGCGGTATCGCCCAACATGAGCCGGGAAATGATCTGCAGTGGCTTGCCTGCCGTTTGAAAAAGCCGCAAAACCGGTCAGGCAAAGATCTGACGGGGGATGACAATATGCGGTTTTCGGTGGCGGATATCCCGGTGCAGGCTTGGAAGAACGGGGGCGGCTCTACCCGAGAGCTGGTCTGCCACCGGGCCGGAGACACCGCAGAGGGGGCAATGCTCTGGCGGGTGAGCCTGGCAACCATCGAACAGGACGGCGTCTTTTCGCGCTTTCCCGGGATGGCGCGGATCCACTGCATTGTGGCTGGGGCCGGGTTGCGCCTGACTGGCGCGGATCTTCAGCTAGAGGCCAAGCCATTGCAGCCGCTGCATTTTGATGGCGGGCTTGATCTGATGGCAGGGCTGAATGACGGGGGCTGCACCGCTTTCAACCTGATCTATGATCCTAGAAAAATCAGCGCCGAGATACAGATCTTGTCGCAGGGTACGCATCCCCTGCCCGCTGATGCGGTGGTGCTTTTTGTACTGTCGGGACAGGCTGATGGCACCGTCTTCCAGCGCCTCTCTACTGGCGAGGGATATCATGGCGCGCTTGGTCCCGAGGTAACGCTGTCTGACGGCGGGCAGGCCGTATTGCTGCGCCTGCGCGACATTCCCTAGTCTTGGAGCCGTTCATCCTGCATCACGGGCTTGACGGATGAGCGGCCAGAAAAGAGCGGCTTTTGCAAAAATGCGCGCCGTTTCGGGCTGAAACGGCGCGCATTCTGGATGGTGCAAGGCGTTTGACGCGGCTGGGGCTGCCCCCGCCTGGGATCAATGCCTGGGATCAGTCGCGCAGCAGCTCGTTGATCCCGGTTTTGGAGCGCGTCTGGGCATCGACTCGTTTCACGATGACCGCGCAGTACAGGTTGACGTTGTTCTTGGAGGGCATCGAGCCGGAAACAACCACCGAATAGGGCGGCACTTCGCCATACATGACTTCGCCGGTTTCGCGGTCGATGATCTTGGTCGATTTGCCGATATAGACACCCATTCCCAGAACCGAGCCTTCGCGCACGATGCAGCCTTCAACCACCTCCGAACGCGCCCCGATAAAGCAGTTGTCTTCAATGATGGTTGGGCCGGCCTGCATGGGTTCCAGTACGCCGCCAATTCCCACGCCACCAGACAGGTGCACGTTCTTGCCAATCTGTGCGCAGGACCCAACGGTGGCCCAGGTATCTACCATGGTGCCTTCATCAACATAGGCACCAAGGTTGACGAAAGAGGGCATCAGCACAACGCCGGGCGCGATATAGGCGCTTTTGCGAACGATGCAGTTTGGTACGGCGCGGAAACCGGCTGATTTCCAATCTGCCGCGTCCCAACCCATAAATTTGCTGTCAACCTTGTCCCACCAGCTGGACCCCTGCGGGCCACCGGACTGCATTTCCATGTCCTTGATACGGAACCCCAGAAGAACAGCCTTTTTGGCCCATTGATTGACATGCCAGTCGCCGCTGTCCTGCTTTTCAGCAACCCGCAGGGCACCGGAATCCAGCGCGTGCAGGGTTGCTTCGATGGCGTCGCGTTGTTCGCCGGTGGTGGCGGGGGTGATGCTATCACGGGCCTCCCAGGCGGCCTCGATCGCGGTTTCCAGCTGAGCGTTGGACATAAGGGGGTACTCCGGCGTGATTGACGTGCAAAAAGGATTCGCAGCTTTCTAACGGCAATTGGCGCGCAGGTCATGCCCGATTGCGCCGAAACTGGGCGGCAAAGCGGTGGCTGCGGGCTTTAGCGCACTCGGCGCAGGTGGCGGCGCAGAATTTCACAGGCGGCGCTGGCGTCCTGATTGCCAATTGCGCGCAACAGCGCGGCATGGTCCTGATCAATCCGCGGTCGCCACTGATGTTGCCAATTGGCAAAGAGATGCCGCGCCGAGGCGATGTGCAGATCATCAATCGAGGCCAGCAGTCGCGGCATCTGGCAGGGTGCCAGCAGCACCCGGTGAAAGGCGCGGTTGCAGCGCTCCCAGCTGGCCATGTCTTCGGCCGCATCGCAGGCCTGGCGGGCGGCCTCGGCCTCGGCCATATCGGTTTTGGAGAACCGGGCAATCCCATGGGTCAGCGCCAGAACCTCAAGCGCGACGCGCATTTCGATCACCTCGCGGATTTCACCGGGGTTAAGGGCGCTGACACGGGTGCCGCGCCTGGGTTCGGATATGGCCAGCCCATGTGCTTCCAGTCGCAGCAGGGCCTCGCGTACCGGCACATGGCTGGTGTCAAAGGCCCGCGCGATATGGTCCTGACGCAGCTTTTCCCCGGCGGGCAGGGCGCCGGTAACGATCTGCTCGCTCAGGGCGTGATAGATGCTATCTGCGATTGTTGCATTCATGACTGGTCGATAGGCTGCGTCTGGCGCTGGTGCAAGGCTTAGCCCAGCGGATCGGGGGCGATATTTCCACCGCAGAGCAACACGGCCACTTTTTCGCCCGGCGCGGGCTGATACGCGCCGCAGGTCAGCGCCGCAAGCGCGGTGGCACCAGCCGGTTCGACCAACAGGCGGCGTTCGCGCCACAGGGCGGATTGCGCGGCAGTGATTGCCTCGTCGCTGACGGTGAGCGAGGTCAACTTGTCGGCCTGGTGTTGTTGCTGCGCCAGCTCAAAGCAGATGGCGCCGATCCGCCGCGCCCCCAGCGCATTGGCTGCCACGCCCGAGACCTCTACATCCACGGGTGTGCCCGCAGCGAGGGCGGCATGCAGCGCGCAAGAGGTTGCGGGTTCGACCGCGACGATTTTCTTGGCCCCCTGAAACCAGGCCAGGGCACCGCCCACCAGCCCGCCACCGCCCACGGCGATGATCACTGTATCGGCCGCAAGCCCCTGTTCCTGCCATTCGGCAAAGCAGCTGCCCTGTCCCGCCACGGTTGCCGGTGCGTCATAGGCATGGACCTGCATGGCGCCGGTTTCCTGCTCATAGGCCTGGGCCAGTTCTAGCGCGTTGGCATAGGCACCGGGCACCACCTGCAAATCGGCACCGCTGTTGCGGATCAGGGCGATCTTGGCGGGGCCAGCCATCTCGGGCACATAGATTCGCGCCCGATGGCCCAGTCTGTTCGCCGCATAGGCCACCGCCGCGCCGTGGTTGCCGCCTGATGCCGCCACCAGACCCGCCGCGGGAATGTCTTGGCTGAGCAGGGTATTAAAGGCACCGCGCGCCTTGAAGCTGCCGGTATGCTGCATCTGTTCCAGCTTTATCTCGATCGGGATATCCAGCCCAAAGCCCTGGCACTGCAATACCGGGGTTACCTGGGTGTGCCCCGTAATCCGTGCCGTTGCCGCCTTGATCTCAGTGGTCCAATCCATATGCGCGCTCTCCCGTTTTGCAGCGTACTGACCTTAGCGATTGGCGGGGGCGGTACAAGACCTGCTGATGTTCCTGCTGGCACCTCTGACCCAATGGGGGATAAGCTGGCGCTATAATTGTTCAAACAGGATTGCCCGAGACGCCATGAATGATGATCGCCACAGCCGTTTTACCGATGCAAATGCCGACAAGAGCCGTGCCGAACACGTGCCACAGACGCCGCAATCTGCGTCGCCTGCATATCGGCTGGCCTTTGCGGATGGGGATTTCCTGTGCCGCGAAGAGCTGCGCCCGGTCCGGTTGCAGCTAGAGCTGCTGAAGCCGCAGCTGATGCTGGACGAACGGGGCATCGAGACCACAATCGTGATGTTTGGCGGCGCGCGTATCCCCAGCCCGGCGAATAAGGGCGGTGCCCGCACCCAGACGCTGGCAGATCTGTCGCATTTCTACGATGAGGCGCGTGAATTTGCCCGCATGATGACAGAGGTTTCGCTGCAAAGCGGCGGCCGCAAGAACGTGATTGCCACCGGCGGGGGGCCGGGGGTGATGGAGGCTGGTAATCGCGGTGCCATTGATGCGGGGGGCGCATCCATCGGGCTATCCATCGTGCTGCCGCATGAACAGGCGCCCAATGGCTATGTCACCCCCGAGCTGAGCTTCAACTTTCACTATTTCGCCATTCGCAAGATGCATTTTCTGATGCGCGCGGCGGCGATTACGGTGTTCCCCGGCGGCTTTGGCACCCTGGATGAACTGTTCGAGAGCCTGACCCTGATCCAGACTGGCCGGATGGAGCGGGTGCCCTTTATCCTGTTTGGACGCGCCTTCTGGGAAAAAATCATCAACTGGGAGGCGCTGGCTGATGCCGGCACCATTTCCGAACAGGATCTGCAACTGTTCAAATTTGTCGAGACCGCCGAAGAGGCGGCGGAGATCATCCAAAATTGGTCGCCAGAGCCGGCGCGCGATAGCCTGCCTGGCCGCGAACGCTGATTGCGGGCGCCTGTTCCCGTAGATCTGCGATTGCCTGTGTCAGAGGCCCCAATAGGGGCCAGACAGTTTTGCGCGGGTTCAGGCGATGTCGGGGGGCAGCACACCAATTTCGGTGCCTTTGGGCAGGCGGGTCAGGATCTGGTCGCCTGCCACACGTTTGATGGCATAGCCATAGCCGCGCAGGCGGAACTGCCATTCACGTGGGCTCAGCGCTTTTTCGCGTTCTTCGCGGATCAGTTCCAGCAGGTTTTTGTCCAGCGGGGATGGGGGTGCTTGGGTCATGCTCAGTCCTCATAGACTTGTTTAATTGTTTCTGAGGTTGAGATTGTTGGCGCGCTGTGGCCGGATTATATCCAGTTTGAGGAGATTTTGTGGCGGCGTCGCGCTGATGCGCCAAAGACACGCACAGCAAAACGCCGCAAAGCGTTGGCTTGGCGGCGTTTCGGTAGATCAGGGATTTGCAGCGGCGCAGATCAGGATTTCATTCCCGCCTCTGCCTCGATCTGCTTGCGGCTTTTGCGGGCGCGTTCGGTGGCTGATTTCAACTGGCCGCAGGCCGCCATGATGTCTTCGCCACGCGGTTTGCGGATTGGCGAGGCATAGCCGGCATCATGGATGATATCGGCAAAGGCGTGGATTCGATTGCCCGAGGACCGTTTGTAGGGCGCGCCGGGCCATTCGTTGAAGGGGATCAGGTTGATCTTGGCCGGGATGCCTTCGATCAGTTTGACCAGACGATGGGCATCTTCCTTGCTGTCGTTCACATGATCCAGCATCACATATTCAAAGGTGATGCGTTCGGAATTGGCCAGGCGCGGATAGGCGCGCAGGGATTCCAGCAGGGCCTCGATGTTCCAGCGTTTGTTGATCGGCACCAGTTTATCGCGGACCTCATCGGTGGTGGCATGGAAAGACACCGCCAGCAGGCAGCCGATTTCTTCGGCTGTACGGGCGATTTCCGGCACCACGCCGGATGTCGACAGGGTGATGCGGCGACGGCTAAGCTGGATACCTTCGGGATCCATGGCGATTTTCATCGCGTCGCGCACATTTTCGAAATTATACAAGGGCTCGCCCATGCCCATCAGCACGATGTTTGACAGCAGGCGTGCCTCATCGGTGTTGCGGGTGCCGGGTACGGGCCATTCGTCCAGATCGTCGCGCGCCATCATTACCTGGCCGATGATTTCAGCTGCGGTCAGGTTGCGGACCAGTTTCTGGGTGCCGGTATGGCAGAAGGAACAGGTCAGGGTGCAGCCGACCTGGCTGGAAATGCACAGCGTGCCGCGGCTGTCTTCCGGGATATAGACCACCTCGACCTCGTGACCGCCGGCGATGCGCACCAGATATTTGCGGGTGCCGTCCTCGGAAACCTGTTTGCTGATCACCTCGGGGATGCTGATCTCAAAATGCTGTTGCAGATCGGCGCGCAGGGATTTCGACAGGTTTGTCATCTCGGCAAAGTCGCGTTTGCCCCATTGGTAAATCCACTGCCAGATCTGGCCGACGCGCATTTTCGCCTGCTTTTCCGGGGTGCCGATGTCGATCAGTGCCTGGCGCATCTGGTCACGGGTCATGCCCACCAGATTGGCCTTGCCGCCCTCGGGCAGCTTGCGGGGCAGGGTCAGAACGTCTTGGGTGATCGGCGCGTTGGCAGTCATGGCAGCTCGACTCTAGGTTTGGAGGGTGAATGCGGGTCTATATAGGAGATCGGCAAAAGATCAAAAGATTCCTTCGCAGACCGGCTATGCAGAGGCCCAATTGATATTGGTCCGTTTTGTACGGACCACCATAGTAGGGCGGGGTGCAAATGCAAAACCCCGGCCAGTGGCCAGGGTGCAGGGCAGGTCCGCTTGGCAAGACCGCTGGGAATGGGTGATCAGCTGCCGCAGCGTTTTTCTGCATCCTCGACTGCAGCGGTAAAGCCCAGCAGGGAAAAGGCGTCTTTGGTCTGGGTGCCACGCGCAGAACGTGCAGTCAGCACCGCGTCGGCGCCGCGCTTCATTGCGGTGATGATCTTGGCATCATCCGCTGCGGTTGCAGGCCAGGCCCATTCGCCTTCGGTAAAGAGTTCAAATTCGCTGTCGCCGATGGTCATGTTGACGGTCGAGCCGGGCGCGAAGGGATAGCCGCCGGTGAAGGTTACCTGACCCTTGCCGTTATTGTCGGGCCGATAGAACACAAAGAGCTGGATTGCGCTGCGGCGCACGGCAACAACGCGGCCATCGCGGGTGTTGACGCTTTCCTTGGGGGCTGAAACGCCCCAACATTCTTTGGGGCTGTCGCCCTGAAAGACGCTCCAGTCCACATTGGCGCCGACGCGATTGTCGGTTGTGGTCTGCTGCGCGGTTGCAGATGTGGCCATAGCGGCCAGACACAGGCCCGCGACTATACGGGCGAGTTTCGATGCCATTTGTCCCGACTCCAAGACTGTCTCTACCTCAATTACGATGAGAGCAAGCGGCGTTTAAACCGCCGTCTGTACCAGATGCTCTCGCTTGCCATACACAAGCACACTAACGTAACAAGCGCTACGGGCGAAAGTGCGTTTGGCAGGAATTCGCCAAGAAAAGAGGCTGAAACAATGACGAAACCAGTTCCAATGGCTGAAATTTGGCGTGGGTCTCTGTTGGAGAGCCTGCATCTAGGGCATGCGGTGATCTGTGATGACAGTGGCCAGATTGTGCGCAGCTGGGGCGACCCGGAAGCGGTGATCTATCCGCGCAGCTCTTCCAAGATGATCCAGGCACTGCCCTTGATTACCTCGGGTGCGGCGGCAAAATACGGGTTGAGCACAGAGCAGCTGGCGCTGGCCTGTGCCTCGCATAACGGGGCGCATATTCATACCGACCGGGTGAACAGCTGGCTGTCGCAGTTGGGGCTGGGTGACGATGACTTCCGCTGTGGCCCCCAGGAGCCCGCCGACCGACCCGCCCGCGACGAACTGATCAAGAATGACGCCAGCCCCTGCCAGGTGCATAACAACTGTTCCGGCAAGCACGCTGGCTTTTTGACCTTGAACCAACACCTGGGTGCCGGGCCAGACTATGTCGAGGTCGATCACCCGGTGCAGCAGGCCTGCCTGACGGCATTTGAAGAGGTGACGGGCATGTCCAGCCCCGGTTACGGCATTGATGGCTGTTCGGCGCCGAATTTTGCCACCACGGTGCATGGGCTGGCGCGGGCGATGTCCTGGTTTGCCTCGGCTGCGGATCGCTCTGATCGTGCCTCGGATGCGGCGGCGCAGCTGGTTTCGGCGATGGTGACACATCCGGATCTGGTGGCGGGTGAAACCCGCGCCTGCACCAATCTGATGCGCGCCATGGGGGGCAAAGTGGCGGTGAAAACCGGGGCCGAGGCGGTGTTTATTGCCATCATTCCAGAACAGAAGCTGGGCGTTGCGGTCAAAATCGTTGATGGCGCCACCCGTGCCAGCGAATGCGCCATCGCCGCGATTCTGGTGGGGCTGGGCGTACTAGAGGCTGATCACCCCGAGACCCGCAAATACCTTGATGCGCCGCTGCTGAACCGACGTGGCATCGACTGTGGATCTTTGCGGCCCAGCGCCGAGCTGCGGTTCTAAGCGCCTCTAGAATTTGCTTACATGCAAAGGCCTGCTCTGAAGATCTGGGGCAGGCCTTTGCATTGTGTACCTGTGGTCCCAGGCTGAGGCTACATTTCGATCAGTGGCGCAACCTCAACCGAGCCGGTGCCATCGGCCACCAGGGGGCAGCCCCTGGCCATGGCGCAGGCGGCGGCCTGGTCGGCGGCTTCAACCACGGAATAGCCCGAGATCGGATTGGCTCCGCCGTCTTCTGTCGTGCCAGTGCTGGCGACGGTATGTGACTTGCCGACCGGGTTTCCCGGAACCACCAGGGCCGCGCCAAGGTCGTCCATCCATGCGCGCCAGGCTGCCATCGCCGCAGCACCTGCTTCGGCGGTTTCGGGAGTATTGCCGCCGTGATAGGCGAATATGAACTGTGGCATTTTCTGTCCTCCTTGGGGGCTGGTGTATCGTGGGTGCTTTGGACCTGTGCTTGGCACGGTTGCCGCAGGCAATTGGTCAGCGCGGGGCGATCCATCGCTGCTGCCGATCACCCGGCAGTGTGTCGCCATAGTTAGTGATAATGGCGATTTTGGGAAGGGCAGCCCGGCCATGGAGGGATTTTGTGCTGAATCCCCTTCCGCTGGGTGTGCGAGGTCAGAGCATGTCCCAGATCAGCTTCGCGGCCAGCGACAGCGAGGTTAGTACCAGAAGCGGTTTGATCATGGCAGCCCCTTTGGACTGCGCCAGGGTGGCCCCAGCCTGGGCGCCTGCGATCTGCGCCAGCCCCATGCACAGCCCGGTGATCCACCAGGGCGTCGCCACAACCGCAAAGGCACAAAGAGCCCCGGCGTTGGAGGCGAGGTTGAGCAATTTGGTATGGGCGGTGGCCTTGAGCACGCCGTAGCCTGCCAGCGACACAAAGGCGAGCATATAGAAACTGCCCGCCCCTGGCCCCAACAGTCCATCATAGGCACCACAGAGCGGCACCATGGTGGCGGCAAAGAGACCCGCGCCCATGCGCCGGGCGCGGTCCAGATCGCCCAGCCCTTTTTTGCAGGCAAAGAACAGCGCGATCCCGATCAGCAGCACCGGCAGGATCATTCGAATCCACCCGGTGGGCAGAATGGTGATCAGCAGCGCGCCGGCAATCGAGGCGGCAAAGGCAATAAGGGCAGAGCCCGCCTGGTCTCGCAGGTTCACATGGCCGCCCTTGGCGTAGGCTCGTGCCGCAGTGGCTGCGCCAAAGAGACCCTGAATTTTGTTGGTGGCCAGTGCCGTGACCGGGTTCGCCCCAGCCAAGAGCAGCACTGGCACGGTGATCAAACCGCCGCCACCTGCCACCGCGTCAATAAACCCGGCGGCAAACCCTGCCGCCATGAGAAGCAGCAGGGTCTCGATCCCGACCTCAAGCATATGTGCTATCCTTTGAAATCGTCGCGGGCATAGCCCTGCAGATACAAGAGCGCCGTCAGGTCGCCGTGGTTGACGCGGATCTGGCACTGCGCCGCCACCGAAGGTTTGGCATGCAGCGCAACGCCGGACCCGGCCCGCGTCAACATGCCCAGATCATTGGCACCATCGCCTACCGCAATCACCTCTGCTTCGGTGATGGAGAGCTTTTTGGTAATCTGCTCCAGGGCTTCCACCTTGGCCTGGCGTCCCAGGATCGGGCGACCTGCCTCCCCTGTAAGCTTGCCTTCGGCCACAAGCAGCGTATTGGCGCGGTTTTCATCAAAGCCCAGCTCTGTCGCGATGCGGGTGGTAAAGGCAGTGAACCCGCCAGAGACCAGCGCCGCATAGGCGCCATTGGCTTTCATCGTGGCAAGCAGCTGCCGACCGCCCGGCATCAGGCTGATGCGGTTGTCCAGAACCTGCGTAATCACCGTTTCAGGCAGCCCCTTGAGCAGGGCAACCCGTTCAGTCAGGGCTCCGTCAAAATCCAGCTCACCGTTCATGGCGCGGGCGGTGATTTCCTTGACGCGGGTGCCGACGCCTGCCTCTTCGGCCAGTTCGTCGATGCATTCCTGTTCGATCATGGTTGAATCCATATCGGCCAGCAGCATCTTTTTACGGCGGTTGGCGGCGGGCTGAAGGATCAGATCAATCCCAAGCGCCTGGAGGTCCTCCCAGACGTGCCACTGGTTGTCGGGCACTGTGTCCAGTGCAAATTCCGCCGCGATATCGGGTGCCAGCCACTGGGCGCTACCGCCGCCCCAGGCATTGCGCAGTGAGTCCAGCAAGGTGGCATCAAGACAGGGCGTGGCAGGATTGCAAAGCAGCGTGACGATATACATGAGAGAGTTCCATCTGGGCCTTCGGTTGCGGTGTCATAGCGTCCAGAACCCGGATGAGCCAGTCCCGAAGCGGTTTGGCTGTAAACCTGCGCTCAGAGGTCGCCCTTTTCTGACATCATCACGGCGATCCAGCGGGCGTTGGGGATCTCGGCCAGGATGATCATGACCATCGCCGTAAGGGGAACCGCCAGGATCGCGCCGGTCATGCCCCAAAGGGCGCTCCAGATGGCCAGTGCCAGCAGCACGGTAAAGGGGCTGAGATTGACAGAACGCCCCAGGAATTTGGGCTCGACATAATAGGCAACAATCAGCTGCGGGATCATCAGCAGCACCAGCACCACACCTGCATGGCTGAAAGAGGTGAACTGGATCAGGCTCATGGTGACGGGAAAAACCACCGCAATGACCGACCCGATATAGGGAATGTAGTTGAGCAACCCGATGAGGATGGCCCAAAAGGCCGGATGGGCGATGCCCAGCAGTTTCAAGATCGCATAGGAGACCAGCGCCAGGATCAGGTTGACCAGTGTCTTGGCTGCCAGATAGCTGCCGATCTTGTCGTTGATCTTGCGGGTGAGCGCCATGGTGTGCTCTGCCTGCATGTTATTGCCCAGGGCGCGGCGCGTCTTGTCCGGCAGGGCGTCAAGTTCGGCCAGTAGAAACACTGCATAGAGCGTGGCAGCGACAATCACCGAACCGCCATTGCTGATGGTCGCCAGCGCGGTGGGCATCAGCGTTGTCGCATCGACCATATCAAGCAGATATTCCCCCAGACTGCCCCAGTTCTGTTCTTGTTTGATGCCCAATGCGGTAAGGAACTTGCTCTGCAGCGCATCAAAATTCTCTGCATAGAGCGGCAAGGCAGTCGAAAGCGTGGTGGCGCTGGCGGTGATAAATGAGGCTAGAACCAAAAAACTCAGGGTGAAAATCACCAGGGCCAGTAAGCGGCGGAACCGTCTCGGCAGGCGGCCAATCAGGGGCACGGGCATCAGCGCATCGGCGGCGGTGGTCAGGATATAGACCGCAATGATGGCAACCAGCACGGGCAGCAGGATGGCCTGCCCCGCCACCAAGAGCCAGCCCAGCATCAGGATGAGAGCAAGAGAATAGGTGACCTGTGCCAATCTGCTTGTCATTTTCCGCCTCGAATCGTTCGTGCCAGGATGGGGATTTCAGAGTCCTGAAAAGGCCAGGCCTTGCGGCATCTGGACCGCAAAGCTGATGAGACTTTGGTAAGGAAGTTTCCGAAAGGCGTCAAAGCCTGTCGCAAAAAATGCCTAAAGCGGCGTCTCCTGGCGATATATAGGTTGCACTGACCCGTTTTGCCCCCTAGCTCTAGCGGCGGGACACCCTTCCCCAACGAAGGGCAGATATCTGTAAGGATAGCATTTATGGCTACTCAGCAACCGGCGACGCGGCCGGGTAATCCGCGTTTTTCTTCCGGCCCCTGTGCCAAACCCCCTACATTTGAACTGTCCAAACTGGCCGACGCCCCCCTGGGTCGCAGCCACCGCGCTAGCGTTGGCAAGGCCAAGCTGAAGTCGGCCATCGAAGGCACCCGCGAAATCCTGGGCATCCCCGCTGACTATCGTATCGGCATCGTTCCCGCGTCTGACACTGGCGCGGTTGAAATGGCCCTGTGGTCGCTATTGGGCGAACGCAAGGTTGAGATGCTGGCCTGGGAAAGCTTTGGCGCTGGCTGGGTCACCGATGTGGTGAAGCAGCTGAAGATCGACGCCGAAGTGAAAACCGCCGACTACGGTCAGATCGTTGATCTGGCCTCTGTCGATTGCACCAACGATGTGGTCTTTACCTGGAATGGCACCACCGCTGGCGTGCGGGTTCCCAACGCCGACTGGATTGCCGATGACCGCGCCGGTCTGACCATCTGCGACGCAACCAGCGCCGCCTTTGCGATGGATCTGCCCTGGGACAAACTGGATGTGACCACCTTCTCCTGGCAGAAGGTTCTGGGCGGTGAAGCGGCCCATGGGGTGATTGTTCTGTCGCCCCGCGCTGTGGAACGGCTGGAAAGCTACACCCCGGCCTGGCCCCTGCCAAAAATCTTTCGCATGACCAAAGGCGGCAAGCTGATCGAGGGTATCTTTACCGGTGCCACCATCAACACGCCGTCGATGCTGGCGGTCGAGGATTACCTCTTTGCGCTGGACTGGGCCCGTTCGGTGGGTGGCCTGACAGGCATGATCGCCCGCGCTGATGCCAATGCGCAGGCCGTGTTTGATTTCTGCGACGCCAACCCCTGGATTGCCAATCTGGCCGAAGACGCGGCGACGCGCTCCAACACCTCGGTCTGTCTGAAGTTCACCGATGACCGCATTCAGGATGGCGCTGCCTTTGCCAAGGCCGTGGCCAAACGTCTGGAAGCGGAGAACATCGCGCTGGACATCGGCGCCTATCGTGATGCGCCTGCCGGTCTGCGGATCTGGTGTGGTGGCACGGTGGAAACCGCCGACATCCAGGCCATGCTGCCTTGGCTTGCCTGGGCCTTTGAGGCCGAGATCGCCGCACAAGGCTAAAGTGTTTTTGCCCGGCCGATAGGCCGGGCAGCGCCCAACCGCCCCGTTTTGCCGAAGGCAAACCTTTGGTTTGACGGGCGGGCGCTTTGCCCCCTCCCTCTGTCGGTCGCTGCCCTAGCGCAGGTCCGGCCCCCGATATTCAAAGGACCTCCAAAAATGGCTCCCAAGGTACTTATCTCCGACAAACTCTCCGAAGCGGCTGTTCAGATCTTTCGGGATCGCGGCATCGACGTGGATTTTCAGCCCGATCTGGGCAAAGACAAGGACAAGCTGGCCGAAGTGATCGGTCAGTATGATGGTCTTGCCATCCGTTCGGCCACCAAGGTGACGGAAAAGATCCTCGCCAATGCGCCCAACCTCAAGGTCATCGGCCGCGCAGGCATCGGCACCGACAACATCGACAAGGAAGCCGCGTCGAAAAAAGGTGTGATCGTGATGAACACGCCTTTTGGCAACATGATCACTACCGCCGAACATGCCATCGCCATGATGTTTGCCGTGGCGCGCCAGATCCCCGAGGCCTCTGCCTCGACCCATGCCGGCAAATGGGAAAAGTCCAAATTCATGGGCACCGAGCTGACCAATAAAACCCTGGGCGTTATTGGCGCCGGCAATATCGGTGGCATCGTTTGTGACCGCGCCCGTGGGCTGAAGATGAAGGTCGTTGCCTATGACCCCTTCCTGGGTCAGGAAAAAGCCGACAAGATGGGCGTTGAAAAGGTAGAGCTGGACGACCTGCTGGAACGCGCCGATTTCATCACCCTGCACGTGCCCTTTACCGATGCCACCGCCAATATCCTGAGCCGTGAAAACCTGTCCAAGACCAAGAAAGGCGTGCGCATCATCAACTGTGCCCGTGGTGGTCTGGTGGACGAAGAGGCCCTGGCCGAGGCGCTGAAATCTGGCCATGTTGCCGGTGCCGCCTTTGATGTGTTCTCTGAAGAGCCCGCCAAGGAAAATGCCCTGTTCAAACTGCCCAACGTGGTCTGCACGCCGCATCTGGGGGCCGCCACCTCTGAAGCGCAGGAAAACGTCGCCCTGCAGGTGGCTGAACAGATGTCGAACTATCTGCTGACCGGTGCGGTGGAAAATGCGCTGAACATGCCCAGCGTAACGGCCGAAGAGGCCAAGGTCATGGGCCCCTGGATCAAACTGGCTGAACATCTTGGCTCTTTTGTGGGGCAGATGACGGATGAGCCCATCAAGGCTATCAACATTCTCTATGATGGTGTTGCTGCGGATATGAACCTGGAGGCGCTGAATTGTGCGGTGGTTGCGGGCATCATGAAAAAGGTGAACCCGGATGTGAACATGGTCTCGGCCCCTGTTGTGGCCAAGGAACGTGGCATTCAGATCTCGACCACCAACCAGGACAAAACCGGAGCCTTTGATGGCTACATCAAGGTGACAGCAGTAACCGATAAGCGCGAGCGCTCGGTTGCGGGTACAGTGTTCTCGGATGGCAAGCCACGTTTCATCCAGATCAAGGGTATCAATATCGACGCCGAGGTGGGCGCACATATGCTCTACACCACCAACAACGACGTGCCCGGCATCATCGGCACCCTGGGTCAGACCATGGGTGAGCATGGCGTCAACATTGCCAACTTTACCCTGGGCCGTGCCGAAGCCGGTGGTGAGGCCATTGCGCTGCTTTACGTGGACGACGTCGTCCCCGCCGAAGCCCGCGCCAAACTGGCCGAAAGCGATCTGTTCAACCAGATCAAACCGCTGACCTTTGATGTCGCCTGATCAAGGCTAACGCGAAAAAAGAAAGCCGCCGGAAGGACCCCCCGGCGGCTTTTTCATGTCTGTTGTTATTCCCGCCGAATAACCCCAGCAATCGCCGCCGCGCCCAGGGCGGTGACGATCCAGCCAAACACGGTGAAAAGCCAGCGCATCCACCACAGGGTCCAACCCCAAGGCCCCCGCGTGGTTGAGGGCGCCCAGGCGGCCTCTTGCCCGATGTTGACGATGGGAACTACTACGTCAAATCCATAGGCGAGCGGATAGAATGTCTCATAATCCCGCCCCTTGCCGTGTTTGTCAGACCACTTACGGGCCGGATTTGAAACCGTTTCATCCTCTGCCAGAGTTTGCCACTCTGTGGTGGATAAAATGACATCGGAATTCGGCGCAAAATCCCCGCGCTGCCAGGCCATGTGTGACAGGCCAGCAGCGAGCAGTACCAAGACAACCAAAGCCCAAAGGCTATTGAAAGGCTTGTAGCCATAGCCAACCAGTTTGTTCAGCCCATAACTTTTGGCCTTTAACCACCAAATGCGTAGCTTGTCCTTGGCATTGAACCACTGCAAATCCAGCCGCAATCCCGCCCGCGCCAGTTCCAACTGCGCGTCCGATGGCCGATTGGGGTGATCCTTGGCGGCATCAAGGCAAATGCGCTGGAAACGATCAACTAGCTGTTTACGTTGATCACTCGCTTCGCTCTCAACATAGATATCCCTGTTTTTCTGGTTCGAGGATTTCAAGAATCGTCTTAGTGCCCAGCGTTCTGCACGCCGTTTTTCTATCTCATGCCATTCACTGCGCCGGTGCCGAACTTCGCCTTCCACCAGTACTGCGCGCGCGTCACGGTCATGCCCCATGTCGCGCAGCACCTTGGCCAGTTGCGTGTAGGGTTGCGGCGAGAATTCACCATTGCCCGTATCGCCCTTACCCAGCCATTCTAGCCGTTTTGCTGTATCGCCGGGATTGGTGATATGGGTATAGGTCAGGCCAACAAGGGATAGGTCGTTGACCCTCTCCCAGCTTTCAGGGTCATCGACTAAGCTGTCAAAATGCGCGCCAGTCAGGTCGAGCCCACCGGAAATTTCCGTGACATCACTCCAGAAAAAATACGCAGCCTGTGTGTCTTGTAGCCGAAGGGCTGCACCCTTTTCGGTATGAAACCGTCCTCCCACACAGGCAAGCTGTCCAGTGATTTTTGCGCCGGCAAAGTCCACGCGGCCCTTGGCCAAGAATCCTTCGATGAGAAAGACATTGCCCGTGACCTGCGCACCTTGTGCGTTGAGGGCGTCGCCCTCGGTCACCTCTATCTGCCCTCCCGTGCAGTTGAGCTGCCCGCCGATTTTTGCGCTGTTGAAGGCAACGCGGCCTTTGGCCGAGAATCCCTCGCGTAGAAAGACATTGCCAACAATCACAGCACCCTGGGCGGTTAATCCCTGTTGCAGGGCGCTGCCTTGCAGGCTCAGCGTGTTGAAGTGGCAGTACTGCGCATAGATATTTTGTTCAAAATAGCAGTGGTCTAAATTAGTGGTGCCTTTTGCGCGGGCATAATCAAGGTCCAGCACCTCCGGCACATAGGCCCCCGCCAGCTGCACGCCCAGATCATGCACCACGCAGCCGTCACCGCCGCCGGTGATCAGGTAGCGCAGCAGGTCGGCGTGGATCGTACGGGCATCGCTGGGGGCTGTGGGCCGAGTGCCGTCACTTAACACGCAGCCCGTGCCAGTCAGGCAGCCATCAATCAACTTCTCCTCAGCCGAGGTCAGCTCTCCAGCCGCGCGCGCCGCCTCAATATCCGCCCATGTCCGAATGTTGCGCATGAAATCCCCTTAACCAATGGTTGCAAGCCTAGGATCTGCATCGCGGCGAGGCAAGCGCGCCTCTGTGGGGACTCCTATGGCTTTGCCTGACCTCTGCCCTTGTGATGTGCGGCGGCTTGGGTCATCAATTGCGCAACTGAGCCAAGGAGATGCCCCATGACCCAACCGATCTACGCAATTGGTGATATCCACGGCCAACGCGATATGCTGGAGACCGCCCTGGCGCGGATCGTGGCAGACGGCGGGCCGGACGCACGGGTGGTGTTTCTGGGGGATTATGTTGATCGCGGGCCAGATTCGCATGGCGTGATTGATATTCTGGCGCAGGGCATGGCCGCTGGACGCAACTGGGTCTGCCTGCTGGGCAATCATGACCGGATGTTTTCAATGTTCCTCGAGGACTACCCGCGCACTGATGACCGTTTGTTGGTCGGCTACGACTGGCTGCATGCGCGCATCGGCGGGGAAGAGACGCTAGGGTCTTATGGGGTTGAGGTCGGCGAACGCCGCCGGATCCATGAGGTGCATGCCGAGGCGCGGCAGGCTGTTCCGGATCACCACCGCGCCTTTCTGGCGGCACTGCCAGATTACCACCAAGAGGGTGAACTATTGTGCGTTCATGCCGGCATTCGCCCCGGCGTGGCGCTGCAAGAACAGATCCAGAATGACAAGATCTGGATCCGGCAGGAATTTCTGGAATATCAGGGGGCGCACCCCTGGCTTGTAGTGCATGGCCACACCCAGGTGGCCGCCCCCGAACATCACGGCAATCGGGTTAATCTGGATTCAGGTGCCGGATTTGGTCGTCAGCTGACAGCGGCGGTTTTTGAAGGCCGCAAGTCCTGGGTGCTGGAGGAGGCGGGGCGCAGGCCGTTGCTGGCAGAGTAACGAGGCAAAGCCCCGGAATGTGCTGCATGTGAACTTTTTGATAACGAAAACCCGGTTAGGTTGAACCAGTGATCGGCGACCTGGTGGCAGCCTGAACGGTTAAGAAGTTACAGAGGTCCTGTGCTGCCGTGGTAACAAGTGGCGATATGGCTGCAAGGCTTTGATTTATTGTACGGTCGCTGATCACTACTGATTGTGTTGCCCCTGTCGCGTTCGCGTCTTTGCATGTAGTTGGCGCGCTTTGGTTGATCTTGCATGTATTCGTTGCGCAAAACCGGTGCTCGCTTTTGCGCAACATGCTCTCGTTTCGGTTTAGCACCAGTCCAGCACCACCTTGCCGCTGTTGCCTGATTTCATCGCGGCAAACCCCTTGGCAAAGTCTTCAACCCCAAACCGATGGGTGATGACCGCGCTGACATCCAGCCCGTTTTGCAACATGGCAATCATCTTGTACCAGGTTTCAAAAATTTCACGGCCATAGACCCCTTTCAGGGTGATCGCCTTAAAGACAATCCGGCTCCAGTCGACGGGGGATTTGCCCGGCGGAATCCCCAAGAGCGCGATACGGCCCCCCATCACCAGGGCTTCGATCATCTGATCCAGCGCGGCCTGGTTGCCAGACATTTCCAGCCCGACGTCAAAACCCTGGCGCATGCCAAGTTCGGCAATTACATCGTTCAGGTCTTCCGTCGCGACATTCACGGGCCGCACATTTGCGACCTTGGCAGCCAGCGCCAGTCGACCGGGGTTTACATCGGTGATGGCCACATGGCGGGCACCAGCGTGGCGCGCCACGGCTGCCGCCATGATACCGATCGGGCCTGCGCCGGTGATCAATACGTCCTCGCCCACCAGATCAAAGCTGAGCGCGGTATGCACTGCATTGCCAAGCGGGTCGAGAATGGCACCGATGTCATCCGGGATGTCATCCGGCAGCGGCACCACGTTAAAGGCCGGCAGGGCCAGATACTGGGCAAAGGCTCCCTGTTCGTTGACGCCGATGCCACGGGTTTCGGGGTCCAGATGGAACTTGCCGGCCCGGCTCTGGCGGGAGTGTTTGCCAATCAGATGCCCCTCGCCGCTGCAGCGCTGGCCAATCTCCAGATCGGTGACATTGCGGCCAAGTTCGACGATTTCGCCGGCAAATTCATGGCCGGTGATCAGTGGTACGGGCACGGTTTTCTGCGCCCAGGCATCCCAGTTCCAGATATGGACATCGGTGCCGCAGATACCGGTTTTGTTCACCTTGATCAGCACCTCATCGGGGCCGATTTCCGGCACCGGTGCCTGCACCTTCCACAGGCCTTCTTCGGGCCGGGATTTTTCTAGCGCGATCATGGTGTTCGGCTTGGCCCAAACTGTCATGAGATCACCCCTAATGCGCGACCTACCTTGCCAAAGGCAGCGAGGGCACGCTCCAGTTCCGGGCGTGTTAGGGCGGCACTCATCTGTGTACGGATGCGGGCCTGCCCGCGTGGCACCACCGGAAAGAAAAAGCCCGAGACAAAGACGCCTTCATCAAACAGGCGCGCGGCCATGTCCTGCGCCAGTTGCGCCTCGCCCAACATCACCGGCACAATGGGGTGTTCGCCCGGCAGCAGATCAAACCCCAGATCGGTCAGACCTGCGCGCCAGAACTTTGTGTTTTCAAATAGCTGTGTGCGCAGATCTGCGCCTTCCTCGACAAGGCGAATGGCCTCGATCCCGGCAGCAACGATAGAGGGCGGCAGCGAATTGGAGAACAAATAGGGCCGCGCCCGCTGCCGCAGCAGGTCGATCACTGGCTGCGGCCCGGCGATATAACCGCCAATGGCCCCCCCAAGTGCTTTGCCCAATGTCCCGGTGAGGATATCCACATCCACCCCCGCATGATCCGGCGTGCCAGCGCCATTTGGCCCCATGAACCCGGTGGCGTGGCAGTCATCCACCATCACCACGGCGTCATATTTATCCGCCAGGGCGCGGATTTCCGGCAGCTTGGCCAGATAGCCATCCATCGAGAATACCCCGTCGGTTGCAATCATGATATGACGCGCGCCATCTGCGCGGGCCTGTTTCAGCCAGGCCTCCAGGTCGTTCATGTCGCTGTTGAGGTAGCGATAGCGTTTCGCCTTGCACAGGCGCACCCCGTCGATGATCGACGCATGGTTTAGACTGTCAGAGATAATTGCATCTTCTGGCCCCAAGAGCGGTTCGAACAAGCCACCGTTGGCATCAAAGCAGGCGGCAAACAGAATGGCGTCATCCTTGTTCAGGAATTTTGCCAGGCGTTGCTCCAGCTCACGGTGGATATCCTGGGTGCCGCAGATAAAGCGGACCGAGGCCATGCCAAAGCCCTTGTCATCCATCACCCCACGCGCGGCGGCAATCAGATCGGGGTGATCGGCCAGCCCCAGGTAGTTGTTGGCACAGAGGTTGATCACCTGACGGTCACCCACCGTGATTTCGCCCCCCTGTGGGGAGGTGATCATTCGTTCCCGCTTGTACAGGCCGTCGGCCTCAATCTGGGCCAGCGTTTCAGAGATATCGTTCAGAAATGCAGTGCTCATAGCGGGAAACTCCTTATCCATGGAATTGCATCTACCATAACGGATTTGATTCCCAAATAGAAGATTTCACTATCTCGGAAAAAAATCCGTGAAGATGGATTTTTCATGGAGAGAACCGCCCCCACCATGGCGCGGGCGCATTGCAATACAGGGCCTGACAGTCCGCACCAAGGTGGAGTTGCTGCGCTATATTGCAAAGGATCTGGCGGGTGGGTTTCAAATCACCCGGCCGCCGATGTCTCACGGGACGATTAGAAAACCGTCCTGTCAGGATTTGAAATCAGGCATCTTTCACAATCAGAAATACCCGCGCGGGCCCATCAGGGGCGGTGATTGCATGGGGCACATCGCCTGCGTAACGGGCGGTATCGCCTGCGTGCAAATGGTCTGACGCGCTGCCAGAGGTCACTGTGATTTCACCTTCCAGCACGGTCAGCTGTTCTAGTGCGCCACGGGTGTGTGGGGCACTGTTGAGGGCGCCACCCTTGTCAAAGCGGATGTCATAGACCTCATGCCCGCCGGCCTCTTCCGGGGGGGACAGGATGCGAATGCGGCAGCCTTCCCCGATGTTTTCGATCTTCGGAACATCGACAGCGCGCAGCACCTCGATCCGGTCTTGCATGTCGCCGGCTTCCAATAGGCCGGCAAAATCCACCTGCAGGGCGCGGGTCAGATTCCACAGTGTGGCAATGGTTGGGCTGCTTTCGCCACGTTCGATCTGGCTGACCATCGAGCGGCTGACGCCGGAGAGATTGGCCACCGCCTCAAGCGAAAGCCCCTTGGCGCGGCGGGCCTCTTTCAGGCGGGCAGGCAGCAGGGTCAGGATATCGTCTGTATGTTCCGTCATAACAGATGTCCTGCGGGGTCTGCGCTCTTTTGTCAATGACGGGACGTTCACAGATCAAGGGGGCAGACAGGGCGATGCTGCGGCTGCATAATGGGCGCAACAGACCTTTGAGGAGAAAAAAACCATGACTGATATTGTCATCCTGGATGGTGCCCGCACCGCAATTGGCACCTTTGGCGGGGCGCTGGCCAATACGGCCCCTATTGATCTGGCTGCGGCTGTATCCAAAACAGCGATGCAGCGCTCTGGCGTCGACCCCGCGCAGATTGGCCATGTGGTCTTTGGTCATGTGATCAATACCGAACCACGCGATATGTATCTGAGTCGCGTTGCCGCGATGCAGGCCGGCGTGCCCCATGGCACCCCGGCGATGAATGTGAATCGTCTGTGTGGATCGGGCGCGCAGGCGCTGGTTTCCGGCATTCAATCGCTGATGCTGAAGGATGCGGAATTCGCCTTGGCCGGGGGGGCGGAAAACATGTCGCGCAGCCCCTTTATCATGCAGCAGCAGCGCTGGGGCGCCAAGATGGGTGATGTCAAATCGCTTGATATGATGCTGGGCGCGCTGAACTGTCCCTTTGGCACCGGCCACATGGGGGTGACGGCAGAAAACGTTGCAGATGAGCATGACATCACCCGCGAACAGATGGATGAATTTGCCCTCGCCAGCCAGACCCGCGCGGCGGCCGCAATCGCTGCGGGCCATTTCAACAGCCAGATCACGCCGATCGAGGTCAAGGTCAAGCGCGACATGGTGCCCTTTGAGGTGGACGAGCACCCCAAGGCAACCTCGCTTGAGGCGCTGGCGGGGCTACGGGCGGTGTTCCAAAAAGACGGACGCGTCACGGCCGGCAATGCCAGCGGCATCAACGATGGCGCCGCGGCGCTGGTGTTGGCACGGGCTGAGGCGGCCGAAAAGGCCGGTCTGAAACCCAAGGCACGGATTCTGGGCTATGCCCATGCCGGGGTGCGCCCAGAGGTTATGGGCATTGGCCCGGTTCCGGCGGTGCAGAATCTGCTGGCCAAGACCGGCCTGAAGGCGGGCGATTTCGATGTTGTCGAGAGCAACGAGGCCTTTGCCTCGCAGGCGCTGGCGGTGAACAAGGAGCTGGGGCTGGATCCGGCAAAGGTGAACCCCAATGGCGGCGCCATTGCGTTGGGCCATCCTGTTGGCGCCACTGGCGCAATCATCACCTTGAAAGCGCTATATGAACTGGAGCGCACTGGTGGGTCGAAGGCTTTGATCACCATGTGTATTGGTGGCGGTCAGGGGATTGCCCTGGCGATCGAGCGTCTTTGAAAATGAGAGGTGGTAGGGGGGCCTTGCCCCTCTGGCCCTTTGGGCCATTCACCCCAAGGTATTTTGGGTAAGATGAAGGGGGCGCGGCGATTGCGGCGCCCTTTCTTGTTCAGCTTATTAGCTGGTTGACGAGGAGGGTGAGCAGGATCCCAGCGGTCGCGCCAACTGCGGCAGGAGTGTGCCAGGTGCGGTTCTTTTTATCGCCGCCGGGTTCCTGGGATTGGGCAATGAGGGCCTGTTCCATCAGGGCAGGCAGGCGGGGGCCAAACCGGGCCATGACCCTGGCGGTTTTCATCAGGTCAGAGGCCATGGCGCGCGGGCCGATGCTCTTTTTGATGTAGTCTTCGACCACCGGTTGCGCGACTTCCCAGATGTTGATCTTGGGGTCGAGAGAGCGGGCGACGCCTTCTACCACCACCATGGTGCGCTGGAGCAGGATGAGTTCAGTGCGTGTTTCCATGCCAAAGCGTTCGGTGACCTCGAACAGGTAATTCAGCAGGCTGCCCATGGAGATATGGCTGGCGTCCATGCCAAAGATGGGTTCCCCGACCGCGCGGATGGCGCGGGCGAATTCATCCACATCGCGGTTTGCCGGGACATAGCCTGCTTCGAAATGGACCTCGGCGACGCGTTGGTAATCGCGTTTGATAAAGCCAAAGAGGATCTCGGCGTAGACCCGGCGGGTGTATTCGTCGATATGCCCCATGATGCCAAAATCATAGGCGATGATATTGCCGTTGGCGGCGACCTTGAGGTTGCCCTGATGCATATCAGCATGGAAGAAGCCATCACGCAGCGCGTGTTGCAGGAACAGGGTGAGCACCCGTTTGGCCAGGGCCTGGCGATCATGGTCGGCTGCATCCAGGGCGGCATTGTCGCCAAGTGCGGTGCCATCGGCCCAGTCCAGCGTCATCACCCGGCGCGCCGAGGCTTCCCAGCGGATGCGCGGCAATTGAAAGCCTTCGTCCTCGGCGGTATTGGCGGCAAATTCCGAGGCGGCGGCGCTTTCGAGGCGTAGGTCTAGCTCTCCCTGTACGACGCCGGCAAAATGTTCGATCACATCCATCGGGCGCAGGCGGCGTGCGCCGGGGGCAAAGAGATCGACGATGCGGGCGGCAAAGTAAAAGGCGTCGACATCCCTGTTGAAGGCACGTTCGATGCCGGGGCGCAACACCTTGACCGCGACATTTTCGCCGGTCTCTGTCAGGCGGGCGCGATGGACCTGGGCGATCGAAGCTGCGGCGATGGGTTCGCTGAATTCCGAGAAGATCTCGGCCAGGGGGCGGCCCAGTGCGCTCTCTACCTCGGCCATGGCGGCAGCGCGGGAAAAGGGGGGCAGTTGATCCTGCAGCACGCGCAGCTGTTGTGCCAGATCGTCGCCAACCACGTCGGGGCGGGTCGAGAGCACCTGGCCGAATTTGATATAGGCGGGCCCCAGCGCGGTGAGCGCACGGGTGGCGGGCGGCATTGAGGGATCGCCCTTGTAGCCGAGCCATTTGAAGGGCCAGCCCAGGGTGCGCGCCAGGATGCGCAGCGGTTTGGGGGCCTCAAAGGCGTCAAGTACCAGATTCATTGCACCGGTGCGCTCGAAGGTGGCACCGGTGCGGATCAGGCGGATAATGTTGTGTGGGCCGCGCATTCTCTAGATTTTCCAGCCGGAGTGCAGCGCGGCAATGCCCAGCGACAGGTTGCGGTATTTTGCGTTGGCAAAGCCTGCGGTTTTCACCATCTCCAGAAAGGTATCCTGATCGGGGAAGTTGCGAATTGATTCCACCAGATACTGGTAGCTGTCGTAGTCACCAGCGATCAGCTTGCCCATGCGGGGGATGACGTTGAAACTGTAAAGATCATAGAGCTTTTGCATGCCATCATTGGGCAGCTGGCTGAATTCCAGCACCATCAGGCGACCGCCGGGCTTCAGTACACGAAAGGCTTCGTTCAGGGCCTCTTGCGGGCGGGTGACGTTCCGGATGCCAAAGGAGATGGTGTAGACGTCAAATGTATTATCCTTGAAGGGCAGCGCCATGGCGTCGCCGGTGACCCAGTCAAGGCTGTCGGCCATTTGTTCGGCTTCGGCGCGTTTGCGCCCCTCGATCAGCATTGGTGCGGTGAGGTCCAGAACGGTAGAATGGCCATGACCTGCGCGTTTCAGGAAACGAAAGGAGATATCACCAGTGCCACCCGCCACATCAAGCAGACGCTGACCTGGGCGCGGCGCCAGCCAATCCATCATGGCGTCTTTCCAGATGCGGTGGATTCCCATGCTCATCACGTCATTCATGATGTCGTATTTTGAGGCCACGGAATTGAACACACCCTGCACCCGGCCTGCTTTTTCATGCTCTGGGACGGTTTCAAAGCCAAAATGGGTGGTGCTGTCTGATCTATCGCTCATGTGGCTTGCCGTTTTATTAGGATCGCCCCAGTTATAGGGCCTTGAAGGGCAGGCACAATGCGGCCCTTATGTCATACAGGTTTAGGGAGCGATGTAATGCCTGAATTGCCCGAGGTCGAGACCGTGATGCGGGGTTTGCTGCCTTCTATGCAGGATGCAGTGATTGCGCAGGCACATGTGAACCGCCCGGATCTGCGCTGGCCCTTCCCCGAGCGCATGGCAGAGCGGCTAACGGGCGCGCGGGTCGTGGCCCTGCGGCGGCGGTCAAAATATATCCTGGCAGAGCTGGATCGTGGCGAAACCCTGCTGGTGCATCTGGGCATGTCGGGGCGGATGACGGTTTCGGGCGATCCCCTGGGCCAGTTTGCGCATGATCATCCACAGGCGGAAAAACATGATCATGTGATCTTTGACATGGAGAACGGTGCCCGGATTACGTTTAATGATCCGCGCCGATTTGGTGCCATGGATCTGATCGACACGGGCGGGTTGGCTGAACATAAGCTTTTGAAGGTGCTGGGGCCGGAACCTCTGGGCAATGATTTCCACGAAGATTACCTGATTGCGGCCTTCGCGGCGAAGAACACACCGGTGAAATCGGCGCTGCTGGATCAGGGAATCATCGCGGGCCTGGGCAATATTTATGTGTGTGAGGCTCTTTTTCGTGCACAGATTTCGCCCATACAAAAGGCAGCCCAGATCGCACCAGAGCGGGTTGCCGGCCTGGTTCCGATCATCCGGCAGGTGCTGGAAGATGCGATCAAAGCCGGGGGATCTTCCCTAAAGGATTTCCGCCAAGCCAGTGGAGAACTTGGATATTTTCAACATAGCTTTGATGTCTATGGTCGCGAAGCAGCCCCCTGTCGTAGGGTGGGATGTGGGGGGGAGATTGAGAGAATCACCCAATCCGGGCGATCCACCTTCTATTGTGGCAAGTGTCAAAGATAGCTTGAACGCGATATCTCTCGTGGTAATGACTCGTTTCTGAACGGAACAACGAAAGCATCAATTATGGCCTATGAGACGATCAACGTCGATGTGCAGGACCACGTTTGCCTTATCAAACTGCATCGCCCCGAGGCGTTGAACGCGCTCAATGCTGCGCTTGTGAGTGAGCTTTGCGCTGCGCTGGAAGAAGCAGATGACAGCGACAAGGTGCGCTGCATCGTCCTGACCGGTTCGGAAAAGGCCTTTGCGGCCGGCGCGGACATCAAAGAGATGGCAGAGCTGAACTTTGCTCAGGTGTATTCCAGCAATCTTTTTGCCCAGGTGAATGATCGCATTGGCGCCATTCGCAAGCCGATCATCGCAGCTGTGGCGGGATATGCCCTGGGCGGCGGTTGTGAGCTGGCGATGTTGTGCGATTTCATCATCGCGTCGGAAACTGCCAAGTTTGGTCAGCCCGAAATCAACCTGGGCGTTGTGGCCGGTATTGGCGGCACGCAGCGTCTGACCCGGTTTGTTGGTAAATCGAAATCCATGGATATGAACCTGACGGGCCGTTTCATGGGGGCCGAAGAAGCCGAGCGTGCCGGTCTGGTGTCGCGGGTGGTGCCGCCGAAAAAGCTTATTGAAGAGGCCATGGGCGCGGCGCAGAAGATCGCTGAAAAATCCCAGATGACTGCCAAGGCCGTCAAGGAAACCGTGAACCGCAGCTATGAGCTTTCGCTGAGCGAAGGTATGCTGTTCGAACGCCGGGTGTTTCATTCGATGTTTGCAACAGAAGACCAGAAAGAAGGCATGGCCGCGTTCCTGGAAAAGCGCGAAGCCCAGTTCCGCGACAAGTAACTTTTGCAATAGATCATCAGCTAGGGGGGGGCAGCCATTGGGTTGGCCCCCCTTTGTTTTTGGTGCCTAGACAGTGCCTCATTACTGGATTGCCTGCGGGCGTGGCCCTGTAAAGACCGGGTTTTGGTAATTGACTTGCATCTTGCACCACATGTCTTTAAGGACCGCTCCCATACATGCGCGTGCAGCCCGCTTGGCTAGAATCACTCCGATGATCCGATCCGGGTTTGGCTGGCTTGCGCCGACATTGAAATACGAACCCAAAGAGAAGGTCATCAGACATGGCAAATACACCTCAGGCTAAAAAGCGCGCGCGTCAGAACGAAAAGCGTTTTGCAGTCAACAAGGCCCGCCGTTCGCGCATCCGCACTTTCCTGCGTAAAGTTGAAGAAGCCATCGAAGCTGGCAACAAAGACGAAGCCGCTGCTGCTCTGCGTCTTGCCGCTCCTGAACTGATGCGCGGCGTCACCAAAGGCGTCTATCACAAGAACACCGCATCGCGCAAAGTGTCGCGTCTGACCGCACGGGTCAAAGCGCTGGCATGATTCCCTGACGGGAATTTCGCGCAAGCAAGAATTTGAAAAAAATGAAGGCGTCGCATTTTTGCGGCGTCTTTTTTATTTGTCCTTATCTGTCTAAGCACTGCTGCAACCGCGAGAGATTCTTTCTTGGCAAAGCATGAGTCAACCGCAGAGTTTCGTTGCCGCTCCCCCTCGCAAATTGCTACCACATGTACAGCGATTCACTCGCTGGGGGACAGGCTGCTCGCGGTGACCTTGACGGGCATCAGGGTTACAAACGGCATGGGGTTCACCGATGGCCAATAGGGTTTTCGGGGGATCACGATGCCGCTGTATTTGAGTTTTAGTCAGCTGCCTTGTCTCATTTGTGTGCAGAACGGTTTTCACTTCTGAAGCGCGCCAAGGTTTGGCGATCTTTGTTGGATAATCGATTGCCCCGTAAGGGAATGCGGTCAGGGTGCCTGACCGTAAACGCAGTTTGTGTGTGTATATGTGGGTGAGACGTGGCTCCGGTTCGGAGCGTGACAAAATATTAGGCGAAGATGAAGCGGACGGCTGCTTGTTCGGGGATGCATGAGGCGCAGGATGACGGAAGAAAAATGGGGACAGCTCAGGACACGTCTATTAAAGACGGTTGGGCAGAACAACTTTACCACCTGGATTGAACCGCTGGAGTTCAATTCGGTCGATGATGGCGTCGCGGTGTTTCACGTACCGACCAATTTCATGGGCAACTATGTCAGCCAGAATTTTGCAGACCTGATCTTGCATGAATTCAGCCTTTCGGGTGTGTCGGTGCAGCGTCTGGCCTTTCGGGTCGCCGCCAATTCGCCTGCGCGTCCGGTGCGCCAGGTTGAACAGCCCAGCGAACCCTTCGCTGAAATGCAGGCAGGCGGCAGCCAGCCCCAGCAGAATCAGGATGAAGCCCCGGCACGATCGGTCACTTCAGGCGCGTCGCTGTCGAGCAAGGCCACAGCAGCGGCCCCGATGGAGACCCTGCAGGCCGCACCGTTGGATCCGCGCTTTACCTTTGACAACTTTGTTGTCGGCAAGCCAAACGAGCTGGCCCATGCCGCCGCGCGCCGCGTGGCCGAGGGCGGTCCGGTGACCTTTAATCCGCTGGTGCTTTATGGCGGCGTTGGCCTGGGTAAAACCCACCTGATGCATGCGATCGCCTGGGAAATATCGGCCCAGAACCCCGGTTTGAACGTGCTGTATCTGTCGGCGGAACAGTTCATGTATCGTTTTGTGCAGGCCCTGCGCGAGCGCAAGATGATGGATTTCAAACATCTGTTCCGCTCGGTTGATGTTTTGATGGTGGATGATGTGCAATTCATCGCCGGAAAGGATTCCACCCAGGAAGAGTTTTTCCATACATTCAACGCTTTGGTGGACCAGAATAAGCAGATCATCATCTCTGCCGACCGGGCACCGGGTGAAATCAAGGATCTGGAAGATCGGGTGAAATCGCGCCTGCAATGTGGCCTGGTGGTGGATCTGCATCCCACCGACTATGAACTGCGTCTGGGCATTCTGCAGACCAAGGTTCAGCTGCAGCAAAAGACCTATCCCGACCTGCAGATCGCCGATGGCGTGCTGGAGTTCCTGGCGCATCGGATTTCTACCAATGTGCGGGTGCTCGAGGGCGCATTGACCCGGCTGTTTGCCTTTGCCTCCCTGGTCGGACGCGAGATCGACATGGATCTGACCCAGGACTGTCTGGCCGATGTTCTGCGCGCCTCAGAGCGCAAGATCACGGTTGAGGAAATTCAGCGCAAGGTTTCGGAATATTACAATATTCGGATGTCTGATATCATTGGTCCCAAGCGCCTGCGCTCCTATGCGCGGCCGCGTCAGGTGGCGATGTATCTGTGCAAGAAACTGACCAGCCGCAGCCTGCCGGAAATTGGTCGCCGCTTTGGTGGTCGTGATCATACCACGGTGATGCACGGGGTGCGCCGCATCGAAGAGTTGAAGTCCACCGATGGTCAGATCGCGGAAGACGTGGAAATGCTGCGCCGGTCGCTCGAATCCTAAAGCCTGTGGGTGCAAACCTGCAAAAATACACGGCTCCGGTTTTCCGGGGCCGTTTTTATTGCAGCACTTGGGGCGGCACTTGGGCTTGCCCCCTTGACGCTGTTGATTTTCCCTTGGAAAACTTCATAAAAGCCTTGTGCATGAGGGGTAAACCGCTACTTTGCCTATCCCGGACATTGCATTGACATGCCTGGGCGACAGCGCAGCGGCGCGACGAAAAGGAAAGCGACATGAAGATCAGCATTGAACGTGGCACACTCCTGAAGGCCGTTGCACAGGCCCAGTCGGTGGTTGAGCGGCGCAATACCATTCCGATCCTGGCCAATGTTCTGATCGAAGCCGAGGGCGATGTTGCGCAGTTCCGCGCCACCGACCTTGATATCGAGGTGGTCGACAAGGCACCGGCGCAGGTCGAACGGGCAGGTGCCACCACCGTGGCCGCCACCACCCTGCATGAAATCGTGCGCAAGCTGCCCGATGGTGCCCTGGTGACGCTGACGGCGGATGCGGCAACTGGCCGACTGACCGTCGAAGCCGGGCGTTCCAACTTTTCGCTGGCAACCCTGCCGCGCGAAGATTTCCCTGTGATGGCCAGTTCGGAATATCATTCGAACTTTACCGCCAATGCGGCCATGCTGCGCCGTCTCTTTGATAAATCGAAATTTGCTATCTCGACCGAGGAAACCCGCTATTACCTCAATGGGGTCTATATGCATGTTTCGGATGCTGCTGAGGGTGGCAAGGTCTTGCGCTGTGTCGCCACCGATGGCCACCGTCTGGCGCGAATTGATGCTGCCCTGCCGATGGGCGCCGAGGACATGCCCGGCGTGATCGTGCCGCGTAAAACCGTCGGGGAGCTGCGCAAGCTGCTGGATGACGATGACATGGATATCGCCGTCTCGGTGTCAGAAACCAAGGTGCGCTTTGCCACGCCCAACCTGACCCTGACCTCCAAGGTCATTGATGGCACTTTCCCCGATTACACCCGCGTGATTCCAGTCGGCAATACCCGCCGCCTGGAGGTGGACGCGGCTGAATTTGCCCGCGCTGTGGATCGGGTTGCCACCGTGTCCTCTGAGCGGTCGCGCGCCGTGAAACTGCAGCTGGACGAAGACCGGCTTGTGCTTTCTGTCAATGCGCCTGATAGCGGTGCCGCCGAGGAAGAGCTGGCGGTGGCCTATAATGACGAACGTCTGGAAATTGGCTTTAACGCCAAATACCTGCTGGAAATCGCCAATCAGGTTGATCGCGAAAATGCGGTCTTCATGTTCAACTCTTCCGGGGATCCGACCCTGATGCGCGAAGGCAGCGACGAAAGCGCCGTCTATGTTGTTATGCCGATGCGCGTATAATCGGTAGTGTACAGCTGCGCCCGTGTAGCAAAAGGCGCGCCCAGTCATGTTGGCCTTAACTGAACTGACTCTATCTCATTTTCGCTCGCATCTGCGGGCGGATTTGCATCTGGATGGCCGCCCCGTGGCCATCCATGGCAACAATGGTGCGGGCAAGACCAATATTCTGGAGGCAGTTTCGCTGTTTTCACCGGGGCGCGGATTGCGCCGGGCCAGTGCAGCCGAGATGGTGCGCCGCCCCGATGCCCCTGGCTGGAAGCTCAAGGCGGTACTACAGGCGCCCGAACAGGCCTATGAGGTTGAAACATGGTCAGAGGCGGGCGCGGCGCGGCAGGTGCGGATCGACAACAAGGCCTCTAATCAAATTGCGCTGGGGCAGATTTGCCGGGTCGTCTGGCTGGTGCCGGTGATGGATCGGCTCTGGGTTGAGGCTGCCGAAGGCCGCCGCCGTTTCCTGGATCGGATCGCGCTGAGCTTTGATCCCGACCACGCCGAGGCAACACTTGCCTATGAAAAAGCCATGCGCGAACGCAATAAATTGCTGAAGGAACAGATCCGCGATGCGGCCTGGTACCGGGTGCTTGAGGCGCAGATGGCCGCTGCCGGGCATCGCATTCATCAGGCGCGCTGTCAGTCCCTGACGCGGCTTGCCGCAGCGCAGACCAATACCGAGACGCAGTTTCCCACCGCCGATCTGCAACTGATCCAATCCGAGGGCGAGATGCCCGAGAGCGAGGCGGATCTGGCGGCTGCCCTTGCCGATGGGCGGCTGCGCGACATGGCCGTGGGGCGCACGTTGGTTGGCCCGCATCGCAGCGATCTGATCGGCACCTATGCCCGCAAGGGGATTGCTGCCAAGGACTGTTCGACCGGAGAACAAAAGGCGCTTTTGGTTTCGCTGATCCTGGCCAATGCCCGGGCGCTGTCGGCTGCAGAGGGGGCGCCGCCCATCCTGTTGCTGGATGAGGTTGCCGCCCATCTGGATGCGGCGCGCCGGGCGGCCCTTTATGATGAGATTTGCGCCCTGGGCACTCAGGCCTGGATGACGGGCACCGGGCCCGAGCTCTTTGCCGAGCTGGGCGGGCGCGCCCAGCGGATTGCGGTGACAGAGACCGCAGGCGGTTCGGGGCTGTTGCAGTCGTGAGCTTGTCGATCTGGGATCTGCTGCTCTATGCCGGGGCGCTGTTTGTGTTGTTTCTGACGCCGGGGCCGGTCTGGCTGGCAGTGATGGCCCGGTCGGTGTCTGGCGGGTTTCATGCCGCCTGGCCGTTGGCGCTTGGGGTGGCCTGCGGCGATGTCTTCTGGTCGTTGGTAGCGATCGGCGGCATGTCTTGGCTGGCGGCAAGCCTTGCAGAGGTGATGCTTGTATTGCGCTGGGGGGCCTGTGTGATGTTCGTCGTGATGGGTGTACTGGTGTTGCGCCACGCGAACCGCAAGCTGAGCGAAAACCGCGCCCTGACCCGCCCCGGTCTCTGGGCTGGCTTTGTTGCTGGGCTGGCGGTGATCCTTGGCAACCCCAAGGCAGTATTGTTCTACATGGGGCTATTGCCGGGATTCTTTGACCTTGGTGCGACCACCCTGCTGGATGTCGCTGTGATTGCCTGCCTGTCCTTTGCAGTGCCCTTGCTGGGAAACCTGAGCATGGCGGCGATGGTGCATCGTCTGCGGGTGGTGCTTGCTTCTGACCGGGCGCTGCGGCGAATGAATAGGGTGTCGGGCGGCCTGTTGATCGCCGTGGGGCTGCTGTTGCCCTTCACCTGATCACAACCCAGCCCGGACGCGGCTGACAGGCGCGGCGCGCTGTTGTTCTACGCCCCTGCTCACGATCAATAAAAACCGGGCTCTGTGGGTGACAATAGGGGCGCGGTTGGGTATAAAATCCCAAAGATAAAACAGGAAATCGCGAATGTCTGATATCGAACAGAACCCGGCCGACTATGGCGCAGATTCCATCAAGGTTCTCAAAGGGTTAGAGGCGGTTCGCAAGCGTCCTGGGATGTATATCGGGGACACGGATGATGGCTCTGGTTTGCACCATATGGTCTATGAGGTGGTGGACAACGGTATTGATGAGGCCTTGGCCGGTCATGCTGATGCGGTAACCGTCAAAATTCACGCTGATTCCAGTGTCTCGGTCAGCGATAATGGTCGCGGGATTCCGGTTGGCATCCACGAAGAAGAGGGCGTCTCGGCGGCCGAGGTCATCATGACCCAGCTGCATGCGGGCGGCAAATTCGACAGCAACTCTTATAAGGTCTCCGGCGGTCTGCACGGGGTTGGCGTTTCGGTTGTGAACGCGCTGAGCGATTGGCTGGAGCTGCGGATCTGGCGGGAAGGCAAGGAACATGTCGCGCGGTTTGAACGCGGCGATACCGCTGAACACCTGAAGGTGGTGGGTGACTGCGGCGATCGCACCGGCACCGAGGTCCGCTTCATGGCCTCGACCGATACATTTTCCAATCTGGATTACGTCTTTGAAACGCTGGAAAAGCGACTGCGGGAACTGGCCTTTCTGAATTCGGGCGTCAAGATCATCCTGATTGATGAGCGCCCGGCAGAACGGCTTGAGACCGAGCTTTGCTATGAAGGTGGCGTCAAGGAATTCGTGAAGTACCTTGATCGGTCGAAAACCCCGGTGATGGATACGCCAGTCTATATCATCGGTGAAAAAGACGACATCGTTGTCGAAGTGGCGATGTGGTGGAATGACAGCTACCACGAAGCGGTGCTGCCCTTTACCAACAACATCCCCCAGCGCGACGGTGGCACCCATTTGGCGGGCTTTCGTGGCGCGCTGACTCGCACCATCAACAACTATGCCCAGTCCAGCGGTATCGCCAAGAAAGAAAAGGTCACTTTTACCGGCGATGATGCCCGCGAAGGTCTGACCTGTGTCCTGTCGGTAAAGGTACCGGATCCCAAATTCTCTAGCCAGACCAAGGATAAGCTGGTTTCGTCCGAAGTGCGCCCGGTGGTGGAAAGCCTGGTGAACGAAAAGCTGGCGGAATGGTTTGAGGAAAACCCCGCCGAGGCCAAGCAGATCGTCGGCAAGGTGGTGGAGGCTGCCCTTGCCCGCGAGGCTGCGCGCAAGGCGCGTGAACTGACGCGGCGCAAAAACCCGATGGATCTGAATTTCCTGAGCTCAAAACTCAAGGATTGTTCGGACAAAGACCCTGTAAACACTGAAATATTCCTGGTGGAGGGTGACTCTGCCGGCGGCTCTGCCCAGACGGGCCGTGACCGGAAAACCCAGGCTATCTTGCCGCTGAAGGGTAAGATCCTGAATGTCGAGCGGGCGCGCTTTGACCGGATGCTGGGCAGCCAGGAAATCGGTAATATGGTGATGGCGCTGGGTACCGGCATTGGCCGCGATGAATTTGACATCAGTAAACTGCGCTACCACAAGATCGTCATCATGACCGATGCGGATGTCGACGGTGCCCATATCCGCACCCTGCTGCTGACCTTCTTTTACCGGCAAATGCCCGAGCTGATCGAAGGCGGGTATCTCTATATCGCCCAGCCGCCGCTGTACAAAGTGGCGCGCGGCAAATCGGAAGTCTATCTGAAAGACCAAGCCGAAATGGACGATTACCTGATCCAGCAGGGGGTCGACGGTGCCACCCTGAAGCTGGGCACTGGTGAAGAGCTTGTCGGGCAGGATCTGGTCCGCGTCGTCGATGAGGCGCGCCAGTTGAAGCGGGTGCTTGATGCCTTCCCAACCCATTACCCACGGCACATTCTGGAACAGGCCGCTGTTTCCGGGGCCTTTGTTCCTGGTGCGGTTGATTCAGATCTGCAAGGGGTGGCCGACAAGGTCGCGGCCCGGCTTGATCTGATTGCGCTGGAATATGAAAAAGGCTGGCATGGTCGGATCACCCAGGATCATGGGATTCGTCTGGCCCGCATCCTGCGTGGCGTCGAGGAAGTACGCACCCTGGACGGGCCAATGCTGCGCTCGGGCGAGGCCCGCAAAACCGGCAGTTTCACCAAGAGCCTGCAAGAGGTCTACAACACCTCGGCACAGCTGGCCCGCCGCGACCGGACGCAGGCCATTCACGGCCCGCTTGAGCTGCTGAAGGCGATCATGGAAGAGGGCGAAAAGGGCCTGTCTCTGCAGCGCTACAAAGGATTGGGAGAGATGAACCCTGACCAACTGTGGGAAACCACGCTGGACCCTGACGCGCGTACCCTGTTGCAGGTGCGTGTCGATGATTTGGTCGGGGCGGATGATCTCTTTACCAAACTGATGGGCGATGTGGTGGAACCCCGCAGAGAGTTCATCCAGAAAAACGCGCTGAGCGTCGAGAATCTGGATTTCTAATCGCCTGTAGATGAACCCGTATTTTTCGCGGCGCGCATATTTTTCGCGCCGCGGGAAGTCCAGCGCCCATCATTGGTTCGTGCCTTGCAGATTTGCCATCGGCGCATGGGTGCCAATCGTAAGCATGCGGCCACCGCGTTTGCGCATCGTCAGGCCCTATTTGCGGTAGATCGGCAGCGTGTCTTTCAGGTTACTTTCCAGCCTTCCCGGTTCAGCGGGATATGCAGATACCGGTAGGGGCAAAAGAGAAATCGATTGCCAGGGGGAAAGTTGACGAACAATTCGATGAAATCTTGAGATCTGACGTGCCGGATCGAACTGCGTTCGCAATTTCCATGCGCGTTCTCTCAAACCCTTAGGGTATATGGAAAAAGGGGGATTGGGCGTCCAATAGGGCAGTGTTCGGTTGGGTTTCTCACCCTCTTGCACTTAGTCCGTCGGAAGGGGGGTAAACCTAAAACAACCTTTCCGTTCAAGGTGTACAGTGCCTGTCCGGATCGGATTGTAAGGTGGTGCCCAGGAGAGGACTCGAACCTCCACATCGTTGCCAATACTAGCACCTGAAGCTAGCGCGTCTACCAATTCCGCCACCTGGGCAGGTGTCGTGAAGGGGCGTATAGGCCCCTGCGAGAGGGGCGTCAAATAGATTTTTCAGTTTTTGCAAAACTATTTTTTGTCGGGTCAGGCGGCGCGGCCTGTGTGTTGTGATGGGGGGTTAAGCTTCAGCCGTATAGTTCATTCTTTTGGCCACAAAACGCAGGAATTTGTCCCAGGCCTGCTGGCTCTCTGTGTTCCATTCCGGGCCAAGTGTTCTGGAAAGCGCAGTGATGAAGCTCTCGATGAAACTCTCGAAATGGGCATCAGAGATCAGCATGCCGCGATGCTTGTCGCCGAGCTTGCGGAGGATCGCATCTAGCCGGGTGTTGCTGTCCAGGGCCTCGGCCAGATGGGTTAGGGTGCCCATCATCTTTGCCTCGAGCCGCGCGGTATCAGTTGGGAAAAGTGGCCTGACCTGCGGCGAGAGGTCAAAGAAGATGCGGTAAAATTCCGTGATAAAGCTCTCCAGGTTCATCCGGTCGCTTTCAAGGCTATTGCGCACTTGGGATCTTCCAGGAATGGCTACCATTTTCATGCCTCTCTACTAAACGCGTGTCGGCCTCGTTAAATATGATTATTTATTGCATATTTATAATGCATTAGCTGACATCTACTTAGCTAAAATTGGTAGTGCCGAACGGAACGTGAAGCAACTGAAAGCTTGGCAGCCTGCGTAGCGGGCAAATGCAGAATCTGCGGCCATTGTGCCGCGGCCGGTATGTTTTGCGCCTTGTTTGAAAGGCGAAGGAGCGGTAGATCGGGGGCATAGCTATTTCAGGAGCCAAGAGATGTCCAAACTGGTCACGATTTATGGCGGGTCTGGTTTTGTCGGCCGCTACATCGCACGGCGCATGGCAAAAGAGGGCTGGCGGGTGCGGGTTGCGGTTCGCAGACCCAACGAGGCCATGCATGTAAAGCCCTATGGTGTGCCAGGTCAGGTCGAGCCAGTTCTGTGCAATATCCGCGATGCGGGCTCGGTTGCGGCGGCGATGCAGGGCGCGGATGCGGTGGTGAACTGCGTTGGCGTGCTGAACGCGCATGGCAAGAATACGTTTTCCGCAGTCCAGGCCGAAGGCGCGGCGCGGGTGGCACAGATCGCCCAAAGCCAGGGCATTGGCCAGTTGGTGCATATTTCGGCGCTTGGTGCAGACCCCCAGGGGGCCAGCGAATATGCCCGGACCAAGGCAGAGGGCGAAGCGGCCGTTCTTGCGGCTTTCCCGGATGCGGTGATTCTGCGTCCTTCTGTTATTTTTGGCGCTGAAGATCAGTTCTTCAATCGGTTTGCCGGCATGGCCAGCCTGTCGCCAGTGCTGCCGATTGCCAAGGGCAAGACATTGTTCCAGCCGGTCTATGTCGATGATGTGGCCCGTGCTGCGGTCAAGGGTGTTCTGGGCGAAGCCAAGCCCGGCATCTATGAATTGGGCGGCCCCGAGGTGAAGAGCTTTGCGGACCTGATGAAGCAGATGTGCGATGTCATCCTGCGCCGCCGCTTGGTGCTGTCGTTGCCGGGCTTTGCGGCTTGGCCCATCGCCTTTGGGTTTGACATGCTGCAGACCATCAGTCTGCAACTGATCGAAAACAAGGTGCTGACCCGCGACCAGCTGAAAAACCTGGGCCGGGACAATGTGGTTTCTGACGGCGCGCTTGGCTTTGGGGATCTTGGCATCACCCCGGAAATGCTCGGCCCGATTCTGCCAAGCTATTTGTGGAAATTCCGCCCCTCTGGCCAGTATGACGAGATGACCGCCTCGGCGCGCAATCTCAAGGGCGATGCCTGAGGTCTGGCCTGTTCGGCGATAGATCAGGATGGGGCGCGGAGAGATCCAGCGCCCCTTTCTTTTTGTGCGGTGCGGAGGTCAGGCGCCGTAGGCATAGCACAGCAAGGCAAGGCCCAGAAGTACCCGATAGATCACATAGGGCGTAAAGCTGACCGAGCGCAGCAGCCGCATCATCAGGCTCAGCGCTGCGAGGGCAGAGAACAGCGCCAGCAGGGCGGCAAGGGCTGCGTCGCGGAGCAGAGCCGTATTTGCCTCTAGCGCGACCTCGGTTCCAAGCAGCAGCCCCGAGGCGATGATGGTCGGGATAGACATCAGCATGGCGATCCGGGCGCCATCTTCGCGGTTATATCCCAATTGCCGTGCCCCGGTGATTGTGATGCCAGACCGTGAGGTGCCCGGGATCAGGGCGATCATCTGCCAGAGCCCCATGATCAGCGCATCGCGCAGCCCCCAGTCACTGGCCTGTTTTTGGGTGTCGCCTTTTTGATCCGCCACATAGAGGACGATGCCAAAGATCAGCATGGTCCAGCCAATCACCGCTGGTGTGCGCAGTGCATCACTAAGATGGGTGAAATGCAGAAAGGCCCCAAACAGCACCGTGGGGATGGTGGCGACGATCAGCCCCAGCGCCAGCCGCGCTCCGGGGGTGTCTGCCCGGCCCCGCACCAGTCGGACAAGCCCGATCAGCCCGATGCGGACATCCTGCCAGAAGTAGATCACGACCGCCGCAAGGGTGCCAACATGCACCGCCACATCGATCACCTGCCCCTGATCGGCGTATCCGGTCAGGCCCGGCAGGAGAATCAGATGCCCAGAGGAGGAAACAGGCAGAAATTCAGTTATTCCCTGGATCAGCGCGACAAGAATAAGTTGCAGTAGTGGCATAATGGGGTCCTGAAAAGAGATGTCACGGAACTTTGGCGCGGTATTTTCCCTGGTGGCTGGCCCAGTGTCTGGTGGGATGTCAGGGGGTGAAAACAATGCGTCTTGTATAAATCCTGCAGCTAGATAGGGAAGGGCGGTTTTAGGTCCGATGTGGCCCCAAAATTCCTGTACAATTCTGCAGAAATCAGTATCACGGGCTGAAGCTGCTCAATTTGGGTCAGCAGTGTTTACCTAATCTCGCAGCGCTCCAGACCGGACCTGTCGCAGCCAGCCAAACTAGGGAGTTCGCCCATGGCCAAGCAACCGATGCTCAAATTCGTGAAGATCGCACGCGATATGCCGCAAAAGCGCGCCGCTGATACCCGGCGGGAAGACTTTGACGAAATCTATGCGGAATACGCTGCGACCAAGGCTGAAGAGCAGGCCAGCCGCTGCAGCCAATGTGGCGTGCCCTATTGCCAGTCCCACTGCCCGCTGCACAACAACATCCCCGACTGGCTGCATCTGACGGCGACTGGCCGCCTGCAAGAGGCCTATCAGACCTCCCAGGCCACCAATACTTTCCCCGAAATCTGCGGCCGCATCTGCCCGCAGGATCGCCTGTGTGAAGGCAACTGCGTGATTGAACAGTCGGGCCATGGCACCGTCACCATTGGGGCTGTCGAAAAATACATCACCGATACCGCCTGGGATAAGGGCTGGGTCAAACCGATTGTCCCGGCACAGGAACGCGGCGAAAGCGTTGGTATCATCGGCGCGGGCCCTGGCGGGCTGGCGGCGGCGGATATGCTGCGCCGTGCGGGCATTCAGGTCACGGTCTATGATCGCTATGACCGGGCGGGGGGATTGCTCACCTATGGTATTCCCGGTTTCAAGCTGGAAAAAGACGTGGTGATGCGTCGCAACCAGCTTTTGGCTGATGGTGGCGTCACCTTTGTGATGAATTGCAATATTGGCGAAGACATCAGTTTTGATGAGATCCGCGCCAAGCATGACGCGGTGATCATCGCTACCGGCGTCTATAAATCGCGCGATCTGGAAATGCCCGGCTCTGGTGCAACTGGTATCGTCAAGGCGATCGATTTCCTTACAGCTGCCAACCGCGCGTCGAACTTTGGCGACACGGTGGAAGATTTTGAAAACGGCACCCTGAATGCGGCCGGCAAGAAGGTTGTGGTGATTGGCGGTGGCGATACCGCGATGGATTGCCTGCGCACCTCGATCCGGCAGGGGGCGACCTCGGTCAAATGTCTGTACCGCCGCGACCGCGCCAATATGCCCGGCTCGCAGCGTGAAACCCAGAACGCCGAAGAGGAAGGCGTGCAGTTTGAATGGCTGACCGCGCCCAAAGGCTTTGCGGATGCAGGCGGCAAGGTTTCCGGCGTCATGGTGCAAAAAATGCGCCTGGGCCAGCCCGATGCAACCGGACGTCAGGCCCCCGAGGTGATCGAGGGTGCCGATTATGTGGAAGAGGCCGATCTGGTGATCAAGGCGCTGGGCTTTGAGCCGGAAGCGCTGCCAACCCTGTGGGATCAGCCCGATCTGCCGGTGACCCGCTGGGGCACCATCAAGGCGGCGTTCCGTACCGGCGCGACCGATCTGGATGGCGTCTATGCCATTGGCGACATCGTGCGCGGTGCCTCGCTGGTGGTCTGGGCTATCAAGGATGGCCGCGACTGCGCCGATGCGCTGGTTGAGCGTTTTAACAGTGCTGCTGCTTCGGTCGCAGCCGAGTAGCCACAAAAGCCACCGCAAGGGAGCCAGGGTAAATGAGCGAGTTGCAAGGCCAATGCATGTGCGGTGCGGTTACCGTGTCAATGACGCCAGCGCAAAACACGTTGCGGGCCTGTCATTGCGACATGTGCCGTCGCTGGACCAGCTCGACGTTGATGACCATCCCGGCGGCCTCGGGCTATGCAGCGCTGGGGCCGGTAACGACCTACAGGTCGTCCGACTGGGCGGAACGCGCCTTTTGCAGCACCTGCGGCTCGGCGCTTTGGTATCGCATTACCGCGCCCGGTGACATGCACGGCCAGGTCCAAATGGCTGCTGGCCTCTTTGAAAATACCGGCGGGAACACTCTCGACCTGGAATTCTATATCGACAAGAAACCCGAAGGCTACGCCTTTACTGGAACGCAACGGCAGATGACCGAAGCGGATGTAATGACAGCGTTTCGCCCCGCGGCAGAAGGAGACGACCAATGACCAATCGTGATGCAGTCAACTATGACGCGGACTGGGTGCGCGCCGAAGAAGCCAAACGTAAGTGGATGGCGGAAAACGGTCTTTATACCGAAGCAGAAGAGCATTCCTCTTGTGGGGTTGGGCTTGTGGTGGCGGTGGATGGCAAGGCCAGCCGCAGCGTCGTTGAGGCCGGTATTGATGCGCTCAAGGCGATTTGGCACCGGGGGGCGGTTGATGCCGATGGCAAGACCGGTGACGGGGCTGGCATCCATGTGCAGATCCCGGTGCCTTTCTTTTATGATCAGATCAAACGCACCGGCCATGTGCCACGCGAAGATCAGCTGATGGCCGTGGGCCAGGTCTTTCTGCCGCGCACCGATTTCGGTGCCCAGGAAACCTGCCGGACCATCGTTGAAACCGAAGTTTTGCGTATGGGCTATTACATCTATGGCTGGCGCCATGTGCCGGTGGATGTGACCTGCCTTGGCGGCAAGGCCAACGCAACCCGCCCCGAAATCGAACAGATCCTGATCTCCAACTCCAAGGGCGTGGACGAGGAAACCTTCGAACGCGAGCTTTATGTGATCCGCCGCCGTATTGAGAAGGCCGCTGCCGCCGCCGGGATTGGCGAGCTGTATCTTGCCTCGCTGTCCTGCCGCTCGATCATCTACAAGGGCATGATGCTGGCGGAACAGGTTGCTGTCTTCTACCCCGATCTGATGGATGAACGGTTTGAAAGCGCCTTTGCGATCTATCACCAGCGCTATTCCACCAATACCTTTCCGCAGTGGTGGCTGGCCCAGCCCTTCCGTATGTTGGCGCATAACGGTGAAATCAACACGCTGCGCGGCAATATGAACTGGCTGAAAAGCCACGAAATCCGCATGGCCAGCACCACCTTTGGCGATTACGCCGAAGATATCAAACCGATCATCGCCGGCGGATCATCCGACTCGGCTGCGCTGGATTCGGTGTTTGAGGTTCTGGTGCGTGCAGGCCGGTCGGCGCCAATGGCCAAGACCATGCTGGTACCGGAAAGCTGGTCAAAGCAGGCGGTAGAGCTGCCCCAGGCCTGGCGCGACATGTATTCCTACTGCAACTCTGTGATGGAACCCTGGGATGGTCCTGCCGCCCTGGCGATGACCGATGGCCGCTGGGTCTGTGCGGGCCTTGACCGCAACGGCCTGCGCCCCATGCGCTATGTGGTGACAGGCGATGGGCTGGTGATTGCCGGATCCGAGGCCGGCATGGTCCCGATCGACGAAGCCACTGTGGTGGAAAAGGGCGCGCTTGGCCCCGGTCAGATGCTGGCAGTCGATATGAAAAAGGGCAAGTTGTACAACGACACCCAGATCAAGGACAAACTCTCTGCGGCGCTGCCCTTTGGCGATTGGGTGAGCAAGATCAACGATGTGGATCAAACCCTTGCCACCGTCACCGAAGCGCCGCTCTTTACCGGAGAAGAGCTGCGTCGCCGTCAGGTGGCAGCGGGCTATACCATCGAAGAGCTGGAGCAGATCCTGTCGCCGATGGCCGAAGATGGCAAGGAAACCCTGGCATCCATGGGCGATGACACGCCCTCGGCTGTGCTGTCGAAACAGTACCGCCCGCTGTCGCATTTCTTCCGCCAGAACTTTAGCCAGGTGACCAACCCGCCGATCGATTCACTACGTGAATTCCGGGTGATGTCGCTGAAGACCCGCTTCAGCAACCTCAAGAACGTTCTGGATGAAGACAGCAGCCAGACCGAAATCGTCGTGTTGGAAAGCCCCTTTGTCGGCAATGCCCAATGGGACAAGCTGGTCAGTGAATTCACCGCCCCACTGGCGGAAATCGACTGTTCCTTTGATCCGGCCGAGGGCTCGCTTAGCCAGGCGCTCGAACGTATCCGTGCCGAGGCCGAAGATGCGGTGCGTTCAGGTGCCGGGCATCTGGTGCTGAGCGATCAATATTCTGATGCCAACCGCGTTGCCATGCCGATGATCCTGGCGACATCGGCGGTGCATTCGCACCTGACGCGCAAGGGCCTGCGGACCTTCTGCTCGATCAATGTGCGTGCCGCCGAATGTGTTGACCCGCATTATTTTGCTGTGCTGATCGGCTGCGGTGCCACCGTGGTCAACGCCTACCTGGCCGAAGATTCGCTGGCTGACCGCATTGAACGCGGCCTGCTGGATGGCACCCTGACGGAAAATGTGGCGCGCTACCGCGATGCCATCGACCAGGGCCTTCTCAAGATTATGGCGAAGATGGGGATCTCGGTGATCTCGTCCTACCGTGGCGGGCTCAACTTCGAAGCGGTGGGCCTGTCGCGCGCCATGTGCGCCGAGTTTTTCCCCGGCATGACCAGCCGTATCTCCGGCATCGGCGTCAGCGGCATTCAGGTCAAGGCGGAAGAAATCCACGCCCGTGGGTGGAAGAGCGCTGAAAATATCCTGCCAATCGGGGGTTTTTACAAAGCGCGCAAATCCGGCGAAACTCACGCTTGGGAAGCCACCTCGATGCATATGTTGCAGATGGCCTGTAACCGCGCCTCATTCGAGATGTGGAAACAGTATTCCGCCAAGATGCAGACCAACCCGCCGATCCACCTGCGCGATCTGCTCGACATCAAGCCGCTTGGCAAATCGGTGCCGATCGAGGAAGTGGAAAGCATCACCTCGATCCGCAAACGTTTTGTCACGCCGGGCATGAGCCTGGGCGCCCTGAGCCCGGAGGCGCATAAGACGCTGAACGTGGCGATGAACCGGATCGGGGCCAAGTCTGACTCTGGCGAGGGCGGCGAGGATCCGGCGCATTTTGTGCCGGAACCCAATGGCGACAACCCCAGTGCCAAGATCAAGCAGGTGGCTTCGGGGCGCTTTGGTGTTACCGCCGAATACCTGAACCAGTGCGAAGAGCTGGAGATCAAGGTGGCCCAGGGGGCCAAGCCCGGCGAGGGTGGCCAGCTGCCCGGTATGAAGGTCACCGACCTGATTGCCCGTCTGCGCCATTCAACCAAGGGCGTGACGCTGATTTCACCACCGCCGCACCATGATATCTACTCGATCGAGGATCTGGCACAGCTGATCTATGATCTGAAGCAGATCAATCCGCGCTGCAAAGTGACGGTGAAACTGGTGGCCTCCTCCGGGGTTGGCACCATTGCCGCTGGCGTGGCCAAGGCCAAGGCCGATGTCATTCTGATCTCGGGCCATAATGGCGGCACCGGGGCCTCGCCTGCGACCTCGATTAAATATGCCGGTCTGCCCTGGGAAATGGGCCTCACCGAGGCGCATCAGGTGTTGGCGATGAACAACCTGCGGGAACGCGTCACCCTGCGCACAGATGGGGGCCTGCGCACCGGGCGTGATATCGTCATGGCGGCGATGCTCGGGGCCGAGGAATACGGCATCGGCACCGCAGCGCTGATCGCCATGGGCTGCATCATGGTGCGCCAGTGTCAGTCCAATACCTGCCCGGTTGGCGTCTGTACCCAGGACGAAGCCCTGCGGGAAAAGTTCACCGGCACGGCGGATAAAGTGGTCAATCTGATCACCTTCTATGCGCAGGAAGTGCGGGAAATCCTGGCCTCTATTGGTGCGCGCAGTCTGGACGAGGTGATCGGCCGTGCCGATCTGCTGGCACAGGTGTCGCGTGGCTCGGCACATCTGGATGATCTGGATCTGAATCCGCTGCTGATCACCGTCGATGGTTCTGCCAATATCGTTTACAACCGCGACAAGGATCGCAACCCGGTGCCAGATACCCTGGACAGCGAAATTGTCCGCGACGCGGCGCGTTTCCTACAGGATGGTGAAAAGATGCAGCTGTCTTATGCGGTGCAAAACACCCACCGATCTGTGGGCACCCGCACCTCGAGCCACATCGTGCGCAACTTCGGCATGCGCAATGCGTTCCAGCCGGATCACCTGACGGTGAAATTGCAAGGCTCTGCCGGGCAATCTCTGGGGGCCTTTGCAGCGCCGGGGCTGAAGCTGGAAGTTTCGGGCGATGCCAATGACTATGTTGGCAAGGGTCTGTCGGGCGGTACCATTGTGGTGCGTCCTCCGATGGCTTCGCCTCTGGTTGCCAGCGAAAACACCATTGTCGGCAATACCGTGCTTTACGGTGCCACCGATGGCTACCTGTTTGCGGCAGGTCGCGCAGGCGAACGCTTTGCCGTAAGGAACTCGGGCGCCAAGGTGGTGATCGAAGGCTGTGGGGCATGTGGCTGCGAATACATGACGGGCGGCGTTGCAGTCATTCTTGGCAGCATCGGAGCCAACTTTGGCGCAGGCATGACCGGCGGTATGGCCTATCTCTATGATCCTGATGGCCAGGCGGAAACCATGATGAACATGGAAGGCCTGGTTGTCTGTCCGGTTTCGGTGGCCCATTGGGAAGCCGAGATGAAGGGCCTGATTGAACGCCACCTGGCAGAAACCGGCAGTCGCAAGGCGGCAGAGATTCTGCAGAACTGGGATCTGGAGAAGGGGAACTTCCTGCAGGTTTGCCCAACCGAAATGCTGGACAAACTGGCCTATCCCTTGAGCACGGAGCAGGCGGCGGTTCCCGCCGAATAGGCCCGCGCCGATAGCTCCGATATAAATGCCCCGTAGGTTCACCGCCTGCGGGGCATTTTTTTCCCGGAGAATCCGGCGGATGCCCGCACAGCAGGCGGCTTTTGCAGTTGGTTCTGACGGCGCTGCTATTCTATAGAGAGACATGGCAAAGGCAGCAAAAAAAACCAAAAAGCAGGCAAAACCCGCAGGCAGCTGGATTCGGACGCAGCTGGCGGTGCCGCTGCGCTGGCTGCGGCGGTGGATTTTGCGGGCCGTGCTGGGCTTTGCTGCCCTGGCCACGCTGTTGGTGCTGTTGTTTTCCGTGGTGAACCCGCCCACCACCCATACGATCTGGAGCGAAAAGCGCCGCCTGGGGCAGGTTGATCAGGAATGGGTGCCGCTTGACCATATGGCACCGGTGCTGGTGCGCTCTGTCGTGGCGGCCGAGGATGCACGGTTCTGCCAGCATTGGGGGATCGATGTGCAGGCCATCCGCGCCGCCCTGGCCGAGGGCGGCCAGCGGGGGGGCTCTACCCTGTCGCAGCAGGTGGTGAAAAACGTCTTTCTGTGGCAGGGGCGCAGCTGGCCGCGCAAGGCGCTGGAAACCCTGCTCACGCCCCTGGTTGAAGTCTTTTGGAGCAAAAAGCGTATTCTCGAAGTCTATCTCAACGTGGCCGAGATGGACAAAGGCATTTTTGGTGCCGAGGCCGCCGCGCGGCATTATTTTGGCGTCGGCCCGGATCAGTTGAGTGCCCGCCAGGCGGCGCTTATTGCGGCCGTCTTGCCCAATCCAAAGCAACGGTCTGCTGCACGACCAAGCAAGTTTGTGGTGCGCCGAGCGGCCAGTATCCGCGATGGGGCAGCCACCATCCGCGCAGATGGGCGGGCCGGCTGTTTCGAGGATTGAAGTTTTGTGACACACAGGGCATTGCTGGAAATCATTCCTGCAGCTCGACCCGGAGTTTCAAAAGTCCCCATGGCCCGTCTCTATCATGTCCCGCTTTCGCCTTTTTGTCGGAAAATTCGCCTGTCGCTGGCGGAAAAAAAGATTGAAGTCGAGCTGGTCGAAGAACGCTATTGGGAGGCGGACCCGGATTTTCTGCGCCGCAATCCGGCGGGCAAGGTGCCGGTCATCCGGTTGGATGGCAAGATGATGTCTGAGAGCGCCGCCATCTGCGAGTATCTGGAAGAGACCCGGCCGACGCCGCCGCTGATGCCATCTGATCCCGATGGCCGCTATGAGGTGCGCCGTATTGTCAGCTGGTTTGACGACAAGTTCCATAGCGAGGTAACATCAAAGCTGCTGTATGAGCGGGTCAACAAGAAGGTCACCGGTGAAGGCTATCCGGACAGCAAGAACGTCAAGGCGGGGGCCAAGGCGATCAAGTATCATCTTGATTACATGACCTGGCTGCTGGATCATCGGCGCTGGCTGGCCGGTGATCAGATGAGCCTGGCTGATTTTGCCGCCGCCGCGCATCTGTCTTCGCTTGATTATATTTCGGATGTCGATTGGAACCGCTCGGCCGTGGTGAAAGACTGGTATGCCAAGATCAAATCGCGCCCGGCGTTTCGGTCAATCCTGGCGGATCAGATTGCCGGTTTTCGCCCGCCCGCCCATTATGCCGATCTCGACTTTTGAGCGGTTCGTGCAGTGGGGGGGCTGTCTGCCCCCTCTTGCCTTTTGCAAAGGCAATTCACCCCTGAGGATATTGTTGGCCAAATGAAGAACGGGTCCGAACTGAAGGAGCGGTTGGTTGCACAGGCCCTTTCAGAGGGGTTTGTGGCCTGCAAGATCTGTCGACCCGGTGATGTGCCGCAGGTGCCGGCCCGGCTGCAGCGCTTTCTTGACAAGGGCTATCACGGGCAGATGGGCTGGATGGCAGAGCGAAGCCATTGGCGCGGCGATCCAGCCGCGCTGTGGCCGGAGGCGCGATCAGTGATCATGCTGGCCGAGAGCTATACCCCGGAGGAAGACCCGATGGCGGTGGTGGGCTGCGCCGATCGTGGTGCGGTTTCGGTCTATGCCCGCAACAAGGATTATCACGATCTGGTAAAGAAGCGTCTGAAGCGTTTGGCGCGCTGGTTGATTGATGCGGCAAAGCAGCAGGGTGAGGCGGCGCAGGTGAAGGTCTTTGTTGACACCGCACCGGTGCCGGAGAAGCCGCTGGGGCAGGCGGCCGGGCTGGGTTGGCAGGGTAAACATACCAATCTGGTGAGTCGGGATTGGGGGAATTGGGCCTTTTTAGGCTCTGTTTTTACCACGCTTGAGCTGCAGGTGGATGCGCCGGAACCGGATCGCTGTGGATCTTGCTCTGCCTGTTTGACCGCCTGTCCGACCGAGGCCTTTACAGCGCCTTACCAGATGGACGCGCGGCGCTGCATTTCCTATCTGACGATTGAGCACAAGGGCCCGATTGAGCCAGAGTTGCGCCGCAAGCTGGGCAATCGGATCTACGGCTGTGATGACTGTCTGTCTGCCTGTCCTTGGAATAAGTTTGCCGTCGCGGCCAGCGATCTGCGCTATGCAGCCCGTGCCGAATTGCAGGCGCCAAGACTGGCAGAGCTGGCGGTGCTGGATGATGCGGCGTTTCGCGCGTATTTCTCCGGCTCGCCAATCAAGCGGGTAGGGCGGGATCGGTTTGTGCGCAATGTGCTCTATGCGATTGGCAATTCCAACCAGCCCGATTTGCGCGCCGTGGCAGCTGGCCTGGTCGATGATCCGGACCCCACGGTGGCAGATGCGGCACGATGGGCTGTTCAACGTCTGACATGACGCAAACAGGATGGACCCGGCGCAAATAGGCGTTACACCCGGCATGCGAACAGAATGGAGAGGGTGGCATGGCGCTATTGCTTGGGGTCGATACCGGCGGGACCTATACGGATGCGGTTTTGATCCGCGATGAGGTGGAGGTGATCGCCAGCGCCAAGGCTCTGACGACGCGCGGGGATCTGGCCATCGGCATAGGCTCTGCCGTAGGGGAGGTATTGCTGCAATCTGGATGTGACGCAGCCGAGATCAGCATGGCGGCCCTGTCGACCACCCTGGCCACCAATGCGCTGGTCGAAGGGCAGGGCGGTCAGATTGCGCTCGTTTACATTGGATTTGAAGCGACCGATCTGGATCGCCACGGGCTGAAAGAGGCGTTGAAAGGCGATCCGGCACTGGTTGTGGCAGGGGGGCACAATCACGCGGGGGGAGAGGTGACTGCGTTGGATTATCTGTCTCTAAAGCGCTTTTTAGAGACAGAGGCGGCAGAGGTTTCGGGCTTTGCCGTGGCTTCGGTCTTTGCCACGCGCAATCCAGCGCATGAGCTGGCCGCTGCCAGTCTTATTGCTGAGGTAACCGGCAAGCCGGTGACCTGTTCGCATCAGCTGTCAGCCCGGTTGAATGGACCCAAGCGGGCCCTGACGGCTGTGCTAAATGCGCGGCTTATTGGGATGATTGACCGGTTGATTGGCCGGGCGCAAGACAGGCTGGTCGAGCTGGGTATTACTGGGCCGATGATGGTTGTGCGCGGTGATGGTGCGTTGATGTCGGCGCAACAGGCCCGGGCACGTCCGATTGAAACCATCCTGAGCGGTCCGGCGGCTTCGCTTGTGGGGGCGCGCTGGTTGACGGGGGTGGATCATGCCCTGGTCAGCGATATTGGCGGCACCACCACCGATGTGGCGTTGATCCGCGATGGGAAACCGGCGATTGATCCTGCCGGCGCGCGGGTCGGCGAATTTCGCACCATGGTCGAGGCGGTGGCGATGCGCACCACAGGCCTGGGCGGTGACAGCCAGGTGCATGCGTGTGCCAGCGGCCTGCAGGGCGGGGTGGTTCTTGGCCCACGCCGGGTGTTGCCCATCTCTTTGATGGCGGTTGAGGCCGCAGAGGTCGTGCATGGTGCCTTGGACAGGCAGCTAAACGCGCCGGTCGTGGGGGAATATGACGGTCGGTTTCTGCGCGCGGTTCCTGGCCTGCCTGCTGTCGGGATTGGCCCGCGAGAGCGTGCCCTGTTGGAGCGCATCGGCACAGAGGTACATCCCTTGGGCGCCATCCTTCGGAACCGGATTGATCAGGGGGCGTTGGGCCGCCTGCTGGATCGGGGGCTGGTGCAGGTTGCCGGTATCACGCCCTCGGATGCGAGCCACCTGTTGGGTCGGGTACAGGTCTGGGACGCCTTGGCGGCCGAAAAGGCGCTGACGCTGTTTGCCCGTCGCCGGATTGGTAGCGGAGAGCCCCTGGCCCCGGATGCCCAGGCCCTGGCGCAGATGATTGTGGACCAGTTGACAGAACAAACCTCATTGGCCTTGTTAGAGACCGCATTCTTTGAGGATGGCGCCGATTTTGGCTTGCCAGTTGAAGGGGCGGCGAAGGATCAGGGGGCAGATCGGGCCCGTGATCTGGCGCGTCATGTCCTGACCCGGCGTGGGCTGGCGGCGCATCGGGGCATTCTGGCGCTGGATACTGCGATCAATGTGGATGTTGTCGGGCTTGGGGCCTCGGCGCCCAGTTATTATCCGGCGGTTGGTGAGCGGCTGAAGTGCCGTATGCTGCTGCCGCAACACGCCGGTGTCGCCAATGCGATTGGTGCGGTTGTCGGGCGTGTCACCATGCGGCGCAGTGGCAGTGTTACCTGCCCGGCCGAGGGGAAGTTTCGGGTCCATTTGGACAGTGGCCCGCAGGATTTTTCCAGCTCTGACGTGGCGCTGCAGGTGCTGGAACAGGCCTTGCAGGGGCAGGCGCGCGGTGACGCCGAACTGGCCGGTGCGCAGGATATTCACATTGATATCAGCCGCGACATTCGCACCGCCACAGTCGAGGCGCGCGATGTGTTTGTCGAAGCGATGGTGACGGTCGAGGCCAGTGGGCGTCCCAGGGTCGCCAAGGGCTAAGGGGCTGAACAATAGCCAGAGATGAGAAGCCCCGCACTGAAATAGCGCGAGGCCCTGGCCTTTGTGTGGCTCTAATCTTGGCTATTCAGCCGCGTCTTTGCGTTTTGGCAGCACCCAGTCGGGGCGGGCAAAGTGGCAGGTATAGCCATCTGGTCGGCGCTCCAGATAGTCTTGATGCTCTGGCTCTGCCTCCCAGAAATCGCCAGCAGGCTCGACTTCGGTCACGACTTTGCCAGGCCAGAGGCCGCAGGCTTCGACATCTGCGATGGTGTCGAGCGCGGTCGCCTTTTGGGCATCGTCGACATAGTAGATCGCCGAACGGTAGCTCATCCCCAGATCATTGCCTTGGCGGTTTTCAGTTGTGGGATCGTGGATCTGAAAGAAGAACTCCAGCAGATCCCGATAGGATGTCTGGCTGGGATCAAAGACTATTTCGATCCCTTCCGCATGGGTGCCGTGGTTCTGATAGGTGGCATGGGCCACATCGCCGCCGGTATAGCCGACGCGGGTTTTCAGCACGCCTTTGCGCTTGCGGATCAGATCCTGCATGCCCCAAAAACATCCCCCTGCCAGAACAGCGCGTTCGTTCATGATCTTTCCTCCACCTGGTTGATGTAGTCTGCATAGCCTTCGTCTGCCATGTCGGCCAGCGGGATAAAGCGCAGCGAGGCAGAGTTGATGCAGTAGCGCAGCCCGCCATGTTCTGCTGGCCCGTCAGGAAAGACATGGCCCAGGTGGCTGTCGCCATGGGTTGATCGGACTTCGGTGCGGATCATGCCAAGGGCGCGATCCTCCAGTTCGCTGACATGGGCGGGTTCGATCGGTTTGGTAAAGCTGGGCCAGCCGCAGCCAGAATCGTATTTGTCGCCAGATGCAAACAGCGGCTCCCCCGATACGATGTCGACATAGATGCCAACCTCTTTATTGGAGAGCAGCTTGCCGGTGCCGGGGCGTTCGGTACCGGCGCGTTGGGTGACGTAGAATTCTTCCTCAGAGAGGGCGGCAATGGCCGCGGGGTCTTTGCTGTATTTGGTCATGAAATCCTCCGTCCTGTGCGGTGTTCCAGAATGGTTTTAGCCTCTGGCGGCGTGGGTGGCTACGGGGTGAAAGATGGGGCGCGGTTGGAAAATTGCAATTTTTGTTCACAGGCGCGTGTCTCCCGACAGATCGTTTTGGTCGGCAGGTGATCAATTGCTCCAAACGCTGGAAATACCGAACTATCGCCCAGATGCCCCAAAGGTTCGGCCGGAGCCCAAATTGACCGTGATCCTACACGCGGATACAACGGACCAATCAAATCGTAGTCGACCGGCGGCAGGCCGCTTGCATGTGGAGAGCAGTGTGAATGGACGACAATCTGGCCACCGGACAGTGCCTATGTGGCGCTGTGAAGTTCTCGATATCGGGAGCGTTCGAGAGCTTCTTCCTTTGCCACTGTAGCCGCTGCCGCAAGGACAGCGGTTCAGCACATTCGGCAAACCTGTTTTCGTCGACGGCAAAGATCACCTGGGTGTCAGGCGAAGGAAATATCAAGACATTCCAAATTCCTGGGTCACGACACGTGAAGAGCTTCTGCACCGAATGCGGTTCCGCGCTGCCGGTTTCTCAAGCATCTGCTGGTATTCTTGTCGTGCCAGCAGGGTCACTTGATAGCCAGATCGATATACGACCCAAGGCGCATATCTGCTTTTCCAGCCGCGCGAACTGGGACAACGACTTGGCCTCCATTGAAAAAATCGGCGGGCTTCCCGGCTGAACGGTCGATCGCGTGACGCATCTTCAACACCCCCAGACAACAGTGAAGTGATAGCCCGCTTTTGGGTCGTTGCGGGCTGGGTGGCGAAGGATTGGCCTGGGGGGAATGCGATTGGTGTTGGGGTATTATTTCGGACGAAGGCGCCATCTGGTTTCAGAAAACCAAGCCTAATTGGGCCAAAGTGGCGCGCGTTTCATATTGCGTTATCTGGGCTGCGGGCGGGCGGTCTGTGGGGCGGCGGCTGCGGCGCTGACGCTGGGTTGGCGCGAAAGTTGCACCGCCAGGATACCTAGGGTCACCACCCCGACCCCCAGCACATCCAGCAGGCCAAGGCGTTCCCCCAGAAGCAGGCTGGCGATGGCGACGCCAAAGACGGGGTTGAGGAAATGAAAGGTGGCGGCGCGAATGGCACCGATACGATTCAGCAGCAGTACCCAGATAAAAGTTGCCATCAAGCCGGGCACCAGGGTGGTATATGCGAAGGCCAGTCCCAGCCGTAGGGTGGGCGTGACAAAGATCTCTTCGCTGAGGGGGGCCGCAACAAACAGGATGGCCGATCCAATCAGCATCTGCAGCCCCACCACCATCATGAAGTTGCCACCCGATGTGGCGCCACGCAGCGCCAGGGTTGCCACTGTCAGCGCCGCGACCCCGGCAAAGCAGAGCACAAGGCCAAAGAGGTCAACCCCGGCATTGATCCGGGTGCCCATGATCAGCGCCACACCGGCCACACCTGCCATCAGGCCCAGCAGGCCCAGCGGCTTGATCCGATCGCCAAAGATCACCCAGGATGCCAGCGCAACACAGAGCGGCATGGTGGAGGCAATGATGGCAGCCAGCGAGGCTTCGATCCATTGCATGGCAACAAAGTTTAGCCCCAGATACAGCGCGTTCTGGCACAGGCCAAAGATCACCGTGGCGCGCCATTGGCTGCGGCTCAGCCGCCAGGTTTGGCCCAGGGCGCGGGCGATGGCGACGCCGATCAGGCCAGAAATCAGAAAGCGCACCGCAAGCGAAAACAGCGGCGAGGCGTCCATCACAATGATCCGCGCCGAGGTAAAGGCAGAGGACCACATAAGGGCAAAGGTCAGCCCCATTGCGATTGCGCGAATATCCATGACCCTGGCCTTTCCCTGGTGGCAGATCGCCTGCCCGCCCTGCTACCGATCTTTAGCAAGGCGGGCAGGGACAGCAAATGGAATTCTCTGGGGTGTTCCGCTTTTGCACGCAAGCCGTCGGAGTGCCCCCGGCAGCAAAGGGCGCTGCCACAAAAAAAGGGCCGCCAAAGGCGACCCTGATTTTCTTGGCTAGATCCCCAAAAGGGCTGGGATCAGGCTTCGCCGTTGACGCTGTCTTTCAGAGCCTTGGCAATGGTCATTTTCACAACCTTGTCGGCTTCCTTCATGAACTTTTCGCCGGTGGCGGGGTTGCGCACTTCGCGCTCGGGGCGCTCGCGGCAATAAATTTTTCCGACACCAGGCAGGGTCACGGCACCGCCGTTGGAAACTTCGCGTGTGATCAAGGCACAGACGGCTTCAAGAGCAGCGCCTGCGGTCTTTTTATCTTCGCCCATTTCCTCAGCCAGAGTGGCAACAAGCTGGGTTTTTGTCATCGGTTTGGACACTCTCAGATCTCCTTAAAACTGCCCGAACTGTGGGGCCTCATCGGGCAACATTATCGTTATGTTGTGTCGGAACACAACGCGTAGTGTGACAAAAGACCATAGAAACCAGAGGTTTTTTGCCGAAAATTGGAAAAACGGTCGATTAGAGGAAGGCGGTTTCATCAAAAGAGCGCAATTTGCGGCTGTGAAGCCGTTCCAGCGGCATGGATCTCAGTTGCTCCATAGCCCTTATGCCGATCTGCAAATGACGCGCAACCTGTGTCTGATAAAAGTCAGAGGCCATGCCCGGCAGCTTCAGTTCGCCATGCAGCGGTTTGTCGGACACACAGAGCAGGGTGCCGTAGGGGACGCGAAACCGATAGCCATTGGCGGCAATGGTGGCGCTTTCCATATCCAGGGCGATGGCGCGGGACTGGCTAAGCCGCTGCACCGGGCCGGACTGGTCGCGCAGTTCCCAGTTGCGGTTGTCGATGGTGGCGACTGTGCCGGTCCGCATGATCCGCTTCAGATCATAGCCTTCAAATTCGGTGACCTCAGCCACCGCCTGTTCCAGGGCGATCTGGATTTCCGCCAGGGCGGGAATAGGCGTCCAGACCGGAAGGTCATCATCCAGCACGTGATCTTCGCGCAGATAGGCATGGGCCAGGACAAAATCCCCGAGCGCTTGGGTGTTGCGCAGGCCCGCACAGTGGCCAACCATCATCCAGGCATGCGGGCGCAGCACTGCAATATGATCGGTGGCGGTTTTGGCATTTGATGGTCCAACGCCGATGTTGACCAGGGTGATGCCTTTGCCGTCGGCGCGCTTCAGATGATAGGTGGGCATCTGCGGCAGCTTGGCGATGGCCGGAATATCCGCCTTGGAGTCGGATATCTCATGGTTTCCAGTGCTGACAAAACTGGTGTAACCCGATTCCGGATCCGCCAGCTGTGCACGGGCGTAGGCTTCAAACTCGGCAACGTAGAACTGATAGTTGGTGAACAACACGTGGTTTTGAAAATGTTCTGGTGCGGTGGCGGTGTAATGCGCCAGCCGGGCCAGCGAATAATCCACCCGCTGTGCGGTAAACAGCGACAGCGGCCCAATACCGTCATCGGGGTGATAGGTGCCATTGACGATGTCGTCATTGGTGGTGGCCAGATCCGGTACATCAAAGACATCGCGCAGGGTGAACCCGGCGGCGCCATCTTGCGGCACGGTTAGATCCGGGCGAGAGGCCACGGCAAAATGCACCGGGATCGGCGTATCTGATGCGGCAATGGTCACTGGCTGTCCGTGATGCTTGATCAACAGTGCAATCTGTTGCGTCAGATAGTGGCGAAACAGATCCGGTCGGGTCACCGTGGTGGCATAGGTGCCAGGGGCCGAGACATGACCAAAGCTGAGGCGGCTGTCCACCTGGGCAAAGCTGGAAGTGGTAAAGCGGATTTCGGGATAAAAGGCGCGGATGCGTCTGTCCCGGGCTGTTGCCTCGGCCATGCTGGCGATGAAGGCATCGCACAGAAATGTGGTGGCTTGGGTATAAAGCTCTTCCAGCCGGGCCACAGCGGCAGCGGCATCGGTAAAGTTCTCGGGGGCGGGGGCCTTGGGCTGCGCGATTTCCGCAAGGTGACTGGTTTGGGTCATGTCAGGGACTCGATCACAGGAATCATTTCGAATGTGCGCACGTCAACAAGACCAAGGTCCGAAATCCGCAACTCGGGGATCACCACCAGGGCCAAAAGAGAGTGCTGCATATAGGCGTTGTTCAGTGCGCAGCCGCAGGCCTCCATCGCGGCGCCCAGTTTCTGCGCTTTGGCGGCAACTTCGGTGGCGGGGCTGTCGGACATCAGGCCGGCGATGGGCAGTTCAACCAGCGCCAGTTCTTTGCCATCACGGAAGATGGTTACACCACCACCGACCTCGGCCAGGCGATTGGCGGCCAGGGCCATCTGGTCGCGGTCGGTGCCCACCACGATCATATGGTGGCTGTCATGCGCCACGGTGGAGGCCATGGCCATTTTGCCAGTGTAGCCAAAACCCGAGACAAAGGCATTGGTGACACCGCCGGTTGCCTGGTGGCGTTCCACCAAGGCGATCTGGCAGGTCTCACCCTCGGTGGCCATGGTGGCTTCCACCAGCCCGTCATGCACTGGCAATTCAGCCTTTAGCGCTTTGGTCGGGGCCTGGTTTTCCACCATGCCAATGACATTGGCGGTGACGGCATTGGCGCCTTCGGGGGCCTTGATCTCAAAATCTGTTGCGGTCAGCTCATGGCCCAGATGGATGGTGCCACGGGCGCTGTCAGGCCAGTCAAGATGCGGACAATCCACCGTAATAGAGCCTGATTCAGCGACAATCTGCCCGCGCGCCACGACCAGTTCGATGGGCAGGTCTGTCAGGTCTGAGGTGAGGATCACATCGGCGCGCCGTCCCGGCGTGATAGAGCCGATATCGCGTTCCAGACCAAAATGCGTGGCGGTGTTGATCGTTGCCATCTGCAGGGCAATCAGTGGATCACAACCGCAGGCAATGGCATGGCGCACCACCCGGTTCATGTGGCCGTCATTGACCAAGGTGCCAGAGTGACAGTCATCGGTGCACAGGATGAAATTGCGCGGGTCCAGGCCTTTTTCAGTGATGGCGGTGATCTGCGCTTCGACGTCATACCATGCCGACCCCAGCCGCACCATGGCGCGCATTCCTTGACGCATCCGGGCGATGGCATCGGCTTCGCAGGTGCCCTCATGGTCATCTGCCGGGCCGCCTGCAACATAGGCGGCAAAATCGCGCCCCAGATCGGGCGAGGCATAGTGGCCGCCAACAGTTTTCCCGGCGCGCTGGGTGGCGGCGATCTCGGCAAGCATCTTGGGGTCGGCATTGGCAACACCGGGAAAGTTCATCATCTCGCCCAGGCCGACGATACCGGGCCAGGACATCGCCTCGGCCACGTCTTCGGGGGTGATTTCATATCCGGTGGTTTCCAGCCCCGGCGCCGAGGGCGCGCAGGATGGCATCTGGGTGAAGATATTGATCGGCTGCAACAGGGCCTCGTCATGCATCAGCCGCACGCCTTCCAGGCCCAGCACATTGGCGATTTCATGCGGATCAGTGAACATGGAGGTGGTGCCATGCGGGATGACGGCGCGGGCAAATTCCGCCGGGGTAAGCATGCCGGATTCAATATGCATATGCGCGTCGCAGAGACCGGGGATCATATAGCGCCCGGCTGCCTCTATCACCTGCGTATCTGCGCCGATGCAGTAACTGGCATCTGGTCCCACATAGGCGATGCGCCCGGATACGATGGCAATGTCATGCCCATCAAGCACCTCTCGGGTGTGGACATTGACCCATTTGCCCTGCCGGATCACCGTATCCGCCGGGCTGCGGCCTGCGGCAACATTGATCAATTGCGGGGCGATGTCGGGCCAGCTGGGGAATGCGTTCTCTGTCATGTGCCAATTGTTCTGATTGTTCCGGCAAGTGCAAGCCCTGCAATTCTTGCCTGTGTTGAAACAGTTATAGCCAAGACAAGAGGATAGCCCCAGCGCCCGGTGCCAAGGTGGCACAAAATAGCCGACCATCGCTGTGCTTGTTTGCAGAGGCAGCCCAGAGACGGCGGAGAAAGCAGCGGGCAATTTGGATCTGGTCAAATGGGCTGTGGTAGATCAGGTTTTGACCACTGTGATTTACCCCTTCTCACCCAAGACCCAAGGAGACCCGAGATGAACACTCCCGAGCCGCGCCCCAATATGGACCACTGGCAAGAGCGCATAGATCTGGCGGCCAGTTTTCGCTGGGTCGAGCGGCTGAACATGCACGAAGGTGTCGCCAATCATTTCAGCCTGGCGGTGAATGACGAAGGTACGCAGTTCCTGATGAATGCCAATCAGATGCATTTTGCCCGTATCACGGCCTCTAATCTATTGTTCCTGGATGCCAATGATCCGGAAACCATGACCAAGCCCGGCGCGCCGGATCCAACGGCCTGGGGGCTGCATGGTTCTATCCACCGGCTATGTCCGCAGGCGCGCTGCGTGATGCATGTGCATTCGATCCATGCCACGGTTCTGGCCTCTCTTGCGGATAGCAACCTGCCGCCGATCGATCAGAACACCGCGACCTTTTTCAATCGCTATGTGATCGACGATGGCTATGGCGGGTTGGCGTTTGAAGACGAAGGCGCGCGCTGTGCGGCGATGCTGACGGACCCCAAGCAAAAGGTAATGATCATGGGCAATCACGGCGTTCTGGTTATCGGTTCTGATCCGGCAGATACCCTCAATAGGCTGTATTATTTTGAACGCGCGGCCGAAACCTATATCCGCGCTTTGCAAACCGGTCAGAAGCTGCGCGTCTTGTCAGATGAGATCGCCGAGAAAACTGCGCAGGAGCTGGAGGACTACCCAAGCCAGGCAGAGGCGCACCTGCGCGAGATCAAGCTGGTTCTTGATGCGGAAGGTTCTACCTACGCCAGCTAACCTGCTCCCCTGTTACCCCGTGCCGTTGCGCATCTGGCGCGGGGTGGCACCAAATTCGATGCGATAGGCGCGGGTCATGGCGCTGGGGTTCTCATAGCCGCTGCGCAGGGCAACCTCGGCGACGGATAAATCAGTCTCTAATATGAGCTTTCGAGCCTGTATCAGCCGCAGGTGTCGGTAGATCGCCTGCGGGGTGGCGCCCAGTTGCGCCTTCATGCGGTGTTCCAGATCTTTGCGGTTGCGTCCAATCTGGCGGGCGATCTCGGCAATCGACAGCGGGGCCTCGATATGGGCCTGCATCAGGGCCAAGGCGCGTGCCACAGATCGGCTGCGGGCAGAGCCCATGGCAAGGGGGCTAGGCTCTGCTTCGGTGACTTCGGGGCTCATGAACAGGGCCGCAACCTCCAGTCTCAGAGCCTGACCATGGCGCTGGCCGATCAGTTCCATCATCAGGTCAAAGGCCGCGAGCGCCCCGGTACAGGTTATGCGATTGCCATCTTGCACATGACGCAGGCGCTGCACTGCGATCTGCGGGAAACCCTCGGCAAAACTGGCCAGTTCCTCCCAGTGGATGGTGGCGCGCCGCCCGTCTAGCAGGCCGGCCGCAGCCAAGAGCCAGGCACCTGCGTCAAACCCGGCCATCACCCGATACCGCAGCGCCGCTGCCCGCAGCGCCGCCTTGGCCTTTTCGGTGGCCAGCGGGCGATAGCGATAGGATGGCATGGCAATCAGCATGTCGCCCTGACAGTGCGGCAGGCGATCATGTGGGTTGACCTCCATCCCGGCCGAAGAGCTGGCCGGTGCCCCATCAAGGGTGAGAAAGCGCCAGGCATAGATCTGTCGCCCGGCCAGCGTATTGGCGGCGCGCAGCGGTTCAATTGTATTGGCCAGGCAATGGCCGGAAAAATCATCAAACAACAGCAGATCAACTTGCTGCATCGCGGCATCATCTTTGATCCATCTTTGCATGATATCCGCCGTTTCTGCACGAAGAGAACCTAGCCCGACGTTACACTGCTGGGCAAGTCAAAGAAAAGGATATGCGCGATGCAGTTTGGCATGACAGAAGAACAGTCGATGATCGTCGAAACCACCCGTGCCTTTGTGGAGAAAGAGCTCTACCCCCACGAGCTGGAGGTCGAGCGCAGTGGCCACCTCGATATGGAGGTGATCAAGGATATCCAGAAAAAGGCCATGGAGGCAGGGCTTTACGCTGCCAACATGCCCGAAGAGGTCGGCGGTGCCGGTCTCGATACCTTGTCGTGGCTGATGTATGAAAAAGAACTGGGCCGGGCCAACTACGCGCTGCACTGGACCGGCGTTGCCCGCCCGTCGAACATCCTGTTGGCCGGCACCGAAGAACAGAAGGAAAAGTATCTGTTCCCCTGTATGAAGGGTGAAAAATGGGATTGTCTGGCGATGACCGAGCCAGATGCCGGGTCCGACCTGCGCGGCATGAAGGCGACAGCGCGTCAGGATGGTGATGACTGGATCCTGAACGGCACCAAGCATTTCATCAGTCATGCAGATATCGCCGATTTTGCTATCTGCTTCATGGCCACCGGGGTCGACGACACGCCGCGGGGCCCGAAGAAAAAGATCACCGCCTTCTTTGTCGACAAGGGCACGCCGGGATTTGAAGTGCGCGCAGGCTACGGCAATGTCAGCCACCGCGGTTACACCAATGCGGTGCTGGAATTTGACGACTGCCGCCTGCCGTCTTCGGCCATTCTGGGCGAGGTCGACAAAGGATTTGACGTGGCCAACACCTGGCTGGGGGCGACTCGGTTGCAGGTGGCGGCGACCTGCCTGGGCCGGGCAGATCGGGCCCTTCAGCACGCGGTTGAATATGCCGCCGAGCGCAAGCAATTTGGCCAGCAGATCGGTAAATTCCAAGGCGTTTCCTTCAAACTGGCGGATATGGCGCTGGAACTGAAGGCGGCCAATCTGCTGACCTGGGAAGCCGGCTGGAAGTTCGATCAGGGCAGCGTCACCGAATCCGACATGTCGATGGCCAAGCTCAAGGCGACCGAAATGCTGGCCATGGTTGCGGATGAGGCAATCCAGATCCATGGCGGCATGGGCCTGATGGATGAACTGCCCTTGGAACGCATCTGGCGCGACGCCCGCGTTGAACGCATTTGGGAAGGGACGAGCGAGATCCAGCGTCATATCATCAGCCGCGAAATGCTACGCGCTCTTGGAGGCTAAAATGACCACGACTCTTTCCCACAAACCCAAAGTCACGATCACCTATTGCATCGGTTGCAACTGGATGTTGCGCGCTGCCTGGATGGCGCAGGAACTGCTTGCCACCTTTCAGGATCAGCTGGGCGCGGTCACTTTGGTGCCGGGAGAGATCGGCGGGATCTTTGAGATCTCGGTCAATGACACCCTGATCTGGGAGCGCAAGCGTGATGGGGGCTTTCCGGATGTGAAAGAACTGAAATCCCGCCTGCGTGACCAGATCAACCCGCAACAGGACCTGGGCCATATCGACCGGGTCACAAGGGATGAATAGATAGAAATGAAGTCTCTAAACAGACTGTTTAGGCCCAAAACCATCGCCGTTGTCGGCGGGGGGGCCTGGTGCCGACTGGTGATCGAACAGTGTCAGAAGATGGGGTTCGATGGGGTGATCTGGCCAGTCCACCCCAAGGCAGAAGAGCTGGCAGGCCTGCCGGTCTACCGTGATATCGCCAGCCTACCCGGCGCGCCCGATGCCACATTTGTCGGCGTTAACCGTTTTGCCACCATCGAGGTGGTGCGGGATCTGGCGGCCCGTGAGGCGGGCGGAGCGGTCTGCTTTGCCTCGGGCTTTCTGGAAGCCCAGGCGGAGGATGCCGAGGGCGCGGATCTTCAGGTGCAGCTGCTGGAGGCCGCAGGCGATATGCCGATCCTGGGGCCCAATTGCTATGGCTTTATCAACTACCTGGATGGGGCGCTGTTGTGGCCGGATCAGCACGGCGGAAAACGGGTCGAAACGGGCGTCGCCCTGATTACCCAAAGTTCAAACATCGCCATCAACCTGACCATGCAGATGCGTGGCCTGCCCATCGCCTATGTGGTGGCGGCGGGCAATCAGGCGCAGTCGGGCATCGCCGAGATTGGCGAAGCCCTGCTGGAAGATGATCGCGTCACGGCGCTGGGCCTGCATATTGAAGGCTTTGGCGATCTGCGCGCATTCGAAGCCCTGGCCGCCAAAGCCCGCGCCCTGGGCAAGCCGATCATCGCGCTGAAGGTCGGAAAATCCGCCGAGGCCCAGGCGGCAACGATCTCTCATACTGCTTCGCTTGCAGGTGGGGATGCGGGGGCTTCAGCTTTGCTTGCCCGGCTTGGCATCCCACGGCTGGAGGATCTGCCCGCCTTTCTGGAAACGCTGAAACTGCTGCATGTGACTGGGCCGCTGGCCAGCAACCGGCTGGCCTCTATCAGCTGTTCTGGCGGCGAAGCCAGCCTTGCGGCCGATACCGCGCATGGGCTGCCAGTGGTGTTTCCACCGCTGAACGACAGCCAGAGCACCAACCTGCGTGCCGCGCTTGGGCCGATGGTGGCACTGGCTAATCCGCTGGATTATCACACCTATATCTGGCGCGATACCGAGGCGATGATCCGGGCCTTTTCGGCGATGATGGATCCGTCGCTGGCGATGACCCTGCTGGTGGTCGATTTTCCGCGCGGTGATCGGTGCTCTGCCAGTGACTGGGACTGTGCCATCGATGCGGCCATTGGCACGCATCAGGCCACGGGGGGCAATGTTGCCATGGTAGCAACATTGCCGGAACTGCTGCCGGAAGCCGTTGCTGAACAGCTGATGGCTGCCGGGGTGGTGCCGTTTTGCGGGTTGCGCGAGGCGCTGACCGCCTGTGCTGCTGCCAGCCTGCCCCAGCGGGATCTGGCCGTGCCGTTGTTGCTGCCAACTCCAACCGTTGAACCAAGCCTGATCCCCGAAGCCGAAGCCAAGCTGCGCTTGTCGGACTATGGCTTGCGGGTGCCACAGTCGATTCAGGCCAAATCCCCCGGTGCGGCCCGGGCGGCTGCCGCGGATATCGGCTTTCCGGTGGTGTTGAAGGGCGAGGGCATCGCCCACAAAAGTGAGGCTGGCGCAGTGGTGCTGGGGCTGACAACGGGCAGCGATGTCAGTACGGCGGCCAGCCAGATGCCTGCTCAGCGTTTTCTGGTGGAAGAAATGGTGTCCGGCGCGGTGGCCGAGCTGCTGATTGGGGTGGTAAAGGATCCGGCGCATGGCTTTGTCCTGACACTTGCGGCAGGTGGCACCCTGACAGAGCTGTTGCAGGACAGTGCCTCGCTTTTGCTGCCAGCCAGTGATGCCTCGATTGAGGCCGCGTTGGAGGGGTTGAAAATTGCGCCGCTTCTGGCGGGGTTCCGGGGGCGTCCGGCGGCCAATCGCGCCGCTATCCTGGCCGCTATCAAGGCGGTGCAGGCCTATGTCTTGGCCGAGGCTGAGGGCCTGGAAGAAATTGAAATCAATCCGTTGCTCTGCACACCTGACGATGCGGTGGCGGCGGATGCGCTGATGCGGAGAAAGGACTTTATGAGATGAGCGACATGACACAGGACCACGGACCGGTGAAAACCCGGCGCGAGGGCGCCATTCTGGAGGTGACACTGGATAGGCCCAAGGCCAATGCCATTGACCTCGCCACCAGCAAGATCATGGGCGAGGTGTTTCGCGATTTCCGTGACGACCCCGACCTGCGTGTGGCGATCCTGACCGGGGGCGGCGAAAAGTTCTTTTGCCCAGGCTGGGATCTGAAAGCCGCCGCCGATGGCGACGCCGTGGACGGCGATTACGGCGTTGGGGGCTTTGGCGGCTTGCAAGAGATGCGAGAGATGAACAAGCCGGTGATTGCAGCCGTGAATGGCATCGCCTGTGGTGGAGGGCTGGAACTGGCGATCTCTGCCGATATGATCCTGGCGGCAGACCACGCGACATTTGCGCTGCCCGAGATCCGGTCTGGTACCGTGGCCGATGCGGCCTCGATCAAATTGCCCAAGCGCATCCCCTATCATATCGCCATGGAGCTGCTGCTGACCGGACGCTGGTTCGACGCCGCAGAGGCCAATCGCTGGGGGCTGGTGAACGAGATTGTTCCAGGCGATCAGCTGATGACCCGCGCCTGGGATCTGGCGCGGCTGCTGGCATCGGGGCCACCGCTGGTCTATGCGGCGATCAAGGAAGTGGTCCGCGATGCGGAAGACTGCAAATTCCAGGATGCGATGAACCATATCACCCAGCGACAGCTGCGCTCGGTGGATGTGCTCTATTCCAGCGAGGACCAGCTGGAAGGTGCCCGCGCCTTTGCAGAAAAACGCGACCCCGTCTGGAAAGGTCGCTAACCCAATCCAGAAAAAAGGGGGGGGGGCTCTCCCGCCCCTGCCGTAGCAATCACAGATTGCCACTTTAGGGTTGGGCCGGGCACCGCGCTGACGCGCGGTGCCCGGCGTTCCTGTCGGAACTGCATGATTATTGGGCGCGGCGGTAAAACGGCCTGCCAGTGGGGGAACAGGTCTTGCACCTTGTCTGACTTCTGCCCATTTAGGACAGATGCAAAACACGCTTCTTTGTCTTGGATGTGGATATACTGCGTGCGCCTTGGCGCCGACTCTGTTGGCGCGGGGCTGGCGGGTGATTGGCACGGCGCGGGAAGCTGCGGATGTGCCTGGCGTAGAGATGATCATCTGGCCGGGGCAGGATATCCCCCTGACGGGCGTCACTCATATCCTCAGCTCGATCGGGCCCAATGCCAAGGGCGATCCGGTGCTGGCGCACTTGTGGGATGAAATCGCCACGGTGGCACCTGATCTGGCCTGGGTGGGCTATCTGTCGACCACTGCCGTTTATGGTGATCGGCGCGGTGATTGGGTGGATGAAACCACGCCCATTGCCCCTACCAGCGAACGCGGCACCTGGCGCGCCGAGGCCGAAGCGCAGTGGCAGCAGGTTCCGGATCTGCCGCTGCATATCTTTCGCCTGGCGGGGATCTACGGCCCCGGACGCGGCCCCTTTGCCAAGCTGATGGCCGGCAAGGCGCGGCGCATTGTGAAACCGGGGCAGGTGTTCTCGCGCATTCATGTGGATGACATCGCGCAATCGCTGCTGGCCTCGATTGACGCGCCGAACCCGGGGGCGATCTATAACCTCTGCGATGACGACCCGGCGCCGCCGCAGGACGTTCTGGGCTACGCCGCAGAGCTGCTGGGGCTACCAGTGCCCGCCGAGGTGCCGTTTGACGAGGCGGGGATGACGCCGATGGCGCGCAGTTTTTACGGTGAAAACAAGCGGGTCAGAAACCAGCGCATCAAGGATGAGCTGGGGGTGCAGTTGCTTTACCCCAGCTACCGCGAGGGGCTGTGTGCAGTGTTGGCAGCCGAGGACATGGAACGCTTTGTGCCCCCGGCAGAACCGCCGGCGCTATAGTCCTGCGCACTTGCCCCGTTTTATTGTCGGCAGGCACAATGTGTTTCTTCCGGGCGATCCTGAGATCTTGTTCTTTGCTTGCTGCTGTTCTTGGGATGAGCCCTAGGCCCGCTTTTCCCCGATCTGCGCCACGCCCAGTACCTCTAGCACCTTGGCTTCGATCTGGGGGGCGTTCATGGCGGCGGTTTCGTACATATCGGCGGGGCTGGCCTGGTCGATGAAGGTATCAGGCAGCACCATCGAGCGGAATTTGAAGCCCGCGTCAAACACGCCCTCATCCGCCAGCAATTGCGCCACATGGGAGCCAAAGCCGCCGACAGCACCTTCTTCAATCGTGATAAGCGCCTCGTGGTCGGCCACCAGCTGCAGGATCATTTTGCGGTCCAGCGGTTTGGCAAAGCGGGCATCGGCAATCGTCGGCGTGATGCCCTTGGCCGCCAGCGATTCGGCTGCCTTGCGGACCTCTCCCAGGCGGGTACCAAAGGAGAGCAGCGCCACCCGTTTGCCCGACTGAATCATCCGGCCCTTGCCGATTTCGAGCAGTTGCGGAACCTCGGGCATTTCAACGCCTTCGCCTTCACCGCGCGGGTAGCGGAAGGCGATGGGGCCGTCGTCATGGGCGGCGGCGGTATGGACCATATGCACCAGCTCTGCCTCGTCAGAGGCGGCCATCACCACCATGCCGGGCAGGTTGGCCATAAAGCCGATATCGAAAGAGCCGGCATGGGTGGCACCATCTGCCCCCACCAGCCCGGCGCGGTCGATGGCAAAGCGCACTGGCAGGCGTTGGATGGCGACGTCATGCACCACCTGGTCATAGCCACGCTGCAGAAAGGTCGAATACATGGCGCAAAAGGGCTTCATCCCGCCAGCGGCCAGCGCGGCGGCAAAGGTGACGCCGTGCTGTTCAGCAATGCCCACGTCAAAACAACGCGAGGGATAGCGTTCCGCCATCAGCGACAGGCCTGTGCCATCGGGCATGGCCGCAGTGACGGCGCAGATCTTGTCGTCCTTGGCGGCCAGCTTGACCAGCTCATCGCCAAAGACCCCGGTATAGGACGGTGCGTTGGAGGGCGCTTTTTTCTGCTCTCCGGTGACCATATTAAACTTGGCAGTGGCATGGCCTTTGTCGCGGGCGGCCTCGGCGGGGCCATAGCCCTTGCCCTTTTTTGTCAGCACATGGATCAGGATCGGCCCACGGGCGCGGGCCTTGACGGTGCGCAGGACCGGCAACAACTGGTCCATGTCATGGCCATCGATCGGGCCGATGTAGGAAAACCCAAAGGATTCGAACATGGTGCCGCCGACGGCCATGCCCTTGAGCATGTCTTTGGCCCGTTTGGCCCCCTCGCGGAAGGGTTCCGGCAGCAGCGAGGCAGCGCCCTTGGCCACGGCTTTCAGTTCTTGAAACGGTTCCTCGGCATAGAGCCGCGACAGATAGGAGGACAGCGCGCCCACCGGGGGGGCGATGCTCATCTCGTTGTCGTTGAGAATGACAAACAGGCGTTTGTTCAGATGGCCGGCGTTGTTCATCGCCTCAAAGGCCATGCCGGCCGACATGGCCCCATCGCCGATCACCGCAATGGCATCGCCCAGACCTTCGGGCACCACACCGCCCAGATCGCGGGCAACCGAAAAGCCAAGCGCGGCGCTGATCGAGGTTGAGCTATGGGCGGCGCCAAAAGGGTCGTAGGGGCTCTCGCTGCGTTTGGTAAAGCCCGACAACCCGCCCTTGGTGCGCAGGGTGCGAATACGGTCGCGGCGCTCGGTCAGGATCTTATGCGGGTAGGACTGGTGGCTAACATCCCAGATCAACTTGTCACGCGGGGTGTCAAAAATGGCATGCAGCGCCACGGTCAGTTCCACCACGCCCAGACCTGCGCCCAGATGGCCGCCAGTGGTCGAAACCGCTGAAATGGTCTCTTGCCGCAGCTCATGTGCCAGCTGCACCAATTGTGCATCGCTGAGCCCCTTTATATCGGCAGGGCGCGAAATCTGGTCCAGAAGCGGGGTAGAGGGCCGGTCAGACATGGTGTTTCCTTGTGGCGGTCAGGGGCGGGGCGGGCCCCGGTGTCAGCTGTCTCGCGCAATAACGAAACGGGCGGCCTGCTTCAAGGTTTCTCCGGTTGCGCCATAGGGCGCTAGCGCAGCGCAGGCCTCATCAGCCAGGTCCCGTGCACGCTGTTTTGCGGGCTCCAGCCCCAGCAGCGACACAAATGTCGCCTTGCCGGCCTCGGCATCCTTGCGCACGGCTTTGCCGACCTTTTCGGCGTCGCCTTCTACATCCAAGATGTCATCTGCAATCTGAAAGGCAAGCCCAAGTGCGGTCGCGTAGTGTCGCAGGGGGGTGCAATCTGCCCCTGCCAACACCGGCCCGGCGGTGGCGGCCCATTGGATCAGACAGCCGGTTTTGCGCGCTTGCAACCGGGTAATTTCGTCCAGCGTTAGCGGTTTTGTGGCGGTTTCGGCGGCGATATCCAGCATCTGCCCCGAGACCATGCCCCCCTTGCCGGCCGATTGTGCCAACCCGCGGATCAGCGCCAGCGCATGGGGTCCCAGATCGGGCGTGGCCAACAGTTCAAAGGCCAGGCTTTGCAGGCTGTCGCCAGCCAGTACCGCCATGGCCTCATCCCATTTGCGGTGCAGTGTGGGCTGGCCGCGCCGCAGATCGTCATCATCCATGCAGGGTAGATCGTCATGCACCAGCGAATAGGCATGCAGGCATTCAATCGCCAGAGCCGCATCCAGCGCGGCCTTTGAGTCCACACCGTGCAGTCGGGCGCTTTCCAGTACCAGAAACCCGCGCAACATCTTGCCGCCGCGCACGGCGTAGCGCATGGCTTGATGCAGCTGGTCTTCTCCAGCCAGGCGCAGGGTCAGGTGGTGTGAAATCTGCCCCTGGGCTTGCTGCATGGCGGCGGCAAACCCAAGGCCCGGTGCATCAACTGTGGTCATGGTGTCAGCCTGCGTCTAGGGGCTGCGTGGCGGTGGGCGTGCCACTGGCATCCAGGGTCAGCGCAGCAACCTTTTCTTCGGCGCGCTTCAGCTCGTCCTCGCAGCGCTTTTTCAGCTGTGCACCGCGCTCATACAGCGCAATAGAGGCATCCAGCGCCACATCGCCGCGCTCCAACTGACCAACCACGGTTTCCAGCTCATGCATGGCCTGCTCAAAGCTCATCTCGTTCACGGGGGTGTCGGTGGTCATGGTGCTGCCTTTATCAATTCTTCCACATGTGCGCGGGTGGCCTGCGCAAGGGCGTTCAGATCATATCCGCCCTCCAGAGTCGAGACGATACGGCCCGCACAGAGCGCCGCTGCCAGAGAGCAGAGCTCTGCCGTGAGCCAGGCAAAATCCTCGGTGCTCCAGTTGAGGTTTGCCAAGGGATCGTCGCGATGCGCGTCAAACCCGGCCGAGATGATGATCAGCTCTGGCTTAAAGGCGCGCAGACGTGGGAAAGCCTGTTCCGCATAGGCGCTTCGCATGGCCGCGCCATCTGAATCCGGGGGCAAGGGCATATTGAGGATCTGCCCATATGCGCCATCTTCATCAACGCGGCCGGTTCCGGGCCACAGGGGCATTTGCTGGCTGGTGATCACCAGCGCGCGTGGCTCATCCCACAGCAGATCCTGGGTGCCGTTGCCATGGTGGACGTCGAAATCCACCACCGCGACGCGCTTCAGCCCGTGATGATCCAGTGCATGTTTGGCCGCCAGCGCCGCATTGCCAAACAGGCAAAACCCCATGGCGGTCTCGCTCTCGGCGTGGTGGCCGGGCGGGCGAATGGCGGCAAAGGCGTTGTCGACCTCGCCGCTCAGCACCATATCCACGGCCCGTACCATGGCCCCCGCCGCCCGAAAGGCCGCATCCAGCGAGCCAGGCGACAGGAATGTATCGCCGTCGATCTTCGCAAAGCCTGCCTGCGGCAGGGCGTCCCGCAGCCCGCGCAGATGGTCGATGGGGTGAATGCGCAGGATGTCGTCCTCGGCCGCCAGCGGCGCACCAACCCGTCTAAGCGCAAGCGGCTCTAACGCGTGCAGCACATGTTCAAGGCGCGCCACCTGTTCCGGGTGACCTGTCGGTGTTTCGTGTCGCAGGCAATCCGCATGGGTGATGAGAGCAGTTGTCATATGGCATATCCTAGGGTTTGGCATGAAGCAGAGAGCAGGGTCTTGGCCAAAGCTTAAGATTCATTGGCGCTAACCCACAAGCGGCAACCTGCCCTGATACGCAACTGTTACCCATCAGATGCAGCGCCGACGTGCAATCAATCGGGGGCCAGCATATATCCCGCGCCCCGCACGGTTTGCAGGTACTGGGGCTGTTTTGGGTTGGGTTCGATCTTGCGCCGCAGCCGGGTGATCTGCACATCCACCGCGCGTTCCTGCGCCTGGCCCCGGTCGCGGCCCAGATCTTCCACCAGCTTGGTGCGGCTCACCGGTTCGCCGGGGCAGGTTGAAAAGATCTTCATCAGCTGGCTTTCGGTCCCGGTCAGCCGCACCAGGTCATTGCCCTGCCACATCTCTCCACGCTCGACATCATAGCGGATTTCACCCAGGTGCAACACCTTGGGGGCGTTATCCTGGGCCGAGGTATCGGGCACCCGACGCAGGATGGCATTGACCCGCAGCAGGAGCTCTTTGGGTTCAAAGGGTTTGGGCAGGTAGTCGTCAGCCCCGGCTTCGAACCCTGTGATGCGGTCGTCAGTCTCGCCCTTCGCAGTCAAGAGCAGGATCGGCGTGGTCATGGTTTCGCGCAGCGATCTGGTCAGCGATATGCCATCCTCGCCCGGCATCATCACATCCATGATGATCAGGTCAAAATCCAGCCCGGCCAACACCCGCCGGGCATGGGCGGCATCGCGCGCTGCCGAGACCAGAAAACCGGCCCGCATCAGGAATTTCTTCAGCAACCCGCGAATGCGCTCGTCATCATCAACAATCAGCAGATGGGATTCAAATGTGCTCATGCGCCGGTTTCCCGCAGGTTGATATAGGCGCGGCGCATATCGGCATCCATCATTGCCTCCAGCACCTTTTTGAACCCCTGCACCGCCTCGGGGCCGGCATCCTTGTAGGCGGCGCGCATGCGGGCGCGCTGGGCATCTGATAGCTTGGCCTCCAGCTGCTGGCCTGCCTCTGTCAGATGCAGATGCCGCTCGCGCTTGTCTGTCACGCCAACCCGGCTCTCGACCAGGCCGTCGCTGATCAGGGTGCGCAAGACCCGGTTCAGCGATTGCTTGGTCACGCCAAGGATGGTTAGCATATTGTTCACCGTAGTGCCGGGGGCGCGGTTGATAAAGTGAATGGCGCGGTGATGCGCCCGACCATAGGAAATCTCTGCCAGAATGCGATCAGGATCGGCGGTAAAGCCCCGATAGGCAAAGAACATTGCTTCGATCCCCTGGCGCAGCTGTTCATCGGTCAGAAACAGCAGATTTTCACCGCCAAACCCCTGGTTGGACCGCCCCATCGACCGCCCGCCTGCGCTACCTTCTGCCATGGTGCTGCCCCTTCTGCTTGTCTTTGGTGTCTCTTGCTCAGTTTATGTCAGCGATATTGACATTCCAAGGGTGAAGATGTATCGAATCGCAGCTTTGGCGCAATATTATGTCCGTTTCGGTCATTTGCGACGCAACTTTTGGAATTAATGACTGCTTTGAGGAGGCTGTGGCATGGCTGGATATGACGATCGTGACGGTGTGATCTGGATGGACGGAGAGCTGATCGAATGGCGGGACGCCAAGGTGCATGTCCTGACCCATGCGATGCACTATGCCTCTTCCGTCTTTGAAGGAGAGCGCGCTTATAACGGCAAGATCTTCAAAAGCCGCGAACATTCCGAACGCCTGATCGCCAGTGCCGAAGCTCTGGATATGCCAATGCCCTATTCGGTGGATGACATCGAGGCTGCCAAGGCCGAAACTCTGAAGGCCTCCGGGCTGGAAGACGCCTATGTACGGGCCTTGGTCTGGCGTGGCTCTGGCGAAGACATGGGTGTCGCTTCGGCGCAGAATCCGGTGCGCATGGCCATCGCGGTCTGGGGCTGGGGGGCCTATTACGGCGATGCCAAAATGCAGGGCGCCAAGCTCGATATCGCAGAATACAAACGGCCCAGCCCGGACACCATCCCAGTGCATGCCAAGGCGGCCGGCCTCTACATGATTTGCACCATCTCCAAACACAAGGCTGAGGCCAAGGGCTGCTCGGATGCATTGTTCATGGATTATCGGGGCTATGTGGCCGAAGCCACCGGCGCCAACATCTTCTTTGTCAAAGATGGCGAGGTCCATACCCCGCTGGCCGATTGCTTCCTCAACGGGATCACCCGCCAGACTGTCATCGCCATGCTGAAAGACAAGGGAATCACCGTGCATGAACGCCATATCATGCCCGAGGAAATGGAAGGCTTTGAACAGTGCTGGCTCACCGGCACCGCCGCAGAGGTCACCCCAGTTGGCGAAATTGGCCCCTATAGGTTCGAAGTTGGTCAATTGACCCGAGACATCGCAACAGAATACGAAACCCTGGTGCGCAGCTAGTCGTCGATACAGGCTTAAAAATACAGAAGATGCGCCCCAAGCCGGACGCATCTTCATCTTGCTGAAAATACCTCGGAGCGCGAGGCAGAGCCTCGCATCCAAGATTTGCCCCTGTCAGACCACCTGGGTGGTGACCTCGACATTGCCGCGCACGGCCTTGGAATAGGGGCAGATCTTGTGGCCTGCCTCTGTCACCCGCTCGGCGTCCGCCGCGTTCAGGCCAGGCAGTGTCACCGCCAGGTCAACGGTCAGACCAAACCCTCCTTCTGCATGCGGTCCGATGCCGACGCTGGCCTGTACCGATACATCGGTCGGTACCTTGGCCAGGCTGGCATCTTGGGTGGTCGCAAATTGCATGGCACCAATGAAACAGGCGGCGTAGCCGGCGGCAAACAGCTGTTCCGGGTTGCTGCCTTTGCCATCCCCGCCCAGGGCGTTTGGCGCTGCCAGAACCAGATCAAGACCGGAGTCCTCGACTGTAGCGCGGCCGTTGCGGCCGCCGGTTGCTTGGGCCTGGGCGGTGTAGATTGGGGATATGGTCATCTGGATGTCCTCGCCTTTTGATATTTATATCGCTGATGAATAAATCGTACACGATACACCTAGGCCCTCTGCCTTATCCTTGCAAGGGGTTGTGATTTAATCGCGTGCGATTTAAATAACTGCATGATTGACCGTCCCCTTTCTCTTGATGATCTGCTCTGCTTTGCGCTGTATTCTGCCAATAACGCGATGGGGCGCCTGTATCGGCCGCTATTGGCGCCCCATGGGCTGACCTATCCGCAATATCTGGTCCTGGTCGCGCTCTGGCAACGCGATGGTCAAAAGGTGACTGACCTTGGGGCGGCGCTGAATCTGGAATCCAATACGCTCACCCCCTTGCTGAAACGGATGGAGCAGGCCGGGTTGGTCCAGCGCCAGCGCAGCCAAGAAGATGAGCGCAGCGTGATTGTCACCCTGACCTCCAAGGGACGCGAGCTGGAAAAGGCAGCGGTAGAGATTTCGCGCTGCATTCTAGAGGCGGCGGGAGAGGACGTAGCAGAGCTGATCCGCCTGCGCGACCGTATCCAGACCCTGACGGCCCGGTTGCAGACCGCGCAGTAGCCTTGCGCCACCAAACATCCGTACCCGGCAGCCAGCGCTGACAGGGCCTGTCTTGCGACCCTGTGTTACCCGCCTTTGGGATCCGTCAGGGATCTTGCCTTGCCGCGCACCAGACCAAGGCGGCTTTCCCGCCAGATCACCAGGATATTGCCGCAAATCACCAGCGTCGCACCGGCGAGCATCACCAGGGTCGGCAACTCTTCGAACCAGAGATAGCCGATGATGATGGCAAAGATCATCGAGACATAGTCATAGGGTGCCAGCATCGAGGCCGGGGCAAAGCGATAAGACGAGGTAATCAGGATCTGTGCCACCCCACCCAGCAGCCCGGCGCCAACTAGCAGCGCCAGGGTTGTCGGGTCGGGCATGACCCAGCCAAAAGGCAATGTCAAAAGCGACAAAAGAGAGGCGGTCACAGAAAAGTAGAAGACAATTGCAGCCGTATGTTCGGTCATCACCATGCGGCGAATATGGATCTGCACAAAGCCACGCGCGAATGTCGCAGCAAGAATCAGCATAACCCCCAGCGTGGCTGTTTCGGACATATCTGCACTGCCGGACAGGCGCGGGTAGATCATGATCAAGACCCCCAGCAGGCCAATGCCCACGGCACTGATCCGCACCAGGCGGATTCGCTCGCCCAGGAAAATCGCTGCCAGGATCAGGGTGAAAATCGGCGTGGCATAGCCAATCGCGGTGACCTCGGGCAGGGGAAGCATGCCCAGCCCCATAAAGGTCATCGCCATGGCAGAGGTCCCCACCAGGCCGCGCCAGACATGGCCCATTGGCTTCTGGGTTCTCAGGCCATGGCGCAGATCGCCGCGCATCGCCAGCCAGACGACAATCACTGGGATGGCAAAGAAAGAGCGAAAGAACACGGCCTCTCCGGCCGGAACTACTTCTGAAACTGCCTTGATCAGGGCCGACAGGCCGGTGAACATGCCAATGGCTGCAACCTTCAGGCTAATGGCCATCATGGGTCGATGCGATGTTAAGGAATTTACCATGGCGGCAGACTGCGCTTCTGCGACAGAAAGATCAATGGGCTGAGTAGGGGCATTATTACTGCCTCTTGCCGGGGCATCGGGTTGGGCGTTTGAAGCATGTTCTTTGGGGGGGCGCGCGTTGCTTTAGGCCAAAAGCCAAAGCAGCAGCGTCAGGGTGACAAAGGCACCGCTGGTTGCGGTGAGCATCGCCAGACTGGCCGCCCCCTCCAGGCCATTACGCTGGGCCAGCACCGTGTAGATACCAAACATCGGCATCGCGGCTGACAGGATGACGGCACTATGCAGGGATGGTGACAGGGTGACAATTCCAGATGTCATCAAGACCGCCGCCGTAAGCGCCGTAAGCGCCGGATGCAGCAGGAGCTTGCTGGCGCTGATCTGTGCCGCCAGCGCCCGGTTGCCATGCAGCGGTAGCCCGACCAGAGATCCGCCGATGACCAGCAGCGCAAGCGCTCCGGCGGTTGCCGCCAGCATTTCGACAAATTTCAGCATCGGGCCGGGCAGTGGCACCCCGCTGAGGGAAACCAGAAGCCCCAGCGCCAGGCCGATGATCATCGGCATCTTCGCCAGACCGCCCAGAATGCGCCCCAATCGTGGCAGCAGTCGTTGGCCTGGCGGCGCATCGGCCAGCTCAACCAGCAGCAGGCAAATCGGGATCAATATCAGGTTCTCGACGGTCAGGTTCAGGGCCAGCACCAGCCCCGCCTGATCGGGAAAGGCCAGCAGCATGATCGGATAGCCGATAAAGCCATTGTTGGGGCAGGTTGACCCCATCACCCCCAGGGCGCGCCGCCTGGGATCGGTGCCACGCAGGGTCAACAACAGGTAGGACAGCGCAATGGTGCCCAGCCCGCCGAGGGTATAGATCGCGGCATATCCGGGTTGGAACACTTCGGCAGGGCTGCGCGAGGCCAGGGCGGAAAAGATCATCGCGGGCAGCGCGATATTCAGCACATAGCGCCCAAAGCTGCGCATATCCGCTGCGTTGAACAAGCCTTTCCAGACCACCCCATAGCCCAATGCCAAAGTCGCATAGATGGGAAAGGTGATGGCAAGGATGGCGGTCATGTCAGTGCTTTCCCTTGGGCTTTGGCGCGGGGGGAAGATCCAGCTGCCTGGCCCAGTGTTCGGGGAGCTCGGTGTCCATTTCCTTGGCCAGTTGCCGCAGATAAGCCAGCATCAGCCGGGCCCGTTTACGGGCAATCTTGCGGCCAGTGTCGGTGGCCATATCGCCGGGCAGTTTCAGCAGCTTCAGATGCCAGTGATCAATCGACCAGAGCTGATCATCCAGCGGCCGATTGGCAGCAAAGGGGTCGTCCGGGTCACAAAGAGCCCGATCAATCGCCCCCGCCACCATGAAGGTGCGGGCGATTCCCACCGCCCCCAGCGCATCCAGCCGATCGGCGTCGCGCAGGATTTCGGCCTCAAAGCTTTCCGGGGCAATCCCGGCAGAGAAACTATGTGCGGCGATCACATGCTGGGCGGCGCTGATCTCGTCTGCGTCATAGCCCAGCCCGGCCAGCAGCGGCGCGGCCTTCTGAGCCGAGAGAGACGAGGCAAGGTGGCGATCCGGGTGGTCTTTGGACAGGTTTACCAGATCATGCAGATAGGCTCCGGCGATCAGCACCCGCAGATTGACCCGGCCTGGTGTCCGGGCGTTTTCATCGCGGGCGATGCGCTGGGAATTGGCCCAGACCCGGTCCAGATGCGCGATGTCATGCGCCGGATCCTGCGCCATCTGCACTGCGGTGATCCGGCGCAGCTGCGCTTGCAGCGCCTTCATGCGCCGATGGTGCCCTGATTGGTGCCGATCTGGCCACGATGCAGCAGCAGATGATCCAGAATCACGCAGGCCATCATCGCTTCGGCCACTGGCACGGCGCGGATGCCGACGCAGGGGTCATGGCGGCCCTTGGTGATTACCTCGGCGGCGCTGCCATCCTTGCGGATCGACTGGCGTGGGGTCAGGATAGAGGAGGTTGGTTTCACCGCAAAGCGCACCACAACATCCTGTCCGGTCGAGATGCCACCCAGGATGCCGCCGGCGTGATTGGAGGAATAGACCGGCTGGCCATCATTGCCCATGAAGATCTCATCCGCGTTTTGCGAGCCCTTGAGCCGCGCCGCGTTCATGCCTTCGCCAATCTCAACCGCTTTGACCGCATTGATCGACATCATTGCAGCGGCCAGATCGGTATCCAGCTTGTTGTAGACGGGCGCACCAATGCCCGCAGGCACACCGCGGGCCACGACTTCCACCACGGCGCCGACGGAATCATGCGCCTTGCGCAGGGCCAGCAGGTAGTTTTCCCAGTCCTGGACCGCGCCCGCGTCAGGAACCCAGAAATCATTCTGGCCGATGGCCTCCCAGTCGAAACGGGCCCGGTCGATTTCCATCTCGCCCATTTGTGTCATGTAGCCGGTAATCTGCAGATCCGGCACCAGCGCCTGGATCGCCGCGCGGGCAACCCCGCCGGCTGCGACCCGGGCCGCAGTTTCGCGGGCGGAAGAGCGTCCGCCGCCGCGATAATCACGATTGCCGTATTTCTGGAAATAGGTGATATCCGCGTGACCGGGGCGAAAGGTCTGGGCGATATCGCCATAGTCCTTGGACCGCTGGTCGGTGTTTTCGATCATCAGCTGGATCGGCGTACCAGTGGATTTGCCCTCAAACACCCCCGACAGGATCTTGACCGCATCCGGTTCATTGCGCTGGGTGGTGTGTTTGTTCTGGCCGGGGCGGCGGCGGTCCAGCCAGTGCTGCAACATCGCAGGGTCCAGCGGCACATTCGGCGGGCAGCCGTCCACGGTAGCACCCAGCGCAGGCCCGTGGCTCTCGCCCCAGGTGGTGACACGGAAAAGATGGCCAAAGCTGTTCATCGACATCGGGAGATCTCCTTTGCGAGATGTGCTTAGCGAGGCGGCGGCGATGGCTCAAGGGCTATTGCGTGGAGATTTGCGCGGCGGATTGTTGCAAAAGCTGCGCGCGGTGAGGGGAGGCTGGGGCGCTGCCCCCGCCACCTGCGGCGGCTCCCCCGGGATATTTTGCGCCAAATGAAGCCGGGGTGGGCCTGTCGGGATGCATGGGCAAGCGGCGCGGGCTGATATTGGTTGGGCTTGCCTTTAGGGGGCTTGGCACCTAGGAAACTGGGTACCTCGGGGTGCGTGAGAGATCACGCTGAGAGCACACCCGTAGAACCTGAACCGGCTAGAACCGGCGGAGGGAAGGTTTTGGAATTGTTCCACCCTTGCCCGATGCCGCAAAGGAGGATGCCATGAAGTATTCCGTTTTTGCAGCGGCACTCTTGAGCGCGACGGCGGCCTATGCCGATACGCCAGAGCTGACTGTCTATACCTACGATAGTTTTGTTTCCGACTGGGGCCCTGGCCCGCTGGTGGAAGAAGCCTTTGAGGCGCAGTGCGGCTGCGATCTGAAGCTGGTGGGGGCAGGCGATGGCGCGGCCTTGCTGGCCCGGATCAAGCTGGAAGGGGCGCGATCAGATGCCGATGTGGTCTTGGGGCTGGATACCAATCTGACCGCAGCGGCCAAGGACACAGGCCTGTTTGCCGAACATGGTGTCAGCGCTGAATATGACCTGCCGGTTGCCTGGGATGATGCGATCTTTGCGCCCTATGACTGGGGCTATTTTGCCTTTGTTCACAATGCCGATGCCACGGTGCCAACCAATTTCAAGGCGCTGGGTGCCAGCGACATGAAGATTGTCATTCAGGACCCGCGTTCTTCGACCCCTGGCCTGGGTCTCTTGATGTGGGTGAAGGCCGCCTATGGTGATGAAGCACCAGCGATCTGGGCCGATCTTGCGGACAATGTGGTCACCGTGACCAAGGGCTGGTCCGAGGCCTATGGCCTGTTCCTGGATGGGGAGGCTGATATGGCCCTGTCTTATACCACTTCGCCCGCCTATCATCTGATTGCTGAGGAAGATGCCTCAAAAGCGGCCGCTGCCTTTGATGAGGGGCATTATATGCAGGTGGAAGTCGCCGGTGTTCTTGCCGGGAGCGATCAGCCGGAGCTGGCGCGTGATTTCATGCAGTTCATGGTGGGTGAAGAGTTCCAGTCGGTCATCCCAACTACCAACTGGATGTACCCTTCGGTGACACCGGTTGGCGGCCTGCCAGCCGGGTTTGAGACCCTGATCACGCCGGCCAAGTCGTTGCTGCTGTCGGCAGAGGATGCGGCAGCCCTGCGTGATGGTGCATTGGACGAATGGCTCGACGCGCTGAGCCAATAGGCGCGGTTCCGGGGATTGGCGCGGCCCTGTTGGTGGCCGCGCTGATCTTTGGAACGCTGGCGGCGGTGGCCCTGCGGGCGGAATCCGGTCGCGGCTTTGCTGCCAGTGATTGGGCAGCCCTGCGCTTTACCCTGGTACAAGCACTGTTGTCGGCAGGCATTAGTGTGGGTCTTGCCACTGGTCTGGCGCGGGCGCTGGCGCGGCGTCGGTTTTGGGGTCGATCAGTGCTGATTGCCCTGCTGGGCGCGCCCTTTATCCTGCCGGTGATCGTGGCGATCCTGGGTCTGCTGGCGGTGTTTGGCCGGGCGGGATGGGTCAGCCAGGTGCTGATCTATTTGGGTGCGGAGCCCCTGCAGATCTACGGCCTGCACGGTGTGGTGCTGGCGCATGTGTTTTTCAACCTGCCATTGGCAACGCGGCTGATTTTGCAGGGTTGGCAGGAAATTCCGGCAGAGCGCTTTCGTCTGGCTGCCCAGTTGAACGCGGGGCCTGTGGCCATGTGGCAACTGCTGGAGGCCCCGATGCTGCGGCGCGTGGTGCCGGGGGCGCTGGCGGTGGTCTTTGCCATTTGTCTGTCCAGTTTTGCCGTGGCGCTGACCCTTGGGGGGGGGCCGCGGGCCACCACGATCGAGCTGGCCATTTATCAGGCGTTTCGCTTTGATTTTGATCTTGGCCGCGCGGCGCTCTTATCGGTGTTGCAGCTGGGGCTGACAGGCTGCGCCGCATATGTAGCGCTGCGGGTCTCTGCGGGCGAGGGCATGGGGGCCGGTCTGGATCGGGCGCTGCGGCGCTGGGATGGCGCGGGGGGCGCGGCGCGCCTGCTGGATGCGGGATGGATTGCGCTGGCGGGGCTGTTCCTTGTTTTGCCGCTGGCGGCTGTTGTCCTGTCTGGTCTGCCGGGACTTTTGCTCTTGCCAGGCGCAGTCTGGGCGGCGGCGCTGACCTCGGTGCTGGTGGCAGTGATCAGCACCCTGTTGTTGCTGGTATTGGCACTGCCGATGGCGGCGGCTGTGGCGCTGGGGCGGCGGAAAGTGATCGAGGGCGCGGGCATTCTGGGGCTGGCAGCGTCGCCGCTGGTGATCGGGACCGGTTTGTTCATCGTGATTTATCCGATTGCAGATCCGTTCATGCTGGCCTTGCCGGTGACGGCGCTTGTAAATGCGGTGATGGCGCTGCCCTTTGCACTGCGTATTTTGGTGCCACGTGCGCGCGAGATCACGATGCGCTATAGCCGGTTGGCGCTCTCGCTTGATATGGTGGGCACGGCCTTTGTCTGGCGGGTGTTTTTACCACGGATGCGGGCGCAGATCGGTTTTGCAGCCGGGCTGGCAGCGGCGCTGTCGATGGGGGATCTGGGGGTGATCGCCCTGTTTGCTGACCCAGAGGTTGCCACCCTGCCGCTGCAGGTCTATCGCCTGATGGGGGCCTATCAGATGCAGGCCGCAGCGGGCGCGGCGTTGCTTTTGCTGCTGCTGTCGATGGGCGCATTCTGGATACTGGATCGCGGAGGTCGCTGGCATGCTGAGGCTTGAGAAGTGTGAGATCGCCAATGGCGTCTTTACGGTCCGCGCAGACCTGCAGATCGCGGCTGGATCACGGGTGGCTGTGGTCGGCCCCTCCGGGGCGGGCAAGACAACCCTGATCGAAGCAATCGCGGGGTTTTTGCCGTTGATACAGGGGCGTATTCTGTGGCGGCGGCAGGATCTGAACGCGATGGATCCGGGCAAGCGTCCCGTGGCGATGCTGTTTCAGGATGGCAATCTGTTTCCGCATCTGACTGTGGCGCAGAACGCGGGTCTTGGGCTGCGACCCAATCTGCGCCTGACCCTGCCAGAGCAGGCAAAGGTGCAGCGCGCCCTGGATCGGGTTGGCCTGGCTGACCTGGCCGCGCGCAAACCCGCTGCACTGTCGGGCGGGCAGCAAAGCCGGGTGGCGCTGGCGCGGGTCTTGTTGCAGCGACGCGATCTGTTGCTGCTGGATGAACCCTTTGCCGCATTGGGGCCGGCGCTGAAGGCGGAAATGCTGGATCTGGTGGCGGAAATCGCCAGCGAAACCGGTGCCACGGTGCTGATGGTCAGCCATGACCCGCAGGATGCCCGCCGAATCGCCGATCATGTGATCCTGGTGGCAGAGGGGCAGGCCCATGCGCCGCAGCCAACCGCGGAACTGCTGGATAATCCGCCGCCTGCGCTCAAGGCTTATCTTGGCTAGCAGGCGACGGAGCTGGCGGACAGATGTCCCCTTAGGCCGCGACCTGCGCGGCGGGCAGCGGCTGGGGGATCCCGGCCTCTTGGCGGGTTCTTGTGATCATCAGCGCGGCCTGGGCAGCTTCGCGGCCCTTGTCGATGAAATGCGCGCGGTAGATGGCGCTGTGGTGATCGGTTTCCTGGAAGTGATGCGGCGTAAGCGAGACCGACAGAACCGGCACCCCACTGTCCATCCCGGCGCGCATCAGCCCGTCGACCACGGCCTGGGCGACAAAATCATGGCGGTAGATACCACCATCCACCACCAGTGCGGCGCAGGCCACAGCGGTGTATTTTCCGGTCTTGGCCAGCTCTTGCGCCATCAGGGGCATCTCAAACGCGCCGGGTACGTCAAAAACATCAACCTGTTCAGCCGGGATGAGTTGGGTAAAACCAGTCAGCGCCTGGTCGACGATATCGGCATGCCATTGCGCCTTGATAAAGGCATAGCGGGTGTGTGTCATGGGTCTCTCCTATAGGTTTTGACACGTCACCCAAGGCGATAACGAACAACACAAACCACACCTGGCGGTAGCCAAAGGCAGTTTGGTCGTACGTTCTCTTCCATCCGGACTATGACCGTCGGCTCTGGAATCTCACCAGATCTGCTAGACACTTCCTTGTTTGCTCCACAGCGCAGTCCGAAAACCGGTTCCCACTTTTCGGGCTGTGGACGCGTCAAACGCAAAAGCCGCTCGCGGGCTTGCGGGGAAACCCCGCTTACCGCCGGTGGGGAATTTCACCCCGCCCTGAGAACAGCGCGACCCTGCCAAGAAGTTGCGCGGCGCGCAAGACAGGAAGTGCAGATGTGACGCAGGGCTTTTTGTGAATTGGCCGGGTCATGGCCTGTCGGGCTTTCCATTTGCCGCCAAGCGGCTAGGCTGCGGTCAATCGACGAGGAGAGCGCGATGAAACTTCACTATGCCCCGACATCCCCCTTTGTGCGCAAGGTTATGGTGCTTTTGCACGAAACCGATCTGTTGGATCAGGTTGCGCTGAACCAGGTGGTGACCTCGCCCTTTGCCCCCTGTGCTGATGTGCAGGCGCAGAACCCGCTGGCAAAAATCCCGACCTTGGAGCGTGAAGACGGTGGGGTGCTTTATGATAGCCGAGTGATTTGTGATTACCTGAATATGCGCGCTGGAGCGGATCTTTATAACAGGGGCTGGGACAGCAAGGTGCTGGAGGCCCTGGCCGATGGCCTGATGGATGCGGCTGTTCTTGCCACCTATGAAATGCGCCTGCGCCCCGAAGATCAGCAGTCGCAGGATTGGATCAAGGCGCAGCATGGCAAGGTGCTGGCGGCCTGCACGGCGCTGAATGCGCAGTGTATGCCGCATCTGGAGGGCGCGCTGGATATCGGGCAGATCGCAGTGGCCTGTGGTCTTGGTTATGTGAACTTCCGCCACCCGACACTGGATTGGCGGGCCGGCAATCCCGCGCTGGCCGCTTGGTTCGAAGGCTTCGAATCGCGCGCCTCTATGCAGGCCACGCGACCACCAGAAGGTTAATGCCGCCTTTATTTACGGTGGCTGGCGGCGGATCTGCTGTTGCCTTGAAAGCGCCGTTGCAAAGAAACTTGAAACTGTAAGGACCTGTGCGGCTTTGACCGCTGGACGAAAGCCTTTCACCCGTTTATGACCCGCGATGATCACCGCGTTTTAGCGGTGCATGCGCATGTTTGCCCTAAACGGGCGCTGGAAATGGAGAAAACCTCGTGTCCCACGCAGAAGACAACGAAGGAACCCGGAGAGATTTCCTCTACTACGCCACTGCCGGCGCCGGGGCAGTGACCGCGGGTGCCGCCGTATGGCCCTTGGTCAACCAGATGAACCCCTCGGCTGACGTCAAGGCGCTGTCCTCGATCCTGGTGGATGTGAGTGGCGTAGAGGTTGGAACGCAGATCAGTGTGATGTTCTTGGGGAAACCCGTGTTCATCCGCCGTCGCTCTCAGGAAGAGATCGACGAAGCCCGCGCTGTAGATCTGTCCGTATTGATCGACGATTCGTCGGAGAACCCCAATAAGCCTGGCACCGATGCTGCGGATCAAAACCGCACCATGGATGAAAACGGCGAATGGCTGGTGATGATGGGTGTTTGTACCCACCTCGGCTGTGTGCCACTGGGCGACGGTTCTGGCGATTTCAACGGTTGGTTCTGCCCCTGTCACGGGTCGCACTACGACACCGCCGGCCGGATCCGCAAAGGCCCCGCGCCCCAGAACCTGCACGTTCCCGTCGCAGAGTTCACCGACGCAACAACCATCAAGCTGGGATAAGGAGACGCCAAATGTCCGGTATTCCGCACGACCATTACGAACCAAAGACGGGCGCAGAAAAGTGGCTGCATAGCCGCCTGCCCATCGTCGGCCTGGTTTATGACACCATCATGATCCCCACCCCGAAGAACCTGAACTGGTGGTGGATCTGGGGCATTGTACTGGCCTTCTGCCTGGTACTGCAGATTGTTACCGGCATTGTGCTGGTGATGCACTACACCCCCCATGCCGATATGGCCTTTGCCTCGGTTGAGCACATCATGCGCGACGTGAATGGTGGCTATATGCTGCGCTACGTACACGCAAACGGCGCCTCGCTGTTCTTTGTCGCCGTGTATATCCACATCTTCCGCGGCCTGTTCTATGGCTCTTACAAGGCCCCGCGTGAGATCACCTGGATCATCGGCATGATCATCTACCTGCTGATGATGGCCACTGGTTTCATGGGCTACGTTCTGCCCTGGGGTCAGATGTCCTTCTGGGGTGCGACCGTGATCACCGGCCTGTTTGGCGCGATTCCCTTTGTTGGCGAAGCACTGCAGACCTTCCTGCTGGGCGGACCTGCGGTGGACAACGCCACGCTGAACCGCTTCTTCTCGCTGCACTATCTACTGCCTTTTGTCATTGCGGCGCTGGTTGTGGTACATATCTGGGCCTTCCACACCACCGGCAACAACAACCCAACCGGGGTTGATGTGCGCAAGGGGTCGAAAGCGGAAGCCGAGAAAGACACCCTGCCGTTCTGGCCCTATTTTGTGATCAAGGATTTCCTCGGCCTGGCCGTGGTTCTGGTGATCTTCTGGGCCATCGTCGGCTTTATGCCAAACTACCTGGGCCACCCCGATAACTATCTCGAGGCAAACCCGCTGGTGACCCCGTCGCATATCGTTCCTGAATGGTACTTCCTGCCTTTCTACGCGATCCTGCGGGCCTTCACGTCTGAAGTTTGGGTTGTTCAGATTGCATCCTTCGTGACCGGTGGCATCGTTGACGCCAAGTTCTTTGGGGTTCTGGCGATGTTTGGTGCGATCGCAGTGATGGCACTGGTGCCTTGGCTGGATACCAGCCGCGTGCGCTCCGGTCGGTATCGTCCGATGTTCAAGTGGTGGTTCTATCTGCTGGTCTTTGACTTCTTTGCCCTGATGTGGCTGGGCGCGATGCCTGCGGAAGAGCCCTATGCCTCTTTCTCACTGATCGCATCGGCCTACTGGTTCGGCTATTTCCTGGTGATCCTGCCGATCCTGGGTGTCATCGAGAAGCCACTGGCAGAGCCTGCTACAATCGAAGAAGATTTCGACGCCCACTACGGCGAGAAATCCGACGCAGCCACTCCTGCCGAGTAACTGAGAAGGACAGCTACCAATGTTGAAGAAACTCGCAATCGGTGCCGCCTTCGCTGTTGCCCTTGCCCCTGTCGCATCCCATGCGGCAGGCGGAAGCGGCCACGTCGAGGACTTTCAGTTCTCGTTTGAAGGACCATTCGGCGCCTATGATCAAAACCAGCTGCAGCGCGGCCTACAGATCTACACTGAGGTTTGTTCGGCCTGCCACGGGCTGAAATTCGTGCCGCTGCGCACCCTGGCGGATGAGGGTGGCCCGGCGCTACCCGAGGACCAGGTGCGCGCCTATGCTGCCGACAACTTCTCGGTCTATGACGCGGCACTGGACGAAGATCGTCCGGCAAAGCCGATTGACCATTTCCCTGCCAATACCGCCGCTGGCGCCCCTGACCTGAGCCTGATGGCAAAGGCGCGGGCCGGTTTCCATGGTCCCTATGGATCCGGTATCAACCAGCTGTTCAAAGGCATTGGTGGCGCGGAATATATCGCGTCATTGCTGCACGGCTATACCGGCGAAGAAAAGGAAGAGGCGGGCACGATCTTTTATGAAAACACCGCCTTCCCTGGCGGCTGGATTTCAATGGCACCGCCCTTGTTTGATGAGCAGGTCGAGTTCGCTGATGGGCATGAAAATAACGTCGAGGCGATGGCGCAGGACGTTGCGGCCTTCCTGATGTGGACTGCTGAGCCCAAGATGATGGCGCGCAAGCAGGCCGGATTTGTTGGCGTGTTGATCCTGACGGTCTTGTCGGTTCTGCTGTATCTGACCAACAAGAAGCTCTGGGCGCCGCACAAGGGTAAGAAAACCGCCTGATAGGCTGGTTTGAGATTCAGAAAGGCCCCTGCAAGGTAATTTGCAGGGGCCTTTTTGTTTGCTCGGGCAGCTGGCGGGCGCAGGGGCGCTGCCCCTCTGGGCGTGAACGCCCATTCACCCCGAGGTATTTTTAGCAAGATGAAAGGCTTTGCGGGCGTCAGGCGGTGAGCCGGGGGCCGTCGATGCCGAGGATGCGGGTGGAGATGATTTTGCCTTCGGTCTGGGGGCTGGTGAATTTCACTTCGGTGAATTGTTCGGTGCGGCCCAAATGGGGATTTTCCATCAGCACCTGGTGTGATCTGCCGACCTGTTTGGCAAGGTGGCGGGCCACCTGGGTTTCCCCGGCGGTGCGCAGGCGGGCGGCGCGGGATTTGATGGTATTGCCGTTGACCTGATTGGGGATCTTGGCCGCTGGGGTGCCGTCGCGTTTTGAATAGGGGAAGACATGCAGCCAGGTGAGGTTGCAGTCTGTAACCAGCTTCAGCGAGTTTTCAAAATGCGCTTCGGTTTCTGTTGGAAAGCCGGCGATGATATCGGCGCCAAAGGTCATATCGGGGCGCAGGCGCGTCGCCTCTTCGCAAAAGCGGATGGCATCGTCGCGCAGATGTCGCCGGGCCATGCGTTTGAGGATCAGATCGTCGCCGTGCTGCAGCGACAGATGCAGGTGCGGCATCAGCCGGGGTTCGGTGGCAATAGCCTGCATCAGGTTTTCATCCACCTCAATCGAATCGATCGAGGAAATCCGCAGGCGCGGCAGATCGGGGACCAGCTTCAGGATACGCATCACCAGGTCGCCGAGTTTTGGTGTGGCGGGCAGGTCGGCGCCCCAGCTGGTGAGATCAACGCCGGTCAACACAACCTCGTTGTAGCCCTTATTCACCAGCCGTTTGATCTGATCCACCACCACGCCGGCAGCAACCGAGCGGGAGTTGCCGCGACCATAGGGAATGATGCAGAAGGTGCAGCGGTGGTCGCAGCCGTTTTGCACCTGTACATAGGCGCGGCTACGGGTGCCAAAGCCGTCAATCAGATGGCCGGCGGTTTCGGTCACCGACATGATGTCATCGACCTGGACCTTTTCGGTTTCGCCAATGAAATCAGCGGCCATGCCTGCCCAGGTTTCCGGCTGCATCTTTTCGGTATTGCCCAGGACGGTATCGACCTCTGGCATCTGGGCAAAGGTTTCCGGTTCGGTCTGGGCGGCGCAGCCGGTGACCACGATGCGGGCCTGCGGATTATCACGACGCAGACGGCGGATTTCCTGGCGGGATTTGCGCACCGCCTCCGCCGTCACCGCGCAGGTATTGACCACAACGAGATTGTCGAGACCGGCCTGCTGGGACAGCTCTTTCATCGCTTCGGTTTCATAGGCGTTGAGGCGGCAGCCCAGGGTGGTGAACTTGGGTGCGGACATGTCAGAGGCTTTCGAAAAAGGCGGCGGTGAAGCTGCCGGTAAAGACATGCATGGTGGGGCCGGTCATCCAGACGCCATCGTCGCGCCAGTCGATCCAGAGTGTGCCGCCGTCCAGATCAACCTGCACCCTGCGCCCTGTCAGGCCGCGTCGTGCGGCGGCTACGGCGGTGGCGCAGGAGGAGGAGCCAGAGGCCAGTGTAATGCCTACACCGCGTTCCCAGACGCGCATACGGATGTGATCGGGGCCGACCATATGGGCGACCTGCACGTTGGTACGTTGTGGGTACAGCGGGTGGTGTTCATAGCGTGGGCCGAATTCGGCCAGCGGAATCAATTCGGCGTCTTCGACAAAGAAGGTGCAATGCGGATTGCCCATGCCGGTGGCGGTTGGGCTGCCTTCGATGGGGAGTTCGAGGGTATCCATCTCTTCTGTCAGTGGGATTTCATCCCAGGCAAGCTGCGGCAGGCCCATATTGACCGATGTCAGCCCATCACCGGCATCGCGGGCAAAGAGATCACCGCGATCAGTGGTCAGATGCAGGGTATCCTTGCCCGTTTCATCCATCAGATAGCGGGCGATGCAGCGGGTGGCATTGCCGCAGGCCGCCGAGGTCGAGCCATCCGCATTGTAAAAGGTGAGATGCGCATCGCCGGTGCCCGTCTCGATCAGCGCCAGCTGGTCAAAGCCGACGCCAAACTGGCGGTGGGCGATTCCCCTGGCCAGAGCTGGGGTGATCGCCAGCTTTCGCGCGCGCGCATCAACAACGACAAAATCATTGCCAAGCCCATGCATCTTCATGAAGGGAAATTGGGGATCTGGATACATACTCATACCGGGCATATAGACCTGCGATGAAAATGAATCCAGTCTGTGACGTATAAAGTTCAAAAAAGGGCTTGACCCCTTACCCTGCTAACCGTAGACAGCCGCCAATCGAGACGGCAAGAACGATACGGACTTGTCAGACGATAGCAAATTAAGTGCTTGATCAACTTAGACAAACCACTTAAGCAGCGATTATAAAGTGGGCCGTTAGCTCAGCTGGTAGAGCAACTGACTTTTAATCAGTAGGTCGATGGTTCGAACCCATCACGGCTCACCACTTTATCAAAGCCTTAGGCGGAAACGCCTGAGGCTTTCTCTTTTTTAGCCATGTATTTGCTCGAATTCCGAAGTGGAAGGGCCCAGACGAATCTGGACCCCGTGTTGGACAATGAGGCGCCTGCGCTAAAAGGCTGCGTTGAATTTATCCCGCAGATCGCGGCCCGCCTCTGAGTTTTCAAAGCAGATATGCAGCCCGTGTTCGGCCAGCGGCTGGGCGTTGAATTCCAACTGGCTAGCAAGCTTTGGCATGGAGGCAAGCAGATGCGCCATGACTTCACGATCAATCACGGCGGCATCAATGCGGCCTGCACCAAGCTTTTTGAGATTCGCCTCATCCGAGGCGACCTCTTCGGTTTTGATTTCCCCATTGGCGACCATGGTGTCGAAATGCTCTTCGTTCAGGTAGCCCGCGACAACGCCGATGGAATATTCGGTCAGATCGGCATGGTCAGACCAGCTGATCGGCGCATCGATACGCTGGACAAAGCCAACCGGGCTGGTCCCAAATGAATTGGAATACAAGCAGCGTTCCCCGGCTTTGTCGGCATCATCGGTCTCGGCGTAGTATTCGGGGTAAACGCCAAGCCATGCCGGATCTTTGGCGGCCAGATTGACGGCGCGGTTCCAGGGGAAAACCCGCACTGTTGCTTCGATTCCCGCACCTTTCAGGATCTCGACAACCCGGTCCGTGCTGGTGCCGGATCCATCTGCATTCACATAAGGGGGCCATTCCAATGTGGTGAGCTGCACTGGCTCGGCCATGGCCTGCGCGGCCAGAAGCGAGGCCCCGCACGCTATTGTCGCCGCCAGTGAGCGCGTTTTTCTACCAAGGTTCATTTTCGTCTCCGCAATTTGTCGCCCGGATCGGGGGTTAACATTTGCAAAGGGTATGTGCGGAAAACGATCATGGGGTTAATGCAGCCCGGTTGATCGGCACAAATGAACTTCAAATTGGCGGTAAGAGGGGCAGGGGAGGCTGTGGGTCGTGAACCAGGCAGCGTGCCTCTTACTTTGCGAGCGGCAGGTTGAATTGGGCCTTGCGCGCGGTGCCGCTGATCTGGTCGAAGCTTTGCCCCAGACGCGCCTCTGCCAAGAGCACCACCTGCGCTGCGGCGCGGGCGTCTTCCTCGGCGTCGTGATGGTGGAAAGACAGTCCCAATTCTTGCTTCAGGTTGGCCAGCCCATGGCCGCCATTGCCCTTGAACTCGGGCCAGGCCTTGCGGGCGATTCGAACGCTATCGCTCCAGCTGAGGTCGGCATTGGGCAGGCGATAGGCGCGGCAGGCAGCCTCTAGCGCCCTGCTGTCAAAGCTGCTGTGTTGCACCAGGTGGTGCAGTTGCAGCAGCGGTTTCAAGTGTTGCCAGGCCTCTGGAAAGCAGGGCGCAGAGGCCACTGTCTGTGCGTCAATACCGTGCAGTTCGGTGTTGAAGGGGGCAAAGGTCTGCTCGGGGTTCACATAGGTGCTGTAGGTCACGATCTGGCCGGTGGCGGTGACACAGGCAAGCCCGATCTGGCAAATGCTGGCGCTGTCACGGCTGGCGGTTTCCACATCCAGCGCGATAAATCTAAAGGTGCCGTTGGGCAAAGATCTGTCATGCCTGCGGTCAGGCGATCCAGGGCGAGCGGTCGGTTGGCTGTGGGGCATCGTGGTCCTTGGCTGCGATATTGCGCGGATATGGCAGGACTACGCGATTTTGCGGCAAAAGGATATTGCCGCGGGCTCTGCTTTGCGCTGATCCACTCATGCCGGAATTGCATGTGTTGGGTGAATATTGTCATTGGAAGTCATGTCTGTTCTCGCTGATAACGGGCGCAGGTATGACAAAAGGATAGCCAATGGACCGCGCTCAGATCGTGCATCAGAACTTTTTGGACCGGGTTGGCGCCGGGCAACTGCCGCAGGGCGCCGCGCCTGCCGGTGATCTGTCGGCAGAGCAGGCCGTGGGCATCTACCGCGCCCAGGTGCTGAGCCGGGCGCTGGATATCACCAGCCGGTCGATGCAAAAGGCGGGGCAGGGGTTTTATACCATCGGCTCTTCCGGGCACGAGGGCATGGCGGCTGTGGCACGGGCGCTACGCCCGGATGATATGGCCTTTCTGCATTACCGCGATGCTGCCTTTCAGATTGCCCGTGCCGATCAGGTGCCCGGGCAGCGCATCGCCTGGGATATGCTGTTGTCCTTTGCCTGTTCTTCTGATGATCCCACCTCGGGCGGGCGTCACAAGGTGCTGGGATCAAAGGCGCTGATGATCCCGCCGCAGACATCGACCATTGCCAGCCACCTGCCCAAGGCGGTTGGCGCGGCCTATTCCATCGGAGCGGCAAAGCGCCATGCGCCGGAACACCAGCTATTGCCCGACGACAGCCTTGTAATGTGTTCCTTTGGCGATGCCTCGGCCAATCATTCAACGGCGCAGGGGGCGATCAACACGGCTGGCTGGACCTCGGTACAATCAACGCCGCTGCCGCTGCTGTTTGTCTGCGAAGACAATGGTATCGGCATTTCGACCAAGACGCCGCAGGGCTGGATTGAAACCTCGATGCGCAGTCGTCCGGGGATCAAGTATTTCCAGGCGGATGGGCTGGATCTCTATGCCGCGCATGCGGTCGCGCAAGAGGCCGCCGACTATGTCCGCCGCCGCAAGAAGCCGGCGTTTCTGCATCTGCGCACCGTGCGGCTCTATGGGCATGCGGGGGCAGATGTGCCCACCACCTACCTGCCCAAGGCAGAGGTGGAGGCGGATGAGGCCAATGATCCGCTGCTGCATTCGGTGCGCCTGCTGGAACAATCCGGTGCCCTGGGCCGTGCCGAGGCGCTGGAGATCTACCGTGAGACCTGCGCGCGTGTTGAACGTATCCGCGCCGAGGTGGTGACGCGTCCGCATCTGAAAACCGGTGCAGATGTCGCGGCCAGTCTTATCCCGCCTGCGCGCGCCTGTGCCGCGAGCAATGGCCCCAGCCCAGAGGCGCGCGCCAAATGCTTTGGCAGTGACATGCGGGCGATGGATGACGCCCAGCCGATGTCACGGCTGATCAACTGGGCGCTGACCGATCTGATGCTGCAGCATGGTGAAATTGTCATGATGGGCGAAGACGTTGGCCGCAAGGGCGGCGTCTACGGGGTGACGCAGAAACTGCACCAGCGCTTTGGCCCGGATCGGATGATCGACACGCTGCTGGACGAACAGTCGATTCTGGGGCTGGCCATTGGCATGGGGCACAATGGTTTTGTGCCGATGCCGGAAATCCAGTTCCTGGCCTATCTGCACAATGCCGAAGACCAGCTGCGCGGTGAGGCGGCAACCCTGCCGTTTTTCTCTAACGGGCAGTTCAGCAACCCGATGGTGCTGCGCATTGCGGGGCTGGGCTATCAAAAGGGGTTTGGTGGCCATTTCCACAATGACAACTCGCTGGCGGTGCTGCGCGACATTCCTGGGATCGTGATTGCCTGCCCGTCGGATGGGGCGGAAGCGGCGATGATGCTGCGCGAATCTGTGCGGTTGGCGCGCGAGGAGCAGCGGGTGGTGGTCTTTGTTGAACCTATTGCACTGTATCCGATGCGGGATCTGCACGAGGCCAAGGATGGGGAATGGATGCGGCATTACCCGGCCCCTGATCAAAGCATTGCTTTGGGCGATGTCGGCCAGCATGGCGAGGGCACGGATCTGGCCATCGTCACCTATGGCAATGGCCGCTATCTGTCGGCGCAGGCCCAGACCGAGCTGGAGGCGCGCGGCATCAAGACCCGCGTTATCGACCTGCGCTGGCTGGCGCCACTGCCGACAGAGGCGCTGATTGCGGCCACCAAAGGTTGCAAACATGTGCTGATCGTCGATGAATGCCGCAGCACCGGCAGCCAGTCCGAAGGGCTGATGGCCCTGTTTTGCGAGCAAGGTGATCGCCCGGCGGCGCGTATCGCTGCCGAGGATTGCTTTATCGCGACCGGGCCGGCCTATGCCGCCACGCTGCCGTCAAAGGACAGCATCCTTGCCGCCGCGCTGGATCTGGTAGGAGCAAAGCAATGACCCGCACAGCCGTTTTGATCTGTCCCGGCCGGGGCACCTATAACAAGCCGGAACTTGGCTATCTGCACCGTCACCATGCCGATAAGGCGGCGCTCTTTGCGGGGTTTGACGCGGCGCGGGCCGCGCAGGGGCAGGAAGAGGTTACCGCCCTGGATGGGGCAACGCGGTTTTCGGTGTCGAAATATTCACGTGGCGATGTGGCCTCCCCCCTGATCTATGCCGCATCCCTGGCAGATGCACAGTCTCTGGCGGATGATATCGAGGTGGTGGCGGTCACTGGCAATTCTATGGGGTGGTACATCGCGCTGGCGGTTGCCGGGGCGCTGACGTCGCAGAATGGGTTTGATCTGGTCAATACCATGGGCCGTCTGATGCAAGAGCACCTGATTGGCGGTCAGCTGGTCTATCCGGTGACAGGACCCGACTGGCGGCCTGATCCGGCGCGCCGCGCGGCCTTGCTGGCGCTGGTGGGGGAAATCAATGCCCGTGCGGATCATGTGCTGGCCCTGTCGATTGATCTGGGCGGTATGCTGGTACTGGCAGGGGATGCGGCTGGGCTTGCCGCCTTTGAGGCCTCGGTGCCACCACTGGAAGACCGTTTTCCCATGCGACTGGCCAATCACGCGGGCTTTCATACAGGCTTGCAGGCCCCGGTTGCCGCCGAGGGGCGCAAGCGGTTGGCGGCGGATATGCTGGGACAGCCTGCGCTGCCGCTGGTGGATGGGCGCGGGGCGATTTGGCAGCCAGGATCCACCGATCTGGCGGCGCTGTGGGACTACACTCTGGGGCATCAGGTGGTCGAACCCTATGATTTTACCCGCGCGGTGCAGACTGCAGCTCTGGAATTTGCCCCGGATCTGTTCATTGTGACAGGCCCCGGCACCACCCTGGGCGGCGCAGTGGCGCAGTCACTGGTGCATCAGGGTTGGCGCGGAATGCAGGACAAGGCGGCGTTTAAGGCGCATCAGGAGGGTGAGCCGCTGTTGATTTCAATGGGTGATGCGGCGCAGCGTGCGCGGGTCACACCCTAGTGGTTGCGCCCGGCCTGCGCGGGGCTCCCGCGCGCCGGGCGTATTTTGGCAGGCCCAAACACCCCCTGCCAGACCGCAGATCCGCACCGGATCTATTTGACCGGGCGAACAGAGTTGTCGCCGCTGTTCGGGGCAATGACTGTGACGGGGACCGGCGGTGGGCCTGCCTGGAGGGTGTCTTCCGCCTTGGAGATAGGGGCGTCGCGCAGCGGGGCCACAGCGTAGCTCTCGACAGGGGTGCTGACATTGTGCAGCTGCAGCGGACCCAGAGGCGTGGCGTTCTGGCAGGCACCGGGCAGAGAATTCTGGCTGACCACGATCTGATGCCCCAGCCTCTTGCCATGATCCCCCAGGCGGGCGGCGACATTGGCGGCCTGGCCGATGACGGTGAAATCCAGTCGCTCGCGCGAGCCGACATTGCCATAGGTCACGGTGCCAAATGCAATGCCGCTGGCGCAGTCAAGCCGCGGCAAGCCATGTTCGGCGGCCAGTGCGGCAATCGCCGGGGGAATGCTGCGGGCAGAGCGGAGCGCCTGGGCGCGGGCCTCTTCGTCGTCAGCTTCGGCAGGAAATACCGCCAGCACCGCGTCGCCAATGAACTTCAGCACTTCGCCGCCGTTGTCATGCACAATGGTCGAGACGGTTTCAAAGAACCCGTTCAGCAGTTTGATATAGTCGCCCCGGCCTAGCTGTTCCTCGAGCAGGGTGGAGCCGCGCAGATCGCAAAACATGATGGCGGCGTCGATTTCGTCGCCTTCGCCGCGACGGATCTCGCCGCCTAGAACCCGCGCGCCCGTGCGTTTGCCGACATAGGTTTCCAGCAGGCTCTGGGCGTTTTCGCGCTGCATGAAGACCTCGTAATAGCGCGCCACCACTGCCGAGCATTCAAAAATCAGGCCAAGGTTCGCAGTGGAAAACCCATCCGGGTGATCCGAAGCAACAGTCAGCACATTGATCCGCCCATCGGAGAAGGGCAGCGGCATGGCGACATAGTCGGTGGACCCAGCTGCGCGCAGATCGCTGAGGATCGGAAAGGCATCCTGCGAGTCTTCGCGGTCGATGCGGTGACGCACGCCGCCCCGGCCCCGCGAGACATGGCGCAGCGGGCTGGCGTGATAAGAGGGGTGTTCATAGATTTCATAGCTGGGCGCATAGGTGGTCACCTCATTGGTGGCACGCTGCCAGATGAAGTTCTTACCGGCAATCTGCGGATGCAGCGACCAGGCCAGCACCGAGAGCCGCGACAGATGCACCCCCTGCTCCAGCAGCTTTTCCGAAAAGGCCTGGGTGAACTCGGCTGGGGTTGGCAGAAAGGCTGCCTCGCGCAGCAGCCAGTCGATCAGCGGGCCAGAGATATTGCCATATTCTGGCGGCGCAATTAGGTTTTCGCCCAGATCGATTTTGGTGCATGGATCCGAGACAAAGCCGACATGGCCTTCGATTTGGGCGGCCTCTGGCAGGGTATTTTCATAGATCCAAACCGCATTGTCGACCCGGCCGTCGTCCAGCTTCAGATCATGGTAAAAGGCCGTCCCCTTGAACGGGCAAAAGGTTTGCAGCCCCACCTTGTTGGATAGATCCACGGTCAGATCATCACGCGGAATATAGATGGTGGGCGGTAGCCGGGTTTCATACATCACCCGCGCGCGCGTGCTCTTGGCCAAGAGACAGCCGTTGCGCCGTACCTGGACTTCCCCACGCAGGGGTTCGACCAGAATACCATAGCCACGGTTTTGCAGGCTGCGGCGGTGCGGGCCAGAGCCTGAGTTTTGTGGCCCAGAAGCTGGGGGTTGGGGGGGGATTTGCGCGTTCATTTGATCTGTCCTTTTGTCCCCGCCCGGCGGGGGCCTTTTGGGCCGCAGGCACATGAAAGCCCCCAAGGCCGCTTCCAGAACGGAAGTAGCCTTCTATGTGGGATTTTCGGGTGGAATATCCAGTGGCGAAACAGAGCATCCCTGCACAGCGCATGTGTGAACCTTGCAGGACATTGTTTTTCTGCGAAAAACCTATTTCCCCTCTAGCAGCTTTAATCACCCGCTGGCGTGGCAGGCAGTGTCTCGCCCCTTGATAGTCATGGTCGTGGTTGGACGGGGCTGGGGGGATCAGACCATGCGAATGACATCCTTGCTGATCGCCAGAACATAGCCGCGTTTGGCGATATTCTTGACCAAAAGCTCGCTGACCATCTGATTTCCCAAGGTGTCGCGCAATCGCTTGATTCGGGTGGCGCCGGCCGCTTCTTCGCACTCGCTGCTGTGGCGGCCGGAAATCACCGCCTCTATCTCGGCACCTGACAGCACATCGTCATCCATGCGGGCCTCGGCCAGGGCCGAGAGGGTCTCCATCGCGGCGGCGGTCAGTTTGAAGCCCATGCTGTTGAGGTAGACGGTATGTTCTTCGCGGCTGATCAGTAGTTCGGTAACCTGAATGCCAGAGCGTTCGATCTGGGCCATACGGCGGTTCAGCAGCACCAGCATGGCCAGAACCACCAGCGCCACGATCATCATCGCGGTGGCAAAGAGCAGCAGCACAAAGATCACCATCCGGTAGCTGGCCAGGGTATCGGCAAAGGCGGTACCCGATTGGGCGAGGATTTCAAGCAGCTTGATTTCGGCCTGGCTGGTCAGGTCGTTTTCAACAAATAGCTGTTCAACCCGCGCGTTAAAGGCATTGCCATCAGGCAGCGTCAGCAACAGGACCGTGCCGGCCAGCGCAAGCAATGCGGCAATCAAGGCGATACCAAAGGCGATAATGCGGCTGCCCGCCATGCGGGCCTCAGAAACGGAGAAAATAGGGTCCGGCATTGGCCTTCCTCTGCTGTAGGCCTTCGGGGCCAAAGACCGTCATCACATTCAATAGAGTCCAGCCCGCAGGCGCAATGCGGGCCTGAATTTCGTTCTTTGCATCGGCTTTGCGACAGGCACCCTGGATCTGGATCACACCGTAATGCAGTTTCAGCGGATTGTTCTGCTTGGCCTTGTAATCGGCATAGCAATCGGCGGCCAGGACAGGCGTGGAAAGCGCCAAGAGGGCCATGCTTATCAGCGGTATAGCAAGGGAATGTTTCATGCCCTTACCCTGCGCCGAACCCCGCCGATATTCAATAACAACAAGTGTTTGGCACCATGGTTATTGGATAGCAGGGGGGTGTTATTGCCTGTCTGACGCCCCAGGGGTGAGGCTGGGTTCATAGGCTTTTGAGCGCAAGACAGTCGCGTTCAACAGTGACCCCAATAGCACCAAGAGGATATGATCCGATGACACAGCGCATGCAGCCCAAACAACACCGAAAATTTATCGCCCTGATTCTGGCGGCGTCCCTGGCGATTACCGGGATGTCTTCGACCCAGGTTCAGGCAGGCAATGACGTTGGCAAAGTGGTGGCCGGCCTGGCGGTTCTGGGCATTCTCGGCGCCGCCCTGCACGATCATAACACCCGTGATCGCCGCCACGAGACGGTGACCCGCCCCCATCGCCCTCATCGCGACCCCGTGGCCCGGCCGCTGCCGCCGCGTGTGGGTCGCTATGATCTGCCAGCGCAATGCGTAAAGTATTTCCCCCGGTTCAAGAACGGTCGCTCGCTGGTGGCGCAGAATTGCCTGCGTCAGAACTATGGCCAGGTGAAATCCCTGCCGCGCTCTTGCAAAGTTACCTTCTGGAATGGCCGCAAGAACCGTTCTGCCTATAAGCCGCGCTGCCTGAAACAGCATGGTTATCGCCTGGTCAATCGCTAAGGGCAAAGGTCTGAGTCCGGTCGGCAGACCAGTGCAGACTGGAGGGGGCTTGCCCCCTCTTTTTTGCGACAAGTTTGCGACGCCAGCCCGAGAAGCGGCAAAAAACGCGTCCCTGACTTGCGAATCTGCCTCGACTTGGGTCTGACAGCGGTATGGAACAGCCAGATACCAGCCTAGAGAGTGCCGCCCAGAACAAGGGCTATGTCAGAATCGCCGGTGTGGACGAAGTTGGCCGGGGGCCACTGGCGGGGCCGGTCACCGCAGCCGCCGTTGTTCTGGATATGACCTGCCTGCCGCCGGGTCTGAATGATTCCAAGAAGTTGAGCGCCAAGAAGCGGGCCGCCCTGGCCGCGCTTCTTGTGGACTGTGCCGAGGTCTCGGTGGCCGAGGCCAGCGTCGAAGAGATCGACCAGCTGAACATTTTGCGCGCCTCGCATCTGGCGATGGAGCGGGCCGTGGCAGGCCTGTCACCAGCGCCGGATTATCTGCTGATCGACGGCAATCTGATCCCCAAAGATCTGGAAATTCCAGCCGAAGCAGTGGTCAAGGGCGATGGCAAATCAGTCTCGATTGCAGCGGCCTCTATTGTGGCAAAAGAGGCCCGCGATTTGCTCATGGTGGATTTGGCGCAACAGTTCCCGGGATATGGCTGGGAGAAGAATGCCGGATATCCATCAAAGCAACACCGAGAAGCTCTGGTTGAATTGGGCGTAACACCACATCATCGTCGATCATTCAAACCGGTACACAAGATATTGTATCAAGAGTGAACCGTATTGCGCTGATCTAAAAAACAAATTGACCTCGAATCCCGGATAACTCATCCTGTGGATAACCAAAATGAGCGCAAAAATGCGCCGGATGGTTATTGAGGCAGAGCAAATGAACAAAACCATGACAAAGGGCGCCGCGACGCTCCCTCTAAACACGATTCTGGATGGTGACTGCATCGACGTGATGGCAGGGCTTCCGTCCAATTCGGTGGATCTTATTTTTGCGGATCCCCCTTACAATCTTCAACTGAAAAACCAGCTGCACCGCCCCGACAACAGCAAGGTCGACGCGGTGGATGATCACTGGGATCAGTTTTCCAGTTTTGCAGCCTATGATGATTTCACCAGCCGCTGGCTGCATGAAGCCCGTCGGATTCTAAAGCCAAACGGCTCTATCTGGGTGATCGGATCCTACCACAATATCTTCCGCGTCGGCACAGCGATGCAGGATGAAGGGTTTTGGATTCTGAACGATGTCGTCTGGCGTAAATCCAACCCGATGCCGAACTTCCGTGGCAAACGCTACACCAACGCGCATGAGACGATGATCTGGGCGTCAAAATCCGAAGGCGGCAAATATACCTTCAATTACGAGGCTCTGAAGGCGCTGAACGAGGGCATTCAGATGCGTTCGGACTGGGTGTTGCCAATCTGTACCGGCCATGAGCGGCTGAAGGATGAGAACGGCGACAAGGCGCATCCTACGCAAAAACCCGAATCGCTGCTGCATCGTATCCTGGTGGGATCTACCAACCCTGGTGATGTAGTGTTGGACCCCTTCTTTGGCACGGGCACAACCGGCGCGGTGGCCAAGATGCTGGGACGTGAATTTATCGGTATCGAGCAAGAGGATTCCTATCGCAAGGTGGCCGCAGCACGTATCGCATCGGTGCGTAAATTCGACCGCGAGGCACTACAGGTTTCAACCAGCAAGCGCGCCGAGCCGCGGGTGCCTTTTGGCCAGCTGGTGGAACGTGGCATGCTGCGCCCCGGAGATGAGCTTTATTCGATGAACCGACGCCACAAGGCCAAGGTGCGCGCCGATGGCACGCTGATTGGCGACAATGTCAAAGGCTCGATCCATCAGGTTGGCGCGCATCTAGAAAACGCGCCCTCCTGCAATGGCTGGACTTATTGGTGCTTTAAACGCGATGGCCAGACTGTGCCTATCGACGTGCTGCGCCAGCAAATTCGGGCTGAAATGCAGAACTAGACGTCGGCCTTCAGGGCTCTGGCCGGTTCCGGCGCAGGCTTTCACGACATTATCAAGTTAACCAACGGTCCCTGTGCTGTGACACAGGTGCCGCACCTTGCCCCGCCCTCTGGCGGGGCTTTTTTGGTTTCCGGGACCGAAGCGGTAAAAGGGGGTGTATGCTATGGGCAGAGTGCCTATTTAGGATGCAGGAATAGGGACCGCCTGATGACTGATGCCGCCATGACACCGCCTGCGCCGAAACTTCGCAATATTGTGCAGGAAGATGAGAGCAGCCAGGCCGCCGAGTCGCGATATACCCTGGCAGCCCTGGAAAACCACAAGCGCGAGGGGCTGGAACTGGCAGTCAAAGCCCGTTGGATTGCCATGGCAATCTTTTCGGTCTTTTTGCTCTGGGTACATCCGCAGTTTGAGGTGATCTACTATATTGGGATCCTGGCGCTGCTCTGCGTCAACGGCTGGTTCATGCGGCGTATCGGCCGGGTTGGTCGATCGCGGATGGAGCTGTTCTTGATCTTTATCGATCTGTTTCTGATGACCCTTGGCATGGTTGGCCCCAATCCGCTGGACATGGATATGATGCCGCTGGCGATGCAGTACAGGTTTGACAATTTCATCTACTTCTTTGTCATTCTGGCGCTGGGTACCATGGCCTATTCTTGGCGTACGGTGATTGCCATTGGCATCTGGACACTGGTGATGTGGATGTCTGCCTTGGCCCTGGCCTGGTGGTTTGCCAGCCCGGTTCCCGGCCTGAGCGAGGCCGCCGCCGCCGCCTTTGGCGAGGGCAGCCAATTGGCAGAGTTCCTTGATCCCAACAGCTATGCGGTGCCGGTACGGGTCCAAGAGGTTATCGTCTTTCTGATCGTGGCCATCACGCTGGGCATTTCTGCCCGCCGTACCAACCGGCTCTTGCTGAGCAACGCGGGGCTAGAGCGCGAGCGCGCCAACCTGTCGCGCTACTTCTCGCCGAATGTGGTGGAAGAGCTGTCGCAGAACGATGAACCGCTGAAGCAGGTGCGCGTTCAAAACGTGGCGGTTTTGTTCATCGATATTGTTGGCTTCACCCGGTTTGCTGCCGGGCGTGACCCGCATCAGGTGATTGTGCTGCTGCGGGAGTTCCACGCCAGGATGGAGCGCGAAGTCTTTCGCCACAATGGCACCCTGGACAAATATCTGGGCGACGGTCTGATGGCGACTTTTGGCACCCCCTCTGCCGGCAAGCGTGACGCCAGCGATGCGCTGGGTTGCGCGCTTGCCATGCAAGTCTCCCTGGCCCAGTGGAACCGCGATCGCCGACGTCTGGGCGAGCCGGAAATCAAGGCTGGGATTGGCATCCATTTTGGCGAAACACTGCTGGGGGATATTGGGCTGAACCGGCTGGAATATGCGGTGATCGGCACGGCCGTGAATGTCGCCGCTCGCCTTGAAGAGATGACCCGCCGCCTGCAGACCCCGATTGTAATGAGCGAAGATCTGCGTTTGCAGGCCGAACGGGAAACGCCGGGCCGCGAGTTGAGCGAGGGCTTTGTCTGTTACCCGGAGCAGGATGTACGCGGTCTGGATGCACCGATAAAAGTCTGGGCCAAGCGCTAAGATCCTAGCCCGGGTCGATGGTCTGGCTGATATGATTCTGACACATCTTTAGGATGCATGTTATGTGAAGCACCTCTTGGTTATATGGAGAAATTTGAAAATATCGACATTAATTCAGATGTTTGTGGGAATAACTCTAGATTGTGCCTGCCCTGTTAAGCTTTTGAAAAGTATCAGGTGAGAAAGTATCCGTGTTGCTACGCGGCTTTGGGGTTGTCCGTCCAAGATTCCCTGATCCGCGCCTCGTGAGAGATCTTGCCAGGTCTCGCCCAAAAAGCGCTGACAGCTATTCGTGGCAGTCAGCGCTTTTTGTATTTTTCCCTATGGCAGGCTTGAATTACGCGCTTGTCCCTGCGCGCGGCATGGGCGTTTTTGCCTTGTTGTAGGCACTCCACTCGGTGATTTCGGGATAATACATCTGCCGCCAGCGCCGCACCTTGGGGTTCATGACCCGGCGCCACAGCGGTGGACACATCGCCAATACTGTCATCACCGGATAGCCAAAGGGCAGTTGCGGGGCCTCGGCCTGGGTATAATTCTGCAACAGGGGAAAGCGGCGATCCGGGCGAAAATGGTGATCAGAGTGGCGCTGCAGGTTGATCAGCAACCAGTTTGACGCCCGATGTGCCGCATTCCAGGAATGATGTGGGCGCACATGTTCGTATTTCCCGTTACCCAGATGCTTGCGGGTCAGCCCGTAGTGTTCCACATAGTTCACCAGCTCCAGCTGCCAGATGGCGATGCCCGCCTGCACCAGGAACAGCAGGACCCCACCGACCCCGCCCAGCAGCGCAGCCAGAAGCAGCATCGCCAGTTGCAGCGCCCAGTAGCGAAAGAAGGGGTTCCTGGCATCGCTCCAGGGGCGGTCTTTCCTGGCCAGTTTTTCCCGTTCTGCCCGAAAGGCAGAGCGCCAGCATTGCCGCAAGACCCGCGGAAAGTAGCGATGAAACCCTTCGTTATAGCGCGCAGTGACCGGATCACGTGGGGTGCCGACATAGCGGTGATGCACCAGCAGGTGTTCTGACCGGAAATGTGAATAGAGCACCATTGCCAGCAAGAGATCCGCCAGATTGCGCTCCAGTCGGCTGCGCTGGTGCATCAGCTCGTGGCTGTAGTTGATGCCGATGGTGCCGGTGACAACCCCGACGCCAAAGAAGACGCCAAACTTTTCCAGCCCCGACAGGTGGCTGCTGTGGGTGACATACCAGATCAGCCCAAAGAGGCAGGCAAATTGTAGCGGGACCCATGCCGTTGTGAGCCAGCGATACCAGCGCAGATCGTCTTCATCGGTCATCGGATCGGCGTTTTCGAGGTTCAGGCCAAAGACCCCATCCAGCGCAGCAAAGAGATACCAGGTGACCAGCGGTGGCAGCAGGATCGTCCAGCCGCCAAACATCGCCGCCAGCCAGATCAGTGGCAGCAACAGCATGGAGAGCCAGAAGGGCAGGGCGGATTGCCAGCGTGTCAGGCGGTCAGCAGCGGTCATCAGGGGGTCTCCGGATTGGGGCGCGTCCAAAGGCTTGGCAGCCTGGACAAAGTCTAGGCCGATTGCCTGCTAAACCCAAGGGGCCAGAACCGCGCATCCCGCAAGGCCCCCTAGGGCCTAGGCACCTGGGTTAAAGTCTGATCCGGCCCAAAGATCAAAGGCTTTGCGCATTACCGTTGGCAGATCAGTGGGGCGAAAGGCATGGCGTGACAGCAGTTCCTGGTTCGGCGCCCCGTTGTAGCCTGCGGGCAGTTCGGCCAGCTTTACCTCTAAGATCAGGTGGAAATGGGTGAAGGTATGGCGCACCTCTCCGCCCAGATTCTGCCAATCAGCATCAAAGGGCGGGCGCGGTTCGGGGGCCTCGTTCCATTCGGTGCCAGGCCAGCCCAACATGCCGCCCAGCAACCCCTTTTCGGGGCGGCGTTCCAGCAGCCAGCTGCCTGTGGCGCTACGGGCCAGATAGGCAGTGCCGCGTCGGGTGGGTTTGGGCTGCTTTGGCGTCTTCTTTGGCAGTTCGGCGGCGGTTCCGGCGACCCGTGCCAGGCAGGGCGCGCGCCAGGGGCAAATCCCGCAGGCTGGGTTCTTGGGGGTGCAGATGGTGGCGCCCAGATCCATCACCGCCTGGGCATAGTCACCGGGGCGGGTGATTGGTGTCAGCGCGGCGGCGCGGGCTTTCAGCACGGGTTTTGATCCGGGGAGCGGATCATCGATATCATAGAGCCGCGCCATCACCCGTTCCACATTGCCGTCCAGCACGGTTTCTGCACGATCAAAGGCGATAGAGGCCACTGCCGCGGCCGTGTAGGGGCCAATGCCCGGCAGTTTCAGCAGCGCTTCATAGCTGTCGGGGAACAGGCCACCCAGATCATTGGTGACGACGCGGGCGCATTTCAGCAGGTTGCGGGCACGGGCGTAATAGCCAAGCCCGGCCCATTCGCCCATGACGTCGGCGTCTTTGGCTGCGGCAAGATCCTGCACTCTGGGCCAGCGCCGGGTGAAGCGTTGAAAATACTCTGTCACGGCTGCCACGGTGGTTTGTTGCAGCATGACTTCGCTGAGCCAGACACGATAGGGATCGGGGGAAATGCCATTGGCGCGATCGCGGGGGGAAACACGCCAGGGCATGGCGCGGGCGTTATGGTCATACCAGTGCAGAATTTCTGGGGCCAAAACCGCCTGTTGTGCGTCCGTCTGCTCTGCTGCTGGCTGCTTCATCTGCCCTGGGGATCCATCCAAATCACGCATTCTTTACCCCTTTGAGGTGGTGGTTTTGCAGGCCTCGCCATGAGGACCCTTTACAATAGGGCGTCCAGTCACGCAAAACCACCGGTATGGCATTTAGGCGCAGCAGCACACGCGGGTTCGCACGGACCTCCCGGCTCTTGAATGAGCAAATCCGCAAAGCGGGCGAAAGCCGTGGCTTTGCGGTGTCTCGGCTGTTGACCCACTGGGAAGAGATCGCCGGGCCAGACATCGCCTCCATCGCCCGCCCGGTCAAGGTTGGATACGGGCGCAGTGCCTTTGGGGCAACGCTGACTGTGCTGACCAACGGGGCCAATGCCCCCATGCTAGAGATGCAAAAAGAGCGGCTGCGCGAGAAGGTGAATGCCGTTTATGGCTATAACGCCATCTCCAAGGTCTGGATAACCCAGACTGCCCCCACCGGGTTTTCCGATGGCCAGGTTGAGTTCAAATACGCCCCCAAGGTGAAAAAGCCACTGCCGGTTGATCCGCAGGCGCAGGTTGAAGCTGCCGCGGCGGCCGAGGGGGTTGAAAACGAAGATTTGCGCGCCGCGCTAGAGCGGTTGGGGCGCAATGTGCTGACAAAAAAGAAAACTGAACGAAAGGGGTATGAATGACCCGTCTTATGTCTGGTGTTTTTGCTGCGGTGGCGCTTGTCACCGGCGCCTATGCGCTTACAGGTTACAATAGCCAAACGCGCCTGCCTGAACTGCCGCTGGTCGGTGCCGCTTCGGCCCAAGAGGCCGAGGTTGATACCTCAACCATCACCGAAATGGTGATCGGTGCCGAAGACGCGCCGGTGACCTTGATTGAATATGCTTCTTACACCTGCCCGCATTGCGCAAATTTTCACACTGGCGTCCTTCCGCAGCTGAAAGAAGAATATATCGACACCGGCAAGGTAAAGCTGATTTACCGAGAGGTCTATTTTGATCGCTATGGTCTTTGGGCCTCGTTGATTGCGCGCTGCGGTGGGCCTGAAAAATTCTTTGGCATCAGCAATCTGATCTACAAGGGCCAGGCCGACTGGACTCGCGCAGGCGGAACCAGCGAAATCACTGAGGCACTGCGCAAGATCGGTGCCGTCGCCGGGCTGGAGAAAGAGACCCTGGAAGCCTGCCTGCAGGACGGTGCCAAGGCCCAGACTCTGGTTTCCTGGTACCAGGAAAACGCCAAAGAGGATGATATTGAATCGACGCCCTCCTTTATCCTGAATGGCACGAAGATTGGCAATCAGTCCTATCAAAAGTTCAAAGAACTGATTGACGCAGAGCTGGAGAGCTAAGCCTTGCCAGGCTGAGATACTGAGCGAGTAGGACACGAACAGCCCGGGGCACTGCGCCTCGGGCTGTTCTGTTTCTGGCGGTCTGTTGCAATTGCCCGGATACCGGAGCCAGGCAGGACGGGGGCAGGGGTGTCAGGGCGGGGGCGCAATGGTTTCCAGCCGGGCGATCAGCGTATCAGCGCGGGCAATCTGCAGCCGCACCGGGAGGGTGATCACCCTGTGGCGAAAGCTTTCGGGCAGGCGCACCGCGTCTTTTTCGGTGGTGACCAGCTGGGCACCCTGTATCTGGGCTTCGGCCTGCAATCGGTTCATCAAGGCGGTGGACAGCGGTTGGTGATCCTCTAGCGCTTCGGCGCGCAGAACCCTGGCCCCAAGGCCGCGCAGGGTGGCAAAGAATTTTTCCGGATGGCCGATGCCGGCAAAGGCCAGCACGGGGGTATCCTGCCAGGGCATTCCGGTTTGCAGCGGTTCCAGCTTTGCCCGGCAGTGGGGCAGGCCCTGTAGCTGATCGCCCCAGAGGCGGGCAAACTGTTCTTGTGCAGCATCCGACCCGATAGAGAGCACCAGATCTGCCCGTGTCAGCCCCTGTGGTACGGTTTCGCGCAGGGGGCCGGCCGGCAGGCAGCGCCCATTGCCAAAGCCGCGCTGCGCATCCACCACCACCAGTGACAGATCCTTGACCACGCTGGGGTTTTGAAACCCATCATCCAGCAGGATCACCGTGGCGCCGGCGGCCTCGGCGGCGCGGCAGCCTGCGGCGCGATCCCGTGCCACCCAGACCTCGCCAAAGGCGGCCAGCAGCAGTGGTTCGTCCCCGCAGGCATCTGCGCGGTGCAGACCGGGATCCACCGCGACCGGGCCGGTCAGGCTGCCGCCATAGCCGCGGCTGACCACATGGGGTTCATGTCCCATATTGCGCAGGGTTTCCATCAGCCAGATCACCGTTGGGGTCTTGCCAGTGCCGCCTGCGTTGAGGTTGCCAACGCAGATCACCGGCACCCCGGCGCGATGGCCGGGACTGGCGAGCAGCCGCCAGGCTGTGGCGGCACCATAGATCCAGCCCAGCGGCGCCAGGGCAAGGCGGCGCAGGTCAAAGACATCGGGGGATTTGTTCCAGAACTCAGGGGGCCGCATGTGTTTCCTCGCGCAGGTCCAAGATATCCTGCACCTGTTCTAACAATTGATCGGTCATCGCAGCACCTTCGGTGACGGCGGTCCAGCCTGCCAGCGCCCAGCGTGCTGCCACATCCGGCGCCGAGAGGTGGATCACCGCCTCTGCCAGCTCTCGGGCGGTGCGGATCTGTTTGGTCGCCTTCAGGGGGGCCAGTTGGTCGTAGACCGGTTGGTGATGGCCGCAGCCGGGACCATGCAGCACTACCGTCCCCAGGGCCAGTGCCTCTAGTGGGCTTTGGCCGGGCATCTGGGGCTGCAGGCTAGAGGCAAGCAGCGTGACTGGGGCCAGCCGATACCATAGCCCCAGATTGGCGCTGTCGGTGATCAGGATCTGAGTGTAGTCGTTGATCTCTTCGTTGGCATTCCAATCGGTGCAATTTAACCCACTGTCCTGTACCAGATTGCGGGCGCGGGCGCAGCTCTCGGGGTCATCAAGGGCAATTACCAGCAGCATCCGGTGCAGCAGTCGCAGGGCGGTGCGATGGGAATCGAGCAGCTGCGGCAGTTCTGCCAGTTGCACCCGCGAGGCCAGCCATACGGGGCGACTGCCCAGGCGTTGTTGCAGGCTTGCCAGCACCTGCTGGTCGCAGCCCGGTGGCACCGCCGAGAGCCGCAGCGGGCTGGTCAGGTGGATCTGATCGCGCGGCATCCCCGCCTTGATCAGTTGCCTCTGCACTGCCTTGGCGGGGGTAAGGACCGCATTAAAGCCGCCAAAGAGACGTCGCCGCTGATCCGGGAGCCAGCGCAGTTTGCGGGTGGGCAGCTCCTGCTCTTCGATATCAACCAGCAGGGCCGAGATACCCAACTCGCGCATCTGTCGCATCATTCCCCGACGCAGGTTGCCACCAGCCCAGAGACATAGATCCGGGCGCCAGTGGTTCAGGAAGTACCTGCTTTCAGGGGATTGGTCAGGTGCCAGCGCCCCCAGGGCATGATCGCAGCCCTCGGTCTCGGGCATCTGGCCCATACCCGCCTCCCAGGTGGCAAGAACAAAAAGATCCGGCCGCATGGATTTGAGCCGATGGGCAATATCGCAAAGCGCCAGATAGCGCTGGATCGTGGTGGCATGAAGCCACAGGATTTCGCCCTCGGGGCGGGTCTGGGTCTCAAGCTTTGTCATGTGTATTCCGCCCGGCCACAGCCTCTCAATGCCCTGCAATGCCCGGCCCCGCCGGGTCCAGCGCCTGCAGCAGGTCGTGATGGATGCCAGGCGTTGCCGCCACCACCCCATCCAGCAGCGGTACCGCGTTGTTGAACCGCAGGGGCGCGCCCAAACGGTTGCTGGTCAGCCCACCGGCTTCACGCAGGATCAGATCGCCTGCCGCGATATCCCATTCCCAGCTCTGGCGCAGTGTCAGCATAGCGTTGTAGCATCCCTCCGCCACCCGTGCCAGCCGATAGGCCAGTGACGGGCGATAGCTGCGCTGCAGATCGGGGGCTGTGCCGCCGCGCCAGTGGTGGCCAACCAGGTTGGGCGTTGCGGTCAGTATCTTTGCCATGGCCAGCGTGCTGGGCGGGGCAACCGCAATGGGCTGGCCGTTGCAAAAGGCGCCCGATCCTTTGGCAGCGGTATAGAGCAGATCTCGTTGGGGCAGGAAGATCACGGCCGCCGTGACATCGCCGTGATGCGCCACCGCCAGTGAGTGGGCCCAGGTGGCAGAGCCCTCGGCAAAGCTGCGGGTGCCATCGATGGGATCAATGATGAAAACCCGTTCTTTCTCTAGCCGGGCGGCGCTGTCTTCGCTTTCCTCAGATAGCCAGCCGTAATCGGGCCGCGCTGCCCGCAGCATGGTTTCCAGCATGGTGTTGACCGCCAGGTCGGCCTCGGTCACCGGGCCCTGACCGCCGGGTTTTTCCCAGCGCCGCGCCGTTGGACCGGAATATTGCAGCGCAATATCGCCAGCGGCCTGCGCTGCGCGGATCAGCAGGGCAAGATCGTCAGCTGCCTGCAAGGGTCATTCCTTCGACCAGAAGCGAGGGGACCACCCGCGACAGATAGCGGCGTGCATCATTGGCCGGCAGTATCCGCGCTAGCATATCGCGGAGATTTCCCGCGATGGTGCACTCATTGACCGGATAGGCGATCACGCCATTCTCGACCCAAAATCCCGATGCCCCGCGTGAATAGTCGCCGGTGTTGGGATTGACGGTAGAGCCGATCAAAGAGGTGACCAGAAGCCCGGTGCCCATTGCCGCAACCAGGTCATCGCGGCTCTGCTCTCCTGGCGTCAGGGTAACGTTCCAATTGGCGGGGGCCGGCACAGAGCCAACGCCGCGCGCCGCATTGCCGGTGCTTTGCAGTCCCAGTTTGTGGGCCGAGGCCAGATCCAGGGTCCAGCCAGTCAGGATGCCCTGATCAATGATCGCCCGGCGTTGCGTCGCGAGGCCTTCACCATCGAAGGGGCGCGAGCCGGAAATGCGCGGCCTGTGCGGGTCTTCGATCAGGGACAGCCCGGCGGGCAGGATCTGTTCCCCCAGTGCCCCCTGCAACCAGGAAGAACCACGGGCGATCGCCGCGCCATTGGCCGCCGCAAGCAAATGCCCGATCAGCGAAGAAGACACCCGTTCGTCAAACAGCACCGGGTAGCTGCCCGTCTTGGGGCGGCGCGCATCAAGCCGCGCCACGGCCCGTTCACCAGCGGTGCGGCCAATATCCGCGGCACTGCGCAGATCAGCCTGAAAGGTGCGGGAATCGCCATCATAGTCGCGCTCCATCCCTGCACCGGTTCCAGCGATCCCGGTACAGGAGAGGGAGCGACCGCTACGCTGGTAGCCGCCAGAAAACCCGTTGGAGGTGGCAAGGTGAAAGGATTGCTGACCATAGCCTGCGGCGGCACCCTGCACCTGGCTGATGCCCGGAATTGCGGCGCAGGCTGCTTCGGCCTGCAGGGCGTCATCCTGTAGGGCCTGTGGCGTTGGTTCTGGGCTGGGATCGCAAAGTTCAAGCGCGTCGATGTCCCAGTCCTGGGCCAGCTGGTCGGGACTGGCCAGACCGGTATGGGGATCTTCGGGTGCCTCGCGGGCCATGGCCACGGCGCGTTCCGCCATGGTGATCAGGGTTTCTGTCCGGCTGTCAGAAGAGGAGACCTGCGCCTGCCGTTGGCCAACAAAGACGCGCAGCCCCAGATCAATGCCTTCTGAGCGTTCCGCCTGTTCCAGCTTGCCCTCGCGCACCTCGATGCTGAGAGAGCTTCCCGTCGCGACCATGGTATCAACGGCATCGGCCCCGGCGCGTTTGGCGGCGTCGATCAGGGCATGGCATAGCGCTTGCGGAGACTGGGTCATGGGCACCTACTGATTATTGATTGCTACCAGAGCTAGCCAGACCCGCGACCCGCTGCAAGGGTGTGGTACAAAAAAGGGCCGCGCGGGGCGGCCCTGATGTTTGTTTTTCGGTTGCGAACGGCGCTTATTTGATACGCTGGCCATTGGCGTGGATCTGGCCATCCTCAGAGACCTTGATTTCCGAGGTGAGGGTATCTTCACCTTCACCGGGGACACCAAACATGCCCATCATCATCCGTGCGCCCATGGCATCGTTGTCGCTGAGCAGGCCCATCTTGATCAGGTTGTCGATCAAGCCATTGGCACCTGTGAGTTCGACATTGGCCACGCCGTCGGGGGCAGGCATACCGTCAAATGTTTCCAGATCGGCATTGTTGAAGGTGAAATCGCCGGTGCCTGTCAGTTTGGCGCCAGCGGCAGAGACCAGCAGCTGTTTGATGCTCAGCGCGTTGACTTCGCCAGGCTCCTTCTCGCCATCCTCAAGCGCTTCGATCGCTGTGGGGTCGAACATGTCAAACAGCAGTTTGCCCTTGCCGGCCAGGTCCAGCACAATGGTGGCCGGGTCACGCGGCAGGTTGCCTTCCGGGTCAACCATACCCCAGAGCATGTCTGGCACAGCAAAATCACGCAGGGTGATGCCGAGGCCAAAATCCTGCTCGTCTTCGGATTTGGCGATGGGCATTTTCAGTTTGAAGCCGGTTTCCGCCATGGACAGTGCCAGAGGAAAGGGGATTTCAGACCCGGACACATCCAGTTTGATATCGCGCTGGCTGACATCATAGGCCAGGCCATCGCTGCTCATGGCGACGCCAAATGTCCCGCCCGCAGAGCTGCTTTTCAGATCAAAGCTGTCGCTCCCGGTCACCATGACGGTGCTGTTTCCGCCTGTATAGGCCAGGTTGGCATCGACGTTGAGACCCCCCTTGATCAGGTCAGGCAACATGGGGCTGATCGCATCGGTGGGAATGATGCTGGAGACCGCACCCGTGATATTTTCAAGACTGCCCTTGATACTGCCGCTATCGTCGCTGTCGGGGTCCTTGAAGGCGATATCATAGGTGATATTGCTGATGGACTGCGACTGCGTATAGCTGCGCTGATCAGCAATCCGCATGATGGTTTTTGAGGCAATATCCTTCAATACCACTGTGGCCTGCAGCAGGTCGGCAGGGATGTCTTCGCCGGTGGCGCCGAATTTGCCCAGGGTCAGGGTGCCCTCGGCAGAGGCATAGTCGTAGGTCATCTCGGTAGGATCGCCCGAGACCACAATCGGCGCGCCATCATGGGCATAGATGATCTCTGCCGAGAAACGTTTGTTATCCTCGTCAGCGGCAACGACGATGGGGAATTCCTTGGGGAACACCACATTGACGGTGCCATCACCATTTTCGACGAATTCAAGGGAGGGCAGGGTCATCTCCATGTCGCCCTCTTGCGCGCCGATCTGCATGTTCATGGAAAAATCGCTGACGGTCAGCACATTTCCTGACTGGGATTCGGTGCCCGTCACAGTATAGCCTGTGCCTGTCATATAGGCTTTCCAGTCAGACCAGACATCCTGGGCGCTGACATCAGCAAATGCCCCTTGGGCTGTGATAATCAAAACCGCAGCTGCGCCCGTGCCGCGCGCGAGGGAAACTGTCATGGGATAACCTTTCTGCATATAGGCAAATACAATGGTCCATATGGTCAACTGCAAGGTTGATTGCGTCAAGGGGCCTGGGGCTGGACCGTTCCCCCTAAGCAGTTTACCACATTTGGAACTGCGGATTTGGAGATTAATCAAATGGATATCAAGGGAAAAACAGTTGTGATCACCGGCGCAAGCCGCGGTATCGGGGCCGATGCGGCCCGAGTCTTTGCTGCTGCAGGGGCCAATCTGGCCTTGCTGGCAAGAAGCACAGAGAGCCTGACGACCCTGGCGGAAGAGATCGGCGGAAACACGCTGGCCTTTGCCTGTGATGTCTCGGACCCGGCTGCTGTCGCTGCCGCGTTGCAAAAGGCACATGCCGATTTTGGCAGCCTGGATGTGCTGATCAACAATGCCGGCGTCATCGACCCGATCGCCCGGATCCAAGAGGCTAACCCGGCGGACTGGGGCAAGCTGATGGATATCAACATCAAGGGCGTCTTCAACGGTATTCACGCGGCCCTGCCCTTGATGAAATCCGGCAATGGCGGCACCATCATCAACATTGGCTCCGGTGCGGCCTATAATGCGCTGGAAGGCTGGAGCGCCTATTGCACCTCCAAGGCGGGCGTCTTGATGTTGACCCGTGCGCTGCATCTGGAAGAGGGCGGCAATGGCATTCGCGTGCTCAGCCTGTCACCGGGGACGGTGGCCACTGAAATGCAGCGCAAGATCAAATCCAGTGGCATCAACCCGGTTAGTCAAATCGATTGGGAGGATCACGTGCCCGCCGCATGGCCTGCCAAGACGTTGTTGTGGATGTGCGGTGCGGATGCCGATGAATTCCTCGGCGATGAGGTCTCGTTGCGCCTGGAAGACATTCGCAAGCGTGTCGGCCTGATATGATTGACCTCGAAATCTCCGACGCCGGGCTTTGGACTGTCACCCTCAACCGTCCGGAAAAGGCCAATTCGCTGACCGGGCAGATGCTGGAAGATCTGTTGGATATTGCCAGCCGCGCGCAGGCGGCGCGTGGGCTGATCCTTACCGGCAGGGGCAGGGTCTTTAGTGCTGGTGCCGATCTGGAAGAGGCCCGCGCAGGCCTTGCCACCTCTCCCCTGTGGGAGCAGCTCTCGGCGGCGCTGGCCCAGTTGCCCTGCCTGAAGATCGCCGCCCTGAACGGGACATTGGCGGGCGGTGCGAATGGCATGGCGCTGGCCTGCGACATTCGCCTTATGGTGCCAACGGCCAAGGTGTTTTACCCGGTGATGAAGCTTGGCTATCTGCCGCAGCCCTCGGATGTGGGGCGCATGACGGCGCTGATTGGGCCGGCGCGCTGCAAGATGATCTTGGCGGCTGGGCAAAAGATTGATGCGGCAGAGGCCTGCGCCTGGGGCCTGGTGGACCGGCTGGTTGCCCCTGAAGAGCTGATGGATCAGGCACAGGCCCTGATGGCTGATGCCTTGGCTGCCACACCGCAGATCGCCGAGGGGATTCTGGAAATGTGCCGTGAGAGGGCGCAACGGTGATGGATCCGATGCAGGATGAGGTTTGGGATGCGGTGGTGATTGGCGGCGGGCCTGCCGGCTTGATGGCGGCAGGGGAACTTGCCACTGCCGGGCACCGCGTTTTGCTGGCCGAGGCCAAGCCATCCCTGGGGCGCAAGTTGCTGATGGCGGGGAAATCCGGTCTGAACCTCACCAAAGATGAAGATCTGGTGCAATTGCTGCGGCACTATGGCAGCGCGGCCAAAGCTTTGACGCCAATGATTTCCGCCTTTGATGCGACGGCTGTGCAGGATTGGGCGCGGTCTCTGGGGCAAAAGCTGTTTACCGGCTCTACCGGGCGGGTCTTTCCAGAAACAATGAAGGCCTCGCCGCTGTTGCGGGCCTGGCTGGGCCGGTTGGAACAGCAGGGCGTGACCTGGCGCCGTCGCTGGCGCTGGACCGGCTGGCAGGGGGATATGCTGTGCTTTGACACCCCCGAGGGCGCGGTACAGATCAAGGCGGGCGCAACGGTGTTGGCGCTGGGCGGCGCGAGCTGGGCACGGCTTGGATCGGACGGCGGCTGGGTGCAGCCGCTGGCGGCGCAGGGCGTGACGCTGCAGCCGTTCCAGCCGGCAAATGCAGGTCTGCTCTGTGATTGGTCGGCGCATATGCAGGCGCAGTTTGGTCAGCCGGTCAAGGGCGTCACCTGGCAGGCGGGAACCAGCATGTCGCGGGGCGAGGCGATTATTTCGCAGCACGGATTGGAGGGCGGCGGCATCTATTCGGTCAGTGCTGAGGTCCGCGATGGTGCAGATCTTTGCGTCGATTTGTTGCCGGACCTGTCGCTGGCCCAGATCACCGAGCGCCTGGCGCGCCCCCGGGGCAAGGCCAGCCTGGCCAATCACCTGCGGCGTTGCCTGAAACTGGGGGCCGCACGCACTGCGCTGTTACAGGAATTTGGCCGTCCGCTGCCGCAGGCTCCGGCGGCACTGGCGGCGCGGATCAAGGCGCTGCCGGTCAAGCACGCGGGCCTGCGTCCGTTGGACGAGGCGATCTCGACCGCCGGGGGCATTGACTGGCGCGAACTGGATGAGGATCTGATGTTGACCAAGCGCCCCGGTACTTTTTGCGCCGGTGAAATGCTGGACTGGGAGGCCCCTACAGGTGGCTACCTTCTGACCGGTTGCTTTGCCACCGGGCGCTGGGCCGGGCGTGGGGCGGCGGCCTATCTGGCCCGGGGCTGAGCGGTCGACACCGCAGCCTGCCCCAGGCCCACTGTTGTCAGGCCAGGGCGGCTGCGCGCTGGTAGGCGGGCCGTTCCTGCATTGCCGTGCAATAGTCCAGCATCGCCTGGCTTTCGATGTTGAACTTGGCACCAAGGGCCCAGGTCAGGCAATGGGTCAGAATGATATCCGCGATGCTAAAGGTTTCTCCCATGACATAGGGGCCTTTGAATTGCTGTGCTATTCGGTTGAGATTGTTGGAAAACTCTAGCTTCAGGCTTGGCTTGATCTCGGCCACGCGCTGGTCTTGCGGCAGGATGAAGCTATGCCGCGCTGCGGTCCAGAGCAGCGAATCCAGCTCATCCAGGTAGCGCTGGGTCATGGCATCCTGCTGGGCGCGCTGCAGCGTTCCGGCCGGGGCGGTCAACTGGCCATGTTTATCCGCCAGATAGGTCAGAATTGCGGTTGAATCCGTCAGCACCGCGTCTCCCTCTTGCAGCACTGGCACCTTGCCCGAGGCATTGAGCGCCAGCACATCCGGGCTATGGGGCTGGGCTGGGTTCAGATCATACTCCAGCCCCATTTCTTCCAGCGCCCAAAGCACGCGGAAGCTCCGGGTTTTGGGCAGGCCGATAAGGGTATACATGGTGGGTTCTCCGGTTGTGCAGGTTGCGCCGCCAGCATGAAGCCGGGCGGAAATAGGTCAAGTCCGCATCGACTGCGCCTGGCAAAAGCACGCAGCGTTAGGGCATGTCGTGCAAAATCAACCCAGAGCCTAGCGCGCCCGTCCCAGCATCGCCAGCCGGATCAGCGCACGTTCCATCAGCGCCAGCGCCGGGGCGGTTTGCCCGGCAGAGCGCAACTGTAGGTCGGTATCGGTCAGCAGCGTCAAGGCGCGTTGCAGCCTGTCCGCCCCCCAGGCCTGCGCCTGTCGCTGCACCCTATCGCGGCGTTTGCCATATAGCGGCGGGCGCAACCGGCCGATGCCCTGGGCCGGGCCACCAGGATCGGCGGCAACGGTGTAGAGCGTACGAAAATGCCGGGTCGCGCCGATGCACAGTGTCACCGCATTGGTGCCCTGGGATTGCAACCGGTTGATCAGGGGGCCAATTTCCGGGGTGCGTCCCTCGGCCACCACATTCAGCACATCATCCAGGGCGGCTTCGGTGGATTGCGGCGCAATCGCCTGAATATCCTCTAGCGACAGCGGCGCGGCATCGCCGTGTTTATACAGCGACAGCTTTTCAATCATGCGGGAAAAATCACCCGGGCCAATGTCATTGGCAATATCGGTGAGCGCAGACATGCTGTCATTGGGCACATCGCGGATCTGGGCCGCTGCCAGGATCCGTTCAATTTCGGCCCGCGAGGGCGGATCGTCATACAGGCCGGCGGCATAGGTGGCCGGGTGGCTCTCAAACCCTTTGCGCAGCTTCGATGTGGCCTTGAGCTGGCCTGCCGTGACCACGATCTGGGCATCGCCAGGCTGCCATTCTTCCAGCGCCGCAAGAATGGCCGGGGCGGCAGTGTCGTTGGCCTCTTCGACAAAGACGGCGCGGGCACCGGGGAAAAAGCCCACCGCTTTGACCGCGTCCAACAACTGGGCCGGATCCTTGCGCAGCGCACTGGCAGACATCCGCGACAGGCGCATTTCCTCTTCGGCACCGGGCCCCAGAAGCGCTGTCAGCATTTGCTGACGTTTCAGGGCCACCCGCATTGCATCGGCGCCATAGATCAACAGGCCGGTTTTCTTTGGGTCGGGCCGCTGGCAATAGGCATCGGTGTCGCGCGGGGACAGTTTCATGCGTTGGGCTTCATTCGGCAGGGGCGGGTGTTGGTGCGGCTTCTGGCGCGGGTGGAGTCACAACAGCGGTGGCCAGAATGCGTGTAGCAATTTGATCGGCCAGGATGCGCATTAGCCGCTCAAAGGCATCACGTTCGCCTGCCAAGGTTTCCACTGATGACCCGGTGGCGGAGTAACCGGTGAAATTGGTCTCGCTACCGCTGGAAATCACCGCGCCATCCGACAGCCGCGTCAGGCTGTAGCCTGCCGCGCCGATGATAGAGTAGCGGGTGATCGAACTGTCAGCAGTGATCGCCTGGCCTTCGGTCCGGGTCGACAGCTTTAGGGCAAGCCGGTAGTCGCCACTGGTGGTACGCCCCAGGCGCTGTTCCAGATCGCGCACCAGGAAATAGCCATTGGCATCCCCCCGCGAATCGGGCTGATCCAGGGGGGCTACCTCTACCCGCCCATAAAGCGCAGCGCCGGTGCCCCCTGGCGCATTGACCGGGGTGAACCCACAGGCGCTGACCACCAGGGCGGCGGCCAGCGACAGGCCCAGCAGGGGCAGTCTAAGCAACGACATTGACGATACGACCCGGCACCACGATGACCTTTTTCGGGGCGCCACCATTCAGCGCCTTTTGCACAGCTTCGTGTGCCAGGGCGATTTTTTCAACCTCTGCCTTGTCGAGATCCGCAGCCACGGTGATTTCGCCGCGGCGCTTGCCATTGATCTGGATCGGCAGCGTGACGCTGGCCTCGATCAGCATGGCCTCATCTGCCACCGGCCAGGGGGCTGTGGCGATCAGGCCTTCGCCGCCCTGATGTGCCCAGATGGCCTCGGCCAGGTGCGGCACCATGGGCGACATCAGCTGTGCCAGGACCATGATGGCCTGTTTCTGCGCCGCCTGTCCCGCCTTGGACTTTGCCAGGGTATTGGTAAAGCCATAGAGCCGCGCGATGGAGGCGTTGAAGCCAAAGCTTTCCACTCCGAGGGTCACATCGCGGATGGTTTTATGCATCTCGCGCAGCAGATCTTCATCGCCCTGACCGGGGGCGCTGGGGTCCATCTGGGCGATCTTGTCGCTGAGGTTCCAGACGCGGTTGAGGTGCTTGTAGGCGGCCTCGGCACCCGCAGCTGTCCATTCCACATCCCGTTCGGGTGGCGAATCAGACAGCACAAACCAGCGCGCGGTATCCGCACCAAAGGCCGAGATGATCGACAGCGGGTCGACCACGTTGTTTTTGGACTTCGACATCTTGGCCGAGGGAATCACCGTGACCTCTGCGCCGCCCTCTTTCAGGAAGGCCTTGCCGTCGCGCAGCTCTACCTCTTCGGGGTAGTGATAGACCGGGCGGCCGGCATTCCCGGCGGTTTGGTAAATCGCATGCGTCACCATGCCCTGCGTGAACAGCGCATCAAAGGGTTCCTTGGCGCTCTCGGGCAGGTGGCCGCAGATATGCATCGCGCGGGCAAAGAACCGTGAATAGAGCAGGTGCAAAATCGCGTGTTCAACGCCGCCGATATACTGATCGACATTCATCCAATAAGAGGCCGCTTCCAGATCGGTCGGCGTTGCGGCCCTTGGTGCGGTAAAGCGGGCGAAATACCAGCTGGAATCGACAAAGGTATCCATGGTGTCGGTTTCCCGCTGGGCCGGTTTGCCACAGGCGGGGCAGGCGCAGTCGCGCCAGCTGGGGTGGCGATCCAGCGGGTTGCCGGGCACCGAGAAATCAATCGCCTTGCCGTCCTCGTCATAGGGCAGGGCAATAGGCAGGTTTTCTTTCTTTTCCGGCACCACACCGCAATCGGCGCAATGCACCACCGGAATCGGGCAGCCCCAATAGCGCTGGCGCGACAGGCCCCAATCGCGCAGGCGGAACTTGGTGACACCCTCGCCCCAGCCTTCAGCCTCGGCCTTGTCGATGGTTGTGTCGATCGCCTGTTCACCAGTGGCGATATCCAGTCCGGCGAAGTGATTGATCCACTTCACCTTTTCAGACTTCAGCGGCACAAAGGCCTGATCGGTGACTGGATTGTGGTTTTCCAGCGCTTCAAAGGTTTCCACCACGGGCAGGTCATATTTGCGGCAGAAGTCCAGATCGCGCTGGTCATGTGCGGGGCAGGCAAAGACCGCGCCGGTGCCGTAATCCATCAGGATGAAATTGGCGATCCAGACCGGCAGTTCCCAATCGGGGTTCAGCGGGTGTTTTACCCGAATGCCGGTGTCCAGACCCAGCTTTTCGGCGGTCTCGATGGCCTCTTCTGTGGTGCCACCCTTGCGGCATTCTGCAACAAATGCGGCCACCTCGGCAGAGTTTGCTTCCAGTTCCTTGGCAATCGGGTGATCAGGCGAAATACCAACAAAGCTGGCGCCCATCAGGGTGTCGGGCCGGGTGGTATAAACTTCGATCGGGGCGCCGCCATCGCAGCGTGCAAACCCGAATTGCAGCCCGCGCGATTTTCCGATCCAGTTTTCCTGCATCAGGCGCACCTTGGCAGGCCAGTTTTCCAACCCGTCCAGCGCGCTCAGCAGCTCATCCGAATAATCAGAGATCTTGAAGAACCACTGGGTCAGTTCGCGCCGTTCCACCAGCGCGCCAGAGCGCCAGCCGCGCCCGGCTTCGACCTGTTCATTGGCCAGAACTGTCATATCAACCGGATCCCAGTTGACCACGGCGTTTTTACGGTAGACCAGATCCTTTTCCAGGAAGTCCAGGAACAGGGCCTGCTGCTGGCCGTAATACTCTTCGTCGCAGGTGGCAAATTCGCGTGACCAATCCAGCGAGAGCCCCAGGGGTTTCATCTGTTCCTTCATTGCCTCGATATTGGCATAGGTCCAGTCCTTGGGGTGGCCGCCCGAGGCCATGGCAGCGTTTTCTGCTGGCATCCCAAAGGCATCCCAGCCCATGGGGTGCAGCACATTATGCCCGGTCGACATCTTGTAGCGCGCCACCACGTCGCCCATGGTATAGTTGCGCACATGCCCCATGTGCAGCTTGCCCGATGGGTAGGGGAACATCTCGAGCACATAGTATTTTTCTTTGCCAGGTGTGGCCTGGGCCTCAAAAATACCGGCCTCATTCCAGGCCTTTTGCCATTTTTCTTCGATTTCGGTGGCAGCGTAGCGCGACATTGCGAGAGGTCCTTTAAGAATGAAAACGCCGGGTTGTGACCCGGCGCCTGTAATACTGTTGTTTTGATCGCTGTGCCAGCGCTTCGTCGCGGTGTTCAGAGGTTCTTGTCGGCGATGCGCAGCTGGCGGGCGCGCGACAGGATCGCATCCTCGACTGCGCGGGTGGTGGCGGCCTCAACCGGGCGCCCCCCTTTGGTCTGAAGCGACACATTCAGAGACCGCGCATCCAGTGCCGGGTCCTTGATATGCACGGTCGCACGATAGGACCTGCCGCTGCCGGGCGGGGTGCCATATCCTGTCACGATCACCCCGGTGAAAGGGTCAACCGATTGTACTGGCAGGAATTCCAGCACATCCAGGCTGGCGTTCCACAGGTAGCGGTTTACCTGTACCTTCTGATCGGGCGTGCCGCCAAACAAATCCCAAATCGAAGAGCTGGAGCTTTCGGCCGCCTTAACATCGTTATTAAATTCTTGTGGAGTTTGTCCTCTGGGGGCCTTGCCACCGCCACAGGCTACCAAACCAAAGCACAAAAGCCCCGCGAGGGTTCTTGTCATCATCTTATGCAGTGTCATCGTCGCTCCCGGAGCCAGTATCTTGCCGCACTCCTATCGTATCGGCGCCCTGCGGAGCAAGCGCTTTAGCGCGGCAGGGGCGGTTCCGGCGAATCGAAGGGACGGACAGTTATATATAGGATACATATCATTGCCCCCGCCCCTGCGCGGGAAAACCCTGTCGTTGCAGGCTACACTGTGCGAGCGGCTAAATTCCTCTATCCGGAACACAAATGGCTGAAACACAGTGGAAACAGGGCGCAAACGGTGGGGGCAGGCGTCAGACTGTGGCAAAGCTGCACCATCCCAAAGGCCAATGCTGTCTGGTCGTTGAGCCGCTCTTGCCAAAACGGGGGTGAAAAAGCGAAACCCCTTGTCATACCCACGCCGGATTCCCCGGTTTGGGCATCAGAATTAAAACCGAGGGAAAAATCGATGAAAAAGGTTCTCTTCGCGACTACCGCGCTGATCGCCACTGCTTCCGTAGCAGCAGCTGACGTCCGTCTGTCCGGTTACGGCCGCTTTGGTCTGGACTATAACGCCGCAAACAAAACCGTTGCTGGTGTTTCCGAAACCAACATCACCAGCCGTCTGCGTCTGCAGTTCGACATGTCGACCGAAACCGACGGTGGCGTAGGCTTCAACGCGCGCTTCCGCGCCCAGGCCGAAAGCCGTGACGGTGTTGCCGGTACCGCAGTATTCAACGGCGCACGCTTTGGCGTGACCTATGGCGGCCTGACCGTCAACGTTGGCAACATCATCGGTGCGATTGAAAATGCACCTGGCCTGTATGTCACCGGCACCCGTTCCGCCGGCACCGGCATCGACGGCATGGGCTTCAACTCCCTGGTTGTTCGTGGCGCAAGCGCAGCAACCGGTTCCGTTGGCACCTTTAACTGGGATGCATATGACTCCGCAGGCGCAGGCTCCAACGGTATCGAAGCTCTGTACTCCATGGGCGGCTTCACTGGTCACGTGTCTTACAGCCAGCGCAATACTCCTGTGACAGGTACCCAGGTTCCTGGTCAGGCCGATGGCGAAGCTCGCACCGCAGTCATGCTGACATACTCGTTCTCTGACTACTATGTGACTGGTGCCTACCAGGCCGCAAGCAACACCAACGCAGCCGGTTCCGGTACCCAATTCACCACTTCGAATGGTACCATCATCGACGCCAACGACGGCCTGTACCTGATTGCAGCTGGCGGTGACTTCGGTGCCTTCGGTGCGCGCCTGGCATACGGTTCTTCCGACGCTGCTGACTCCGTTACCCTGGAAGGTAACATGGACATCGGCGCAGCCTCCAACTTGGTTCTCTGGGTTAACAGCACTGACGTTGACTCGAACCTGCTGGCAGACACCACCGTTGTCGGTGCGACCACTCGTGGCGCGAACGCTGCTGCTGCTGACGGTACTTCCTTCGGCATCAACTACCAGTACGACCTGGGTGGCGGCGCTACCTTTGTTGCTGGTTACGTGAACAGCGCTGCTGACGTAAACGACGACCAGTTCCAGGCCGGTGTATACTTCAGCTTCTAAGCTGAACTTACGCTTCGCGTGAATTGGGGGCGGGCTCTTAACAGAGCTCGCCCTTTTCCGTTTGGCCCTTAACATTTACCCCCAAAATGTGTTGTTCTGGCGCAAAAGCCGGAGAGAGCCAGATGTCGCTGCAAGAAATCAAAACCCGTATTCAGGCCGCTGAAACTGCCGCAGGCCGTGCCCCGGGATCTGTCAAGCTGATCGCCGTGTCCAAGGTGCAGCCCAATGAACGGGTTGCCGCGGTGCTGGATCAGGGGCAGCGCTGTTTTGGTGAAAACCGGGTGCAGGAAGCCATGGGCAAATGGCCTGACTTTGCCCAGACCTACAGCGATCTCGATCTGCATCTGATTGGCCCCTTGCAGACAAACAAGGCGCGTCAGGCGATGACGCTGTTCAACAGTATTCACACGCTGGACCGGCCCAAGCTGGCCAAGGTGCTGGCGCGGCTGGCGCAGGAGCTGGGGCACTGCCCGGATCTGTTCATACAGGTCAATACCGGGGCAGAGCCGCAGAAGGCCGGCATCCTGCCCGCAGATACCGACGCATTTGTCGCCGAGTGCCGTTTGCTGGACCTGCCGATCTGGGGGCTGATGTGCATCCCCCCGGTGACCGAACCCGCCGAGACACATTTCGCCCAACTGGCTGAAATGGCCGACCGTAACAGCTTGATGGGGTTGTCGATGGGGATGAGCAGCGATTTTGAACAGGCGATTGCCCAGGGGGCCACCCATGTCCGGGTTGGGTCCGCCATCTTTGGTGCCCGCACTCCAGCCGAGGGTTAGCGCGCGTCAGGCCAGCCCCGTCAGGTCAGTTCTGTCAGGTCAGATCGGGCACAACTACCCGACTGCCCAGCTGTACCCGTGCTGCCAGCCAATGCAGGTTGGCGCGCGAAAAGGCGATGCAGCCCTCGGTCGGGTAGCCGGGTCGTCGCCATTGGTGGATAAAAATGGCGGATCCCCGGCCCGAAGTTGCCACTGGCCAGTTCCAATTCAGCACCAGCACCAGATCATAGAGCGGATCGGCGCGGCGCAGGTGTTCGTGGCTATGGGGATAGGGCGTGGTGACATGGGTGTTGTAGCGCGCATCATTGCTGTCGTCAGACCACAGATCGCCAGGGCCAATCGCCCGGGCCCAGGGCGTGGGGCATGTGATGCGGTCGGGGCGATAATACAGGCCGACGACGTGATGTACCCCGATCGGGGTGGCGCCGTCCCCTTCGCGCTTGTCACTGCTCAGCCCTCCCTTACCGATACTGCAGGGCAGCAGTCGCCCGGCAAAGCGCAGTCCGCGCTTGGTCAGCACCAGATCGCCGGGATGACATGCGGGTGGCACTGTCACAGCATATGACCGGATTTTGCGGCCTTGGTGGCCAGATACTGGCTGTTGAAGGCGTTCTTTCCCACCTGCAGTGCCACGCGTTCCGCCACTGTGATACCAGTCTTTTCCATCATGGCGATCTTGTTGGGGTTATTGGTCAGCAGCCGCACCTGGTCAAATCCCAGCTCCTTGAGGATGGCTGCACCCAGTCGAAAATCGCGTTCGTCGTCTTCAAAGCCCAGGCGGTGGTTGGCCTCAACCGTATCAAAGCCCTGATCTTGCAGGGAATAGGCGCGCATTTTATTGGCCAGCCCAATGCCGCGCCCTTCCTGGTTTAGGTAAAGCAAGACGCCGCTACCTTCCGCGCCCATCTGCGCCAGCGCTGCATTCAGCTGTGGGCCGCAGTCGCATTTCAGCGACCCCAGCACATCACCGGTGAAACAGGCGGAATGCAGCCGCGCCAAGACCGGCTTGCTGCGATCTGGCCGCCCGATTTCGATGGCATAGTGTTCTTCGGCTCCATCGTTGGGGCGAAACACATGCAACCGGCCAGCCTCGGCGGCCTGCATCGGCAGGCGGGCGGCGGCCACGGCATGCAGTGGCGAGCTTTGGCTCATCAGTGGTTCGGCGGCGGCCTGCGGCAAGAGGGTCAGGCCATGCTGGCTGGCAAAGGCGGCACCGCCACCCAGCGGGACCAGCAGGGCGGCAGGCAGCAGCCGGGCCGATTTGACCAGGGCGATGGCCAGCCGGTGCAGGGTTGCGCTGCCCTCGCGGGCACTGGTCAGCGGGCCCTTCATCGGTTGGCTCAGATCATCGGCGGGATCGGCCAGGGCCTGGATCCAGCCCAGGTCGGCGGCGGCTGGCAGGCAGATGCGTGCGGTATCGCCATCATAGGCCCGCGCCTTCAGGGTTTCGGCGCGGCGCGCGGTCAGGGCCAGGGTGACCTCTCCCAGGGCCTGCATATCCTGCAACCGGGCGGCAGAGAGGCTCTCGGCGGCGATGGCCAGGGCGGCCTGATCACCATCGGTCAGAACAACAGGCAGCCCCATGCGCAGATCCACCCGCGCGCGGGCCAGGAGTTCGATCAGGGTGGGTATCAGGCTCATGCGGCAGATCCAGGGCTTGGTGACATAAATGCCAGCCTTTCCTAGGCTCAATTCTTGCAGAAGTGAAACAAATCCTTTGGCAGGGACACGACGGCGTGAATGTTTTGCAGCATATCTTGTTGTTTGCCTGTGGGCAGCGCATCTGTGACAAAGGCAACCCGGAGAATAGAGCGATGGCGCAATTGAAGAAGATCCTGCTGGTCGATGATGATGAGGACCTGCGCGAGGCCCTAAGCGAACAGTTGGTGATGACCGAGGACTTTGACGTCTTTGAAGCCGACAGCGGCCAGAGCGCCATGGAGCGCGCCAAGGAGGCGCTGTATGATCTGGTGATCCTGGATGTGGGCTTGCCTGATACCGACGGCCGAGAGCTGTGCCGCTTGATGCGCAAGCAGGGCGTCAAGGCACCCATCCTGATGCTGACCGGCCATGACAGCGATTCGGACACCATTCTGGGGCTGGACGCCGGCGCGAATGATTATGTCACCAAACCATTCAAATTCCCGGTGCTTCTGGCCCGTATCCGGGCGCAGTTGCGTCAGCATGAACAATCCGAAGACGCGGTTTTTGTGCTGGGGCCTTATACCTTCAAGCCGGCGATGAAACTGCTTGTGACCGATGAAGACCGCAAGATCCGCCTGACCGAGAAAGAGACCAACATCCTGAAGTTCCTCTATCGGTCGACGGATGGGGTTGTTGCGCGTGATGTGCTGCTGCACGAGGTCTGGGGCTATAACGCCGGGGTCACAACCCACACGCTGGAAACCCATATTTACCGGCTGCGGCAAAAGATTGAACCGGATCCTTCCAATGCCCGCATTCTGGTGACCGAATCCGGTGGCTATCGGCTGATCTCCTAAGGGTCAGGGCCAGCCCCCCGGGGGCTTGGCGCGGGATAGGAACCAGCCGCGAAATAGCGTCGTGGTGGCAGGGGTATGACATTCCTTTCAGGGCTGCTCTTCTCTGGGCGACTGGCCTATGGTAGCGAATGATACCCCTGCCAAACGGAGCACCTCATGGCCTTTACTCTTGCCACCTGGAACATCAACTCGGTTCGCCTGCGTGAAGGGCTGGTGCAGAAGCTGCTGCGCGAAGAAGCCCCGGATGTGCTGTGTCTGCAGGAATGCAAAAGCCCGGTAGAGTTGATTCCAACCGATGGCTTTGCCGATCTTGGCTATCCCCACATGGTGGCGCGCGGCCAAAAGGGATATAACGGTGTTGCCATCCTGTCGCGCCTGCCTATCGAAGAGGTGGGGTCTATGGATTTTGCCGATCTGGGCCATGCCCGCCACATCGCCGGGCGGCTGGAAAACGGGGTCACCATCCAGAATTTCTATGTGCCTGCAGGCGGCGACAAGCCCGACCGGGCGGTGAATGAGAAATTCGGCCAGAAGCTGGACTACCTTGCCGAGATGCGCGATTGGTTCAAGGCAGAGGCCCCCGAGAAATCCATTCTGGTGGGGGATCTGAACATTGCCCCGCGTGAAGATGATGTCTGGGATCACAAGAAAATGCTGAAGATTGTCAGCCATACGCCCGTTGAGGTCGATTTGCTGGCCGCCGTGCAAGAGGCTGGCGGTTGGGCTGATGTCACCCGCGCCGATATTCCCGAAGGTCTGCTGTACAGCTGGTGGAGCTATCGGGCCAAAGATTGGGATGCAGCGGATAAGGGACGTCGGCTGGATCATGTCTGGGCCACCGGCGATATCCGGCACGCGGCACATTCCAGCCGGGTTCTGCGCTCTGCGCGCGGCTGGGAAAAACCCAGCGATCACGCGCCGGTCTTTGCCACTTTCGATCTCTAGGTGGGCTGGCCGCGGCAGAAGGCAAAGGGGGAACTCCCGCCTGTTGCGGGGCATGAAATGCCCCTTCACAGTTGGGCCCGGCGCCGCGCTGTTGCGCGGCGCGGTGGCGCATCTTGCGTAGCGAAGCCGCGTGACCGCAGCTGGCTGGGCCTTGGCCCGGACAAATTCGGCCGGGGAGCCGCCTTGGTGAACTCCTCTCTTGGTTTCTTTGCTACGGGATTCCATATAGGGGCCAAGCTTCAAACGGAGAAGGTTGAGACATGGATATTATTGGCGGAGCGGGCGACGCAGCCCCCGTAGGTGATTTGGTCAAGGACGTCGATGAGGCGACCTTTATGCAGGATGTGGTCGAGGCCTCTATGCAGGCACCGGTCATCGTTGATTTCTGGGCGCCCTGGTGCGGCCCCTGCAAAACGCTGGGCCCGGCGCTAGAGGCTGCTGTTGTCAAGGCCAAGGGGGCCGTGACCATGGCCAAGATCAACGTTGATGAAAATCAGCGCCTGGCCCAGGCGCTGGCGCAGCAGGGGCTGCCGTTGCAGTCCATTCCGACCGTTGTAGCCTTTGTCGAGGGCCGCCCCGTTGATATGTTCCAGGGCGCCCTGCCCCCCAGCGAGATTGACGCCTTTGTGAAAAAGACCATCGAGGCCGCAGGCGGCAGTGCTGACGGCGGGCTGGCTGAGGCGCTGGAAGTAGCAGAGCAGATGCTGGCGGATGGCGATCATGCCGACGCGGCCCAGACCTTTGCCGCCATCATTGGCGAAGACGACAAAAGCGCTGCGGCCTATGGTGGCTTGGCGCGGGCGCATATCGCGTCGAACGATCTGGACCAGGCAGAGGCCGTGTTGAACGGCGCTCCAGCGGAGATTTCCGAAGCTGCCGAGATCGAGGCCGCGCGGGCCCAGATCGAATTGGCCCGCCAGGCCGAAAATGCCGGACCGGTTGCCGAGCTGGCGGCGAAAGTCGCTGCCAGCCCCGAGGATCTGGAAGCCCGTTTCGAGCTGGCCCAAGCGCAACACGCGGCTGGCGATGCCGAGGCTGCCGTGGCCGAGCTGCTGGAAATTTTCCGCCGCGACCGCGAGTGGAATGATGGTGCCGCGAAGGCGCAGCTCTTTACCATCTTTGATGCGCTGCAGCCCAATGATCCGGTGGTGCTGAACGGGCGACGTAGGCTGAGCTCGATGATATTTGCCTAATCGGGTCTGCGCTCTACAGTAGTAGATATGATGCACCCTGCTGATCTGCCGGACACCCTTGCGGTGTTTCCTCTGCCCCGGGCGATTTTATTGCCCCGGGCCCGCCTGCCGTTGCATATTTTTGAGCCGCGCTATTTGCAGATGTTTGAAGATGCACTGAAAACGCCTGAACGATTGATTGGCATGGTCCAGCCCTGTCCGCAGCCTGCCAGTGCAGGCAAGTCAGTTTTGCGGCAGGCAGATGCCTCCTACAGCAGCGCGGCGGGCAGCGAGCCTCTGCACAGGATTGGCTGCGCCGGCCGGGTGACGCAGTTTTCAGAAACCGAAGATGGCCGCTATCTGGTCACGCTGGCGGGTCTGTCACGCTTTCGCATTCAGGGAGAGGTCGCTGGCTTTTGCCCCTATCGGCGCTGCGATGTGACCTGGGACGGATTTGAACGCGATCTTGGCGTGGGAGAGGCCGACACGCAGTTTGATCGCGCCGATTTTCTGGCGCTGCTAGAGCGGTTCTTCAACGCGCAGGGGCTGTCAACCGATTGGGAGTCCTTGCAGGACGCAGAGGATGAGCTGCTGATCAACTCGCTGTCGATGCTGCTAGAGTTCGACGCAGAGGATAAACAGGCCTTGCTAGAGGCGCCCTGTCTTGTCACAAGACGCGAAACCCTTGTCACATTGATCGAATTTGCCCTGCGCGGTGGCGCCCATGAGGATATCTTGCAATGACTGAAACAGCCCCTGTCAGCTTTGACCGCCGGATGTTGGAAGCGCTGGTCTGCCCACAGACCCAGGCGACGCTGGAATATGATGCCGAAGCCCAGGAGCTGGTGTCAAAAGCCGCCAATCTGGCCTTTCCAATCCGCAACGGTATCCCTGTCATGCTGGTGGACGAGGCCCGCACCCTGGACTAAGGGCGCGCGAGGGGCCTGGGCCAGGCTGCTGCAACAGGGGTGCGGTAGGGGGCTGATGCGGGCCCTAGATCGCTTCACCTTTCAGCAGGCGTGGCATATCCCCGGTCAGACCTGCCGCTTCACGCATGAAACCACGGCGCAGGCCGGGCAGGGCGTTGACCATCCCCATACCAAGATCGCGCCCCAGTCGCAGCAATGGATTGTCGTTGGAAAACAGACGATTGACCATGTCCGTGCTGGCGGCCAACGTGGCGGTATCAAAGCGGCGCCACTGCTGATAGCGCGCCAAAACCAGTTCTGACCCGATGTCTTCACCGCGCCGGGTTGCTTTGGTCAGCACCTCGGCCAGGGCGGCGATGTCGCGCAGGCCGGCGTTCAATCCCTGGCCTGCAATCGGATGCATGCCATGGGCGGCATCGCCCACCAGCGCCATGCGGTCGGCAATGAAACTATTGGCGATGGTCAGGTTCAGCGGGTAGGTGAACCGCTTGCCTGCCAGGGAAATATCGCCCAGAAAATCGCCAAACCGGGGTTTCAGTGCCATAAGGTAGTCGCTGTCGGCCAGTGCATGAATAGCCGCCGCCAGCTCTGTTTTTTCGCTCCAGACAATGGAAGACCGGTTGCCCGGCAGCGGCAGGATCGCCAAAGGTCCGGCGGGCATGAAGAATTGATGGGCAATGCCATGATGCGGTTCAGCATGGTCAATGGCGCAGACCAGCGCCGTTTGCCCATAGTCCCAGCCAGTGCGCTTGATACCGGCGCGGGTGGCGGTGCCGCTGCGGCGTCCATCTGCCCCCACCAGCATGTGTCCGCGCAGGCTTTCGCCATTTTCCAGTGTCAGGGTCACGCCGGTTGGATCGCTGGCCTGCGCCACAACGCGGGCCTGGTTGATCAGCGTGATGCCGGGGGTGTCGTCCAGTGCCTGCAGAATGGCGCGGCGCAGGTAGCGATCTTCCAGCATATAGCCCATCGGGCCTTCTTCCAGCTCTGCCTGATCAAAATGCACAAAGAACGGCGCGGCCCCCTGGCCGACGTGACCGTCACTGGCCTTGATTTCCAGCATCGGCTGGGCGTGCTCCGCCACCTGCGACCAGACGCCGATCTGATCCAGCAGGCGCTGTGAGGCCAGCGCCAGCGCATAGCCGCGCCCATCGAAGGTTTCGGCTTCAAAGTCGGCGCGCGGCAGGGCGTCAACTACGGTGACGCTGTGGCCAGTTTGCGCCAGGGCCAGGGCGAGTGCAGGACCATTCAGGCCGCCGCCAACGATCAGGATGTCGGATGTATTTTTCATAGCTGGCAATATGCGCTGATTGTTTGATTTGTCCATGGGCGGTTGTGTCGCTTTTCGCGTTGGAGGCCTGGGCAGGACGCTGTCGCTGGTGCTTCGGGATTGTACCGCCGCCGCCACGGGGCTACCGTCTCCGCAAAATGGATCGGCCGTAGAACGGACAGGAGACGGGAAAGATGCAGACGTGGTTGAAGATGAGCGCAGCAGAGCTGGGGCGCGGTATTGCCGCCAAAGAGATCGACCCGGTTGAACTGACCCAGACCTATCTGGCTGCTATTGATGCACATCCGCACCGGGATCGGATCTACACGCAAGTCACCCATGATCGCGCCATGGCCGAAGCTCATGCCGCGGCACAGCGGGCACAGCAGGGCCTGCGCCTGTCGCCGCTGGATGGGGTGCCGATCAGTTGGAAGGACCTGTTTGATTCTGCGGGCACAGCCACCGAGTCGGGCTCGGCCCTGTTGCAGGGGCGGGTGCCGGATCAGGATGCGCTGGTGCTGGAAACTGCCACCGCCATGGGCAGCGTTTGCCTGGGCAAAACCCATATGAGCGAGCTGGCATTTTCCGGTCTTGGCCTTAACCCGGTGATGCAGACACCGCCTTGTATCAATGATGAGACGGCGGTGCCGGGGGGCTCTTCCTCTGGTGCGGCGGCCTCGGTGGCCTTTGGGTTGGCGGCGGCGGCGATCGGCTCTGATACGGGCGGTTCGGTGCGTATTCCGGCGGCCTGGAATGATCTGGTGGGCCTGAAAACCACCGCCGGACGGGTCAGCCTGGAAGGGGTGGTGCCACTGTGCCTGAAATTTGATACGGTTGGCCCGCTGGTGCGCTCGGTCGAGGATGCGGCCCTGTTGCTGGGGCTGCTAGAGGGGACAACCGGCCCGGATATGCGCCACCCGGCCAGCCTGAAGGGGCGGCGCTTTGGCGATCTGCGCGGTATTGCACAGGCGGATCTGGACCCCAAAGTCGCCGAGAGCTACGCTGAAAGCCTGCGCCGTCTGGAGCAGGCCGGTGCCGAGATTGTGCCGCTGCAGGTACCCGAGTTGGAGACGGCGATGGGGCTGAGCGCGATCCTGTTCACCACCGAGGCCTACGGGCTGTGGAAAGAGGTGATCGAAGCGCGGCCCGAGGTGATGTTTGACAAGATCCTTGAGCGGTTCCGGTCGGGGGCAGAATTTTCTGGGGCGGATTATGTTGCGGCCTGGGCCAAGCTGGAACAGGCCCGTGGTGCCTGGGACGAGGCCGCTGCCGGCTTTGACGCGATCCTGACGCCAAGTTGCCCGATCCTGCCCCCCAATCTGGAACGGCTGCAACAGGATCAGGCCTATTACGTGCAGGCCAACCTGCTGACGCTGCGCAATACCCGGATTGGTAATCTGATGGGTCTCTGTGCTCTTAGTCTGCCCAGTGGCACCCCCAGTTGTGGTTTGCAGATCCTTGGTCAGCCCGATTGCGAAGAGGCCCTGTTGCGGCTTGGCGCATCGGTAGAAGCGGCGCTGGCGGTAGGGTGATGTACTGGCGGGGTTGCAGGCTGCGCGCTGCAAAACCGACTGCCCAGCAATGCGCAGCTGGGTGGATGCTGGCGGGAAAGTCACAAATATTGCCTGCGGGGCAGGCAGCGGCTGGACGCGATGGTGCTTGCTCTGTAATTTATCCCCAAACGGGGCGTGAATGATCCCGAATTTGAGGCACAGCTATGACTTTCCCTGAGCGGTTTTCGAACCTGCCGGCCTATGCATTTCCGCGTTTGCGGGCCCTATTGGACCACCACAGCCCCGGCGGCGATGTGGTGCATATGACCATTGGCGAACCCAAACATCCCTTCCCGCCTTGGGTCAGCGATGTCATCGCGGAAAATGCAGCCGGGTTTAACAGCTACCCGGCCAATGACGGATCGGACGCACTGCGCGGCGCCATGAGCGATTGGGTCGCCCGGCGTTACGGTGTGACGATGGATCCTGCCACCCAGGTCATGGCGCTGAACGGTACCCGCGAGGGGCTGTATAATGCGGCTATGGCGCTCTGCCCTGAGGTGAAGAATGGGGCGCGGCCTGCGGTGTTGATCCCCAACCCGTTTTACCAGGTCTATATGGTGGCCAGCCTGTCGGTTGCAGCAGAGCCAGTGTTCCTGCCCGCCACCGAGGCCACTGGCCATCTGCCCGATTATGATAGCCTGCCACCAGATCTGCTTGATCGCACCGCCATTGCCTATATCTGCTCTCCGGCCAATCCGCAGGGCGCGGTGGCTGATCGCAGCTATTGGCAGCGGCTGATCGCATTGGCGGAAAAGCACGATTTTTGCATCTTCGCCGATGAATGCTACAGCGAAATCTACCGCGATGAAGCGCCTGTGGGCGCGCTGACCGTGGCACAGGAGATGGGGGCCGATCCCGAACGGGTGGTCCTGTTCAATTCGCTCTCCAAACGGTCGAACCTGCCGGGGTTGCGCGCCGGGTTGGTTGCCAGTGGGCCAGAAAACATCAAACGGCTGAAGCAGTTGCGCGCCTATACTGGGGCGCCTATTCCGGGGCCGCTGCAGGCAGCCGCCGCCAAGGTCTGGGCGGATGAGGTGCATGTAGAGGAAAACCGGGCGCTCTACCGGGAAAAATACGCGCTGGCGGATGAGATTTTTGCTGGTCTGGATGGCTACATGCCGCCCAAGGCCGGTTTTTTCCTGTGGTTGCCGGTGCCGGATGGCGAAGCAGCGGCGCTGAAGCTCTGGCGGGAAACCGGGGTGCGGGTGTTGCCGGGGGCCTATCTGGCCCAGGGCGTGGCCGGGGAAAACCCGGCAAGCGGCTACATCCGGGTGGCGCTGGTAGCGCCGGCAGAGGAAACGCGGGCTGCATTGACGGCTTTGCGGCGCTGTTTGTACGATAGGTGAAAGACTGCGCACAGAGACTGGACGTGGTCTCTGTGCGCCAAGAAATAGCATTGGTCCAGGGCAGATATTGGACCAAGATAAACACTGGCTGATGACACGATCCTGGGGCAAACACCGGGCGCATTGGCACTAATGAACCGAGGTTGGCATGGCATTTCAAACCCGTAGCAGGGACCCCCTGCTTGACAGCACAATGCAGGCGGCGATCGAAAAACGTGGCAAAGAGTTGATCGGGATTTTCCTTATCGCGCTTGGCCTTGCTGTGGCTGCGATGGTGGGATCCTACACGCCGGATGATCCCAATTGGATGGTTTCGACCGATGCGCCGGTGCAAAACTGGCTGGGTCGGCCCGGCGCCTCTATTGCGGCGCCTTTGTTCATGGTCGTGGGCTGGGCGGCCTGGACTCTGGCGCTGACGCCGCTTGCCTGGGGCGTGCGCTTCCTGCTTCACAAAGGGGAAGAGCGGGTGCTGGGCCGGATGATCTTTGCCCCGGTTCTGCTGGCGGTGGCGGCGATCTATGCGGCGACGCTGGTGCCAGAGGCGGACTGGAAGGCAACGCACAGCTTTGGCCTTGGTGGGCTGTTTGGCGATACTGTCATGGGGGCCTTGCTGACACTCTTGCCGGTGAGTTCGCATTTCGCGGTGAAATTGATGTCACTTGTGATGGCGGCGGCGATGCTGGGTCTTGGTGTCTTTGTCGCCGGGTTCTGCCGCACCGAGCTGTCACGTGGCGGCAACTATCTGATGCTGGGCTTTGTGTTGATCTATGGTGGTATTGCCAGCCTGCTGGGGCGGGGTGCCACTCGCGGGTTTCAGGCCGCCATTGCCCTGCGTAACGAACGGCGGGCTGCCAAACTGCAGGCCGAGCAAGACGCCTGGATCGCCGATGACGACGGTGCCCAGTTGTTTGAAACCTATCCGCAGGAGGATACGCCAGCGCCCCTGGTAGCAGAACGGCCGGAAAAAACCGGTCTGTTTTCCCGCGTGCCCACCCTGATGTGGCGCAGCGAGCCAGAGCCGATGCAGATGCCCGAGCCCGAGCTGGTGGACACTGCTGCTGGCGGCGAAGAGCTGTTGTCGGGGGATGCGCGGATCTCGGAAAAGATTGCCAGCGCCGTGCGTATTCGCCGTGCGGCCGCCCAGATGCCGGATCACGATCCCAATCTGCCTCTGACCAAGGGGCGTGGACGGCGGGCAGAGCCTTTGCTGTTCAACCCGAATGCCGCCGACGGCCTGCCACCAGAGCCACCGCTGACCGCCAGCCAACCTGTTCCGGCCGCCCCTGATGTGGCAACAGCCGAGCAGGCCAGTGCGACCCCGACCTTTGTCCCCACGGCCCCGATGGACCATATGTCTGATCCCGGATTTGAATCGCAGCCCAGTGTCCCGCAGCCCAGTATTGCGCAGGCCAGTGCGCCGGTTTCGGCAGAGGCTCCGCAGGCAGGCATGCAGATTCCCGATGGGCTGACGCCGGATCGGGTGGTGAGCGAGGACCTGCCCGCCGGGCGTGTAATCAACCGTGACGTTGACCCGGCGCCCAAGGCTGCTGCGACACCGGAAACAGCTGCCCCGGCAGCAGCGGCCCCAATGGCAGCGGCAGCTGGCAGTTTTGAACTGCCGGTGGCAGAGCCGCGCAAAGCCGTGGTGGAACAGCCGCCGCGCAAGGCGGTGCAGCCTTCGACGCGGGCCAAGGCCGAGGCCCAGCCCGATCTGGCCTTTGAAGAGGCGGACAATGATTTTGAACTGCCCCCCTTGTCGTTGCTCGGCCATCCCAGCCAGGTGCAGCGCCATCACCTGAGCGACGAAGCCCTGGAAGAAAATGCCCGGATGTTGGAAGTGGTGCTGGATGATTATGGGGTAAAGGGGGAAATCGTATCGGTGCGCCCCGGCCCCGTTGTCACCATGTATGAGCTGGAGCCCGCGCCGGGTCTCAAGGCCTCGCGGGTGATTGGCCTGTCGGATGATATCGCACGGTCCATGTCGGCGCTCTCGGCGCGGGTGTCCACCGTGCCGGGCCGTACGGTGATTGGCATCGAACTGCCGAACGAAAAGCGCGAGATGGTCAATTTCCGCGAAATCCTGTCGTCGCGCGATTATGGCGATGGCACCCAGAATCTGCCCTTGGCGCTTGGCAAGGATATTGGCGGGTCGGCCATGGTTGCCGACCTGGCCAAGATGCCGCATTTGCTGATTGCCGGTACTACCGGTTCGGGTAAATCGGTTGCAATTAACACCATGATCCTGTCGCTGCTGTACAAGCTGTCGCCAGAGGAATGCCGCCTGATCATGATTGACCCCAAGATGCTGGAACTGTCGGTCTATGACGGTATCCCACATCTGCTGTCGCCAGTTGTCACCGACCCCAAGAAGGCGGTTGTCGCCCTGAAATGGGTGGTGGGTGAAATGGAAGACCGCTACCGCAAGATGTCCAAGATGGGTGTGCGCAACATCTCTGGCTACAATGGCCGGGTGAAAGAGGCGCTGTCCAAGGGCGAGATGTTCAGCCGCACGGTGCAGACCGGCTTTGACGATGACACCGGAGAGCCAGTGTTCGAGAGCGAAGAATTCGCCCCCGAAGCGCTGCCCTATATCGTGGTTATCGTTGACGAGATGGCCGATCTGATGATGGTTGCGGGCAAAGAGATCGAAGCCTGCATCCAGCGTCTGGCGCAGATGGCACGGGCCAGCGGCATTCACTTGATCATGGCTACCCAGCGGCCCTCGGTGGATGTGATCACCGGGACCATCAAGGCTAACTTCCCTACCCGGATTTCCTTCCAGGTGACCTCTAAGATCGACAGCCGTACCATCCTGGGCGAAATGGGGGCCGAACAGCTCTTGGGGATGGGCGATATGCTTTATATGGCGGGCGGCGCCAAGATCACCCGCTGCCACGGGCCGTTTGTGTCGGATGAAGAGGTTGAAGAGGTGGTCAACCACCTGAAACAATTTGGCCCTCCTGAATATATGGGCGGCGTGGTTGAGGGGCCCGATGATGAAAAGGCCGACAATATCGACGCGGTTCTGGGCCTGTCGACCGGCGGCAATACCAACGGCGAAGATGCGCTCTATGATTCTGCGGTGCAGATCGTGATCAAGGATCGCAAGTGCTCGACCTCTTACATCCAGCGCAAGCTGGCTATCGGCTACAACAAGGCGGCACGGCTGGTTGAACAGATGGAGGAAGAAGGCCTGGTCTCGCCTGCCAACCATGTGGGCAAACGGGAAATTCTGGTGCCAGAGCAATGACACTGGACATCCCCTACAGGGTCTTTCAGCAATAAATCGCGGGGCCGGTCCGGAAATGGATCGGCCTCTTTTCTTTTGCGCCTCAAGGCTTATCTAACTCTTATGAAAAAGCTTCTCTCTGTCTTGGCGCTGGGCGTCACTGCTACGTTCATCACCTCTGCGGCCTGGGCCAGCGAAAAGCTGAGCCTGGCTGAAATCTCAGCCTATCTGAATGATATGAAAACTGCGACGGCGGGTTTCACCCAGATCAATGATGATGGTTCGCTGTCCACCGGCAAGCTGTACCTGCATCGCCCAGGACGGATGCGGTTTGAATATGACGGTGATGCGGCCGGCACGGTGGTGGCGGGCGCGGGGGCTGTGCGGGTGCATGATCCCAAATCCAACCAGCCGCCCGAAACCTTTCCGCTGCGCCGCACGCCTTTGTCGATTATCCTGGCCAAGCAGGTGAACCTGGACCGGGCCAATATGGTTGTTGGCCACGGCTTTGACGGCACCTCGACCGTGGTGCAGGCGCAGGATCCCGAAAACCCGGATTATGGCAGTATCGAACTGATGTTCACCGCTGACCCGGTAGAGCTGCGCAAATGGGTGGTGCACGACGGGGCCGGGGGCAAGACAACCGTGATTCTCGGCACGCTGGAAACCGGCATGCGCCTGCCATCGACATTGTTCAGCGGTGGCGGTGGAAATTCCCCATAACTAGAGAGGAAAGTCGGCTATGCGGGACGAAAGCCGCCGTTCTCTGCGGTGCGGAAAACGACAGCTTCGCTGTAGGTGCTCAGACTAGCGGGCGTGGCGGCAGGTGGCCAGTTGCGTTTGATACATCTGCGAGCGGGCCTCGACTTGGCTGGCGACGCGCACCAACCAGGGTTTGGAGTTATAGGTTCCGCGGGAATAGCCGGTATGGCCGTCGTGATAGGCCAGATATTGGTTGCGCGCATCGTAGAGCTGGATGCCGTTTCTTTCCTTGCTGGTGTTCATGTACCAGCCCATGAAATCGGTGGCGTCCTCTATCCGGTCGCGCTTGGCCCGGCGCCGCCCGGTGTCGCGTTTATAGTCTTCCCAGGTGCCATCCAGGGCCTGACCGTAGCCAAAGGCGCTGGACTGCCGTCCCATGGGGATCACCCCCAAAAGATACTTGTGCGGCGTACGGGCCTTGCCGCGAAATCTGCTTTCCTGGTGGATGGTGGCCATCTGCACATGCATGGGAACGCCCCAGCGCCGTTCAGCCGCGCGAAAGGCTTTGAGGTATTTTGGGCGCTCTTTGATGATGGCGCATGCATTGTCCAGATTGCGCGGCGGCGTGTTGTGACCGCCTCCGCAGGACGCGACGACCAAAAGAAGTGCGAGCGCGACGATGATTCTGCTCATTGTCTCTGCCTAAGTTGTTATCTTTTTTTGCCATTCTAGCGAATTTGCGCAAAAGAGAAAATCACAAATCAATCAATACTGACAGGACCAGCGGCAATGCGGCGATGGCCATCAGGGTTGAAACCACCACAAGCCCTGCAACGGCTTCGGCCTCGGCACCGAATTTCTCGGCCAAGAGATATGAGGTGACGGCAACCGGGGTGGCCAGCTGCAGAACCAACACGCCAAAGGCGATGTCATCAAGACCAAAGGCCAGCCCCAGCCCCCAGCCAATGGCGACGCTGGTGCACAGCTTTGCCAGCGACAGCAACACGGCGAGCCCCGTTTTTCCGGGCGACAGCCGGGCGATGGCCACGCCCAGGGTGATCAGCATCATCGGGATCGCCATTTGCCCGATCAGATCCAGCGTATTGGTCAAGAACTGCGGCGTCTGCCAATCCTGCCAGAGAAACAGCGCCCCCAGAAGGGTGGCCCAGACCATGGGTTCTTTCAGTGCCTTGCCGCCGCCGCCCTTGCCCGCCACCAGCGTCAGGCCCAGGGTAAACGACAGGACGGCAGAAACCGCCAGCATCACCACCGCATAGCCCAGCCCGGCCTCGCCAAAGGCGAACAGCGCCAGCGGGATGCCCAGGTTGCCGGTATTGCCAAAAATGAAGGGTGCCAGATAGGTCTGCCGATTCAAATGGCCAAGCTTGACCAGTATCGCGCCAACCAGCGCCAGCAGCAGATGCCCCAGAAGGGCCGCGATCACAAAGACCCCAAGGGCGCCTTTGTCGAGGTCGGTTTTCATCAAGGCGGTGAAGATCAGCGCCGGTACCGCAAGGGTCATCGCCAGCCGGGTAACAAACTGAATACGGTATTCAAATCCCAGCCGGACCCAGGTGAATCCAACCCCGGCAAGCAGAAAAACGGGGGCGGTGATTTCAAGCACTGTCAAGGCCAGGTTCACAGTCTGTTTCCTTTAAAATTTACGTCAAGAGTTGGACATTTGCCAGTGTTTCGCGTTAGTAACAAGAGACGGAGACAGTCAAGAAATGCTTAGAACGCGCGCGAAATATAACTTGGGGCAGGTTGTCCGGCACCGCAAACACCCGTTTCGCGGCGTGGTTTTTGACGTGGACCCAGAGTTCGAGAATACACAAGAGTGGTATGACGCCATTCCTGAAGGCAGCAGGCCAATGAAAAACCAGCCGTTTTATCATCTGCTGGCAGAGAATGATCAGACCTATTATGTCGCCTATGTGTCAGAGCAGAATCTGGTTGCCGATTATTCGGGCGAACCGATCAGCCACCCGGACCTGCCAGAGATGTTTGGTCGCTTCGATGGCGCGGCCTACTCTTTGCAGTATCAGCTGAACTGATCTCGCTACACGCGTTTGCTGTGACCTGCTGCTTGCCGCCTTCGGGCTTCCTTCCATCTTATTTCCTTGCACTGCGCGCGGTTGCTTGCCGGGTGGCTGGTGATGCCGGGCTGTGGCCCGGCGTTTGACCAAAGAAAATAGCCCTGATCAATAGCCGAGCGCGCAACCGTCTTTGCGCGGATCGCTGGCACCTTCCAGGATACCATCTGCCCGCAGAGTGATCGCCTGGGCACCGCCGATGGCGGTCTTTGGGGTTTCAATTTGATGGCCCATGTCGCGCAGTGCCTGACGGGTTTCATCGCTATAGCCGCGTTCAACCTTTAGAATACCGGCATCGCTGTAGCTGCGCGGTGCGTCTATGGCCTGCTGTGGATCCATGCCAAAATCCTGCAGGTTAGAGACAAACCGCGCATGGCCATTGGGCTGATAGGCCCCCCCCATCACCCCAAAGGGCATCAACACGCGCCCCTCTTGCCGCAGCATGCCGGGAATGATGGTATGCATCGGGCGCTTGCCGCCTGCCAGCGCGTTTGGATGGCCCTCTTGCAGGGTAAAGCCGGCGCCTCTGTTCTGCAGCAGGATGCCGAATTTCTCCGAGGCAAGGCCAGAGCCAAAGCCGTGAAAGATCGAATAGATCAGCGAGACGGCCATGCGATCTTTGTCGACCACGGTGATATAGATCGTATCCTTGTGGACCGCCTCGCTCAGCGCTGCGGGGGCCGCCATCGCGCGCTTGTGGTCAATCAATGCCGCCAGCCGCGCTGCTGTTTCGGGTGCCAGCATGTGATCCAGCTGCGTCGTATGATCGGCATCGGCCAGAAATCGGTTGCGGGCATCATAGGCCAGTTTGGCCGCTTCGGCTTCGATATGGGCCCGCTTGGCCCCCAGCGGATCCATTGCCGCAATGTCAAAATGTGACAGGATATTGAGCAGCAGTAGCGCGGTTGCCCCCTGACCATTGGGTGGATGCTCGACCAGATCTATCCCCTTGTAGCAGGCCGAAACCGGGATGACCCGGTCGCATTGCGCGGCGGCAAAATCTGCGGCGTTGTGATGCCCGCCAGCCGCCTGCAGCGTCGCCAGCATATCGTCGGCGATTTCGCCGGTGTAAAAGGCATCGCGACCATCCCGGGCAATTCGGCGCAGGACTTCGGCCTGGCCCGGGGCGCGAAATATCTGGCCGATCTTTGGTGGCTTGCCGTCAAAAAGGTAGGCGTCGCGGGCCGATCCCTGCAGGGCGTCGGCGTCATTGGCCCAGTCAAAGGCCACACGCGGCGCAACCGGAACGCCGGTCTCGGCGTAATGGATCGCAGGGGCCAGCAGGGCGTCCAAGCCCAGTTTCCCTTCGGTTTCGGCCAGGGTGCAGAAGGTTTCGATCGCGGTGGGCACTGTAACGGCATGGGCGCTGCGCAGCGGCACGGTGGCCTTGCCCTGGTTCCGCAGCTCTGCAGCACTGGCACCAGCGGCGGCGCGCCCGGATCCATTCACCGCGTGAATGTCGTTGCTGCCGCCACGGGAAAAGAGCACGAAGCAATCGCCACCGATCCCGGTCATCTGCGGCTCACAAATGCCCAGCAGAACGGCACCTGCGATGGCCGCGTCCATGGCGTTTCCGCCGCGTTTCAGCACATCAATCGCCGCACCGGCAGCCAGCGGGTGCGAGGTGGCGCAGAGGCCATTCTGGGCAAAGACGGCGGAACGTCCGGGGGATTGAAAATCGCGCATTTACCACTCCTGTTTGGTCGTCGGCAGGGTAGTTCCTGGGCTGGGAATGGCAATGAAAATTCAAACCGGCAAGCGGCCTGCGGTGCCATCCGCCCAGGCGCTCTTTGGTCCAGCCAAACGATAGCGGTAACATCCTCGCCATCTAGGCCTAGGATGCCACGCGCTTATATTCATGGGGGTATCCCTGGCGTTGCACGGTTGGTGGGGGCTTAGATGTCCAGCGCCAGGGGAAGCCTAGGTCAGCTACAGGTTAACTCATAGATGAGGCCTGTGACGAGAGTAGGTCCGCATTGTGGCGCGTTTTGGGCGCTCTTGATCACCCTCAAGTCGGTGGTACCTGAAAATACAGCGAGAGCCGATTGTTCCGCCCCAGTCGTTCGTAGTGCAGCCGGCTGGTTAGCTCGCGGATCAGGAACCAGCCAAAGCCCCCCTCGGGGAGGGTCTCAATCGGGCCGGACAAATCGGCGGGCTCGCCCGGCGGCAATGCGCAATCAGTCAGCGGGAACCCTGCATCGCAAATCTGGATTCGCAGTTCCTGTGGGTAAAGATTGCACTTGATACGCACATCCCCTTTTTCTGTGCCCGCATAGGCGTGTTCGACAACGTTATTCACCGCCTCGGCCAAAGCAATTTGGACGTCTCCGGCCCGCTCATCGGGCAAATCTATCTCTCGCAGTCGTTCCATAACCGCCGAGATGCCGCTTCTGGCATCCAACTCTGTTGCGGTGAACGAGCATGCAAAAATTTCAGCCATTCATCTCTCACTTCCTACCCTGGGATCATTTCGTGGGCGAAGTTCAGGTCTTGGTCTCGGTGACGGCTTCGTTCAGCGTGCTATAGAGATTGAAAATTGTATCCATGCGGGTCAGGCGAAAGACCTTCTCCACCATTGGGGTCGGGCCGGCCAGATCAAGGCGGCGATCACGACCCAGCTGTTTCATGGCGGCGACGATGGCCCCCAGACCGCTGGAATCGATGAATTGCACCAGGGATAGGTCCAGAATGATACGATCGGTGCCGTCTTCGGTTTCGGCCCGCATGTCTTCTTTGAATTGAATGGCCATGGCTGCATCAATGCGTTCTGCGTTTACAGTCACGATCTGCGCGCCATCTGCCCGTGTACTTGTCAGGCTCATAGGGATCCCCCAGGTGTTGTCTCAACGTATTTATACCAGTCTAGACCTCAAAGCTTAGCATTCGGTATTCATATTGGCGACGATTGGAGGAATATGTGATGAAAAATGTTGTGATTGCAGGTGCAGCCCGAACCCCTATGGGTGGGTTTCAGGGGGCGTTTTCCGGGCTTTCGGCCTCTGCCCTGGGTGGTGTCGCCATCAAGGCAGCCCTGGAGGGCGCAGGTGCCAAAACGGTAGACGAGGTCCTGATGGGCTGTGTGTTGCCCGCAGGGCAGGGCCAGGCCCCGGCACGCCAGGCAGGATTCGCGGCGGGGTTGGGCGAAGAGGTGCCCGCAACCACCCTTAACAAGATGTGCGGATCCGGCATGAAGGCGGCGATGATCGCCTATGATCAGATCGCCCTGGGTCAGGTGGACAGCGTTGTCGCAGGCGGCATGGAAAGCATGACCAATGCACCCTATCTGCTGCCCAATCACCGAGGCGGTGCCCGAATTGGCCATGGTCAGGTGATCGACCATATGTTCCTTGATGGCTTGGAAGATGCCTATGACAAGGGCCGCCTGATGGGCACCTTTGCCGAAGACTGCGCCACCCAATATCAATTCAGCCGGGAAGCCCAGGACGAGTATGCGCTGAAATCCCTGTCCAATGCACTGGAAGCGCAACAAACAGGCGCTTTTGACGGTGAAATCGCTGCCGTCCTGCTGGAAACGCGTCGGGGTGAAACCACTCAGGCGGTTGATGAACAGCCCGGCAATGCCCGCCCGGAAAAAATCCCGGCGCTGAAACCCGCCTTCCGCAAGGATGGCACGGTGACCGCAGCCAATGCCTCGTCAATCTCCGATGGGGCGGCCGCCTTGGTACTGGCGTCGCAAGAGGCCGCGGCGGCGCAGGGGCTGACAGTGCGCGCCCGCATTCTGGGTCATGCCAGCCATGCCCAGGCTCCGGGCCTGTTCACCACTGCACCAGTTCCAGCGGCCAAGAAACTGTTGGACAAGATCGGCTGGAGCACCGAAGATGTCGACCTCTGGGAGGTAAACGAGGCCTTCGCAGTGGTGCCGATGGCCTTCATGCACGAGATGGGCATCAGCCGCGACAAGATCAATGTGAACGGCGGCGCCTGCGCGCTGGGCCATCCCATTGGCGCTTCGGGCGCACGCATCATGGTAACCCTGCTCAATGCGCTTGAAAAACGTGGCCTCAAACGCGGGGTGGCGGCGATTTGCATTGGTGGCGGCGAAGGCACCGCCATCGCAATCGAACGGGCTTGATCTTCATCTTGCGATAAATACCTTCGGGGGTGAATTGACCCTCGGGTCAAGAGGGGGCAGACAGCCCCCTTACACCGCCGGAAGGAAGACAGGCATGCGCGCAGATTACCAGATGTTGGCCAAAACCATCCGGGCTTTGACCGAAAATGAGCAGGACGAAATCGCCCTTATGGCCACCGTCACCTGCGAATTGCACCATAGCGATGACCGCTTTGACTGGACAGGGTTTTATCGGGTGGTTGCGCCTGATCTGTTGAAGATCGGCCCCTATCAGGGCGGGCATGGCTGTTTGCAAATCCCGTTCTCGCGCGGCGTCTGCGGTGCGGCAGCGCGCAGCGGCAGGGTACAGCTGGTGGCGGATGTCGAGAATTTTCCCGGCCATATTGCCTGTGCCTCTTCAACCCGCTCCGAAGTGGTGCTGCCGGTCTGGAACCATGCAGGCGATCTGATCGCGGTGCTGGATATCGACAGTGACCAACCCGCAGCCTTTAGCCAGCAGGACGCAGACCAATTGGCGGCGATCCTGACCCAGGTCTTTGGCGGGGCGGGGCCAGCCGGGCCGACAGTCTGATCTGTATCAGGTGAAGCCAAGCACCCATATGAGGGGCAGCAGCAGCTGCGCCCAGGCGATCCTGTTCAGGCGGCGACAAAAGGGCTGTTTGCGGGTCTTGTGACGAAACAGCCACCGCGCCAGATAGGCGGCAGGGCTGCCGCCAAGCGCGGCCAGCAGCAGTAACCGTGCCTCTGGTACCCGCCAGAACCCGTGTTTGGCGCAGAATTTATCCAGACCGAATGCGATAAAGCTCAGCCCGTTTATGGCAAGGAGGCAGGGCAGCGCCCAGGCCCAGAACTCTGACTGCATCGGTTTCTCTTTTGTCTGTCGCCTATATCTGCGGGGTTTTGCCCAGGGATGTTGCAGACGCAAGGGCAATCTTCTGGCGGATTTGGTGAAAAAATCCTTGGAAATTTCATTCAAGGAGGGCAGTGTACCGAGAATGGTGAAACTTTGCCGTCAAATTTCATCCATGCCGCAGGAGACGTCAACCGTGACCAGCCAAGCCCCCCATGCCGCAACCCTGGGCGCTGACATTCGCGCCCTGCGCAAGGCGCGTGGGCTGACCCTGACAGCAATTGCAGGGCAGCTGGAGAAATCGGTGGGTTGGCTCAGCCAGGTAGAGCGGGATCTGTCGGATCCTTCGATCTCTGATCTGCGCCTGCTGGCCAAATGCCTTGGCGTGCCGATGTCGATGCTTTTTGCCCATTCCGATGCGCCGGTGCGGGAACATGGCTATATCGTGCGGGCGGGATCGCGCCGCCCCATGGGATCAGGAGAAGAAGGTCTGATCGAAGAGTTGCTGTCACCAGACCTGACGGATGATTTTGAAATGGTGCATTCCACCTTTCAGCCCCATTCAAAGATGCAACAGCCTGCTGATCGTCCCACGCAAGAGCTGGGCTATATGATCTCGGGGAAGCTGGATCTGGTGATTGATGGCAAGGGCTTTACCGTAGGGCCGGGCGACAGTTTCCGCATCAAGCACCAGCCCTACCAATGGGCCAACCCCTATGATGATGCAGCCGTCGCGGTCTGGGTCATCGCGCCGCCAGTGTATTAAGGCGGTGTCTGTGGGATGAGTTTTGAAGCATGGACCATATTTGCCCTGTTCTGGGTCGTTTTTGTCACCACGCCGGGGCCAAATGCGGTGAATTGCATCAGCAACGGCATGATGCTCAGCCTGCCAAAGGCAATGCTGGGGGTGCTGGCAATCCTGACCCAGGCGACGCTGTTTTTGCTGCTCTCGGCGTTGGGTGTCACGGCGCTGATCGCGGCCGCGCCGCTGTGGTTCTTTGTGGCCAAGATCATTGGCGCCGGATTTCTGATCTTCATGGGGCTGCGCAGTTGGCGCAATGCGACCAAACCGGCCCCGGCCGTAGAGCGCCCGGCGCGCCATGTCTATTTGCATGCTCTGGCAGTGGCCACGATCAATCCCAAGAGCGTCGCTGGGTACCTGGCCGCCTTTTCCCAGTTTGTGCAGCCTGATGTACCGATCTGGCAGCAGATGGGGGGCATTATGCCCACCGCCCTGGGGCTGACCGCGCTCAGCTATACCGGCTTTACCCTGCTGGGATTTGTCATGGGGCGGGCGGCGCTGAAGGCGGTGTTCAACGCCTGGATCCGCCGGGGGCTGGCGCTGTGTTTTATTGTCTACGGTATGTTGCTGGGGGCCAGTAGCGCACCACAACTGGAGGAATTTCGATGACAACAGGCATAACCAAAGGCGCCTGCCTCTGCGGCGATATCACCTTTGCAACCGGGGCCAGGCCGCAGGGGGCTTCGATGTGCCATTGCAGCCAGTGCCGCAAACAGTCCGGCGGCATCTGGTCCTCGGCCTATGTCAAAGACGATGATCTGACCATTTCCGGCCCGGTCAGTTGGTTTGAGGCCAGCCCTCAGGCCAAACGCGGCTTCTGCGCCCGGTGCGGATCCTATTTGTTCTGGAAGGCCCACGATGAGGATACCACGAGTTTTGCCCTTGGCGCTGTCGAGCCCCCCAGTGGGCTGAAGATCGAAAAGCACATCTTTGTTGGTGACAAGGGTGATTTCTACGACATCGCTGATGGCGTTGCGCAACAAGACTAACCGGGAGAGAGCAAACATGTCCGAGAGCACAGACAAGGCCCGCCTGCCAAGCAAGGCCCGCGTGGTGATCATTGGCGGCGGTGTGGTCGGGGCCTCATCGTTGTATCATCTGGCCAAAAAGGGCTGGAGCGATTGCGTCTTGTTGGAAAAGAACGAGCTGACGGCCGGATCGACCTGGCATGCGGCGGGCAATGTGCCGACCTTCTCGACCTCCTGGTCGATCATGAACATGCAGCGCTATTCGACCGAGCTTTATGCCGGTCTGGGCGAAGAGGTCGATTATCCGATGAACTATCACCAATCCGGCTCTATCCGGTTGGCCCATAGCAAAGAGCGGATGCAAGAGTTTGAGCGTGCGCGCTCCATGGGGCGGTATCAGGGCATCGCGATGGAAATCTGGACGCCAGAGCAGGCCAAGGAACGCTATCCCTTTCTGGAAACTCATGATCTGCAAGGTGTGCTGTTTGACCCGTCGGATGGCGATATTGATCCGGCGCAGCTTACCCAGGCTTTGGCCAAGGGGGCCCGAGACATGGGCGCGAGAATTTTCCGCTTCTGCCCTGCGACCGGGGTGACGCAGAATGCGGATAAGACCTGGATTGTCCATACGGATCAGGGGGATATTTCCTGTGATTATGTGGTCAATGCGGCGGGCTACTATGCGCAGCGCGTGGGCGAATGGTTCCGCCCCTATGGCGGGCGGCAGGTGCCGATGATGGTGATGAGCCATCAATACCTTCTGTCGGAAGAGGTGCCAGAGGTCGAGGCCTGGACCAAGGCCAATGGCGGCAAAAAGCTGCCTCTCTTGCGCGATGTTGATGTGTCCTACTACCTGCGGCAGGAAAAACACGGTTTCAACCTTGGCCCCTATGAACCCAATTGCCGCGCCCATTGGCTGAGCGAAGCAGATCCGATGCCAGAGGATTTCTCGTTTCAGCTGTGGAACGATGATCTGGACCGCATCGAGGATATCGTCACCGACGCTATGGAGCGGGTGCCACTGATGGCGCAGTCCGGCGTGGCGCGGGTGATCAATGGACCGATCCCCTACGCGCCAGATGGGCTGCCGCTACTGGGGCCGATGCCGGGCGTCGATAATGCCTTTGAGGCCTGCGTCTTTACATTTGGTATCGCCCAGGGCGGCGGGGCAGGCAAATGTCTGGCGGAATGGATCGTCGATGGTCAGACCGAATGGGACATGTGGGCCGTCGATCCGCGCCGCTACACTGATTACACTGACTCCGATTACTGTGTGCAAAAGGGGATGGAGGTCTACGGCAACGAATATGCCATGCATTTCCCGCATCACGAATGGCCTGCGGGCCGGGATAAGAAGCTCAGCGCTGTGCATGATCGTGTTACTGCGCTGGGCGGTGTCATGGGGGCCTATAACGGTTGGGAGCGCGCAAACTGGTTTGCCAAGCCGGGCGACGACACATCCGAGGCGGCAACCCAGACCTGGGGGCGCTCTGGTCCCTGGCAGCAGCGTATCCGCGAAGAATGCGAAGCGGTGCGCGATCACGTGGGCGTGCTGGACCTGCCGGGCTTTTCCCGCTTCAATCTTGCGGGCACCGGGGCTGCCGCGTTTCTGCGCGGGCTGGTGACCGGGGGCCTGCCCAAGGTCGGCCGAATGAACCTGGTGTATTTTGCCGACAGCCGGGGTCGTATCCTGACTGAGATGTCCTGCATCCGCCACGCCGAAGACCACTTTACCATGATCACAGCGGGCAGCGCCCAGTGGCATGACTATGACATCCTGCGCAAAGCGCTGCCTGCGGGGATCAGCCTGACGGATCATACCGCTGAATTTGGCACCATGATCGTCACTGGCCCCAAGGCGCGCGATCTGTTCGCTGGCCTGTCGGATGCGGATCTCTCCCTCGGGTGGCTGACCCATCAACAGGCGACTGTCGCCGGCCAGCCTGCCTTTTTGGCGCGGGTCTCCTTTGCGGGGGAACTGGGCTGGGAGGTACACTGCGCCAATGCGGACCAGCCTGCGATCTATGCCGCCATTCTGCAGGCAGGTGCCAAACCCTTTGGCATGTATGCGCTGAATTCGCTGCGGATTGAAAAGGGCTATCGCAGCTGGAAGGGCGATCTTTCCACTGACTATTCGCTGATGGAAGGCGGTCTGGGCCGGTTTGTCAAACTCGACAAGCCGCAGGATTTCCCCGGCAAGGCGGCGATCCAGAAAGAACAGCAGCAGGGGCGGCAAAAGGCCTTTGTCACGCTGGTGGTCGACGCGGAAGATGCGGATGCGCCCTATATGTCCTGTATCTGGAAAGATGGTGTGATCGTGGGAGAGACCACATCGGGGGACTGGGGCTACCGGGTCAACGCCTCGATCGCGCTGGGAATGGTACGTGCCGATCTGGCGGTTCCGGGCACCGCGCTGGAGGTGGAGATATACGGCACGAAATGCCGCGCCGTGGTACAGGAAGACAGGCCGCTTTGGGATCCCGAAAACGATCGTTTGCGGGCCTGAACGGGCTTTGGTAGCAGGGCCTGTATCGTCATGGAGGCCTTGCCTGTGAATATGTTTCAGGCACTCAAGGGTGCGCGCTTTCGCGGCTCTATCGGGGGGCTAGCGGGCGGTGGCCCGGGTTTGTGAAAGGACAAGATACATGGAAATAACCCTGTTGGACGGCTCGATTGGCCAGGAAATTGTTAAACGTTCCGGCGACCGTCCGACGCCGCTTTGGTCTACATCTGTGATGCTGCACAAGCCAGAGCTGGTGGGGGCGGTCCATCGCGACTATTTTGCCGCCGGGGCGACGGTGGCCACCGCCAATACCTATGCGGTGCACCGCGACCGTCTGGTGCGCGCCGGGCTTGAAGACCAGTATGAAGCGCTGCTGGCCATGGCGATGACCCAGGCTGAAGCCGCCCGCGATGCCCATGGCACGGGGCGCATCGCGGCTGCCCTGGGGCCGCTCGGGGCCTCTTATCGCCCCGATCTGTTGCCCCCGCTGGCCGAGGTGCAAAGGCTCTTTGCCGAACAGGTAAGCCTGCTGGACGCAAGGGCCGATCTGTTTATGCTGGAAACCGTTTCCTCGTTGGATCACGCCCGTGGTGCCCTGATGGCCTGCAGGGCAACCGAAAAACCGGTCTGGCTGGCGGTTTCGGTTATGGATGAGGATGGCACCCGGCTGCGTTCAGGTGAACCGGTGCGGGAGCTCGCTGATCTGGTTGAGGCCTTGCAACCCGCTGCGGTGCTGATCAATTGCTCGCTGCCCGAGGTGATTGCCGCCGGGCTGGAAATCATCAAGACCTTTGGCAAGCCCTTTGGGGCCTTTGCCAATGGCTTTACCCGCATTACCGAAGGCTTCTTGCAAGAGGCCCCTACCGTAGAGGCGCTGGAGCAACGTCATGATATGGGACCCGCCGAATATGCTGCCTTTGTCATGACCTGGGTGGCGCAGGGCGCAACAATTGTTGGCGGCTGCTGCGAAATCGGTCCGGCGCATATTGCCGAAATAGCGCGGCAACTGCGACAGGCCGGGCATCAGATCGTTTGAACCCCTGCGCAAGAAAGGCGGCATTCATGGGCAAGCAAGCGGAGAAACAGCAGTGTGCCGCCACGTCTCGGGTCTGGTGCGTGGATATTCTGCTGGCCGATGGGTTTGTGCTGACCGAGATGGCCGCTGTGGCCGATACGCTGCGCATCGCAAATCGGGTTCTGGCCCAGCCGCCTTTTCGGATCTGCATGCGCTCTGTCCGGGGGGGGCAGCTGTCCTGCCGGGCCGGGCTGTTGGTTGATACTCAGGCCCTTGCGGATCGCCCCGAGGCGGATTTTGCCTTTGTTCTGGGGAATACCGATCCTGATCACCCCGATCTGTCACTGGCGTCGGTGATAGAAAGCTATACCAACCGGGGCGCGCAGGTTTATCTATTGGCCGAGGCGGCGGCGCGCCATCTGAAAGATCGCGGCGGGTCTGGGGCCACGCATTGGGAAAACGCCGCCCTGCTGCGCGAACGCCTTGGCCTGTTCGAAGCGAGTCAGGCCCTGGCCAGCACCGATGGTCCGGTGATCACCTGTGCCGGCATGGGCGCGACCACCGATATCGTGTTGGCGCTGATTGGCCGACTGACCTCGGCGGCGGTGCAGATGAGCGTAGCCAATATCATGCTGCATGAACAGGTGCGCGACCCGGCTTCTTTACAGCCCTATTCGGGGGCCCAATCCAGCCTGACCGGTGACCGCGATCTGGATCACTGCATGCGCCTGATGCAGACCAATATCGAGGATCCGCTGCCCATCGGCAGTATTGTCGCCGAGTTGGGCGTTTCCCCCCGGTCGCTGGAGCGCAAGTTCAAGACCAGCCTTGGTACCACGCCCAATGGGTTCTACCGTGAAATGCGGCTGAACAAGGCCAATAACCTGTTGCTCAACACCAGCCTGAGCCTGCGCGAGATTGGCCTTGCCTGTGGGTTCCCCAACGGGTTTTCATCGCTCTACAAATCCGTCTTTGGCATCACGCCCCATGCCCTGCGCAAACAGCGCCGTAATGGCGGCAATGGCCATAAGGAAATGTGAGCTCACAGGGAAACTTGCGGGATAGCTGACGTTTTTGATGCCTTTTCTGGCGCCGGGCGGTGGTAGTCTGGTGCCAGTCGGTTTTATCGGAGGCATGATATGCACGATCTTCCTGCCCAGGCCCGTGTGGTCATCATCGGGGGTGGCGTTATTGGCTGCTCGGTTGCTTATCACCTGGCCAAGCTCGGTTGGCAGGATGTGGTGCTGCTGGAACGCAAGCAACTGACCTCTGGCACCACCTGGCATGCCGCCGGTCTGATTGCCCAGCTGCGCGCCACCGCGAATATGACCAAACTGGCGAAATACAGCCAAGAGCTCTACGGCGCGCTGGAAGAGGAGACCGGTGTTGCCACCGGGTTCAAGCGCTGCGGGTCGATCACCGTGGCCCTAACGCAGGAGCGCCGCGAAGAGATCTTTCGCCAGGCGGCCATGGCGCGGGCCTTTGGCGTGGATGTCGAAGAAATCTCTGCGCAAGAGGTCAAGGCCCGCTATGCGCATCTGAACACGCGCGACGTTACCGGCGGCGTCTGGTTGCCCAAGGATGGCCAGGGCGACCCTGCCAATATCGCGCTGGCCCTGGCCAAGGGCGCACGTCAGCGCGGCGCCCTGGTGAAGGAACGCACGAAGGTCACTGGCGTGACCAAACAGGGACGCCGGGTGACGGGCGTTGACTGGGTTAGCGATGATGGCGCGGCCCAGGGGCATATCAAGGCTGACATGGTGGTGAACTGTGCCGGCATGTGGGGCCACGAAGTTGGCCGCATGGCCGGCATCAACGTACCGCTGCATGCTTGTGAACACTTCTACATCGTGACCGAGGCCATCAAGGGCCTGACCCAGCTGCCGGTGCTGCGGGTGCCGGATGAATGTGCCTACTACAAGGAAGATGCGGGCAAGATGCTGCTGGGCGCCTTTGAAGCCAAGGCCAAGCCCTGGGCCATGGCGGGCATTCCTGACGGGTTCGAATTTGACCAGCTGCCGGAAGATTTTGACCACTTCGAACCCATTCTGGAAAACGCTTGTAACCGGATGCCCATGCTGGCCGAGGTCGGCATCCACACCTTTTTCAACGGCCCCGAGAGCTTTACCCCCGACGATGCCTACCATCTGGGCCTGGCACCTGAGATGGACAATGTCTGGGTGGCGGCGGGTTTCAACTCGATTGGTATTCAATCGGCCGGCGGCGCGGGCATGGCGCTGGCGCAGTGGATGGATGCGGGCCAGAAACCCTTTGATCTGGGCGATGTCGACATCAGCCGCATGCAGCCCTTTCAGGGCAATAAACACTACCTGTTTGAGCGTTCACAAGAAACGCTGGGGCTGCTCTATGCGGATCACTTCCCCTATCGGCAAAAGGCCACAGCGCGCGGGGTGCGACGCACGCCTTTCCATCACCAGCTGCTGCAGCAGGGGGCGGTCATGGGCGAATTGGCCGGTTGGGAACGTGCCAACTGGTTCGCCAATGAGGGGCAGAAGGCGGAGTATGAATACAGTTGGAAACGGCAGAACTGGTTTGAAAACGCGGCAGCGGAACACCGCGCCGTGCGGGAAAATGTCGGCATGTATGACATGTCCTCCTTTGGCAAGATCCGGGTCGAAGGCCCTGATGCCGAGGCCTTTCTCAACCATGTCTGTGGGGCGAACCTGTCGGTGCCTGTGGGCAAGATTACCTATACGCAGTTTCTCAATACCCGCGGCGGCATCGAGGCGGATGTCACCGTCACCCGGCTGAGCGAGACCACCTATCTGGTGGTCACTCCGGCGGCCACGCGGCTGGCGGATGAGGTCTGGATGCGGCGGCACCTTGGCGATTACCGCGTGGTGATTACCGATGTGACGCCGGGCGAAGGCGTGCTGGCCGTGATGGGGCCCAATGCCCGCAAACTGCTGCAACGGGTCTCTCCCAATGATTTTTCCAACGCGGTGAACCCCTTTGGCACCGCGCAAGAGATCGAGCTGGGCATGGGCCTGGCCCGTGTCCACCGGGTGACCTATGTGGGGGAACTGGGCTGGGAAATCTACGTCAGCGCCGATATGGCGGGCCATGCCTTTGAAACGTTGCATGCGGCGGGGCAGGATCTGGGGCTAAAGCTCTGCGGTATGCATATGATGGACAGCTGCCGGATCGAAAAAGGCTTTCGCCATTTTGGCCATGACATTACCTGCGAAGACCATGTGATCGACGCGGGCCTTGGCTTTGCGGTGAAAACCGACAAGCCAGATTTCATTGGCCGCGCGGCGGTGTTGGACCGGCGCGAAACTGGCCCAAAGGCGCGGATGGTGCAATTCATGCTCAATGATCCGGAACCGCTGCTCTATCACAATGAACCGGTGCTGCGGGATGGTGAAATCGTCGGTTATATCGCATCGGGCAACTATGGTCATACGCTGGGCGGCGCGATTGGCCTCGGCTATGTGCCCTGCGAAGGCGAGAGCGCAGCAGAGGTGCTGGCCTCGGCCTATGAAATTGACGTCATGGGAACACGGGTCCGTGCCACGGCGTCGCTGAAACCGATGTATGACCCCAAATCGGAGCGGGTGAAGCTTTGACCAGCTCTACCCATTTGATTTTGCATGTTCTTGCTGCGTAGTGCAGGGATTCGCTTTGGCGCAGCATACGCTAGCTGGGCAGATGTGGACGGGTCAGAAACATGATTGCCGGGTTTGAAACGCCACTGGTGCGGATCGTTTCCTGCAGGGTTGCTGCGCGGCAATGGGCCACCACCTGGTCGCTGTGTTCAGCCCGCGACACGATGTCGATGGTCACCTCTTGCGCCAGCCCGGCCTGTGTCAGCGCCTTTGTGATCTCAGCTGCCGCGCCGACGCCCATGTAGATGGCCATGCGGGTGCCGGGTTGCAACTGGGCAATCCAATTGGCATTCCCGGCGGCCTTCTGCGTCTGTCCGGTGGCCAGCACCAGGGTGTCGCAGGTGCCGCGCTCTGTCAGAAACCCGCCAAGCGCGGCCGAGGCGGCACTGGCGGCGGTCACACCGGCCACGATTTCATAGGGGATATTGGCGGCGCTCAGGGCATCAACTTCTTCAGCACCGCGGGCAAAGACGCCGGGATCGCCGCATTTCAACCGCACAACCCGCTTGCCCTGCCCGGCAACTGCCACCAGCGCGGCGCAGATCTTGTCCTGCGTCCAGTGGTGCTGGCCGGGGGCCTTGCCGACATAGATGCGTTCTGCCCGCGCCGGGGCAAGAGCCAGCACTTCGGGATCCACCAGCCGGTCATAAAAGATCACATCGGCGGCCTGCAGGCGGCGCAGCCCCCGCAGGGTGATCAGATCGCAGGCTCCCGGCCCAGCCCCAACCAGAGCCACGGTCCCGGCCTGTTGCCGCCCTTTGCGGTGGAGCCGTCGCGCTGGCTTATCCGGCCAGTCAAGCAACCAGCTCAGAGGATTTGCACTGCGTGGCCAAAGCGGAGGCGCTGATTGGGGCAGGCGCGGTAGCAGCGGGCCGTAATAACCGCTGATCTTGGACCAGATCTCGGCCAGTTTCTGCCCCGAACGCGGACGACTGGAGGCGGGCTGCAGGGGAAGGGTCTTCATAGCGAACTCCGATTTTGGCTGTGGCGCTGCTGCCAAAGTTTGGTTGCCAGCGTTGTTGCTGCGGGAAGTGTGGGGGCGGCTTGCAGGCTCCATAGTGCGAGGGCAGCGGTGCCGGTCACGGTGGTCCGGGCAAAGGCATCATCCTGCGCGCCGGACCAGATGGCCCCCAGGTCCAGCGGGTGATCCGGCTCATGCAGGCGGCGGGCATCATCCTGCAGCAGCGGCGCGGCGCGGGCATCCAGTTCTGTGCCCTTGCGGCGGCCAAAGAGGATGATTTCCTTGCCGGGGTGGCGTTCAAACTCGCCGCCGCCACCCTTGATGACCAGCAGATCCTGATCCCCCAGCAGTACAGCTGCCCGCGATTGCAGCCCGCGATAGGTGGGATGAAACACCCCCTGCACCGAAACCGGCGCGGCCAGCGGGTTCCACATGCGCAGCACCGTGTTGATACAGCTGCGCAGGCCAAAGGTATCGCGCAGTCGCAGCAGGTCAAAGGCTGCAGGGTTCAGAAGTTCCAGCGGGGTATAGCTCAGGCCTCCTCCTTCTAGCGGCAGTTCTTGCAGGGCGCGGCGCAGATCGGCGGTGCCGCCTTGATGCGAATTCCAGCCATGCAGCGCCACCCGGTAGCCCGCCTGTGCCACCAGTTTGGCTGCCAGCAGAAACAGCGGTGCGCCACGGGTGCGCCCGGCGGCATAGCAGGGCCAGTCGAGATCTGCCCCTTTCGCGGTATCTGGCAGCCGGGTGGCGGCGCGCAGCGCGGCGGTGAAGCCCGCGATCTCGCTGTCGGTTTCGCCACGCAGGCGCAGCACCATCAGCAGGGCACCCAGGGCTTCAGGGGCGGCTTTGCCCGCCAGAATCAGGGCCATGGCCGCCTGGGCTTCGGTCTGGGTCAGGGGGCGGGCGCGGCCCTTGCCCTGGGCCACGATGCGGACAAAGGGTGCCAGGGTCATTCGGCGGCCATCGCGACACTGTGCTGCGCGATCAGGCTGGTCAACTCGGGTTTGCAGGATCCGCAGCTGGTGCCGGCGCAGGTCGCCTCCCCCAGAGCCTGAACCGTCGTGGCCCCGGCAGCAATCGCGGCGCGCAGGGTATTGACGCCCACATTCATGCAGGCGCAGACGCTGGCACCCGGGTCGGGCTGATCGCTGCCGCTGCGCCCGGCCAGCGCCTGCAGCGGTGGCGTTTCACTGCCAATCAGCGAGATGGCAAAGGCACGGGCCAGCGACACCGGTTCGGGCCTGGCAAAGAACAGACCTGCCAGGGTCTCCCCCCGATAAAAGGCCAGCCGGGTCTGGCGCTGATGCGGATCGCTCACCTCGGTGACCTCGCAGTCGGCCATATTCAGCAGATCCTGCGCCAGTCCCTGCCAGCTTGGCGGGGTCTCTTGCCCGGCAAATTCGCCCTGCCATCCGGTCAGCGATCGGGCGATGGCGCCATAGACCCCACCAGGCCGAAGCGGCGAGACAGAGGCGGCAAACCCATACCAGGCGGCAGTGAATTTCTGCGCCGAAACCGCGGTGAGCTTGGAGGCAGGCTGCCCCGATATCGGGTCGGTGATCGACGGCACAAGCGCATTGATGCAGCCACCCGTGCTGTTCTGGCGGGTCCAGTGCATCGGCGCAAAGAGCTGCCCCCGTGTACCGCGATCTGTGATCAGCGCCCGTAGAACGGCCTGGCCATAGCCGGTTTTCAAATGTACCAGATCACCTGCCTGCAGCGCCAGATCGGAGGCATCACCGGGGTGGATTTCGACATAGGGTTCGGCCAGATGCGCGCCCAGACGTGGTGCCTTGCCGCTGCGGGTCATGGTATGCCACTGGTCACGGTTACGCCCGGTATTGAGTGTCAGATCAGATCCCTGCCTGCGCACCGGCGCGCGGACCGCCACCATGCGGGCCTTGCCGTCGGCGTGGTAAAACCCGCCATCCGCAAAGAAGCGTTTGTCGTTTTGCGGCCATTGGGTGGGCAGCAGATTGGCGTAGTCAACATCGGCAAAGATGCTGAGATCAAGATCGCGGCCAAAATCCGCAGTGGCAGACCCAAGGGCGACATATTCGGCAAAGATTTCCGCCGGGCCAGTGTAGTCGAAGGCCTTGCCCCAGCCCATGTGACTGGCGAGATCGCAGATGATCTGCCAGTCAGGCCGCGATGCGCCGGGGGCGGGCAGAAAGGCGCGTTGCCGCGAGATCCGGCGTTCGGAATTGGTGACGGTGCCGTCCTTTTCGCCCCAGCCTGTGGCAGGCAGCAGCACATCAGCCAGATCGCCAGTATCGGTGCGCGCCATGATGTCAGAGACGGCAACAAAGGGCACCTTGGCAATGGCTGCCACGACCCCATCGGCATCGGGCAGGCTGACAGCGGGATTGGTGGATATCACCCAGAGCGCCTTGATCTTGCCACTGGCGCAGGCCTGAAACAGATCGACGGCCTTGAGACCGGGCTGGGCGCAGATCGTCGGGCTTTGCCAAAAGGATTGTACGCGGGCGCGGTGATCAGGGTTTTCGATATCCAGGTGGTTGGCCAGCATATTGGACAATCCGCCAACCTCGCGCCCGCCCATGGCATTGGGCTGGCCAGTCACCGAAAAGGGGCCGCACCCCGGTTTGCCGATCCGCCCGGTGGCAAGGTGGCAGTTCAGGATCGCGTTGACCTTGTCGGTGCCACAGCGGGATTGATTGACCCCCTGCGAATAGACCGTCACCACCTTTTGGGTGCCTGCCCAAAGCTGGTAAAACTGCGCCAGCTCTGGCTGCGTCAGGCCGCTGTCCAGCGGATCACCCAGACGCGCCTGGGTGACCGCAGGGCGGCGGCCGGTGATGTGCTTTGCCAGGTAGTCATCGTCGAGCTGCCCGGTGTCAGCCAGATGGGCCAGCAATCCGTTGAACAGCGCCACATCGCCATCCGGCACAATCCGCAGGTGCAGGTCGGCAAGCGCGGTGGTTGCGGTCTTGCGGGGGTCAATGTTCACCACCTTCAGGCCGGGTCTTGCGGCTTTGGCAGCGGCAATGCGCTGATGCAGCACCGGGTGGCACCAGGCCAGGTTTGATCCAACCAGCACGACCAGATCGGCCTCTTCCAGATCTTGGTAGCTGCCCGGAACGGTATCACTGCCAAAGGCGCGTTTATGCCCCGCCACCGAAGAGGCCATGCAAAGCCGGGAATTGGTGTCGATATTGGCTGACCCGATAAAGCCCTTCATCAGTTTGTTGGCAACATAGTAGTCTTCGGTCAGCAATTGCCCCGAGACATAAAAGGCAACGCTGTCGGGGCCGTGGTCCCGAATGGCTGTGCTGAATTTATCTGCCATCAGGTCAAGCGTTTCGTCCCAGGTGGCATCCTGGCCTTTGATCCGGGGGGTCAGAAGCCGCCCTTCAAGATCAATAGTCTGGCCCAGGGCGGCGCCTTTTGAACAGAGCCGCCCAAAGTTGGCGGGATGTTCGGGGTCGCCTTTGATGGTGCCATCCGCCCCGGCAAGCACGCCGCAGCCGACGCCACAATAGGGACAGGTGGTCCGGGTCAGGGCCGGGGCTACGGCCTGGGTTAGGGGCTGATCCAGATCCTGACGGCCTGTCATGCGACAGCTCGCTGTTGCAGGAAATCGGCATCCAGCAGAATGCGGCCCCCGGTGACCTTGGCGGGATAGGTGGCAACCTGCCCCTTATCCGCGCCCTGCGCAGCGCCGGTCTCCAGTGAGATGACCCAGTTGTGCAGCGGGCAGGTCACCGCCTTGCCATGCACGATACCATCGGCCAAGGGGCCGTTTTTATGCGGGCAGGCATTGTCGAGCGCAAAGACCTCATCCCCGGCGGTGCGAAAGATGGCAACGCAGCCATGCGGGGTTTTCACCAGACGCGCCCCGCGTTGGGGCACCTCTTCCAGGGCGGCGATATCGATCCAGTTGCTCATTCGGCGGCCTCCAGCGTGAGATTGGCAAGGGGTATATAGGGGGCAGATTTGACAACCTGCTGCGCCCAGGGGTCCTTACGGTAGATGGTCTGTGACAGATCAAACCGGGCCACCAGCGCAGCGCGGGTATCGAGATCGGCGATCTGCGCCTGGATCCAGTCAAGCCCGACCTTGTCCATCCATTTGTAGATCCGGTCCAGATATCTGGCGTTCTCGCGATAGGACTGCGTGACGGCCTTGACCACATCCATGACCTCTGCCTCGGTTGCCACCTGACACAGCAGCGAGGTCTCGCGCACATCCATGCCCGCCGCGCCGCCAATGCTGATCTGATAACCGCTGTCGACGCAGACAATGCCAATGTCCTTGCAGGTGGCTTCGGCGCAGTTGCGTGGGCAGCCAGACACCGCCAGCTTCAGCTTATGCGGTGTCCATGAGCCCCAAAGCGCCTTTTCCAATTGGATGCCCAGCCCGGTGCTGTCCTGGGTGCCAAAACGGCAGTGATCACTGCCAACACAGGTCTTCACCGTGCGCAGCCCCTTTGAATAGGCATGCCCGGAAACCATGCCAGCCTGGTTCAGATCATGCCAGATCGCGGGCAGGTCTTCGTTTTTGACCCCCAGGAGATCAATGCGCTGACCGCCGGTGACCTTGACCGTGGGCACCGCATATTTCTCCGCCGCATCAGCAATGGCGCGCAACTCATCCGGGGTGGTGATGCCGCCCCACATGCGTGGAACCACGCTAAAGGTACCGTCTTTCTGGATATTTGCGTGTTTGCGCTCGTTTACAAAACGCGACTGTGGATCGTCTTCATAGTCCAGCGGCCAGTCGGCCAAGAGGTAGAAGTTCAGCGCCGGGCGGCAAACATGGCAGCCACAGGGGGTTTTCCAATCGCAGGCCTGCCAGACGGCTGGCAGGGATTTCAGCTCTTGGCTCTTGATCATGCGACGCAGATCTTCGTGGGTCATATCGGTGCAGCCACAGACAGGCTGGGCGGTTGGCAGGACAAAGTCATCCCCCAGAGTGACGGAGAGCACCTGTTCCACCAGCCCGGTGCAGGTTCCACAAGAGGCCGAAGCCTTGGTCTGGCTGCGCAACGCCTCGATATCTGTGGCGCCAGCGGCAATTGCATCCTCGATCTGTCCTTTGCAAATGCCGTTGCAGCCACAGATTTCCGCGTCACGCGGTAAGGCTGCAACGGCCAAGAGCGGGTCCGAGGGGGCACCCCCCTGATAGGCGGGGCCAAAGATCAGCGTGTCGCGCATATCCGCGATATCGGTCTTGTCGCGGATCAGGCCAAAGAACCAATTGCTGTCGCTGGTATCGCCATACATCACCGCACCGATGACGCAGTCATCTTCGATCACCAGACGGCGATAGACGCCACGGGCAGGGTCGCGGAACACGATGTCTTCGCGCCCTTCGCCACTTGCAAAATCCCCGGCACTGAACAGATCACAGCCGGTGACCTTCAGCTTGGTCGACAGCTCCTTGGGGGTGAAAACCGCAGGCGTCTCCATCAGGCTATGGGCCAGTACCTTGGCCTGGTCATAAAGCGGCGCCACCAGGCCAAAGAGCTGACCGTCGAATTCAACACATTCGCCAACCGCAAAGATATCAGGGTCCGAGGTCTGCAGCTGAGCGCCAACCTCGATGCCGCGCGCCACCTCCAGCCCGGCGTCGGTGGCCAGACGGGTTTCGGGGCGGATGCCTACGGCCATGACCACCAGATCGGCCTCCAGCCCTTCGTTATCTTCCAGCAGCACACCTTCGACCTTGTCGGTGCCGAGGATGGCAGCGGTAGAGGCGCGGCATTTCACCGTGATGCCGCGCTTTTCCAGATCGCGTCGCAGCAGAAATCCGGCGGCCTCGTCCAGTTGGCGCTCCATCAGATGACCCATCAGATGTAACACGGTCACCTCCATGCCGCGCTCGGCCAGGCCGGCGGCGGCTTCCAGCCCCAGCAGCCCGCCGCCAATGACCACGGCCTTGCCGCCGGTCTCTGCGGCCTGGATCATGGCATTGGTGTCATCCAGATCGCGATAGGTGATGACGCCGGGCAGGTCCTTGCCCTGCACCGGAATGATAAAGGGCGCCGAGCCGGTGGCGATCAGCAGTTTGTCATAGGAGGTCGTGCCCTTGGTGCTGGTGACGGTTTTGGCCTGGCGGTCAATGGCGGTGACATGGGTGCCAAAGTGGCAGGTCACATTGTTGGCCTCATACCAGTCGGCGTCATGGGTGACGATATCCTCATAGGTTTTTTCACCCGACAGCACCGGCGACAGCATGATCCGGTTGTAGTTGCCGCGCTCTTCGGCGTTGAACAGGGTGACGTCAAAATCAGCGTTGCCCTCAAAGAGATGTTCCAACACGCGGCCAGATGCCATGCCCGCACCGATAACAACAAGTTTCTGGGTCATGTCTTACTCCGCCGCGATGTTTGTGGGTTTTGATTTGGGTTTGGCGCCGTGCTCGTATTCTTCCAGAAAGTCGAGAACCTCGGCGCGGTAGTTATAATAATCGGGGTGCTCCAGCAGCGCCTTGCGGGTGCGCGGGCGGGGCAGTTTGACCTCGGTGATTTTACCAATTGTGGCCTGTGGGCCATTGGTCATCATCACCACCCGCTCGGCCAGCAGGATTGCCTCGTCCACATCATGGGTGACGCAGATCGCGGTTACTTTGGTGCGCGACCAGACCTCCATCAGCACCTCTTGCAATTCCCAGCGGGTCAGGCTGTCGAGCATGCCAAAGGGTTCATCCAGCAGCAGCAATTTGGGGGACAGGGCAAAGGCCCGTGCAATGCCGACGCGCTGGCGCATGCCGTTGGACAGACCCGAGGCCTGTTTATCCATGCTGTCGGCCAGGCCAACCCGTTCGAGATAGTATTCCACCACATCCTGGCGCTCCGCCTGGCTGGCACTTGGATAGACCCTATCTACCCCAATAGAGACGTTTTCCTTGGCAGATAACCAAGGAAACAGGTTCGGCGACTGAAACACCACAGCGCGTTCGGGATTTGCGCCTTCAATGTGTTTTCCATCCAGCCGGATACCGCCTTTGGAAATTTCGTTCAGGCCAGCAGCCATGGTCAAAACCGTGGATTTACCGCAGCCGGAATGGCCGATCAGGCTGATGAATTCACCCTTCTTTACCTTCAGGTCAAAATCTTCCACCACGGTCAGCGGACCCTTGGGGGTTGGGTAGACCTTGTGCAGCTGTGAAAACACCAGATAGCGCTCTTCCAGCATGGTTTGTTGCGCTTTGGACAGGGCGGCAGGAACACCATGGATGGGGGTGGCATCGGGCAACAGGCGGGTTTCCTCGATCTTGGAGGCGATGCCCACATCCATCAGATATTTGGTGATCTTGGCCCGCAGCGCCTTGAAGGTTGCATCGTCATTCATGGCGCCGCGATCCCGCGGGCGCGGGATGTTGACGGTGACCGGATCAGCCAGGGTGCCATCCGGGTTCAACGGGATGATGCGGTCGGCCAGCAAAATCGCCTCGTCCACGTCATTGGTGATCAGGATGCAGGTCTTTTTCTCTTGCTCCCAGATCTCCAGGATCTCATCCGCCAGATTAGCCCGCGTCAGCGCATCCAGCGCACTTAACGGCTCATCCAGCAGCAGCATTTCCGGGTTCATCGCCAGGGCGCGGGCCACGGAAACCCGCTGCCGCATACCGCCGGACAGCTCGGCGGGGCGACGGGCGGTGGCATGGGAGAGGCCAACCATGCCGACGTAGTGGTCAATCTTGGCCTGGCGTTCAGAAGCCGACAGTTTTGGAAAGACCGCATCCACCGCCAGGCCGATATTGCCGCCCACGGTAAGCCAGGGCATCAGCGAGTAACTTTGGAACACCAGCCCGCGTTCGGGGCCGGGGGCGGTGATGGGCGCGCCCTTGAAGGTGACGCTGCCGGTGTCAGGCATTTCCAACCCGGCAACCAGGTTCATCAGGGTGGATTTCCCGGTGCCGGAAAATCCGAGGATGGCGACAAACTCGCCCTCGTTGACCTCGAGGTTGATGTCTTTCAGCACATCCACCCGGTTGGTGCCCTGACCAAAGCTCTTGGAGACGTTCTCGAACTTGAGGATACTCATTGGACTCACCGGTTTTCTGTGAAGGTGAACATGGACTGCAGGGCATACATCACCCGATCCAGCAGGAAGCCGATGATGCCGATGGTAAAGACGGCGACCATGATCTTGGCCAGCGACTGCGACGAGCCGTTCTGGAATTCATCCCAGACAAATTTGCCAAGGCCAGGGTTCTGCGCCAGCATTTCGGCGGCGATCAGCACCATCCAGCCAACCCCCAGCGACAAGCGCAGCCCGGTGAAGATCAGCGGTAGCGCCGAGGGCAGCACCAGCTTGGTGATCTTGGAATAGGTGCTCATCTTCAGCACTTTGGAGACGCTGATCAGATCCTTGTCGATGGAGGCCACCCCAAGCGCTGTATTGATCAGGGTGGGCCAGAGCGAACAGAGCGTGACGGTGATTGCCGAGACAAGGAAGGATTTTGAGAACATACCGTCATTGGTGGCGTAAACCGCCGAGACAACCATGGTCACAATCGGTAGCCAGGCCAGCGGGCTGACCGGTTTGAAAATCTGGATGATCGGGTTGATGGCGGCATTGGCAGTGGGCGACAGCCCGGCCATGATCCCCAGCGGAATGGCAATGGCAGACCCAATCAGAAAGCCAAAGAACACGGTTTTGATCGAGGTCCAGATTTGCTGGTAATAGGTGGGTTTGCCGGTATAGCTGCGCTGGCGCACCTTGTCGGGCTTGCCCTCGGCGATCAGCTTGGCGTTGCGGATATCCTGACGTTCATAAAAGGCATCGGCCTTGGCGCGGGCGCGCTGGGCATCGGCGTTCAGATTGCGGGCCTGGTCCCAGACCTGGGCCGGACCGGGAATGGCACCAAGCGAGGTTTGCACCTTGGGGGCCAGGGCGGCCCAGCCGGCGAGGAAGATCACAATGGCCAGCAGCGGCACCCCCAGTAGGCGCCAGATTTCCCCAACCTGCGCGCGCGGATTATCCCCCGCAGCCGCCTTTAGCATCGGCGTGATCCAGGCCAGGCCAAGCACTTTGAACCAGGTGTCTGCCTTGTTTATGCGGGTGAAAAGACGGGCTCGGCGGGCTTCGGCGTTCAGGGTATCTGGGTCAATGGCGGTCATGACAGGGGGCCTATGATCTGGAGAAATATGCAAAGCGAGTACCCGCCGCCGCGACTGAAGCGCCCGGCGGCGGAGCGGGAACAGAGGGGGAATTAGTTCACGATGTCAGAGCCCGAGAGCGTCTGATCACCTTTGAGGCCAATCGGCAGGCTGTCGAGATAGGCGTTCGGGCTACGCCCGTCGTAGGCAATCCCATCGATGATATCTGCCGCCGGTGTTGGTGCCTTGTAGCCATCGCTGTCCCAGGGGAAATCGGCCTCATTTGCCTGATCGTCATCCACCAGCATGCGGGCGGCCTGTAGGTAGATATCGGGGCGGTAGACCGATTTGGCAGTGTCGTGGAACCAGGCATCTGTCTGCGCAGTGGCGATCTGACCCCAGCGGCGCATCTGTGTCAGGTACCAGATGGCATCGGAATAATAGGGGTAGGTCGCGTTGTGGCGGAAGAAGACGTTGAAGTCGGGGACCTCGCGGATGTCGCCTTCTTCATATTCAAAGGTGCCCGTCATCGAATTGGCGATCACCGCCTCATCTGCACCCACATATTCGGACCGTGACAGGATCTCGACCGCTTCGGCGCGGTTGGCGTTATTGTCTGCGTCCAGCCAGATCGCCGCCCGGATCAGCGCCTTGGTCAGCGCCAGGGTGGTATTGGGGTTTTCTTCAACAAATTCAGCCGAAAGCCCAAAGACCTTTTCCGGGTTGTTTTTCCACAGCTCATAATCGGTGATCACCGGAACCCCGATGCCTTTGAACACCGCTTGCTGATTCCAGGGTTCACCAACGCAGTAGCCAAAGATGGTGCCCGCTTCCATGGTCGAGGGCATCTGCGGCGGTGGTGTCACGCTGAGAAAGACATCGGCACCGATCTGGCCGCTGACATCTTCGGGAGAGTAATAGCCGGGCTGCAAGCCACCCGCAGCAAGCCAGTACCGCAGTTCATAGTTGTGGGTCGAAACCGGGAAGACCATGCCCATTTTGAAGGGAATGCCCTGATCCTTGTAATCTGCCACCACCGGTGCCAGCGCGCTGGCACTGATCGGGTGCTGCGGGCGGCCATCCTCCATCAGGGGAATATGGGGTTTCATCTGTTCCCAGACGCCATTGGACACGGTGATGCCATTGCCGTTCAGATCCATTGAAAAAGGTGTGACGATATGGGCCTCGGTGCCATAGCCGATGGTCGCCGCCAGCGGTTGACCCGCCAGCATATGGGCACCGTCCAGCTGGCCGTCGATCACCCCATCCAGCAGCACCTTCCAGTTTGCCTGCGCCTCAAGCGTGACAAACAGGCCTTCGTCTTCAAAATAGCCGTTTTCATAGGCCACAGCCAGCGGCGCCATATCGGTGAGCTTGATGAACCCAAGGGTGAGCTCGTCTTTTTCCAGGTCCAGCATATCGGCCAGGGCGGGGCTGGCGCAGAACGCGGTGGAGGCAATAAGCCATGTAAGAGTTTTCATTGCATTGGTCCCTCTGAAACAGAAAAACCGCTCGATTGCTGCACGCGGGAGGAGGGGCGTGCACAATCGAGCGGCTTTGCTCTTGAATTTCGTGGTCGACAGCGTCGTCAACCTGATGGGGCATCGTTGCCTTGATTTGATTGTGCTAGCCAGAGGAGCGCGAATCTAGCAAAACCTACGCTGCGTTGCTGGGGTTTTTCTGCGATGCAGCATATGCCTAGTTTTTGAGCGGATTTTGCGCCGGAAAGTCGAATACCGCGCCGTTAAAAAAACCATCCGGCCCGAGAATCATTTCCCCCATGGTGGATGGAATGGCACTGGGCTGGTACTGCGCGCCCTCGGGTTTTTGCGAGGCCAGCGGCAGATTGACCCCCAGCGGTGTCAGGGCATCGCGGTACAGATCGGTGCGGAAACAGGCACGCGCAGTGGCCTCGGCCTCGGCGTGGTCAAGCCCATGCCATCTGGATAGAAACGCGGCAATCCAGCTGGCCTGGCTCAGCCAGGGGAAATTGGCCGCGCCCTGATAGAATCGCAAAAATCGGTCGGTCTGCCGGGGGGATTGCCCCAGCCGGGTGGTCAACCGCTGCGTCAGGGCCGGGTCGATGGCATGTTCGGGCAGGTCCAGATGCTGGCTGCGCGCCAGGATGCTGACCGCCAGCGGCGTGTTTTCTGGCTGATCCAGCCACTGGGCGGCCTTTGACATCGCGCGGATCATCGCCGCGCAGGTGGCGCTGTTCTCTGTCGCCCACTGGTGGCGCACGCCAAGAACCTTTTCTGGCGCAAATTCCCATATGCGTGATCCTGGCAGGATCATTGCCGCACCGCTTTGCTGGACGGCAACGGTGCCCCAGGGTTCGCCCACGCAGAACATGTCCAGCGCGCCACGGCACACCGCATCGGCCATTTTCGGCGGTGGCACGGTTACGATTTGGATCTGCTCTGCGCTGTAGCGGGGGGCCTGTGACAGCCAGGTCTCTAGCAGCATCCGGTGCATGGAAAAGGGAAAGGGCACGCCAATGCGCAGCGGCTGGGTCGTGGCGCTGAACAGCGCCTCGGATGTGGCCTCTGGGCTGCTGAAATTATTTTGCCAGCCGGTGGCCTGCATCCGGCGCTCCAGATCGGCAGAGACGCCAATAACCGTGCCATTCACCGAAAGCACCATCAGCGCATCAACCTGTGTCGTCACGCCGCCAAGGCCCAGCGACATCGCAATCGGCATCGGTGACAGCATATGGGCAAAGTCGATCTGCCCAAAGGCAAGCCGATCGCGCAGGGCCGACCATGAGGGCTGCTTCATCAGCTGCAGGTCCAGGCCTTCTTCGGCGGCAAAGGTCAATTCCTTTGCGATGATCAAGGGGGCGCAATCGACCAGAGGCAGGTAGCCGCAGTGTATTCGGGAACTCTTCATTGCAGCAGATCTGCGGCGGTGACCAGGGCGGTTGCCACATCGATCACCTTGCGCCCCTGATCCATCGCCGTCTTGCGCAGCAGGCTATAGGCCTCGTCTTCGGATATGTTGCGGGCGCTGATTAACAGGCCCTTGGCCCGGTCAATGGTCTTGCGGTCAGACAGCGCCTGCTTGGCGGCCTCCAGCTCTGATTGCATTTTGGCGATCATGGAAAACCGGGCAATTGCGGTTTCCAGCACGGGTTTGATGCGATCCTTTTGCAAGCCGTTCACCACATAGGCGCTGAGTCCGGCGGAAATGGCAGCCTGGGTCATGGCATTGTCCGTCTGGTCGACAAACATGGCAACAGGCCGGTTGCGCGCGTTGGAGACAAAGCACAGATGTTCCAGCGTGTCGCGATCAGGGTTGGCCAGATCAATCAGGATGATGTCGGGGTCCTGTTGTGTGAGGGTACGTTCCAGCGCCGCAGTCGTGGCAATGACAGTCGCTGTGGTCCAGCCGCCTTCCTTCAGCGCCTCCAGGATCTCTTGCGCCTTGGCGTGGTCGGCTTCCACCACGAGTATGTTCAAATCCTTGTGCACCCGGACTGGGTAGCCGCAAGGAGGGCGCAAAAGCGAGCCGCCGGGGCCCGTTGCCGGTATTTGGCCGCGAAACCGTAGGCGCTGCACAAAAATGCGTCAGTTTGTGGGGTGGGTGCCTGCAAACAGGACGTTTTGCGAATAGTTCAGCGGACGAGTGCTGACGCCCCAATGCGCTGATCTTCGCCCGCGTCTTAGTAAACGCCCTGCCACAGCCAAGAACGAATGGGCACCACCAGCGCGGCCCAGCAAGCCATCAGTAAAAATAATGAAAAACAGATTCCTGCCAATACACCATAAGTTTGCAAAAATAGATAATTCGGGATCGGTGCGTTTGTGAAATATACTATATATTTCAGCGCATTGTGAGGTGGTCTTTGATGCCGCAAGGCATAAGCATGCACAGGCGACACATAAGCATGCACAAGCCGAAGGCGCGGATCAGCGGCTCGATGACGAGGCCCCAGCGTGATGCGCAGGCAAAACCCCGGCGCTGCAGGAAATCGACTTCAACGAGGTTGTCGACATTGATATCGGCGCGTTCGGCATAGGTATAAGCCTCGAAAGCGGACCTTCGTTTCTGGGGTTTCTGGCCAGTCCTGTTTAGGGACAGTTCCTAAGGTCATCGCAGGCTCCCGCAGCCCCATCCGGTCTCATCAGTCCACCCGAGCTTTCGTTGAACCTTTTAGAAATTATGCGCGTCAGACCCTTTGATTTCGTGTACCATGACCAGAAATGTGTCGGGCCCGAAATGCTGCGGGCGTCATCCCTTTGCGCCGCTTGAACTGCGTGTAGAAGTTGGACTTCGAGCCAAAGCCTGCGGCGTACATGATATCCAACAGCGAGCGGTCCGGATCTTCGCCCATGAGGCGTGTGGCCAGAATGATCCTTCTGTCATTGAGCAAATCAGAAAAGCTCTGCCCGGTCACCCTGTTCACGGCGACACTGACCGCGCGCGCCGGGACGCCCAGGCGTTTACTCACGCGGCGAAGGGTCAAGGCATCATCTGCGAGAACATCCGGGTTCGCAAGAAATGTGTCGAGGCGCTGAACGAGCGCATGATCGGCGGGGCCGGGTTCCGGCCTTGCGTCTTTGACGTCCGGCAGGGACGCCCGGTCAACGACCATGTCATACACATGCTCAAAAAGAGAAGGACGTCCCATCGCCCCAAGCAGCGCATAAGACACGAGGCCAAAGAAGAGCGCAGTAGAGAGCAGGAGAGGCCGCGACGTCTCGATTGCGCCGCCCCGAACCAGTTCGGTAAAGATCGCCACCTCAAGCGCCAGGCTGGCGCAGAGCACTGCGATGACAATGCGCAACCAGATGAGCGTCGTTGCCACGTCAGGGCCGAGACAGCGGAAGTGCTGCGCCCCGCGACCATGCAGGCGCAACAGCGCCCAAAGATATCCGCCATAGGTCACGAGCAAGATCGGGTCGATTGCCCAGAATGCGTTGACTAGAAGGGATGTTGCGACAGCCACCATCGGAACTATGTGAAACAATTCTGCAGAGCCCGGGCGACGCCCGGGGGCTGACCCGAAGGCGAAATGCAGGTAGAGCGCGGGGAGCGCCGCCGCGCCTAATACAGCACGCCATTGTCGCAGAGAGGTGTCCGGCCAAAGCAGCGTGGCGAGGAGGAGGCCTGCAGAGACGGTTGTGAGCCCGAAAAAGGCGCCGAGAGCTGCCGAGGAGGCGCCATAGCGCCCGGCCACAGCGATACGGGCCATGAAAAGGGTCATCACGGCACTTAGAGACATTGTCGCCGCAAGAATTGCGATGTGCAGCACCGGAGGCCTCCTTTTGTCCAGCCCAGTCCGGCTGCGTTCTGGATCGCAACACAGAACCACGAAGAGCCGTCCTTGATCGCGTTTCAGGACGCCGGGTGATCGGTGTCCCTGATAGGCCACTTGTGTTTCAAAAAAAAGGGCACCAACCATGAAACCTCTCTATTCACTTGCCATTTTGATCCTCGGCCTGACGTCTGGTGGCGTTCAGGCACAAGAGCATATTCCAGTCGCAACCCAGAAGTATGAAGCCGGATTGAGCACGCTTACTGTTCTTGACGACCGACACGACCGGGGCCTCGAAGGGCTGATCTGGTATCCGGCCAACGCCGCCGAAGCGACGAGCCTGGACTTCGAGAGCGCGGTTTGGGTCGGCTCAGAGGTCATCCGGGATGCAGACGCGGCACCAGGGTCCTTCCCGTTAGTTGTTCTGTCCCATGGCATGTTCGGAAACTCCCGAAACCAGGCGTGGTTCGCAGCCGAGATGGCCCGAAGAGGATTCGTTGTGGCCGCAGTCGATCATCCGGGAACATCGACCTGGTTGCGCGATCCGGACCAGCGACGTGCGCTCTGGGAACGCCCGGGCGATATCACTCGGGTGATTGATTTCGCGGTTTCGCCAGGCGCATTGCCGGTGCAGGTCGATCCCGATCAGATCTTCATGGCAGGCCACTCTCTTGGCGGTTTCACAGCGCTGGCGCTGGCCGGTGCCCGATATGACGCGCAACGTCTTGAGCGGTTCTGCGATACAATGCCAGGCGAGTTGGCCTGCGGGATCTTTGCGGATTGGCAAATCGCACAAACACCTGAAGACAGGGAACAGATGCAGGGCGATTTGGCGGATGAAAGAATTCGCGCATTCGCAGTCTTCGATCTGGGCGGAACCCAAAGCTTTTCAGACGAAAGCCTGAACAAGATTGACAGGCCGCTGATTGTTTTCGGAGCCCCGATCATGAATTCTGGCTTGACGCTCGATATCGAGTCTCGCGCGCTTGTCATGGCGTTGCCCTCAGGGACCTTCCGATACATTGAGCCAGCCACATTGAGCCATTTCGATTTCTTCAACCTGTGCAAACCGGCAGGCTACGAGATTCTGGCCAAGGAACTGCCGGGAGACGAAGTCGTTTGCGAAGATGGCGGTTCTCACCGGGGGGGCATGCATGATTTGATCCTTGATGAGGTAACGGCATTCTTCGCGCGAAGCCTTTGATGACACAGACAGAAGCCAGCAGAGACGCCCCAGGAAACCTGCTGATCAGCCCCACTTGTGTGTTCAAGTTTGATTGTTAGTGCATGACTGGCCTCGGGGCCATCAGGACGATGTCTGCCGGGGCTGGAGGGCGGTACTGGCACTGGCTGGTGGGAGCTAACTTGATCCATTGCGAACACAACGTCGTCGATACGAAGCGGACCAAAGTGGTCGAGACCATGATATTTTCCGGATGGCCGCAATGGGTCGAGGTGTTCGCCGTGACGACAGCATCACGGCGACATAGTGTTCTCTTGCGAAACTGGTGAGCCCGGCCACCCCAGTGGCGTGCCTTATCAGAATTGCATCGAAACTGGAGGTCCGAGAAGCGCACGTTAGCGACATTTGCAAGGTCGCGGAACCTGCGATCCTGGCGGCGGTCCCACGCTGCAGGAGCAATGGAAGGAGCAGACCTTCACCGCAGGTGCAGCCGACAAACATCCTCGAACGGAAGGGATGCGGACAAAGTTGCCGCTGGCGTGACTGTTTCGAGAGACCGCTTTCATTCGGTTTCTACGTGCGTCAGCGGGCTTTCGACCGGCGGCGGAGCGACATCCAATACACCGAGTGCGTCCAAACCGCCCAGAATTGAATCCACAGCGATTGTTGCGAGAACAATTCCCATGACCCGGCTGATGACGCTTGCACCGGTGTTTCCGATCACTTTGTGGACGGCGCTGGCAACAAGCAAAAGGAGCAGAGTTAGTAGCAAAACGATCAATAGAAGGCCTGCTGTGATAGCCTGATCTGCAATAGACTCCGTGTGGTTGTCCGTCAGGATCACGATGGCCAGCATCGCACCGGGTGAGGCGATGGATGGCATAGCAAGCGGGAAAACTGCCCCGGCGAGGTGATCGCGCTCGGCCTCCTCGATCTCGCGTGCGGGTTTGGATTCGCCAAAAACCATCGTCATTGCGAACAGGAACAGAATTACCCCGCCAGCGATCTGAAACGAGCCGAAGCGAAGTCCAAGTGCCTCAAGAAGAAACTGACCGCCAACAAGGAACGCGAGAAGAACAAACGCCGCTATAAGGACAGCGCGCATGGCAAAGCGTCGGTGCAGCGTTCGAGGCACGCCCTGAACGGCAAACAGAAATACCGGGATGGACCCAATCGGGTCGATGACGACGATCAGTGTGATCAATTCCTTGGCAAGCGCAGCCCAATCCATGGTCGGTCAACAGTCTTTCTGTTAAGTTAGAGCCTTCTATGTCGGCAAGTTGAGCAAGAGGCAATGTCTATGTTGAGAGCAACGATACTGAAAGCAATCGTGATTCTGAACCTTTCAGGTGTCTCCGCTCTGTCGCAGAAACTTGACGAAGCGAGGCGTCTCCCGAAGCGCAGGAAGCGCCCTTTGCAAACTCGGCCGTTTGACCCAACCAGCTGAGATTATATGCTGCGGCGCGGCCCGCCGTTCCCGCCGTTCGCTGCACCTGCGCCACAACGACAGAGAGGGCGCAGAATTGGGCCAGGGCCTTTCCTTGCAGCTCTACTCCAATGAGCATCTTTACACGCGTAAATTGTATGTTAACCTCGCGTATGTCCGTCGTCATATAAAATGGGACATCAGAGCGGCTTGAACATTGGAGGCTCTGGTTCGGTTGCGTGATTGATTATGCTGCTTGTTTTTGATGTTGCAAGCGGCGGCTTTGGATCGTCAT
>NZ_JARJEF010000037.1 GCF_029697505.1 Pseudophaeobacter profundi | reverse complement strand
GCTCTCAACGCCAAGCTGCTCGAGGAGAAGACCAACCTGCTCAAGAACCTGGAAGGAGAGAAGGGTGAACTCAGCTCCATCCAGGAAAGGGCCAACAAGCTCGCCGTCCAGAAGACCGACCTGGAGAGTCAGCTCCGCGACACCCAGGACCGTCTTCAGCAGGAGGAGGACGCCAGGAACCAGCTGTTCCAGCAGAAGAAGAAGTTGGAGCAGGAAGTTGCTGGTCTGAAGAAGGACATCGAAGACCTGGAACTTGCCGTCCAGAAGTCCGACCAGGACAAGGCCACCAAGGACCACCAGATCCGCAACCTCAACGACGAGATCGCCCACCAGGATGAGCTCATCAACAAGCTCAACAAGGAGAAGAAGATGCAGGGCGAGACCACCCAGAAGACCGCTGAGGAATTGCAGGCTGCTGAGGACAAGATCAACCACCTCAACAAGGTTAAGGCTAAACTGGAACAGACCCTGGACGAACTTGAGGACTCCCTGGAACGCGAGAAGAAACTGCGAGGTGACGTTGAGAAGACCAAGAGGAAGGTTGAGGGTGACCTGAAGCTGACTCAGGAAGCCGTCGCCGACCTGGAACGTAACAAGAAGGAACTGGAACAGACCATTCAGCGCAAGGACAAGGAAATCGCCTCTCTGACCGCCAAGCTCGAGGATGAACAGTCTCTGGTTGGCAAGCTGCAGAAACAGATCAAGGAACTTCAGGCACGAATTGAGGAACTGGAAGAGGAAGTCGAGGCTGAACGACAGGCTAGAGCAAAGGCTGAGAAACAACGCGCGGACCTGGCCCGAGACCTGGAGGAGTTGGGCGAGCGTCTGGAGGAGGCTGGTGGCGCCACCTCTGCCCAGATTGAGCTCAACA
>NZ_JARJEF010000036.1 GCF_029697505.1 Pseudophaeobacter profundi | reverse complement strand
GGGTTTACCATGTAGATGTCAACAGCCAAGTGCTTAAAAGACCTCTTGAGTACACCTCTGGGTCCTTTGACAGTGACCAGTCGAGATTTGACGGAGCATGTCAGTTCCTCCGGGATTTTCATTATAGTAAGAACATTGAATGCTAAATACAAATCTTGCTTGACATTTTCACTTATATTAATTCCGATAAGTACATATACGAAGACCACCACTTAAGTTAAAAGTAAATAAAACAAATAAATGTAGTTTAATTTTAGATGTTGCGAAGTATGTAGTTGATGGAGTTGGTCGACTCGCTCGCTTCTTGTTGGAGTTGTTTGATAGTTGTTGTTGTCGTTGTTGTTGTTGTAGTTGTTGTTTACAGTTCCTCCTCTTCCTCCTTGGAGGCACCGACCAGGAGCTCGATGAGAGCCTCAGTGTCGATGTTGCCTTTCTCGTCGATCACCATGGCTTCGAAGGCGTCGTCCACCTCCCTGGCGGAGAACTTCTCACCCCAGGTCGTCAGGGCGTGCTTCAGCCTCTCACCATCGATGGTACCGTCGTTGTCGAAGGTCTTGAAGGCAGCGATGACGACATCATCTTCATCAGCCTGTCCTGACATGCGGTTGGCGAAGAGAGTCAGCATCTGGGTGAAGTTGATTGGGCCGGGAGCTTCGTTGAGCATCTCGTCCAACTCCTTCTCAGCCACCAACTTGCCGATCTGGTTGAATGTGGACCTCAGATCGTTCTTGCCGATGATACCGTCCTTGTCGGCATCCATGAAAGCGAAACCTTCCTTGAACTCAGCAATCTGTCCCTGTGAGAACATAGAGAAGACATTAGAGCCGGAACGCTTGGCAGACTTCTTGGATCCGCGAGAGCTGGCCTTGGTGGAAGCCTTGGATGGAGCAGGCTCAGGCGCAGGCTCTGGAGCTGGGGCGGGCTCGGGTTCGGGGGCGGGCGCTTCTTCCTTCTTCTTCTTCTTCTTCTTCTCCTTATCAGCCATTGTGGTCAAGAAGCTTGGTGAGTCAACGAGAGAGTCTGGTCGGAGGTCTG
>NZ_JARJEF010000035.1 GCF_029697505.1 Pseudophaeobacter profundi | reverse complement strand
CGGATGGCGAAACGCAGGCCGTTTTCCATCGCGATAGGCGCAATCAGTTCAACGTCGAACTTCAGGTTGTCGCCAGGCATAACCATTTCGGTGCCTTCGGGCAGGGTCACGGTGCCGGTCACGTCAGTGGTACGGAAGTAGAACTGAGGACGGTAGTTCGCGAAGAACGGCGTGTGACGACCACCTTCATCCTTGGTCAGGATATAGGCTTCGGCTTCGAATTTGGTGTGTGGGTTCACCGACTTAGGGGCACACAGAACCTGGCCACGCTCAACAGCTTCACGGTCGATACCGCGCAGCAGGGCGCCAATGTTGTCGCCAGCTTCACCGCGATCAAGCAGCTTGCGGAACATTTCAACACCGGTACAGGTGGTGGTCTGAGTGTCCTTCAGGCCAACGATTTCGATGCTGTCGCCAACATTGATCACGCCACGCTCAACACGGCCGGTCACAACGGTACCACGACCAGAGATCGAGAACACGTCTTCAACAGGCATCAGGAAGGGCTGGTCAACCGCACGCTCAGGAGTAGGGATATACTCGTCAACGGCTGCCATCAGCTCACGGATCTTGTTTTCGCCGATTTCAGGGTTGTTGCCTTCCATCGCCGCCAGAGCGGAGCCTGCAATGATTGGAATATCGTCGCCGGGGTAGTCGTAGGACGACAGCAGCTCACGGATTTCCATTTCAACCAGCTCGAGCAGCTCTTCGTCGTCGACCTGGTCAACCTTGTTCATGAAGACAACCATCTTGGGGATGCCAACCTGGCGGCCCAGAAGGATGTGCTCGCGGGTCTGTGGCATGGGGCCATCAGCTGCGTTCACAACCAGGATCGCGCCATCCATCTGCGCCGCACCGGTGATCATGTTCTTCACATAGTCAGCGTGGCCGGGGCAGTCGACGTGCGCGTAGTGACGCGTATCAGTTTCATATTCGACGTGCGCGGTCGAAATGGTGATGCCGCGGGCTTTTTCTTCAGGTGCGCCGTCGATCTGGTCGTAGGCTTTGAAGTCACCAAAATATTTGGTGATCGCTGCGGTCAGAGTGGTTTTACCGTGGTCAACGTGGCCGATGGTGCCGATGTTGACGTGCGGCTTATTACGTTCAAACTTTTCCTTAGCCAT
>NZ_JARJEF010000034.1 GCF_029697505.1 Pseudophaeobacter profundi | reverse complement strand
TGACCTGAGCCCCAAGTTTCCTCCACCTAGCGGAGAGTCCTTGGGGTTGGTTTGATGGCCCTACGCGGCCAGTTTGTCCATCGTTCTTTTCTCAGCAAATTCTCTGGGCGTCAGGTTTCCGAGCGCCGAATGTGGTCTGTGGGTGTTGTAGTCCTCCTGCCATTCTTCCAGTGTTGATCTGGCTTCTGCCAGCGAGCCGAAGAGCGTTTCGTTCAAACACTCATCTCGAAGCTTGCCGTTGAAGCTTTCAACGAAGGCGTTTTGGGTTGGTTTTCCCGGCGCGATGTAATGCCAGTCGATCCCGTTGTCCTGAACCCACCGCAGGATGGCCATGCTGGTGAACTCGGTGCCGTTATCGGAAACGATTGTTCCCGGCGCCCCGCGTTCGGAAATGACCCGGTCCAATTCCCTTGTGACCCGCAAGCCCGACAGCGATGTGTCAGCCACAAGAGCCAGGTTCTCGCGAGTGTGGTCATCCACCACGGTCAAGATGCGAAAGCGGCGGCCATCCGTCAGCGCGTCAGATACGAAGTCGAGAGACCACCTTTGGTTCGGCCCATCCGGCACGACCATCGGTCTTCTGCTGCCCAGAGCCCGCTTCCGACCGCCCCTGCGCCGCACTTGCAGCTTCTCTTCACGATAGATCCGCCGGAACTTCTTGTGGTTCACCTGCCAGCCCTGCCGTTCGACCATCACCTGCAGCCGCCGGTAACCAAACCGGCGGCGCTCCTTGGCCACAGTCTTGATGGCATCGCGCAGATCAGCATCATCGTCTCGACGCGACTGATAGCGCACCGTTGACCGATCCACATCCAGAGCAGAACACGCCCGACGCTGGCTCACCTGATGAACCGCCATCAGATGCGCCACCACCTTCCGCTTAGCATCGGGCGTCACCACTTTTTTGAGTTCACATCCCGAAGCATCGCATTGTCGAGCATCTGCTCGGCCAGCAGCTTCTTCAGCTTCGAGTTCTCGGCTTCCAGTGCCCGCAGCTTCTTGGCATCCGACGGTTCCATCCCGCCATACTTACTCTTGTATTTGTAGAAGGTGCCTTGGCTGATCCCATAGCGCCTGCAAACGTCAGCCGTCTTCTCGCCAGCTTCCTGCTCCTTGATCATTTGGATGATCTGTTCGTCCGTGAATCTCGTCTTCATTTGTCCGTCCTTCGGTTGGGCGGACTCT
>NZ_JARJEF010000032.1 GCF_029697505.1 Pseudophaeobacter profundi | reverse complement strand
CTTTTGTACCTTTGGTGTTCCAGCCAGGGGAAGCCTTTCAATTCGATTGGAGCGAAGACTGGGGCAATATCGGTGGTGAGCGGGTCAAGCTTCAGGTCGCTCATATCAAGCTGTCACATAGCCGAGCCTTCTTGGTCCGCGCTTATCCGCTGCAAACCCATGAGATGTTATTCGACGCCCATTGGCATGCATTCCGCGTGTTTGGTGGTGTGCCGGGCCGTGGCATCTACGATAACATGAAGACGGCCGTAGACCGCGTTGGGAAAGGTAAGCAGCGCGACATCAACGCACGCTTCAAAGCGATGGCCAGCCACTACGTGTTTGAGCCTGAGTTTTGCAATCCAGCCGCAGGGTGGGAGAAGGGTCAGGTTGAGAAGAACGTGCAGGATGCACGCAATCGCATGTGGCAGGTCATGCCAGTCTTTGCCGATCTGGAAGAACTGAATCAGTGGCTCGAAGGTCGCTGCATCGCGCTTTGGACAGAGACGCCGCATAAAGCTCTGCCAGGCTCCATCGCCGACGCGTGGGAGGCCGAGAGACCCATGCTGATGGCCCCGCCGCCAGCATTCGACGGCTTCATAGAACACAGCAAACGTGTATCACCTACATGTCTGATCACTTTTGAACGGAACCGCTACAGCGTGCCTGCCAGCTTTGCGAACCGCCGTGTGAGCCTGCATGTTTATCCAAAAAAGCTGGTCATCGTGGCTGAAGGGCAAACGATTTGTGAGCATGCACGGATTATTGAGCGGTCACATCGCAAGCCCGGCAAGGTCGTCTATGACTGGCGACACTATCTGGCTGTTATCCAACGCAAACCGGGCGCACTTCGCAACGGGGCACCCTTCACGGAGATGCCCGCAGTCTTCCGCCAACTCCAAGATCACATGCTACGCAAGGACGGCGGCGACCGGGAAATGGTCGATGTCCTGTCGTTGGTTTTGCAACACAATGAAGAGGATGTTTTGCGGTCAGTGGAGCTGGCACTCGAAGCCGGCGTTCCCACCAAGACGCACATCCTAAACCTGCTCCACCGATTGATCGACCGCAAATTGACGGATCACCCAGAGATCGACCCGCCAGACGCATTGGCCCTGCAAATAACGCCAGAGGCCAACGTAGATCGCTATGACGGCCTGAGGCAGGCCGGGGAGAAACACCATGCGTCATGACCCAGCAGGAGCATCCATCGTAATCATGTTGCGCAGCCTCAAGCTCTACGGCATGGCAAACGCGGTCGAAGACCTGGTCGCCCAAGGTGCGCCGGCGTTCGGAGCCGCAACCCCGATGTTGTCACAACTGCTCAAAGCTGAGATCGCGGAGCGCGAGGTGCGTTCAATCGCCTACCATACGAAAGTGGCGCGCTTCCCTGCATACAAGGACCTTACAGGCTTCGACTTCTCTTCAAGCGAGATCAATGAAGCCACTGTGCGGCAGCTGCACCGATGCGAGTTCGTTGAAAGCGCAGAGAATGTCGTGCTGATCGGCGGTCCAGGAA
>NZ_JARJEF010000031.1 GCF_029697505.1 Pseudophaeobacter profundi | reverse complement strand
GGCAACTGGAGCTTTCTTCTAATCGTCCACCAGAGTTCAAACAAAATCCACAATGGGTAAGGAGAAGATTCACATCAACATCGTCGTCATTGGACACGTCGACTCCGGCAAGTCCACCACTACAGGACATTTGATCTACAAATGTGGAGGTATCGACAAGCGTACCATTGAAAAGTTCGAGAAGGAGGCCCAAGAAATGGGTAAGGGTTCCTTCAAGTACGCCTGGGTGTTGGACAAGCTGAAGGCTGAGCGTGAGCGTGGTATCACCATCGACATTGCTCTGTGGAAGTTCGAGACTGCCAAATACTACGACACCATCATTGATGCCCCTCGACACAGAGATTTCATCAAGAACATGATCACTGGAACTTCACAGGCCGATTGTGCTGTGCTCATCGTCGCTGCCGGTACTGGTGAGTTTGAAGCTGGTATCTCCAAGAACGGCCAAACCCGAGAACACGCCCTGCTCGCCTTCACCCTGGGTGTCAAGCAGCTCATCGTCGGTGTCAACAAAATGGATTCCACTGAGCCCCCGTACAGCGAGAGCCGTTTCGAGGAAATCAAGAAGGAAGTCAGCAACTACATCAAGAAGATCGGTTACAACCCCGCTGCCGTGGCTTTCGTGCCCATTTCTGGCTGGCATGGAGACAACATGCTGGAGCCCTCTGACAAGATGCCCTGGTTCAAGGGGTGGGCCATCGAGCGCAAGGAAGGCAAGGCTGACGGCAAATGCCTGATTGAAGCTCTGGACGCTATCCTGCCCCCCTCCAGACCCACTGAGAAGCCTCTGCGACTTCCCCTCCAGGACGTCTACAAAATTGGTGGTATTGGAACAGTCCCTGTCGGCCGTGTTGAGACTGGTGTGCTCAAGCCCGGTATGGTCGTAACTTTCGCCCCCGCCAACTTGACCACTGAAGTCAAGTCCGTTGAAATGCACCACGAAGCTCTGCAGGAGGCCGTGCCCGGTGACAACGTTGGCTTCAACGTCAAGAACGTCTCCGTTAAGGAATTGAGGCGAGGTTTCGTCGCCGGAGACTCCAAGAACAACCCACCAAAGGCTGCCGCTGACTTCACTGCACAGGTCATTGTCCTGAACCACCCTGGTCAAATTTCTAACGGCTACACGCCCGTCCTCGATTGCCACACTGCTCATATTGCCTGCAAGTTCGCTGAAATCAAAGAGAAGTGCGACCGTCGTACAGGTAAGACCACTGAGGACAACCCCAAGTCCATCAAGTCCGGTGATGCTGCCATCATCACCCTGGTTCCTTCCAAGCCCATGTGTGTGGAGAGCTTCCAGGAGTTCCCCCCTCTGGGACGTTTCGCCGTGCGAGACATGAGACAAACGGTTGCCGTTGGTGTCATCAAGAGTGTCAACCATAAGGACTTGACGTCGGGTAAAGTAACGAAGGCTGCGGAGAAGGCCCAGAAGAAGAAATAACTAGCTGTGAATAACATCGTTCCCTTTCGCTTCTTTGTCGGCTGTCTGCTCGGCTGGCACAGGCAGCCATGTTTCCATCGTAAAGGATTCCGGAGGAAAGGCATGTTTAGTCTTTCTAAATTTGTTTTATAATTTTTATTATTTTTGTAAAACTCAAAGACTGAGTTGTTTCTATTTTTGAGTTGTAAAAGTAATTTTCTTTTAACTTTTAACCTTAAGGACGAATTGTTTTAGTATTCAGAATAGC
>NZ_JARJEF010000030.1 GCF_029697505.1 Pseudophaeobacter profundi | reverse complement strand
TTGCGTGCCGGGACTCGAGCTGACGCAGAGCCTGGCTATGGAGCCGGAGCAAATCATCGCCTTCTTTCTCTTCAACTTTCTTGCGCGCCAGAAACTTCTCCCGAAACTTTGCATAGGCCTGATCCTGCATCAGACCGACCTTTAGCCCAGACAGGATCGAGAGCGCGGCATCTTCTTCTTTCAGTCCGCGCATCCCGGTGCAGATGGATGCGCCTTTCTCTTTGGCGTTGGCGCAGTAGTATCGCCGCGTCTTGCCGCTGCCGGCCACGGCGATGAGCGCAGTCGCAGATAAAGGCTACTTCAGCGGTCGTGAAATCCTGGCCTGTCACGAGGAAGGCATCACCACGACCCTCCCGCGACCCGAGACCTCGGGCGATCTACGCGGCTCCCAAAGGTCTCCGTGATCGGTTGATGCCGACAATTTTGCGACTGGTGGGGTAGAAGGCCAGCACATCGACGTTTATGGCATGGGAGTTCTGGTCCCACCCTTCCAGCTGACCGGGAAAATTTGGCGCCCAGGACGACAGTGGCGCGGCTTCTGGCGCAACAAAGGCACCGCCTTCGCCGATCAGGCCGTAGTCGCGACCGGGCTCTGGCAGGGCAGGCGGGTTGTGCGGTGTGGCCTCGAACCAGCGCTGGACGATCGGGTCGCGGATGTCGATGACACCGGGTTCTCCGCCGCCGCCACCCGCGGCGTATGCTGCAGATGCAAGCAGGCTCGTGGCGAGGGTCAGAGATACGGGCAGATGGTGAAACTCAGGCATAAAGGCCCCCTGTTTTGATGCTGACGTGAGGCTGCTGCGGTTCCGTCAGCTTGTTGTGGCTGCTCGAAAGCCTACGTCATGCCTGTCCCTGCTCAATTCGCATTCCGGGAAACTGGATAGCCAATAATCGAATAGCTGGGACTGCGGAGTTGTGCTGTGGTCACAGTCAGAAACCGGTCTGTCGGGGGAGTTTCATGCCCAGCCCGCGCGGGGTCAGTTCAGGAGCAGCAGCGCGCTGCCCAGTCCGACCAGCAAAGCCGCGATCAGCCCGCGTGGCGTCGGTTGCAGCCGCTGGCGCAGCAGCAGCGCGGCAAACAGGGCGCTGAACAGCACGTCCAGCGCCCCGATCAGCGCGACGCTGGTGACAGAAGTGTGCAGCAGGGCCGCCAGCTGCAGCGTCTGTCCGGCTGAAAGCAGCAGCGCTGTGCCAAGAAATCCGACGCTGCGGTCGGCCAGCAGATAGTGCAGCCGCGTTTGTCTGCTGGCGCTGCCTCGGCACAGGAAAGCCCAGCCAAGATAGCACAGGCAGCCCGCACTTGCGCCAGCGCAGGTCGCCAGCAGCGGGTCGGGTAGCTGCATCAGTCCCAATTTGCGCAGGCCGTAGGACAGAGCGTAGCTGGCCGCCGAAAGCAGCCCCAACGACACGCCCGCCAGCGCTCCCACTGGAGCCGCGCTGCCGGAGAAAGCGAACACCCCAGCCACCACCAGCCCCCCGCCCACCAGTTCGGCAAGACCAGGCCAGTCGCCGATCAGCAGGATGGCAAGCGGTATGGCAAAGAGCGGGATCAGGCGGCGTAGCATGGCGGCGCCGACCGGACCCAGGATTTCGGTGGATCGGTACATGAACAACCGTCCCAGAACTGTCGCACATACACCGGCCACAGCAAACAGGCCAAGCGCCCGCCAGTGGGTGTCATCCGCTGGCAGCACTGGTTCGCTACCAGCCAACAGCCACAGCGCCCCGGTCAGCAGTGTAGTCACCAGCACCGACAGGAACACCCCGCCATCGCCGCGCCGGTGGTTGCGGCTGCGGGCGATGGTGACGCCAGCCATCCCGTAGCAGGCGGCAGAACACAGGGCAAAGAGCTCTCCCAAAGGGACCTCAGCTGGCTGAAAATCAAGGGGCAGGGGGAATGATCAGGCCGCGCGGGTGTATGTCCGCGCGGCCTGATCAGTGCAGGGCCGGGAGATCAGGGCAGATAGGCCGCCGCCCGGCGGGCGCTACTGTTCAGAGCTTAAGCCCGCAGCCCTCGAACGCCTCGCGGATGGTGGCTTTTTCCGTCTCGGTCAGGTTCAGCATCGGATGGCGCACCGGGCCGCCGACCTGACCCAGCAGCTCCTGCCAGTATTTGCCGAAGGCCTGAGGTTTGTCCACCGGGCGGCTGCTGGCGATCGCCTCGCGCACGGGTTTCAAGCTGTCGCGCAGGGTGCGGGCCTCGTCGAATTTGCCCTGGAAAGCCAGCTGGGTGTAATCGTGCATGCGCCGGTCATTGCGGGTTTGCAGCTGATAGGGCGGCGAGGAGCAGAGATAGAGCTTCCAGTGTTGATTGTCACTGAGAACTGACCCGGTATTTTCACCGAGATTTGACCCACCTTCAGTTATGCGCTGTAGTTTATGATGTGGTCAATGTTGCGGTCTCCTTTCCTGTTTTCTTTGCA